>CAWIFY010000054.1:0-33179 GCA_963835255.1 Terriglobia bacterium | reverse complement strand
AAATAGCAACTCGGGGCTCCGCGCTTCGATAAGTGATCAGGAATTAAACAGATGAAGACACTTTTGACGATCCTGGCGTGCGTGCCGGCAATTCTGGCGCAGTCTGTCGAAGCACCCAAGCCGCTGGTTCGAACCACCGCGCCCGCACTGCTGTATAAAGTCGAAGCCGATTACACAGCGGAAGCAAGATCGAAAGGCATTGAGGGCGCCACCAGACTGTACACAGAGATCAGCAAGGACGGCGTGCCGTCAAATATCAGAGTGGTCAAATCGCTTGATCCCGGACTGGACGCGAAAGCTGTTCAGGCTCTCAAGCAGTGGCGGTTCCGGCCAGGTGAAAAGGACGGGAAGCCGATCAGCGTTTCGGCGACCATCGAGTTTCTTTTTAGGCTATCGAAGTTTTCGATGTTTCAAGATCCATCGTTGAAACAGGAAGCCGAGCCCCAAGAGAACGATACTCTGTTGCCTTGGTAACGCTGAGCAATCTGTTTTCAATCCGCGGAGGCGCTAGCGACAAGACCAGTGTCCACGCGCTCACGAATCTGATTGACCGCTGCCGCCGCAAGAAAAGGCTTGCGAAGCATTAAGAAATGATTGGCCTCGCAAAGCGCCTCTTCGCTGCCAGACAAGCTCGTGCTGGCCATTACGGCTACGGTGAGTGTCGGCAGGTGCTGCACCAACTCGTGCCCGAGTTCCACGGCGTTCCCATCCGGGAGCAGATAGTCAATGAGGACGGCGCTTGGATTGTGCTCCGCAAGGAGGTGCCGAGCCTCGGCCGCCGATCCCGCAGTAAGGAGCTGCCAGCCGACATCTGTCATGGCGCGCCCAAGAAATTGCAGCAAATCGGGATTGTCGTCGACCAGCAGCACCTTCACCGGAACCGAAGTCTCTGCAGCTTTTCGTCCGAGCGGACGAATTTTCAATCCTTCTCCATTTGCCGCCGGCTCGGCGAGCACACGCCCGCCGGCAGCAATCTGATTTCTCGCCACAAGCGCGGCGAGAGGTTGCGCCAAGTGGCGGTGGATTGTACGCTTTAACTCCCGGACGCCATACTCGGAGCTTGCGCCCTCCTGAAGCAGAATTTGACGGGCCTCCGGGGTTACTTCGAGCGTGAATGACTGGTCTCCTAATCTCGTGTTGACGTGTGTTTGCAGATCTGCAATATGGTTATCCAGGATGCTGGAGAGCGACTCCGAAGTCAGCGGTTGATACGTAACAATACAATCGATTCGATTGATGAATTCCGGCGAAAAGCGCTTTCTGACAGCGCCCAAAGCAATGTGCTGCAACTTGCCGGTCAGATCGGGATGCTCCGTTGTTTTCATCGATTCGAAGCCGAATCCCGGCTTGATCTCGCGCATCATCTCGCGAGCTCCCAGATTGCTAGTCAGGAACACGAGCGCATTCTCGAAAGTAACGCTTGATCCGTCACCCAGGCGCAGAGTGCCCTTGTCGAGAACGCCGAGCAACAGGCGCGTTATGGTCGGAGCGGCTTTTTCGATCTCGTCGAACAGGACCAGGGACAAGCCACACCGCTCAGAAGTAACGTCAGTCAGTTTTTGCTGCGTGATGACTGCCGGCGTCTCACGATGTCCCGAGTAACCGGGAGGCGCGCCGATGAGTTTCACCACCTCGTGCTCCATCTGATATTCGCCGCAGTCAATCTTGACGAGGCTCTTCTCGCTGCCGTGGAGCGCGTCAGCCAAGGCTTCCACAGTCTTGGTCTTGCCAGTGCCCGTCGGGCCAAGGAGAAGAAAGACGCCCGCGGGGCGTCCTTCCGGCGCGAGGCCAGCTTGAAACATTTCGATATACGGAACTATGACCTGTGTAACGGCGGGCTGGCCCACCACCTTGCGGGACAAAACGGAAGTAAGATCCGCGACCGGCTCCGTGCTCTTTATTTTTTCCACTGCAGCTCCCGAGTTAATTATTGACGGGGCGCAGGTGCTCGAGCAAGAAGGGTTTGGCTATTCCGAACCGAGCGATTCGCCCAGATGATGGGGAATGGGACGCGGGCTGTTCCCGCAGAAGTCATCCAAGCTGAGCTGCCTACCGCCGATAACTATGATTCCATTTTTGGATCCGGTGTCCGAACTAGCGACGGGCGGCAGCGGTTGAGGATTAATGGCGGACTGCCAGAGACTCGAATTCAGTTCGGGGTCGGGAGGTCCGGGAGGTAACGGTTGTGGATTCAACTCGACGCTGGAAAGGTTCGAGGTTAGGAATGAGAGTCCGGTGATGTTCATGGGTTCTCCTTGAGAGCTTTGCGCCTTCGACTATTTATCGGGAGTCGAACCCGAGTTGTTGCGCGTATCTGGACATTGTTTCGACATACAAAAGCTTTTCTTAATGCCTTTCTGCTACAATTTCGTCCCATGGGCAAAAATTCTGCCGATCGGAGTTTATATTCGCTGTTCGCTGTCTGGGTGTTTCTTGGAACCGCCGCGGCGGCATTGGGTCAGGGAGGGCCTCAGGTACTTGGTCCAGACGTTGTCGTGACGGGTCAGTGTCAAGGACACGCGTCAGAGCCTGGTTGTGTGCTGCCGAGCCTTTTTGGTCCCCACGGTTTGAGCCTCAACCCATCTTTTCCGCACTATGCGCATTTCATCGGCTCTGCGCAGCAGACACTCAACCAAACTTTGGGTACGGCTATTGCGACTCAGCTTGCACTCTTGCCGATCATTTCGCCAGCCTCCGGTTTCACGTACAAGTACGATCCCAGCGCCGGAGCTTTTGAGCGGAGTACGACTACATTCGGTCCCATCTATACGGAGCGCGCCGAGACGATCGGCGAGGGTAAATTTTATTTTGGCGTGAGTTATCAAAGATTTCGATTCGACAAACTCGATGGCATCAGTCTCACGAACATTCCTTCCGTTTTTACGCACGTCAAAGGCACCGGCCCTTTAGGCGTCGACGAACCGTATGAGAACGACGTGATTAAGGCAACTAACGGCGTTACGTTCAACATGGATCAGACGATGTTCTTTGGAACTGTCGGCCTGACAAATCGTGTTGACGTTTCTCTTGCAGTCCCGATCGTTTCCGTGCGAATGGACGCTAGCTCAGATGACACGATCATCCGGGTATCCGGTCAGATCGTTACGCTGGCCAACGGGCACAAGATCCCTAACCCCCATTCATTTGCCGGGGGGAGTTTGACGAACGTCTACTCAGCAAGAGGAAGCGCCACCGGTGTCGGAGACACGACTCTCCGCATCAAAGGAAGTCTGATCGACAATGAAAAGTTTCGCCTTGCGCTCGCGATGGATTATCGGATACCAACAGGCAACGCCCGCGAACTGCTGGGATCGGGATCGACGGGAATTAAACCCTTCCTCGCCATTTCCACGGGCAGAAGAGTTTCACCACACCTCAACGTGGGGTACCAATGGAACAGCAGGTCCATCCTGGCCGGGAATATAACAGGTGCGACATTTTCCGAGAATGCGCTCGGTCAGGAGACAATTCAGAACGGGCCGCCCACCACAGGGCATGTGCCGTCTGACTTCTTCGTCTCCGGGGGCGTTGACGTCGGCGTGACTAACCGCCTCACTCTGGCCTTCGATTACCTAGGGCAGACTGTCTTCGATGCGCCACGGGTGTTTAACGGAACTACAACAACGGTTGGTAATATTCCGGGTGGCTTACCCGCAATGACCCTGCCTACTATTGAGGGCCGAAATGAAACGATGACGCTCAAGAGCGGAGCAGCCGGTCTGAAATTCAACCTGTTCGGCGGTCTTTTGCTCACGGCAGATGTGCTCTTCCGGATGGACAATAATGGGCTGCGGCAAAATGTGACGCCGCTGATCGGGTTGTCTCGCAGCTTCGGTAAATAGCGTCTGTTTTCAGAACAACGTGATGGACCGGATCGTCCACTGAGATCCTGAGCGCGCTAAAGCAACGCGGACCCGATCGTTGGTTTCCGGTGGACGCTGGCCGTTCTTTGCGACAAATCTCAGCGACCGGGTACAATCTACCGACGCGGTATTTCCATCCACTTTGGGCTGCGCGGAAGGTGTCAAACGGAAATCGAGCGATTTCGCGTCGCGAAACTGGTTCCGATAGGTCTCGGCTACACTCTTCGGCATGCCGGTCCAAACACCTTGTATGGATGCGAGCGACTTCTGGTTATAAGCGGTCTCGAAGTCTTTCAGCGCGTTGAGGACAGCGGTTGAATCCGCGGCACTAGTAGCGGCTTGTTGTTTGGCCTGCTGCGCGGCAGTGAGCGCGTCCTGCCGCTGTTTATCGATAGCAATGATCATGGCGCGGGCATCCTGAGCATGCGAGCCGTCACCGTATTGCGTTAAGAATTGCTGAAGCGCCACCCTACTGTCTTTATCGGTGGCGTCCCATGCTAGCTCGCGCCCGGCCGCGGCTTGTTGCAACTGTAGTTCTTTCAAGCGCGCTTGTGCTTCATTGCGGTGGATGCCGGCAGGATGGTTTTTGAGGAAGTTTTCGAGCTGTGCCGTACTTTGGGCTCCCTGGATACGCTGCCAGTCGGCTTGCTCCGCAGCGTTTGGATCGGGTTTTGGGGGAGCCGCAACAACCGGAGGAGGAGCCACGACCCTGGCGAGGGGCGCGTCAGCACGGCTGACAACCACCTGCCGGCCCGGTTCAAACGCGCGGAGAACCGTCGCGCTCGAGTAGCCGTCTTTCCTGAACTCGATTCGATGAGTGCCCGGAGCCAGTTGCGCCGAGAATGATCCGTCAGGCTTAACAGCTCCGGTGAGCGATCCATCTATCCACACCGCCGACCCAGGAAGCTGCCGGGAGATTATGAGGCGCGCAGGCTGAGCAACTAAGTTGAATCGAGCCTGGAACTGATCGCCCTTCTTCAATTGGGCATGAATTTCCGGCGGATCAACTTTATAACCCTCTTTAGCTACCCGGATCGTATGCTGCTTCGCTTCCGCTTGAATCGATAGCTCTCTACTAGAAGTCAGGCGCGCGTATTTCTTACCATCGATAGAAACGGTGGCGTTATCTTCGTTCGCTTGGATCACCAGCGTTCCGAAATTCCGATTCGAGTTCACCACGAGGTTTATTCCCGGCGCCTTACCAGTTGAGAAAACCAGAGTCCGACCTTCGCCTACTTTGACGCGATGCGTTCCAGGCGACACATTCTCGATCGTGATTGCACCATCTTTCAATTCACCAATCTGGCGTTCGTCCATACTCACGGCTCCGGTACACCCTGGGCAAGTGAGGATGGCGCGGTCTCCGAAGATTCCCGACGCGATCGCATCGGTATTTTGTTGAGAGATGTTCGTGAACGCGGGAAGCTTGGCGTACTGAGCATCAAATGAAACCGAGGCCGATCCCTCCCGGCTGGAGATTCGCAGGTTATGTGGCCCAGGACTCAGGCGATCGATGGTAAACTGCCCGTCCTGCATGCGTCCCGCTGTTCCATTGTCCAGCACAACATCTCCATCTGCGAAGTTCGTGCTCACGCGAACCGTCGGACTGAGAGGCTCGAGAGTAATGGCTAAGGCCAGCTGAGCGCCTCCGCCCCGGAGAGTGACCATCTCCGTTCTTTCCTGATAGCCAGCGGCAGAGACCTGTACGCGATACCGCCCGGGTTTCAGGCGAAATTCACAGGTTGCGGTGGAGCACTTCTGTTCGTTCACGCTAACAGTAGCTCCGGTTGGCGAACTCTGAATCCGCAAAACACCCAATTTGGGAGTACGAGCCATCCAAATCGCAACGATCGACACCAGCAGAAGCACTGCCGCGCTTGCTAACAGCCACCACCTCTTAAACGAGCGACTCTTAATTGGGAAGCCGACGGAAGGCGGGCCGCTCACTTCTCCAGCAAAGCCGGGATGGAAAACCGCAGTGGATTCCTTCCCGTACTCGTCGGTTATCGGGATTTCAGAGGACGTCTCGTTTATTGCTCCGGGTAGGGCCTGTTCGTCGGTTACTTCCTTCACAGAAGAAATATGCGCTGCTTCCCTATGTGAGGAGGAACCGGCTCCAGCCGACTTCGCTGTTTCACCTCGGGTCTTCGACGCTATCTCGGCCTGCTGCTCATCACCGTGCAGCCTCAGAGCTTGCTCAATCGTATGGAATGCCAAGTCGAAATCGCCGGTCAACATGTGCTGCCGCGCGCTGCGACAGATTTTGTCGAGGGCGACCGTGCCTGCGGCACCGACCGCATCAATCGTTTCTACGATGGCACCAACGAGTTGGGGATTGGCAGGATGTTCATTTAGCGCCTGTTCGAGAAGCGCGATTGCTTCCTCTCGTTGACCTTGCTCGCTTAGACTCTTGGCAGACTGCAGGGCGAATTCGATCTCGGCGGCCCGTTGGGCTTCGGCTTTGGTCGATGAAATGCTTTCGTGTAGTTCCTGGAGGCGGGGTTCGTTCGGATTCTCTTTTAGACCTCTCGCCACCTGCTGCAGGGCCGAGTCGAATTTCCCTCGCTCGAGTTGCCGACGAGCGTCCGTACAGATCCTGTCAATGGTCTCTTCGCGCCGTTTGAGTTCGACGGCATCACGAGCAGAGACGAGTGCATCCAGGAGCACAGACTCACCGGGGAAACGCGACAAGGCCTTTTCGAGAAGCGAGCTGGCCTTGTCAGGCGCGCCTTGGGCGATCTGATCGTTGGCTTCCTCAACCGCCTGCCGTAATGCGTCCATGCGCTCCCAATCCGCCTGGGCGACGAGGATGGTTTCCCGAAGGTCCGCCAGCCGGGTTTCCGGGCCATACGTCTTAAGACCCTGGTCCACCATTGCGAGGGCGGTGGGGAAATCTTGCGCGCCGATAAATACGCGAGTTTCTTGGGTCAGGGCCTTGATGGCAATCTCTTTTTGGGCACCTTGAAGCGCCTCCCGCGCTTCCGCGAGAGCCTTCAGGAGTTCTGGCGCGCCGGGATATGTTTTTAGCGCACCGTTCAGCAGGTCCATCGCGCCCTGGGCGTCGTTCTCTGAGAGGCGCTTGCGTGATTCCTCGAGCACTGGCCGGATCGCCTGTGACCGCTCCCAGGCGCCTTTTGCCTTCAGAATCTTGTCGCGAATGGCCGCCAACCGCGGGTCCTTGCGCGCGGCGTTCAATGCTGCATCAATAATTTCCAGAGCGGGTCCGTATTGGCGCTCGTCCAACCGCGCCTGGGCCAATTGGCAGGCGGTTTTAATCGCGTGCTCCCTCTGCTTTGCCTCGATTGCGTCGCGCGCCGCCGCGGTTGCTTCCCGAAGCTGAGGATCGTCACCAAATCGAGAGTGCGCGGAGCTGAGCGTCTCCAAAGCGCTCTCGGGCTGCCCAGCTGTTATTTGTTGGCGTGCTTCTGTAACGAGCTGGAGCAAAGCCTGGGCTCGTTCCCAATCCGACTTGGCAGACAGAACCTTTTCGTGAAGGTCTGAAAGTCTGGTATCAGCCTCATACTCCTTCAATCCGCGATCAAGAGCATCGAGCGCCAGCCCATATTCCCGTGCTTGCAGGTTGCGCTGCACCTGACCGACAAGCGTCTCGATGGCTTGTTCGCGCCGTACGGCATCAAAAGCCTTCCTCGCGACGTCCAGTGCTTCTCTCAGTTGAGGATCGTCGGGATAATGGCGAAGCGCCGCTTCCAATAGCTCCACAGCGAAACCGGGCTTTTGTTGTGAAAGCCGGGTATTCGCATTCTCGACCGCCCTGCGAATAGCCTCGGCGCGCTCCCAATCGGTTTTCGACCCGAGAACTCTGTCTCGCATCGCCGAGAGACGCGCATCCTTGCCGTGATCCTTCTCGCCTTGATCGATGAATTTCAGAGCCCGCAAGAAATCTTGCTTGTCGATCAGGGCCCGAGCGTTGTCACACAACGACTCTATTGCGTCATCGCGCCGTTTGGCGTCGAAGGCATTTCGGGCCGACACCAACGCCTGTGTAAGCGGCACTTGCGCGGGGTAGCGTTTCAGAGACGATTCGAGCAGAGAAATCGCTTTGTTGAAATCCTGCAGAGCAACGGCGTTTTGTGCTTCTTGTACAACCTGACGCACAGCTTCGTCGCGTTCCCAATCGGCTTTCGCGGCGAGAACTTTCTCCCGCATCGCTGCCAGCCGCACGTCGTTGCCGTGATCCTTCTCGCCTTGATTGACAGTGTTCAGCGCGTTCTCGAAGTTGAGCTCTTCGAGCTCCAGCTGTGCCTGTCCGCAACAGGCTTCGATGGCTTCGGCACGCTGTTTCGCGGCTAACCCTTCGCGTGCGGCATGCATGGCCTCCGCAATATCCGCTTCGCCGGGATACTCGTTCAGCGCCGATTCGAGCAGCGAGATGGCATTCTCGAATTCTCGCTGCGCCACAAGCTTGCGAGAGTCCTCTACGATTCGGGCAATAGCCCTGCGGCGCTCCCATTCGGTTCTTGCTGATACAACTCTGACTTTCAGCTCTGCAAGCCGGCGATCTCCACTGTAATCCTTGAGACCACGATCGACCAGTGCAATTGCATCCTCGTATGCGCCGGCCTCCAGCTCCGCATGAACCTGCCGGCGAAGAGCTTCGATCGATTCCTCGCGTTGCTTAGAGACGAGCGCCCCGCCTGCGATGTCTCTGGCCTCCAGGAGCTTCGGGTCACCCGCATATTGCCCCAAGGCTGCTTCCAGCAGGTCCAGCGCGCTCTCGGGTTGTCCTTGTGCTAGACATCGTTTCGAGCTCTCAACAGCACGCCGGATGGCCTCTGAGCGTTCCCAATCGGCTTTAGCCGAGAGGACCGCTTCTCGCCCTACTACCAGTCGCGGGTCGCTGCCGTAATCATCTAAACCCTTACTGAGCGTTTTCAGCGCACCGGCAAAATCGCGCTGATCCGCTTGCGTCTGCGCCTCTCTGCACAGCGCACTTATGGCATTATCACGCCGCTTGGCCTCCAACGCGCTTCGAGCTGACCTCAGTGCCTCGAGAAGCGATGACTCGCCAGGGTAGCGTTTCAGAGACGCTTCGAGCAGTAAAATCGCGCTGTTGAAATCCTCCTGAGCAACAGAGCCTTGCGCTTTTTCCACGGCCTGGCGCACAGCTTCGGCACGTTCCCAATCGACTTTCGCGGCGAGAACTTTCTCCCGCATCCTGGCAAGCTGTCCATCGCTGCGGTAGTCGTTCTCGCCTTGATCGAGAACTTTCAGCGCGCGAGCGAAGTCATGCCTTTCGATCTGAAGCTGTGCTTCCCCGCACAACGCGTTGATGGCCTCGGCTCGCCGTTTCGCGGCTATCTCCTGGCGCGCAACTTGCAGCGCTTGCGCAATCTGTGGTTCGGCGGGATACTCGTTGAGCGCTGATTCGAGTAAAGTGACGGCTTTCTCGAACTCTTTTTCTACCAGGAGTTTTTGAGAGTCCTCCACAATTCGCGTAATGGCCGCAGCGCGCTCCCACGCTACTTTGGCCGACACGACCGTGCTCCGCAGATCGGCGAGGCGCCGATCTCCATCGTAGTCTTCGATACCGCGATCCAGGAGTTCGATGGCTTTCTGATATGCGCCTGCCTCGAGTTGCGCTTGAGCTTGCCCTCGGAGCTCTTCGATCGCCTGCTCGCGTTGCTTGACGAGTAGAGCTTCCCGAGCCACTGCCCTGGCCACCTGGAGTTTGGGCTCGTCCCCATATTGCCCGACGATTGCTTCGAGCGATTCCAGCGCGCGTTCCGGCTGTCCCCGCTCTACGTATTGCTGCGAGACCTCGACGGCACGGCGAATGGCCTCTGAGCGTTCCCAATCGGCTTTCGCCGAAAGAACGGCCTCTCGCATCGCTTTCAACCGCCCGTCGCTGCCGTAATCTTCTAAGCCCTTGCTGACTGTCTTCAGTGCGGTTGCAAAATCGCGTTTCTCCGCCTGCGTCTGCACCTGTCCGCATAGCGCATCTATGGCATCATCACGCCGCTTAGCCTCTAAACCGTTGCGCGCTGATTTCAGTGCTTCGATCAACAGCAGTTCGCCTGGGTAGCGTCTCAAAGACGATTCGACGAGTGAAATCGCCTTATTGAAATCCCGCTGGGCAACCAAGTTCTGCGCTTCTTCCAGGATCTGGCGAACCGCTTCGGCGCGGTCCCACTCGGCCTTGGCTAAAGCGATCCGATCCCTGAGTCCAATCAGCCGCCGGTCCCGTCCATATTCGGCTAAGCCGCGGTCGATAGATTCTAATGCGAACTGGAACTTGCGCTCATTGAGCTGCGCCTGCGCTTGGGTACAAAGCCTTACGATTCCTTCCTCACGAAGCTTGGCCTTCAGTGTTTCGCGAGTCGAAGCTAGGGCTTTAGAAAGCTCGGGTTCGTTAGGAAACCGCCCTAACCCCGAGCCAAGCAACTCCAAAGCCGGTTCGAGATTACCCTGGGCGACAAGCTGTCGCGACTTCTCCAGGATTCCGCGGATCTCTTCTGCGCGTTCCCACTCCGCTTTGGCCTTTACGACTTTTTCCCGAGTTCTGATAAACCGTTCGTCGCTACCGTATTCCGCCAGTCCATGATCGATGAGATCCAGCGTCTGCTGATATTCGCGTCTATTCAGCCGGGCTTGTGCCTGACTGAGAAGGTTTACGATTCCTTCTTGGCGTCGCTTTGAGGCCAGCGCATCGCGGGCGGAGGCGAGCGAATGGAGGATTCGGGAATCGTCGGGATATTGCTGGAGAGCGGTTTCGAGACCCTGCACAGCTTTTTCGAGTTGGTTCTGCGCGGAGTAGCGTTCGGAGTCTTCGAGCAACTGGCGTATCGCGGCTTCTCGCCTATAGCGGGCCCATTCGTCATTCATCCGGCGTTGGGCCTCCAGCAGTCTCGGCTCAGAGGGATATGTATTCAGCGATCGGGAAATCAGGCTGAGGGCTCGTTCGAAATGCCCGCTTGCGGCCAACAGGTTCAACTCGTTCTCGAGTTTTTCTAGCGCCTGATTCTTCCGGTGCGCAGCAAGTTCTTTGTGTGCAAGGATGAACAGTCTAGTTGGCTCGACTTCTTCGGGAAACCTGTTCATCAAGGCTTCAACTCTCTTGATGGCCAAGTCAAACTGTGCGCCACCAAGCAGTTCTCGTACGGCGTGAATTTCCTGCTTTAGCTGTTGCTGGCGTTCGAAATGTTCCTTGCCAGACCGGATCTGAGCTACGAGATCTTTGACCTCTTCGCTGTCCTTAAATTCCGGATCGAGCTCGTCGAGAAGTCGCGTAGACTCATCGAAGCTGTTTGCCTGCAGTAGTTCTCTCGCGTGTTGAAGCTTCTCCTGATACTGTCTTTCTTTCTCGCGACGGCGAAGCGAAGTGCGCACTTCATCGAGCAGTTGTTGGGCTTCGGGATTTTGTGGGTCCCGTTCGATGACCTGGAGCAGCGCCTCGAGGGACCCTTCCAGATCCTGCTTTGAAAAATGTCTGCGGGCATCGGCGATCAGAAGACCCATCTCACGCCGCAGCGTCAACAACTCGCGTGCTTGTTCGAGCCTTTGCGAAACCGTGTGATTGTCACGATCCAGCCGCAACGCGGCTTCGAAGCTCTCGATGGCGTCCTCAAACCTCCTGGAGGAAAGAGCCTCGTCTGCCTTTTTGACGAATGCTTCGACTTTCGGCCGGATCAGACGATCCAGAAGCTGGTTCTGAATGGTCTCACGCAGTTGGCGTGCTTCCCGATTGGCCGGGTCGAGATCGAATACCTCGCCAAGAACTGTTTCAGCATTTTGGAGGTCCGCGGTATCGTATAGGCGTTTGGCTTCGGAGACTAGTGACTCCGCACGTTCCTGCCGTAACTCGATCAGGATAGGCTCGGTGTCAACCTGAACATCGCGAAGACTTTGGTACCGGAGGTCTCTATCCTTTTGGAGAGTGCGGTTAACTATTTTTTCGAGGGCTTCAGGGCAGTCCGGGACCAGATTACGGATCGGCTCAGGATCTTCCGCCGTGATTTTGTGAAATACCGACCGGGGATCAAGCCCCTGAAACGGATGCTTGCCCGTGAGAAGTTCGTAGTACGTACTGCCGTAGGCGAAGATGTCGGACAGAGCATCCACTTCTTCGCCCAAAACCTGCTCGGGCGCCATGTAGTACAAGGTTCCGATGACATGGCCCTGCCGGGTAAGGCGGGTCGCGGCCGATCCGGCGACCAGACGTGCAATGCCGAAATCCATCAGCTTGACGGTTCCGTCTGGTAGCAAACGGATGTTGCCCGGCTTGACGTCGCGATGGACCACTCCGGCGCGGTGGGCGGAGCGCAGCCCGTCCGCGACCTGGATCATGATGCTGACCTTCTGAAGCAAAGGCATAGGCCTTCGCGCGGCGATAATTTGGTTGAGATCCTCGCCTTCGAGGAGCTCCATCACGATATACGGCAGACCCTCGTCGTCGCCGTAATCGTAGATGGTGACGATATTCTTGTGACGGAGATTCCCGGCCGCGGCGGCTTCGTTTTTGAAGCGCGTGAGAAGTTGGTTATCGCCGATTGCAGTGAGGACTTTAACCGCTACCGGCCGACCTACAGTTGGATCGTAAGCGCTATAGACGACTCCGAATCCACCCCGGCCCAATTCGGCCTGGATCCGGTATTTTCCGATCTGCCGCCTTGTGCTCTCCGGCATCGCGTCCTGTAGTCACCCAGCAATACTCTTGCTCCCCCGCTGTAGCAAGTGATGCACCATTGTGTGGCACAGTGGCTCTTGAGCGCGCAATTCGAAACCACAGCGGTCCAATGTGCAAGCTCGCTAGCTAGTTATCGCAGCACTCAATCCAGCGTTGCGACTACCACTTGTGTGATGGCGAGAGGCCTGTTTGTGTATGATATCAATCGCTTTGTCAATAAAGCAATTGGCCTAGGCGGACCGGACACTGTGGTCCCTCAGGTGCTTGAGAAGTCCTCAGTGCCCGTATTACTATTTGAAATCTACTCGAGTCATTTAGGAGGCACTGCTTGCTGCGGTACCAAGGAGTTTCCGACGCCGGTCCAATCCGGCCGAATAACGAGGACCGGATTCTGTTGGACCCCGAGCTGGGTGTTTTCGTTGTGGCGGACGGTATGGGGGGACACCGGCACGGTCAGATGGCTGCCGAATTGGCTTGCGCTGCGCTCAGGCATTACCTGGAATCCTCTCGCAGTCCGGGCGATGTGACCTGGCCTTTCGGGTACAACTGGAAGCTCTCCCTGAACGAGAACCGCCTCATCACAGGAATCTTACTTGCAAATCAGTATGTCTGGAAACGTTCGGAAGAAGATCCCGCCTACGCGGGCATGGGCTCAACGGTCGTGGCCGCACTCGTCCACGAGGATAGAGCCGCTATCGCTAACGTCGGCGACAGCCGGGCATACCTCTTCCGGGAGCAGCAGCTATCCCAACTCACGATCGACGATACATGGCTGAATGCCGTGATCAAGCAAGGCGCTCTGGACCAGAAAGCCCTGTTGAAACATCCCATGAGGAACATTCTTACGCAAGCGGCTGGAACGCAGCGTAATCTGGACGTTCACACCTGCGAGCTTGAGTTGCAGGAAGGAGACATGTTGCTGTTGTGCAGCGATGGCCTGTACGGGGTGGTATCTGAAGAAGCTATCACCACCGTGCTTGCGTCTAAGCGGTGTGTCGAGCAGCAAGTCACAGCACTGAGTCAAGCCGCTCTGAACGCAGGAGCCCCAGATAATGTGTCTTGCGTTTTGGTAACGTATGGACGGGATTTGAACGGCTGAAGGCTACTGTGACAATGGTCCGGCGGCTAACCGGAACGTCTATGCCGCGGGAACTCTAACAACATGGAGCAGAGTGTCGTCATCAGACACATGAGCGGCACGAAGGGCCCGGCCGTTGAACAGATTCCGATAGCAGGGCGTAAGGAACTGATAGCAGGCCGCGGCTCTTCGTGCGACATTCGCTACGATCTGGCGGCTGATGACCTGGTAAGCCGGCGGCACATGAAGATCGAAATCGCCGGAACGGACGCCCCGGAATTCGCGGTGGTCGATCTCAACAGCCGAAACGGTACCTTCGTCAATAAACGCCGAATCAAAGAGCGCAGCAAACTCCGGCCCGGTGACGTGGTGCAGCTTGGCGCCGGCGGCCCCGAATTCGTTTTTGATCTCGATCCGCCTAATTACGAGACGGCGCCCGCCGAGAAAACGACGGCTCACAATATTCTTTCAGAACTGACGGCGCGCGGCGCTAATCCGAAACAGCCCACGTCTGGCGGAAGAACGATTACTGGAACTCAGCGCTCTCAGGGTACTTCCAAACGGCGCAGCATTCTCGCTTTGATATCGGTGCTCATTCTTCTTGGGTCCGCAACTATCGTCCTGGTGAGCCGCTCGGGCGAGAAAATCCACATGCCGCAGGCGGTCAAATCCGGGTGGACGGGCCTGGAGGCGCATGGAGCGGCGATTTCGGAGGCGGCCGCCTATTACAGCCGGGACTTCTCGCGCCAAATACGCACATGGTTTCATCGATCTACGCCGAAGCAGCAAAGCGTGCAGAACAAGAATTCGAGTTCGCCACCTACAGCAGTGGTCAATGTAAATTGCCTTACGAGCATCGAGACTGGATGGATGCTCTTGGACGCCCGAAGCGGACGCCAACTCAGGCAAGTCTACATTGACAATCTGAAGGCCAGCTCCGGAAATGGGGCATCTCTTCTGGTGCCGGGTGCAGGTCGAAGTCTGCCGTTGTTTGTGCTGCTCAACAACAATCGGTTAGAGCCCGTGCTCACACTCAGCGACGATGTTGCCTACCGGCCAATCGGAGGAATTTATCGCAATTCCGGCTTCCTTGCCTCTCCGGACGGTCTGATACTCACCGGCCGACGCATTGCGGCGCCTTGGACCGTTAGTTATGATTGGCCATCCGATGCTGTAGCTGGGGTAGTCGCAAAATTCGATAAACACCTCAAGTTGGTGGACACAGGCGCGATTGCCCGACGCCAATTTCCGCAGTGGCTGCCGATGGAATCACAATTCATACTCGCTGATTCCCTGAATGCGCCGTCGCTGCGACTGATCGATAGTCAGGTACGGCTCGAGGGAAGAACGGATTACTTGACGGTGAGTCTCGTCAGCAAATTGCGGAATGTCCCGGCACGAGTAGTACGGACGTCGGATCGCTCCGATTTGGCGGTGATCCGAATCGAGGGTACATTTCCTGGCCAGCAATCTCCAGTTACCCGGTTGCGAGTAGGCTCCGATTGTAAGCCGGGAGACCCTGCAATCCTTCTGAGCCTGGGCAGCACGTCACCACCGACCGTTGAAGCGACATCTGTGTCGGAGTGGAATGGCAAGGTGGTAGGGCTTCGGAAGGATCAGAACTCGACGCAGGGCAGCTCTTACTCGACCGGAGATCGCTATGAACTTGCCGTCAGCGCAGGTCCTACTTTTGAAGCCGGCCTACCCGTCTTCGATGAACAAGGGCGGGTGTTCGCAATTGAAACTACCCCAGATCCGCTCCATGCCAGCAGCGTGTTTGCGGTTCCGATTCGTTACGGTATTGACTTGCTCTCACCGCCACAAAATTAAGCGTTTCATGGCCGCTTGATTGCAAGCTGCGCGGGATCCGCAGCGCAGCGGAAACCGACGGATGAAGACTGCGCCGGACCGGAACCCTCGGCAACCCAGCCACGCGAGACCGGCGAGAGCCCGTCGGAATTCATCGCGTAACTTCCGCCTCGGACTAGTTTCCGACCATCGTCCGAACCAGATGCAACGTCAGCTTTGGCGTAAGAGCGAAAGCTGTCACTCACCCACTCCTGCACGTTCCCGGCAAGATCAAAGACGCCATAAGGGCTCACGTCAGCGGGAAACGCTCCCACCGGGGCAGGACGGTGCGCAGCTGCTCCACGAATGTTCGCCAGGCCGGGAAGGGTCCAGTTGGCCCAATGAATAAAGGGCTCGGTGCCTCGGGCGGCCTTCTCCCATTCTGATTCTGAGGGCAGGCGTTCATTGTAGAATTCGCAAAAGGCTTTGGCATCCTGCCACGTCACATCGATCACCGGGTATTGGTCTTTTGCAAAATATCCGGGATCCCAGGCTGGCTTGGGAGGAAGAGCGCGACTGGTTTTTTGACAGAATTTGCGGTACTGCAGATTCGAAATCTCGAAGCGGTCTATGTAATAGGCCGGCAGGGAAACCTTGTGCGCAGGGGCGGCGTTCGGTACGGCATCATCACCCATTACGAACTCGCCTTGGGGAATTAGCAGCATGATGCCGGTAGAGGTTTCAGCGGACGGCGCCGGTCCGGAGAGAAAGGGGCGGCTCTTCAGAGGCGTATTCAGCGCCTGGGCTGTGGTTTTTGTAATATGCCGGGACTGCCACCCGGTGAGCACCTTCGCCAAGAAAGATCCCCTGCTGAGCCACCATCCACCGCTCGCCAGGCCCACGAGCACAATGGCAGTCACGGCTAGAGCTCCGAAGCGTGCAGACCTCTTTTTTTTGGCGGGAAGGGGCTGCGGAATGATGGGACCAGTCGCAAGCTGGTCCGTTTGTTCCATCCGTGCTCTCAACGCCTTCAGCTTTATTTCGATCTCGTCCAAGCTGCGAATGCGTTTTGCAGGATTCTTCTCGAGCATCCGCTCAAGTAGCTCCGACAGTGCGTCCGGAGAATCTGGTAAGAGTTTGATCAACGGCTGGAGGTTCTGTTCCAGCTGCACGTGCCATCGCATCCACCCCAGGCCTGACCGCAGTTGACTGAACTCGGCGAACTGCTCCTCCATTTTTGTGTTCCCCACGAGGAACTCGTATAGAGTAAGCCCAAGCACGTAGATGTCGGCGGCGGTATGGCTCGCCTCGTCCGGAGCACTCTGCGCGATGAGCAGTTCCGGGGCACTGTACTTGGCATCCGGGATCAGAAGAGTTCCCTGCCCGGCCACAGGCGCAGCACGATCTATCTCCACAGCATCGCCTTGCAGCCAGATTTTTTTGGGGGAGAGTTCGGCGTGAGACTCATCGGCGGCGTGCATCTCCCGTAGGCGCTTGATGATTTTGAGAAAGACCCGGATGGTCATGTCCGGGTCCGCGGGACTGTTTTTTCTGAGACTGTCGAGACTTATTCGATTCGACTCCGCACAGTGAAAGTTCTGCACAGCGGAAGCCGCTTCCTGTAATGCAATGACACTCCGGTACCGCTCGCCAGGATCCTTTCGCAAACACTTCTCCACCACTGTCACCAATCCCGCGGGTAACGCAGGAAGTTCCTGTCCCAGCTGTTCTGAGGAAGCCCAGTATTTATGTGGAGTGGTTACGGCGGCCCCGGGCGGCCGCGTGCCGGTGAGCATCGTGTAGCAGATAGCACCAGTCGAGTAGATGTCCGTTGCCACAGTTGGAGCATGACCTGCGAGTTGCTCAGGCGCCGCATACTCGAGACCTCGAGCGTCATTCGCCTTTCCCGTATGCTTCAGGTCCCGATCTACTCCGAAATCCATCAACTTTAGAGATCCGGAAGGAGTGATCAGTACGTTGCCAGGATGAAGATCGCGATGGATCACATTACGCGCGTGCAGCTGACTGAGAACGTCGCACAGCTCGTAGAGCAGCCTGAAGAATTCGGATGCAGGTAGCTTTCCCGTTTGCTTGAGATAGTTCCAAAGGGTAGTTCCGTCCACCACTTCCATTGCCAGATAGAGACGGCCGGCGTACTCTCCGAAATCGAAGATCCTTACCACGTTTTCGTGCGCGATTTGACGCATTGAGTTCAGGTCAAGCCGGTACCGCGTCAACAGATCCGGTGTTCGGGGGTTATTAGTAGGGCGGATCAGCTTTAACACCACCGCGCGATGAGCTGTTTCATCTATGGCGCGGTAAACGGTGCTGCCGATACTAGCCTGCAGCGGCTCCAAAATCTTATACCGTTCCGCGAAGACTTGCCCGGGCCGAAACTCCGATTCGATGGCGTGCGCTGAATCTGGACTCACGAATCTCCCTGGGAGTTGTCGAGCGTTTTCCGCGTTAGTTGCTTTTTCGGACGGTCAGCGTTTTCGCTGATCAGCACTTCGAAACCCAGCTCCCATTTCGAGGGAGATTTTATGTTACAGTAATCGCTGATTGAAATAGTGCTCTCCAATTACTACCATCTTTCAGGCTGCACTGACTGAAGCCCATAACCATGGTTCCGAGGCCGGACACAGACCGGTTGATTGAAGCTTACCGCTCTTATGCTCACGCGCTTGCTGCGGAGGTGCTTCGGACATTTCCCACAGTCAATAGAGATGATGTCCGAGGAGCCGCGGAATTGGGCTTGGTGGAGGCTGCAAACAGCTTCGATCCATCCCGCGGAGTTCTCTTCAAGACCTTCGCGTATTACCGCATTCGCGGCGCGATCTACGACAGCCTCCGTAAGATGGGTTGGTTTGCCAAAGAATCGGCCAGGCTTCGTTTTGAAAGTGGCGCTAACGAATATTTAAAGGATCACTCAGAGGCGAATCCAGGCAAGGGCACTGCTCAGGACACCTACCAAGAGTTGAAGGAGATTGCAGGTTCAGTCGTCAACAGCTACTTTCTGTCGCTCAACACCGTTATGGAGGAGTTGCCTGAAACGGGAGCTCTTTCTCCTGAAGCAAGATACCTAAGGCGGGAGATGAATGAGAAACTTCGTACCGCACTCTCAAGGCTTCCCGAGAAAAACCGGCAAGTGCTGGAGAGTTACTATTTCGGAGAAGAAACGCTTGAATCCATAGGGACACGGTTAGGGTTATCCAAGTCCTGGGTTTCGCGCCTGCATGCAAAGAGTTTGGATTTGCTTCGTGAGGCCATGGAGCAAGCCAGTTTATCCAAGGCGGTCCCAGGGTGACGCAACGTTTTCCTCATTTCGACGATAATCGCTTTAGACCATGGCTGACATAGGAATTGCCAAAACCGGCATTCGCGCGGCAACCGCGGCTCAAACGGATCAACCGGCCACACAGAAGACAGGCCCGTCCAAGTTCGACAGCATACGGTCGCAACTCGCTGAGCAACTGGGGCAAGATGTCAAGCTGCTACCGGCGAAGCAGGTCTCTAACCAGCAAGCGGCGAGCATAGAAACTGCGCTGCGCAAGCGCCTTGCACAAACCACGTCGACGAACCCTTCTCATCTTTTCGCAACTGATATGAGAACCGCCCGCGTGAACCTTAACCGGCTGAATGCCACTGTAAACAAAATGCCGGAGAACAAGAGTTCTGCATCCATTCGCGACTCTTTGAGCTCGATCGAGTCCCAGTACCAGCAATCTGCCAAACTAATTGGCGGCTCTCAGAGTATGGATTTGCAGTCGCTCTTGAAGGTTCAGACACAGTTATATAAGATGAGCGAAAACATAGACGTGCTCTCGAAGGTTGTCGATCAGGTAACTTCAGGTGTGAAAACGATCTTTCAAACCCAAGTTGGGTGATCGAGAGGCGCGCGACATGGGAAAGCTGAAGGCGTCGATCCTGATTGGGCTTACTATCTGGCTGTGCGGGTGCGCATCACGAGAGATCGCGAGCGGACTGGACGAGCAGGATGCTGAGGAGATTACCGTCGTTCTGAAAGAGAATGGGCTCGACGCTCAGGCCATACGGACAGACGGACAAGATCGGAACGCCGCACCTACCTGGAGTGTGAAGCTTAAGGGAGGCAGCGAAAACGCGGTTCTGGCCTGGCGGGTTCTCCAGGAGAACGGATTGCCACGCCAGAAGGTGAAGGGCTTGTCAGAGGTGTTCTCGACAACAGGCATGATTCCGACTGCCAGCGAAGAGAAGGCCCGCCTGCTGATGGCACTTTCAGGCGAACTGAGCCGCACGCTGAAATCGATTCAAGGCATCGTGGACGCTCGAGTTCAGATTGTCCTTCCCGACAACAGCCCTTTGTTACAAAGCGATCAACGAACTGCGACCACGGCGTCGGTG
The DNA here is from genome assembly GCA_963835255.1 of Terriglobia bacterium. GTDB lineage: Bacteria > Acidobacteriota > Terriglobia > Bryobacterales > Bryobacteraceae > Bog-105. Next base: position 13,423 of record CAWIFY010000054.1, on the reverse strand, counting down.
TTGGTGAGGTACCGGGGAAGTCAACTGCCGCTCAGCGAGGACGAAGTTAAGAAACTTGTCGCCCGCGGCATCGAAGGTTTACAGCCAGATAACGTCGCAGTGGTGTTCAAGAAAATCGAACCTGTTCGCGTGCCCTCCAAGGCGGCCAAACCATTACTTGGGGATACGCAGATTGTGATCGCTTCTTTGGCGCTGATGATGCTCGCCAGCTTCGCTTCACTGTTATTACTGTTTCGAAGCTCGCGTCAACAGGTTAAAATCCGCGGACTTGAAGCGCAGATTCGGGAAATGACGAAGCGGCCGCCTGTCCCGGCTAATCTCAAGGCGAGTTGAATCATATGCCAGATAAGGCCGCTGAAGTTGCCAGGAGTTGCGCATTTTGCTATCTAGGCTTACTTCGGTCCGCCGAGCGATTGGAGCAGATTCTCAATATTCTGCCCGAAACAAGGCAACAAGAACTTGATGCATACCTGCAACGCGCCAAGACTCTCTCACCGGACGAACTCACGAACCGACTGCGCACGTTGAGGGAGCGGGTTCACCCACTTAGGGAGCTGAATGCGCCCTGGAATAGCCTATCGCCTGCGCTGCAGCGCTTCCTTTCTGCTTGTGTCCAGGAGACCCATGGAAGAGAAGATAATCAAGGCCAGGATGGCGCCTGAAGCACCGCTTGGACCGCCGCGAGTACTGAAACGCGATGTTCACGACGCGAGTGTCGAAGCGCGCGGCATCATAGAAGCCGCAGAACGGCAGGCCCAAACGCTTCTCGCGGACGCGATTCGCCTCAGAGATGACGCACTGGAAGCGGGCAGGATGGAAGGGTACAGGGAAGGCCTTGCTCAATGGGATGAAGCTCGTTTGGGAATGCGGCGTGCCCGTGAATCGCTGGATGCAAAGTACGAAGCTGAACTGGTCCGGCTAAGCGTGAAAGTGGCGGAAAAGATTATTGGAGAAGAGCTTCGCACACGTCCCGAAACCATTGTCAGTATCGCGCGGGAATGCCTGTTTGGGATTCGGAACGCGCAGAATCTGACAGTTCGAGTGAACTCCGATGAGCGGGAAGAAGTACTGCGACACGTCGACGCGTTCAATCGGGAACTCGGGCTTAGCAATATCCAGGTGATAGCGGATCCTTCTGTTTCTCCGGGTGGATGCATCGTCGAAAGCGAGCGCGGCATTGTCGACGCCCGGCTCGAGACTCAACTCAGGCGGCTCGAAGACATTCTGGTGCGCATCGCGAAGCGACAATGAATCCCGCCAAGATCATCGATTTCGAGGCTTATTTCCGGGGAATCGAAGAGGCTTCGCCCGTCCAGGTGAAGGGTCGTGTGAAAGAGGTCATAGGCCTGCTGGTGCGCGCTTCGATGCCCCAGGCGTTCGTGGGAGAGTTGTGCCTGATTTACAATCCGCGCTCGCGCGTACCAGTCAAAGCGGAAGTGGTGGGCTTCCAAGGCGGAGACGTTCTGTTGATGCCCATCGGCGATCTGACGAATATAGGTTCACAGAGCGAGGTCGAGGCGACCGGAAATTGTCTCACCGTTAAAGTCGGGGAAGACCTGCTTGGACGCGTGTTGAATGGGGTTGGCGAGCCAATCGATGGCGCGGGACCGGTCGCGAGTTCCCAAGAATACTCGGTCTATTCACCTCCTCCTGATCCTTTACGGCGCCGCCGGATCACTCAGCCGATCTCGGTTGGAGTACGTGCCATTGACGCTTTGCTTACGTGCGGCGAAGGCCAGCGCATCGGGCTTTTTGCTGCCGCCGGAGTCGGTAAAAGCACTTTGTTAGGCATGATTGCGCGCAATACTGAAGCCGACATCAACGTGATTACGTTGGTTGGAGAACGAGGCCGGGAAGTCCGGGATTTTCTCGAGCAGGACTTAGGGCGGGAGGGCCTTAAGCGGTCCGTGGTTGTTTGCGCCACCTCTAACGAGCCCTCGCTGGTCCGGCTCAAAGCCGCTTACGTGGGCACGGCGATCGCAGAATATTTTCGCGACCAGGGCCGCCGGGTAATGTTGATGATGGATTCCGTGACTCGCTTTGCCCGAGCGCAAAGGGAGGTCGGACTGGCCAGTGGAGAACCACCGGCCCGGGGCGGCTACACTCCTTCTGTCTTCAGTGAACTCCCCAAACTGCTAGAACGGGCAGGAAACTCAGATAAGGGCTCAATCACTGCTTTTTACACGGTGTTAGTGGCGGGCGATGATATGAACGAGCCCGTAGCTGACGAAGTCCGGTCCATTCTAGATGGCCATGTTGTGCTCTCTCGTGACCTGGCCGGCCAGGGACATTATCCTGCTATCCAAATACTCGACAGCGTTAGTCGTGTGATGGGCGCGGTGACTGATCCGGAACATCGAAAATCCGCGGCCCGCCTCCGGGATGTGCTTTCGACTTATGAGAAGAATCGGGATCTCGTTCTGATAGGAGCCTACGAAAAGGGAAGCGATGCCCGAGTGGAATACGCCTTGCAGATGATCGACCGCGTGAATGCTTATCTGAAACAAGACACCGAAGAGCATCTTACGGCGGGTGCGGCCCTGGAAGGCCTGAAGGCGATGTTCGCCAACTGAACTGAGGAAGATGTATCGTTAATGGAAGCGAACGGACCGGACAGCGCGCCCGTTCACAGGATGATGTATCGCTTTGCAGACATTCAAGTACAGGCTCCAGCCCCTACTGGACCTAAAAATCGACCAGAAGGCTCAACTACAAGTAGGCGTCGCGCAATGCCAGAAAGAGTTGGCGGCTGAGCAGGAAGAGCTCGCGGCATTGCGTCTGACCGAGAGCCAACTGGAAGAGAAACTGCTTGAATCCAGACGTGCTATGTTCGGAGGCTCGGGCGGTTCTACCGGTCTCTCAATCCAGCAATACAGGGACTATCTCAGCGGCCTCGCTAGCGATCTTGAGACTGCGAGAAACTCCACCTTCTCTCAGCAGTTACGGGTTAGCGAATTCGAAGCGAAGCTCGCGGAAGCCAAGCGGCAGTTGACGGAGTGTTTGCGAGAGATAGACGTTCTCACAAAACATCGCGGCCGGGTGCAGCAACGCTTTCTGCGGGCGGTCGAAGCTAAGGAAGCAGCCGTGCAGGACGAAATTGGGGCAAACATGTTTGTACGAAGGGGAGCGCTTCCATGAAAGTCGACGACACACGAGCCCCCACATCCGAACCCACGAAAACGTCGGACGGGAAACGGCCCGGGTCGACCTCGAGCTTATTTTCGGAGGTTCTGGGGCGGAAATCGGAGGACACGGAGAGGAAAAGAATCCAGCAGGAGAGCCCATTTGCTGTGCCGGATGAGGCCTCCTCCCTCGTATCACCGGCGATAGTGCCCACCGATCAGATTCAGCCTGGGATCGTTTCTCAATCATCTGCGCCAACACGCAGCGAAGCCGCCGATATTCAGGCTCTTGTTCAAGAAATCCTGGTCGTGTCGAAGCCGGACGGGCAGCAGAGCGTCGAAATTCAATTTAACTCCAAAAGCCTGGACGGCTTGAACGTAAAGATCAGTCAGGAGCAGAATCAAATTGCCATTCGATTCTCTACCGCGTCGGCATCTGTTTCGGAGTTGCTCTCCCGCAATCTGGACCAACTCTCGGACGGCCTCCAGCGTAAGGGAGTACAACTGGCTCCAATTCAGGTGGAACTCACCTCCGGATCGACCAGCTCTGTACCAAGCAATACGACGTCAAGGGATGGGCGTCGCGGACAACAAAGAGAAGATAGGCAGCAACAGCAACGACAAAAGAGATGAGCGCGACTGTCAGGCAAGTTGCGGGTCAGCAAACGTCGTTCCAGTTCAAACGGCTGCCGCGTTACAGTCGCGCCGAAGTAGCTGTCTGGAACTGGTCGCACCGCTTTGTACGCGGCACTGACTGGAGAGGCTGGATCCAGGACGCATGGTCGGAGCTGCTGAATGTTCCAGCGGGTTTCGAGGTCTTACTTTCCTATAGAGACTCGGCTGATGTGCATCAGGAACCGGCTAAACACGCGTTTAAGCAACGCGAAATCTTTATTGGCCGGGAGCCGGACAACGACATCAAGCTTCCGACACTGACGGTCGGTAAACGCCATGCACGAATATTCGTGGAGAACGGGCAGTGTTTCCTGGAGGATTTGGAAAGTTCGCTCGGCACCTATTTAAATCAGAACAAGCTTGCGCCAAGACAGCCATACCCCGTGGGCGCGGGCGACCAGATTGCGATTTTCCCGTACACGTTCACGGTGGGCCTCCGGCAGCTGTGGATGCCCGAGCTCAACATCGGCATTCATTCGCCAGTCTCGGAGTCGATGACCTGGCGAGAGTTTCTAGATTTTTCTCCCAAGGGCCGGACTACCTTCCCGATCGAAGTCCACCCCGTACAGGGTACTCTATGCCTCGAGGTAAACCGGGCCTTTCTTACCGATTTAATCGAACGATTACTGCGGCCTCTCGACCTGCACGGGCTGCCCTCTGTTCTGGGTCCGACCGACAGCGGATTTCTCGAATTCATCATTGTTTGTCTACTCGAGCGTGCCAACCGCGATCTGGCGTTTCCATTTCAATTTGATACGGGCCGTTGCGGTTCCAGGCCAGCGCTTAATGCCAGACACTCGCGGCATCGTGCTAACGTGCTCGCTAAGTTTACTGGCAACCACGGGCGCGTTGCGCTTGTTTGCACCATATGAACTGCTTGAGAGAATGCAGCGGGCCCGCCCGAATAGAGATGTGAATTGGCTGCCTTTCTCCGCAGCCTGGAAATTTCCTGTCTCGTTGGGATTTCAGCCCCTGACGAGCGCCGAGATTGCTGAGCTTGAGCGCGGTGACGTGCTGCTTTTTCGGCCACAACTCGAACTCCTTGTGGCGGGCCAACGCAATTGCGGCTGGAGAATCAAACACGTCGATCAAGACAAATCTCTCGGCCCGCTTGCCGCACTTAGCAACATTCAACAGATTCAGATCGATAACTACTTCGAAAGGGAACCCTTGATCAGCGAAGATTTGCAATCAGGCGAAGCGCCCAAAAATGATAACTTTCCGGATTTGGGCCAATTACCTCTTCATGTGCATGTCATCATCGGCGAAAAAGAACTCACGCTCGCGGAGGCGAATGGCCTCTCCACTGGCACGATCCTGGAGTTAGATCACCAGAATAACGGCCAAGTCTCACTAGCTATCAACGGGAGAATTCTGGGTGAAGGGCAGCTTGTAGAAATTGAGGGACGTCTCGGGGTGAGAATCTCATCCTGGAAAGGAGCGTAATGCCGGCGTTCTGGTTAATGCAAGCCGTAAGTCCAACCCGAGAAGTCATATCGCTATCCTCTTACACGTACGATTATCTTAAGCTGATTCTGGTTTTCGGCCTCGTCCTCGTCTTCGTGATTTTGGTTTTGCGTGTCTGGCTTCCACGAATGACAGGAATACGGCAGCTCTCTTCCGGACCGATCCGGGTAGTTGCCCGATACCCGCTGGAACCGAGAAAGAACCTTTACGTGGTGCAGGCCGCCGGCAGTTACTTCCTGGTCGGGACATCCGATTCTGGAGTGCATTACCTCACCGCGTTAGATCAGGGTGCGCTCGAATCTTCTTTAACGGCGGCGACGCCGACTGCGCCTCTGGATTTTGCTAAACTCATGCACTCATTCAAGCGGTCCGGACGTAGTTCTTGAGGAAGTGTCATGCGACGACTTCTATTTCTCTCTCTGCTTTTCCGCCTGCCGGCATGCGCCCAAACTACAGGGCGCGGCGAGCTGTCCAATCCCGTCGTACTTGTAATCGTACTTGGAGCGATGGCTCTGGCACCCTTCGTTTTGATGATGCTCACGTCTTTCGTGAAGATATCAGTCGTTCTGTCCATTCTGAGAAATGCGTTCGGAACTCAACAAGTACCGCCGAATCCGGTGATCACCGGTCTTGCCTTCGTTCTGACAATCTTTGTGATGGTTCCAGTAGTGCGGGAGATGTATAGCGCCGCAGGAATCCAGAACACCAGAGAAATTTTTTCTGAAGCGAGTGTCAAGAGTTTGTTCGATGCATCGCAAAAAGCGAAGGAGCCATTACGGAAATTTCTGTCTCGCCACAGCCACGCGCAGGACACGGTGCTGTTTATGGAACTTGCCACACAACTCGGTCGCGGCGCTAACCCCCAGCCTGCGGTTCAGGTCGACAAAGAAGATTTCCAGGTCCTCATACCTTCATTCGCCACGAGCCAGCTCAAAGAGGCATTTCAAATCGGTTTCATAGTATTTGTACCTTTCATCATCATCGACATGGTAGTTGCGAACATCCTGCTCGCAATGGGAATGCAAATGCTGTCGCCGATTGTAATTTCATTGCCGTTCAAGCTGCTGTTGTTTGTGCTGGTGGACGGTTGGTATCTGGTCGTCAGAGGGCTGGTGTTGAGCTACGTTTAGGCGCCCACAGTGAATTCAGAACTCATTGTTCGCATCGCACGCGAAGCGTTGATCCTGGTCCTGCTGATCTCGGGCGGTCCGATGCTGGCGAGCATGTTGGTTGGTTTTGTCGTCAGTTTGTTTCAGGCGACGACTCAGATACAGGAACAGACGCTCAGTTACGTTCCAAAGCTCGTGGCAGTTCTGCTGACTTTAATCGTTATCGGTCCATGGATGTTGTCGCAGGCTGTTTCATTTGCCCGAAGTCTGCTGGACAGCATCGCGCTAATCAGGTGAGCGACGAGAATGGGTCTATTGGCCGCACTTCAGCACGTGCTCGGCGCGCTAGGCTTTCATCGGAATTTTTCCGATTTCCTGGTTGTTTTCGGCCTGGCATTCACCAGAATCGTAACGGCTATCTCTCTGACACCGTTTTTAGGTGGCCAAGTTGTCGTATCCAATATCAAAGTCGGCCTGGCGGTGGTCATTACCGCAATCATTTTCCCAGGGATCAACACTCAGGAGTCACCTTCCACAAACGTCTTGTTGCTGGTAGCGTTGCTGGTTAAGGAAGCCATGATCGGAACGATCGCCGGTTTCCTTACACAATTGTTCCTGTATACAGTACAGATGTCCGGAACCATGATCGACGATCAGCGCGGAATGAATCAGCCGGGATTGCAAGCACCGCAATTGCCAGGCAACATCTCTGTGCTTGGGCAACTGCAGTTTCAAGCGGCGTTGGTTATATTCATCACCTTGAATGGACACCTGATATTCTTGCGCGCGCTGGCTCACAGCTTTCAACAACTTCCATTATTCAGCTTTCCGCGGTTAGCGGACCCTGTTTCGCTAGCACAGCAGTTCGGCGAAATCAGTGCGCACACTCTTGCTCTTGCTCTGCAACTGGCCGGCCCCATTTTATTGACTCTGTTCCTGGTGGATGTTGTTTTCGGCGCGATTGCCAAGGTCGCTTCGCAAGTGAACGTTTATCACGAAAGCCAGCCGGTTAAGGCATACGTCGGCCTGGTCATCTTCGTCCTGGCAATCGGATTCATATTTGTGCGGTTCCAGGACTTGTTAGGTGAGATGATGTGGAATATTTCACGGATTTTCGAACGAATTGCGTGAAGGTTAGCAACTTTGCTCTCCCAGCTTCGAGAAGGAGATGAGGCCCAGTGTCGGAAGAGAAGAGCGAGAAACCGACTCAGAAAAAGCTAAGCGACGCTCGCAAGAAGGGTCAGGTTTCCAAGAGCAAAGACATCACCCAGGCTCTGCTGTTTTTAACGGCCGTAGGCGTCCTCGCAGCTGGCGGCCCTCGATTTGTCGCGGAGCTTAAACGTGTCATCATCGATTCCTTTCAGCCCCAGCTCCTTACCGGTCAGCTGCGGCCGGACGAAGTTCTGCACCATGCTGGATATACGTGGGCTAGATTATTGCTCTTCACGGCACCATTCCTGGTGGCAGTCACGATCGTGGCAGCTGCAGGAAATTTCTTCCAGGTCAGGGCGATCTTTGCTCCAGAGGCGGTGCAGTTCAAATTCGAAAAACTTAACTTCGTCAAAGGTTTCCAGAACATCTTTCTTAAATCTAAGACCTACCTTGAGTCACTGAAAACGGTCGTCAAACTAGCCATTGTCGGGAGCCTTGCGTATATGGCCGTGCGCAGTTCGCTGCGAGACATCATTCTTAGCGCGCGCGCTAATCCCGAGACTACGGGTAGGCTTGCCGTTTTCCTCATGTTCAGCTTCTTGATCCACGTCGGAGTTCTCTTCCTGATCATCGGAGCGGCCGACTTCTTTCTTCAGAAGAGATTATTCATGAAGGAAATGATGATGAGTAAATACGAAGTCAAAAAGGAGCACAAAGAAGAGCAGGGCGACCCACACCTCCGGCACGCGCGCAAGCATATGCACCAGCAACTCCAGGCTCAGAGCATGGTCCAGAACGTGCCGAAAGCTGACGTGGTCGTGGTTAATCCCACCCATCTTGCGATCGCGGTTCAATATGATGACACAACCATGAATGCTCCTGCGGTAACCGCGAAAGGTCAGGCGAACATGGCGCAGAGAATCATCAACCTAGCTAACGAAAACGGCGTGCCCATCACGCGGAATGTACCGCTGGCCCATCGCCTGTTTCAGGTCGAGTTGGGCGAGGAGATTTCGGAAGATTTGTATGATGCGGTTGCTGAGGTATTGAACTGGGTTTATCATCTGGCGCAAGCGGAACGAGTTTAGCCGTGCGGCCGAAGTAGGAGGTATCCATGCGAGTGCAATATACGTTGCCGGGTTTTCTGCCCGCTGAAACTCCTCCGGCCGACGCTATTGAGCCGGACGGTGGTCCCTTTCTGAGCAGACTCAAGTTTCTGCCGCTTCCACGGACACTGAACTGGAAGAGCCTGCTCCGTCTGGATGAAGATCCTTTCGACCCCACATCGATCGATCCGCCTTTGCGGCCGGTGAGCCTCGACTTTCGAGATGCCGTGTCGGAGCGCTGGAACTGGATGCAGATGCTGACCAGGCTGGTTGCAGCCTCCGGAACCCAGTCACGTCAGTCCCCGGTAAGCGGCCAAGATCGGGCGATTCAGAGAATGCTCGCAATGCTGATGAACTTCCGGGAGGCGGAAGATTTCATTGCGGCGCGTTATCTGGCCGAGTCGGAGTAGTGAGATGAGACCAGGCTGGACGCAAGATGACATATATAGGATTTCCGAACGCGGCTACTCACTTCACCAGCAGGGTCGATACCGGGAAGCGGCCGTGATATTCGATGGTCTGGTCGCCGTCGATCCGCATAACGACTATAGTCGAGAGGCGCTTGCCGCAGCTTGCCTCGCCCTAGGCGAGCCGGAGCGCGCGCTGGAGCAGCTCGATATAGTTCTTGCGCGTGATTCCGGTCATCTCTCGGCTCGCGCTCGACGCTTCGAAGCATATCTCGAAATGGAAGACTTCTCTGGCGCAAAGTCGGATTTTGATATCCTAAAGCACCTTCTGCCTGGGCATGAAGTGCGCCGCCTTGGACTTCGACTTGAGACGGCCATTCGCAACACAACTATGTCTTGAGATTCCCGATAAGTCGGACGAGACTTGACCCGGTAAAGTGTGCCGGAGAGTTTCAAAAGCCGGAAGGAGGAAGCCATGCCGGAACCCAGGATGACGGTGCAGCAGGAGATCGAACCGCGCAAATCTGATGCGCTCACGGACAGCCTCTTTGGGCTCACGCAGGGCGAGCTCGATGCAATCGAGGTGCTGGGATTCCAGCTGTATGAACAAGGACGGACGGTGGAAGCTCAAACAATCTTCCAAGGTCTGATCGCCCTCGATCGCCGAATGTATCAAGGGTTCGCCGGTATGGGGGCGGTAGCCCTGGCCGAACAGAAGCTGGAACAAGCTGCTGAGTGGTTGATGCAGGCAGTGGAGCGCAATACGAACGATCCGACTGTTCAGGCCAACCTTGGGGAAACCCTTTTACGATTGGGCCGATTTGAGCCGGCAGCGGCAGCATTCGAAAGGGCTTTACAACTGGACCCGGAAAAGAAAGACCCAGGTGCAAACCGCGCCCGAGCTATCGTTGCCGGGATGAAAGTGATGATACAGGAATTGCAGAAGGCAGGCACAGAAATCCATGAACAAGGCGCAGAAGCGAAGCAACTTAGCCCCTCGCGCTCCGATAACTAGCTAGCGATCGTAAACCAAATTTCTGGCGATACTATTGGAGAAATTAAGGTGAACATTTTTGACAACGTTGCACGTGGAGTTAACGATCCATCTCAGACCGCAGAACAAGACAGCGCCAACCGAGTTGGCGAAGTGGCTGCTTCTCTTCTGGGCGAGCTTCTAAAAAGTCCTGCAAAGCCGCTGTTTCCTCAACTGTCGCAGGCGTTCGGAGGCCTTTTCGATGCGATTCAACCTGGACAACAGTTCCCCTCGCAAACGAGTTCATCGCCGTTCTCACCTGCGGCGGCAGGTATTCCATCCGCGCTCTTCAACAACCCAAGCCAGTTGCTTGATCTCTTGGAAAATGCCTCTCAAAAACTGAGGAATGGACTAGCCGGTGCAAATCTGGCCGGTCCCGGCACGACGGAACAAGAGGGAAATCAGGCTGTTCCGCAGGCTGTTACCACTGGAGAACCGCAGGACCAACTGGCTGCGCAGCAAGCCTTATTAAAGATGCAAGTCGCGGTCGAGCAGGCTTCCACGCTGATGAGCAGCGGTGGCCAGGAATAAGGAGAGGCCATCGATAGCTCGGTGACCGACAGCTAAAGGAGGATTCTATGGATAGTCATTCCGTTCTTACAAAACAAGCCGGCCGCAATTCTTTGAGCCAGGTGTTTGGCCTTGCCAAGCAGGAAGTCGAAGCGATTGCTGCCCTTGGCTTCCAGCTCTACGAACAGGGCAAAATGAGCGATGCCGAATGTATCTTCGATGGGCTAATCGCATTGGATAGCAAGCTTTACTACGGCTATGCTGGTCTCGGAGCGATGACTCTGGCGGAAGAAAAGCTGGAAGAATCGGTCCGCTGGCTGACTCGCGCCGTGGAATTGAATACGAGCGATCCCACTGTGCACGCAAACCTCGGTGAAGCACTGTTACGTCAGGGCCGGTTCAAAGACGCTGCGGAACAGTTCCAAATCGCGATGAAACAAGACCCCAAAGCGAAAGATCCTGGCGCCAACCGCGCACGCTCGATCTTGGCAGGGATGCAGATCGCGATTCAGGAAATGCAGCAGGCTGTCCCGGCATAGAAGATTGCACATACGTAACGTCTCCTGAAGAGTGCGCAACTGGTGCATATCTCTGCTGGCTAGGGAATGGTAGCTTTTCGCATCAATGCCGTCGTTGACGCCGGTGGCCGAAAAGCCGGTGGACCTTCTTCCGGCAGATCGTAGAGAACCCAGGTTGCAGCCATTTCTTCGGACGTAGGTTCTCCCCAGCGGATTGTCTTCGTTGAATCAGGGTTGAAGGAGTTGTTCACGGAGTTGTCGAAGTGCGCCGTGACAATGAGGCGGCTTCCCTTAGGCGCCTGTACAGGATCTTTCAGTTTGTACTCAATCTGCCAGTTGAAGTCATATCGTGGGATGAAGAGCAGAGTTTGCTTCGTCGCGTCCGGCCGCATCAATTCCCATTTCATGTCTTTGCCCCGGAAGTGCATATGAGGCGTAAAAGCAAGCAGGCGGCTGTTTTCTTTGAAGTCGTAACAGAAAGTAACCTCGTGGTTCGAGGCGCCGGCGGGTATCTGAAATAGATAAGCATCCATATCTAAGCGCCGCAAAACCTTCCTTGGGGGCTCTTTGGCTATGATGAATCCCACGCTCGAGCGATCCTGTTCGTCCTTACCGCCGCCCCTTGCATAGTGAATCTGAAACGTCAGAGTAGACCCTGCGGGAATCAGACGCGCGTAGCCTGGCGGGTAAACTTCGGGGGACCTTCCAGGAACGAAAGTGGTCAGCTCTTCGGCTTCTTGATGAAACTTCTGATCGGGAAGACCGCCCTCTCCGAGATAGCGACAGGCGTCATCCACGACCGGGGCGCCGGGGCGTATGTGTCGAACACTACCCTCCTTGAACGTCAACTGATCGAATAACGACGGCGCAGAAACGGTTCCGGACTGTGACAGTTTTGGCGGAGTGACGTAGACATGAGCGTGGTGGACCAACCTGCGATTTCCTGGCTTTAACTCCACTGCGGTAATCCATACATCCTCCTGAAATCCCGTCGGCACGGTGAAATTCTGATAATCGTCCGGCGCATTCGCCTTCACCATGTACTCGACCGGCATCGAGAATACGATATCCGGTTTCCCGATCCGCCAACCTTCGACGAAAACTGGTGGCTCGGGTAGGTCGTTCGGATTACCTTCTTTCGCACCTTGATCCGCCCAGAGGCAGATAGTATCGATTTCCTCCTGAGTCAGGGTCGGATCATTTTGGAAAACACCGTAGTGGGGATCGGCGTGCCACGGGGGCATTCGCTTTGTGAGCACGGCTTGCCGGATCGCCCTCGCCCAAGGTCGCACGGAGCTATACGTCAGCAGAGACATCGGCGCGATATCGCCAGGATGATGACAGCTGGCGCATTTGTTGTAAAGGATCGGGGCAACATCCTTAGAAAACGTGAGTTCCGAACCACAAACTTCCATGGCAGCAAGCCCGAAGATCAGAATCGCTGTAAACTTCATATTTCTTTCCCGTCCGTGAGTCCAGCTGACGCGGTCGTTACAATTCAGTAAATCATTGTCAGATCACCAAGGCAAGGAAATGTTATCTATGTGAACGCGCGAGGCGCAACTGGAATGGCGATCCTTTCACCTCATGGAAATGCGTAGCGGAGGATGGAACGCGACCGTCGCTCGGCAGGCGGAGGGACGTAGCGAACGATTGCTGCTCCGCGCCAGCTATATTTACGGCTATGTATTCTTCTCCGGCGAGATGATACGGAAAGCAAGCCACTGCGTGCGAAAGTTGGTCCAGCAAATCTTTCTGACTTTTCTTGCAGGAGTAAATGAGCAGCTTCTGAGGCGCCTTCATCAGAAGCAGGCGATGGAAGCTGCGATCGAGTTCTGCCCGATCACTCCATGCCGAACCGACCACAAGTACCGGAGCATCGTCCTTATACAGAATTCGCGTCCATCTGCCGTTCCGGGCCGAATTCACTAATGGCGGCGCTGGTCATCGTACAATCCAGCGACCTTGCCACGGAGTCCACGGCCGGTGACAAGCTTTATTCCAGCAAGTTCGTTTGTCTGTGATCTCCGGATCGCCAGTATCCGTCCCCGGCAGATGCTCCCCGAGCCTCTCCGCGAATAACTTTGCCAGTTCCGCCACATTTAGCAGCGGCTCGCTGGGGAACATAGCTACCTCTTTCTACGGCTTGGTCGGCGGCAGGCTGGGCCGTTCAATTTTGCCTCGCAATACCTCATCGAGTCGGACTCCGTTCTCATCGAGAATCGTACCAGTGGCGCGTTGTAGAGCGGCTTTCGCCTCAACATAGCTACCGAGCGCAGATACTTCAGCGGAGCGTGCCGCGGTTAAGTCACGTTGATATTGGA
>CAWIFY010000053.1:0-18851 GCA_963835255.1 Terriglobia bacterium | reverse complement strand
TACCTACAATCCACCCGATAACCGATTTCCGCGCATCACTCTCGGATTTCGCGGAGAAAAACTTCTGATACATACCCTGATTTCCGATGAGCAGCAGCAGCGTCGGTAGCGCAAGTCCAACAGCGCCTGAAAAGCTGTAGTTTCCAAGAACCTCGAAGTGCGTCGGCGGTAACACGCTGTGCACTGTCGCCCACCCTCCAGAACGGTGAAGAAGAACCGGCACAGCTACAATCACCGTCAAAGTAACTAGTGATCCGATCACCAGGTCTAAATACGCAATCGACGCCATCCCGGCCGCAGCAGTAAAAAACATTACGAACCCCGCGATGACGTATAAGCCGGTCGTCCTAGCGATCTCGGGGAAAATTAGGTGGAGAATGTCGCCTCCGCCAATGAACTGGTAACTGGTGATAATTGTGCACGAGATAACGATAGCTATAGTGCCCAACACGCGCGCTGCTGAGTTGTATCTTGCCTCGAGCAGATCTGGAATCGTGAATTGCGCAAAGTGGCGCGCTCGGCCCGCGATCATCGCGATCAGCAGCAGGCCAAACCATCCGCCGAGTGGTTGCCAAAGCGCAACGAAACCATTTCTGTAGGCATTTTCCGCTCCCGCAAGCAAACTCCCTGCGCCGATCCAGGACGAAAGCAGCGTGAACACCAACACGGGCCAACTTAAAGTGCGGCCCGCTACCAGAAACTCAGCCTGTGTTTTGAGCCCAATCGCTTTGTAAATCGTTATGCTGCACAGAGTGAGGATGACAATGGCGATCGCCACGGCGTAAGTCATGAATGGACCATATTACCGAGTCAGACCGCGAACGACTCCGCAAAATCTATAAGCGTACGGTAACCGTCAGGTCTCGGCCTGGGCTCGCCGAACCAGTGAATCCGGGCACCGGCGTGACGGAAACATTCATGGTGAGCAGTGCACTCTCAGTGAGCGGAACAAGCGACAAACCGTCCACGATTGTCGCGGAGGTCGTCTGGCCAGATTCGATTTCCAGACTGCAGTATTCCGCTCCGTTCTGCAGGAGATTAATATCTACCGTATATCCGGCAGTGGGCTGCACCAGCGTCGCGCGAATATCCCGAACTGCGTGCGCGGCTTCGACCACAAGCTGTGGAGCAGCGTTCTGCTCTGTGGTGAGAAATCCACTTACTTGAAACGAGAACTGCCCGCCCGAGAGCGTCCTCAATCCAGTTTCCGGCCCCGAGAGGTAACAAGTCACGTTCGCGAGACTTTCTCCAAACGAGTTGGTCACCGAAAATTCGGCCGCGCTGACGCGGTAATCAGGCAGGCTGAAAGTGTGAATGAAGTTCTGCGATGCTCTATTTTCGAAAAAGCCCGAAGCGAATGGAACGATCACCACGCTGTTCGATAAGAGCAGCATGGTATCGCCGGTATTGTGCGAAGCGGCGCTTGACTTAAAGGAACCACGGGCTACGGTATAAACATTTGTACCGCTATTTGGAGAGACAATCGTCATCATCTCAGTTCCGATCTGAACAACGTCGCCAACTGAGAAATTTGAGTTTTGTTCGCACTGAATCTGCGCCGTGCTGCTGTCCAGAGCAGACCCGAGAGAATATGGGCTCGGAGTCAGCAGTTCGTTCCATGCATATAGCTGCAACGTTCCACTCGTCACAGACGAGGTGTTCGTCAATTCATTGAAGCCCACCTGCGACAGAGTAAGCGCTCCTCCTCCAGGTGCCGTGAGTGTGAAGTTTGGAATTCCGGCAATACCTACATCAGCGTTTCCGCCCCCCAGCGTGCATCGGGTTAGCGGACAAAGATCGGCGTCAGCTTCCTGATTGGCCACATTTGCCGAGCGGCCGGATATCTGAATAGCCGTCCCTGTTTGATAAGGAATCTCGAACGTAGCGGAGCTGGTGGCAGTTACGGCCGCAAACTTCCACGATCCATCTGCTACTACGAACTGGCTGGTCGCGTCAGGCACGACGGACCAGGTGGGGCTGATCGTTAAGGTTGTATCCGTATTTCCTGCAATCAGCCTCTCCTGACCACGTCCAGTTCCTTCGATGATTCGCACCACCATGCCCGCGTAGGCAGAGCTAACAGCGCCCATATCGCTCCATCCAATTGTCGATGCCGAAACGATATCCGCTACAAAGGGACCGGCGTACTCGTAACGATAGTAGAAGTTTGCATGGTCGAAGCTGGCGTCCGGCGGGCCGATCGGCTGGGGAGCCGCTCCAGGATCTGTATACGTGCCGCTCAGTTGAAGATCAGTAGCAATGCGATACAGCTCTTGAGGCGTAGTTCCCCGGTAGACGTTAAACTGAACCGCAGCACCCGGGAAGCTCAGCCCGCTAATGGTGACTTGATTAGTATTGGACGTACCCGGTGGTATTAAAACCGGCACTGTGAACGACAATGGGCCTTCATTCCCAGTCGAGTCCACTGCAGTCACAGCATAATAGAAATTGCTGCTGGCCGGTAGCGTTCCTCCGATCGGCAAGAACTGCGGGCTTAAACTAACCAGCGGCATATTCTGCAAATTCTTGCTCGGGATCGCCGGTTGCCGGAACGCAACCGTAAGCGTGTCAGTTGCCGAGCCGTCGCTCTGCGCCTGGATCTTTTCCTGAACTGAAAAGTCAAAGAACTCTAGGTTCCCGCTCCCATCATTATGTGGAACAATACCGATCAGCGGTCTGGGCACTTGTATGCCGGAACCCGGTTGTCTTCCTGCGTTCATCAGCACTGCCGGGTTATCGCTGTACCAGTCGTCATCATGTATTTGTGCCAGTATCGTCACTGCCTGATAATTTAATGCCGGTGAGAGCTTGGTAACCCTAAAAGGCACACGGGAGAGGTCTTCCTTCAAGTAAGTAACCGCAATGATGTCTCCCGGCCGAATCTTAAGTGCGCGGAAGCTAGTCTGGAATTGAATAAATAGGTTGCCTTTGGTTGATTTGTCCAGCTGGCGCAACAACACGCGGGTTGCTTGGCTGAAATTCGCAATCCCCAGCGCCGTTGATTGGCTGCTGATCTCATATCCAATCAGTGCGGAGTCGTCACTATCCACCAGGGACAAACTGTCCTGCTGATACTCATTTGACTCATCCTGAAACTCGACGCTAAGCCGGTTTGAAGTCTCCGCAATACTTCTGCCACTCAACTTCACGCTCGAGCTTCCGTCCGAATTCCGTGCGATTCCGGAAAAAGGAGCAGAGCTGTCGCTGAATTCGTACGCGGGCCATCCGCCATTAAGCTCGTCTGTGCTGTTGCTGCCATCCGGCAAGGTAGCCTGCTGCGCGGCAATCGTCGTCTCCGGAAGGAGTTCCAGCAAACCGGTTGCGCCATAACGCAGCATCAGACTCGAAGCAACTCGGATTCCACGTATTACGGTCGCCGCGCTTTGTCTCTTGTTCAAAACTAGGTTGCACTCGTATCTCGGCACCTGCAGGGCGTTGCCGTTGAGATCTGTGGTAGTAATGAGCTCGCCGCAGAAGCCTGCGGATGCCGCAAAGGTGGCCAGGTTCAAGTCTGAAGTAGACCAGCCGCAACGCTGCAGAATGTCGAGAATAACCCAGGCAGGATTATTTGTAAATGTCGTGCCCTGAAGACTTCCGTTAGAATCATAGGAGTCAACTTGCTGTCCTTGCAGCAGCACTTCTACGTTCGGAAGCGATTTGCCGCTACTGATTCGATTCGGAACTACGACGGAGAAGACACAAAGGCTTCCATACGGATCTCCCAGCGGATTGCCCTCGGCGTCTACAAAGTCCAGATTGAAGTTTCCTTGCCGGGTCCCGGTGGTCACTGGCGTATACCAGCCAGTACTGGTCATGTCCTTGCCTGCGACACCCTGGGGAATTTCCACATCGTTCACTACCACTTTGAGTACACCCTGAATCGTCCCGATGCTGAGTAATACTTCCATGTGGGTGAGATTGCCGTCGTTTCTCGAGAAAATCAGTGGCGATTTCAGCCAGCCCGTGCCATATACCAACGGCACCGGATCGTTGAAAACAGCGGCATTATTCAACAGGGGCGATAAGTGGGTTGTCTTGTCGCCGGCCGTTCTTACGTTGATGGCAGAAGGAACAAATTCGAATGCTCCGAACCGGCGCGTTAGGTTTCCTTGCGCATCCTGGCTGAACATACCTCGCTCTGTACACTGCAACCGGGATTTATCACAAGACGTATAGGCTGCTCCAGCATTCAGATTTCCTACTCCGGCTCCAACGTCCGCCGAATATCCGCATCGGTAAAGACGGGAGAAGCGTCCCAGTATGCCTCCATCTTTTGCTTCGATTCGCTGGCCCACGGTTGTTGGAAAGTTCCAGGGACAGGTACGCTGAACCCGCACTTCCGGGATGGGAAGTCTCTGCAGGCTCAGCTTATTCGAGAAGCTCACTGTAAGCGCGTCTTCCGTGATTAGATCCGGGTCCCCAGCTATCCCACGAAATAGGATTGTGCTTTCAGTCGTGATCGTTCCACTCGGCAGATCGGCAAAAGCGAAGTAGACCGTCAACTGTGTGCCCTTGAGTCCGATTGCCGCGTTCAGCTCCGAAATAGCAGAATCCGCATTCGCCAAGGTGAGTGAGAGCTTCGAAATGCCATCCATCGCATCATCGGCCGACAATTGCAGATCGAATAGGTCATGCTTCAGCACGCGTGCCGAGTACGCTTCCCCGTCGAACACAATCGAATGTGTGCTCCAATACTCGCTGTCGCCCGACGGCAGAATGCACTCAAAAAGCAAGAGTGGTGTGTCGGCTTCTGCTAATTGTTTGACCTGGTTGATTGTCCCCATCGCTTTTCGTCCTAAATAGCCGTTTCTATGCTGAAAACAGTGGAAAATAAGTTGGGCGCATCTGCGGAGATCGGCAGCTCATCTACTCCCCAATGCGCATTTGGGTAGACTCCGCCTGCCCCTAGCGTCGGCCGGTAACGCGAAGGCGCAATCTGCGCCTCCAGTTGCGGTCCGTATAGCGAAATCTGCTGCCCCGGTTCGAGACCCACGGCCACGCTTAGAGTCGTTCCTGTATCCGATAGCCGTCCGCTAGAAACGATACGCGTCCATTGTGGGCCGACCGGCACAATCGTCGTTTGCTCACTTACCGAACCACTGCGAATCAACTTGAGCGTAGTGGGAACCGCGCTGAGGACATAAACGGAAAAACAATATTGGTATCCAGCCGGCACTGTGAGCGTCTGCGACATTTCCTGGCTGGCCTGTCCATGGTTTGTCGCGGAGAAAGCATCTAAGTTTCCGCTCGGGTCGGCGGCATTCGCGGTTAGAGTCAGTGAACTCGGGCAAACCCAGGAAGAGCCCAGCAGATTCGAGCTGTTGCTAAGCATATTGTCTGTTGGATCGATGAACGTAAACGCCTGTAATCGCCCCTGACATGCGGTGAAGTGCGCACTGAGCGCGTTCAGGTCTTCGGAGGAAAGAGCGTTGTAGCCAAGCTGCCAAACCAGCCGTTTAGCCTCGACATCGGGGTAAAGAATCAGCGATCCATCCGGAAGCAGATTCCTGATTGTGCGCCCGATCGCTGTCTTTCGTATCGGATACTGCGCTAGAGCACCGCTTGAAAGCTGTGGAAAAAATAGATTAGCCATTGGTTTCGATGACCCAAAAAGATGTTCCGCTGATATCTGCGGCTTCGTATCCGCTCACCAATGCATCTTCGGCAAATCGGCAATTCGGGACTTCAGCCCCACTGCAGGGATCGGGAAAGATAAAAGTCGAATAGCCGCCCAGTTGTGCCGCAAAGAACGCCTCGAGTGCCTGTATTTCGCTCTCGTTCAGCAACTCTAGGCGGATCTGCCATTGGCGCAGCATTCGTCCGTGCATGAGGTATCGCTGATCCGTACCATCCAAAAAGCGAATTACTTGACTACTCTGTCCCGTCGTAACAATCAGCGGATATTGTGTCACCGCCCCCGTACTCAATAAAGGAAAGTTTGCCATTAGATCTCCGCAATTACGTCGTTCAAAGAGCTGGAGTTCAGCAGCGCCTGTTTGACTGCCTGAGCGATTTCCACGCTCTGATTCTGGAAAGTTTGGCTCTGCACTGCCTGCCCTGTTGTTGAAGAGGAACCGTTCGATGATCCCGAGACACCTCCTGAACTGGTGTTCAGAGATGCGCTCCCCGCGCTTTTCGAACTCACGAAAACTGTTTGAGCTTGCGAGTTCGGGAGCTGAAAAAGTGTCAGAGGCGCCTCGGTCTTTTTCGATCCGCCAAACAGCCCCGCGATGCTCGACACCAATCCTCCGACCCCGCCAATCGCGCTCAGCAGCCCTCCGCCAAACGCGCTCGAAATCCCGCCTGATGCGGTCTGCTTCAGCAAGTTCGCCCACTCGCTCGCGCCTTGCGAAGCCGTTGTCCGGTTGCTTGAAGGAGACCCGAACTTTATCCCGCCCGTGACCTTTCCGGCCGTACTCAGCGACTGTGACTTCAGATCTGTGGGCGCTGGCGGCTTCCCGGATCCGCTTGAACTGTTCGCTGTGCTTGCTCCAAGCGGCTTGCTCGGCGACAACAAGCGCGAGAGGCTAACTCCATCCGTCTTCACGCCGGCCAGTTGCCCCACCAGTTTCGAGGTATTTTTCTTAGCTGCCATGTTGCTCCTCCGCCGTCCATTCCCGCTCTATAAGCTCAAGTGCTTCTGCATCCCGCGCATTCATTGCCATGTCGTAGCCCTTGCCCAAACTCTTCCAGATCTGGAACATCTCGAGAAACTTCAAACTCTGAGCTGAAATCACAGATTTCGGACACTGCCTCGAAATAGTTCGCCCTCTCACCCAGACCGCTCTTGCCCTGGCCGTTTCGCCTTCGTTCAACCATGCGCAGTTGCGAATCTTCACCAGGCCGCTTGCCCGACATGTATCGCATCTCCACGCGGCCGGTGAGGAGAACTGGAAATGGAATGCGATCAGGAGTTTTTTCGTTCGTCTTCCGTAAGTCCGCATTCAGCCTTGATAGCGATCACGATTTCATGAATCAGTTCTTCCGGCCCTCGCTCGATCAGACGCTCCGTGTCGGCTGGATTGCCGTCAATCCTCAACCCTTGGATCTCAGCCAGCCCCCACTCTACGTACAGTTTGTGAACCAGCAACTCCGAGAGAGCTGCTTCGATATTTTCTGAAGCATCCCCTGCCTTCAGAAACTCGTGTTTCAAGGTCAGCTCTCGTACTCGGCCGGTAAGTTCGATCCGCTGCGCCAACGAGGGCCGTCTCACAGAAAAACTCACCCGTTCTAAGCAACGACTCTCGTGCCAAACGACGCTCGCGTAGTCCGTCTCCTTATGCGAACGCAACAAAGACTTCGTCATTGGATACCCCCTGTGCCAAGTTGTTGTTGAACTCCCATTCGAGCCTCGGTTGAGAATCGTTGTAGACGGGTATCTCGGGTACTACACTCGGCATGTAAATACCCATCAGTTGCCCTTCCTGCTGGCCTAATTGCAACTGCGCCGGTATCGGGCTTCGTTGTTTAGCGGCCGCATACAACGCGATCGTTTGCGCGTCGTCTTGCGCCAGTAACGTGAAACGAGAAGCTACTTCGCGTTCACCCACTGCAATCGCTCTCGGATACGAAGAGCCAAACTCATTGGCCCGCGTCGCAACATTGTTTTTTACTTCCACCGATGCTCCCGTCAAAGTAAAGAACTGGCTCGCACTGCCGCCCAGCCACACTTCACCCAGATGTCCAGGCACAATCGAGTAATCGAACGTCCCCAGGGCAGGTTCCGCTGGATAGCTCGCTAACCCTGCCGTACCTCCAACGAAGCTGCTAGAGTCGAGTAAGTCAGCGGCCGGCCCGCTGAACGTGAACTCGTGGAAATCGCCGTTCACTGAGACGTTTATGCTGTCGACAGCGGCGCCCGTCACGATTCGGCTTACAGCCGTGATCGGATCCCAAAAATCATAGATCGTCACGCCCTGCAGACCCGTCGACAAAGTGTAAGTCACGGTCGGCGCCAGAGCGTCCCCTGGCTGGAGCGCGCTCTTAAACGGCGCATTCAATAAGAAAGTCTGAGGATCGATTACACTTGTCACGAACCGGATTTCATTGCTATACGAAACCCCCGACCCCACCGACAGCCCGTGCAAGACGCTAGTCTGTAATTGCATTGGTCCTTGCACCGAGGCAATCGTCAGACCTGTGCTCTGGGCCGCCGGCTGCCCCAATCCAGCCTGAAATAGCGGCCCGTATGAGGGCTCACCCACGCCGTTCCAAGACGTGAGATATGTCTGCACCTCGAACGTTGTTTGGCGGCGCGAACTGCTCGATGCACCCATATACGTCCGTGAGCCGGTCTTGTCCAGGCGTTTGCCGATCTCGATACTCTGATGAGCGTGCAAACGGACTGCCGGGAACCGATTACTTCCGGTAATTGGTGCCGCTTGTCCGTACGATGGCTCAATCGCTGCATAGAACCGGTTTGCGTTGGAAGAGATATAACTACTCATCTTTAGACCTCCTAACTCACGCTCACACTCAGGTTAAGTGTGAGTTTTGCGGATTCGACAAAACCCAACCCTCCCGCTTTCGGAGCTTGAAACACTACGTCGTACGTGCCCCCATAGAACATCCCGTCTCCCCAATCGCCAATATTGTTCTGCAGAATTTCTCCTAAGCTCTCTACGTAGAAGTGGATCCACTCATCGGCCTGCGTCACCAGATTGGCGCTCGCCCAAATCTCTACTGCCAGCGATACCTGACCTGAAAACGAACGGAATTTCTCGATTTGGGTATTCTTCACGCTCGTGCTGTAGATACACACTCGTGGGTAAGTAAGCTGTACGTTCATATCGCCTAACTCTGGAGAAGCCGACGACAATACAACCTGGCCCGGCATAATCGTTGGCACCGTGGTATTAGATGCCGCTGCTAAAGCCGTGATCTGCTGCTGTAGCGCGTTCGCAGCAGTCAGTTTTGCTGAAAGCTTCTGCGCTGCCAAAAGTGATTTCGGTGTCATTTCAGTTCACCCTCGTCTGATCTGTTTGGAAAGCGTAATGTAGAAGGTCGGAGCTTGCCCGCCAAGGGGATTCGGACCTATCTGCAGGCCTGAGCTCGGCAATTGCCATGTCGAGCCAATCGCCAGCGGATCGCCATTCTGTCTCGTCAAGTCTTCTGATTGACTGCTTGCATAAACGTTCCAACCCACCGCCGCGGAAGGAGCCCCCAGCGCTCCTTCGGCCATTGCCACCGCAAAACTCGAGTTGTCGGGAAGTACGGATCCGTTAACAATACTCAGAGCGCTTTCATTTCCCACGGTATCGACCCAAGCCGTTCGGATGAAGATCGGCTGCGCGAGCAAACCCCCGGCCTGCACGGAAAGCAAGGGCATTGCCGGCTTCGGAAGCGGATTGTAAACGATCGCGACACCCGACTGATAGAACACGTCAGAAGCGTTCTTTAATTCGCGTTGATACTCCGTCCACTTCCCCTGAAATCTCGTATTTAACTGAACGTTATATGCCTCCGCGAAAACGCGTGACAGCGATTCGAAGCATATCCAGCGCTGTAACGACGGCGTAACCACAACCGTCGACAATCCGAGAACTCGGCGGTTCAGCCACTGTGGGTCCGACGCACCCGAGTTCAGCAGCCACAGCATGAGCTTGTCACTGATGGCACTCGTGGCGAGACTTATCTTGTTATCGACGTCGATCCCATAGGCAGAGGCAACGCCCTCCAGAGACGCCTCGAACTCGAGCAGCTCATTTAGCGTAACGACCGCTACATCAGTGAACAGGGCCATGTTGTTGTCCTATCTCTTCGAAGTTGTGTTACCGCCGGAAGGCGCCTGAGTCATTGGGCGCATCCCTTCGGCATCGGACACGATTGTTACCTGCAGCCTCCGCGCCATCTCGGCTTTCTGTGCTGCGGCACGCGCTTCCCCTTGGCGCTCCAAAAACGCTTCTTTCTCGCCTTTCGTAGCCAGCGCTGCCCGCCCTTCGGCGATCATCTTCGCTGCCAGTTCGCGCCCGACTTCTGTTACCACGCCGGCCTTACCGCCGTCCGATGTCTCGAGGCTGCTGACAAACACGTGCGTCTCAGTGATCGTCGCCTCGATCTCCCGAATCTTCCGAAAATAATGTCTTAGATCCACGGTCCCTCCTAACAAAAAAAGGAGCCCTCATGATGAGGACTCCCGTGATCGGTGAAGATCGTCTAACTAGCTGTTCACCTGGACTGCGAAGTTGTTCCGCAGAACTCCACAGCCGTAAAGGACATCCACCGTGAACTGCTGAGCAAGCGTGTTCGGCTGGTAGCTCATCACGATGCGCAGGCCGAAGTTGCCCATCTCTGCATACTCGGCAATAGCGCCTGTCCCGGGCAGCGGTTGCGGCAGGCGGCGAACCACCAACCCGATCGCATCTTTCGAAAACGCCAGGTTGTGGGTGTTCGGAGACGCAACACCGGTCGTCGGCACGAATTGCGACCGGAAGATAAAAAAGTCCTTCATCTTTCCGACGTTTCCTTCAACCAACGCCTTTAGGCCCGCTTCGCCCGACGAGTAGTACTCGCTGAAGCGCGGGATCTGGCGGATTTGGGAATACGTATTGGAATCGACGAGCAGGTACTTCGGAGCGCTGGCCGGCACCTTCGCAGTGAAGAGCGCCGTTTCGGCAGCATCGATCGTCGCCTCCGTCACTGGCGTTCCCGCAGTCCCAACCGGGGCGTTTGCGGTGAACTGGCCATAGAGACCCAGAAGATCCTTCTCCACCCGCTCCGCAATTGCGATCACGGCAGGCTGCATGTAGGCCTTCAGCAGCTCAGGATACGCCAGCGCCTTCGTCACGTCCGGAAGCTGGAAAGACGCTTCAGCGTGCGTATTGAGCACAATCTGCGCGTTACCAAGATTCGGATTTTGAGGTGTAATCGTTCCCCCTTCGGCTATGTTGTTTGCAACCAGCACGGGAGGAATCGGCACGTTTACCGTGTCTCCGCTATGAGCTAACACGGGCTCGTAGTCGCGGTTGACCAGGTTACCCATAACAAGGTTCCCCACCAATGCGGGAAGCGCATCGGCAGCGACTAACTTAACGATCGCATTCGCCAGATTGGCAGATGTAATTGTTGACATAACTCTCCTCTATAAAAATCACGACACAACCGTGTGTCGTTCAGGCACACTTACCTTTTGTTTGTAAGGCCTGTTGCGGCGCTCGCCGCCAACGGAATGAACGAAGCAGCTTTCCCGCCTCATTCGGATTCTCAGAAACGTTTTCTCCGCGTTTAAGCGCCGCGGAGAGCCTGTGCAGCAAGCTTCGAAATGTGCTGACGTACCCGGTCTAGTTCGTCTTTGCTCATGCCCGGGCGGATGCTCTCGAGCGAAATTCCGGGTCCTTCTGCCTGTCCGTGGTTCCTCGCAGGATTTTGCGCCCCGCTGCCTCCCGCGATGCGCGCTGGCAGAAGTTCCGGGTTATCCTGCACGAAGCTCGCAACGTAATCCTGTAGTGATTTTCCATCCGCCCCCCTCGTCTGCAGCCGTCCGTCTT
Organism: Terriglobia bacterium; assembly: GCA_963835255.1. GTDB lineage: Bacteria > Acidobacteriota > Terriglobia > Bryobacterales > Bryobacteraceae > Bog-105. Next base: position 7,365 of record CAWIFY010000053.1, on the reverse strand, counting down.
CCGCGCGCACGATCTCATCCTTCATTGCACGAAACGCGAGATCGATCTTCGAGATACCCGTTCGTTGCAATTCCGTCCGAATCTGCGCGTGCCGGTCGGCTTCTTCCGCCGCCGCCCGCGCCTTGCGGTTCTCTTCCACCAGCTGATTCAGCCTTGCTTCCAGGCTTTCACGCCGTTTCCGTTCGTCATGCAGTTCCGCCTTGTAAGCCGGCTCGGCCTGCCGCTGTTCTGTGCGAACAAATTCTTCAATTGCCTGCCGGACGATGTCACGTACGTCCGGAGCAGCCGGCTGCTGGTCCATTGGCGTTTGATCTGACATACTCTTTTGTTCTCCTAATTAGTCACTTGCGCATTTATTTCCTGCGCAACCTGATTTTTGATTTCCTGCCGCGCATCGCTGAGATACTTCATCGCGATTCGTTGATAGATCTGTGTCCGCAGCGTCGGCGAGTTGATCCCTAACTGCAGAAGGCTGGCCGCCTGTTGCAATTCGGTCCCGAAGTCGCTGATATCCACTTCATCTAACCCCGAAACCGCTACCGCTATCCCGTCTTCGCGTGCCTCCGTAATAGCCGTCACGATGCTTCGGATGCAATCTTTCACCGCCGTTCCATATGCGCGCAGTATTTCGTGCGTAATTGTGAAATCCAACTGCTTGCTTGCCGCTGATTGCGCATGGCCGCCGATCATTTCTCCGGAAGCCTGCGATAAGTAGCAAACCCGGTACATTTCCTCTTTAAGCGTTTCCAGATTCTGGGCCGCGATCTGATAGACTTTGCCGTCCGGCTCAGTCCAGCCGAATTTGTCTGTTGGACCTAGTTGAATAAAGTAGCTCTCGCCAACTATCTGGCTCCACTCCCGGTCCGAATAGATAACCGGCATCGCGAATAGGCCCATCGTAATGGCCCAGCTCAGTGCATTTGACTTATTGAAATGCTCTAACTGCAGGTGGGCCGCTTTGTTCATCAACCACAGTCCCGGGCTAAGGTGTAAATCGATCAGCGGTACACGCCCTTGCCGCGACAGTCCGTGCTTGCCCTGCGCAACGAGTTCAATCGGAGCATCCTTGACGCTGTTGCAGACCTGCCTGTAACTCCGAAACTCAGCCCGGTCGTAATAGCGCCAGTACGTCTCTTCCACAATCCGGGTATCCTCGACGCTGGGCTGCCGGGCTACTTTATGGCGCAGCACGACCCACTCATACTCGCCGCGCTCATTCCGGCTCCAGTTGATGAGCTCCTCCGCCTCGTAGCGCACTAGGAAGGCTCTGGAGAGTCCCGCCAGGTCTTCTTCCGCTCGCGTCTGCGGCTTCTCGGAGCTGCTCGGAAAATCGATCAGGATATGGCTGCTCCCCGCGACCAGTGCATCCACAAAGCACTGCCGGAGAAACGATGAAAGGGTCGTTCCCCGCAAGTCTGAATCATCGGCAAACTGGGTCAGAAATTCTCTGCCCGCGACCAAACCTCCTTCTAGCTGCAAACTCGGTTGCCGCCTGAAGAGCGTCGAAGCGAACCAATCCACAATGGATCCGATATAGTTCTCGTAGAACACTCGATGCAGACGCTCGCTGTAAACATCTAACGGTTCCTTCTGGCGGCGCAGTAGATAGTCCGCGGCACGAAATTTGAACTCGTGCCCTCCGGCGTATAAGTCCCGGTACATGCGCCACATGGACCGCTTCCGCGCGAAGTCAGGATGCTCTCTATCAATGTCAGTCATATACTCTCGTCCTGCTTTCTCATTCAAAAGAGGCGCTTGTCAACTTCGCCTGCCTGTGTTTTCTCCCCGAATAGCTGCCAAATCGCATATCCCAGTGCGTCCGAAGCATGTGTCCGTTTAGGATCGCGAAGCTTGTCGATTAATCCCGAATCCGGCTTATACATGACCTCTTCGAAGTCGCGTATCAACTCCTTGCAGCGCGGGTCCACTTCCAGCCGCACTTCTCCCGCTGCGTTCGTTAGCAGCGCATTTACCTTTCGAACTCGGTTCAACACCGCCGGGTTGCTTGCTGGCACCCGCAACTTCATGTTTCGGAAACCCGCTCTCGTTAAACAGTTCTGCACCGTCGAGTAATCGTTTGTACCTGCCGTGTGCATATTGCGGCCGCTCGCGTCGCCGTAAATCTCGAGCGCGCCAGCATGCTCCTTATACCGGTTCTCAAACTCCATGCAAGCTTCTTCCGTAGTAGCTCGCTCGAGCACGATTTCGTCGATCACCGCCAGCCGGGCACCTCGCCACTGTAGGACCACCGAACTCATTGGCGAAACGTTGAAATCCAGCGCCCAGAGCACCGCTTCGCTTCGCTGATAACCGTGCGGCGCAACGTGCACTGCGGGATCAAAACAGTGATAAACCCGGTCTGCGCGGCTGTTTAGGTATTCGCCGAGCGCTTCTTGCTGATAAAACTTAGGATCATAGCTGCTCTCCAGCCGCTCGTAGTAGTCGGGCGTCTTATCTAAGAGGAAGCGGTTCTCGAACGGCCTCGCCCGCACACACCCGTAGCCGCTTACCGGATTGTGAATGAAGCGCTTATAAATCCAGTCGTGTCCCTGTGGTGTCCAAACTCCGAAGCCGCACAGCATTGTGGCCTTCGGATCTCTCAACCTCGCTTCGAGTCTCAGCCAGCCTTCCTCACGTGTGTACGACAGCTCGTCGATGCCGAACCACGCCAGGTTCGTGCCGCGGAGCCGTTCCGGCTCCTCGAGCGAGCGCAGCAGAATCGTGCTGGCGGGTGACGTAATCGTCAGCTCGCCATCGGATTTCAGAAGCTCGAAATCGACATCCTGCTCTTCCATTGCTCGGAACATAGTCGTGAGCGTCGCGTCCCGCAGCATCGCGAGGGTGGGCGCGGCCAGAATCCCCTGCCTGCCCCAGTTGATGAAAGATTGGCGCAGCGCTTCAAAGCTCAACGCGGCGCTCTTGCCAGAGCCCACCGGCCCTGAAAAGCCTTTCAGCCGCGCTGCCAAAGCGAGAAACTTGGATTGCGAGGGAAGCGGTACGTACGCCCAGCACAGTTCATTGCTGAGTGCGTCCCGCTGCACATACTTTTCCGCCGAACTCAAGCTCATTCGCCCACGAGCTTAACCTTGCGGTGCCGCGTCCCGGTCGTCCATTTTTGCGCTATCTAGTTGAATGCAAGCACGATAATTTTTATCGAATTTTTGTCACACGCGAAACGTGCAGTCTGTACGGCGCTCGGAGAACGACAATGAGAGTATGAGCGTGCCAGAAATTCTGAAGATCACCGGCGAGATCTTCCAATCGAGTGCGACGGGAAGAAAGTCTATGGAGAGCCAGTGTCCAGAGGGGACCGCACCGTCATCCCGGTAGCGCGGATCTCTTATGGTTTTCGCGGTGGCGGAGCGCCTCATAGCGAGCAAGCCTCGCCGTCAATATCGAAGGGCGCGGGCGGAGGTGGTGGCGGTCGGATGTCGGCTATGCCGGCGGGTGCGCTCGAGATCACATCGACAGGCACGGGCTTTGTTGCCTTCTATCACTGGGAAAAATTGGTTTCGGTCCCAGCCGTCAGCTTTGCTCTAGGATTCGTTCTCGCAAACCGGCGCCCGCACTCATAAGGTCGGTCAAGCGGCGTTCATCCCTCAGTTCGTACCGCGGTTGCGATCCATTCCTATCGCTCTCGATTCGTCACTGTGGTTTGATGGACTCGGTTCCAACGCTGCCGAAGACTAGTCGGCGTACAAGCTGCTGACGCATGTCCTCCGGCAACACAAGCTGCGGCCCTTCGTTCACGCTAGCTTCTCCTGCAGAAGCGGCGTCGTTGTCGTCCCAGTCCCACCTGGGGATCGCCAGAAACGCAGGTGTCTCGCTGCTGCTGGTACAGGCTCCATCCGAGAGAACACAGGCCTGCCCTGTAATTTCCCTTCTATCGTTAATGCCGCCAGCAGATATCAGATGAAGCCGGGAGCCATTCCGAATGAGGCTGTTTAGGTCTTTCATTACTCCGTCCTGCCAAAGAAAGACACGGCAGCTCGCGAAATTGGCCGTGCACGACACGCCCACTATCTGGCCTTGATCGTTGATGTCGAGTGCTTCGCTTAAACTATCCCCCGGAAGCGTGTGAAGGTCCTGTATACCACCCTCCTTGGTCCAAAGGAAAGCGTGGAAATTAAACGTGAGTTTTCCGCCGCTCACGTCACCGGGCAAGTCAGAAAATCCAACTACTCGACCCAGGTTATTTATCGCTGTCGGCGTGTTCCACCCAGCCCCTCCGAGAGTGCCGATCTGAGTCACCTTGCCGTTTTCCCAGAGGAGCGCGTGTTTCGCGCTGAATGCCCCAATAGCCACATCGCAAGCGCCCGAGATACCAACCACCTGTCCCTTGTCATTGATCGCCGTGGCTGCTCCATCCGAGTCGCCGGGGAGCGGTGCAAGTTCTTGGATCTGCCCTTTTCGGGCCCATAGATCACGGCTTCGAATTGCAGAACCTGGGGAGGTAGGCACGTCGGGTCATGAACTGTATTCTCCGCCCACCCAACTACCTGGCCCCGATTGTTCACCCCGGTGGCAATGCCGTTATTCCCGCCGAGCGTTGGAAGCTCGGTCATCTCGCCCCATTGCCACACAAAGCCTCGGCACGAATGGCGAGTGATAGGGAAAAAGGCCGGACACGAAAACTGCTCCTTCAACGGATCGATAGTCGAAACTTCAGATATGCCCGCGATCTTACCCCAATCATTCTTGACTGGCCAAGCTATGTCACTGTTTGGCCCTCCAAGAGTACCGAGATCGAACCTTAATCCGTACACCCAAACAGTCGCGTGCTCGACCGCGTTCCCCGAAAGATTGGCGCTGCCCATAGCCCAGCCTCGGTTGTTAATCGTATTGCCACTGCTGGATGTTCCGCCCAGTGTACCCAAATTGAAAACGCGGTAATGGGAAATGCTGTGTTCCTGCTGCTCTTGTGCCCCGAGCCGAACGGCAGCCGTCAGCCAAGCAAATAAGATCGCCGAAGTGATGCAGGTCAATATCTTAGATCGCATGCTGCCACGATAGATCCGTGGTGTCGATGAAGCTGGACGTTTCCGGACGTCGCTCCCGATAAACATGGACGTTTGCGGACCTTGCTCCCAAAGCCCCATTTCGAGCCACTGGGAGCTTGGTCCGAAAACGTCTAATTATTTCTCCACAATCGAACTATCATAGGTTCGCGACATACATATGGAGCTGGATTTGCAGACGTGTTCGCGAGCGAGACTGTCGCGGGATGCGCGCTTTGACGGCAAGTTCTTCATTGGCGTGCGCACCAGCGGTGTCTACTGCCGTTCGATCTGTCCCGCGCCGCCCGCCAAAGAGGAGAATGTCCGATACTTCCCTACTGCTGCCTCCGCCGCGGAAGCGGGTTTTCGCCCTTGCCTGCGCTGCCGTCCGGAATGCTCGCCCGGGACTCCGGCCTGGTTGGGAACTTCAACCACAGTTTCCCGCGCCTTGCGGCTGATTGGCGAGAGCGGCCTCGAGGACGGTGGGGTGGAAGCTCTCGCAGAGCGAGTAGGCGTTGGCTCGCGCCATCTTCGCCGCCTGTTCCTCCAGCATTTGGGAGCCACACCTATTGCTGTGGCTCAGACACGCCGCCTTCACTTCGCAAAGAAGCTCATCGACGAGACTAGCCTAGCGATGAATCAAATTGCCTTGGCCTCAGGCTTCGGGTGCGTGCGACGATTCAATGCCGCCATCATCACGACCTATCATCGAACACCAACTCAAATCCGCGGTCTTGCGCGCCAGACGACGACCCAGCCGGAGAATGAATACCTCTTTCGCCTGCGCTTCCGCCCACCTTATGCCTGGAATAGCATGTTAGCGTTCCTCGCCCCTCGCGCTACGCCCGGCGTGGAATCCATGGAGTCGGGCGCTTATCGTCGTTCCATCTCCCTGGACGGCAACTACGGCTACTTCGAGGTCTCACTCGACCAGGAGAATCACTCTCTGCTCGTGCGCGTTCAGTTTGGGGATCCACGCTCGCTCTTCTTCATCATCGAGCGAATACGCGCTATGTTCGATCTGAATGCAGATTGGGCGGCCATCACGTCCAATCTGAAATCGGACCCATTCCTAAGTGAGCAGATTGACGCGGATCCGGGTGTACGGGTGCCTGGCTGCTGGAATGGTTTCGAGCTCGCAACCCGAGCCATTCTCGGCCAACAGGTCACCGTCAAAGGCGCTACAACACGAGCTGGCCGGATAGTAAGAGCTTTTGGGCAGCCTTTCTCTCCAGCAAGAGATCTGACTCATCTCTTCCCCTCACCCGATGTCCTTGCCGGTGCCGATCTTGTCGGTATCGGTCTGCCTGCTGCCCGAGCCGAGACCATTCGAGCGCTCGCGCGCGCCGTTTGCGACGGGCAAATTATCTTTGAGCGGATCGCGAACACCGATGCCTTTCTGAGCCGGCTGCGTGAAATCCCTGGTATTGGGAAATGGACCGCGCAATACGTAGCGATGCGAGCGCTCGGCGAACCCGATGCCTTTCTATCCAGCGACCTCAGTCTTCTGCGCGCCTTGAACTTAGACAACTCTCAACAGCTTGAGCGATGCGCTGAAGCTTGGCGGCCCTGGCGAGCGTACGCCGCCATGTATCTCTGGAACAGAGCCAGCCCGACGGTGCCAAACGCCTGATACACTTTCCTTGCGCGATATAGCAACGCCTTGCCGGAACTCCTGCCACGTGATTACCGATCCTAATATCGAGCAATATATGAACGGCTTGCTGCCGCCCCGCGACGAAGTGCTGGCAGAAATTGAAGTCTATGCCGCTGAGCACAACATTCCGATCATTGGTCCCGCTGTGGCACGCTTCCTAGCGAGCTTAGTAATAATGACGAAAGCGAAACGGATCTTTGAGCTCGGGTCGGCGATCGGCTACTCCACGATCTGGCTCGCTCGCGCTGCCGGCCCCGACGCAGAAGTGCACTACTCAGACGGTAGCCCGGAAAATGCTCAACATGCTCAAGCTTCTTTCGAGCGCGCTGGAGTAGCCTCGCGCATCCACATCCACGTCGGCGACGCCCTAACAGCGTTGGCATCCACACCCGGCAGCTTTGATCTGATCTTCAACGATGTCGACAAGGACGGCTATCCGGCTGTTTTAGACGCAGTGCCGGATCGGATTAACAGGGGCGGCCTGTTCATCACCGACAACACCCTGTGGCATTCGCGCGTACTCAACCCGCAAGAAGCAACCGACCACGCCGTATGCCTCTTCAACCAGCGCCTGTTCGCCTCGCCCGAGTTTTATGTCACCCAACTGCCGATCCGCGATGGCGTATCCGTCGCCATCCGGGTAAACAGGTTGCTAAGAAAGTTAACCCTCGCTCCCTCACTCCCGATTCGAGCTCAACGCCACGACAATCC
>CAWIFY010000052.1:0-39258 GCA_963835255.1 Terriglobia bacterium | reverse complement strand
GCTGCTTCTTCCTGGCGCTCCTGAGCCGCTTCCGCGGTGGCGATAACCGGTTCAGGTTCGTGCTCGAGCGGCGGGTGGAACGGCACGGGCGCCGGTTCCGGCGAGGTAGCGGTCGTAAATGGGAAATGCGGATTGCGGCGATCGATCTCGGGCAGCTATCGCGTTTGAAACCGGTAGCAATAACCGTACTTGACTGGTCTTCCATCTTTTCGTCGAGGACGATGCCGAAGTTAATCTGCACGTCGTCGTTCTGGGTCGCCTTGCGGATCAAATTACAAGCTTCGTTGACGTCGTGAATGCCAAGCTGGCTCGAGGCCGTGATGTTGATCAGAACACCACGCGCGCCAAGGACGCCACCCTCTTCCATCAAGGGACTGTTGATCGCCCGTTGAGCGGCTTCGATCGGGGCCTTCTCGCCCGAAGCGACAGCAGTGCCCATCATGGCGTAGCCCATGCCTAGCATGTTCGTGCGGATATCGGAGAAGTCGCGGTTGATCAGGCCCGGCGTGGTGATGATGTCCGCAATTCCCTGCACAGCCTGCCGGAGCACGTCGTCGGCCATACGAAAGGAGTCGATGAAGCTGGTGCCCTTCGGCGCGAGTCCGAGCAGTTTCTCATTCGGAATGCTGATCACCGTGTCGCAACTGCCGGCCAGCTCAGCCAAACCTCGTTCGGCCTGCTTCATGCGACGCGGTCCCTCAAAGGCGAACGGTTTGGTAACCACCGCGACCGTCAGCGCATTCAATTCTTTTGCCAGCGAAGCCACAACGGGGGCGGCACCGGTGCCGGTGCCTCCTCCGAGCCCCGCCGTGACAAATACCATATCGGCGCCTTCCAGGATTTCTATAATTTGCTCTGTATCCTCGAGCGCAGCCTGCCGCCCGACCGACGGATCCGCGCCGGCGCCTAAACCGCTCGTCAGCTTTTTACCGAGCGCGATTTTATTCGCCACCGGCGAAGCCGCGAGCGCCTGCTTATCCGTATTCAAGATATAAAAGTCGATCCCGCCCAAGCCTTCCTGCAGCATGCGCGTGACCGCGTTCGAGCCGCCGCCGCCTACTCCGACGACTTTGATGCGCGTCCCCAATTGCACTTCATCTTCCATCAAGAATTTCAAATCATCATCCATGCTCAGATCCTTTCCCCGTATTCTTATTTCACTGCCAGTCATTTCACTGTCAATCCGGCGAGTCCCGCCGATGTCCGTTTCCAATCCCGCTTCATCTTAAGCCGCGCAGAATACATCGCCAGGCCGGCGGCCGTTGTCCAAACCGGGTTATCGAGTTCGCGTGGCCAGTTCTCGATACCCGTCGCCAGGCCGTTTCGCGCCTGGCAATTCAAAATGCGCTCGGCAAGATCACACATACCGGGCAGCAGAGATCCGCCACCGGTCAGAATGGCGCCTTCGAGCAGAGACTGCTCCATACCGACTCGTAAGATCTCGGCATAAATGCGCTCAAAGATGTCTTCTGCGCGCGCTTCGAGAATTTCATTTAGTTGCCGCCGCGGAGCCTCTCGCATGCCGCGCCCTTCTGCCGTTGGAATTTCAAGCAAACTGTGATCCGATTCGACTCCCGCTATCGCGTAACCATACTGGCGTTTCAGACTCTCGGCGTCTTCGTAGTTCACTTTCAATAGCCATGAGACGTCACGCGTGAAGTGGTCGGCGCCGATGGGAAGCGAAGCCGCCAGCAACAGTGCGTCGCCTTCATATACCGCGAGGTGCGTGGATTGCGCGCCGATATCTATCAAAGCGACGCCACGCGCGCGATCTTCCGGCAGGATCGACGCATAAGCCGCCGCGACCCCCTCGAAAATCGACTCTTCGACCGCGAGATGCGCCTTGTGCACGGCCGAGACTAGCCCTTGATGCTCGCCCAGCGAGGCCGTGATCACGTGCACGTTGGCTTCCAGACGCGCGCACAGAATGCCCTTCGGATTGCGATATCCAGCTCGCCCGTCCAGGGTGAAATCCTGCGGGCAGATTTGCAGGATCTGGCGGTCCTCTTCCAGACGAACACGGGAGGCCAGCTCGACGGCATAGCGCAAATCGTCAGGTTCGATATCGCGTCGCCGGCCGAATTCGTAGAGGCCCCGGCTATTGACGCCTGCCACGCTGCCGCCAAGGCCGATCACAGCGGATTCAGGAGACGCTTGCGCGCGCAGTTCTGCTTCATGAAGCGCAAACTGAATGCTTTGGGAAAGCGCCTCCTGATCGTTCAACCGCCCCTTGCTCCAGGCATGAACCGGCGCTTCGCCATAGCCCAGAAACTTTACACTCTGCTCATCAAGAGCGCAGATCACCACGCGCGTACTCGTGCTTCCGAGATCGAGCCCTACGGCCAGCTTCGCCTTACTCGCCACCGCCATCGCCTCCTACTGCTGTAATCACTCCATCCACTCGCAAATCGAGCGTTTTGGCATCCGGCCGCTTCTCTCGAATAGCGGAGTAGTTATTGAGAAAGCTCTGCAGCCGCTCCGCGTAATTGTCGTCACCGAGCATCAGGTTCACAACCGCGTTGTCGACGTGTTCGGCGATGATCAAGTTATTCGGATCGGCCACGTTGATTTCCGAAATCTGCCCCGCCAAGGGACCGATGTCTTTGAGCATTCCCAGGACGCGGCGCACTCGGGCGCGCCGGTTCTCGAGTGTTTCGCTCTCCCGGATGCCCGTCATTACAGGCAAGGTGAATTGAGCCGCCACGCGAGGCCGCAGAATGTGCCCTTCCTTATCGATCAGCGCCAGGCGCGACATCCCGTCTTTGCGGTTCGGCGCGAGCCTGACAAATGCGACCGGCACGCGCTCATGGATCAAGACCCTTAGCGTGTTCGGCCAAACCTTCGAAACCGTTGCGTCCGCCACCCAATCGATCTCCAGAAGTTCGAGCCGCCGTTTCTCGATCGGAACCAGATAGAGGCTGCGGTCAAGGTCCTCCGCGAAGACATGACGGATCTGGGAAGTCGACGCATACTGCACACCCTCCACGATGAGATTTGGGCTACGCCCGCGAAAATCGTCGGACTCGGCCACGCGGAACCGGTCATCCTTGATGAGAAATTCTTCTGTCGCGTGCCAGGCGAACAAAGTGCTGACCATCAAAATCACGCCCGCGATCAACCAAAACGTAAAGCGCACCCAGCGAATGCGCTCGCGAGGCTCCTCGGGTTCTTGGCGGCGGGGCATCAGGCAGCCTCCCGCAGTTTTTCGAGTATCCGGTCAGCCGCCTGCGATACGCTTCCCGCGCCAAGCGTGATGATCAAGTCGCCCGGCTCCGCCACGGCTGATATGCGGGCGATTCCCTCTTCCAGGCTCGCCACGTAATGCGCCGAGCGATGGCCGTAAGACCGGAGCTTTTCTAATAAGACTTCCGAATCTACCCCTTCGAGCGCGGGCTCCGAAGCCGCATAGATATCGAGCAAGTACACGTCGTCTGCCTGATGAAAGGCGGTCCCGAACTCGTCGAGCAAGTGCTTGGTGCGTGAAAAGCGGTGCGGCTGAAAGAGCACTCGGATGCGCGCGTAGGGGTAGAGCCTGGCTGCGGCGAGAGTCGCTTTGATTTCGGTCGGATGATGGCCGTAGTCATCCACCACCGTCACGTCGCGCTCGCGCCCTCGAATCGAGAATCGCCGGTCGACCCCGCTAAAAGCCTCCAACCCCTCTGCGATCTGCTTCACGGGTACATCGAGTTCCAAAGCAACTCCGATCGCCGCAGTCGCGTTGAGAACGTTGTGAACGCCAGGCACGTTGAGGTGAAAGGCACCCAAATCGGACCCGCATCGCCGCACCTCGAATTCAGAGGATCCAGCCGAAAGCGAAACGTTTTGAATTTCGAGATCGACCTGCGCGGAGCGTCCGTAGGTAACGGTGCGACGCCGTACAGCCGGGAAGATCTGCTGGATATTTTCATCTTCCATGCAGAGAACGGCCGCACCATAGAAGGGCACGCGATTCACAAACTCCGTAAAAGCCGCCTCGATCTCATTAAGGGATGCGTAATGGTCCAGATGTTCCCGGTCGATGTTTGTCACAACAGCGAGGATCGGAGCAAGCTTCAGAAAAGATCCGTCGCTCTCGTCGGATTCGACAACCAGCAGCGCGCTCTTGCCTACGCGCGCGCTAGAGCCCTGCATGGCAGCAACTTTGCCGCCCACGACCACGGTGGGGTCCAGATTCGCGGTGTTCAAGATACTGGCGACCATGGACGTGGTGGTCGTCTTGCCGTGACTTCCGGCGATCGCGATGCCGTACTTAAGCCGCATCAGCTCGGCAAGCAACTCGCCGCGCGGAATGACCGGAACCTGGAGGCAACGCGCCTCCGCAACCTCGGGATTATCGGAGTCGAGTGCCGATGTCACAACTACCGCCTTTGCTCCTTCCACATTGCCCGCTTGGTGTCCAATTTGGATGGTTGCCCCGAGCTTTTCCAGACGGTCAGTAATCGCACTCCGCCTGATATCGGACCCGGACACCTGGTAGCCAAGAGTCAGCAGGACCTCCGCAATGCCGCTCATTCCGATGCCCCCGATTCCCACGAAGTGCACGTGCTGGGGCTTAAAAAACATTTCTCAAAAGTATTGTTCCGGCTTTGGAGCAAGGTGTCAACGTCGAAATCGACATTATTGATGCCTTCAGTACTTTATTTTTTTTCGGCAGCGGCTTCCTCCATTACGTCAGCGGCTCGTTCCGCAGCGTTGGGGCGGGCAAAGCGCTGAACATTGTTTCGCATGGCTGCTAACTCTCCAGGATTGTTGCGCAGGGCTTCCACCTCACGGAACAAACGCTCGCCATTCATCTCACTATCGGGAACCAGTCGGGCCGCGCGCTCGCTTACCAGCGCTTCGGCATTTTTGCGCTGGTGATCGTCGGCGGCAAACGGCAACGGAACTAGCAGAGACGGCATCCGGGCGGCTGCGATCTCACTCACACTTCCGGCACCGGCCCGCGCCACCACAAGATCCGCCTTCGCGAATGCCTCGGCCATATTGCTGATGAAGGCAACTATCTCTCCCACCAGTCCTGCCTTTGAAAATTCTTTTGAGAGCGATTCGTGTTCAGCCGTTCCGGCCTGGTGAACGATTCGCACGGCGGCACGGCTCTCCCGGAACAGCGGCCAGCTTTCGCGCGATGCCCTGTTGAGCGTGCGCGCGCCCCGGCTGCCGCCCGTAATCAAAATAGTGAACACATCGCCCTGCTTTGGCTTCAAGCAAAAGAAATCCTCTCGCACAGGTAAGCCAGTGATTTCGGTCCGTTGGGGCGGGAACCAGGCGGCAGCCGCTGGAAACCCTAACAGCGCCCGATAGACCCGGCCTGCAACCCGGCGATTAGCGAATCCGGGCACGGCGTTCGGCTCCATCACGATGAGCGGGATCTTCTCGAGTAGAGAAGCGAGCATTACGGGGCCGGCCACATATCCGCCCATGCTGAAGACCGCTTTCGGGCGAAAAGTGCGAAGTAATCTCCACGCCGAACTCACGCTCAGCGGCAACTGCGTCGCCGTCCGCAACTGCCGCCGCAGGCCGACGCGATTCAATCCTCCGCTGCGAATAAATGCCATCTCGAAACCGGACTCGGGAACCAGCCGCCCTTCCATGCCTTCGCGCGTGCCGATGAAAAGCAGGCGATGTCCCCGTGTCTGCAATACGTGCGCTACCGCCAAAGCTGGAAAAACGTGTCCGCCTGTTCCGCCGCCCGTCAACACGAACGAGTACGGCATCAGGCCGCATGCTCGCTCACGCTCAGCAGGATTCCCATCATCAAAAGCGTGCTCAGGAGCGAACTCCCGCCTGAACTGATAAAAGGCAGCGGAATTCCTTTGTTTGGCGCCACTCCCAGGACCACGCTGATATTGGTCAGGGCTTGTATGACCACACAAACCGTGACACTAAGCGCCAGATAGCGGCCAAAGTTGTCGTTGGCGCGCACAAAGGTGCGTATGCCTCGCCAAAGCACCACGCCGAAACCGGCGATTAACAGGGCCGCTCCGAAGAAGCCAATCTCCTCGCCGATAACACCATAGATCATGTCGGTGTGGGCTTCGGGCAGATAGAGCAACTTTTGCTTGCTCTGCATCAGCCCGACGCCGAGCAGGCCGCCCGAACCTACGGCTATCTTCGACTGCAGTTGCTGATAACCGGGATCGCTGGTCGAGGCGGTCTGGTGAGCATAGCGTAGGATACGCCCGCTGGGATCTACCTTCGCCATCAGCTTGTGATCCTTGTCGACGAACTCGATCGCGCGCATTAAGCGGTATGGTTTCATTGCGATGAACCCGACCCCGAGCAGCAGCCCGAGCACGCCGCAGGCAATCAGATAACGGGTCTCTATTCCAGCCACAAACATGACAGCCACTGTCATGGCGACCAACACCACCGCGGTTCCGAAGTCCGCAATTGCAACTGCGAGCGCCATCACGGAGACGACCACGGCAATCGGGCTGAGCGTCTCACGTGCGTTCACATGATCCAGCCGGCGGCACAGGAAAAAAGCAAGAAAGAGCGCTAAGGCAGGCTTCGCCAGCTCCGAAGGCTGCATGGAAAACGGACCCGCCTTTAACCAGCGGTGGCTTCCGGAATCGGTTGCGTAGACCGCTACCAGCAGTAGCATCACGATACCCAGACAGCCAAATGCTACTTTCGGATTGTTCCAGCGGCGGTAATCGTGGCGCATGCAATAAAGCAGCAGCAGGAAGGAAAACGTAGCCCAACCGAGTTGCCGCAGAAAGAAGTGAGTGCTCGATACGTGATACTTCAGCTCCGCTGTGAACGAAGAGGCGCTGTAGACCATCACCAAGCCAAAGCAGACCAGTGTCAGCACGGTGAGGAACAGGATCCAGTCGGTTTTGAGACGCTGCGCCATCGAAAGTATTAAACCAATTTTGCCACTTCTTGTTTGAAACGTTTGCCACGGTCTTCGTAATCTTTGAATTGATCAAAACTTGCGCAAGCGGGAGCGAGCAGCACGATATCGCCCGACTGAGCCTGGACCCGTGCGTGCCTGACCGCCTCTTGCAGCGTTCCGCAATCGAGAGCGGCGACTGGGCCGGCCAACGCCTCTTTGATTAACGGCGCGGCCGCGCCAATCAGCAGCACGCCCCTCGCACGTTCTTTTAACGGCTCGCGTAAGGGGCGATAGTCGCTTCCCTTATCTTTGCCGCCCAGTATGATCCATAGACGTCCCGGAAAAGCCGCAATCGCCTTCAAGGCCGCATCCACGTTCGTCGCCTTTGAATCGTTGTAATACTCCACGCCGTCAAGTTCGCGAACAAATTCCAGGCGATGTTCGACACCGGGAAAGCTTTGGATCGCCGGAGCCAACCGATCGAGTTCGGCACCGGCCAATATCGCGGCCAGCGCCGCAGCCATCGCGTTTTCCACGTTATGCAATCCGCGCAGTTTAATCTGCGTGCGACTGGCAAATGGCTCACCGCAATAGAGCAACTCTCCATCTTCCATGGCGACGCCCTGCGGCACTGGTTGCGACGAACTAAACCAATAGACCTCGGCTTCGGTTGCGTTTGCGAACTGGCGACAGATTTCATCATCGTAATTGAGGACCGCGAGGTCGCCCGTCACCTGCGTCTCAAAGAGACGACGTTTGGCTCCAACATAGTTGTCTAGGGTGCCGTGGCGGTCCAGATGATCCGGGCTCACGTTCAGGCAGGCTCCGATACGAGCGCGGAAGCTCCGGATGGATTCAAGTTGAAAGGAAGAGAGTTCGAGTACATTCCATTGATCTTCGGCCGAAGTTTCGACGAGCGAAGTGACGGCGGTGCCGATGTTTCCGCCAACCTGACAGGCAACGCCACCCGCTTTGAGCAGATGCGCCGTCAGGGCGGTCGTGGTAGTTTTTCCGTTCGAGCCAGTGATCCCGATGACTGGTCCTTGCAGGAAATAGGACGCTAGCTCAACTTCACCAATCACCGGAACACCGCGTCTTCTGGCGGAGGCGAAGAGTGGCTCACCGAGTGGCACCCCGGGCGACAACACAATCAGGTCTGGATCCTGGCCGTTGGCGCGGACATTAAGCGAACTCTGGGGCGTGAGCGGAACGCAGAGCGCGTCGAGCTTCACCTGGTCTTCTGGCAAAGGCGGCTGCACATCCATGGCTCGAACACGCGCCCCTTGCTTGCGTAATAGTTCAATTGCGCCAAGCCCCGAGCGCCTTGTGCCGACAACCAAAACGTCTTTACCGCGCAGATCCAAATTATTGCTACCTTAACTTCAATGTGGTGAGCGCAAACAGTGCCATCACCAATCCTGCAATCCAAAAGCGCACGATTACTTTCGATTCCGGCCACCCCAGCGCCTCAAAGTGATGGTGAATCGGAGCCATTTTGAAGATGCGCTTGCCGTGCCGCATTTTGTAGCTTCCGACTTGAAGAATCACGGACAGCGCCTCAATCACGTACACGCCGCCAATAAAGGCCAGCAGCACTTCCTGTTTAATCAAGACGGCTACGATTCCCAGGCCCCCGCCTAGTGCGAGCGATCCGACATCTCCCATAAAGATTTCCGCTGGATGGCAGTTGAACCAAAGAAAACCAAGACTCGCACCGACCATTGAGGCACAGAAGATAGTCAGTTCCTGCGAATTCGGGAGGTGCGCTAAATCCAGATAATTCGACATTTTGACATTGCTCGACACGTATGTCAGGGCTGTCATAGCGCCAGAAGCGATGATCATCAGTCCGATTGCGAGCCCGTCAAGCCCGTCAGTCAGGTTGACGGCGTTCGATGAGCCTACCATGACGAGCACGATGAAAGCATAAAAAATCACGAAGGCGAGCGGATAAGTCCAATAACTCCTGGTAAGAGATTCGATCAGCAAATCCTGCTTAAATTGCTTAAAGAACGGTATGTTGATGGCCGTCGAGTAAGCCTGGTGGGCATGCAGCAGCAAAAGGAGAAACCCGATCACCATCGCTACCAGTACCTGTGCCCAGAATTTTTGGGTCGCCGTCAGCCCTAGGTTGCGTTTTTTTGCCACCTTGGCATAGTCGTCGATAAATCCGATCGCGCCAAAACCGAGCAGGCCCAAGAGCGCGATCCACACATAGCGATTTTCGAGGTCGGCCCATAAAACTGTTGGGATGACGATTGCTGTAACGATCAGCAGGCCGCCCATGGTCGGCGTGCCCGCCTTCTTTTGATGCGATTGCGGACCGTCTTCCCGGATATGCTGGCCAAAGCTCCAGTCGCGCAGCTTGCCAATGAGCCATGGCCCGAGGGCTAACGCGAGCGCGAGCGCAGTTAAATTGGCGAGCGCCACTCGCGTAGTGATATAGCCGAAGACACGAAAAGCGGGAATATAGCGATGAAGAAACTGGAAGAGCAACCAATAAAGCATTTCTACTCTTCCATTCTGGCGAGCGCGCGTTCGACATGCGTCCTGCGAGAGCCTTTAAACAAGACGGCATCGCCCGGCTGCACAAAGGTGCGCAAGAATTCGCCTGCGTTCTCGGAGTCTTCAAAAAAAAACGCGGCGCGATTGCAGGTTGAAGCGTGATGGCACACCTCAACATGCTTGCCCAATCCGGCTTCGATGGCTTCGTCGACCATCAACCGGCTCGCGCCGCGTACCCCAATCAGGACATCCACACCGTGTTCTGCGGCATAGCGCCCCAGCTCGCGGTGCAGTGTCTCGGCCCAGTGGCCAAGCTCGAGCATTTCTCCCAGTACGGCGATCTTCCGCTTCGCCGGTTCAACGGCCAACACATCGATCATCGACCGCGCTGCTGCTGGGTTCGAATTGTAGGAATCATTCAGAATCGTGATGCCATGCGCCTCGTAACGTTCCCCGCGCATTTTGCCAGGAAGTAATCGCGCCACGGCATTGACCAGTGCGTCAAGCGGAATCTGGTAGATGCTTGCGACCGCCAAACCGGCCAGAATATTTGAAACCGCATGGCGTCCAGCTAACGTTGTTTGAAATTGAACTCCGCGAACGTTAAATCTGGAACCCTCTGAGTCAAATTGCACGTGCTCCGCTCGAAGGTCCGCACCCACACCGGTCCCGTAAGTCAAGATCCGGCCGTAATGATTCTCTCGAAAGGCAAGCACGCGCTCGTCATCGGCGTTCAAAACAGCTATTCCCTCAGGCGGCAATTCCTCAATTAGTTCGCGCTTTGCCGCCGCTATCTCTTCAATGGATTCGAACGCTTCGATATGCGCATACCCGACGTTAGTCACTACGCCAATCTGAGGCTGTGCGATCCGAGCTAGTTCGCGAATCTCGCCCGCATGATTCATGCCCATTTCAACAACAGCGACTTCAGCTTCATCGGGAATGCGCAATAGCGTAAGTGGCAGGCCGAGATGGTTATTGAAGTTCCCTTCCGTCTTCCCGACCAAAAAGTGCTCGCTGAGCAGCGCCGCGATGACCTCTTTGGTGCTGGTTTTTCCTGAGCTACCAGTGATCGCCACGACCGGTTTACCCCAGATGCGCCGGCCAAAACTCGCTGTTTTTCCTAATGCTCTTACCGAGCTGTCTACCGTCAATACAAGTCCACGTGATGTATTCTACCTCCTGGCTGACCACCACGGCAGCGGCGCCGGAATTCAACGCCTCCTGTACATAAGCGTGGCCGTCGAACCGTTCACCTGGGATCGCGAAAAAGACGTCGCCAGATTGGACAGATCTTGAATCGATGCTCCACCCGGTAATGGGCTTGCTGCCGACGGTTTCCAGACCGGCCGTCTCTAGGCCCGCACCGGTCAGCCGCGCACCCGTTGCCTGCTCGATCTGCGCCAGAGAGAGCTGCATCGCACTCCGGCCTATACGCTTTCTGCTGCATCTGCGGCTTGCGACTTCCGCTGTGCCTTGTACCCGAAAGATCGCAACACACGCCGCGCCACCTCGCGATCGTCGAACGGGATCGGACCATCCCGCAAAATCTGATACGTCTCGTGCCCCTTGCCGGCCAAAATGACTATGTCTCCTGGCCCAGCGGCCTCGATGGCTTTGCGGATGGCGCGCTCGCGGTCTGGCTCAGCCACATGTGGCGTATCGTAGCGGCCCAGCCCCACCATCGCGTCGTTCATGATCGCGAGTGGATCTTCGCTGCGGGGATTGTCCGACGTCAGAACTACGTAGTCGCTGAGTTCGCCCGCCGCAACTCCCATCAGCGGCCGCTTTGACCGGTCCCGGTCGCCCCCGCATCCGAATAGCGTAATCACCCGCTTCGGCCGCATACCGCGGGCGACAGCTAATTACATTACGTAGCGCGTCGTCGGTGTGCGCGTAATCCACCACTACCGTGAATGGTTGCCCCTCTTCGACTCGTTCAAATCTCCCGGGTACTCGTTGCAAGTTTGCTAAGCCTTTCTGTATCTCTTCTTCACCTACGCCGTACGTGAGCGCAGCCGAGCAGGCAAGCAGAATGTTGTAAATGTTGATATGTCCGACCAGGGCAGATTCTACTGCAAAGCGTGTTCTATCCAATACCACTTCGAAACGCAAGCCGGCAAAGGTGGACTCGATATTTTCCGCACGCAAGCAACGCTGGCTGCTGCGACCTGCATTCGGGAACGGCTGGTCGATGCCGTACCAAAACACTTCCGTCTCCGTTGCGAGCTTCAAGTTCCGAACTTGCTCGTCGTCCGCATTCAGCACCGCGAAGCGGGGGGAGGGCCGTTTCGCGGCATGAACAACAACTGCTTGGCATCGAAATACGCGTTCATCGTCCCGTGGTAATCGAGATGGTCACGCGTGAAATTGGTGAACGCCGCCGTGTGGAAATGCATGGCGTAAAGGCGCCCTAAATCGAGCGCATGCGATGACGCCTCGAGCGTGGCATGTGTACCGCCCGCTTGCGCTAGCTCATCGAACATCCGAAACAGATCGAGCGATTCAGGTGTCGTGTTGACTGCCGGCAACACTCGCCCGGCGAGATGATATTCGATAGTCCCAATCAGCGCGGTTGTCTTTCCCGCCGCTCCCAAAATGGAATCGATAAGTGACGTACTCGTCGTTTTTCCGTTTGTCCCGGTGACGCCCGTGAGACGAATGCGCTCATCCGGCTTGTGATAGAAATTGCGTGCTGCGAGGGCCAGCGCCTCACGCCCTTGCGCAACCTGAATCCAGCGAGCGCGTGTCTGCCCGTGGGGGGGACGATCGCTTACTACGGCCAGCGCCCCTTTAGCAAGCGCCGGGGCTGCATAGCTTGCGCCATCGGCCTTTGCACCTGCAAAAGCAAAAAACAAATAATCGGGTTCCACCTGGCGGCTGTCGTAAGCAAGGCCGCGCACGTCAGCTTCGAGCAGCTCAGACGGCAACTCCCGCGTGACTGGGATCGCTTCGAAGACTTGCTGGAGCTGCATGGGCCTGGGCGTCTAGCGCGCGAACCTCACCGCGATATGTTCGCCTGGAAGCAAAACCGCGCCAGCAACCGGCGTTTGCGTGCGCGCCAACCCGTCTCCAAACAGATCCACCTCAATGCCCGTTGCGGTGGCCTCTTGCATCACATCTTTTATTGTCTTGCCTATGAAATCAGGCACCTTCGGCGCATTCGGATCCGCTACCAGATTGGCGGCTCCGCCCATCGCCTGCTGCATTTCTTCCGGCGTCGGCGGGTCAAGCTCGGCGAGCGCTACGTCATCCGATTCTTTGGCGCTTTCTTTGTCTTTCGCCGCTTTCTTTTTCGCCATCAATTGGTCGATATCTTCTGGAACGTCGCGCACAACGCCTAAGCGTCTTAGTGCTGTCGCCATTACGCCCTCGAAGACCGGACCGGCTGCCGAGCCTCCATAACCGGCTAGTCCCGTTGTGCCACTGACTGTTACTACGACTAGGATTGAGGGATTTTCTAGAGGCGCAAAACCCATGAACGACGCGTTGTATCGATGCGTATAAACACGATGGGCGTAGTCATATATCTGCGCCGTGCCGGTTTTTCCTGCGATCGTGTATCCCGCCACATGAAGATGGTGACCGGTCCCGCCTGGTTCCGTGACCACGCGTCGCATCATCATGCGCATCTCCATTACGGTCTGCGGATTTAAAACCCTCTGCGGGGTTGGCAGCTGCGCCATTTGCTTTTCGCCGCCGGGGATCCGCTCCCAAGCTACTAGACGCGGACGCACAAGAAATCCTCCGTTTGCGATGACGCTCCCCGCCTGCGCCAGTTGGACGGAAGTAACCGCAAGCTCATGTCCCATTGGTACCGAGCCGATTGAAGTCGGCTGCCAGCGCTTGAGAGGCCTTAACAGCCCAGGGGCTTCCGCAGGCAATTCTAAGCCTGTTCGCGATCCGAAACCAAACCGGCGCACATAGTCGTACAGATTCTTATTGCCCACCTGCATACCAATGCGGATAGCACCGACGTTACTCGAAAACGCGAGTACATCCTGCATCGATAGCGCGGAATATGACTTATGATCATGGACTACCCGGCTAAAGATTTTGATCGAGCCATTCCCGCAGTTGATGATACTGTCGGGACGCAGCCTAGTTGTTTCGAGGGCCGCCGATACGGTTACCACCTTGAATACCGAACCCGGTTCAAACGGGGCAACCACCGCCAGATCTTCTCGACCCTTGGGCTTCTCGCCCGGCAGCAAATGCTCATTCGGATCGTACGTCGGGTAATTCTCAAGGGCGAGAATCTCGCCCGTATTCGGATTCATCGCGATCAGGCTGCCATGATCGGCGTGATTTTTGACCACAGCATCACGCAACGCCTCTTTCGCAACATACTGTAACTCGCGGTCGATCGTCAGACCGATGTCCTTGCCGGGCTTCGCAACTTTTACGACTTCCGCTGAGTACGAGTTTTCCTTGCCGTCGCGCTCGACCCGTACCGCTCCAGCCGTACCGCTCAGCTCCTTATTCAACTTGAGCTCCACGCCCCCCACGCCCTGTCCTTCGCTATTCAGGTTGCCGATCACGTGGGCTGCCACATCGTTGTTCGGGTACGAGCGTACGCTGCCTTCACGCACATCGAGCCAGTCGAGATTCATCGCGCGCAGCGTTGCTGCCTGTTCTTCCGTCACATGCTGGTCGACTACAAAATAGCCGCTATGATGCTTATTGCCGGACGCCACATCGAGCGAGGTCTCGAGCCGCTTGGCATCGAGCGAAAGCACACCGGCGAGTAGTCCCGCCGCCGTGGACTTGTCCGGAATACGCCTGGGGTTCACAACTACGAGATGAGACGGAGAGCTGATCGCGAGCAGGTTTCCGTTGCGGTCGAAGATCGAGCCGCGCTGAGCCTCCACTGGCTCCAGTTTTTCCTGTTGCCTCTTAGCGCGCCTGACTAGATCGTCATGCGCCAGAACCTGTAGATCGAAAAGCCGAAAAACAAGAATTAGGGCCCACCCTAGCAGGATGAGCCCTATAATGAGTGCCCGCTCTACCGGTTTCGAGATTGACTCAAACGGTCGGGACTCCATGTGTTCCACCCACCAAAACACCCCATTGACAAAAGCTCAGTGCGAAAAGTTTACCGCGCTACTTCGCCCGGGTTAAGCGGCATCGCGTTGCGCGCTTCCGTCTTAGCTGAAGATTTCCCATCGAGCGTTTCGAGCTGCGTAGGCGCGGGTTCGGCCATGTTGAGTGTCTTCGCCAGTTGCTGCAGACGGTCCATACTCACCAGCTTCGCCTCCGCCGCGTCCAGCTTCGCCATCTCCTGCCGGAGCTGGTCCTGCTCTCCACGCAAGTGCTGTAAGGCAAACCCGGCGGTCGTATTGTAGGCTGTCGGCACCAAACCCGCAATCACCAGCATGGCGGCTACAAAGCCGGTCATCATAGAACGGCTGCGCGCCTTTCTCGCGGCTGGATCGGCTGCGCGCGCGACCGCCGTGTTGTCGATCCGCTTCACAAAGAGATACACGTCTTCGTTTGCGATCGGACGCAAACGCGGCGATTCCGTCCTAGTCCAAACCGCGGGTGAAACTTCGGCCAGTTCCCTTGCCCCGACGAATCGATTTACGAAAGTTGCGAGTGTTGCCATCCTCTTGCCTGCCTCTTCTTATGTGCGTTCGAGCGCCCTCAGTTTTGCGCTGCGCGACGCTGCATTTTCCAAAATCTCTTCCTTACTCGGCCTCACCACATGCTTGGTCAGGATATTCGCTCTTCCTGCCCTCGCCTGCGCCTGAAAAGCTCGTTTCACTATCCGGTCCTCGGTCGACATAAAAGTAAGCACCACTAGTCGGCCGCCGGGTCTCAAATGCTCCGGCGCTAACCGAAGCAACTGTTCCAACTCCTCCAACTCTCCGTTCACCTTCAGCCGCAGCGCCATGAACGTCTGCGTCGCCGGGTGAATTCTCCCCGTTCGCGGCACGGCGTTTTCCACCACCTGGGCCAAACGGCCGGTCGTCAGAATCGGCCGTGCGCGAACGATTGCTCTGGAGATTCTTCGCGACCTCCTTTCTTCGCCGAGCTGATAAATCAAATCGGCGAGCGCCTTCTCAGGCAGTTCATTGGCAAGATCTGCCGCGGTCAGGCTCTGGCTACGATCCATCCGCATATCCAATGGGCCATCCGCATTCAACGAAAACCCGCGCTCGGCGGCGCTCAATTGGTACCGGCTTACGCCCAAGTCCGCCAGCACGCCATCCGCTGCTTCTACCCCGTAGGCGGCCAGCGCCTTCGGCATCTCCGAGAACGCGCCGTGAAAAAATCTGATGTGTTCCGCAATCGCGGCACTGTTGCTGCGGGCTAACGCCAGCGCCTCCGCATCTCTGTCGCACGCAATCAGGAAACCGCTGGTGAGCCGCTCCGCAATTGCTCGCGTATGACCACCTAAGCCGGCGGTCATGTCCACATAAATTCCCTCTGGCCGAATCGCGAGATACTCGAGCGACTCCTTCAGCAGAACCGGATAATGCCACGGTTCCCCCGCCAGCTGCGCCCGGTCCATAGCATCCGCTTAGCGCAGTCCCTTCTTTTCCAAAGCCTTCAGCTTGTCACCTAAATTAGTCTTCGCCGCTTCGAGGCGCTGGCCGTAAACTCTACTTCCGAACACTTCGATCCGCTGCTTGTAAAAGAGCAGATGAACGTCATCCTTTTCCAATCCCAAATCGCGCCGCAAATTCGTCGGCATCAACACCCGGCCCTGCGCATCAATCTCCGTATCTTCGCCGTAATGATTCGCCACAAATGCGACATCCGCTCTCAAGTCGGCATCCTCGCCCGGCTCCTGCAGCATGTTCTCTGTTTCGCGCCACACCGAAATCGGGTAGATTAGAGCTGTTGAGGTGTTCAGCGTCGTGACAAATACTTTCTGCTCTGCCAACGCACCGAAATACTGCGCTACCGCGGCGGGCAGCTTCAGGCGGCCTTTCTCATCCACACGACCGTTCAGAGTCCCACGTGGGGCCTCGACTTGCGTCGGCGAATTTGCCTGACCATCCTGTTCCACTTTAACCTACTTTTGGCCACTTCAGACCACTGATCGATACTCTCACGCGAAGTGGATGAATGCAATAGATTTGTTCAAAGAATCTTGCGGAAGTCCTTGGTTTCGCCTTTCTTATGCCGATAGAGTACGTTCAGTACTTGGGGCCGTGCAGCTTTCATTCGTCCAGTCTCAGGTCGCTTCAGGAATGCGCGTTGATACGGTCCAGTCGCTTTCTGGGACTAGGAGGTTAGCTTCGCGGGTCGAGGTAAGATGTGTACAAAATATTAGAGAGATACACACCGTGCGAACAAACATTGCGATCGATGACAAACTCATGCGGGACACACTTCGCGCAACCGGCTTGAAGACTAAACGCGAGGCCGTGGAACTGGGCCTCCGGACGGTACTTCGCCTCCGCAAACAGTCCGAGATTCGACGGCTGCGCGGGAAATTAGCCTGGCAGGGCGACCTTGACGCGATGAGGAACGACAATTGATTCTTGTCGATTCCAGCGTGTGGATCGACTACTTCAGGGGAACGATAACGCCGCAGACGGAAAAGCTCCACAGCTTACTTGGCAGCGAACCGTTGGCAATCGGTGACTTGATTTTGACCGAGGTCCTGCAAGGTTTCTCTGGCGAAAGAAGCTTCAACGAAGCAAGGAAGCTGCTGCTTTCCTTAATAGTCGTGGACTTGGGCGCCCAGGACGTAGCGATTCAGGCGGCGAAAAACTTTCGGATCCTGCGTGCGTTCGGTGTCACCGTTCGGAAGACCATCGACTCGGTGATCGCCACGCGTTGCATTGAGAGCGGGTATGATTTGCTGCACAATGACAGAGATTTTGATCCGTTTGTGAAGCACCTGGGCCTACGCACGGTAGCCTGAAAAATCTACCGGGTTCTGGGGCGGCTGTGACGTTCTCGCCAGCACCTTGCCGCTACTCCATCCAGCAGATCAGGCTCTCCTCAAGCGCTCATCGCTTTGTACCTAGAAAGTAGATCGCGCGGCAGCAATCCTTCAAGCCACGTGCGACGAGGCGATACAGGACAGCAAAAGAAAATATCGTTTAAACTGTTCGAACCTTGCTACCTAGCAATATCGTATACTAAGCAGTGTGGGGTACTCAGACGAGAGCAGAGAAAAGCGCATTACCCAGCTGCGGAAAGGCATCCTGGAATTCGCTGTGATGGGGTTCTTTACCATGAGCGTCATTATGGCTATTCGTTGATTCGGGTGCTGGGCGAAAGCGGCTCTATCTCGCTCAAAGAAGGTACGATCTATCCGATTCTGGCGCGGCTGGGCCGGGATGGCCTGGTCCGCTCGGAATGGGTGGAGTCCGATCAAGGGCCTCCGCGCAAGTACTACGGGCTGACCTTGTCAGGCCGGCAACTCTTCGATGAGCTGAGCCAAGAGTTTGATCTGTTGGTCGCGCTAGTCCAGCAGAAGTGGAACGTACCGGGAGAAATCAGAACATGCCAGAAAGAAACTTGTTGTCCGAAAGGGGTAACGACAAAATGAACAACTACCCAGAAGTTGTGGCGAAGATTATCAACGACTACTTGGAGCGTGTGAAATCAAATCTCCGGCTAGTTCCGGCCCGTGAGCAGGACGAGTTCGTGCGGGAGATCCAGTCGCATATATACGAGGCTTATCAGCAGACGCCGGGCGACGACGAAGTTGCGAGAATCCTCTCCGTGTTGCGGAAGTTTGGCGAACCGGCTGAAGTGGTCTCCGACCGCTTACCGGGTGCGATGGTACGATCAGGCACGAGGCGGAATTTGCCGCTGTATGTTGTCGGTGGGATACTGATCGCCTTGTTTGGGATTCCCTTGGGATTTGGCGGCCTTGGGGTGCTCCTGGGCCTTCTCTTCGCGCTGGCAGGCGTAGTGGTCGCTTATTATGCGGCTGCAGGAAGCATCCTTCTGACCGGCGCGGTCTTTACGCTGTTGGGTCTGACTCGAATCATCGCACCGGATTTCTGGGACAAACTAGTAGCGCTCGGCTTTATCCAAATAAACGGGCCGGTCGCTGACTTCCTCCAACATTTCCCTGTTTCGGATCAGGGTCTTTTTATAATCCTGTTTGCAGGCTTGTTTATTGTTAGCGGGTTGGGCATGTTGCGGGCGGGAAGATACCTGTTGCGAGGGCTACGTTTCCTCTTTAACCTGATCTTCGAATGGACGCGACGGTTCGCGCAAAGTGTTCGGCGGAGGCTGCGTCAGGATAATAGCGTAGGATTTCGCTTCAGCCAAGATTCGTTCGTGAAATCGTGAGGGTGGCTGCACCGTATCGTGCGTGTTGTGCTGCAAGCGCGTATGATTATTCTGTGGACAGCAGAGACTCGTTGAAATCTGCAGACGGCCTTGAGGGTCCGGAGTTAGTGACGATTCGCCAGTTCGGAGACATGTCGGAGGCGTTGCTGGCGAAAGGCTGTCTTGACTCTGCCGGGATCGAAAGTTTTCTGGCCGACGCTAATGTCTCGAGGCTCGACTGGCCGGCTACTCGCGGATTAAGGTTGCAAGTAAACTCTGGCGACCTCGAAGCCGCCCGCTCCCTGCTGGAACAAACCGTAGCTGCCAATTCGAAGGTCTGAGTGCCACAGTATGGCTCTACATTAATGAATTAAGACGAGCCGACTTTTCGCCGGCATCCCTCGGGCCCAAGCGCCCACTCTCGATCAAGCGGATCCGATTCACATCCGCTCTACCCAATCGCTTTCGGAGCCCACGCGAATACTTCGAGCTTGCGCGAAAAGTGCAGCAGCGGCGGAGCCCCCGGAAGCGTAATCGAGTGAGCGGCCGGCAACGTGAGCTCTTCGAACTCTGCTTCGGCAGGTTCGAGCGCCCATGGCAGATGATGCACGTCGGCACCCATAAGGTGTCCTCGCTTCGCGCCGGTGAAAAGCGCGTACCGCTCGGTGAGGAAATACTCGATTGTCCCAGGCTTCGATTGCGGAAATCTGTTCTCTACGCCTGCTCCTCGATACCGCACCCGCAAAGCGGCCCGCTTCGGAGCGAACAACCGCTTGCTTGTGTACTGCAACCAAGCCCCTGGCGTGTTATCGCCGCGTTGTATGTGCATTTGCGCGAAGTAATAGGGAAGCTGATACCACGTCCGGGCGGCTATGACTGCCAATGGATTGCTGGCATCGAGTGAAAAAAAATAGACTCCTTGCCGGCCACTCATCCGGTCACGCACATAGGTCCGCAGATTCGCTTCAGCGAAGAAATTGGTTCCCGGAATTTCTGGCAGTCCTCGTAGCCGGACGCCTTCCATCCGAAAAGGCACCACCCCGGCCCAAGCCATCCCGTCATACGTGTCTACCGCGAAGCCTTCGGGAAGAAGACGGGCAATCTCACTGGGCGCGATTGGCCAATGAGCGAACAGCAAATTTGTCCAACGCATCTGCAGCGCCCAATTGCCGCGCGGCAATGGCCAAGGACGGTGAGACGTCGCCGCGAGAATAGCTGCTTCTCGCTCCCGGTTTGAATTATCTGTGAAGCTCAATCCGTGTCACGCTGGCGTGGCGAAACGTGTACTCGAGCGCTCCGTTCTTCAGCTCGCGAGTTGAGTGAACCGGCGCGATCGCCTGCGGCTCCATCTCATCGTTTACGTCGTAGATGCTGTCGGAATCGAGCTCCTCCAAATCGGCTTTTCCTTTCGCCGCAAAGCTCTTGGACACGATGCTCGCCGAAACATCTTTGTCCAAATGCCGGTTCACACAGAACAGAGTTAGCTTGTCACCGGTTTCTATTCAGCGCCGCCACGACATCCAGAAACGGCACGTCCGGAACATCGGGAATTCTTGTCACGCCATGTTGCACATCGTAATGGCCCGCATCGCTCGACACCTTCACCGGCCGGTCCGCCCCGGCGCCTGCATAGAGTTGAAACGCGTAATAGGCAGGCGTCCCGAAAACTCTGCCGCGCTTCTTCCAAATGCCCGCGAATTCCACGATGCCGGTCATATCGGAAATAGGCACGTCGTCTGCGTTATCGATTAGCATATTCAGAAAGCCCGCTGTGATGATCGCGCCAGCCATGTTGTCCCACTTCGGCGCATTGCTTACTTTCCGTCCATCGCAACAAACCCACAGCCATTCGGTAAACGCGATGTGCGCCTTATCGCGATAGCCGGGTTTCTCATCGATCTGCTTCTGCATGTCGCGCAATCGCCGCCCAAGTCCCACCGGCATCGCGAAGCCGTCCAAAGCGACGGTATCGGCGTTCGCGTGATTATCCTGCAATCGATCGGTCGTGACCACGAAGTGCGTCGAGAGATAATCGAACGTTCCGGGCGGGTTCGTCAACTGGGCTGCATTCCATTCTTGATAGTGGTCGGGATCCTGTCCGGTCGCGATGAGTCTCGCTTTCGGGTCGACAGCTCGAATTGCTTCGCTGAAGCGTAGCGTCCGCCCGGGCAACTCCTGGAGCGTCGGGGAGGCTAAATTCCAATTGCCCCACAGCTCATTGCCGAGTTCCCACAGTAAGCCGCCATGCGTCGGCCAATGGTCGTCGACGTACCGTACCCAGTCGGCCGCCTCTTCCGGCGTGCCGCTTCCCAGGTTCAACGCGACCTGCGGTTCAGCGCCGATGAGCTGGCAGAAACGCAGGAACTCATCCGTTCCAAACTGGTTGTATTCCGGAATGCCCCACGCGATATTCAACATGCTGACGCGCTTGTCTCGGGGCCCGATACCATCCCGCCAGTGATACGCCGAGGTAAAGTTCCCACCGAATCTCACCAGCGGCGTGTGCATGTCTTTTGCCATCTGCACAATTTCGGGGTCCATGCCGTCCACTGCATCGGCCGGCATGAGCGACAGTTCGTCCACTTCCACGCGCTCGTCGCCCGCGACCTGCAGAACAAAATCGGCCGGCTCCAATGGCGACAATCTTCCGCCAGGCAGGGTCAACGAGAAATTGTACTTGTGCCAAGCAGCGTCCGCTGCCTCGATTTTCGCTTGGCTCAAAACCTCATCTGAATGATCGTGGCCGCGAAGCGAGATCTCCAGATCCGCGGGCCCGCTCACGTGCTTTACGTAAATGCTTCCCTCGTACTTCAGCTCGCGATGAACCGGCAGGTAGACCTTCTGCTTAATTCCAGTCGGCGCGCCAGGGACTCCGAAGATCGCCAAGGAACGCCATGAATTCGCCGCGTCTCCCCACCGCGGCTCATACCTGTTCCCTTGCGTTGGATCGAGCGGCTCCCACGGCAGTGGCAGGCCCAACTGGGAACCCCGCGCCAGCGCCGGATCCTCCTGGATCATCTGCGCAATCCGCGATGCGCTCCAAAGATTTTCTTCCAGGCTGGGGTTCTGCAGGATCTCGGCCCACAGTCCGTTGTAAGTAGAGTTTCCAATTGGCTCCAAAAAGGTTCCGAACACAGTGCGCGGCACCTGATAGCTCGCCTTCTGGCTTGCATCGATCTCGATCCTCATCGGAGCATTATTGGCCTGCGCCGCTTGCATGAGGGACAAGCCCAGCCAAATGCCCGTGCACAACCATCGGCAGAGTGAGCTCAATTTAAACGAATCCCGCGTCCGAGTTTTCATAGCAGCCGCATTTACTCCTATCACACAAAGCCGTGCGAAGTGCAAGCTAATCCGTTATCTCCCGCGCATAAATCATATGCGATACTTCCGGCCGCGCATTCGCCTTGATGGAAGTTTAAAACCTCATCCCTGATCCGCAGATCGGAAGCAGTCAATCTCTCGCGCTGGCGCAGGTATTCGATCCAGGATTCAACAATGAAGGTTTCGTTCATATGACTGGGATCGGTTACGTCCTGGAAAACGCCCCAGCGAATCGCGCCATCGCGCATTCTCACGTCCCGCAATCGATGGATCGCGTGCGTGAAGGCGTCATAGTCAGACGGACGTATGCGATAGTCGATCGATACTCGAACAGGGCCGTCGGTTGGATCGTGCTCGAGAAGAAACTCCGGAGGGGGACGTCTGTGCTTCGATGGACTGAGGTCCGGCAAGCCGCCTCGGAGCACATGAAAGCGTAGCGCCAGAGGCAAGGTCACGAGCAGCCCGGCGGCGGCGCAGGCCAATGCGATCGGCGTCGAGAATCGCTCCGCTACGAGGCCCCAAATGACTCCTCCCAGCGCCATGCCGCCTTGCAGAATCATCTGATAGGTACCGATAGCGCGAGCGCGAACCCACGAAGGCACCGAGAGCTGCACCGATACGTTCAACGTCGACATCGTGCTCGTCCAGGCGAATCCGCCAGCAATCAGAAAAAGAATAACGATGACTGGCACGTGAACAAACGCCAGCACCGCGAGCGATAAGACGAACGTCACGCTGGAAGCAGCAATGATTACGTCGGCCGAAACCATGCGCCGTAGGCGCGCCAGATAGAAGGCTCCGCAGACCGCTCCGAGCCCGAGGCTGCCATTCAGGATTCCGTAGCCCAGTGCGCCTTGATGTAGATCGCGGCGCGCCACGACTGCCAGCAACGCCCAGGCAGCGCTCACAAAAAATGTAAAAAGAACTGCGCGGAGCAGCGTAGCTTGCAGCACCGGCGCGTAGCGGACGTAGCGCAAACCAGAACGAATCGATCCGAAAACTCGTTCGGAGGGCAAGGCGCTCTTGAACAGCGGAGTGCGGTGCCAGCGGTACAAGACGAAAATCACGCCCAGGAATGACAACGCATTGAGCAGGAATACCGAAGCCGCTCCCTTGCTCGCGCGTGTCCCAAACGCCGCTACCGCCAGCCCGCCCAGCGCAGGCCCGACCGCGCGCGCCAGGTTGTAGGCCGCGCTATTCAGAGCAACCGCGTCCGGGATCTGTGAACGGGGCACCAGCTCCGGAACAATTGCCTGCCAGGCAGGATTGTTCATCGCTGACCCAATGTTCAACGCGAACGTAAGGATCAACAGAACCCAGGGCGAAATCACTCCGCAGAATGTCAGGACACTCAATATCGCGACCGAGCCGAGCATCCACGCCTGCCAGAAGATCAGGAGCCGCCGCTTGTCGAAGATATCGGCCGTGGCTCCCGCAAGCAATCCAAGCAACAGCACGGGCAGGCTCGCTGCCGTCTGCATTAACGCAATCAGCAAAGGCGACGACGTGAGCACCGCCATCAACCACGTGCCGGCCGTGTCCTGCATCCAACTGCCTACGTTCGAGACAACGGATGCTATCCAGCGATCCCGGAAGAGCGATTCATGCAGCGGTTCGAAACCCGTTGTTTTTTCAGGCGCTGGTATGGGCGTCGTCATCGAGGAGTCTTTTCATTTTGCTCCTGCTTGACTCGGGACCCCTTTGCTGAATCGTGAAGAGTGTGATCAATCCTCCCTGATCGCCTGCATCGGATCGATTCGCGCGGCGCGGCGTGCAGGAATCGCAGCCGCCAGCAGTGCCGTCACTAGGAGGCCCAAAACAGTGGTGGTGAACAGTAGAGGATCGAACGCCGGTACTTCAAGCCAGACCGCCTGTTAGCTGCGCAGTGCAGATGAGGAGGATGACACTAGAAGCAAGGCCCGCTTTGATGAAATTGCGTCGATCCATACATCAGTCCTCCTGCCACAAAAAATACGAGGGCGCCCGTGCAAGGCTTCTCGCCACCTTGGTCATTGCTGTCGCCTCGTCGGTGCCGCTCCACGCGCAGCTCGTGGTCAAGCTGTCGCCCGAAACTGTCGCGGCCTTCGAAGTTTATGCTCAGCAAGTCGAAACGCAGCTTAATGAGAGATGGGAAGGCAAGAAGAACTTCCTCTACATCGAGGACGATCCGGGCGATAAGCAGCAGGTTCTGAGCGGCAATCTGTTCATCAAGCAGATGAATAACGGTCGTCCGGTTGAGATTAAGGACGGTTTGATTCACGACTGGCTCGGCGCAGTCTATATTCCGAGCACAACGGTTGAGAGCGTTGTAAACATACTCGAAGATTTCGACCGTCACAAAGACATTTATCCGGCTGTCAGCAAATCGCAGACACTGCAGCGCGCGGGTAACAACGTCAAAGGCTATTGGCGTTTACAGCAGAAAGGGCTCATCCCAGTTATCCTTGACGTCGAGGAAGATGCGCATTACACTCGTCTTGCTCCCGGCAAATGGAAAGGCGAAAACTACGCGCGCAACATCACTGAAGTAGATACCGGCCTGTTCACCAGAGGCCGCAAGTTTCCGCTGGGCGAAGGGCATGGTTATCTTTGGCGTTTGTACGGTTATTGGAGCCTGCAGAGTTTCCAGGGCGGAGTGCTGGCCGAATGCCGGACTCTTTCGCTTTCCCGCGACATCCCGCAAGGACTCGCCTGGGCCGTTGGTCCCTACGTACAGAAAATGCCACAGGACTCGCTGACATCCACTCTTAAGGAGACTCGCAACGCCGCCACGAAGTAAGGAATCATCTACGGTCGCGATGGATGCCGCAATACTGAAGCTTCTGCGCTCGATCCCGCGGGGCAAGGTCGCCACCTATGGCCAAGTGGCTGAAGCGGCCGGCTATCCGCGGCGTCACCGGCATGTAGCGCAGTTGCTGCGAAAATACGGCGATGCTCTTCCTTGGCATCGTGTATTAGGCTCAGGCGGACAACTGAAGACCAGAGCAGATTCGGCTCTCGATCAACGGTTTCGTCTCGAGATGGAAGGCGTGCGCTTTCGCGGCTCGCGAGTCGACATGCAAGAGCACGCGCTCTACAAAGCTAATGGTCGGAAGGCGCCTCGCCGACGTACCTGATCTCGCTGTCGGTCAGCGCGATTTCAACTCGGCGGTTCTTGGCACGAGCGCTCGCGCTCGTGCCGGGAACCATCGGACTCGTTTTCCCGTAGCCTTTCAAATTGATGATCGACTGGTCAAGTCCCGCTTGGATCAAATATTGCTCGACGGAGGTCGCGCGCCGGACGGAGAGTTGCCGGTTGTAATCCGCGCTACCGACATCGTCGGTGTAGCCGAACACTGAGAGCCCGTATCCTTTCGAGACTAATAAGATGCCCGCAATCCGGCTCAGCAGTTCCCGGTTCTTCTGCGACAGGTCCGCGCTGTCGAAGTCGAAGCGGAAAGTGGAATCAGGCAGGATAATCGTCATTCCCTGAGGAGTCCGCCGAGTCTCGACGACCCGGTTCAACGCCTCTTGCATGCGGTTCAATTCCTGCTCGCGTTCACGCCTGATGCGCGACAACTCATCCTGCGCCGTTTGCGCCTGTTGCGTTGCTTGCTGGGCCGCGCTTTGCGCTTGCGCTTGTCCCTGCTCAGCCTGCTGCTTCTGCTCTTCCGCTTGGCGACGTGCCCCGGCGGCTAGCTGCGCCTGGGCCGCTGCTTCGTTGGCACGCTGGCTGGCCGCTGCTGCCGCGCTCGACTCCTCTCGCGCCAGACGCGTCGCCTCGTCCACTTGCCGTCCGAGCGAGCTCATCTGGTTCTCTACTCGCTTGAGGCTCTGATAACCCTTGTAATCGATCGCCGCAAAACTCGCCAGCACAACGACAACACCTGCGATCAACCCGACTTGCTTCACAGCTTCATCGTAACGCCGTAAAGCCAAAGCGAGCGCTAGCGGTCCCCAGCCGAAGCATCCGGATCAGGAGGAATCTCCCGCCACTCGATTCCGCCTGGTTTAGCAAATAAACCTGCCTCGAACGGGACTTCTTCATAGGTGATGTACTCGTATTTGTAAGTGCCCTCGCTCGTTTGCCAGCTAAAGTAGACGGGCACCTCGGTTCCGCCGCGCACAGTGAGGGTAGCGGTTCCTTCTGCAGTCTTCAATTCATAAACGTCTGTCGGCTTGGCGTTGATTTCGGGCCCCGCTTGCTTGCGAGCTCCCGCCTGTTTGAAGAACTCGTATTCGGCTCCGAACTCAATCCTGTCCAGCTTGCCCAATTTGTGCGTAGGATCGAAGGGCAAAACAATCGGCAGGTGCAAATCGTTCGGGCCGCCTTGATCCAGAGCATGCGTTCCCTTCCGATCGATGAGATTGATGCTATACGCATCCGGCTCATCGATGATAGTCAACTTTTGAACCTTCTGCTTTGCGTCAGGCGGATCTTCGATGCGAGCGTAATGCTCGCCGGCGCGATAGATCGTCTTCGGCAGAGCCGCGAACGATCCGGCTTTTATGCCGGGCCCCATCAGCCGTACGACGATCTTTGTCATCGTTTCGGGAGTCTTTGTTTGAGCGGCCCGCTGCGGCAGAGCCGGACAGCGAAATCGCGAGTAGCGCCAGCGCGTAAATCTTTATCATTTGCTTTGACCAGGAGTGGCGATGAACCGATAACCGATCCCGCGAACCGTCAGGACGTGGCGAGGTGAAGTCGGATCGTCTTCGATATAGCGCCGCAAGCGCACGACGAAATTATCGATAGGACGAGTGTCGGTGTTTTCCTGAAGGCCCCATACATCGTGTAGCATTGCTTTTCTTGAAACTGGCCTGCCCTCATGCTGAAGGAAATACCGGAGCAGGTTTCCTTCCATCAAAGTAAGGCGGAAAACCTGCTCGCGCACGGATAATTCCAGCAGTTCGAAATCGAAACCCTTCTCACCCTGGTCGCCAAAAGTGAAAACTTCTTTCGGCTCGGTCACGGGCGCGGCGAAAGCGGGCTGCGCTTGCAGCCACTTGCGACGGCGGAGCAGACCATGAAGTCTGGCGAATCAGAATCGCCAGTTCGAACGGCTTCATCAGGTAATCGTCGGCGCCCGCCGCGAACCCGCGTAGCACGTCATCAGGATGGCCGCGAGCAGTCAGCATCAGCGTGGGAACGAACTGGCCGGCTTGCCGCAGTTCCGACATGACGCTGAATCCATCTTTGCCGGGCAACATGATGTCGAGGATCATCACGTCGAACGGAACTGAATCGACGAGCAGGAGCCGGAGCGCTTCTTCGCCGCTCTCCACGACATCGACCTGGTAGCCTTCCGCTTCCAGATTGAAACGTAAGCCGTCGGCAAGATGCTGCTCGTCTTCCACCACCAGCACGGAGTTCATTTGGAAACGGGTAGCTGAAGCACAAACGTGCTGCCGTGTCCCGGGCCTTCGCTTTCCGCCCACACGCGGCCGCCGTGTCTCTTGGCTACGGAACGGACGATATAAAGCCCGAGACCAGTCCCTTTAAAGCGCGTAGTCGCGAAACCTGGCACCCGGTAGAAGCGTTTGAAAACCCGCTTCAACTCGGTCTTGGGAATACCCACTCCGCGATCCTTGACGCAGAGCGAAATATACCTGCCGTGTACTTTAGACATCTCCGCAACTACGCTTACTTTGCCACCTGAATATTTGACCGCATTCTCAAGCAGGTTCGAAACTGCAGCGCGCAGCTCGTCCTCATCGCCCATGATCTTAATAGATGGTCCCGGTTGGTACTGCAGCGATTCCGGCTGAAGATGGTAAAGGGTGCGGGCGCGCCCGATGCAGTCTTCTATAAGGCTGTTTAGATCGACCGGAGAAACGCTCAGCAGCCGGTTAGAGGGACCCACACGGCCAGTTCGCAAAACCTGCTCAATCGTAGAAAGAAGCCGGTCGCTATCGTCGAGCATCGTGCGATAGAATTCGTCGCGCTTACTCTCGTCGACGTCGCGCGAGAGCAATGTTTCCAGATAGAGCCGGATCGATGCAACGGGAGTCTTTAGTTCGTGGGTGACGGCGTTGATAAAGGCGTCGTGCTGGGCGTTGCGGCGGATTTCGCGGACCAGGAAGATGGTATTCAGCACCACGCCACCGATGATGGTGAGGAGCAGCAGAATACCGAAAAAGAGAAGGATCCCGGTGCGCCAGTCGAGAAGAACCCAACCGATATAGAGAAGAAGGATGACCGAGATGAGGCCGATGCCGAGCGCGATGAAGAACGCGATCGACTTCTGCCGTCCTGCGACGACCATGCTTTCAGCTTAAGCCGGTGACCTAGCTGCGAAAAAGCGACAGGCGAAATCGCCTGTCCTACGCGGCTTTCTGGGCGGGCAACTTGCTTTCGACGTTCGCTACACGAATCGACTTCGCGATGCCGAGCCACTTAAGCACGGTGATTTGCATCCAGGAAAAATCGACTTCATACCAGGCCAGGCCGTGACGAGCGGAGGTCGGATGGGCATGATGATTGTTATGCCATCCTTCTCCGAACGTGAGAAGCGCGACCCACCAATTATTCTTTGAGTCGTCGCGAGTGGCAAAACGGCGTTTGCCCCACATATGCGTGGCAGAGTTGACGAGCCAGGTAGCGTGAAGCCCTAGAGTTATGCGAAGGCAAATCCCCCACAGAAACAGGGGAAGGCCGCCGATGGCGAACAGCGCAACTCCGAGCACCACAAGAGGCATCCAATGATAATTGTTCAGCCAGACGTAAAAACGGTCTTTCGCGAGGTCGGGAGCATATTTCGCCATCAAACGAGTATTGTTGTGTTTCGACTCCCCGAACACCAGCCACCCCATGTGGGCCCACCAGGCGCCATCGCGCGGCGAGTGCGGATCGCCCTCCTGATCCGATTTTTGATGATGAATGCGGTGGGTGGCAACCCAGAAGATCGGGCCGCCTTCGAGAGTGATGGTACCGCAAACAGCGAAAAAGTACTCAAGCAGCTTGGGAACTTTGTAGGAGCGGTGAGTATGCAGCCGGTGGTAACCCATGCTGATACCGAAGCCGATGCCTACCCAATAAAGTAGAAGCGCAGCCGCCAGATTTTTCCAACTGAACATGAAAAGCGCGGCAACGGCTCCCACATGAAACAGCGCCAGGACGACCACGTTGACCCAATTCAACCCTTCGTACTCGGGGGTGGTCAGTCGCTCAAAACTATGCTCGTTTTGCATCTCGCATCTTGAAAGTACCAAGAAATGAGCGTTTTGTTTGTAAGACTTATGTAATTCTGGGCACGATGCGAAGCCAAGCTGGAAGATGCTATTATTTTAGGTAGATATGGCAATTCCGAATGTAAGACGCTTTCGGCCTTTTTGCCCGACCTGCAACGAGAGCTTCACGTTGATGTCTGTCCTGCCAAATGGCACGGACGTAGACGCATACCTCAGGGATGCCGCCGAACGTCACGACCATAAGGCCTATCAGGAAGCCAAGCAACAGCAGTTCAAGATCCGCGTCGGTCAGCAAAAGCAGAAGAAAGCCAAATAAGACTCTCCTCGATTAGTTTCCAAACCCGCTGGTTGTTCGTTATGACGACCTGCGGGTTTGTGCTATTCGGAGCGCTTTAGAAGCGGCGAACGCTACATCCGGATCGATATCCTTCGCGAGCACGTTGAGAATAGGAACAACCTCCGGCGTTTGGGCCGCTCCAAGCACGGAACAGAGCGCGACTTTTTGCCCTTTGTCCAATTCGGGAATCATCTTAGCCAGGGCGCTGCGCACGTTTTCATTCGCAGCGAGCTCCGTCAGATAGGCAGCGGCAATAGAGGAACGCGCCTTGGTCCCGAGACACTCCATCAAATACGCGAGCGGGCTGAACTCCGAAGTATCGACTTTCCCTGCCTTCACCATGGCGAAGGCAGCCGCTAAATGAATGCGCCAGTCGGCATCACCTTCGTCGAACGAGGCTTGGAGAAGTGGGAAATCCTCCGGTTCCCGCATGCGCCCCAGACCTTCGAGAGCGCTGGCCCGCAGCTCGACGTCACGATCATGCGCGTACTGCAGGGAAATGGGCCGATCTTCTGCTAGTCCGAGCATGGCGAGCGCCTCCAAAGCAGCGCGCCGGACTCTCGCATTCCGGGCGCTTTGCAGCGCGGAACGAACATCCGGGGCCGACGGAGTACTGCGGAGAACGCCGATGGTTTCGAGAGCAGTCGTTTGAATGCGATCCTCCAAGTCATGTGCCAGGAAACTAACGCCGGGTCCGGCGGACGGGTCGCGGATTTTCTGCAGAGCCACCAGGCATTCGAAGATCAAGTCGTCGTCTTTGCCATGCAGTCCCTGAACCAAGGCGGGCAGGGCGGCGCGATCGCGCAAAATGCCGGCCGCAAGCGCCGCGTTCGCTCGGGCGTTGATGCTGGCCCCTCCGGATACTAGATCATTGAGAGCATTGGCCACGTCGGGGCGAATCTCGACATCGGCATCGACAATCTGATCGTTGCGAGTAGAGAAGAAGGCCCTTACTTGCCGGACACCGCGTTTCGGGACCCCAGTGAGACCGGCTTTTGAAACATAGCCAGGGAGATAGACGTTAACCAGGCCGTCGGTCGCACGGATCTGGACATCTTCATCTTTATCCCGGGTGGCCTGAACGAGCGCATCGAGGCTGTGCTCGGTGTCGATTTTGACGATAGCTTTGACGGCTTCGAGACGGATATCGCGGTCGGGATCGGTCAAGTACTGCACGAGAGCGGGTAAGGCCGCCGGGTTCTTCTTGCCAAGCTCACGGATTCGCTGGATGCGTTGGTTGAGGTTATAACTATCTTCGTTTTGCGCAAAAAGAAGAGATGCGAGTAGAGGTCCGCAAAGGGCCAGCCAGCGGAAATAGCCAGAGAACATACAGAATCAGCGTACGACTTCGATGGTGGTTTTAAACGGAATCAAGCCAGCTTCGAA
Source organism: Terriglobia bacterium (assembly GCA_963835255.1). GTDB lineage: Bacteria > Acidobacteriota > Terriglobia > Bryobacterales > Bryobacteraceae > Bog-105. Next base: position 8,452 of record CAWIFY010000052.1, on the reverse strand, counting down.
TCCGAGATCGAGCAGCTTTTGGGCGGCGCGGGGCACGACCTCTCCCCCATCGACGGTGTAATGGTTGACGTACATGCCCACAAATTGCTCGGCCAAAGCTGGATCGAGATCGCGCGCGAACTGCATGGCGTAATTCAGCGCTTCTTCCCGATGGTCGAGCGAATACTGGATGCTTTCGCGCATCAGCCGCGAGCATTCGGTCTGCACATCCGGCGCTAGATTGCGGCGTAACGCGTTCCCGCCCAGGGGAAGCGGCAGATCGTACTTTTCGCGGAACCATTTGCCCAAATCGATCACGTTGTGAAGGCCGCCGTGACCATAAGTAAGCTGCCCCTCGTGGATGATGAGCCCGGCGTCAACTTCGTGATCTTTGACGGCTTCCAGTATTTTGTCGAAGGGGTATACCACGTGTTCGAAATCCGGCTGGAAGAGCTTCAGGGTGAGAAAGGCCGTCGTCATGATGCCCGGGATGGCGATTCTCTTTCCTTTGAGGTCGTCCACGCCGATGTTCCCAGTGCTGACGACCAGCGGGCCGTAGCCGTCGCCAACGCTGGAGCCGCTAGACAGAAGAACATACTTATCGGCAACATAAGGATAGGCGTGGTACGAGATGGCGGTGAGTTCATACTGCCCTGCCGTCGCTTTCTTGTTGAGCGACTCGATATCTTCCAGCACGTGGCGAAAAGAGAGCGTACGGGAGCGCACTTTCTTGGTCGCCAGACCATAGAACATGAAGGCATCGTCCGAGTCCGGACTATGGGCACAGACGATTTCCTGCAGGCTCATAAGCGCCACTCAGGCTTGAGGGCAACCTCAGTGTAACAGGAGAAGTTAGCGGCCCAGACAGGCCTCACGAAAGCTTACCAACCGCCCGTTCAGCTCGGCGAGATCATCGTCAAGGGCCTGCAATGACTCCGCGCATAGGCCCTTATTTTGCTCTATCGCGGCCATTTCAAGCGTCTGGGCGCGTTGCCTGGCAAGCGGTGCGTGAAGAGCGCCCAGGGAACCTTTAACCGTATGCGCCATCCGGGAAAGGCGTTCGAAATCGCCTTCGGCGAGCGCTTCCGTCATGGCGGGGAGTTCGCGCTCCCGCTCAGCCGCGAAAAGATCGATGATTTCGATCATGAGATCGGTTTCATTGGCGCACTGTTCTTCGAACTGGTCCGGCTCGAAGACCGGCAAAGCGGGGGTGAGACCAGATGCGGTGGACGCAGCGTTTCCCTGCCCCACGGCTTGCAACCGGGATACGGCGACGGCTAAGGTTTCCGCGTCGAAGACGTCGGGGAGAGAGCCGTCCAGAAAGGCTAGTGCGGCAAGCGAAGGCGAACATCCGAGCACAGCCGCCCGCGAGTCGAAGCGCTGCCCAGTCTCCAGGCTACGCAACTTTGCAAGAAAAGCGGCGGAGTCTTCGGCGGATTGTCCGGAACCAAGCAAGACCGCATCGAAACGTTGGATAAATAAGGCCTCGCTTGCCTCATTGAGATCAGGTACCGGGATAGTGGAATGGCCAAAGGAAGCTAGAAGTGAGAGTAATCGGTCAGCCCGGGGCTCATCCCCTTCGACGAGTAGGATACGCAGGCTATTCATCGTTATCCCCCGGGAGGTAAATTTCTGAGCAACTTTGTAACCGGCCGCTCCACTTTCTCTGTGTATGGTATATACTTTCGATTTAGTGGGGGTGTGCCTTCCCTAGTCTCACGACTCGCACCGTCATACATAGTTACACTCATCGACCAAGCGGACTGATAGCACATATCAGAAAAGCCCCTGTCACCTTTTTCAACCTGATTTTTCCGGACGAATGCCGGCTCTGCGAACAACCGCTCCTGGGCATTTCACGCGTCCCCGTTTGTACTTCCTGCCTTTCGCTCCCCCAGCCATTACAGGCGGAATTTTTCTGCCGGTCGTGCCGGACTCCCTTTTTGGAGGGTTACGCGCTCGACGGGAATGGTCTTTGTACCATCTGCCGCGAGGGCATGGTGAGTTTCGACGCCGCCTACTCTTTCGGCAGTTTCGAAGATTCCCTCCAGCAGTTCATCCATCTCTTCAAATACGGGAAAGTAGAGAGTTTGGCGGACCCGCTCAGCCGGCTTTTGCTGCGGGCGTTGCCGCGCGAGGGAAACTTCGACCTGGTGATGGCGATGCCGATGCACTGGCGCAAGCAATGGGAGCGGGGTTTCAACCAAGCTGAGCTGCTGGGGATTCCGGTGGCTAAACGCTTTGGATTAAAGCTAGCGGCCAATTTGCGGCGCAGGCGCTATACGAAATCGCAAGCCGGGCTGGACGAGCAGGAGCGGCAAGAGAACCTGAAGGGCTCGTTTTCGGTCAGGCGGCCTGAGCAGATCGCCGGGAAACGCATTCTGCTGGTCGACGACGTGTTCACTACCGGCGCAACGTTGCGCGCGGCAGCCGAGGCGCTGAAGGGCGCCGGCGCGGCTCATGTTTCGGTTTTGACGCTGGCACGGGTAGACCGGCGCGGGAATTTTAGGAGTTCTCCGCTTCAATCGAGCGGAGAGAAGCGGGTGCGCTGACGGGCACGGGTTAGCGCAGGAGTTCGCAAGACAAGGGAGGGTACCTGAGATGGCTAGTCCTGACCGGCTTCATAGGCCAGTTCTCGTTCTGAACGCCAGCTATGAGCCGATCAACATATGCGCGGCTCGGCGAGCAGTGGTTCTGATCCTGAAGGGCGTGGCATCGGCGGAGGAACTGGCGCCGGCACAGGTGCATTCGGCCAGGCGGTCGCTCAACGTGCCCTCCGTCATCCGGCTACTCGAGTACCGGAGAATTCCGCACCAGACACGGGCCCTCTCGCGCAAGAACATCCTGATGCGCGACCGCTACACCTGTCAGTATTGCCACAAAACGCTGCCTTCGGGCGAAATGACCTTGGACCATGTAGTTCCCCGGTCGCGGGCCGGCGAGACCACCTGGGAGAACCTGGTGGCGTGCTGCCATCCCTGCAATAACCGCAAGGGCAGCCGTACTCCGGAAGAAGCTGGGATGAAGCTGCTCCGGCCGCCGCGGCCATTCAGCCTGCACACCAGCCGGCATCTGATGCGCCTGCTAGGGCGCAGCGACGACCAGTGGCGAAAATATCTGTTTTATTCGGACTAGGTTTGCGTGGCTGCAGGATGCGCGAAGGGCCGCTACTAGGCGAGTTACTGGAATCCAAGATTGGCGAGAAGCTGTTCGGTCTTCCGCGAGGAGATGAGCGGAAGCGTCACCTGTGCCGCTTGATCGGCTTTCAACGAGATCGCCTGGGCGTCGGCCTGTAGTTGCTTCAGGAAGTCTGGATTGTCCCACGCGTCTTCCACGACCTTTTCAAAGGCATGAAGTTTGTATGAGCCTGGAGCGATTGTTTCGAGGGTGAAGCCACCATTTTGGTCGACTGAAGCAGTTCGGCTGCGGAGGCCGAGGGGCGCGGGATCGGAGGAGTCAGGAATAAGCACGACCTTCCAGGAGGAATGATTCCCACCGGAAGCACTGTCCGCTAGGACAAGGCCTTGCAGGCGGGCCGCGTGCGTGGAAAGAACGATCGCGATAGGAGGTGGATTTCCTGACGTAAAATCGACCAGCCCGCCGGGCAATTCAACGCCCTGCACAGTAACTGCCTTCACGTACGTTCCTTTAGGTTCCCCCCAGACATGGAGCCTGTACTTTTCCGGCGAGAGATTTACGAAACTGAAACTGCGGTCCGGCTTAATCCTTACATTGGCCTCGCTGTTGCCTTGATCATCCTCGCAAGTCACCACCATGCCGGAGAGATCGATGCTTTTGTTATCCTCAACTTCGATCTTTCCGGATATCGACTGAAGAGGCATTACGTGCAGCAAGACACCTGACACGTCGTGGTCGCCGACATCCACCGCGGTCCGGGCGATAGTGGCAAAGGCGCCCGCTTGCGAGACGGTCAGTTCGTAGGTTCCCGACGGAACGCCGGAGATTTCAAAAGAGCCGTCCCTCCTGACTGTCGCGGTCGTTGAGTCAAACACCTGATCGGAGCTGCCTTTAGGCCGGATCGACGCATATGTCTGCCGCAGCAGTCCAGGGGGCCACTGATCGTCGCTCTTGAGAGTTACGGTTTCCAATCCGGCAACCGTTCCCTTGATCGAATAAACGGCTGCGTCCTGTAACCGGATTTCGAGGTCCGTTACCTGCTGACCTGCGGCGAGGATGATCGGGGCGGCGCGGTCCGGGTCCGTGGTATCGCCGAAAAACGTGAGGACCGGGCCTTGTGAGCGGGTCTGCTTGGACGAGACGCGCCGTTCGTTCTCGAAAAAGTTCTCGGATTTGGCATAGAGGTAGTACTTGCCGGGAGCCAGTCCGGCGAAATGGAACCCGGCGCGGTTATCCAGGTCATCGCCGCTTTCCAGGTTTTCCGGCCGCCGCTTGCCGCTTTTCCAGATGTAGGTGAAGATTGCGATCGAACAGTGTTCGCATAGATCGCCGTCGCTATCGACGATCCGGCCGCTGATGCCCCCTTCTGGGGTGAGTTTCAGCTCCACCGGCTTCAGTTCCTGGCCGGCCGATAGCTGAAGGTGCAGAGTTCTTCCGACGCTATCGCCACCGTAGCCGTGCGTGGGGTAGCCAAGATAGCCGATCTTCTCGGCGGAGAGAACATACTCACCCGGATCCAAACCATCGAAAGAGAATTCGCCCCCATCGCTTGTGATCGTTCCGTAGGATGACGCTTCCTCGGCTTTGTTTGATGAAGAGAGCGAAACGTGTGCTTTGCGCAGTGGTTCCTTTGTCAGGGAATCGATTACTACCCCTTCAACGGAGGCCTTCTTTGGCGGTGAATCGTCTTGCTTTCCGCAACATAGGACAGCACCGGCGCACCACACGGAGACGGCAATCCGCAACATGTGGGTTTTTGACGCACCGAGGCGTGGCGAGGTTGCGCGGTCCGGCATGACAGGCGAAAGCGCCGATATCGCCGAGTGGGCTCATTAGCGTTTGATCAGGAGACCGTAAAACATCGTATCCAATCTTCATCGACCCAGGCGCCGCTGCGCTTGATGAGCACGCGCCACTTCTCGCCACCACACAGGCCGCCGCAGTAGTTCGAGACGAGAACTAGCGCCAGCATCTGATCCTTACTGCAAAAGACCTGACTGAAAAAGAACTGGCTCAGACGAATCCGATCGGGAGTTTGTCGAAAGATAGCTCCCAATTCCGCGCTCGGCTCCTTGCCCCGGAATCGAAAGTCTGTAAACCCGCTACACTCCTCGTCATTAAGTAACCGATACGGCCGCAAGATGTGAAATCTGGCTTGAAAGCGCGCTTTGTTGCTTTTGCGAGCTTTGTATTCGGCCGGCGCTTCGTCTAACATTTTCTGGTATTCGGGTGGCGGCTTAACACAATTTGCCGGGTCCATACCGCCATACGTTGCTCCCGTTTGTTCGGCGATCAGCAAGAGCGAATCGGCGTCGGCATGGTCCCAAACCGGATGCGCCAAGACTGCAGAGTAGACCGCGTAAGTTTCGTCTCCGCGAACTGGCGACGTATCTGGCGCAAGGCGTAGCAGCACGTCGGGTTTGTATGTCTTAGCCCACTGGTTGCTAGGCTCGAGCATCAGCATGCGATCAATATCTCGCAGCTCGCTTTGCCAGTCACCACGCTCCTTTGCTACCCGTGCACGCAACTGGTAAGCCGCTACGCTACAGGGCGAGAGCTCGATCGCTCGGTCCAAAGCCTTCAGAGCGGGTGCGGGTTGTTCGGCAAAAGTGCGCTCTCGCAAGCGCAGCCCCGTACCCAATCAGGGCGTCCCTCGAGCGAGGTGTTCACATTCTTAAGCGCGTCATCGAGCCGGTGCATGCGGAAATCGAGCGCTGCTTGCAAATACCTTTCCTCTGCCGGCTGCAGTACAGGCTTCGCCATTCTCGCCTGCGCCTTGTCCGGGTAAACGACACCGCTTAGCTTCTGGATGCTTTCTTCTTCACTCTTGCCGGGCGGCGAAACATAACCTGCCGCCACCAGCTTCTGCAGCTTACCGCGCAATATGGATTCCACCTCGGCAGGCGCATAGCTGGCAGCGGCCCAACGATTCCGTTCCGATCAACCAGCACGAGGAAGGGGTAACCGCGGACACCATATTCCTCGAGCGGCGACTCATTGTCGTAGATCAAAAGCATCAAAAACGAAATTGGATGCGCAGTTAGAAACCATCGCACCGTATCTGGGGCCTCAGCCGCATCTATACCGAGTACGGCGACTTGCTTTTCGGAGAAGCTGTACGCAATCCGGCTGATCGCAGGAAGCTCGTCGCGGCAGGGAGGACACCATGTCGCCCAAAAATCGAGCACCACCGTCTTACCTTTCAGACTGCGAAGCGAAAGGCGGCGGCCGGACATGTCCGTCAACTCAAAATCTGGCGCGGCGCGACCCACCAGCGGAGAAGCAGCTTCCCACGTAGCATTTGGCCTCTGGAAACACTGGCGAAAACCACCGCAAGCAGCACTAAACGATTCTCGCTAAGAGTTTGCCTTATACGGCGTGGACTACTCCTGCCTCAGTAGTGCCACCACATCATCCACGGTAATCACGCCGATCAGTTCCTGGCCGTCGTCGACCACCGGCAAAGCAAGCAGATTGTACTTGTCGAACATTTCGGCGATGCGGTCGAGCCGTTCATTAGAGACGACGAATAGCAGCGGATCGGACGCAAGCTCTTGGAGCGGAGTATCGCCCGATGCAAAGAAAAGTTTCGCGAGCGGCACGCTGTAGCGGAGGCGGTTTTCGGCGTCAGTTAAGAAGATCGTGTGCAGGTCTTCGAGCACTTCTTCGTCCTTACGCAATTCCTGCATGGCCTGTTCGACAGTTGCATCGACAGGCAGCGCGAGATAGCCGGTATCCATCAGCCCTCCAGCCGTATCGTCGCTAAAATCGAGCAGCTCCTTGACTTCTTCCTTGTCCTCCTGCTCCATTTCGTCGAGGATTTCTTCGGAGCGCTCTTCCTCGAGTTCGTTGAGCAGGTCGGCAGCGTCCGAGGGCTCCATCTCCTCCAGGATCTCGGCCGCCTTCTCGGCATTTAAAGATTCGATGATCTGGGTCTGAAGCTCGGGCTCCACTTCGGTGAGCAGCTCGGCCGCGCTTTCGCTATCCATAGTGTCGAAGATGGCGGCGCGATCCTCATGGCCGAGGTCTTCCACAATGTCAGCGAGGTCGGCTGGGTGCATGTCTTCGAGAAGCTTGTTCGAAATATTCAGCCGGACACGGCGCTGTGGATCGGCCTCCAGAATGTTACAGAACTCCCACCGGATCGAGTGCGCCGGAATGCGCCTCTGGACCTTGCGAATGGAGTCAGCCGGCACGATTCCGCGCAGCAGCCGGCGAACAATCGAGCGAAGGCCGATGTCGACTTCCAGAATGTGAAGGACGTCGCCGCCCTTCTCGCATTCTTTGAGAAAGGTGACATCGTTCACGCGCACCACTTTGCGCCCCTGCGCGTCGATGATCTGCTGATCGAGCAGGTCGCGCACCATGCGCAGCATGTATTCGTCGGAGTGATAGGGGGTAAGGCGCTCGTCTTTCAAGTGAATACCGGTTGTCTCTATCGATTGGATCTGGTCGTAGCGGATGCTGAGCCATGCCGGCCCAGCGCCTACCAAGTAGCGATCGAGGCGAACCGGATGAATCAGCGGAACGAGCGCGGCATCGCGCAAGATGCCGATATCGCGGCCTTTCAAGTCATAGACCTTGACGCCCAAAAGTTCCGACAGATAGAGTATTTCTTCCGCCATGACGAGGGACGCGGTCGCTGCCGGGCCCTCTTTGAGGATAGCGGGACATTGTGCGATTGCCTATCTGTTAAATTCGGCCCAGACCACTGTGTGATCCGAGCTGCCCGACGCGCTCCGCGGCCCAAGATCTACATCGGCTTTCACACACATAGCAACGAAGGGCGCCGTTGCCAGAATGTGATCGATGCGCCAGCCCCAGTTGTTCTCAAACGCGTTCCTGAAGTAGTCCCAATACGTGTATTGAATGCGGTCAGGATGGAGCTGCCGGAAGGTGTCGAGGAAGCCCCAGCTCGTCACGTCTTTGTACGCGTTCCGCGCGTCGATATGAAAATCTACGTCGTTCACCCTACGGTCCGAATGGTAAACATCGATCGGCTCAGGCGCGACGTTCGGATCTCCGAGCCAGACCGCGGGTTGGCTGGGATTGAGATGAGCTTCAAAATATCGACGGAGACGCTTGAACCACTCCAGCTTGAACTTATACTTATCCGACTGATCGAGTAACCCTGCGGAACGTAAGTGTTGATGATCGGGACGCCGCTCACGATCGTTTGAAGAATCCTGAATTCTTCGTTATCGGGCCCCTCGCCGAAGCCGTGGACGATTCGCTCGGGCTTCTCCCGAGTCAGAGTTGCGACCCCGTTATACGCCTTCATGCCCCGGAAAGCCGCATGGTAACCCGCATCTCGCATTGCTTCGACAGGAAACTC
>CAWIFY010000051.1:0-44753 GCA_963835255.1 Terriglobia bacterium | reverse complement strand
TGCCGGCCTGATAGATCGGACCCGCGGGCGCGATTCTATTCATCACGTCCTTGCGCCCGCCATAGGCAGCTAGCGGAAGGCCGCCGCCGATGATTTTGCCCATCGTGGTGAGATCGGGCTGTACGTTATAGAGCTGCTGGGCACCGCCGCGACTCAGCCGAAAACCGGTCATCACCTCGTCGAATATCAGAAGCGCTCCGTGGCGTTGAGTGATGCGCCGAAGACCGTCGAGAAAGCCGGGTTCAGGCGGAACGCATCCCATGTTACCGGCAACAGGCTCGACGATGACGCTGGCAATCTGATCGCCTTGCTTGCGGAACGCGTCTTCGACCTGATCGAGATCGTTGAATCGGAGCGCGATGGTGGTTTCAGAAAACGCATGAGGGACACCAGCAGTATCGGGCAGGCTGAGGGTAGCCACGCCGGAGCCTGCCTTTACCAAGAGCGAATCGACATGGCCGTGATAGCAGCCCTCGAATTTGATCGGTGAGATCGCGGCCGGTGAAGCCCCGCGCGAGGCGAATGGCGCTCATGCAAGCTTCGGTTCCGGAGTTTACGAGCCGCACCATTTCTACCGAAGGAACCGCGTCGACGATCAGCTCGGCCAGCTCAACTTCACGGCCGGTCGGCGCCCCGAAGCTGGTGCCGAGATCGAGCACTGACGCGAGCGCCTGAATCACGGTTGGCGGACGGTGCCCCAGAATGTGCGGACCCCATGATCCGATGTAATCGATGTACCGGTTGCCGTCTACATCGTAGAGGTAGGGGCCATCGCCGCGCTCGATGAAGAGCGGAGTGCCGCCAACTCCGCGGAAGGCGCGCACAGGGGAGTTGACGCCGCCCGGAATGCTTTCTTTCGCGCGGGCAAAGAGAAGCTCGGACTGGCCGACGTTCATACCCGTGTTTCGCCGAGGATCAATTTGCGAAACAGGAAACTCATCAGAATTTCGTGCAGGGTAGTGTTGACGTTGCGCAGCAGGCGATTCTTCAATTCCAAGTAGGGCTGAGTGCCGGCGAAGAGATCCTGCATGATCTCGCAGAATTTGGGGCTGCGCTTCATGAAATCGATCATGCGCGTGGGTACCGCGCCAAAGCAGATGGCACCGCAGAAGAGGCGCTTGGCAAGTCCGGCGCCATAGGTGAGGTCAAGACCAAAATCGCGCGTGATCATCTGGCGATAAATCTCGGCGGTTTTCTCCGGAGTGGTGTCGCTCAAGAGAACCTGGCTGGCCAGGTCGCCAGATCGGACGGCGTAATACAGACCTTCTCCAGTAATCGGGTCGACCAGGCCGCCGGCATCGCCCACCGCGATCCAGCCGTCGCCCGCGAGGCGATTGTTGCGCCAGCCACGCGATTCGAGCGCGGGCAGCATGTGTCCGTAGAACTTGGCGTCCTTGCGCGCAATGCCCTTCTCTTCCATATAACGCTCGAGGCGCGTACGCAGGCATTGAGCCGACTCGCTCTTGCCGCAGATGCCGACCGACAGATGTCCGGCGCGAGGAAAGACCCAGATGTAGCCTTCAAGATTCGGGCAGAAACTGGATATCGATGTGACACTGTTCGGAGGGAACCCAATAGCCGAGGGCATACATGGTGTCCTGGGCTGTGTATTGCGTGCCTACGTCGCGCAGCGGATTGCGCGCGCCGGTCGCAATGACGCAATAATCGGCATCGAGCTTACCAGCACGAGTGCGAATGCTCCAACCGCGCGAGCCGCGATCAAGCCCGAGCACGCGTTCCTGGGCAATCTCGGCGCCAGCCGCTTCAGCGCGTCGCAGGAGCATGCCGTTGAGATCCATGCGTGAGTAAATGAGCAGCGGACGGGTAAGCGACATCTTGAAAGCGCCAGATTTGGGCGCGGCAATGAGGGTGTCCGTGACAAAGCGTTTGGGCGTGTCGTTTTCGATCAGGTATGGATATTGCGAGTAAGCTTTGTAAGTAATGCCGCCACCGCAGGGCTTCTCCCAGGCAAGCTTCTCGTCAATAATGATCGTCTTCAGGCCAGCGCGCGCCAGCCGCTCAGCCGCGGTGGCTCCGGCCGGTCCGCCACCCAATACTGCCACCGTTTTCATCGAATCTGTCCGTTTGGACTCCTTTGACCTGTGGATGGAGTGTGCGGATTCGGCGTTGTGTCTCCAGGCGAAGCGGAGTCAACGGGCGGGTGTCCGGCGGGAAGCTGGTCGCGTGCAGCTCCGGAATGGCCTGCAAAGCCGTGACCCTGGGAATCGGCGACGTTGACGACCACCCATTTGCCGTCCCGATCCTCCAGGGTGTACTTCATCGTCATAGCGTTGTTTATTGTCGGGTCGTTCTTAGGATAAAAGAGACAGTAGCGTACGCCAATTGCTTGTCAAACGTTACGGATGTGGTAGCTACGTCAAGACTTTTGAGATCAAGACCAGAACTGGTCTGGAGGCGCTGGACGATGGCCGGAACCTGAACCTTGTCGCGGGCTTTTGAGCCCATTGCGGCAACCGGTAAGTACTACGATGGCAAAAAGAAGGGCCACCGGAAGTCGTAACACCATCCGATTATAGCGGGCAGTGCTTAGCGGCTCCCGTTGGCAGAGCGCTTTCGAGACTTGAAACTTTGGGCTCAGGCGGAAAACCGAATAAGAGTCAACGGTCAAATGAAAAATTCGCCAGCCGGACGCGCGAGAGAGTAGCCCACAGAGTCCATGAGTGGTTCAGGATCGGGCTGGACAGTGTTAAGGCGGTGCGGCACGGTCTTAAGTGAAACTGTAATATGGAAGACCAAGCCAAGGCTGAGCGCCAGCATATGACAATCCCGCGAAGACAAGATCGTACGGCGCAGATCTTAGAGATAGCGCTCGACTGCATTACGCACGAGTTACACACGAATTCGCCGGAGCAGAAACTGACGACCAAAGATAAAGAGCAGATAAGGGGAACCCGGCACGGACTAGCTGAGCTGCTTGAGAGCAGCCGGCAATATAAGTACCTGGACCCGTTCATTACTCTGTTCGTAACCGTGCTGCTGATTTCGAATATTATTGCGGTCAAGTTTTTCGCGGTAGGACCTTTGCGAGTCAGCTCGGCGCAGATACTTTTTCCGATCACCTATATTTTTGGCGACATTTTCACGGAGGTGTATGGCTACGACGCTTCGCGGCGCGCGATCTGGTATGGTTTTTTCGCCTCGTTCGTCTTAGTTGCCCTGAGTTTCGCGGCGGTGATCATACCCCCGGCTCCCGAATTCAAGGATCAGGCCGCTTTTGCCGCGGTGTTCAAACCCGTAGGACGCATCGTGTTTGCTAGCCTGCTCGCGTACTGGTGCGGCGAATTTGCGAACTCATTCACCCTAGCCAAGATGAAGCTGCTGACTCGTGGACGATATCTCTGGACCCGAACAATCGGGTCGACAGTGGTCGGGCAGGCGGTGGACACAACGGTGGTGATGTTCGCTGCTTTTTATGGGACCCGGCCGACCAGCGTGATCATCAAGCTGATTATCTCGGGATACCTGATCAAAGTAGCGTACGAGACGTTGATGACCCCAGTCACTTACGCCGTGGTTAACTTTCTAAAACGAAGCGAAGGCGTGGATTACTTCGATTACAAAACCAACTTCAACCCGTTTGCCACCGGAGAGGCAGAAGCAAAGGTTAGCTGATGTCTGCGGGAGACCGCAGAAGTTTCACTGGAAGCTGGATCTTGCGTCCATTGCGGCTAATGGTGAGCACGATCGTATCGCCTACCCGCTTTTGAGAAATTACGCGGATCAGGGCATCTTGCCGTTCGACGGGCTGACCGTCGATGGCCACGATGAGATCGCCGCCGATGCCAAGCTCTACGTTGCCAATATCCACCACCTCGCGGGCGCCGCGAACGCCAGCCACATCTTCCGAAGAGCCTCTGACAACGCTTTGCACGAGCAAACCGCCTCGCGAGGGCAGACCTAAAGCGTGGGCCAAGTCCCCTGCTACGTATTCGGTGGTAACTCCCGGTTTGGGACGTTCGGTTACACGCCCGGCCTGATAATCGCTGAGAAGCGCTTTCGCCCGATTGATTGGCATGGCAAAGCCGATGCCGATATTCGTGCGGCCGAGGATAGCAGTGTTAATACCGATGACGGAACCGCTGGAATCAAGCAAAGGACCGCCGCTATTTCCACCATTGATGGCCGCATCGGTCTGGATCATTCCTTCCAAACGCTGCTGAGTTTCGCTGTTGATCGCGCGTCCGATAGAACTGACGACGCCTACAGTCAGAGTCCCTTCAAGCCCAAAGGGGTCGCCGATGGCGAGCACTTTTTGTCCAACCTGCAGACGGTCGGAATCGCCCAACCTGAGGAACTCCTGCTTTTTTTTCGGATTGATTTTAATTAGCGCAAGATCGTCCGAGCGATCTGTGTCGAGCGCGGTCGCGTAGTATTGCGTCTGATCAGGCAGAGTGACTTGGATGCGGCTGCTGCCGGAGATGACGTGGAAGTTGGTCAGAATAAAACCGCCGTCGTTGATCAGAAACCCTGAGCCGAGGCTTTCGGAAGCGACTGGGCCATAGAAAAAATCGCGCCTGACCGTGGTGCTGGTGATGTAGACAGTGGCAAGCCGGGCGGACTTGTAGATTTCGATGTTGTTCTGCTCTTCCGGCGAAAGACCAGCGCCGTGCACCGATATCGGCTCCGACCATTTCAGGCCGGCGCGAAATAAAGGCGCAGTGAACTCGCGCATGCCCCAGTTCGCGCGAGACGTGAACCAAACAAAAACGAACGTGAATAGGAAGGCGAGGAGGACGGTCCGGCCTCTCATTGCGCGGATCCTTGCATTTGCATTAGCGCAAAAAAGACCTTACGAATTTCTCTCAAGGTCTGCGATTTGGGGCCTTCGGTATCGATCACGTAGTCAGCGTAGCGCCGTTTCTCTTCGTTGGGCAGCTGCTTGGACACGCGCGACAGCACCTCTTCACGTGTCAAGCCGTCGCGGGCCATGGCACGCGCGATTTGAGACTCGGGGTTGCAAACAGTCAAAATGAGGCGGTCGAAGGACCGGTAACGACCAGTTTCTATCAGGATAGCGGCTTCGATCACGGCGATTCCTTCGGGATAGAGCTGCGCAAGGTGAGCGAGCTTTTTTTCTTCAAGCCGAAAGACAGCCGGATGAACAATTCCGGTAAGCTTGTCTAGCAAATCGGGCGAAGAGAAGACGATTGAGCCGAGCTGCTTGCGATTGATCGTGCCTTCGGGGGAGAGGATCTCAGGGCCGAAGAGGTTCAATGCGGATTGGTAGGCTTCGCCACCTGGTTCGAGCACGGCGTGACCGAGCTTATCGGCGTAAACGAGATGGCATCCCAGGTTTTCGAGCGTAGCCGCGACAAAAGATTTGCCGGTGGCGTAACCTCCGGTGAGTCCGACTTTCAACATGGAGCAGTCTTTAGTTGCGCCAGAGGCTCCCTTCGGCCAAACCGACCGTGTTCGACATCAACATCGCAATGGTGAGCGGACCGACGCCGCCAGGCACGGGCGTGTACGCCGAAGAAACCTCCTGCATGGCGAGAGGATCGACATCGCCTACGAGCGCTGAGCGACTCTTGGCGAAGGCAGCGAGACGAGCCGAATCGTGGGGAAAGAGCCGTTGCACATCGGCTTCTTCGGTCAGGCGATTCATTCCGACATCGATAACGACGGCACCGGGCTTTATGTAATCGCGCGAAATTGCGGCGGCCCGACCAATCGCTGCAACTAGAAGATCGGCGCGGTGGCATTCTTCCGCCAGGTTCCGCGTGCGTGAGTGGCAGATCGTCACGGTCGCATTCTGGTGGAGTAAGAGAAGGGCCATTGGCTTACCGACGATGTCGCTGCGGCCGACGATCACCGCGTGCTTGCCTGCGATCGGTATGTGATAGCGCCGCAACATCTCTATAATTCCGGCGGGCGTGCACGCGCGCGGCCCTGGCTTGTTCTGCACCAGCAGACCGAGGCTAAGCGCCCCGAACCCGTCGACATCGCGCATCGGATCCACTGCATAGTTGACAACTTTTTCAGCGTCGATTTGAGCAGGAAGCGGCATTTGAACCAGAATGCCGTTTACCGAGCGATCCTTGGTCAGAGGTTCGAGCAGTTCGATGAGGGCTTGAGTTGAAATATCACCGGGCGCAGTAATTTCAACACTGCGGATTCCGAGATCGTGACAGGCTTTGATTTTATTTCGGACGTAAATCTGAGAAGCGGGATTTTCGCCTACAAGCACGACCGCCAGGCTGGGAGTCTTATTTTGCGCGCGCAGAGCTGCGATACGAGGCTGAAGCTCTTCCTGTATTTCGCGACTGATCCGCTTGCCATCCAACACCACCCCACTCATGCAACCGTGAGGATAACAGAGGCTTCTGCGTGTCGCAGCAGAGGAGCAGCTTAGGGCCTTTGTTGTGCGTTGCCGGCTTGTTGAGTGCCGTTGGCGCCTCTCACCCACTGCAGAATGGTTTTGTATTGCCAGCTCGCTTCGTTACCGGGCCAGCGCTGGCCGCCATTGTGCGTGGCAAGATAATCCGCGACGTTGCCGGCTGAGTCGGTGGGTCTGGTTGGTTTGATCAGCATCAGGCTGTGCGCCGGATCATTGATATCCACAACACGCATCGCGTACTTGTAGTTATCTTCGCTGTCTTGTGGAGAGAACTGGCCTTCGGCATCGGGCGGATGAAGACGAAAGATGACGTGCGAGGCATGGCACATGACGCATGCTTTGCCATCCGCCCCCGGATTAGCCAGTATCGGCTCCACATTCGAAACGAAGTAATTGAAGTCCAGCACGGATCCCGGCTTAACGTCTGCGAGCGACTCGCCCAGCTTCTTTCCTGATAGAACGTTCTTGGCGATCAGCTTCAGGCGGGGATTCGGGTCGTTCTGCATGCGGTTGAGAGCAGCGCGAAATTGGGGCTGCTGTTCGATGCCTTTTGATCTGCGCAGTAGGTCGAGCGCAGCTGCGCGAACGTTGGCATCGGGATCGCTCAAGCTCGCGATTACAGCTTGAAAGACGACCGGTTCGCTGAGCAGATCGGGGCGGGCATTGGCGGCCTTTTTGCCCAGAAAGTAAGCTTGATCCTGCGACAGAGCTCCGCCGGATACGCCCAGGTGATTGACGAGAAACTTAGGATCAGTCACTTCTTCGATCAGGACACTGCGCTGGGAGCTGGCGAGATGGCTAAATAGCTGCCCGGCCGCCAAGCGCTCACCCGGATTACCCAAGCGCTCCAGAGCGATCTGCAGTGCCGCCCGCTGAACGTCGCGATCAGGATCGTTGATGGCCTCCTGAACTTGGCTGCGAACATCCGGCTCATTCATCAACGTTGGGAAAGAGGCTGCGGCAGTGAGCACCTGCGCGTAGTTCTTCACGCGAGGCTGGGTTTGGAGTAGCGTGTGAAGGGAGGATACGATCTCCGGCTGGCGCGTCCACACGGAGCCTGAGCGCAAAGCGGCGAGAAGTGGCAGAACGGTATTCTGCGCGTTCTGATCGCCGCTTGACAGAATCTGCGCGATTGTGCGGACGAGGCCTGGATCAGGATTGCCGGGCGTGTCTATGTTAAGAATGCCGCGCTGACCGTTTTCATAAACATAGCTGACCGTCTCGCGCACTGCTTTGTCAGGATCAAGCGTTAACTGAAGGGCCGCTTTAGCAAATTGGGCGTCGCCCGCTCCGCTGAGAGTGCTGCCGGCTTTGAGCACTTCGATCTTCAGATTGCTGTCGGCGCCTTCGAGGCAAGCGATCAGGGCCTGTTCCAGTTGGGGACCCGAGCTGGCGAAGAAATGGATGAGGTCGCTGTCATTGCCGATCCGAGTCTGATAGAACCCATTATGAACGTCGTACTTGAAGTCCGCGGTATCGCGATAGGGCGGATAGTCGTAACCGGGAACGTGCAGATCAGGAACGCCGGAAACATACTTGGTAAACACCGCGGGCAGCGCCACGGAGACCTGCCCTTCCTTCAACTGCGGCAAAGAATAGTGGCGGATATGGAAGTCCCACAACGATTCAAGAATGCCAGTGCGGCCGAGCGGCGTAGCTGAGCGCAGAACCTTAGCGAGCACCTGCGCCTGGTCGTGCACGACAGCTTCATATCCGTTGCGGATGCGGTCCTGGTCCTGATCCGTGCTGGCCGCGCTGATCCAGGCATCGAGATAACCGGTGTTTTCGTCGAGCACGTCGTATATGCTCTCGTGAACAGCGCGCTTGACGGTTGGATCTGTTTCCGTGTTCAAGCGCGTGGCGAGCGTTGAGAGGATACTAATCCGAGCCGGGCGATCGTCGGAGCTCCAGTAGGACCATTGCCATAGGCCTCGGGCCGCGTTCAAGCGAACTGCCGCTGCCGGATCGTCTAAATCTCTTTCCAGCGCCGCGCGGAGTTGTGAGTCGCCCGCTACGTACTTGAAATGCTGATTAAAAAGCTGCGTGGCGCCCCAACGAACGCGGGCATTCTCTGATGCGAGAGCCGCGGTCAGCTCAGCGCGCCCCTCAGCAGCGATTTGCGGGCGGCGCTCTAAAATCATGCGAAGCGCCCAGGCACTGCTTCGCTGAACCATTTTATTTTCGTCACCAAGCGCATCGACGAGCGATTTGACTGATCCCGAATCGGCCATGTGGCCCAGCGCGCGAGCGGCGGCTTCACGCGCCAGCGGCTGTTCGTCGTGAACGAGTACATCGCGGATTTGCGCGACGCGTTTTAGGTGGCGCCATGTCCCAGAACTGATCCAACTGGCTCAGCAGTAGCGGCAAATCGCCGGTGGCAAGGCTGGTCGGGGGAGATGGAAACGCATCGCTCCAGCCTTTTTGCAATGGCGGTTTTGTGTCTGGACCTGGGTAGAGCGTGGAGAGAGCCATCACCGCAAATTGAGTGGCGCGAAAAGGCGTGTTGAAGCCCTGATAAACCGGGTCGCCTTCCCAACTACCTTCGGGCCGCTGAGCTTTCAGCATAGTTTGAACAGCGCGAGCCAAGTTCGGATCCGTTTCCGGCCGCCGGCCCGCAAGAGCCAGCGCAAGCACGGCATGATAGGAAATGAAATCTGCCGGCTTCGAAGTCTTGTCGAGCGCAAATCCCCACATCCCGTCCGGCTGCTCGTAAGTGTAGAGCTGTTCGATGAGTTGATTCAACTCAGTCGCGTATTTCCCGCGGCCAACGGTGGCGAGAAATTGAATTTTCCAGTTCAGATCGATGATGTTGCGAGGCTGGTAAGGTAGGGCGAGGCGCTCGACCATGTCGCGCTCGACAAGCCACTGCTTATCGCCTGTTTGCTGAGCGAGAATGTTGAAAGAATCCCAGCTCTGCGAAGCGATTTCGAACGGACTCACGTCCGGTTCACAGCCATCGGTCTCGTCTCCTGGCATCTCCTTGCGGTCCTTGTAGTGAATTTTCAGGAAATTGGCATAAGGTATCTCAAAAGAGTCGACCCGGGGAGAATCGTGCGTGACGTTTGTCTCGTAGAGATGCTCGATAACGGGCAAGCGGCTGGCCACGGTCCGCGCGGAATAAATCACGCGGACCCAATCTGAGCCGGGCTCGCCATAAAGCGGCCGCTGATTGTTGTAAATACGGTCGGTGATGAATTCAAGCGCGGGGCGCTGGGTGGGAGCGTATCCGTGAGAGATAGCAGTGAGGTAACCGCGCGAGGTGAACTGTGTGGGGTGACACGCAATGCACTGTTGCGTGTCGCCGTGGTTCATGCTGGTGCGCAGCGCGATGGCGCCGCGGCGGGGAGTATTCGAAAGCCAGCTATCGCCCATGCTGATGAGGAAATCCATCCCGGTGCGGACGGCTTGCTGAGGATTGTCGTAAGGCGGCACGGGATAGGCGAAGGTGCGCAACTGAAACGACGGATGATTTGCCTGGATGCGAACGTAATAAGTCTGGCCGGGTTGCAGGATACGAGTGCGGAACTTGTACAAGCCGGGATAGTTCTGCGTGGCCTCGATCTGATAGATGGAGGCACCGTCTGTGAATGTCTTAACGTCCGGATTACCGGAGGCGTCCTTGGCGGACGTAAAGAGATCGATGTCTAAAGGGACCTCACGATCGGTGATATCGAGGACGAAATACGCCAACTTTGGATGATCGCCGCGAAAGGTAAATTTGAGCCATTGAAAACCCTTCACAAGCGCGGCATAACGATCCTCGTCCGGCGCGGGGGCGTAAGGGCGTTCGTCGGACGCGCCGTAGATGGTTTGGCCGAAGTCGAAATTCTGCGCGCTCTGCCAGGTATCGTTGGGCATGGCTGCGATGACGGCAGGTTCCATGCCTCTCTGCGGAATGCGGTGCATGAAGGCCGCGATCTGAGGAACCGTTTCACCCGCCGCCGGTTTGACATCTACGGAAACGGCGCCACTCGTTCGAGGGCGCAGAGTCAAGTAAAAGTCGAGATCCTGGCCGTGCAGCCGTTTTCCGGATACGGCGCCTTGCGCGTCAGAGATGGATACCGCGACCGATTGCTTGCTCTGAAACTGAGCAGGATCTTTTACCGCCACAGTAATTGCGTAGATCGAACCGGACTGCGCGTTACCGAGGCTGATGCGGTTTGCCGCATTGTGAGTTTCGGCTTGCCGGGCGCTTAGTAGAAGAGCAATCCCAGCGATGAGCCAGCAAACTGATGCGATTTGCGTAAGCTGCCAAAGAGTCCAAGGAGGAGAAGGTCGCATGCAGCACTCCCGATATGCTGCATGAATGTTATCGCAGTTCTTGACGTGATGCACTTGGCTGCTATTGTGATAAGCCAATGCCCCGGCTTAAACACGTGACACTTCATCTAGCCTTTATTGTTCAGATGCTGGCGCAGGCTGCGCCCTTAACGCCTGAACAAGCGATCAAGGTGCGAAGTATTGATGAGCTCACCTTTTCTCCTGATGGCGCTTACCTTGCCTGCACGGTATCGGAGATCCCGAAGGGTCCTTCGCCGGAGTCGCATATCTGGATGCTGGATGTGGCGAAAAACGAATTTCGCCAGTTCACCTTTTCAACAAAATCTGAACGCTCGCCGCAATGGTCGCCGGACGGGAAATCGCTTGCTTTCTCTTCCGACCGCAACGAGCGAACGCAAATCTACACCATTCGCATGGATGGCGGGGAGGCGGTTCAGCTCACGTCGGGTAAGAATGC
The DNA here is from genome assembly GCA_963835255.1 of Terriglobia bacterium. Lineage (GTDB taxonomy): Bacteria > Acidobacteriota > Terriglobia > Bryobacterales > Bryobacteraceae > Bog-105. The sequence goes on along the minus strand of CAWIFY010000051.1, from coordinate 33,657 downwards.
GGTTGGCGAATTTCGCTGGTCGCCCGACGGCAAACAGATTGCGTACCTGGCGCCGGAACCCAAGTCCGATGCGGAAGAAAAGAAAGAAACAGATAAAGACGACTCGAAAGAAGCAGATCGGGAGAAGGATCTTGGCCGTTTGTGGTTGATCGATGTGGTCTCGAAGCAGACCCGTCAGGCGACACGAGGCGCATGGCGCATCAGCGACTTCGAGTGGAGTTCGCCGGATCATCTGATGGCTGTTGCAGAAGACCAGCCGAAGATGGAGACTTGGCACAACGCCCTGTATACGATCGACAGCAAGACAGGCGCGTTTACGCGGTTTAGCCAGCCCAACCAACCCTTCGGTGGGTTGAGCATATCGAAAGGCAGAAGCGAAATCGCATTCGCGGCGGCGAACAAGGCCGGCCCTGTGCCACATGACTTATTTGTGCAAGCAACCCAAGGCGGGGCCGCACGCGATGTTACGGCAAGACTAGATCGCCCGGTATTCGGTGTGAAATGGCGGAACGATACGGAGGCGATGATAACGGTAGGCGATGGTTTCCGGTCAGCGCTTTATCGGATCGGCAAAGAGGACAAACCTGAGCCGATATCGCTTCCCTTCTCGACCGGAGATTTCGATATTGCTTCGAATGGAGCGCTTGCGTTCGTTGCTCAAGGATTCGACCGGCTGCCTGAACTGTATCTTCGTTCGGCAGATGGCGAGATGAGACAAGTCAGCCACGTTCAACTATCGGCTTGGGCGGGTATTAAGCTCCAAACGGCAGAAGTGTTCCGTTTTAAGACCTTCGACCAGCGCGACATCGAGGGTGCGCTAATGAAGCCAATAACCAGGGCTGAGGCCGGGAGGTTCCAGCCTCTGATTGTCTATGTGCACGGGGGTCCGGCAGGGAAGTTCAGCGAAAGCTACTCATCGTGGGCGCAACTGCTCGCGGCGAACGGCTTTCAGGTGCTGATGATCAACCCGCGAGGCTCGAGCGGCTATGGAGAGGAATTCCTAAAGGCAAATCACGCCGACTGGGGAGGCGGCGATTTCAAGGACATCATGGCGGGGCTCGATTTCTGTTCTGGCGCGGGGCGAGACGGATACCAAACGGCTCGGCATTGGCGGATGGTCTTACGGAGGATACATGGCCGAGTGGGCGATTACTCAGACCGACCGTTTCAAGGCTGCGGTATCCGGGGCTGGAATGTTCGACCTGGGAGCGGAGTTCGGAACCGAAAACGGGCCGGAGGGAGACGAGTGGTATTTCGGGACGCCATGGGAACATCCGGAGCTTTTCGCGCATAGCTCACCTATGACGTATGTCAGCCATACAAGGACACCGACGCTCATTCTGCAGGGAGAGAATGATCCTATTGATCCTCTCGGCCAATCGACCGCGCTATATCGCGCGTTGAAGCGTTATGGCGTAGAGACTGAACTAGTTACTTATCCGCGTGAGCCGCATGGGTTCAAAGAGGAGAAGCATCAGATCGACGTGTTGACCCGCATGCTCGACTGGTTTAGTCGTTACCTGAAGCCCTCAACTTAAGAAGCAGCAGTTTTCCCAGAACGGAGCAGTGAGGCAGACGAGCTATCGAGGTATACCGTCGCGTTTGGATGACGGCGGACGAGCGATGCCGGGCATCTGTCGAGATCGGGCCTTCGAGAGCATTACGAACTGCTTCCGCCTTGCGAGTGTCCGGCACGCAGCAAATCCAAGCGCGGGCGCGAAAGAGACCCGGACACGTCACCGTCAGTGCTTCTTTGGGAACGGAGCTAAGGTCCGGGAAATGGCCCTCGCCCACTTGTTGAAGCCGGCATGCTTTATCGAGCGCAACGCGCTTCACCGTCCTCGGGTCATCGAAGTCGGCGATGGGCGGATCGTTAAACGAAATGTGACCGTTCTCGCCGAAACCGACAAAGGCCAGGTGAATCGGCGCGGCAAGCAGCAGTTCAGCGTAGCGCCAAATTTCGGCTTCAAGATCGGGGGCGTCCGCTGCCAGATAGTGGACGCGAGCCGGATGAACTTTGTCCGCGAGATGAGTCTTGATCCAATGGCGGAAGCTGGCGGGGTGATCGGGCGCGAGGCCGACGTATTCGTCCATGTGGAAAATCTCGACACGCTTCCAATCGATGTCCGGACAGCTGACTAGCTCAGCTATGAACTGAACCTGCGAATTGCCGGTCGCGACCATGACCCGTGTACCGCCAAACTGGTCGATTGCGCTGACGATGAGACTCGCAGCCTGACGAGTCGCTGAAGAAGCTATTTCTATGGCGGAATCGAAAATGCGGACTCTTCGCCAGACCAGCAGCTAGTTCCATGAGGCTTGGAGCTCAAGAACTTCTTCCCGGCTGCCGACGATGAAGGGCGTTCGCTGGTGAATCCCGGAAGGTTCGATGTCGAGTATCCGACGCTGTCCGTCGACGGCCATCCCGCCAGCCTGCTCCGCAATAAATGCCAGTGGATTGGCTTCGTAAAGAAGACGGAGCTTACCTTCAGGGATGAGCGATTGTGGGCGGATAAAGAAACACTCCGCCTTTGAAAAGAGTACGGTGAAAATCGGCTACGAGCGATCCGATGTAGCGAGAGCTGTACGTGCGTCCTAGCTCGCCCTGGCGCAATCGAGCGAGGAATTTTCGATACGGTTCGGGGAAGCTGTTTGCATTGGCCTCATTGACGGAATAGATATTACCCTTCTCCGGCATGCGCAACTTGTTGTGGCTCAGTACGTATGCGCCGATGGTCGGATCGAGCGTAAAACCGAAAACCCCTTCTCCGGTGGTGTAGACGAGAATCGTGGAAGGCCCATAGACTACGTAGCCTGCTGCAACCTGCTTCCTGCCGGGCTGCAGAATGGCGGCGTGCGGATCGGCATTTAGCTCACTGCGCAAGATCGAGAAGATGGTTCCGACGTTCACATTCACGTCGATATTGGAAGAGCCATCGAGCGGATCGAACACGATCACGTATTCGCCGCTTCCAGCCTCACGATCAAAGGTTACTGGTTCCTCGTTCTCTTCAGAGATAAGCGCCGCGACACTATCGCGAAGGCCGAGGCAATGCAACAGCGCCTGATTCGCATATACGTCGAGCTTCTGTTGCGCTTCGCCTTGCACGTTGGTCGCCCCAGCGGCGCCTACCATGTCCAACAAGCCGGCCCGCCGGATCTTGGCTTCGGTCATCTTAGTGGCCAGAGTAATACCGGAGAGCAGCCAGGAGAACCTTCCGCGAGCACCCGGGAACCGTTGCTGCTCTTGCAGCAGATGCTGTTGAACCGTAATGATCATCTGTTCTTTGCGAAGCATGCGGCCTTTCTTTACCGGCTATTGTGGCGCATGCTTGTGCTGGAATGAGGGTTTGCGAATCTCTCTATTCATCACTTGCTACAACGATACGTTCTTCCCCGAGACCGGGAAAGCGGTCGTGAACGTGCTCGAGCGACTAGGTCATACAGTCGATTTCAGGTCAGACCAGACCTGCTGCGGACAGATGCATTACAACACAGGCTATCAAAGGGAGGCGCTGCCGCTGATGAAACATTTCCTTCGGGTATTCGAGGCCGTCGAGGCAATCTGCATTCCTTCGTCATCGTGTGTGGCGATGATGCGGGATCATTACCCGAAGATGGCAGCGGCTGCGTGCGACGAATCTCTGAGCCGGCAGGTAAGTGAAATCCTGCCGCGGGTGTACGAGTTTTCGGAATTGCTAGTCGACAAACTTGGAATTACCGAAGTCGGCGCCTTTTATCCGCATGCGGTAACTCTGCATCCCTCGTGTCATTCGCTGCGGTCTTTGCACCTCGGCGATAAGCCGGTGCGCTTGCTGCAAAGCGTTCAGGGATTGACTCTGGTGGATTTGCCGGAAAGCGAACAGTGTTGCGGATTCGGCGGTACGTTCGCAATTAAGAATGCGGAAGTTTCAGCAGCGATGTTATCGGAAAAAGTCCGCTGCGTTTTGAATACGCGGGCCGAGGTCTGCGCGGCAGTTGATAATTCGTGCCTGATGCACATAGGAGGAGGGCTCAGCCGCCAGCGCGCCGGGGTGAAATGCATTCATGTTGCGGAAATATTAGCTTCGACTAAGAAGGGTGCCGAACTATGAGTGTGCGTGTTGGTCATGCGGCTGAGGCGCCAGATTTTCCGGCAGCCGCGAAGACGCTGCTTCGAAATGCTCAGTTGCGACACAACGTTCGTCATGCGACCGGCGTGATCCGCCGTAAACGCGCGAATGTGGTCGAGGAGTTATCCGATTGGGAGCAGCTTCGCGATGCGGGCTACGAAATCAAGGAGCACGTTCTTCGCTATTTGGATTTTTATCTCGAGCAGTTCGAGCAAGCTTGCACCCAAGCGGGAGCTAGGGTTCACTGGGCACGTGATGCCGACGAAGCGAACCAGATCATAGTAGACATCATCAAGAGTCACAACGAAACTCAGGTCATCAAGGTTAAGACGATGACCTCAGACGAGACCTGCTTGAACGAAGCCCTTCTTGCGACCGGCATCACGCCGTTTGAGACTGATTTAGCCGACCTGATTGTGCAGCTTGGCGAAGACAAACCGTCGCACATCGTGGTGCCGGCGCTCCACCGCAACAGATTGGAAATCCGCCAGTTGTTCGTTGAGAAAATGGGGCTCGAAGGACTCGGGGATCGGCCGGAAGATATCGCAGCAGCGGCGCGGCATTACCTTCGCGAAAAGTTCCTGCGAGTGAAGATCGGAATTAGCGGCGCGAACTTCGGAATCGCCGAGACAGGTTCGGTTGTCGTAGTGGAATCCGAAGGAAACGGAAGAATGTGCGTGACTCTTCCCCGCGTTCTGATTAGCCTCTTAGGAATCGAAAAGATCATCCCCACGTTTACGGATCTGGAAGTATTTCTGCAACTGCTGCCGCGCTCTGCCACCGGCGAGCGCATGAATCCTTACAACTCCATTTGGACTGGCGTGACCCCGCGTGATGGACCGGACGAGTTCCATATTGTTCTGCTCGATAACGGCCGGACCAATGTGCTTGCCGACAAGGAAACGCGCGAGACGCTGGATTGCATACGCTGCGGAGCTTGTCTCAATGCGTGTCCTGTTTATGCGCAGACGGGTGGACATGCGTATGGCTCGGTATACGCAGGACCCATCGGCGCAATCCTAACGCCTCAACTGCAGGGCATGGAGCATTCTCAATCGCTGCCATATGCTTCGTCTTTGTGCGGGGCGTGTTACGAAGTGTGTCCGGTCAAGATAAACATTCCCGAGATCCTGATTCATCTACGAAACAAGGCGGTCGAGCGGGGATACGCTCCGTTCACTGAACGGATGGCAATGAAAGCGGTTACATTTGCGATGGCAAGCGGAGAAGGATTTTCGGCCGCACAAAAGCTGGCTCGTCTCGGCCAAAAGCTTTTTCAACACGACGAAAACCTGCAGGGCTTGCCGGGCATGCTGGCAGGATGGACCAAATTCCGGGACCTGGAGGCGATTCCAAAGCAATCGTTTCGCGAATGGTGGGCAGCCCGCGGAGGCGAGGATCAACGTGAGTGATGCGCGGAGTTCCATACTCGAGCGCATTCACAGAAGCACAGCGGAAAATTCATCTGAGCGCGCCCGCGAATATGCGTCGATCCGGCGTGAGTACCAAATATCGGGAACTCTTGACAGCGCGCAGCGGCTCGACCTTTTCGCGGACAGATTGCGCGACTACGGGTGCCGAGTATACGAGTGCACGGAGGTAGAAATAGCTGGCGCCATCGCGAAAATCCTAACCGAACGGGGCAAACGTCGCTTGCTCATTCCCTCTCAGCTGAGCGCGACTTGGTTAACGGACAGTTTCGAATTCGTGCGTGATGACAGAGTGGCACCTCTGGCGATGGATGCTTCCGAAGGTGTGATCACTGAGTGCGCTGTCGCAGTCGCTTCGACAGGTACAATCGTTCTGCAGCACACGCGGGGCGAAGGCCGCCGGGCTCTTACCCTAATTCCGGACTACCATCTTTGCGTTGTTTTTGACGGACAGATCGTAGGAACAGTGCCCGAAGCCATTCGCCAGATGCGCAGCTTCGAACCTGTGCCGCTGACGACGATCTCCGGGCCGTCGGCAACATCGGATATTGAGATGACTCGCGTCCAGGGCGTGCATGGCCCAAGAACGTTGGATGTGCTCTTGGTCGGACCGCCAACGCACGAGACTTAACGAGCTAAACCCGCTAGTTCGTCAATGGTGACAAAGCGATTAACGGGGAGATTTGCGAACTCTTGAACTTTGCCGCTTGGCCACTCGACTTTCAATTTCGATACTGATGAATCCTGTTTCAATCCAAAGGTAAGTGAGAGCTCGCTTTGCGAGCAATAGCTCGATCCGCTGTGGACTGTTTGCCACTGATCGCCAGAAGCGCTCTGCACGTGTACGATTGTCCCCAGGCCACTGCGGTTGGATTTCCTGCCGACCAGCCGAACCGAGAGCCAGTTGTTTTTATTGCCGCCGTCATTGCGCAGCAGGACAGCGGGCCCATTGTTCGTGTTGATGAGAATGTCCAGATCGCCGTCGTGGTCGAAATCCGCGTAAGCTGCTCCCCTCCCTACGATCGGACGCATAAAATCAGGTCCTACGGTGTTGCTGGCGTTCTCAAAATTGCCTCTGACATTATGAAACAAGAGGGGGGGTTGCGCGTACTGTAGATTCGGTTGAAATCTGTGAATCTCAGGTTCTAGATGCCCGTTCGCGGCGAAGATATCTGGGTAGCCATCAAGATCGTAATCGAAAAAGAATGTGCCGAACGTCAGACTCAACAAGCTGGCACCGCCGATCGGGCCGGACGAAGCGATATCGGCAAACAGCCCGTTACCGTTGTTGCGATAAAGCGCCATCATCTGATTGGCAAAGTTTCCAATCAGCAAATCAGGATGACCTGAACGACCGATATCCGCGGCATCCGTTCCCATGCCGCCGCGCGCCGTGCCGTCTTCCGAGTAAGCAACTCCCGCCTGAACAGCTTCTTCAGTGAACGTGCCGTTTTTGTTATTCCGATATAGCTTATTAGGTTGAGTATCGTTTGCTACAAAAATATCGGGCCAGTGATCGCCGTTATAGTCGAAAATCGTTATTCCTAGCGACTTACTGGTTTGATCAGCCAAACCAGCTTTCTTAGTAACATCTTCGAACTTGCCTGAACCGAGGTTGCGATAAAGCTTGAGACTTCGTCCTTTATAAGCTTCCGGCGTGCAGTAAGACTTGGTTTTGCCATCCATCGAGCACGGCTTGTCCCCTTGTTGACTCCATTGCACATAATTCGCGACCAGCAGGTCGGCCTTGCCGTCGCGGTCGTAGTCAAACCAAGCGGCGCTCGTTCCAAAGTCCACATTGTGAATGCCGCTGGAAGCGGTTACGTCTCGAAAATGGCCGTGCCCTTGGTTGTGAAACAGGCGACCACCTTCGAGTGCCGTGATGTAGATGTCCGGCAGACCGTCGTTGTCGTAATCCGCAACCGCCACGCCCATCGCGTAGATTTGGACATCCAAGCCGCTGCCCCGCGTGATATCGGTGAAAGTTCCGTTGCGGTTGTTGCGGTAGAGCGCCGGCAAATAGCTCTTGCCAGTGCTGGCCCAGTCGTGATCGTTGAGCAGTAAGATATCCGGCCAGCCATCGCCGTCAAGGTCGATGAATGCACAGCCAGATCCTAACGATTCGGGTAAGTATTTCTTTCCTTGGGCACCGCTGTGGTGGACGAATTTGATTCCGGCTTTCTCCGTTACATTCACAAAGCGGACGCCGGTAGCGGATTCATTCGCTACTCCGAGCATGGCAATGCCAAGGATCGCGATGATAGCGGAAGCTTCCATGACTAGTTAAGCGAGACTTCTTCGAGCAATGTAGCAGATCATTACCGCGCCCGAATCGTGTCCTCGGGCTCTCAATCCAAAGGTGGAGAGCAGCATCCAACACGCAATGCAGGACACCATCAATCCAGACTGTTACGCTAATGCGCAGGGTTTTCATTCCTTCTAGTTAGCTGACTTATTTGATTGTGAAGCTTCTTAGCTTAGTCTCGCTGGGCATCGCTTTGTTCGCGAATGCTTGCACGCATTCATCGGACCTTCCAATGGTCGGAACCGACAGATACCGCGATCTCTGCGCGGCCTTTTATCTGGGTTTAGCGGCCCTCCAATCGGGAGAGGATGTCAACGCGCGGAAAGGCTTGACCCAAGCCACCCAGATCGCTGCTGGAGAACCTGCGGGATGGGCCGACTTGGGATTACTTCAGTTCCGACAGCAGGACTACGACGGCGCATACCAGAGTGTTAAGAAAGCTCAAGCGCTCGTTCCAGAAAACAGCCGCATAGAAGCGCTTCTCGGGGCCATCGAGAGCAGGCGCGGCAAGGTCGACGAGACACTAGCTCATTTCGCAAAGGCTGTGGCGCTCGATCCAGGCAATCTCAAGGCTCTGTATGGACTCGCTCAGGAAACCCAACGGCAGAACTCGGCGGCAACGGATGCGAAGGCTCAGACTCTGCTCCATCAAATTCTGCAAGCGCAGCCAAACAACATTGCTGTTTTGATCGATGTAGTCAGGTTATCTGCCAAGCGCAACGATAGCGATGACCTGAAGCGAGCAGTGGCAAGCTTGGCGAAGAGCGCTCCGCAATGGCCTGCCTCAGCCAAGCAGCAGTTTTCGATGTTAGAGCAACAGGCGAAGGGCCCGAACGCGCATGAAGCAGCGGTCCAGGCGCAATTTCTGCGAAATGTCTTAGTTCGCGTGCCCGCTTACCGGCAGAGTCTGGATGAAGTGAAGACTCCGGTTACTTCGGCGGCCGAACCATTTCTCAAATTTCTAAAGCTTCCATCACCCAGCTCTGAACCCAGCCCTTCGGACACAACACTTCACTTCGATTCGCAGCCGGTTGCAATTACCGGTGCAGGCCCACTCACTTGGATCGGAACTTTTGTTCCGGATGATAAGAGCGAGGCTGAAATTATCTGGGCTGATCATCAGGCGCTGCATTTGAACAATGGAGCGCAGTTGCCGTTTCCGAAGGCGAAGAATGCCGCGGAACTTTTCCTTCCTCAGAATGCAATCCTCCCGGCGGATCTGAATTACGATTTCAAAACCGATTTCGTATTTGCGACAGATGGCGGCCTGCGTTTTTATCAACAACAGAGCCCGGGCAAATTCGAGGACGTTACTGCCAGCACCAAATTGCCGGCCGCTATCGTCCAAGGGAGCTATACGGGCGCGTGGGCTTTCGACATCGATCTCGACGGGGACTTAGACGTCGTGCTTGGAGTTCCGGAAGGCGAGCCGGTGGTACTCAGAAATAATGGCGATGGCTCCTATGCGGTGATCAAGCCGTTCAAAGACGTCGATGGACTGATTGATTTCGCGAGCGCCGACGTGGACGGAGATGGGGATGCCGATGTCGCTCTCCTGGATAAGCAAGGGCACTTGAAGATCTTTGCGAACGAGCGCTTGGGAGATTATAGGCTGCGCACCACGCCGGCTCAACTAAGTGGTCAGTCTCTAAGACTGGCTGCCGCTGATATAAACGGAGATGGGCTGGCGGATTTCATCGTTTTGCAGCCGGACTTTCGCGTGATGAGCTTGTCGGATCACGCAGCGGGCAGCGATTGGACAGTCGTTGAACTCGCGAGAGCGAAGCCGCCGGCCGGAGCATCGGCGCCGCCAAGCTTGGGAGTAGCGGACCTCGATAACAATGGCGCGCTTGATCTGCTTGTTAACGATCAGGTTTTCTTGTCCGACGGGCAGTCCTTTTCAGCGATGTCCAACAGGTTACCCGTGAACGATCGGGGATTAATCGCGGCAAACGTGAATGGACGGCTGAATGTGATTGGCCTTTCAGCGGACGGGCATGCGTTGGAAGGAGTCAATCGCGGAACGAAACCGTATCACTGGCAGGACATCCGTCCTCGCGCGGCAACCACAAATGGCGACCAACGTATAAACTCATTCGGCATTGGCGGTGAGATAGAGGTCCGGTCCGAGCTTCTTACCCAGATGCAGATCATCGCATCACCTATTCTGCATTTTGGCCTCGGCACTCATCCTGGGGCCGAGTTCGCGCGCATTGTCTGGCCGAACGGCCTGATTCAGACGGAGTTTGCGCTGAGAGCAAACCAGACCCTCGTAGCTGCGCAGCGATTGAAAGGATCTTGTCCGCTTCTTTATACCTGGAACGGCCATGGGATGCATTTCGTAAAGGACGTCGCGCCGATGTCGGCAGCATTAGGAGCGCATGATGGCTCGGGCCGCTTCGCGAGCGTCTCTCAAACTCAAGAATGGTTCAAAATAAACGGTGAGCAGCTAAAGCCGCAGGATGGCCTCTATGACGTGCGAGTGACAGACGAATATTGGGAGACTTATTACATCGACTATTACGGTTTGCTGGCCGTGGATCACCCGGCGGATACCGAGATTTTTGCCGATGAGCGGGTGGCTGCTTCCCGCAGCAGCCTTGAAGGTCTATGTCACTGATACACCCCGGGCATTTCGGAGCGCGACAGATGATCGTGGCCAGGATGTGAGCGCTGCTGTGCACGATCTGGATGGTAAGTATCTGGATACGTTTAAGCTCGGATCCTATCAGGGCCTTGCGCAAGATCATTGGGTAGAGCTTGAGCTACCGCCCGAAGCGCCTCGAGATGGTCGTTTGTATTTAATTGGCCAAGGCTGGCTACATCCGTGGGACGACGGGATTCTAGTCGCGGCGAGCCAGGGCGCACGGGCGAAGCCGCGAGACATGAGCATCGAAGTGCCCAATCGAGAGGGCCGCTGGATCGAAGTAAGAAGCAATCTAGGGGTGCCGGCTGGTCGAGAGAAGACGCTGGTTCTCGATTTGACGGGAGTTTTTCAGGTAGGTGCACCTCGTAAATTGCGTCTTCGAACGAACCTGGAAATCTATTGGGACAAGCTGGCTTGGGCGAACGGCGCTTTCGAAGATGACGTGAAAGCCCAGCAGATGCCTTTACAGAAAGCTGACCTGCGACACCGGGGCTTTTCACAAATCGTGCAGAGCAGGGCGCTCGCGCCCGAACTTCCGGATTACAACAAGCTAAGTGAGAGCGGCGAGAAGTGGCCGAGCTTGGAGGGGTACTACACGCGCTACGGGGATGTGCGGCCTCTGCTCGAAAAGGTCGATGATCGATTTGTAATCGCCACGAGCGGAGACGAGTTGCGTCTGCAATTTCGTGCCGCGCCGCCCGCCATCCAAGGGCTGGTCTCGCGATTTTATATTTGTAGGAGACGGGTGGATGAAGGAGGGTGACTACAGCTTTAGGTACTCGACGACCGTGCTGCCTCTTCCATATCATTCGATGAAGAATTACACAGGGCCACTTACCACGCTGGAAGACGATCAGGTTTACCGGCTTCACAAATCAGACTGGCAGGACTTCCATACGCGTTACCTTGCTCCGGCCAATGTTTCAACCGAGCTCTGGTATTCGGGAACCAGATGAAAGTGGAAGAATGTTGAGGTCTCCAGGAGATGCAACGTAAGATAATTCGAATTCTAATTGGAGCGGTCTTCATCAGCCTGTTACTCATTCCTTTGGCCTACAAACGGGTGATGCAGAGACGGCAGAGCGCCGAATTATCGCAAAACGACGCAAAAAACCGCGCAGCTGCCCTCGCGCATTATGGATTTAGCTTCCGTGAAGTTTCGAAAGAAGTTGGGATCAATTTCGTCCATAAAGCCCCCACGCTCGATCCCAAACTGAAGCACATCATGGAACAGGTCGCTTCCATGGGCGCGGCCGTTTCTATCGTTGACTTCGATCGTGATGGATGGGACGACATCTACGTTTCCAACAGCGGAGAAGGAAGCCATAATGCGCTTTACCGGAACCTGGGTAACGGCACGTTTGAGGATGTAGCTGATCGCGTCGGGCTCGGTGACCTGAACCAGCCAGGCACGGGTGTAACGATGGGCGCGGTCTGGGGCGATTACGACAACGACGGTTACGAGGACGTTCTCATCTATAAATGGGGTAAGCCGGAGCTTTATCATAACGACGGCGGAAAACATTTCACTCGCGTCACTGAAACCGCCGGCCTTCCGCCCTGGATCAACGCGAACACGGCGATCTGGTTCGACTACGATCGAGACGGCAAGCTCGACCTCTTTCTGGGCGGCTATTATCCAGAAGCGCGTGAATCTCTGGAAGCTGCAGACGACGAAGATCATGCCCGAGAGCTTCGAATACGCCCAAAATGGCGGCCGTAAATATCTGTTCCATAATCTCGGCAATGGCCAATTTGAAGAGGTCTCAGAGAAAATGGGCATCAACTCGCGGCGATGGTCATTAGCCGCCGTAGCTGCCGATCTGAGAGGAACCGGATATCCCGATCTCTTTGTCGCTAATGATTATGGAGTGTCTGAGCTCTACTTCAACGAAGGCGGCAAGAGATTCCGCGAAGTAGGAAAACAAACTGGAGTCGGTTACGCGCCGAAGAGCGGTATGACCGCATCTGTAGGCGACATTTTGAACCAGGGGCGGTACTCGATTTTCGTCTCGAATATTTCGGAAGAAGGCGTGCTGGTGCAGGGGAATAACCTATGGATGCCGCAGCCTGGCACGTCAGGCGATAGCGTGAAGTATGAAAATATGGCGAACGCCATGGGCGTGGAGTTGGGGGGCTGGAGTTTTGGCACGCAGTTTGGCGATTTGAACAACGACGGATACCTGGATCTTTACGAAGTCAACGGCAACGTTTCGCTCGATCAGGACCAGAGCTACTGGTACGACTATTCGAAAGTGGCTGGTGGCAATAAGGCCATCATCTCCGACGCGGCAAATTGGCCGTCGCTGCGCGGCCGAAGTTTATCCGGCTATCAGCAGAAACGCGTATGGCTCAATGATGGGGCCGGCCAGTTCAAAGAAGTTTCGCAACTCGTCGGCGTGACTGATCGGTTCGACGGCCGCGCGGTGGCGCTAGCCGATTTGTACAACAACGGAGCGCTCGACGCAGTAACGGCAAATCAGCGGGGTCCCTTGCTGTTGTATAAGAACGAAGTATCGCCAAAGAATCAGTGGATCGAATTTCAACTTCAAGGCCGCTCCAGCAATCGCAGCGCAATAGGAGCTGAGGTCCGGGTATTCTGGAACGGTCAGGAGCAGGTGCAAGAAGTTTCGGGTGGCAGCGGGTTCTGTGCGCAAAATCAGCGCCGGCTGCATTTCGGCATTGGCAGAAGTACAAGCGTGGACCGTGTAGAGATCCGCTGGCCTTCCGGGCGGGCGCAAATCCTCAGCTCGCCGCGGCTAAACATAATTCACAAAATCGAGGAGCCTGAATGAGTGAGCTTGCACAGAACACGCAACCGGATTTGGGCAGCACGAAACCTTCGCGGCCCTCACTTACATCCCGCTTCTTTGGCGCCGATAATCGATATCTTCCGCCCATTTTCATCACGCTTATTCTCCTTATCAGCCAACTCTCGTTCGGCTTGCTGGAGAGTCTCTCGCGCACGCTCCTGGCCATTGCCGTAGCCATGGCCTGTGAGATCGTGCTGGCCGGTTTACTCTACAAAAAATTCCCTCATCTAGCGAGCGCGTACATTTCCGGCATTAGTGTCGGCATCTTGTTGCGATCTCCCGCATTTTGGCCGTACGCCTTCTGCAGCATTCTCGCCATTATGTCGAAATATGTCATTCGATGGCGAGGGCGCCATCTCTGGAATCCGTCCAATTTCGCCATTTCCGCGATGCTCCTGCTGGTACCTGAGTATGTCGCTGACACTGAGCATTCAGTGGGGAAACACCATCTGGCCCATGCTCATCGTCTGGGTTCTCGGCGTGCTGATCGTGATACGCGTTAAGAGATTTCACATCACGGCGACATACGTTGTTTCGTTCATCGCGCTGGCACTCATTCGAAGTTTCATCACCGGGCACCCGTTCCTGGCGGAAGTGGCGCCAATTACCGGCCCCATGTATCAGCTCTTCATCTTCTTTATGATCACGGATCCACGAACCACCGTGAAGCCGCGCTGGGCGCAATGCCTGGTCGCGTTTTTGGTGGCCCTGGTAGAGATGATCCTGCGGCTCTACGAAAACGTGCATGCTCCCTATTACGCGCTCGCTATCGTGGGGCCGATTGCGAACGTCATAGAGATAGCCATCACATCCAGAAAGCGCCATCTGCCCGTCTCAAAGAGCCTGGTACCGGCGTGATCAAGTAAGTCGCTTCAATTGCCGGTTGCCGCCCCGACGAGCTCTGTCGCCTGTGGGAGTAAGACGTTCCCCTTATACAGGTTCACAGCACCTTCGGGTTCTCCATCGAACACCAAACAACCTCTGTCTAGGAGGACCGCTCGATCGCAGTGCTGTATTACCTGATCCATGCTGTGAGTGACAAACAAGATGGTTTTGCCAGACTCTCGAAACCGCTTCAGACGATCAAAGCACTTACTCTGAAAAGCAAGATCGCCAACGGCTAGTATTTCGTCGATAACCAAAATGTCGGGATCAACTTCGGTCGCCACAGAAAAGGCAAGTCGCAAATACATTCCCGTTGAATACTGCTTTACCGGGACATCAATAAAGTCGCCGATCCCCGCGAAGTCGATAATTCTTTGCTCCCGCTCGAGCATCTGCCGTTTGGAGAATCCCATCAGCAAGCCGTTTAGAAGAATATTCTCGCGGCCGGTTAGTTCGGTATGCATGCCGGCACCGAGTTCGATCAGCGGCGCGATGGAACCATGGACTTGAACAGTGCCACTCGTCGCCCGGTAAATACCCGCGATGATCTTAAGCAACGTGCTCTTGCCGGAACCATTCCGACCGATGATTCCGAGCATCTCGCCGGCTCGAACCACGAATGAGACTTTGTTCACCGCCTCGAAATCGTGATAGTTGACTTCCTTACGAAAGAACTTAGAGAATAGTTCGCGCAGAGTGTCGGGGCGCTCATGAATTACCCGAAATCGCTGGACAACGTCCTTGACGACAATTACGTCCATCCCGCTCGTCTTATACATAGAAAACGAACTCGTCTTGATGTTTCCGGAAAATCCAGAACCCGAAAGCTAACATGCCAAAGGCACAGACGAAGCACGCAATAACCGAGTTCGCAGAGGGCATGAGGCCGTAATAAACACTTAGCCGAAACCCGTTTAGCATGTATTGCAATGGATTCAATTTTAACAGCCAGCGATCCTTTGCCGGGATCAGGTCGATGGAGTAAATGATCGGAGTGACGTAAAATAAAACGTTCAGTAGCACCTGCAAAATGTGCGCAACATCACGGTAGTAGACATTCGCGGCCGCAAAGAAAAAGGTCGCGCCCAGGGTAAATAAAGTGAGCGCCAGGAGTGGAACCGGCAAATAAAACCAGGTTAAGTGAAACGGATGACGCATTGCGATAACTATCAAGACAAGCGGAATCAGAGAGAGCAGAAAGTTGATCATGTTCGATACAACTGCCGCTACCGGGAAAACTAATTTCGCGACTCGAACTTTCTTTATCAGATCTCCGTTCCCGACAATCGATTCCGCGGCGTACGAGAGGGATTGCGAGAAAAATGTCCATGGCAGCAGAACGCTTAACAGGAAGATTGCAAAATGCGGTATGGTAGCCGCCATAATCGTTGAGAAGACAACCGAGAGAACAACCATCAAAAGCAGGGGATTCAAGAGCGCCCATAGGAACCCCAAGACGGAGCGTTTATAGCGAATCTTCAACTCCTTGAGCGCAAGCGCCCAAATCAACTGCCGGTACCGCACCATATCGGTAAATAACTCAATCATTCTAATTTGAATCCAAAGACCTCAATTAACGCAAAGCCACCTGAGTAGAAGCATTGGTTTCCTCTAATTGTAGCGAAAACAAGCCGTGGCGCCTCCATACTTCTGAGCAGCACGATGCACTTGCAATCAGATTCCGCTCCGTTAAGCATTCTGAGCGTTGCCTACCCACTGTTTCCCGTAAGTTCCAGCTCCGCGGGCGGCTCCGAGCAAATCCTCTATGCGCTCGATCAGGGCCTGGTGGAGGCCGGCTGCCGTTCCATCGTCGTTGCAGCGAAAGGTTCGGCGATACATGGAAAACTCATCGAAACGCCCGCTGCTCCTACGGAAATTACGGATTCACTGCGCGAGGATGCTCAGAAAGCACACGGGCGCGCGATCGAGGCAGTGCTTGAGAACAACCGCATAGATCTGATTCACTTTCACGGGCTCGATTTTCATGTTTATCGGCCTCGATGCTACAGTACCCCGCAACTCGCTACCCTGCACCTGCCGCTTGCCTGGTATCCGCCTACTCTGTTCGAAGAGCCCGACCTTATTTTAAATTGCGTTTCCAGGAACCAGGCTGGTTCCCGTGCCGGGGCTGAAGCGCTCCCGATCGTTCCAAATGGGATCGATCTCAAGAAGTTTCATAGCTGCGCCATCGCCAGAAGTATCTACTCTGGCTAGGCCGGGTCTGCCCGGAGAAGGGTGCGCATGTTGCTCTTCAAGTCGCACATCGCCTGAATTTTCCGCTTATTGTTGCGGGCCCTGTACATCCCTTCAGCGCACATAAGGCGTACTTCAAGGAACAAATTAAGCCGCTCTTAGATGATCAACGCTGTTACGTCGGCCCGGTAGATACTAAGCGCAAAGCCGATCTCCTTGCACATGCGCACAGCTTACTCGTTCCCAGTCTCGTTTCTGAGACGAGCTCACTGGTGGCAATGGAAGCCATCAGCTCGGGAACTCCCGTGATTGCGTTTCGTTCAGGAGCCTTACCGGAGGTTGTTGACGATGGGCTAACCGGCTTCATAGTTGAATCCGAGGAAGAGATGGCCAAGGCTGTTTTGAATACGGGCCACATCTCGTCCGAGACCTGTCGCACCATAGCAGAGACTCATTTCGCGGCGAACCGCATGTGCGAGGATTACGTAAAGCTCTACAATCTAATCTTGTCTTCTCGCCCCTCCGTCGGCTTAATTAGCAGACGTGACTTCGGAATGACAACTGCGCCCCAATCCGACTTGTAAGATTCACTCCCCCGGAGAAAGTTCCAGTATTTGCACTCGCTTTCAAAAGCATAACGAATCGTCTCAAAGAGAATCATTCTTCCAAAACCGAGATCAGCATAGGAGGGATCAAAGGCGCTTAGATACCCATAGAGTACCTTTCGATACTCGAAGGCCATGATCACGGCCACGATTTCGCCTTGAAAGCGCACCGAAAAGAGACGCAGCATTTGTCGTCCGCTAAACGCTTCGGCAACGTCCCGCAAGAAAGTGGTAGAGCGGTTAGCGGCGATCATCCCCGGCTGGCCTTGCACTCGCCAGCGCGCCGAGTGCAATCGGATAAGCGCTTCCAAACACTCCGGTTCGTATCCTGCTGTAGCAAAGTCAATTGGGGCGAGTTGCTCGGCTTTCTCGCGATAACGCCGCAGGTTCCGTCGAAGTCCGCTCGGCCGACTAGCCCAGAACTCAGAAAAACCGTCCTCAAGAGCAATCGCCGAGCAGGGCGAATCAGGCTCGCACTGCACATCTAAGCATTCAGCCAATCCGAGCGCATTTAACGGCGTACCGAATGACAGATCTTGCCAGTTACAAAGATCCCAATCGCCGATCGCAGCAAGGTAATCGCGTAAACAGACTACAATCTCTTGATAGAACCCTAGAGCTATGGCTGGCTCTAAATAATCTGAAATGCCCGAGCCGATGAGAGTAAGTTGCCGGCGGTCTGCCCAATAGTGAAGAAAGCAAGGCACAAGGCCGATCATCCTTCCCTCGCCGTCTCTGAAGACGAATACTCGGAGATCGCCGCTTCCGAAATGACGCCACCACGTAAGCTGCCATTGAGGAGTCTGAAAAGGAGTTACATTCGGCGCGTTTGCCTCCAGAACCGGCCACTCGGAGGCGATCTCAACCCAGCGCGAGAGTTTGTCAACGACTTCGAGCGCGGCCACAGTCGGTGGATTATTCAACTTGCTGGCGCACAGCGCAATTTGCGTCAAGCACGCGAAGAGCCTCGCGGTAGCCGTTCAGCGTACCGACATCCACGTAACATTCACCTGTTTTTAGACCCATGGCGGTGCCGCCGCGGGCAACATATCTATTGATCAGCGTACCTAGATACTCGTCCTTAGCCTCTAGCCAGATCTGATATAGCTCAGCTAACACTGATCCGGGCATTTTTAGAGCTCCCCACACCCACTTAGTGGCAGCACTCTCGCTTTTCACCTGGATTTCGCTCACCCTGTTATCTGGATAAGTCACCACTGCGTCGAAGCGTTCTGGATGCTCAACCGGAAAGAGCAGCAGCGAGAGG
This sequence comes from Terriglobia bacterium, assembly GCA_963835255.1. GTDB lineage: Bacteria > Acidobacteriota > Terriglobia > Bryobacterales > Bryobacteraceae > Bog-105. The sequence continues at coordinate 15,400 of CAWIFY010000051.1, read as the reverse complement.
ACGCCATCGGGCAAGGTCCGAAGGGCGCCTTGCGGGAACCAGACTGTGTCCGGGAGCCCGATGCACACGTGTTCCCCGGCAGGAACCAGCGGCAGCGCATGGAAAATCGCATCACACAGACCTTCAGGCTTTGGCTGTACTGCATAAAAAATCTTTGCAGAGAGCGCACTGCCGCCAAAGTAATTCATGATATCCGACTTGCCAGGCGATATCACAAAACAAATCTTCTCGACTCCAGCCTCCACCATACGCTCAATCAGGTACTCACTTACAGCTCGAGGGCGCTCCTGAAAACCTACTAAGTAAGTACCGACCGGCAGCAACTCCTTGGAAAACGCAAGCGGCTGAATTCGGCTTCCCATACCAGCCGCCGGAATAATACCCCACATGCTTAGGTCTTTGCCGCCGAAAGCGAAGCGCCGGCCCTCGCCCTGGGCAAGCCCAGCAATCCATTCACGGGCTCTTTCAACTGCCCGCCCGTATCAGGCGAGCGCTCGATGAGATTAATGAAGCGTTGAGCCCGGTGCGCCGCGGTATGGCAGTCCAGTGTACGTTCCCTTGCGCGCGCTCCCACTTGCACCAGTAATCCTCGGTCCGCGGTCAAGGCTGTGACTGCTTCCGATGTCGATCTCGCGATCAAGATCTCCTCTCCAGGTGTAAAGAACTGGTCCAGACCCTCCCACCAATCGCTCAAAACGGCAGTGCCGCAGGCGGACGCCTCGAACAGCCGCCCTGAAGGACAGTAGCCCAGGGCGGCCATCGTGCCTCGCGTGACACTCAAAGTAAGCGGAGAAGACGAGTAAAACGACGAGTGCTGGGGCGGCGAAATATGCGAGAAGTACCGGACATTGCTGGGCCATTCCTCCGGCTTCGGGAACATAGCGCCCGCAATGACAAAGCGGTACTTTGATAGCTCGCAGGCTGGTGTTATCAGCAGCTCTTCTAAAGATCTCTGCCGGTCTACAGCGTAGGTTCCCAGATAAGACAAGTCGCTGCTAAATTCCGGGCAAGCCGGAACACGAGAGTGGCTCTCCGGATCCACCCACCCATACAAGCTGGCGACGGTTCTCGCTCCCAATCTGCTCCTTAACTGGTTTAGCGCTTCACCACCCGTATAACTTAGGACAAGATCGAAGCCAGCTAGTCCTTGGGCGGGAAGATAGGGTGGGGTCTCGCCTTTCGCGAGCTGGCTCAGCGTCACCGGCGTATCCAGATCGTAGAACACACTTCGCGTATCGTCCGCGTTTAACGCGAGCTCGCAAGCCGCCGCCCCGTCCGGGCAGTAAGACGTAACTACGCAAACGTCCGAATCAGCCAGCAGCCCTTTTATAAGAGGCAGGCTATTGTTCCAGTCTGAGTATAGGCGAATATTGACATAAGGCAGGCTGGGCGCATCGCGATGGGCAGCATAATAAGAAGTGTCCCGCTCAAGAAACTCAATCTCGTGCCCTTGTGCGTAGAGTGCTCGAAAGAGGCCTCGCAGAAGTGTTGCGTGACCGTTCCCCCATGCCGAACTAATTGACAGGCCAAATACTAGTATTCTCATTGTCTAAGTCTTAGCTTATCTGCGGGTAAACTTATAAAAGAACTCCACACTGACATTGCCGTTGTAATCCCGCAAACCTACCGCGGATAAGCTATTAGTTAAATCCCACTCAATACGCACAATCTGCCCATTAGTTTGCCTGACATCGGTAATGTAGGTGAACGTTATGTTACTTGTAACTTTCTGCTGCAAAGTAACTTGTGCCGATGGCTGCCCGTTACTTCCCGAGAAAGACGGGTCGATCTTTAGCTGAGTCAAGCCAAATACCCTCTGAACCCTGCTTGCGAGCGGGTTAGCAACCGCCTGCCCCAAAACAGCCGACTCTCCCATCTGGCTGAATGACTGTTGAGGCGGAGTGGGCTGGTGCGCTGCGATAACCGGGTTCGCTGGAGTGGTATTCGTCGCAAGCAATTGGACGATCTGCTCAAAGGTAAGTGGGGGATCAGAGCGATAGCTCAATTTAAGATCGTCCATGGCCCCTGTTACACCGATCGTTACATTCACACCCTGTGCTATGGTATCCAACGAAACGTTCAGAATCGGGGAGATTGAGGTCGGGTCATAGAAATTGATCGTACCCGTGGTCACTGTGTAGGTATTTCCAAAAAAGACCAGTTGTCCGTCGGTAACTGTAATTCGGCCCAACATGCCGGGTATTTCTGCTGTCCCTCTCAGAGTTAGGTTCGCAATTATGGAAAAACGATTAGCATAAGTTGAAATCACCTGAATATCAGGTGCTGTTAGGACATGCACGTCCAATCTCATGCCTGAAAGTAGCGGTGACGGCGATGAGGGCTCACTGGGCGGAGTGGAGGCTACGGATAAGAGCGAACCTGTGTCGGTCGAACCAGCATAGGTGATGCGCTCAATCGAGACCGTGCCCGACATTAACGATCGCTTCAAATTGCCGGCCAGGGTAATCGCCGCATTCGAGGTAGCGCTAATTCCGGAGTAGCGCACCCGCACTCTGGTAGCGTTCGCCCGCAAATTGAAAGTCGGAACGCCTGCGCCCAGCCCAAAAAACCCGCCCAGAGTAACTTTGCCTCCCCCACTTTCGCCGGTTAGGCTCTGGATCGTAGCATTCGTGCCGTTCAATAAAATCGTGCCATTTGCGTTCGATAAGCCGTTCGGCGCACCCGCATAATTTACGTTTGCATTCTTAAGTTCGACGCGCCCATTCGCGCGTGGATCGCTAAAGCTGCCCCTTATGTTTGCGTCTACTATCACAGAGCCGGACGAATAGAAGTCACGGTCCGCGTCCTGCAAAAGACCCAGATCCAGATTCGCATCCAGTTTTAGCGCGAGCGGCTCATTCGGATTCTTCAGATTTATTGAACCAGCGGCTTTAATGGAAGTGTCTCTCCCGCTAATCTCGAAGTGTTCAACTTGAACCACCTCATGACTAAGTGCAACCAAAATCGGCCCTTTATTTTGGAGCTCAACTGCTCTAACCGCAGGAGCGCCCGTCGCCGAAGTTTGCGAGTTTGTTCGCAAATCGACCCGGTCTAATTGCAGGCGAGCGGTCAGCGCATCGGAGTTTAGCATCGGGCCGCTGATCGAGGCCTGCCCCTCCACCAGCGCGTCGAAAGGCGGAGGACCTGTGGTCTCCGTCGCCAGAAATGGCGCTAAATTGGAATACCGGATGTTCTTGAAAGAAAAGTTGCCATTTACGCTATACTCGCCTGTCAACTGTGCCTGGCCCGAGCCTACAATCCGGCTCTGAGCGATATCTGAGTCTAGACGAAATTTCAAATTCGATCCGTCGGTACGAGCGGTGAAATTCAATCCGCCCAGGCTCCTCTTGTTCAGGCGGAGCCCAGCTGCTGATGCATCTGCGTTTAACTTTCCGATCAGCAACTCGGTTTTTCCGCGCACGTCCTGCAAATTCGCTGAAAGATCCGCAGCCAGTTTCAGAGTTCCACCGAAGCCAGGCTTCTCTTGTACAACATGTTCGATGCGGCCAAGCTGTATATCGCTGCTGTTGAGATTTACTTTGAGCGAACCGGTTTGAAAAGAATTAGCGGGATGATTGAAACTACCGTTTAAGGTCAGTTCTCCTGCGGGGGCCTTGAGATTGAGGGACCGAACCTCAGCCAAATTATTCGAATAATGAATGTCACCATTGAAACTGTCGATCGGCTCTTGGTAGATATTTGCTTTAGCCAGCGTAAATCTCAGATCCGCATTCGGATCGGTAAGTGTACCACTCACATGGGCATCCGCTGTCAATTGCCCACTTGCTGGAACAGCACCCTGCCCAGCCAACTGCAGCACCTTAGCAACCGATAAACCGTGAATGGATGCGCTCGCGTCCGTTGCGTAATTCCTGGCAAGCGCAGTACGGCCTTGCACTTTGATATTCGATCCCGCAAAGTCGGAATCCAAATGATAATCCACATTCCCGGCACTTGTGCGGGCGCTCGCCGCAAGGCTGCCCGCCTCTTGGTTTTGAACGCGAAGACTGCGCGCCGCCAGGTCAGCCGTAACATTTGAAACTTCGATGGTTGTTTGATTGTTTTTACTCTCTAACTCGGCACCCGACGCTAGCTGCCAATTGGATGACCCCAGCCACTCCGGCATTCTGCTTTGCAAGCATGTTTACACCGGCGAGCTGAAGGTGATCTGTATTAACTTGCGCTTGGATGTGACCACTCGTGAAACTGTCTGCCGGATGCCGGAGAGTGCCGTTTGCAGAGATCTTTCCTCCCGCCACATCCAGCTCGAGCTGGGAAAGGGTTACTAATTCGTGAGCCAGCTTGACTTGCGCATAAAATTTACTGAAAGGCTGGTCGTATACGCTTCCGTTTAGCACTTGTGCAGTTGCCGACCCCAGAGGATCGCCATATGTACCGTTCAGGTGAACGTCAGCCGTCGCTGCTCCAGACGCCTTTAGAGATGACTCGCCGGCGAGGCCGGCAAGATCCGCCAAATCTCCGTTGCGCAACGTGAGGTTTGCGGCAACAGGCGAGTTTGGATGCGGCGACCACTTCACCAGCCCAATGGAACCGTCAAACTTGCTATTCAGACCGGCCCCGGTCAGACTTCCATTCTGAACAGCAGCGCCGGAGGGAGACGCCGCAATGTCCAGAGCCAGCGAATTGAAAGGCCGTTGTTCTACCGCGAAATCAGATATTTCTAAGTGTCCGCCAATATGTGGAGAGGTGCTGTTACCGGTTACTTGCGCGGTTATGCGTGCCACACCGCCTTGAAGAGTCACAGGCAGCGATGTCTCAGGCTGAACGGAGCCAAAGTTCGCCACGGGTAGAAAGTCATTGAGATTGCGTGAAGTTAGATTGATATCTATGCGGCGATTAAGTGATCCCGCTAAGCTAAGCCGTGAGTTCGGAAGGGCAATATAAGACTCTGCTAGATCAAGAGCCCCGGTCGGTCCAATATACTTCGCATTCACGTTGCCACTAACCGGGACCCCGCGCCGCCCGGGTTCAATTGCTAAGTGGGTCTCGGCCGTATACCCGCTCGCCCCCTTCGCATTCAGGTTGCCTCTAGCCAGCAAAGAACCATTCAGAAACCCGTCATATCCAAGCTGTTTCCCAGTAAACGCCGCCGCCAAAATGGGTATCGAGAAATTCCGAAGGTGGCCCTCGACGCTCAAGTCCTGCATTTTTTCGATAAAGATCTTCGCGGCAAGAGATCCGCCCAGCGCTCCTAGCTTGAGTCCGTCCAAGCTCACTAGGTAAGGGTCCGCGTGAAAAGGGGAATAGATTGTTATATCCGGAATGCGGGTTGTCCCGCTTTTCACAGAGAGATCGCGAGAGTTTAGTGTCCCGTTCACTGCATAATTGTTTTGCTTGTCGAGCGTGGCCGTGCCATTGGCCAGCAGATCGCCCTTGAGCTGCACTGTCGATACCTCGAAAAGCCGCGATAGTTCCTCTATGGAAAAGTCGGCATTGAACCGCACCGAGCCTTGTGTATTACGGTTCAAATCACCGGAGGCTTGGAATGTCGTCCGGCCCAAAGCCATGTGCGCCGTCTGGATCACGATCGCATTCGTCTTTTGATTCATCCTCACTGACAATTCGGCCGTCAGTTCCTTGGGCGCGCCGCTTACGCTGGCGTCCATCGGCAGAGCGAAGCTCTTTTGCAGTTCCGGCATAGACACATTCACGTTCAATTGAGCCGCTATGACAGGCGCATTCATATTTTCCAGCGATCCGCTCAGTACAAGCTGCGATTGTGCGCTGTTTATCCTGGCTCCTGCGATCCGTATCGCATCACGCTCTAGCGTCACGGGTACATTCACGTGTAAATTGAGCGGCGGATTATTCCTTGAGGCGATTACCAGTGGATCGATCGCCACGTTACCTGTATAACTCGGATTGAGCGTATTGTAATTCAAGAGAATTCGAAGATTTTCTCCCCGGCCGCTGAAGGCAGTCTTCTGCTGAACCACTTTGATCAGCCCATTCTCGAATTGGAATTGATTAACAGCCAGATCTACGACCGTCTGCAATCCAGATGTCTGGCTCGATTGCTGGGGAACTTTCGGCTGGGGAATATTTGTGGAGCCGTCGGGCAGCAACATCAGGTTTACTTGCGGTTCTTCGATGCCGAGGTAACGCAAGTCGATCGCCTTCTTTAAGCCGGAGAACAGCTTCAGCTTCAGCTCAAGAAGCCTGATCCGAGCTAACGGGTCACTTCCCTGAGGCTCGGTACCGTGCAGCACGCAATTCCGGACGCGAACGGTAAGATGCCAAAGGTCAAGCTGGAAGGAGCCGATCTCAACCCGGCCTCCGGTTGAGGCTTGCACAACCCCGATGAGCTTCTCACGCGCGAAATTGGCGAACCAAGGCGTCTGGATAGTGATGACCCCAGCGATGATCACCAGTGCGAGCAAGCCTACGAGGGAACTCGCGACGATCGCGAGAATTTTCTTTCGCCTTGTCACTGCAATGTCGCCTCGAAATACTTGATCCTCGTATCCTTGCGTTGCTCATCTAGCCATGCAAAGAACATCTTGTTCACTTGTTGGGCAGAAAGAATGTTGTTAATTTCAGCACGGACCTCGTCAAGAGAGGACTTACCAGGATGCTCTTTGGCAAACCCGGCCTCGTGTTCTTTGTAATACTCCGCTATCTGTTCGTCCGTAACCAAGGCGGCCGGCTTAAAGCGGGCGTCGATGAAACGTAGCACGGTTAGTTGCCAGAGAAAATGGCTTTTAAGATCGGGTGCTACGATGCCATATTTCCGGAGCGTGTTTTGCAGTGCTGCTTCGCTTTTGAACCGCGCCTGCACTAATCGGTCAAGCTCCTGGTCTGCTTGTTGCGGCGTAGCGACCGGGTAATCTCCAAGTTCGATTTCCTTACGTATGAAAATCTGATCGATTAGTCTGCTGGCCGCCACCTTACGCATCTTTTCGCCTAAATTCAGCGGATCGCCATTCAGAAAATCGGTCACGCGGAGATCACGGCTGATATCGCTGTCCTTAACAATCGAGCTCCCAACTACGATTGCGATACGGTCGACAATCACTGCCGATACACCACATGGTGTAAGTGCCAACACTAGCAATACCCGCAGCATTAGAAAGCCTGCCCGATAGAAAAGAAGAATTGAAAGTGCCCTAGTCTCTGCGGGCCAGGATTGCAACCTGGCTTATGCTCCTTGATGTCGTATGGGGTGCAAGCAAGCAGATCTTGAAAACTCTCATTTACGCTGAATCCCGTATAGCGTGAGGGATTGAGCGCATATGCCAAATCGATTCTTACTGGACCAAATGGCGTCCTGTAACGTATTCCGAAGCCAGGAGCTTGAACCGCGTAGTTCAGGTCCTGAATGCTTCTTTGGCTAGAGCTAAATGAAAGACTACTGAACGTGGTGTAGATATTCCCCATGTCTTCGAAGAACACACCGCTTATGTTTGGACCTAGCATCGGAAAGCGCAGCTCCACATTGTTGAAAAACAGCGCGTTGCCGCCAATCGGAAAACCCGTCGCCGGAGTTATTACGGTTCCGGGCAGCTCATTTGCGGTACCTATGTCGCGCGGGCCGGCCTGATTGTCTCCAAATCCGCGCATGGAAACGCCGCCTCCGCCAAAAAAACGCTCAGGTAGCGGAATCGCCTCGAAATGAGATAGGCCCGGTTCTATGTTGAAGGGCACAATGGCTCCGAATTGCGTCTGACGTGCCAGAACCAGGTTTCTGCCAATCGAGGTATAGGTTGCGTTCCGGCCCAAGATCCGGACAAAGTTACGTTGTGAACCGAAGAAATTGCCTGCTATCCCTGTATCGAGAGTGTTCCAGAACCCGCGGTGCGCGTCGGCTGGATTGTCACGATGGTCCTGAATATAACTTGTCGAAAGCATTCCGATGCGCACCGGTTGCGAAAACTGTGGAATAAGCAGAGCGGGAATGTTGATGTTACCCGTACTCACGCGCCGGTATGCGAAGCGTAATAGAAGAGTGGACGCCCGGCTGAACCTCTGCGATGTCTGTATGGAGGCCTCCAACCTGCGTGAAGAGAAAGTCTGGACATCTTGCGTCGTGTCGTAAAGCGCGGAAAACGTCACCGTGCGGTTGGCTGAACCCAGAAATCTCGGGACAATGTAGTTCAATGATTCCCGCTGTTGCAGGGTTGAGTAAGTTGTTTGCAACGAGAGAGTTTGCCCGATGCCAAAAAGGTTAATGCGATTGACGTTGAAAGAGACGATAGGGGATGCGCCTTTGGCACCCCCGGAATTCGTGTAATTGTTGGTTGTTCCGCCAAATTGACCAATAATCAAGCCCAATCCGATGCTGAAGTTATACCGCGCCGCTTCATCGAAGTCGTAGAGTACATCCTTGTAACGCGTCGAGCCGTCCGGATTCTGAAGAGCCGTGTTTACACTGGCAAATACTCCTAGTCCATTTAGTTCTCTTGCATCCTCGTTAACCTTTAGCAATGAAATTGGCTCGTCCTGGCGAATCTTTACATAACGTTCAACAAGGGAAGGTCTCGTACGGTTCAGACCCGATAGAATCACCTGACGGACAAAATCGCGCGGACCCTCCCTGATCTCGTAAATGAGATTCACCGTCGCCGGATCCGGGCCCGGCTCCCTGGTGTACCGGAACGATGCGGAGGGAAATCCTTGCGAATAGTAGTATTCCAAGATCCGATTGCGGTCAGTGGCGATATTGACTTCCGCGTAAGGCTGACCTTTGATCGAAGCGAAGTCTCGCCGGATTGAAGCCAGATCGAGCCGAGCCGTTCCAACGACTTTCAGGCTCGCTACTCTCCACTGCTTTCCCTCATTGATTGTGTAGGTAACGGCGATATCGGACTGTTTGCCTTTATAGTTGTTTTCGACTCTCGAGGTCACCTTGGCGTCCTGGAACCCATTCGCTACATAGAGGTTCGTTATAGCTTCCTGATCTTTTTGCCGGTAAGTTTCACTGTATCGTCCATATCTCATGAGGAGGGACCGCGGCTGAAGGAACATACGCTCCCTGAGTGTTTCTTCCAGGAAATATGTATTACCTTCGATGCCGACCTTTACGAGCTTGCGCCGTGGACCCGTTGCGATGTAGTAATTGATCACTTCTTCATCATTCTTTGGCGGTTCCTGGTGGAACGTCACGTCCACGTCGGGATAACCTCCTGACTGAAAATAATCGTGAAGGTTGCGAGCCCCCTCTGCAAGCAAGTCGTTATCGACCGATCCTTCCTCATAGATCGGGACATATTGTCTTAACTTGCTCTTCGATACCTTCGCTTCCAATGCTTTAACAGTGACCTTAGGTCCTGCATTAATCTCGAAAGTCGGCTTGGCATTTCCCGTCGCTGGATCGTACTCGAGCGAGGCCAGATTTACCGAGGCCGTCAGTCGTTCTTTTTTTCCGTACTTATTCTCGACACCCTGGACACCCTTATCTGTCAAAACAGCCGTTACTTGACGCCATTTGTGAATTAGAGGCCAGCGCCACCCGGTGGCTTTTAGAATCGTCGAGTCCGAAAGCTTAGTGTCGCCGCGTATGACCGGAGTTTCATACCTTGAACGCTTTCCGGCCTGGACTAGAAATCGAATTGTGACTTGATGCGTTGCTGGATCTTCAATCGTCGAAGAATCCACCCGCCCAAGAAATAGCCCGTTGTCCTGAAGTTGTTGTTCCAGATTTTTTCTCGCGAGAACAAGTTCTTCCTCGTCAAAGGGCTGACCCAGATAAAGCTGGGCGTCGCCAATCAATACAGCGCGGCTCGGAGGATTTTTGATATCTCCACCTGCTCCCACGTGACCTATGAACCGCCTCGCTCGTGTGATAAACGTCATGTCGATTCCGCTGCCATTCGGCTCGGCATCAACCTGGATGTCTTCGTACAGGCCGCTGCGCCACAACCGGTCAATAGTCGCAGCGAGTTGATTCGTCTCGAGCGGCCGCCCGGCTTCGACCATCAGCATTCGATCCAGGTCGCGGGAGTCGATCGGCTGTTCTGCAGGCTGGTAGTGAATGGCAAGAATGGTTTTGCCGGCAAAATCCTGACCGCGAAGCGTCGTTCCTAAAGCCAAAAGCGTTAACAGACAAAGGCAAAGGCGGCAAAAAGAGCCCGGCTGCTTCATTTTTTCCGCTGAAACTCCTCACTCCCTGATCGTATTAAAACGGTCATTTCCATGGCGGTAGTACTTACCTTGACGCCCTTCTACAAAAAGCTGTTTCAAGTGTCTCATCTGCTACGTTCTAATAAACGAAAGGAGCAGTGATGCCCGCGCTTACCCGAAATGAGGTTTTCGAGTTATTGAAAAGGACGGCATCGCAGTGGAGTGACCACAACGCTCCTCGCCTCGGTGCAGCTCTTGCTTATTACACTCTACTGTCTATAGCCCCTCTGTTGATCCTGATTGTGGCTATCTGCGGACTGCTTTTCGACAAAAATACCACCGAACATCATCTGCTGAGCCAGGTGCAATGATGGTAGGCCCGTCGGCTGCTAAGGCGATTCAATCGGTCTTGGAGAATGCTCAGCAGAAGAGCAGCGGAATCATCGCAAGTATTATCGCGCTAGTCACGCTGATGTTCGGCGCTTCGGGGGTCTTCGTAGAATTGCGAGATTCGCTGAACACGATCTGGGATGCTCCGCCAAGCCCATCCTCGACTTGGCGCAACCTTATTTGGCAGCGTATCGTGTCGTTCGGCATGGTGCTGGCTCTCGGCTTTCTGCTGCTCGTCTCACTCGTCCTGAGCGCCACGTTAGCCGTCGTTACCAAATTTTTTCAAGGCTATCTGCCGTTGAGCGCGGCCATCTGGGGAGAGGTGGCGAACTTCATCGTCCCCTTACTTGCCATTTCGGTTCTCTTCGCGCTAATCTTCAAGTTCGTTCCAGAGGTCCCTATCCACTGGCGAGATGTCGTGATTGGGGCGGTCGCCACTGCCATCTTGTTTGAAATAGGAAAGGCGCTGCTCGCCCTCTATCTCGCGACCGCCGCTGTGGGATCTACTTACGGGGCCGCCGGTTCGCTCGTCGCTTTCGTGGTTTGGGTCTACTACTCCGCCCAGATCTTTTTCTTCGGCGCGGTGTTCACTCAGGTCTATGCCAATACCGTGGGATCGCATTCAACGCGCAATAGCTCTACCCCTGTCCCGAAAAGTCCCAAGCTGACCGCTGCACAGCGCGGCGCCTCCGCATAAGCCCTCGGGTCTGCGCTAAACTGGTAATTCCCACCTGTTTTTTCCCATGATCTCAGTTAGCAACGTGAGCATGCGTTATGGCGGCAAGGTCTTGTTCGAAGATGTTGCGGCAGCATTTCTGTCCGGCAGACGCTATGGCTTGACAGGACCGAACGGCGCTGGCAAATCTACGTTCATGAAGTTGCTTTCCGGCGAACTCGACCCGCAGAAAGGCGCCGTCGTGCGCCCGAAGAAAATAGGGATCCTTCGCCAGGATCAGTTTGCTTTCGATGCTTACCGCGTCATCGATACCGTAATCATGGGCAATCTGCCGCTTTGGAAGGCTCTGGAAGAGCGCGAAGAGCTATACGCGAAAGCCGAGTTAACCGATGAGGACGGCATGCGCCTAGGTGAACTGGAGGGCGTCATCGCCGAAGAGGACGGCTATACAGCCGAGAGCGATGCCGCCGTTTTGCTCGACGGCCTGGATATTCCCGAGTCGCTACATGACCGTAAAATGGGCGAGTTGCAGGGCGGCCAAAAAGTGCGTGTACTGCTTGCGCAGGCATTATTCGGACATCCCGAAGGGCTTCTGCTGGACGAGCCAACGAATTATCTGGATCTGGAATCGATTCACTGGTTGCAGAACTTTCTCTCCCGTTATGAGGGTACGCTCATTGTCATTTCGCACGATCGCCACTTTTTAAATGGCGTCTCGACCCATACAGCCGATATCGATTACCAAACCATCATCACCTACCCTGGCGGTTACGACGACATGGTCCTGCAGAAAACGCAGATTCGTTCTCGCATTGAAGCGGAAAACGCTCAGCGCGAGAAGAAAATCGCCCAATTGAACGAGTTCATCGCCCGCTTCTCAGCCGGTACGCGAGCAAGCCAGGTCACGTCTCGCAAAAAAGAAGTGGAGCGGCTGCAAACTTCCGATCTGGCCCGTTCGAATATTCAGCGGCCATTTATTCGCTTCGAGATGAAGCGGCCGTCTGGGCGCCACGCTCTCGAATTTAAAGATATCCGAAGGGCGTACGGCGAAGTCGAAGTGATTAAAGGTTTCTCGGCCTCCGTTCAACGCGGCGAGAAAATCGCCTTGATGGGGCGTAACGGGGCGGGCAAGACCACGCTTTTGAAGGCTCTGCTGGCTAACGGCCCTGGCGTGGACGATCCTGACGTGGGTCTAGATTCAGGCGTGGTGACGTGGGGCCACGAAGTTCAGATCGGCTATTTCGCCCAGGATCATCGCGGCAGTATCCGCAACGGCACCACCGTTTCCGACTGGCTGCACGACTGGGATCCTCAGGCTTCAAAAGAAGAAATTCGCGGCCTCCTCGGTCAGATGCTGTTCAGTGGTGAAGAAGGACTCAAGCCCACCGATGCCTTGTCAGGCGGCGAAGCGGCGCGCTTGATGTTCTGCAAGCTGATGCTCCAGAAGCCGAACGTGCTGGTGTTCGACGAGCCCACAAACCACCTGGATCTTGAAGCAATCAACGCTCTGAATATTGCGTTGCAGAAGTTCGAGGGCACGGTGTTGCTGAACGCATGACGAAGACTTGGTGGATGAAGTCGCCACACGCGTTTGGCACTTCGATCATGGCTGGATTGAGGATTCGTCGACTTACGAGGAATACGCGGCGGTGGGAGCGAATAACCGCTCCCCGTAGCTCCGCCGACTCCAATCTTTAACCCCTCTGCAACCGGACGCCCCAGGCTAAGTTTAGATTATGAGCAGTAACCGCTTGTGACTTGGCGCTCGAAAAATCGGATTCCAGTATGAAAGTGCCTCTTGCCTGGAAGGACCGAGCGGACGGGCGTACTCGAGGGTCAGATTACAGTCCCGAATTTGCGGGGTGCGCACCTCCGACTTGCCCCGTTGCGAAAGTCGGAAGTCACTCGACGAGAGGCCGAATCCCGCGCCAGCGCCGACCGGTCTGAGCGCCAAGTTAGTCCGCTTAGCGGGTCGCCCGGGATCGGGTCGGCCTGCCACTCGAAGCTATAGTTCCGCCGAGCTTGCATCGGCATGTATTGCCGAGCACTACGCAGTGCTCAGGTTGGTTGCCCGAGAGTGGAGACTGACGGAGCTATCGGACGGAGACTGGTCGATACGCAATCCCTCTCTGCCGGCAGCACTCCAGTCGAAGCCGTGGCCAAAGAGAGGCGCCGGAAGTCACCGTTGTTGCGGATGCGCTGTCGCAGGTACCGGTTCATGCAGCGAGCCCGCTTTCACCATACTCGTCCAAATTTGCAATGCAGGATCGCGATCGCCTTTCCTTATCAGCCGGTCTTCTATCGCGGCGATTAGATCGTCGCGGCTCCAGGCGCGCGGATCGGTCTTGCCCGCAGCCGGAATGGAGCGCTGAACTATTAGAGCGATGGAGGAATCCTGGTGGCGATTGGATAGGAACGAGGCATAGGGAAGCAGTACACGTGGCCTATCCGGTATGCTCGGAGCGATTCTAACGGCGTCCTGGCCGATAAGCCAGACTGCACGAATATGGCTCAGGCGAATAGGGAGTGATCGCCAAAGTCGCAGTGGCCCAGCGGAAGAATTCTTTTGGCTGGTCGTTCCGGAAGTAGAAATTCGTGAGCGTCCACCTTGGTAGGAACGTTTTATTTACTTCAGCGGCCTTTAGGTAGAAGCGTTCGGCACCTGCCCGGTCATGCTGCTGAAACTCGCTGACGAATCCGAGTTGAATCCACGATTCAGAATCGAATGGATTCAGCTCGACAGCGCGCCGTAGAAGCGCAATTTTTTGCGCCGGCCTCCAGGCAGCCAAACGCGCCAGGTACGCCGAATCGAAAGGGACCAACTCCACCGCAGCGGGCACAGAAATGGCCGTGTCCTGCTGAAATAGCCACTTGGCGCGTGCCAGCACGAAAGAATAAATAGCTGCTGCCAACGCTAAGGCTACGAGCAGATATCTGAAAAAGGAGGGAAGAACCGCTTGCAAGGGCTTACCCGGAACCGGCAACCAGCAGCACCACTGCCTGAGCTTCACAAGACCTGCCCTCGCCTACTGGGCCCACGCCCTCCGCGGTCTTGAACTTCACACTCACCGACTCAGTGGCGATCCCGACGCCACTCGCGAGACTGTCACGAATGGCTTCGCGGAAATCTTTCAGCTTCGGACGCTGCAAAATGATCGTGCTGTCAACGTTCACTGGGCGGTATCCCTGGCCGGCGGCAAGCTGCAACGCGTGCTGGAGAAATTGGCGGCTGTCTGCATCCCGCCATTCGGCGGCGGTGTCCGGGAAATGCATCCCGATATCCCCCAGCGCAAGCGCCCCCAGAATTGCGTCAGTCACGGCGTGGAAAAGGACATCCGCGTCTGAATGTCCCGCCAGACCGACCTCCGACGGAATTACAATGCCTCCGAGGATCAGCGGGCGGCTCGCTTCAAGACGATGGGTATCCCAGCCCTGGCCGATGCGAAAAGCTGCTGCACTCGACATCATCATCATTCACGGCGCAGTTCGAAAGCCGAGCTTTCGAGTGTCAGGTAGAGCCGGGCCAGCTCCATATCGCTGGGTTTGGTGATCTTGATGTTGCGATCGGTTCCCAACACCACAGAAACTTCCACCTGCTCAAGACGCTCAACCAGTGAAGACTCGTCGGTGCCGATGAATAGGTCCTGGCGCGCTTTTTCGAAGGCTTGCCGGAGGAGATTCAAGCGAAAGACCTGCGGAGTTTGTGTGAGGATCAGCCGCTCACGCGGCAAGGTGGCGCGAACTTTGTTGCGGTGTACTTGTTTTACGGTGTCGACAGGAACGATTCCTACAATTGCCGCCCCAGTTTCTGCCGCCTCATGAATGACCTTTTCGATTGCCTCGCGCTCGATAAAAGGCCGAACGGCGTCGTGAACGGCCACCAGCTCTGTGTCGTCGGCAATGGTTGCGAGGGCGTTTTCAACCGACTGCTGTCGAGATTCGCCGCCTTCTATTGTCCGGACCGATTTGCCGAAATGCTGGCTTTGAAAGAGTTCGTCGGCCCAAGCAATGTCGTCATGACGAAGCGCAACCACGATTTCGTCGACCGGCGGCGAGCTTACAAATTTGCGGATCGTGTGGACGAGGATGGGCGAACCATTCAGAAGCATAAACTGCTTACGGCTGATCCCTTCCTTTTCGGGCGCGCTCCGGCCCATGCGCGTTCCGAGTCCGGCGGCTGGAATGATAACAGAAACTTTCATGTGAATGGCGCCAGGGCGACGGCCCTGCGCGATCCCTCGAACTAACATCATA
>CAWIFY010000050.1:0-27821 GCA_963835255.1 Terriglobia bacterium | reverse complement strand
GGAACGGAATTGCTCGCCGCAAACACCAGGCTTGCGGTATGCACGAAAACAAGGAAGATTAGAAAAGTGAGTCCTGCTCGCTTTTCGTGAATCATCAGGTCATCCGGGCATCAGGCTTTCTATACGATACGGCAAGCAATTCGAACCATCTAGCAAACCTTCTCTTTGCTGCGAGGAAAGGCCTCAGGATCGCGTTCGTCTGGCGAGCCATCCACACACTCGAGATCCTTTTCTATTGCTACTTTCAAAGTGGCGTTTTCGGCCGGGACATCGAAATAGAGACCTACTGACTCTCCGTGAGCCCAATCCCTCACGGTTGAAAGAGGAGCGCGGACATGTATCACGCCACCTTCAAAGGAGGCCTGTGGCGAGGCTTTCGCCTGGGGCTCGACAACGTAACAAAAGTGGGCGTTCGGGAAAACCACCTCTTCCCGCAGGGGGGCGCCAGAGGCAAGCGTTTCCACTTCGCGGCGATTCACTCGCAGCCGCAGCGAATTTCCCCGAAATCTAAGCTTCATCTTACCCTTTTATCCGCCACTCCCCTGAATACACGTTGAAGCGCTTGTTTCGAACGAAGCCCAGCAGCGTCAGGCCGTACGTCTGCGCCAATTCGACTGCCAGGCTGGAGGGACTGCCGACGGTGGCGAGCACCGGAGCTCCAGCTGTCGCCGCCTTGTGCACCAGTTCGAAACTGCTCCGGCTACTCAGGAAGAGAATGCGGCCCGCCAGAGCCGTTTCTCCCTGCAGCACTCGAGAACCGATCAGCTTATCCAGCGCATTATGGCGCCCGATGTCCTCGAAGACGGCGCCTTGGACTATTTGCCCCTCGCGATCAACCAGGGCAGCCGCATGAAGTCCGCCTGTCTGAGCAAATCCCTTTTGAGCCTGGCCGAGTTTGTTCGGCAGCTCATTAACCAGCGCGGCGTCGATAGACAACCCGTCATCGGCGGCAATACGGCATCGAGTCTGGAGCGCCTCGATACTGCGTTTTCCACACACCCCACAACTGGAATTGACGAAGGTAGCCCTCGACATTCGCCCCGTCTCGACATCGACTCCCTGTGAAAGTTCGACCAGCAGTTCATTCGAGCCTTCGCCTCCCAGGAAGCGAATGTCACGGATCTCTTCGCGAGTGTGTATGACGCATTCAGAATAGAGAAACCCGGCGGCAAGCTCACGATCATGTCCGGGCGTACGCATCGTGAGAACGAGACTCTCAGTTGACTGAGCGCCTTTGAACCAGTATTGGAGGCGAATTTCCAGGGGCTCTTCCAGCGCCACCGCATCGATAACACGCTCCGAGTGATGCGCGGCGACACGCTTTACGCTTACTTTCTTTACGAGTGCACCGGGTGCGGCAATCACCGATAGACCTTACTTCAGAGTCGCATGGGTCACGACCGAACTTGCTAGGCAGCTACTAAGGGCGCGAGAGACTCATCCCTCACAGTGCTTTCTCGGACACGCAGCATGAGAGCAGAAGCAACCAGCAGGCAGCATCCTCCTATGATCAGAGCGCTCATGCGGTTGTTGCCGAGCAGGTGAGCCATAATCCAGCCGAAGATCAGCGCTGACAGAATCTCGGGAGTGACAATGAAGAAATTGAAGACGCCCATATAAACGCCCATTCTGTTGCTCGGGATAGCCGCCGCCAGTATGGAATAAGGCATCGAGAGTATGCTTGCCCAGGCGATCCCCACGCCTATCATCGGCAGGAAAAGCAGCCATCTATTGTGGATGAGGCGCGATCGAGAGGAACCCGAAAGCACCGGCTAAGAGACAAACTGCGTGAGTTTGCCGCTTGCCCAAAGCGCGGGCAAGCCCGGGCAGAAAGGGAGAAAACAGAAAGCACACCGTGTTATAGACGCCCGAACAATAACCCGCCCAGATGACTCCTTCTGTGTATCCGCTCGCAGCTGTGGAGCGCGCGCCGAAAACATTGTGCGCCACCGCAACTGCAAAATAAAGAAACATGCAAAAAAGCCCAAGCCAGGTTAAGAACTGGACCAGGGCCAGCTGCTGCATCGTCACAGGCATTTCCTTCAGGGCACGTCCAATCTCGGCAAAGTCGAATCGCTTGGCGTGACGCAGGCGCTCCCGCTCCGTCTGGCTCGGCGGATATTCTTTTGTGGTGAAGACTGTTACAAGAACGGCCGTGAGAAACGCGGCCGCACCGATCCAGAAGGAAACCCGCACAATCGAAGGAATCGTCTGGCCGCCATTCAGGCTCGGATGTAGATAACGACCCAGCAGCAGCGGCAGATAGGAAGCGGCGACGCTGCCAACGCCGATAAAAAAACTCTGCATCGCGAAACCGCGTGGGCGCTGCTCGTCAGGGAGCATATCGGCAACGAACGCGCGGAACGGTTCCATGCTGATGTTGATGGAAGCGTCGAGTATCCACAACAGACCGGCGGCCATCCACAAGCCCGAACTGAGCGGCATGAAGATGAGCGCGAAAGAGCTGAGCAGCGCGCCGGTGAGAAAGAAGGGACGCCTTCTGCCCAGCGGACCCCAGGTGTTGTCGCTCCAGTACCCGATGATCGGCTGCACCAGTAGGCCGGTAAGAGGAGCCGCCAGCCAAAGCATGGGAAGCTGGCTCGGCTGCGCGCCCAGATACTCGTAGATCGCGCTCATGTTGTTCATCTGCAGCGTCCAGCCGAATTGGATGCCCAGGAACCCGAAGCTCATATTCCAGATCTGCGGGAAGCTGAGGCGGGGTTTTTCCATAGGAGCGCAGCAACACCATATCAAAACCGAGGCGCAAATGGAACGGCGTTCGAGGCGTTATTCGCGGCCGAAATAGCAATATCGCTTCGAGCTCACCAGCCGCCTTTTCAGAATTTCCGCTCCACACCAATGGTCGCGAGGTCTAGCGCGTGCGACGAGCCGCACCCCGTGATCCATGCGGCGGGATTCTCGGCAAGCGCCGCAATAACGCAATAAATGGTAAGCAGAGTTCATACGCTATCTTGTGAGCGTTCATGCACGCCACCGGGATCGGCTATCTGGAGCTTCTTCTTCTCGCCCTAACGGCTGCTGTTGCCGGTTTGGCCTTGATTGCGAAGCGTCTGCGGGTTGCTTATCCGATCATGCTCGTGCTCGGGGGGCTGCTGCTCAGCCTGATTCCTCGTATGCCTCTCGTCTCGATGAATCCGGAAGTAGTGTTCTTGGTTATTCTGCCGCCGCTGGTGTTTTCTGCCGCATTCCACACCTCCTGGCGCGACTTTCGCAAAAACCTACCCGGCATCGTCATGCTCGCTTTCGGGCTGGTTGGCTTTACGATCTTTGGTGTCGCCGGCACCATGCTGCTTCTCATACCTGGTTTCGGGTGGAAGTTGGGATTGGTCCTCGGTTCACTTGTGGCCGCGACCGACGCTATTGCAGCTACGGCTACCGCGAAACGTCTCGGCCTCCCTCGCCGCATTACCGATCTGCTCGAAGCAGAAAGCCTGGTCAACGACGGCAGTGGCCTAGTCGCCTTGAAGTTTACGCTGGCATTGGTCGTGACGGGCATTACTCCCTCCCTGCTGAAGGGCGCCGGGACTCTCCTCTATCTCGTATTTGCGGCTGTGGTAATTGGGTTAATAGTCGGAGTTGCCGTCCACCGTATACAGGAGCGCATCGACGACGCGCCGGTTGAGATCACCATCAGTCTAGTAACCCCTTACATCGCTTATCTCGCGGCGGAACGCCTGCAGTGTTCCGGCGTACTCGCGACGCTCGCTTGCGGACTCTACCTCGGAAGGCGCAGCTCCGGATTCTATTCGCTTCACGCTCGCATCGAAGCCTCGGCCGTATGGCGGACTCTCGACTTCGTATTGAACGGTCTTGTATTCCTGGTGCTCGGGTTACAACTGCCGTATATTCTTGCCGACATCAGAGGGGTGAGCGCGCGCAGCGTAATCATCGATGGAGCGCTATTCAGCATGGTCGTTGTTCTTCTTCGCTACCTCTGGGTTTACCCCGCCGAGTGGATCTCGCGACGGCTTCAGAGGTTGAGAAGGCGCCAAGTGCGAGAGGTCTCGTCTGGGGAAGTTTTTCTGATTGGCTGGGCCGGTATGCGCGGCGTACTCGCGCTAGCCGCGGCTTTCTCGCTGCCAGAGAAACTCGCCAACGGCGTGCCCTTCCCGTTCCGCGATCTCATCATCTTTCTCACGTTTTGCGTGATATTTGCGACGCTGGTGGTGCAGGGTTTGAGCATGCCTCTGCTAATTCGCCTGCTTGGGCTCGGAAAGAGTTCGGCTGGTTACGAAGAGGAAAACTCGGCCCGGCAACAGATGATCTTGGGGGCGCTGCGAACCTTGAGCAGAATTCGCAATGAGTCACCGGAAGATGAGAAGGAGTTGCTCGATCACCTGGAATCTTACTATCGTCATAGGCTTGCCTTGATAGAGCGCGATCAAGACACCGGGCCCGATCATACCGGGCTGGACCATCTGGAACGCCAGCGGTATGTGGCTCAGGAATTGCGAAACGTGGAGCGCTCCATAGCGCTAAAGCTGCGCAATGAGAACAAGATTCATGATGAGGTCTTAAGACATCTGGAGCACGAGCTCGATCTCCTGGATGCCCGTTTTGCAGAATCGGATTAAAGCGTCTGGTTGTGGGGCCCGCATGGCACCGAATTTGTTTGTCAATCGGTTCAGGTGAACCCGTTATACCTGGTTTGAGGGCGCTGCGTCTACGGCTAACGAGCGTGAAAACAGGCGAGCTCGCGGTGGCGCGGGATCGTGCTGACGCATTTAAGCAAAGCTTGGGTGTGTAAGACTGCATCCCTCGAACCTAAATGTTCCATGAATGTCAGGGGAAAGTGTCGCCCAGTTTCCGTATTTCGCGCTTATGCTGGTGGTCCCCGCTGCGAATAACCAACGATCTGATTTCCAGGTAATAGTATTCCGGTACCCTAATCAATCCAAAAGATCACTCGCCTCGTTCCACAAGTGGTAAATTAAAAAACCTAAGTCGAGGTATCAAACGCTGTGACTCTCGTGGTTCGGGGAGTGGGGCCGGCTGGGGCGGCTGCTCTCTCATTCATTGTTGGTGTGTTGATTTGCGGCAGCATGCCGTTGCAGGCGGCGAAATCGGCCGCCGATTTACGCGATGAGGTGATGCAGCGAGAAGCCGTCGGCGACCTGGCGGGCGCCCAATCGCTACTGAAACAGGAAGCCGGAAATCCGGGGAATACCGCAGCCTCGGAAGAGCTAGCCGAGTTTCTTGACCGGCACCGAAGCGCGGACTCGCGCGAAGCGTATATGCGGTGGGCAGCGGCCGAGACTGACCCCGCAAAAAAGAAATTAGCTTTACGGCAGGTTGTGCTGGACGATCTCGTCAGCGGCAAAACCGGGGACCTCATCAACGATCTGAACCAGTACCGGGCGGCGGGCGGAAACGATTTAGCCGCCCCGGCCACACGTCCCAAGAGCTCTGTCTATTCGATGGTCATGATCCCGGGTCCGTTGCCATCCTTCGCGCGCATGGCGGCTCTGGCACCCGATCTCGCGCCGGAAGATCTGCTTCCGGCCCTGGCAAGGAATGTGGTAACGAACGGGTTCGAAGCTTCGGGTAATGAACTCCTGCAGCCGACCGAATACCTGCGGCTTTTGACGCGCTATATCGGGCAGGCGAGAGAGCTGCAGGCGTTGGCGAATAAAGACCGCAAAATCGTGATTCCGAATTGCGACAGCACGCAAACAGGGGATCTGCTCAGAATTCTTGGCTACCGGATGCGGGGCACGTGCGGCGCGGATATCGTGCTCGAAACGGTCAACCCCACGCGCGCCTTTCTCACAGTCGACTCAGCATTTCCGCTGACTCAACTCGAGCAGGACCTGCGGGCCAACCATCCGTTCGAACTCTCTTATGCGCCGACAACTGTTCCTGTGCTGTATAACGCGCAATACTGGCTTTCCGCCGCCGGCCGCAACAACGGCGGCGACTTCATCGACGCTTTTCTTTCCGACCCTTCGCTTTGCCGGTTGTACCTGGGACTCTCTCATTTGGACCGGCAGACAGCCGAGATTCTACGCAAACAAGCTCCCCCTGCGAAGCTGAAAGTCTACGCTCACGTACTCGACTTTTACGGCGGGATGTTTCAGGTGCGGAATGGCGCGGCGGTGGTTCCGGGGCCGGCAAGGGTCTGGGCTTCCCTTACCGGCGCTTCGCCCAGCAATCCCGGAGCATTTTTTGAAAAGTTGATCTCGACCGACGATGGCTGGCTGGCCAGCTACTTCGATGCGCTCTCCCGTATCGACGGACCGACTGCGGCCTATTTAACTGCGCCAGATCACCTGAAGCGCTTTTACGATGCGCTGCGCGGCAAAGTGACGAGCCCCGGGCCGGCGCGTCCGGTCTTCCGGTCGAGCACCGAATTGATGCTTTTGACGACCTCGCTGCATATCGATGCCAATGGGGAGCCGCACGTGCCCGGCAACCTCGATGTTTGGCGAACTCTGTTTGTCAAGCATCCGCACGGAAAGTACGATGGCAAGCTGACGCGCTCGGCCAACAGCTGGAAAAACAGCGACGACCTGCTCGATGCGCTCTTCGGGTTGAGCAGGAAGACGGTTGAGAATGAGCCGTTGCGCATGTTCCTGGCGCTGAGCGACATCGACCGCAACCGGACGCACCCGATTTCGCCCCAACTTGCGGCACGGCTCATAGCCGGTTATCGGGCATATAACGCGCAGTACGTAGTGTTCGCGGACGCGCCGGCATTAAGCGAGGCGTCTATCGGGCAATACCTTGATCTGTTTGGACAGACGATGGGCATTCACAACGCCCTCTTGCGATCCGACTCACTCGGCACTTTGCAATCGCTCGTCGAGCTGTGGCGCATTCTGTGCCGGCAGGATTCGATTGCTTCGGCTAAGCAGGATGCGGTGTTCGCCAAGCTGATTGCGCCTTTCGGTGAATCGAACGGAGAAGCCGAGCTGTTCAGCGCGGGCCGCTCGGGCGTGGACCTGCTTTTGTCGGCCGCTCAAAGTAAAAGCGCCGGGACGCGTCAGGAACGGCTGACGGAGTTGCTGGTCGGCCGGGTACAGAATGAGGGCGGCATCACTTCGCCGGCGGAAAACTTCTTGCATATTTTCGATGCGCAGAGCTTGATTCCTTTAGACAGCTTGTTTGCGATTTCTGATCACCTGGCCAATAAATCCGTCGATCCTAAGCTGCTGAAGGCGGTAAATCAGCAATTAAACAGGCTGGAAGAAGCCGACTCTGTGAAAGATTCGCTTTCGTCGCAGGAGAAAAATTTCTACAGCGTCGGCTATTGGAGCGAACGCCATATCGATCAAGAGCACAAGCTGAATCTCGAAGAGATGGCAAAGAGTCCCGAGAAAAAGGACCCGCGCGGCGCCTTGGCTCCGCTGCTTAGAGATACGCTGGTAGGCTTCGTTTACTGTTATTACGCGCCATCTGGAGCGCAGATCTTGATCACTAATCCGGTATTCGTCCGAAGCCACGATTTCATCGGTCCGGAAGGTTTGCCGGCTGAGTGGCGCGCGACGGAAGTTGCCGGGAGCGGCTGGCCCGCGAGCTCTGGCGGAAGACTCACGGGGTCGCTGATCTCGCTACCCTATGCGCTAGCGGAAGCCGAACAGAACTTCCTGACGCCGAAACGGGAACAGGCTTTGATCTGGGCGGACCTGGTGC
This sequence comes from Terriglobia bacterium, assembly GCA_963835255.1. GTDB lineage: Bacteria > Acidobacteriota > Terriglobia > Bryobacterales > Bryobacteraceae > Bog-105. The sequence continues at coordinate 20,168 of CAWIFY010000050.1, read as the reverse complement.
CTCAAATGATCGTAGACGTCACGGTAAACCGATGGCGCAATGTGACTCCGCAACAGCTTCGCTGGGTAGATCTTCACTTGCAACGCGGCCAGGATCTGCTGGCGGCCGCTATGTTGGACCCTTCAATCGAACCGCAGATCCTTGACTCGATGCGGCGCTTTGAAGCGCCGGGCAAGGTAGAAGCGACGACCGATGAACTGCATGGCGACGATTTCGCTCGCGGGCTGAATCAGGTCCCCACTTCAGTGCTCTATGCACTGGCCGAAGATCCGGCTTTGAAGGCGGTAGCACCCGACGTGGCTTCTCAAGAGCTGGCCTCCATGGCAGCCGAAAAAAGCCCTGAATTATCGCCGCAAGCCATTTCACACGTCTTCGGCACGCCCAAGCCGACGCTCACCCATTCGTACCGGCCCGGTCTTCTCTATTTGCGGACATTCCCGGCACTGATGGGATATTCCAGCCGGATCCTAGCTGAGAGCTGGGAATCGAACAATCTCTATTTCGCCGCATTGGCGGATGAAGCCGGCGTTCCTGTCCAGCAACTCGACGCCTACGTTCCTGAGTGGAATCGTTTGGCGATCGAGAACATTTTCGCGACTCATCTGGAAGACTGGCCGGCTATTCTGCGCTCTTTGCAGACGGTCGGCAAAGAAGTGCGGCAACACGAGAACTCGCCTGTCGCGCTTGCAAGATCGGAGAACGAATAAGCCTGTGACTAAGATTGTCCGCTTAACTCTTGGGTTAGTACTACTTGGCGTCATTGGAGCAGGTCTTTGGTTGCGTGCCCAGGATGATCTTACGACCTTTCACGTGAAGGTCGACATGGTCGTTCTCAGCTTCACGGTTACGGATGCCAAGGGCAGATATGTGAACGGCCTGAAGCCGCGCGACTTCAAGGTCTACGAAGACGATATTCCACAAAAACTAGCAACTTATACAGAGGGCAACCGAGCGCCGCTGCAAGTGCTCGATAATGGCGAGACGCGCCCGCTACACAACGCCGCAGAGGCGGGTACTGGACCTGGCGGCATACCGAATCCGAATGCGGTTGACCTGAGGTCCGATTCGGCCGGCGCGAACGTCTTCGTTCTGTTCGACACCAGCAACTACATGTACCGCGGCTTCGTTTACGCCTCCGACGCTATTGCCGATTTCATACGCGGGCTGGATCGCGCGGATTCGGTTGCGGTTTACACGTATAGCCGCAACCTGAACCGGGCTGTTTTCCTGAATCGTGACCGCACGAACGCGATTGCCGGACTTAGAAAGGCAGTGGCGGGAGACGATTCGGCGCTTTACAACTGCCTGCTGCTCACGTTGCGGGACGCGTCTAAGGTGCCCGGCCGCAAGATAGTGATTGTTTTTTCGAACGGGCCTGACAACGCCAGCATGGTCGCGCCCGATGACGTGCGCGCCGTCGCGGAAGACGAGGGAATTCCGATTTACGTCATTTCGACGAGCGAGGTGAACAAAGATCCGATCTCCAGCACGATTTTCAAGAGAATTTCGACTAACACGGGAGGCAAGACGTACTTTGCCAAGACGTGGCAGAAGCAAGTGGAGGCGTTCGAATCGATTCGCGAGGATCTCGGCAACAGTTATGTAGTGACTTACTATCCGCAACCCAATCCGAACGAAGGATTCCGGAGGATTAGGGTTGAGCTGACGAACGATGCGATGAAGAAATATAAAGTGCGCGCACGGCCTGGGTATAGGCCGCAGAGAGGGATCTAAGAATTCCAGACGTTAACGCACAGTGGAGTTGAAGCTCCGCGCGGGCCCGAGGTTTTCGTAAGCGACGGACGAGCTAAGCTTGTGCTACTTCGTCGGCGGTGGCGGGAACGAGGTGTTTGTCGAGCATTTTCTGGAACTCGGGCTTGCTAATGGCACCCACTTTTTGCTCAAGGATTTTGCCGTCCTTAAACAGGAGAATGGTCGGGATCCCGCGGATTCCATAACGGTAGGCGGTTTGCTGGTTGGCATCGACGTCGAGCTTGCCCACCTTAACCTTTCCGGCATAGTCCGTGGCGACTTGGTCGACCGTAGGGCCCATCATGCGGCAGGGACCGCACCACTCTGCCCAGAAGTCAACTAGCACGGGAACGTCCGCACCCAGGACATCTTTATCGAAACTATCGTCAGTGAACGTAACAGTGTTGCTGCCTGCCATTATCAATCTCCTATCAATTGATGACGGAACTAGCGTTTTTGATTCAATCCAGCAGAGGCGAATTAGCCTGAACCGTCTATGATCCTAGGCTAAACTGAGGTGCAGATAACGACTGTTTCTCGCAAGGTAATCTTGATTCGTTTTATTGCCGCTCTTCCTCTCTCGCTGGTGCTTGCCTTCGCGCCGATCGTGGCTGCTCGGGCCCAAAATGCCCCCTCCGCCGAGAGCACGCGTAAGCAGCCCGTTGAGAACGGGTTCAGCTTCAGCCGACGATGTTCGCTACGCTCGTGGCAATCAATGCCGCGGGTTACGACGCAGGGCTCGATTCGCCTCTAAATGAGCGATTTAAAGTCCGGATGGAGATACGCGAAGCTTTGGCGAAACGTGACATTCCCTGCCTGCCGGAGCTGAAAGATTATTACCGGCGGCATAAGAAGGCGTCCGACACGGCGGATCTGAGCCAGTACATTTCTTTCGCGCTGGTAGCGGGGGATGCACCTGATTTCGAGCTGCCGAAGAGCGAAGTGCCGCCCGACGTGGAGCCGCTCAGAGGATTCAGCGACATACTCGCGCGATTCTACAAGCAAGGCGACCTGGAGAGTTTGTGGAACCGCGCACAACCGGCTTACACGGCAGCGATCGGGCAGTATCAGGATGCGGTGATCGGGAGCTCTGTTTGAGGCCAACGGCTATTTGCGCAATCCGTCCGGCTATTTGGGGAGACGTTTCCAGATCTATCTCGATCTGCTGGCCGCGCCCGACCAGGTGCAGGTCCGAAGTTACAAAGACGACTACTTTATTGTGATCACGCCGACGAGTACACCGGTAGTAGATGAGGTGCGCGACGCGTACCTAGCTTACTTACTCGACCCGCTCAGCTTCAAGTACAGCGAGGTCATCAAAGAAAAGAAGCCGCTGGCGAAGTATGCGGCGGAAGCACCGGCTTTGGATTTAGCTTACAAAGACGATTTTTCGCTGCTGGTAACTAAGTGCCTGATCAAGGCAATAGATAGCCGGTTGATGCATGGCGGCGCAGAAAAGCGGGCGCAATTTGTCAACGAAGCGATGCGGGAGGGCTTTATACTCACCGCTGCTTTCGCCGATTTACTGCCCGCGTACGAGAAGCAGCCGGACGCCTTCAGGATCTACTATCCCGACCTAGTTTCGGCGATTGATGTAAATAAAGAAGAGAAGCGGTTGAAGAAGGTTGAATTTGCGCAATCGATCTCGGCCCGGGTAGTTGCGCCGCCGGCCAAGATGCAGATCGATCCGGCGGAGGAATCGCTCCAGACGGCGCAAGGGCTATTGGAGCAACGTGATTCGGAAAATGCGCGCAAGATGTTCAAGAAGGCATTGGGAGAGACCTCGGACAAAGCGATGCAGAGCCGGGCTTACTACGGGCTGGGACTCATATCTCTTGAAGAGAAACATTGGGACGAGGCGCTCAATCTGTTTCAGCATACGGTGGAAGCTAACGCGAGCTCACCGGACGCAGCATGGTCGCATTATTATTTGGGCCAGTTGCAATTGAAGGCCGGAGATCCCGAGAAGGCGACCTCGCAGTTCCAGATGGCGCTTCAAACCCAAGGCATATCGGCCAAGGCGCGCGAAGCAACCGAGAAGGCGTTGCAGAGTATTTCATCAGGAGAAAAACAGCAATGAGATCGATTTTGAGTCTGGCCACCTTACTGGCCGCAGTGACATTACCGGTATTTGCTCAGCAGCAGGCACCGAAGCCCAAGTCGCAGAAAGAAGTCGACGCGTTGAAGAAGGTTCAGGCCGATGCGCAGGCGGGCAACGCGGACCAGGAGATAACGGATATCAATGCGGTGCTCGAGAACTTCGCCGACACCGAGTACAAGGACATGCTGCTGAATATGGCGATGGAGGCAGCGCAGAAGAAAGGCGACTACGGACAAACGGTTGCTTTCGGGCAGCAGGTCATCCAGTCCAACCCGAACGACATCACGGGACGCGTGACATTGGCCGAAACGATCGCTTCGCACACCAGGGATACAGATCTCGACAAGGATAAGAGCGTCAAACAGGTTCAGGATTACGCGAACAAGGCTTTGGATCTGCTGAAAACGTCCAACACTCCGCCGGCCGGCATCTCCGATGCGCAATGGCCAGACTTGAAGAAGCAGCTGACCTCCCAAGCGCACGATGCTTTGGGGCAAGCTAACGAAGTCCAGAAGAAGTATCCGGACGCGATTACGGAGTACAAGACGGCGCTAGACGCTCAGCCAACGAATTCGGTATCGATGGTCCGGCTCGCCAAAGCCTACGTTGAGAATAAGCAGTATGACGACGCAATTTCGATGGCGGATAAGGTCTCTGGCGATGGCCGACGCGCCTCCGGCAGTAAAGCAATTTGCGCAACAGCAGAAAGACAACGCGACGAAGCTGAAAACCGCCAAGTAGCGGAGTTTTCAGATGCAAGTTCCGCTCGAGGAACTGGAGGCAAAGCTTGAATACCGCTTCGGCAACCGGCAGTTACTCCTTCGCGCGCTGACGCATCGCTCCTGGGCGGCGGAGCGCGGTTCGCCTATGCCAGAGGAGGGCGATAACGAGCAGCTCGAGTTTTTGGGTGATTCAATTCTGGGTTTTGTGGTGAGCGAAGCTTTGCTATTGCGGTATCCGCTGGCTCGCGAAGGGCAGCTTTCTCAATTGAAAGCACATTTGGTAAGCGCCCAGCATTTACATAAATGCGCAGTAGCACTTGGGCTAGGTGAATTTCTTCAGCTTGGCCGGGGCGAAGAACGAAACGGGGGGCGGGAACGAAAAACGCTGCTAGCGAATGCGCTGGAGGCGCTGATTGCCGCGATGCACCTGGATGGCGGCTTAATACCTGCGCAGCGGCTGATCGAGAATCATATCCTGAACCGTATCGAGCGGCTGGAGGAATTAGGGCCAATTGGCTTACTGAATTACAAAAGCCTGTTACAGGAACGGGCGCAGGCGCTAGGAATGCCGCATCCGCGCTACTCGACGGTAGGGACAGGCGGCCCAGAACACGCGAAGCAGTTCACCGTAGAGGCGAAGATCGGGGAGGCATTGGCAAGCCGCGCGACGGCGTCTTCCAAAAAGGCGGCAAGTCAGGAAGCGGCGGAGAGACTGTTCGAGATATTGGAGAGCACGCAGAAGAATTAATAGCCGCGGATGAAAATGGAAACGGGATAACTGCTAGGTTTCGCGCTTTTCTCCTGGGGCTCATCAACTCGAGGATTTCGGTGAGTTCCTTGCGCAGTTCTTTATGGAAACTGAAAGCGGGCGAGGAGAACAGTTCGGATTGCTTGTTGGGCATGATTGCTGGAGCAGGCTGGCGCTTCGGCTTCGATTCGAGCACCTTCCTGGCGCCTTCGATGGTGTAGCGCCGATCATAGAGAAGGCGCTTGATCTCGAGGACTAACTCGACGTCTTTGCGGCGATATAGCCGGTGTCCGGTGCCTGATTTTTTCGGCCCAAGGCCGGTGAACTCGGATTCCCAGAAGCGGAGCACGTAAGGCTTGATGCCGGCTAGCCTAGCCACCTCGCCGATCCGGAAGTAGAGCTTGTCGGGGATCTCCGGAGTTTCGGCGGGTTTCAGACTCGCTTCTTCCATGGTCGGCGCGAAAGAGTTCGACCCTCATTGTATCGGGAAAGGGCGCTCTAGCGGACCTGCAAGGTAACGGTGACGGTGGCGCGAATATCGAGATTGCCGGCTTCGATGGGAGTGGCGCTTGCATCGCCATGGCCGGCGCGGCTGTAAACGATTTAAAAAGCGGCCGGATGACGGGGGCTTCGGTGGGCTCGGCCTCGAGAAGACCGACAACCTGGGCCTGTAGGGCCTTGGCGAGCGCTTCGGCATTGGCTCGAGCGCGCACCGCAGCTTCGGCCAATGCCTGTTCGCGAACGGCTGAGCTATCGCGGAGGGTGAACGAGATTCCGTTGACGTTGTTGGCACCGGTAGCGGTAGCGGCATCGATCACTTTGCCCAGCACGGAGAGTTCATCGACGGTCACGACGACGGAGTTCGAAGCTTCGTAACCGGTCAAGCGGGGCGCATGTCCGTTCGAGTAATCGTATTGCGGGGCAAGCGAGTAACCGGATGTTTTCACTTGGCCGCCTGAGCCGAGAGATTGCTTAACAGAGGCCAAAACGCGAGTGCTTTCGGCAGCATTCTGAGTGGAGCCACCTGAGCGGTGGGGGCACGGGTGGAGACGGCGATGGTGACTTCAGCGCGATCGGGCTTGGCCGATATAATGGCTTCGCCGGACGCGCGCACGAAATGGGGACGAGGTGCATCCTGGGCTGCGAGCACAGAGGCGAGCAAGACGAAAAAGCAGAGAAACAAGCGCGGCATCAATCGTTACGGTAACAGTTCGCTCACGAAGCGTGACGGCGCTCTGTTGAACACGCGGCCGATGCGTAGAGCCTACCGATATTGGTTAGGGGCGCTTGGCATATGTCCTGCTTGGCGGCCTGATCTTTGCTTACTGGTACGTCAAGACATTGGGCCCGCGCTCGAAAGACCGCGTGGTGAAAGCGCTGGCTGAGCGCTTTGACGCAGATGTGGAACTGAAGTCACTGCAGATCTCTATGCTGCCGCAGCCGAGCGTGGTGGCGGAAGGTCTGACGATCCGGCATAAGCGGTGGCAGTCGCCGCGCCCGCTGATTTCGATCCGGCGTTTTTATGCGCGGGCAAGCTTTGCGACGGTCCTCAACCGCGGAGATCGAGTGGAACTCGTGAGGCTGGAGGGTCTCGAGATTTATCTGCCCCGGCGGAGTAAATCGTCTGGAACTGGCTTCATGATCCCGCATTACGGGCGGGAGCGAGCCAGGCCACAAAACAGGCTGCACTTTCTGGTGGATACGATCATAGCGGATGGCACGCTGCTTCAGATCGAACCGAAGGATCCCGTCAAACAGCCCCGCCGCTTCGAGCTGGTAAAGCTTACTTTGCATTCGGTAAGTCCAGGGCGCGCATTGAGTTTCATAGCCAAGCTCAGGAACCCTATACCGCCCGGCCAGATTGAAACGGCGGGTAATTTTGGACCGTGGCAGAGAGATGATCCGCGCGCGACGGCTGTTTCGGGCAAATACAGCTTCAAGAATGCCGAGCTCGGGACATTTCAAAGGCATTCAGGGAATACTTTCCTCAGTCGGTGAATACCAAGGCGTTCTGGAGCGGGTCGAGTGAATGGCGCGACGGATACGCCTGATTTCGCTCTCGAGCGAAAGGGCGAGCCGGTGCACCTGAAGACGACGTTCCATTCGATTGTCGATGGAACGGATGGAGACACGATTCTGGATCCTGTGGATGCGAAGTTCGGGAACTCCGAATTTCTTTGCCGGGGAAGCGTCAGTCACCTGCCGGGCGCTGAGGGCAAAACGATTTCGCTGAGCGCGGAGACAAAGCACGCGCGCATGGAAGACATTCTGAAGCTGGTGATGGGGGGCAACCGGCCGATCCTGAAAGGCGTGGTAGATTTCAAAAGCGAAATTCTTATCCCGCAAGGCCCAGCGCCGGTTTTCGATAAGCTGCGGCTGGACGGGCGATTTGCAATTGGCAACGGGAGTTCACCAGCGCGAAGGTGGAGAAGACGCTCGCCACGCTGAGTCACCGCGCACGGGGTATTTCCAAAAAAGAAGAACAGCAACGGCGCGAGGCGGACGAAAATGTCGCATCAAGTCTCATCGGAGTGTTCACGCTCCGGGATGGCGTGGCTTCGTTCACACGGTGCGCCTTTAGAGTTCCGGGGGCGACAGTTCTCATGACGGGTGATTATAACCTCCGGTCGGAAGCCATCGATATGAAAGGGATCTTCAGAATGGATGCCACGTTATCGGATACGCAAACCGGTCTCAAGAGCCTGCTTTTGAAGCCTTTCGATCTGTTCTTTGAAAAAAAGGGAGCCGGCTTTCAAGTGCCCATCAGCCTGACAGGCAATCGCGAGAAACCCATCTTTGAGGCTTTGATCCTGCATCACCGGATCACAATACATTAAGATGATTACGCCTATGAAGCGCACCACAGCCACGGCTTTTTTTCTGCTTCTGTGCTCTCCTGGATTGTTCCGGGCGCAGACGGCTCAATCGCTACCCAAGCAGCCGTTCGGAAAAACCTCGGACGGCCACGAGGTCTTTCTTTACACACTGAAAAACGGGTCAGGGATGGAGGTGAAGATCACGAATTATGGAGGGACGATTGAATCCATTAAGGTCAAAGACCGGCACGGGAAGTACGACGACGTGGTACTTGGCTTCGCCGATCTAGATGGCTACACTGCAAAGATCAACACCGCTTATTTCGGCGCTTTGATTGGGCGTTACGGCAACCGCATCGCGCACGGCACGTTCACGCTGGACGGGCATACATACCACATTCCGCTGAACGATGGACCTAACGTATTGCACGGCGGCCCGGTTGGATTCAACAAGCGCGTTTGGGAGCCGAAGGACGTTTCGACGGCTGACATGCCGGCGCTCGAGTTGCACTACTTGAGTCCGGATGGAGAGGAGGGGTTTCCCGGTAATCTGGATGTTACTGTGCGTTACTCGCTCGACAGCAAGAACGGGTTGCACATCGATTATTACGCGAAGACCGATAAGGACACGGTTTTAAATCTTACGAATCATTCTTATTTCAATCTCCTGGGAGCTGGCAGCGCGACGGTTTTGACGCACAAAGTTACTTTAGATGCCGACCGTTTCACGCCGGTGAACAGCACTTTGATTCCGACCGGCAAGCTGGAGAGCGTGGCGGGGACGCCGTTCGATTTTCGAAAGGCTACGGATGTGGGCGCGCGGATCGGCGCGAAATCGGAGCAACTGAAGCTGGGAAAGGGCTACGATCACAATTTTGTGCTGAACCACCCCGGCGATTTGAATCAAGTTGCGGCGAAAGTGGAAGAGCCAAAATCAGGGCGAGTTTTGGAAGTTTATACGACTCAGCCTGGGATCCAATTTTACTCAGGCAACTTTCTGGAGGGCAACATCCACGGGATCGGCGGTGTTTACCGGCACCGCTCGGCACTTTGCCTGGAAACCCAGCATTTCCCGGATTCCCCGAACCATCCCGATTTTCCGACAACGGTCTTACATCCAGGGGAAGAATTTCATCAGACCACGATTTACCGCTTCTCAACTGAGTAATCAGAACGAGTTACTTATGCATCCTGCGCAGAGTAAGTGCGTCCGGCCGCAGAGTATCATTTCGTAACTTGTTTGTGTCGTCGGTGACATGAATAAGTTTACCGGTGATATGGTTAGACTGTTCGGAAGCAAGGAAAGCTGCCACTTTCAGTTGAAGATCAGGTGAGATGCCTCCTGTGCGACGTGTCTCCTTAGCTTCACTCACCACACGAGGCTCAAGGCGGCTTTCAGCGCGGATGATTTCGTCAGTAAGGCTTGTGTAGGCCGGCCCGGGATCGAGGCAATTGAGCTGAACGTTGTGCTCGAGGACTTCGGCCGCGACCGCTTCGACGAAGCGAACTACCGCGGTTTTCGATGTTGTATACGCGGAGAGACTCATCTTCGGCAGGTCGTCAGCATCGCAAGTCAAGACGATGATTTTGCCGGCGCGCCGTTCGGTCATGGTTGGGAGGACCGCGCGAAAGGAATGCACGACACCGAAAAGGTTGATGCCCAGCGTGTCGGTCCATGTCTTGAGCGAATTTTGCATGAATGGATTGATAGGGCCCAGCGTGGCAGCAGCGCAGATCAGCACGTCAATCGGGCTGCCGAAAACCACCCGCGCCCGGTCTACGGCAAGCGTCAACTGCTCCGGATCGGTAACGTCGGCCCGTATGCGCAAAGCGTTTCCGCCTGCCTGCTCGATTTCAATATGAGTGAGATCGATTTCGGCCTTACTGCGCCCGACCAAGGCAATGCGAGCTCCGAGCCGGGCGAATCCGAGGGCCATGCGTTTACCGATCCCGCGGCCGGCGCCAGTCACTAAGATGTTTTTATTTTTGAACTCGCCAGCCGATTTCGCCACAGTAAAGCCTGTCTTTCAGGGTCGTCAGCGTGGCCCCGACTCAAGAGTAAACCAAACTGCGGCGACGTGCTCCAAGAAGGGCGCGGAGGCGGTCCCCGATTGTGACGCTTGATGGCTCCGCAGAAGTTGTGGAAGTGCGTCAAAGCATTAGCTTTGCGCTATACTACCGATGGTGGCGTCTTAGCGATTAACCTTGCCACAACCCTAATTACTAAGAGGCGAATGAGTAAAGAAGACAGCATAGAAGTAACAGGTACGGTATTAGAAAAATTCCCGAGTGGATTATTTAGCGTTCAGTTGGATCAGGACCGGACAGTTCTCGCTCACTTAGCCGGCAAGCTTCGACGCAACCGGATCCGAGTTTTGGCCGGGGACCGCGTCACCCTTGAGATGTCCCCCTATGACCTCACCAAGGGCCGAATCACTTACCGGCACAAATAGCCCCTCTTTTTCCTCAACGAATTCCCGCAAGCGGCTTCTGGTAATTTTCGGCACGCGTCCCGAGGCGATTAAGCTTTGCCCGCTTATTGCGGCGCTGAAGGTAGCGGCATTCGCTGAGAAGTTGCAGCCGGTGATCTGCGTTACAGGGCAACACCGCGAAATGCTTGACCAGGTGATGCGCATTTTTGAGATTCGCCCGGATTTCGATCTTGCCGTAATGCAGCCTGGCCAATCGCTAACAGAGCTAAGTTCGCGACTGCTCGGCCTGCTGCCCGGAATATTTGCCGAAGTGAACCCGGCGCTCACGGTGGTGCAGGGCGATACTGCGACCACTTTGTGTGGCGCTCTTGCGTCATTCTATGCAGGAGTAGATGTTGCGCACGTGGAAGCCGGTCTGCGCACATTCGACTTGCGGGCGCCGTTTCCGGAAGAAATGAATCGCGTAGTAACGACGCGGCTGGCGACGCTCCATTTTGCTGCCACGCGCTGGGCAGCGAACAATCTACTGAGGGAAGGCGTCCCGAGCGCAGCGATCGAGGTAACCGGCAATACGGGTATCGACGCTGTTCTCGCGGTCAGCGAACGGCTGGATGCGGGAGGCGAGTCGGGTATGAATGTGGCGCTTGACGGAAACAAGAAGCTCATCCTGGTTACCGCGCATAGGCGGGAGAGTTTCGGCAGCGAGTTCGAGAACATTTGCCGAGCGATTTCCGAAATCGCTGAACGGAAGGACGTGCAGGTTGTCTGGCCTGTCCACCGAAATCCAAACGTAATACGGCCGGTTGAAGCGGTGCTGAGCGATAAAGAAAACGTGATTCTTACGGAGCCTCTCGAGTATCTGCCGTTTGTTAGTTTGATGCGGCGTGCTTACTTTCTCATTACAGATTCGGGCGGCATACAGGAAGAGGCGCCTTCGCTCGGCAAACCAGTCCTGGTGCTGCGTGAGACGACAGAGCGCCCGGAAGCGGTGGAGGCGGGCACGGTGAAGCTGGTGGGTACGGATCGCGAGCGAATAGTAGCGGAGAGTGTGCGACTGCTGGAAGATCGCGAGGAGTACGAGCGAATGGCGCGGCTGCATAATCCCTACGGCGACGGCAAAGCGAGCGCTCGAATTGCGCGCAGGATCGCCTCTCATCTGGAGATTCCTCTAACATAAGAAGTTGTCAACATCGACATCATTGCGCCAGGAAAGTTCCCAAGGCGCCCGCCGCAGGCCGTGGCCGCAAATCTATTTCGGAATCGCCGCAACATCGCTGGCGACGCTGATTTTGGAACTGGCTCTGACACGCGTTTTCTCGGTGGTGTACTACTACCACTTCGCATTTTTGGCGATTTCGATTGCGCTATTCGGCTTAGGAGCGGGCGGCGTGTTCTCGTACGTGGTTGCGGGATGGCCGGGGACGCTATATCAGAAAATCGGGGCGCTCGCGGCAAGCAATGCATTGGCGGTCGTACTCAGTCTCGACTTTCTCTTGAAGCGAAGCGCGGAAGTGAACACGGCGGCGCTGGTCGCGGCGTACTTTGTAGCCGCGATTCCCTTTCTCTTATCGGGGACAGTGGTGTCGCTCGTTATCGCGGACACAATCGGGCGCGTAAACCGGGTTTATTTTTTCGATTTGGCGGGTGCGGCAGGCGGATGCGCCGTACTGGTGTTTTTATTGGATTCGGTTGGCGGCCCGAACACGATCCTGATTGCGGCGGTGCTGTTTGCAGTCTCCGCGGCGATCTGGTTTCATCTGGCAGGCTCGGCGCAAGGACGCGTGGCGGCGGTTCTGCTGGGGTTGCTGCTAGTGGGGCTGATTACGCTGAATGCGAAATACCATCTCATCGACGTGAAATTCGCAAAAGGGCAGCGACTCACTAATGAGGAGTTTGTGAAATGGAACGCCTTTTCGCGAATAGCGCTGAAGATAGAGCCGGACGGCGCCCAGGTAATCATCATCGACGGCGACGCTAACACGTATCTGGCGCAACTCGACTTGAAGCATCTGACGCCGAAACAGGCGTTCGATCTTCCTTATCGCGGTCCTGGCTTTCCGTATCTGTTGCGGCCAGGCGCGAAGGCGCTGATTATCGGGCCGGGTGGCGGATGGGATGTCGCTCGCGCCCTTGCTTCCGGCAGCAAAGATGTGACGGGCGTCGAGATCAATCCCATCATTGCGACCGAGATCATGCGGAAGCGCTACCCGCAGTACAGCAATTATCTGTATTTCAAGCCGGAAGTGAAGATTGTGGTGGAGGATGGGCGTTCGTTCGTGCGCCGCTCGCAGGAGCATTACCAGGTATTGCAGGCGACACTGGTGGACACCTGGGCTTCTACCGCGGCGGGCGCGTTTGCTTTATCGGAGAACAATCTCTACACAACGAACGCGTTTGTCGACTATCTTTCGCACCTTACTCCGGACGGCGTGATGGCATTCACGCGCTGGGGATTCGATCCGCCGCGCGAATCCTTGCGAGTAGTCTCATTGGCAGATGCCGCCTTAAAGCAGCTTGGGCAAACGGACCCGGCACGCAACATCGCGGTGGTTCGGGAGGACGTGAGCAAACTGCGCAAATGGGGCGCGCAGGATACGATTCTGGTGGCGCGGAACCCGTTGAGCGCTTCAGATATTGCCCGCATTGAGAATGGCGCAAAAACGGCGGGGATGCAGGTGATTTACGTCCCGGGAGGCACTCTCGACACGCCTTTCCGCGCGCTGCTTAGCGCCCCTGACCTGAATCGCTTTTACGAGTCCTACCCGTTCGACGTGCGTCCGGTAAGCGACAATCGGCCGTTCTTTTTCTACACGGTCCAGCCAAGAGATCTGCTCGGTTTTCTCCTGTCATGGATCGCGCGTTAGCGCCGATTACAAGATAAATTCAGCGCTGCCGGTGCTCTTTGGTCTGGTTGCAATCAGCATTATCGCGACCATTGTGATCCTTGCGCTACCACCGCTGCTACTGGGACACCAGTTGCCGCCGGGAGAAGGCAGCATGCGAGCGCTTCTGTTCTTCCTCTGCATTGGCGCCGGCTACATTATCATTCAGGTCGCGCTGATTCAGAAATTCGTGCTGTTTCTCGGTCATCCGACATACGCGCTGACGGTGATTATCTTTTCGATGCTGCTCTCTAGCGGCTGTGGCAGTTTCGCAAGCAAGCGCCTAGTCCGAAGTGACCCGGGACGCCTGGCACGAGTGCTGGTGCTTATCGTTCTTGCGAACGTGGTATTGGCGCTCGCGATTTCGCCGATTTCCGAGAGTGGAGTGGCATTGCCCCTGCCCCTAAAAGTGCTGATTAGCGTTCTGCTGATCAGCCCACTCGGTTTCATGATGGGGATGCCATTTCCGACGGGATTGACGTTACTAGAGAGAGTGATGCCGGCTGTCGGTCCGTTGGGCCTGGGCGATTAACGCGGCCTCGAGCGTTATGGGATCGGCGGCCGCGATGTTCCTGGCTATCTATGTAGGATTGCAGCTCACGCTGATTGTAGGCAGTTTCTTCTATTTCGGCGCCTTATTGAGTGCCATACGGTCTCCACTCGGCGGCCAATTAGGTCAAGAGCTGGCTGTACATTGAGACGTGAAGACTCAACCGGGAAAACAGCACGACTTACACGGCAGCGCGCCCGATAATCACCACACTTGTCTGCTGCTGATCGATGTGATGAACGACTTCACTTTTCCTAGAGGTGACGAACTCTTCGAAAGGGCGCGGCACATCGGCCCCCCGATAGCAGCCCTGAAAAAGCGAGCAAGGGCTGCCGGCGTACCCTGCATTTACGTGAACGACAACTTTGGTCGGTGGCGCTCCAACTTTAATCAGATTGTGGAACGGGCGCTCAGGCCGGAGTCTCGAGGCAGGAGTTTTGTAGAGTTGCTTCTTCCTGAAAAAGAAGACTACTTTGTGTTGAAGCCCAAGCATTCAGGCTTTTATCAGACGCCGCTGGATCTTCTGCTGAAGCACTTAGGAACAGAGCGATTGATTCTTACGGGAGTATCCACCAACAGTTGCGTCTTGTTCACGGCCAATGATGCGTATATGCGGGACTTGGCACTGGCGATTCCGGACGATTGCGTGGCTGCTTGCAATTCACGGGAACACGAGTTTGCGATGGAGCAGATGAAAAACATGTTGAAGGCCGAAGTAGCGCGGTCTTCGGGGGTGGAGATCGAATCGCTGTCCTTCCGGGGCGAAACTAATTCACCCAAACGTGAGGCACGGTGTGCGCCATAACGCGCAATGCTTCTTCGAGGGCCTCTACGAAATAATATTCGCCCCACATGGCCGATTCGTCGATGCCCAATCCTTTGTGGATGTGGTAGACAGCTCCTTTGAGCACGCCCTCCCAATTGGAATCGACGCTCGCCAAATACTTCGAGCAGAGACTACGCAGGATATGAATGGCCGTGGACCAGTAGAAGTGACCTTTCATGGGGTCTGCGACGTGCCGGCAAAGCCGCAGCAGACCCGCCGCCGCAATCGCGGCAGCCGAGGTATCGAGAACTCGCCGGCCGTCAGCAGGAGCATTGTAGTCCCAAGGCGGTATGCCGTCTGAGGGGGTATGCGTTATATAGTAATCGGCGCAGGCTTCGGCAGTGTGGAGGAAACGAGGGTCGCGGCTATATTCGTAGGCGGTGTTGAATCCGTAAAGCGCCCAGCACAGGCCGCGTGACCAGCACGAATCGCTGCGGTACCCTTGCTGGGTCGATTGACGGAGAAATTCACCCGTTTCGAGATCGAAGATGCCTTCGTGAGCAGTCGATCCGTCTCCGCGTACCAGGTGCTTGCGAGTGGTGAGCGAGTGGCGTGTGGCGATATCGCGCAGGTGTTTATCGTTGCTTTCGCGCCCCGCGTAGAAGACGATTCCAACGTTCATCATGATATCGATGAAGACGGAATCTTCCGCAACCAGCGAACAAAGATACTGGCCTTTCTCGTTGAAGCTGGAGGCGAGGGTTCTGCCAGCGTGGACCATCACTTCGCGAAGCGAGTCGTCGTGCGTGCATTGATACCACCGATGGTAAGCGGAAAGAAAAATAAACCCGAGGTCGTGAACATCGGGATCGGTTTTGCGCGGCTCAAGCGGCCTGCTATAGCGGATGGCGTGTTCCCACCAGAACCTGGAATCCGGACTATTGGGTCCGAGGCGTTTGTAAAACAGCCACATTATGCCGGGCAAGAAACCGTCGCACCAATGCGCCAGCGCCGGTCCTTCATGCTTCCAGACACCTGCTACGGTGTACATCGGATAGTAATCGGGATAGTTCTCGATGAGCCGTTTGAATTGCCTTTGCGCAAATCGAATTGCGCTTTCAAACAGCTCCCGGTCGGTCTCATAGATGAATTGAATCACTCAGGTACCTGCGAGAACAATTATAGTTAGCGGCGTTGTTGCTCTGGTAACATCGGGTTGCATGCCGACGAAAGTGACGATTGTGAATAACGGTCCCATCCGCATCGAGGGAGAGTTCACCATTCAGGATTCAGAAGGAAACTGGTACGGTCTCGGTGGACGTTCTGTCATTTCTCTGTGCCGGTGCGGACTTGCCGAAAATAAGCCTTTTTGCGATGGAAGCCACGGACGCAATGGATTCAGCTCTCAATGTAAAGCTCGCGAGCTGCCGCCGCCGATAGCGCGTCTCTGAGCTGGTAATTGAGTCAACTTTAGTTGTGTGATTGAGCGCGTGAGTGCAGAGGCGGCGGAAGTCAGGAAAAGATCCTCGCCGGCTCGCCTCATCGAACTCGACATTCTGCGTGGATTCCTACTGCTGTGGATGACGCTTACCCACCTGCCGACCAGAGTCAGCGTGATCTCGAACCAGACTTTCGGGTTTGTTTCGGGCGCTGAAGGGTTCATTTTCCTCTCGGGCTTCATGATGGGGCAACTCGAGCATCGGATCGAGAGTAAACGCGGACTCGGCGCGACGGTGCGCGATGCGCTGAGCGAGCTGCCCGGGTTTATGGGTATCACGCGGCGCTGCTGGCGATTGCTTTTACTCTGGTGGCCGAATTCGGCGTTCGGTATCACAGGCTTGCGCTGCAGAACCTGCTTTCTTTTTATCTGGCGCGTCCGAAGGAGGCGATCATCGCGGCAGGATTGCTAGAGTACCGTCCATCGCTGCTAGATATTTTGCCGATGTACGTCATATTTCTGGTTTTGACTCCGTGCGCGCGAGCGATTGCGCGGCGGTGGGGCTGGGATCCGGTGGTTTATGCGAGCTTCGCGGTTTGGGCGGCTGCTCAATTCGGCTTGCGAGCCTGGTTCTATCGCCACATCAATTTGTTCGGGCTGGGTGTTCCGGAGAACTCGACGGGCGCTTTCGACATGTATGCCTGGCAGTTGTTATGGATGGTGGGTTTAGCGCTCGGGAGCGTCTACGCCGACCAGATTTCCGGCGTCGAGACGGCGGAGAGGAAAGCAGGAATACCGCGCTGGCTGACACGGCTCAGCATCTGCATAGCGCTGGTCTTTCTGGTGCTCCGTTATGTACCGGCTGACCGCTGGATGAACCCCGATCTACGGCTGGCTCATCGACAAGTGGCACCTAGGTCCGGCTCGCGTGATCAACTTCGCGGCGCTCACGATTTTCCTGATGCGCTTCGGTCAGCACATTGCCGCGCTGCGGATTTTTCAGCCGCTGGTCTTACTTGGCCAGGCTTCAATCGAGGTGTTTTCGGTACATGTGCTCTGCTGCCTGGGGGGCGACGCGCTAAGTATTCAGGCGGACCCAATTCTGCCCTGGTGGCAGCAGGTTCCGTTGCTCGCAGTTACTATGGCAGCGCTTTTTTGGACGGGATACTTGAGGCGAAAGCGGCGGGAATAGGGAAAGCAATTGTTCCGAGGGTTGACTTTTCTCGCGGCATCCGCAGTTGCTCTCGCGCAACAGGCCAGCAACATTCCAGCGGTCGTTTTCGCCGAGGGCCAAGCAGCTCTGGCGAGGGGCGATCGGTGGTGGCCGAAACTGACTTCCGCAAAGTGCTCCAAGCGATCCTCACTCCGTGCCGGCTCGAGCAAACCTGGGCGTTGTGTTTATGCGCCGTAAGAACTGGCCGCAGGCGCTGGAAGAGTTTCGGGAAGCCGAGCGCCTCGCACCCGGACTAATCCAGGTATCGAGATCAACATCGGGCTCGCCTATTTTCGTCAAGAAAATTTCGCGGCGGCTGTCAAGCCACTCGAATCTGTGGTCCAACGGGACCCTCCTCTCTGCAGGCGCGCTATTTGATCGGACTATGTTACTTCGCGACCGAGAAGTACAGCGAAGCAGCCGCCGCCTTGAAGCCATTGTGGAGTTCACAAAACGACAAGATGCCTTACCTGTATGTTCTGGCTCTTTCAGCAAACAAAGCGCATGAGCCTAAACTGGAGCGGCAAGCTCTCGAACGTATGTATCAGGTGGGGAGTGGCTCGGCGGAGTACCACTTGTTTCTAGGGAGAGCATGGCTTCTGCGACAGCGCGATAACGAGGCGCTAAAAGAACTAGCGGAAGCGGCGCGGCTGGATCCCAAGCTACCATTTGTCCACTACAGCATGGGAACAATCTATACGGGGGACGGCGACTACATCCGGGCGCAAGCGGAGTTTCTGGAGGATGCCGCCATCGAGCCTGACTTGGCTTCGAATTATGAAGAGCTCGGGACGATCTCTTTGAAACTGGAACGACCTGCTGAAGCAGAGAAATATTTCCGCCGGGCGGTGGAGCTGAATCCGCGTTCGGCGGACTCTTACTTGCAGTTGGCCAAAATCCACAAGGCAGATCATCAGCTAAGAAAAGGCGCTGAAGGCGTTGGACGAGGCTGCTAACATCGACCCGGAGCTAGCGGCCTGAGCGTGCATTACTTGCGCGGCCAGATATTGATCCAGTTAGAGCGGCCGGCTGAAGCTAAAGCCGAAAGCTCTAATTTACTCGGCGCGCCTCAGAAAATCTACTCGCGACCGTCTGGAAGAACAGGTTTCTTTACGTCCGGGTCTTGACGCGCAGATCGGACTTGCGCAGCCATAGCCGGAGCATCAGATACTTCGAAAGCTATACTCTAATGTGTTGTAGCGGGTCTGAGACTTTAACTGCACGAACCAAATGCTGGTACATTAGCCTTTCATGTCCCAATACGATTTGGTCGTCATCGGTTGCGGGCCGGCGGGCCAACGCGCAGCCATTCAAGGTGCGAAGAGCGGTAAAAAAGTCGCGCTGGTTGAGCAACGCGAGGTCATCGGCCACGTGTGCATCAATACGGGCACGATTCCGAGCAAGACAATGCGCGAAGCCGTCTTGCATTTTTCGGGCTACAACTACCAGAATATTTATGGTGTCAGCTACCGAGTAAAAGAAAAGATCACGATGGCGGATCTTGCGTTTCGCGTGCAGCACGTGATCAAGACAGAAATCGATGTAACCCACAGCGCAGCTGGCGCGTAATGGAATCGAAGTTTTGACGGGCGTCGCGAGCTTCAAGAGCCCAACAACTGTTATCGTGACGAACTCGCGAGGGGCTTCCGATATCAACGCCGAGAAGATCGTAATCGGGACGGGAACCAAGCCGGCTTCGTCGGATAAGGTGCCGATCAACGCGCGGACCATTATCAATAGCGATCAAATTCTTTGACATGCCGTCGATCCCGAAAACCCTGATCGTAGTGGGTGGCGGCGTGATTGGCGTAGAGTACACGTGCATGTTCGCGACGCTTCAGACAGTAGAGTAACGCTAATTGAGAAGCACCACAGCTTTCTCGAGTTCGCCGATTCCGAAATTGGCGAGAAGCGCTGTCGTATCACTTGCGCGATCATCGCGTCACGATGCGGCTGAATGAAGAAGTGCAGGGCGTGGAGGAGACGGCGAGCGGTTCCGGGTCGGGCGTGGTGGCGTACCTGGAGAGCAACAAGAAGGTGCCGGGAGACTCACTGCTATATGCAGTGGGGCGGCAGGGCAACGTGGACGAACTGAATCTTTCGGCCGCCGGACTGAGCTCCGATTCGCGGGGCAGAATCGCGGTTAACGAGAATTACCAGACGACACAGCCAAATATCTATGCAGTGGGCGATGTGATTGGGTTTCCGAGTCTGGCGTCGGTTTCGATGGAGCAGGGGCGAATCGCAGTGTCTCATGCTTTCGGAAAGCCGGTTTCCTCTAACCCGAGCTACTTCCCGTTCGGAATCTATACGATCCCGGAAATTTCTTTTATAGGCAAAACAGAGGAGCAGCTGACGGACGAAGACGTCCCCTACGAAGTTGGGGTGGCGTATTATCGGGAGATCGCGCGCGGTCAGATACGGGGCGACACGACCGGCCGTCTGAAGCTCATTTTTCACCGGGATACATTAGACCTGTTGGGTGTCCATATCATCGGGGAGGGCGCGTCCGAATTGCTGCATATCGGACAAGCCGTGTTGATCTTGAAAGGTAAAGTTGACTATTTCGTGGATACGGTGTTTAATTACCCCACGCTGGCTGAATGTTACAAGGCAGCGGCGTTTAACGGCCTAAACAAGCTGTCCCGCAGTTGACCAGGATAGTCGAGCGCGGAAAATTATGGCACACAGCATTGGTATCGTCATCACGGAACGAATTACAGTAGGCGCCGTTTCAGGGAATAAGCT
>CAWIFY010000049.1:0-13717 GCA_963835255.1 Terriglobia bacterium | reverse complement strand
ACGTCGTCGACAACTCCGTACCTGTCATCCGAAATCTCAGTCTCGATTGGCGTGAAATTCTTGCCGGGGTTGGAAAGGTTTGTAAGTAGAGGGCGTTTCCGTCCTTTCCCTTACCGCGCTCGGAGATCTCCAGAAATGTGACTTTCTCATCCTCTGTCGTCGACACGATGTTGAAACGCTGAGGATGCTCCTTGTCCTGGTAAATCAGTTCATCGTCCGGTTGCGCAGTACCGAGACGATGATAGTAGCCCGTCTCGAATTCGTTCTTAGACGAGAGTTCGTGCCCCGGCTCGGGCGCCGGATAGCGGCTGTAGAAGAAACCCGAGCCTGCCCAAGCCAGTCCGCCGAACTTCAGCCAGCTCAAGCGATCCGGCAGAACTTTCCCGGTGGCTACCTCCATCACGTGCCCTTCCTGCCAGTCGGATCCTCCGGTAGAGATGGTGTAGGCTGCATACGCGCCGGACTTTGAGAGAGCCAGTACGCCAAGTCTGGATGTTCCGTCGCTCGAGAACTTGTTTGGATCCAATAACACTCGAGGTGTCCCGCTGAGGCCTTGCTGAACGTAAACCACGCTCTGGTTCTGAAGGCCGTCATTTTTTCTGAAGAAGTAATATTGCCCCTGCGGAGTGGCGGGGTGTAACGCGGGTAGTTTTGCAACTGCTCGAGACGCTTCATCAACTGGCTCCGGTAAGGTATCCGACTGAGATAGTCAGCCGTCACCTGATTCTCGGCTTTTACCCAGGCGGCAGTCTCAGGGGAACGGTCATCCTCGAGCCAGCGGTAGGGATCGGGCACGCGAGCGCCGTGATAGTCGTCGACTTGATCCGCTTTGCGAGCTTCCGGATAGGTGAGGCCCTGAGCGAATCCCCGGATCTGGGCGATATCAAGAAGTGTGACAATCAGAGCGACTGCGGCAAAGTTAAGTTTCAAAAGGTAATCCGGCAAGAGGAACTGCTTTCGTGTTGATCTTACAAGCGAGTCCCACAGAATAGCATGTTGTTGGCAGCCTTAGCTGCTGCTTTCCGCATTCACGTAAAGTAACGCGACCGCGCCGGTCCGTAAGATGGTTTTCGAACTTAGCTTCAACCATTCGTGCTTTGCTGCGTGCAGCCGAAAATGCTCACTGGAAACAGTTCCATAAAAAAGCAGTTGTATTCCTCGCGGCGACGTCCGTACCGACTGGGCGATATTTCGAGGACTTGGGCCACACGGAACCGCGAAATGGATTGAACAAAAAGAAGATAGAGGAAGCGTCAGGGATTTCGTAATCAACCGCATTGCCTTCGATAACTCGAACATTGCGGCACAGCAGTTTTGCCTGAACCAGATGTAAATTATGGCGTGCGATTTCGCAAAGGCCAGGCGAAAGCTCGACGCCAACTACTGCGCGAAACGGATGAGTTGCCGCAAGACAGATTGCACGGCCCATACCCGATCCAAAATCGAGAAAGACATCCGAGCGACCGATCGCCAGTGAATCCAGAACTTCTCGCATATCGGAATAACTGACTGCCTGATAGTGGACAAACTCGGCAGATGGCAAACTAGACCTGGTAAGTTGCTTCTGCGGCGATGAGTGTATTCCGAATTCGCGGTCGTAGTGGCCATCTCGAAGCCGGTCTACGATCCAGTGCCAGGTTCTGCGAGGACCGCCGCGGAACCGGAACAAAAGTTCCGCCAAGACGCCTGGCGGGGTTTTCGAGGGCCGGGATTCCGTCATTGGCTCTTTCATTCCCCTGTCGGCGCGGAAGAACCTAGACGGGGTGGGTCGGTGTCCGGTTCGAACCAGAGAACTCGCCGCTGAGGATAATACCGCATTAACTCCTTGTCCTCGGAAAGCCCTAAGTCGCGGGCAAATACCACGCGTGACGCATCTATATCGGCGGCATTCCAAAGCCACTCCTCCTGAAAGATGTGCCTCGACGAGTAATGCACAAAAACGAGCAGTTGGCCTGGCTGCTCAGCGATTTCAGTAGCCGCCGCAATGCGCCGCCCAGGATTCCGGTGGTTGATGGCGTCCCATGTCTCATATTGCAGCAGGGCGAGCGGGGCATGGTGGCTTTCGAGGAGATGAATGCTGTACCAGAGAAGGAACTGCGCGCCGCAGAGTAGGATCAGGATACGGGCGATATCGGCGCCGGCGTGTAGGCCTCGAATACGCAATTTTCCTATTTGTCGCAGGCCTGTCACGCTGATTAAGAGGAAAAGGCAAGTTACGGCGGCTAAGTAGTGGACCAGTAGATAGGGAAACAAATTCGTGCCTAGCGCGAAGACAACGAGCGTTGCGGCGACCCAAATATATATTTTCTGCCGCAATGCGAAGGCAAATCCCAGGGCTGCTAAATACAGTGGGGGCAAAAAGAAAAAGCGATAGTCTCGAACCCGGTATTTGAGGCGGACCCAGAACCGCGCCAGTGTGTCTGTATCCAGCCCGTGCATCAGGACCTGGGCCTTATATTCAAGCGCCTGCTGCGGCGTAAGTGGCACGTGTGGTATGGCCGGCTGTTGAATCGTAAGAGTCGTCGGGACGCCGTACTGAAATTGACTAAGTTTTTCAGGGACGGTCAGCCAGTCTCCAGTTACTTGCTTATTTTGCAACAGAGTTAGCAGCAGGGCGGGAAATATGGCTATGGCCGCAATAAGTACCGACTTGGCCACCAGTCTCCAAACTGGCCGGCAAAACGGGATAAGTAAACAGAAGAGGATGATACTCAGCGCAAGTAGTGCCGATTCGAAGGGCCGCGCGAGGAGATGCAAGCCGAATCCTATGCCGAGAAAAGCTGCGTCACGTTTGCGCGCAGGTACACTCCGGAGCCATGGGCTGCGCAAACGCGGTAGAGCGCCGAATACCAGGCATCCCGCTACCGCCGGTAGAGCTCCGCCCCAGTAGCAGTTCATCCAGAGATTGAGCGGGCCAAACTCGATGATCGCCAAGACGCCTCCAAGCAATGCCCAGAGCGGTGGGACGTACGCCCGCAACATCCAGTAACTCAAGGTACAGAAAGCGCCCGTCGCGCAGAGCACTCCAGTCCAGGGGGCGCCCGAGATCAAGCGCCCAAATGCGAGCATCAGCCCTTGCCCGAGGGGGTAAATCGAGCTATAGGTCGGCCGCTGCAGAACAAAAAAGGTCTCGAAGAAACGGTGCATCGGATGAGCCGAATTGGCTAAGCGGAAATGAAGCAGAGTGTCGGCCACCAGCAGATGGCTGAACTCGTCGTAGACGTTTGGAGTCGGCACTGGATGATTTGGCAGCAGAGCTAAGCGCAGTGCGATAGGTGCGAGGAACAGAGTCACCGAGACGAGGCGCGTCCTTCCGGCGAAAGAAGTTAGCGAGCGCTGTAGTGCGGGATTCCAAAGAAAGGCCGAAAGGATGAGCACACCCGCGAATAAGAACTCTAGCCAGTCCGCCCCGCCAAATCCGGTCGCGCTATCGGGCATGTGCGAGCTAATCCCGGCGGCCGATCGCGATCAGAGAAGTGGGCGGGACGGGAAGATAACGGTCGATGCGCCGCCATAGCGGCACGAGTGCATCGAAGCACTTAAGCTGCACTTCACTCAGGGTTTTGCGCCGCAGAATGCGCGAATTCAGGATCCAGCCCGGATAGGTAATGCGGTTAAAGGGAACAACCTTCTCGACCCGAAACCCTGCGTTGCTCATCTTGCTCGTTAGCTCTGGCTCTGAGTAGCGCCTCTGGTGAAGCAAGACTTTATCGAGACTACCGAAAGCCGCAGCGCCTTGCGGTACCAGGATAACCGCCCGCCCACCGGGCCTGAGAGCAGTGAGAATGTTGGAGAGAGTCGCTTCGTCATGCGATATGTGCTCGAGCACGTTAAGGCAAATAGCCGTATCGAAGCTCTTACGCCATCGAATGAGATCGGGTGGATGGGAAGCTTCGCAAATGGCGGTCTCAAGACTTGGATTTTGCTTAAGTCTGTCGCGCAGCAATTCGAGATAGTGTCCGTCGGCGTCCGTTGCGACATAGCGCCGGCGGCCAGGGCAGAGAAACTCAGTCAGATTGCCGATTCCGGCGCCGATCTCGAGGACGTCAGATCCAACGTAGGGCTCAATGGTTTCGGCCATCCAACGATTGAAGCGATGCGCGCGCGCCATCTGCTGCAACATCGTGGCGCCCGGATCCTTCGTTTGGCTGTCGTAAGGCAAAGTCAGTGTACTGACTCGAATGGATTTGCCGCCTCGCCGTAAGCAGTCAATTTAGGCGGCCGCGTATCAGGCTCCAGAAGCCAGGTTCTACGGGCAGGGAAGTAGCTCACCAGCTTCTTATTCTCCACCGCGCCCAGATCGAGCGCCCAGACAGTCTTCGCAGCGTCTATATTCGCTGCGTTGCCGATCCATTCTTCGAAACGATGCTGAGGTGAATACCGAACGAAGACGAGTTGGCAGCCTGGAGATTGAGCGAGCGTGTCATTTATCGCAATGCGTCCTTCTGGATCGCCATAATTGATGAAGTCCGCTGTCTCATGCGCGGCGGCCGGCAGCAGATTGGGATTATCTGAGAGATGCAACCCGTACCAGAACAAAAAATGCGCGAAGCAGAGCAGCAGGAGCATCCGCGCGGCCAACGCTCCGGCGTGGAAATCAGCCCTTTCGAGCCGCGCTAAGTTCTCGAGACCCTTGATCACGATCAGCACGAACAGAGAGGTGATCGCGGCAACGTAATGAGGGAAAAAGTAGGGATAAAAATTTGTTCCGGCCAGAAATATCGAGACCGTCGCGAGAACCCAAAGCCATTGCGGCTGCCTTACGCTTCGCAGAAAAAAGGCGGCTGCGAAATACAGCGGAGCGAGCAGAAAAAAGCGTACATAGCGCAACCGGTATACGAAACGTTCGAGATAGGATTCGAGCGAGTCCTCTGCACGCCCGTGTATGGCGGCTTGGGCGCGATAATCGAGTTCCTGCTCCGGCGTCAGCGCGCGATGCGGAACCGGATTCGGCTGCCAGGTAAAGGTTGTTGGTACACCGTATTGGTAGCGGCTTACTAAGTACGGAAGAGTCGTCCAGTCGCCGGTCACGCTGTTGTTCTGGAAGAGCGTGAGCCCGATGGCAGGAGCTACGGCGAGGCACATGGCAGCAAGACTTCTGCCCATTGCGGCAGGGCGCCAGCGCACACGCGGAGAAACTATCCAGAACGACAGTACGCAGATGATTAGGAGGACGCATTCGAAGGGCCGGGTCAGCAATTGCAAAGCTATCCCCAAGCCGAGAAGAAGACCGTTCCGGAGCGCGTCGCGTCGCGAATCTTGATCGAGCGCTTCGCGTAACCGGGGTAGCGCTCCGAACACCAGGCAACCTGCACAAGCTGAAACGGCTCCGCCCCAGTAAGTGTTT
Source organism: Terriglobia bacterium (assembly GCA_963835255.1). GTDB lineage: Bacteria > Acidobacteriota > Terriglobia > Bryobacterales > Bryobacteraceae > Bog-105. Next base: position 8,370 of record CAWIFY010000049.1, on the reverse strand, counting down.
GTCCAGGCGTTGAGCGGCCCGAATTGAATGACTGCGAGCAGCGCTCCGACAAACGCCCATTGCGCGGAGAGCCAGCCCCGTAGCACCCAAAAACAGAGCGCGCAGAATGCCGCGCTCGAGAGGAGCACCCCAGCCCAGAAGCTTCCGAAAACCAGGCGCCCTATTGCCAGCGCCAGCCCCTGCCCGAGCGGATAAATCGAGCTGTAAGTCGGCTGCTGAAGGACAAATACTGCTTCAAAGAATTGATGAAGCGCATGAGTCGGATTGGCCAGCCGGAAGTGGAGTAACGTATCGGCAAGCAGAAGGTAACTGAAGTCATCCGCACCGCTGGGTGCAGGGACAGGTGATGACCGGAGGAGCACAAGGCGAAGAAGAACAGCAAGAGCGCCCATTACCGCCATCGCCAGACCGGTTCTCCCAGCAATCTTAGCTGCGTAAGGCAGCAACGCCGCCCGCAATACTACGCAAGCCGCCAGCGACAGCGCAAAGGCAAGCAATACGAAATCCGCCACTCCAAAACCGATTGGATTGTGCAGCGGGCGGAAGGATCGGAACAGCTCGGCAAGGTACACTTTTCGCGAAATTTGATAGATACTCGTCGCTTAGCCGCTTCTACTTGCTCTGATGTGCGATGATCTGGCTCTTGATCTTCTCGTAAGTCGCGTGCGGGATGACCTTCTTCGTATCTAAATCAGTTTTCGAATGGTACGGCCGCCCCGCGATGATCTTCTGCGCCAGCGCCGGACCGATCCCGGGCAGCGTATCGAGGTCGTCTGCACTGGCGGTATTGATGTCGATCAGGGCCGCCTTCGTGGACGCGGCAGAGGTGGCGCTTTGAGCGGCGGATCTTTTCGTTGAAGTACTTTGGGCCGCAACGATCACCACCACCGCTGCGAGAATCAGTAAGTAACGCAGTAATTTCATATCCAGGAATTCTACCAGCGTCGATCATAAAGCTTCCCGGCTCGCTCAGGCCGTACACTTCCCTCTTGGATGACCTGCGTAATTCTACAGCCCTCTTACATTCCTTGGCGCGGCTATTTTCATCAAATTCAGAAGGCGGATCTGTTCATCTTCTATGACGACGTGCAATACGACCGTCATGGTTGGCGCAACCGTAACCGTATAAAAACGCCCATAGGGCCTAAGTGGCTCACGATTCCCTTGCGCTCCACCGGCGCTCGCCCCCAAGACACACTGATCCGCGATATGCGGATCTCGTCCGAATACAACTGGAGCAAAACACATTTCGAGACGCTTCGCCATAGCTATGCGCGAGCTCCTTACTTTGCACGCTACCGGCCCATGCTCGAGCGCTGGTACGCGAAGGTCCCGGATTCCCTCGCCGACTTCGTCATCCCAACTACCGTCGAACTCGCCGGTGAACTCGGCGTTTCGAATACTCGCTTCATCCGCAGCTCCATGCTCGATTGCGAGGGCGCGAAAACTGAACGGCTACTCGCGATCGTGCAGAAAGTTGGTGCGACACGCTACATCAGTGGCCCGGCTGCGAAACAGTATCTCGATGTCGCAGCTCTAAATGCTGCAGGTATTGGCGTTGAGTGGCTGGTTTACGATTACCCCGAATACCCACAACTCTTTCCGCCTTTCGATCCTCAACTCTCAGCGCTCGATCTGCTGCTGAACACGGGACCCGAAGCCGGGAAGTTTATCTGGGGTGAGGAGAGTACCAGGACCGCCCTCGAATAATAAAGCACTCCACACAAAGTACACTCTGGTAAGGGCATTCACAGGGCAGAGTTGGGGAGGATTTTCTACGCGATTTAATTCAGAAACGGCGATCCCGTTCAATTGCATCAGCAGAGTCGGCACGGAAGCGAAATACATTGAGCGGGCCTACGAAGCGCTGCACATTTGCGGTGATGGCCTCTTTACCCGCAAGTGCCATGAGTTGCTCGAGTCCGAACTAGGTGTTGCGAAAGCTCTGCTCACCACCTCCTGCACGCACGCGCTTGAGATGGCGGCGCTTTTGCTCGATCTCGAGCCCGACGACGAAGTAATTGTCCCGTCGTTCACCTTTCCCTCCGTCATCAACGCGTTCGTGTTACGTGGCGCCAAGCCTGTGTTTGCGGATATTCGGCGCGATACGATGAACCTCGATGAAAGCTTGCTTTCGTCCCTGGTTTCTCCTGCTACTAGAGCCATCGTTCCCGTTCACTACGCAGGTGTGGGCTGCGAGATGCGGCAGATCTCAGCGCTTGCCGAGCGCCACGGCATTGCGATCATCGAAGACAACGCCCATGGGCTGTTCGGCCGGTACCGGGGCAAGCCGCTCGGCACCTTCGGATCGCTTGCGACCCAGAGCTTTCACGAAACGAAGAATTTTAGTTGCGGAGAGGGCGGGGCGCTACTGATCAACGATCCTCTGTTCATCGAACGCGCCGAAATCATTCGCGAGAAGGGCACCAATCGAAAGCAGTTCTTCCGCGGCCAAGTCGATAAATACACCTGGGTCGACAAGGGTTCGAGTTACTTGCCCTCCGATATACTCGCCGCCATACTCTACGCTCAGTTCGAAGTCAGAGAGTCGATCCAGGCGCGGCGGCGCGAACTCTGGCTTGCCTATCGGTCCCATTTATCCACCTGGGCGACAAGCTGCGGTGTGCAATTGCCCTTTGTGCCGGATTACTGCGACCAGACTTATCACATTTTTTATTTAGTGATGCCGGATCTTCCATCGCGCACTGCGTTGATTGAGCATCTCAAGGCGCGGCGCATTCTCAGTGTCTTCCACTACATGCCGTTGCATCTCTCGGAAATGGGACAGCGTTTCGGGGGATATGAGGGACAGTGTCCGGTTTCAGAGCAGATCAGCGAGCGGCTCCTGCGGTTACCGCTCTATAGCGCACTCGCCGATTCCGACCAGTCGCGAGTCATCGAGGCAATTCACGCATTCGACATTCCTTGCGCGCCTCTCGTTATCGCAGAAGCGCCTCGGCGCGAGCCTCTGTCTTGCCTTTAAAGTGCACCTCGAACAAGGTTTTATCCTTGTAGGGCGTCGCGTATTTTCCGACCGGAGTAATCGCGGCGCCATCGGCTGCCAGCTTGCGCAAGAGCCAGTCCTCCGGATAATCGAACGTTCCGAAGACCAGAAAATCGGGGTGGGTCTGGGTGAATTGCCAGTAAGATTCGATGGCCCCGGGTAACTTGAATGCTCGTTGGAAATCGCTGATGTCTTCAAAAATAGTGGCATGCGCAAACTGGATCGCGGCGGTCCGGTCTCTCAAGTAAAAGAGGCGCGAGACGAGGGCGGGACTCTCATACTGGCCCATCTCGACAAAGGTCAAACCGCTCGCCGCCACGATGGGTAGGTCGGGTTTGATGTGCTCAAAAGCAGCTGCAGTCGCAGGAATGGGGTGGACCAGCAGGTGATGCCAAGGCACGATCACGCGCTGCGCGAGCATGAGCGCAAAAGCGACGGCGACGGCGGCATAGCCGGCGCGCGCGACTCGTCCAAAGCCCATCTGCAGAATGAGCGCCCAGAGAAAATACAGAATAACCACGGAGCTTATGCAGTAGCGTCCCCAAAATGGCGCCTGATCGCGCATCATCGCCAGATCCACGAAAACCGGCACTAGCGCAAGCGTTGAGAACAGCGGCCACTGGGCTCGCCACCAGGCAGGAAGTTTCCCTGTCCATCTGCCCTTTGCGGCAAGGAACGCGCCGAGCGCCGCCACACTCCAGCACCAGAAGATATCCTCAACCGTGTGCCAATAAAACGATGCCGCCTTGGCTGGCGACGCCTGGAAGGCAAACGGATAATCCGTGATGGTTCGAAAGCTGTCGTAGAAAGGCAGATAGAAAACGACGAGAACGAGTGGCAGGAACAGCGCCGTCCAGAGCGAGTAATCGGGCTTTCTCCGTTTTATAAACCGCCAGATTTCCGCGGCGAAGAAAGCCAGCAGTGAGAGTGGCGCGAGCACATGGGATCCCACGAGTCCCAGCGACGCTATGGCAACTCCTGTGAGAATAAGCCGGCCGCGCTGTTTCGAAACCGCCATGTCCCACAGCAGCAGCAGCGCGCAAAACCAGAAACAGAGTAGTGCATAGGGGCGCGCCTCGGTGGCATAACGGAACATGGGGCTGTACCAGAGCAGTAGGACCGGCAGCGCAGCAAAAGCTAAGCCCAGCTTGCGAATGCCGTAGAAAAACAGCAGCACCCCCGCGAGATAGAACTCAATGGCAGAAGGTATACGAATCGCTATCAGATTTCCGCCCGACAACCGCAATGCCGCATGCGCCAGCACATGCAGCACCGGAGGATTCAGGTCCCAGCGCTTGACTAAATAGAATAAGCGCCCGAGTGTGGGAGCCTGCGCGATGTAATAGGTCAGTAGCTCGTCGAACCAAAGATGGCGTCCTATCTCCAGCCAGACAAGAACGATGTAAAGAGCTGTGAGGGCGCCGAGGATCAACCAGCAAGCGGCCGGAACTCTGCGAAAGAAACTCGCCGTTCGCGGCGCCTCTTTCAAATCGCAGTCGGTCTCCACCATTCCCCGTTGCTCCGAAGTTACTCTAACTGTGAGTGGAATGACAAGTCTGGTGCTCTCGGCAGAGCGTTTAGGTACCGATAGTACTTTTCGCAAAATGAGAAGAGTCCACTCGAATGCACGTCCGGCGCTTCCCGCCAGCCGAATACAATAACATCACCCTATCCCGATGAGCACACAGGTCAGGCAATCGAAGCCGTTCGTTCCGGAGCATCTCGAAATGCGGGAGCTCACGCTACGCGCCATTCTCTTGGGCCTGTGCATGACGGTGGTTCTCGGCGCCGCCAATGCCTACCTGGGTTTGCGGGCCGGCATCACGGTAGCGGCAACTTATCCAGCGGCGGTCATCAGTATGGCCGTGCTCCGTACCTGGAAAGGATCGCTGCTCGAAGAGAATATCGCGCGCACCAGCGGTTCTATCGGGGAGGGCGTCGCATCGGGCGCCATCTTTACGATTCCCGCGTTCCTCATTGCCCACGCGTGGCCTTCGTTCGGCTTCGGCGATGCCTATTGGAAGACAACTACTCTCATTCTCGTGGGAAGCGTTCTGGGCGTGCTCTTTATTTCGCTGGTTCGGCGCGTCATGGTGGACGATGCTGAATTACCTTTCCCCGAATCGATCGCAGCCTCAGAGATTCACAAGGCCGGCCAGCGCGGAGCCGAGGCAGCCAAGTTCTTGTTCTGGAACATCGGAGTCGGCGGCCTTATTTTTCTTCTGGGGCGCTTCGGCTTTTTCGCGGCCGATGCCGAGTTCGCGTTTCCCATTGGTCAGCTCGGTACCAGCCGTGTGCGCCTCGGCGGCGCCGGCTCCAAAACCCTGCTCGCAACCGGCGGCACTACGGTCGTCTCGGCTCCCAGCGTAAGCCCGGCGTATCTAGGCGTTGGCTATGTCATCGGCGCGCGCCTGGCCGCTTTGCAGTTCTCCGGTGGAGTACTCGCCTGGGGTTTCATCGTGCCGCTGCTAATTTACTTCCTCGGTCCGCAACTCCATCATTTTCTCCCAGCCGATGCGCCTGCCGGCTCATGGAGCGATCTCGCCAACAGCGTCTGGCGCTACATCGTTCGTCCGATCGCCGTCGGAGGCATGCTCGTCGGCGCCGCTTACACGCTGTTCCGCATGCGCGCAAGTCTGGTTGCCGGTCTCAGACGAGCACTCGGTGACATTCGTCAAACTGCGGAACAAACAGCAGCGCTCTCCCGCACCGAGCGCTACATGAGCTCGAAGGTCGTTTTCTCTTTGATCGCCGTAGTCTTCGCCTTAATGATCGCCCTCTACATCTACTTCTCGGGACACGTGCTGGGTGGTGTCGTGGCGGCTGTGGTCATGCTGATTCTCGGTTTTTTCTTTGCCACTGTCTCGGGGAGCCTGTGCGGCATGATCGGATCCTCTAACAATCCCGTGTCGGGACTCACTCTCTCGACGCTCATCATCGCGGCGCTGCTGATGATTTCGCTCGGTGTCTCGGGCATCGGCGGTGTCGCGGCCGTGCTCGGTGTCGCGGCCGTGGTCTGCGTTTCATCGGCGGTAGCAGGAGAACTGCTGCAGGATTTCAAAGTCGGCTTCATCCTAGGCGGCACCCCGCGTAATATCCAGATCGCCGAGTTGCTGGCGGTGGTGGTAGCGAGCCTCATCATGTATTTCCCGCTCGTGCTGCTGCATGAAGGCAATATCAAGGCGGGTGGAACCGGTTTCGGAGATCGCCAACTTCCCGCCCCCCAAGCCGGTTTGATGGCGCTTCTCGCGCAAGGCATCGTCGCCGGCGACATGCCTTGGCCCTTGGTCGTCGTCGGCATCCTAATGGGTTTTGGTCTCATCGCCATGAATGTCAAAAGCCCAATGCTCATTGCAGTGGGGATGTATTTGCCCTTTGAAACCACTTTCGCCATCTTCGTCGGGGGCGTGATCCGCTGGATCGGGGATGGCGCCGCCGAGCGCCGCGGCTATAACGAAGCCCAAAAGGCGCGCGTCGAAAATGCGGGAGTGCTGACGGCCTCGGGATTGATTGCCGGTGAAGCGATTCTCGGTCTCGTGTGGGCCGGCCTGCAATTTGCGCCTGCCAGCGTGCGCGCGCACCTGAAGCTGTTCGACCACCCTTCGTATCTGGTTGGCTTGGGCGTCTTAGTGCTGCTTGCTTTTATCATGATTCGCGGTCCGCTCGGAAGCGCCGGCAGCCCGGGTGAACCCGCGCCGCCGGTAGCCATGATGTAGGAGCTAGCTACTTTCCATCGCAAAATTGATCGCTCTTGTCAGCGCCAATCGAGATTGGTACTGAAGTTCCGGTGCTGGAACATTTAATATTGATCCTGTTTTAAAGCGCGCTTACCATAAGGCATGACTCGACGCAAACAAGCCGAAAGGACGCTGTGGGAAGGCATAGTGGACGAGGACGTGCGTGCGCTATGGGAACCCTGGATGGTGGAAGCCGACACGCTTCTGCAAGATGATGAACTGATCGATCTGGTATACCAGGCCCAGGGAGAGCGTCACCGGCAAAGCGCCACGCGCGGGCGCGCCCAAACACCCGCCGAGATGGTATTGCGGCTGCTGCTGTTGAAGCACGTACGGAACTGGAGCTTCGACACGCTGGAACGCGAAGTGAAGATGAACCTGGCGTATCGGGACTTCGTGCGGATCGGGTTGGGCAAGGTGCCGGATGCAAAGACACTGGCTCGCATTGCACAGGTACTGGGCGGCGAGGTGATTGCTCAATTGCATGAGCGGCTGGTGGCCATGGCCCAAGAGAAAGGTGCGCTACGAGGCCGCAAGATGCGTGTGGACACCACCGTGGTGGAGACCAATATCCATTATCCGACCGATTCGAGTTTGTTGGGTGATGGAGCGCGGGTGCTGACGCGTACGATGAAGAAGATTGAGAAGCAGGCCGGGAAGCTGAAGCGAAAGGTGCGGGATCGGACGCGCAGCGTGAACAGACGTGTGCGGGCGATTGCCATGGCGAGCCGGGCAAAAGCAGCTGGCAGCGAGGAGCGCCGGAAGCAACAGTACCGTGAGCTATTGCGCTATTCGCGGCAGATTCTCAATGACACGCGGCGGGTGATGCAAGAGATGGAAGACCTGTCGGCACGGCGGAAGAAGGGATTGCGCCCTCTTGGCGAGAGTTTATCGACAATAGCCCATCGAGTACGGCAAGTAGTGAAGCAGGCCAAGAAAAGGGTCTTCGAGGGGATCACCCAGATGCCGGACAAGATAGTCAGTCTATTTGAGCCGCAGACCGAGATTATTCGCAAGGGTAAGGCCAGCAAGCCGACTGAGTTCGGCAAGTTGGTGCAGGTGCAGGAAGCCGAGAATCAGATCATCACTCACTACGAAGTATTCGAGAAACGACCCAGTGATCGAGAACTGCTGTTGTCCTCTGTGGAGATGCAGGTCCGGAGACTTGGTCGCGTGCCTCAACTAGTCACAGCGGATGCCGGCTTTTATTCGCAAGCGCAAGAGCGAGCGGTGCAGGACAAAGGTGTGAAATGGGTGGCAGTGCCGAATCGCAGTACCACCAGCGCGGAACGAAAGAAACTGGAGAAGAGCCGGTGGTTCAAGAAAGCGCAGCGCTGGCGGACCGGTTGCGAAGGTCGTATCAGCGTCCTCAAGCGCCGGCATGGATTCGGCCGCTGTCGCTATCGTGGTTTGGAAGGAATGAAGCGCTGGGTCGGTTTCGGTGTACTGGCCGATAACCTCATCAATATTGGAAACGCTCTGGCGGTGGCCCGTGCTTAGGCTCGAACGGCCGATCCCGCCCGGCGCTCCGCCGGGCAGAACCGAAAATCGCCATTCCGGTAAACTCCGTCGAGTTCCGATGAAGACCTTAGCCTGTCAGAAAACGTTATTTTGCGATGGAAAGTAGCT
>CAWIFY010000048.1:0-58928 GCA_963835255.1 Terriglobia bacterium | reverse complement strand
CGACCGTTTTCATCGCAACCGGACCAAGCGCATATTTGCCCTTTGCCGCAAGCCAAGTATCGAGGCTGTGCTCGTACCACGCCATAGCCGCCTGAAGATGGACTTCCCGATCTGAACCGTGGCGCTCTCGGCCGCCGTTCGCTCCAGGTCGCCTTGTAGCCCCTGGAGATCGGCGATCGTCACCCTCATGCCCATGGCGCCTGACTGTCTCTTAAGCGCATTCTCCATCATATTCAGAGTTTGGCCGGCCATGGACTCCGCTTCTTTCCTGTCGCCCTGAGCAAGAAGAAAGCGGGCGAACCACGGCGCGCAGATACCCAAACTTTTCTGGATCTGGCATTCTGCCCCGATTTGTTTCGCACACCTGAATAGCTTTTTCATAATGAGCTCTGGCGCCAGCCATGCCGTTCGCCTCTAGCACTTTGCCGGTTTGCGCCTCTATGCCCGCGATGGAGGGGAGACCGAAGCCATTGGCGATAATTCGGCACCGCTTCGACCAGTGTGAGCGCCGCAGCGTAACGGCGGAGAGCACGCTGAGGGTCCCGTACAGACGCCATATTGCCTGCTCTTATCTGGGCCGCGATCAGCTCCTCCATAGCCTGGCGATCTTGCGGGATCGGAATTTAGATGCGCTTCGGCCAGCGTTAAAGCCCGTTCCGAAAATTGCACCGCCCCCGCCCAGTCCCCAAGGCTAACCATCCAGGGATCGCCGGCGATATCTGCTCTAAACCCATATGTATGCAGTAACTCACGGCGAATCCTGCGGTTATTCGGTTCGCGTTTTGCAAGCTGCTCTAAAATAGCGAGCGCCGTGTTCGCGTTCCGCGACAGCGCCGTCGAGATCCCCTAACCGGTAGAGCAAGAATCCCAGCCGGACATGTGTCACGGACAGCCCCAAATCTTCGCGGTCGCCCGGCGCTTTTCCTGGCAAGTGCTCCCGAATCGCGAGCGCTTTGCGATAGTTCGCAAGTGCGGCATCGCTACTTTCGCTTGCATCGCCCAACTCCTCAAATCCATGCGCCAGTTGGAGCTGCAAACTCACATCGTCCGGATGAGCCTTAGCTACTCGCTCGGCGTTGCGGGTGGCCTTCAGTAGCCAGTCGCCTCCGCTTGGGTCGAAATAGCCCACGATTTCCGCCATGCGGAACTGAGCCTCGGATAACTCACGCGTCAGAGATAGGTCGTCGGGATGCTTCTTCGAAAGTCCGTCTAGGAGTCCAAGCGCCTTCTTTGCACTCGATAGGGCAGCAGGCGCGTCTCCCAAATTGCCATTGAAAACGTTGCCTTGCACATCGCTCAGCTTCAGATACGAGTTGGCTAGCTCGCGCTGCAACTGCTCGTCGCCGCGTGCGTCCGCTGCCAGGCTGTGCAGGTAGTCGCGTGCAGTCTGCGCTACTAACTTTCGCGCCGGCGTCGCTCCCGGCAAATCCCGAATCGCGTCGTGAACTTGGAAAAGAAACGTATTTGCCAGTTTTCGAACCTGCGCAAAACGTTTATTCGCCATGCGCTTCATAGCTCGTCGCAATCAGACCGCCGATCAGGCTCAGCAGCGCGAGTGCGGCCGCCGCGACGCCCGATCGATTCCTTCTGGCGGATTTGCGAAGGCGGTAAATCCGGCTGTTCGCCCGCGCTTTAATCGGTCGTCCTTCGAGGTATAGCCTTAAATCGTCTCCGAAAGCTTCAACCGACCTGTATCGCCTCCGGGCTCTCGCTCCAGCGCTTTCATAACGATGTTGTCGAGATCACCCCGCAATTGATTAGCAATCTTTTTCGGCCCCTCCACAGAAGAGGATTGATGCAGCGCGCCCGTGCTTGGCCGCTCAATGTCCGCCGCCAGGATGGCCGCCGAAAGATCCGCCGTAGCATTGCTCTTGACGCGGTAAGGCGATCGGCCCGTCAGGACTTGGTAGAGCACCACGCCCAGCGAATACACGTCCGAAGCCGTGTTAACTGGCGCTCCTCTTATTTGTTCGGGGCTGGCGTAAGCCGGGGTCATCGGATTGATACCGGCATGGGTCAGCACACTAGCCGTCCCGTCTTCGAAAAGTAATTTAGCAAGACCGAAATCCAGCAGCTTAACCGTTCCCTCTGCGGTGACAAGAATGTTGGAGGGCTTCAGGTCGCGATGAACGACCAGATTGCGATGCGCATAAGCCGTCGCGCCGCAGACATCCAGAAACAACCGGCAGCGCCCATTGACGTCAAGATGCCGGTCCTCGCAATAGGCATCCAAACGCTTTCCTTCGATGTACTCCATCACGAAGTAGGGCCGGCCGTCGCTGAGCGTTCCGCCATCTAGCAGTCTGGCGATGTTTGGATGGTCCAGGTTCGCCAGAATCTGACGCTCGCGCCAGAAACGCTGGATAATGGCATCCGTATCCATCCCGCGCTTGATTAGCTTGATGGCAACTCGCCTTTGATATTCGTCGTCCGCCCGTACTGCGACGTAGACTGCGCCCATGCCCCCGCGCCCCGTTTCGGCGACGATCCGGTAAGGCCCGATCATCTGCCCGATCAGTGAAAAATCTGACGCGGCGTACGAACCCTCAGAGGCGCTCGCGGTTTGCGTTGGCTGCTGTTGCGATTCGCTTGGTTCGGATGACATCTGCTAGCCCGCTGCAGGCGGGTGAAAAAGTCCGCCTTAAAGAAAGAAAAATTGCCAGGATGATACTGGTAACTGTTTCTAAACAAGCTTACTCGACATTGGTTGACCGATAGCCTCGAAGTTATACCGGACCGACTGTAAACCTTCCAAGAGAAAACCCGTCAAAAGGTCTAGATCGCTATGATGAGCGCAATGGCGGACCAACTGGAACGCGAAATCCACGTTGGAGTAGATCTTCGAGACTTCGGCAGCTGGATGTCCTCCGAGCAGAAGCGCGTTTTCTTGCTTTGCCGCCGCATGTTGCAGGATCCGGACGAGGCCGATTCCGCCACTCAGGACGTTTTTTTGAAGGCTTACAAGTCTCTCAGTGGAAAGGGAACTGGCGAGGAGCTTGATAACCCGGGTAAGTGGATCACCCGGATTGCGGTGAACACATGCCTGGATCGCTTGCGTTCGAAATCCTGGAAGTTATGGCAACGCAGGCCTGCGCCGCGAGATGAAGAACTCATTTTGCAACTGATTCCAGGCGGTTCGCCCGACCCGGAACGGCAGCTTTTCTCTAGGCAAATCCAGCAAAGGCTGGATAACGCCTTAGCGAAACTCTCGGGCCGGCAGCGAGCCGTTTTTTCCCTGCGTCATTATGATGCTATGGCGCTTGAGGAAATAGCGGAGGTCCTCAGGCTCGATACTGGAACCGTGAAGGCGCATCTGTTCCGGGCAGTAAACAAATTGCGCCAGGAGCTGAGGGATTTATATATAGCGGAAGCTTCCTAGCAGGTAAACCGCAAGAGGAATTATGAACATCGAGTCCAAACTGTCAGGGCATTGGACAGATGATCAGATCATCGCGCATCTGTACGGCGTGGGTCCGGACGACGGACATCTGTACCTCTGCCGAGAGTGCCAGTGGCGATTTTCGGTCATCGAAGGCCGGCAGAAGGCGCTTAGATCCTCCGAAGAGGTCAGCTTCGAGTTGTTGACGGCGCAGCGACGTCAAATTTACGCAAAGTTAACCAGGCTCGCGCGCTGGTGGTCGGGTTATCAATTACGGCGCTGGGCTTCGGCTGGAGCGGCGCTGTTTGTGCTCGGCGGTAGCGTGCTTTACTACGAAGAGCATCAACAGCAGCAGGTAGCGAACAACATGTTGTCCGACGTACAGCTTGCGCAGGATGTAAGCAACATGTCCGAAAATTCAGAAGCGCAGCCTACCGCGCCGCTACAGGCGTTGTTTGAAGAATGAGAAGGCTCCCTTTTTCCCTTCTGCTGTTGCTGATCGCAGGCGCAATGTTGAGCGCGCAGAACCGGGCTAATTTCCCCTGGTGGAACAGTCCCGTCGTGCGCGATATCGGCCTGACTCCCGATCAGAATCAAAAGATACGCGAGACGGTTCGCTCGTACCGCAACCGGCTGCTCGATTCACGCAACAATGTCCTGAAAGCCGAAGGCGATCTCGAGGACATCATGAACGGTTCGGAGATCGACCCGAACCAGGCGAAAGCAGTCATCGACCGGCTCGCCTCGGCCCGCGCGGCATCGAGCCGCGTCTTCCTCGAAATGAGCGTGCAATTGCGTAGCCTTCTCACGCTCGACCAGTGGCGCCAACTCGTTCGCAGATGGGACGAGATGCAACGCAAAAAGCCGAGCGATACGCAAGTCCCGCCATAGCGCTTACAACGCGCGCAGGAAAGCCCCTAAGCAGTGGCTTCCAACTCCTCGGTCACTTCTTCCCACTGATTCATCGCCAGCTCTAGTCCTGCTCTCTGCGCTTCGAGCAGATTCGATATACGCAAGGCTTCCTCGGCGCCTACGAAATCCGATAGCGCCAGCTCGGATGCCTGTATCTCTGCTTCGAGCTCCGCAATTCTCCCCTCCAACTGCTTCGCTTGGTCCTGCATTTGTTTCAGCTTAATGGGATTGATGCGCTTCGCCGTTGGTGTACGCGCGGGCATGGCAATCGGCTCAGCCGGAGGCACGCCGATCAGAACGTCCTTGATCGTTGGAGTCTGCTCAGCTCCGCCGCTTTTTCGCCATAAGTAATCGGCATAGTTGCCCGGATAGACATGCAGCGTACCATCCGAAACTTCAAAGACGCGGTTCGCCAGATTTTCGATGAAATATCGGTCATGCGAGACAAACATCACCGTCCCGGTGAACTTCTCGAGCGCTTCGAGCAACACATCCTTGGCTCTCATATCCAAGTGATTGGTCGGTTCATCCAGCAGTAGAAAATTTGCCGGATGGAGAAGCATGCGGGCGAGCGCATAGCGATTACGCTCTCCCCCCGATAGAACGCCGATCCGCTTGAATACGTCGTCTTCGCTGAACAGAAAACAGCCGAGCAGATTGCGCAGCTCTGTATTTGTGCTTCGTGGCGCAGCCTCGCTCAAATCGTCAAGTACACGCGCCTCAGGAGGCAGCTCTCGGTACTGATCCTGCGCGAAATGATCGAGATCCACGTTGTGCCCTAGCGTGTATTCGCCTGAGGTGAGCGGCTCCGTTCCTGCCAATAGCTTGATCAAAGTCGACTTGCCCGCGCCATTCACACCGACTAATGCGATGCGGTCGCCACGCTCTATCGTGAAGTTTACATCGCGGAGAACTCTCTTCTCCCCATAACTTTTGGCAACGTTCTTAAATTGCGCTACCACTCGCCCGCTAGGCTTCGGTTGGGGAAAGGAGAAGTGAATTGTCTTTTCTTCCGGCGGCAGCTCGATGCGTTCTATTTTTTCTAGCTCTTTTATACGGCTCTGAACCTGCTTGGCCTTAGTTGCCTGGGCCCGGAACCGGTTGATGAACGCTTCCAACTGCTGAATCTTGTCCTGCTGGTTCTTGTAAGCCGCTTCCAATTGAGCGAGGCGCTCCGCCTTTTGCTGGCGGTATTTCTCGTATCCGCCGCTGTAGAAATGAACCTTCTTATTCCAGATCTCAACAACCTTCTTAACCGTTAGATCTAGGAAATAGCGGTCGTGCGATATCAGCAGGTATGCAAATTCGTAGTTAGTGAGATAATCCTCCAGCCAGTCGCGCGCTTCGAGATCCAGGTGATTCGTCGGCTCGTCGAGCAAGAGAAGATTCGGTTTCTCAAGCAGTAGCTTGGCCAAAGCGATACGCATCTGCCAGCCACCGGAGAACTCTTCAGTTTGGCGTGTCCAATCTTCTTTGCGAAAACCCAGTCCGGTGAGTACGGCGCCCACCTGTGCTTCGATTGTGTAGCCGTCGCGTGAGCGAAATTCGCTGTCGGCGCGCTCGAACCGGTCGGCCACCTGTCCGTACTCTTCGCCGCCAGGATCGAGTTCGCTCATGCGCGCGGTAAGTGACTCCAGTTCCCGCTCGAGATTCTGAATCCCAGCAAAGACGCTGAGACATTCCGCGAAAACGGTCCGGCCGCTTACCCGCAAGCCGTCCTGTGGCAGGTAGCCAACTCTTATGCCCTTGGTTGCCGAAAGAGAGCCGTAATCGAGCTGCTCCAGCCCGGCCACAACTTTCAGCAGAGTGGATTTTCCGGTTCCGTTCCCGCCCACAAGCCCGCTGCGTTCTTTCGGCGTAATGAGCCAGTCGAGGCCGTCGAACAACAGCTTGTGCCCAAACCGCTTGCCGGCTTCGGTGAGTTGCAGCATCCCTTACTATTTTCGCTGAGCCGCCAACTTCGCTTTGAGTCGGCTTTGCATTTCCGAGTCGCGATCGTGAGGAAGGGGACTGCGGAATGTTCCTAAATTAGTTTTACGCCGCCAGCAGATCGAACGCGCTCGCTAGATAATTCTTCAGATCGGGGCGCTTCACTACGGCGTCCAGAAAACCGTGCTCAAGCAGAAATTCGCTGCGCTGGAACCCTTCCGGGAGCTTTTGTCGGATGGTCTGCTCAATTACCCGAGGACCGGCAAACCCGATGAGCGCGCCGGGTTCTCCGATATTCAGATCGCCCAACATTGCGAAGCTGGCCGTAACGCCGCCTGTAGTGGGATCAGTGAGGACACTGATGTACGGCAAAGCGGCCTGATCGAGCCGCATCAGCGCCGCCGAGAGCTTGGCCAGTTGCATCAGGCTGATCGCGCCTTCCTGCATTCGCGCCCCGCCCGAAGCCGAAACGATAACCAGCGGCGTCTTCTCCGCAAGGCAGCGCTCAATGGCCCGGGTGATCTTTTCTCCAACCACCGCGCCCATGCTTCCGCCGATAAACTTCAACTCAAGGGCGCAGATTTGAACCCTGCGCCCGTTCAGCAGACCGCTCGCGCAGATCACCGCATCCGGCAAACTAGTCGCGCTCTCCATCTCCCGAAGGCGCTGTTCGTATGGCTTCGAATCCACAAAGTCGAGCGGATTAGAAGAACGCAGCAGAGCATCGTGCGTGACGTATTCCCCGTCATCGAAAAGTTGCTGCAGGCGTTCTCTCGCGGTCACTCGAAAATGATGCCCGCATTTAGGGCAGACCTGCTTGTTTTCCTCCACCGCCTTGCGCCAAATTATTTGACCGCACGAATCGCACTTCTGCCATAATCCCTCGGTTTTCACGCTCTTTTCGCTATCTGGAGGGGGAGTTGTCTCGAGCGAAGGTTTCTGTCGATTGAACCAGGCCATGTAAACAGCCTCTACGGTATCACGCATGTAAATCAAAGCGAGACCGCAGGTAAGCGATCCAATGAAGGGCCCAGACGCGAGCCGGCTGTGAGTTCCCCAGCAGCGGAGTAGTTAAGGTGAATCTTACGCCGTCAGCGCCTTTGCAAGAAATCTGCCGCGCACTCCGAACAGGCTGAGCAGACCGCCCCCGATCAGGTACAGCGTTGCCCCTTCGGCGGCTACCGGACCACTCGGCGGGTTGGCAGGGCCGTCCTGAGCTAGTTGACTGCTGGCGAGAAAGAAATCGTCCACTATCGGTTCGCTCGATGCCGAAATTGTCAGCCAGTTAATGTCGTGCGAAATCGAGAGCCCAATAAACTCGTATGCATTAGGTGCCGCAGCTAGGTTGAACGATTCGCCGTCGGAAAGCGCGACCGTCATGCTTGTTGCAGAACCAGTTGTTCCGAGGCCAAGCAGCAAGGCATTTTCGCCGCCGCTTGGGAGAGTAACGGTAATATTGCCCGTGCTTGTATTTGGCCCGTAAAGACTTGGCGCGCTGTACTTGCCATACTCGCCGCCGGTCAACTGATAGCCGCCGGTGTAAGGACCGGTGAATAGGAACGGAAGAGCGGGGCCACTCACCGGATTCAGCGTTTTACCGCTTGCAGTGTTGTAGTTTCCCGACGTTACATTAATAGTATTGAAGTTCAGCTCAATCGGCCCGGTAACGTTCGCGCTCCACGCATTGTATGTGGACCAGGTCAGCGTAGTTGCGCCGCCATGGAACGCAGACAACACGATCGCCAAGGGCAATAAGAAATAACCGGGACGTTTCCCGAATCGCATCTCTCTCTATCCTCCGAATACCTTGCTTTGTAGAGGAGGTGCAGCCGCCCCGGAACGCTGCTCAGCCAGAAAAGCCTCTACGTGCAAAACCGAAATGGAACGTTACTTCCTGAGGCTGGAGAGAACCTGCTGCTTATACTGTTCGGCTTTTTCAAAGATTTCTTTCTGATCGAGCGTCAGAACGTGGCGCGCGCTCACAATCTCCCGGCCATTGATGAACACGTCTTCGACATCTCCTGCATGGACAGCGTAGGCCAGGATCGAATAGATGTTGTAGAGCGGAACGGAATCGGGGTGAGCTAAAGAGAGCGAGAACAGGTCAGCGCGTTTCCCTTTCTCGAGAGAGCCGATCTCCTTCTCCATGCCAAGCACGCGCGCGCCGCCCATGGTTGCCATTTCGAAGGCTTGCTCAGCGGGAATGACGGTCGGATCCATCAGGGTGACTTTTTGCAGCTTGGCCGCGATGTCCATTTCGCGTAGCAGGTCGGCGCTGTCGTTGCTTCCCGCGAAGCCATCATCGCCAAGACCCACGTTGATGCCGAGTTTCAGCATCGCGGTCACATGCGCCACGCCATCGGCTAGTTTCATATTGCTCGAAGGACAATGCCCGACACCGGTATTGTGGCGTTTGAGAATTTGCAGATCGTTATCGTCCTCCCAAATCGCATGAGCGGCGATTACCCGACCGTCTAGCACACCAAGACTTTCGAGAACTTGCGTTGGAGTCAGCTTGCGTTTCGTGAGTGATTCATCGCGCTCCCTGCTTGTCTCTGCCAGATGAATCAGCAGAGGAGCATGATATTTCATCGCCAGTTTATGCGCCGCCACCAGCGCTTCATTCGGCGTCGTATAAATTGCATGAGGCGCCACGGCCGGTACAATCAAATCGTCGTCCCGGTAGCGTTGCATAAACCGCTCCGTGCCTTGGATCGATTCCTGCCATGTTTTGTAATCGGGGGCAGGGAAGCCGATCACGGATTGCCCTAGCACGCCGCGAACACCAGCCTCTTTTGCAGCTTCGGCCTCGGCGTCCTCGAAGTAGTACATATCCGTATAGGTTGTAATGCCAGCTAGCACCATCTCCAGACAAGCCAAGCGGGTCCCCCACCGCACGAACTCGGGCGTTACATTACGCGCTTCAGCGGGAAAGATGAAGTTGTGCAGCCAGTCTTCGAGCCGACGGTCATCGGCAATAGCGCGCAGCAGAGACATGGGCGCATGGGTGTGAGTGTCGATCAGCCCCGGTGCAAGCAACGCAGCAGGTTTATCGAGCGTATGTTGCGCGGTGAAATCGCGCCCGATAGCAGCCTGCGTGTCTACGCCAGCAATACGCGCGCCTTTGATCGCGATTGCGCCGTTTTCAATAACACGATGCGCCTCGTCCATGGTAATGACGTAGCGGGCGCGGATAATCCAATCCACATTTTCCGCCTCGCAGAAGAGCGCAGAGCACGACAGCAGTAAAGCAAAAATTCGCGCAGCTCTCACGATGCGAGCCGTTCCTGGGCGCGCCGAATCGCCTGCTCCAGCGAAGTGCGAGCGTTTTCCACTGCCCTTCCGTGTCCTGGAAGAATGCGCGTGAAATCTAAATCGAAGAAACGTCGCGCGCTCTCGAGTGCCGTTTCGTTGTGCCAAGTCGCCCATTTCGGAAGCGGAAAGTACCACGCTGGATCGAAAGGAAGACGCACTTCCTTTATGGTGGTAAGGGCGTCGCCCGCGTACAGGCTGCCATCGCGTTCGTCGAGAAAAGAAATGTGGCCAGGCGTATGTCCCGGCGATTTGATAACTCGCAGCGACCCTACTCTCTCGCCTTCGTGCAACAAAGTGTCGGGCAAGTTCTTCAGCTTCTTAAAACTGCCCTTAACCGGCGTCTGCGGTTCGTCGGGCAGCAATCGCATCCTACTTGGCTTCACGCCGCGTGCGGCTTCTGTGAAAAGCAGTGATTCTCGATTGCCGGCCAAAATTCGTGCATCGGGAACAAGCTTTTTCAAGGCATCGATCGAACCGGCGTGATCGTAATGCGCATGCGTCAGCAGGATGCGTCGAAGGGGCTGCCCAAGATGACGCACGGCTTCACGGATAATGCGAGCGGCAGCGAGTGCCGTATCGACCAGCGTCAGGCCATCGCTCTCGCGAACTAAATAGCAGTTGACAGCATTGAAGCGCTTGATCTGAAGGCAATTCTCGGAGATTTGGCGGACCGGCACAACTAGGCTTCCCCTCAGTGAAGGATAGCGGACGCGAGCCGGAACCTACGCCGGCCGCCTCACCCTTTCTCGCGACCTCAGTTTCTGCATCGCCCATAGCGGCAGGAAGCGGGGTGTGATGAGCAGGTAGCGCCTCCACAAGCGCACCGGTTCAACCGCCAGCCGGAACAGCCACTCGAGACCGTTGCGCTGCATCCAGGCGGGAGCCTGACGCGTACGTCCTGCATTAAAATCGAACGCAGCGCCGACCCCGATCATGGTCACGCCAGGAAAACAGTCGCGGTGCGCGTACATCCACTTCTCCTGCTTCGGCGTGCTAACGCCTACGAAGACGATGTCGGGATCTGCCTGCCCTATCATTTGCTGTACACGATCTTCTTCCTCTGGAGTGAGCGGACGGAAAGGCGGCGAGTACGATCCGGCGATAATCAGCGACGGAAACTTTTGAAGCAGTCGTTCCATCAGGAGAGGCAGGGTCTCCTCTCGGCCGCCATAAAGAAAAATGCGCTGACCAGTTTGCGCGGCTTCACGGCACAGTTCGAGCATAAGCGTAGGCCCGTAGACGCGCTGCTGATGCGGCGTACCGAACGAGCGCACGGCCCAGACCAGCGGCATTCCGTCAGGCGTGGCGATATCGGCTTCGTTCAGGATCTTGGCAATTTCCGGATCGTCTTGCGCCATCATTATGCCGTGGACGGAGGTCACGCAAATATAATGCCCACGAGGCACCGAGGAAGACCGGCACTCTTCCGACCAATGACGGCAAAGCGCCACGACTTCCGCGTAGCTCGTCTTGCTGATTCCTACACCGGCAACTGACTGCTTATCTGGAAGAATGCCTTTCAGGCTCACTCCACTACGACGCGTGTTCCCTTGCCGCCGGCTCTTGAAAGGCGGTCGATCCGATGGTCGATCAGTTCCCGAATCCCGCGCAGGAACTCTATGCGTGCCTCACGAAAGTGCTTGCCCGCCGCCTCTGGCGGTTTGAGCATCTCTGACGCACGCTCCGCGCCTTCCCGGACCCAATCGCAAAACCAGTCGATGTGCGCTCTGTTTGTTTGTGATGCGCTTCCGGCTTCCTGTGCGTCGCTCATGGAACTCTATTTCATCTCCACTATCAGCTTACGCCCTTCTAGCCGGGCCTTGTGTGGCTCCAGAGCCGCCATCGTGGTCGGCAGCCCTACATGCCTGCGCACTGTGCCGATCTCTACTACCAATTCGTCGTCCTTCTTAAACAGCCCCACTTCACCCTTCTCGGTGAAAGGCAGGTCGATCGCTACTTCGTAATGGTCCGCTTGACGAGCATAAGAAAACGGAGTCCCTGAGCGCGTCACCGCTGCCGGGTCTTCCTCACCTGGAAACAGGCTCATGGCCAACTCCTGCAAGGGCTCATAACCCAAAACTTCCCGCGGAAACATCGGCACCCGCTGAATCGGCACCGGAGCGAAGTACGCTTCGATCTCCTCAAGCGTTTTGCTCTGCGATAATCGCCAGCTCTCGAAAAACTCATCGCGGACCGTGTCGGGAATTACGCGATTCACAATGATCCGGTCCACCGTCAATCCGTACAGTGTGAAATAGACGAACGCTCTTTGCGTCTCCCTCAGCACCATCTTCTCCGGGTTTGTAACCAGCCGCACGCTGGTCACCGCCGGATCTTCCAGAATCAAATCGATCCCCTCGATGTTTTGAAACAGATCCTGCACATTCCGAAAATAACTATCGGGCGGCAGTTCCACCGGCGCAATGCGATTGGCCAGCGGCCGCACGGCTTTCAGCATGCTCCGCTGAAACCCGAAAATGTGTTTCATGTACCAGTCGAGGGTGGTCGGCAAACTTACGAAACGCAACGACTCCGCCGTCGGAGCGCAATCCAGTACCACCGCTTCGTAATCGCCGCTTTTCCGGTATTGGTTCACATACATCATGGCGCTCAGCTCCTCCATGCCCGGGAAGATGGCCATTTCTTCGGCCTCCACGCTTTCGAGCCCGGTTGTTCGCAGCACGGAAGTTATGTAGGTCGAAATCGCGCCCCAGTAGCGCTTGAACTCATGATTGATGTTGACTTCTTGAATAGAGAGCCGCTCGGCTATGGAAAGCGGCTCTGCCGTCCGGCCGTGAAACAAGGCACCGCCCAGGTCAAACGCGTCCGAAAGGCTGTGTGCCGGGTCGACACTGAGAATGAGCGTTCTTCTGCCTGTCTCAGCTAGTCGTATGCCCGTCGCCGCGGCCACGCTCGTCTTTCCAACACCGCCTTTTCCGCTGAATAATAGAATTCGCACACTCTTAAGACGATTGCGCTTCCCCCTGTTTTGGCACGCCCGTTGCGCAGCGACAAACTCGAGTAGTCATTTCACGGCACCGACGGTGCAGCCCGGCGGAAAACCCGCTTGAGCGAACGCAACACCCACCTGAAAAGCAATACCGACAGGAATACGGCAACCAGCACCACCCCAATCAGAATCGCCGGGTGAACCGCCATCAGCAGAGTGCCACCCAGCGTCAGCGTATCGCCTAGCAGGCTCAAAGCCACATTCGAAAATGGCTCTGGTGAGGCGTTCGCCGCCAGCCTGGTAGCGGTTTTTGTTCCGTGCGAGCTCAATGCAATTCCGCCGCCCAGCAGCAACGCTATCAGCCGCACGGCTGGATCGAAATGCGCGAACGCAGTTGCGGCCAGCACCGCCCCGGCCGGCACTCGAATAAAGGTGTGGATCATGTCCCAAACCGAATCTACCGCCGGAATTTTATCCGCTATGAACTGCATCACGTACATCACGCCCGCCACCGCCAGCACCCACGTGTGGCCGAGATAGCCGAGGTCGCCGGGAAGATTCGCCACGTGGAATCGCTGTAGCAGCCCCAGCGTCAGCACTGTCACATATAGATTGATTCCAGACAGCCAGGCTGAGCCCATCGCAAAACCCAGCGTGCTTAAATCCATAACCCATCTTCTATCACGGCTCGGAGGCTATAGCGTGGGCACTCATGGCCGCCTCGCCGAGGCTCATTGCGCCGCTCCAGCAGTGCGGCCTGCGTGCCGCGTTCGACAAGGCGTCCTTCCTGCAGGACCAAGATCAAATCGGCATTGACTATCGTCGAGAGTCGGTGCGCGATCACGATGGAAGTGCGCCCGCGGAGAGCGCTGTTTATAAATGTTGCGGATAGATCAGAGGATTGGCGATGCCGCAGCGATTGCAGTCCGAGCCCGGTTGGCTCCCGTGATCAGATACCGTCTCAGGCTTTTCTCACCTGCTCGAAGATCTGGGCGGGAGTGACCGTGCCAGCGACCGGCTCGGTGGCGGGCACTCCGAAGTCGATCCAACCCGAATTGAACGCGTCCTGCATCTCCTCGAAGGGACCGGCGAAGCCGAGCGGCATGCCTTGCGCCTCCAAGCTGGCCGTCCACTGCTCGCGGGGGATCAATCGCGCCTGGACCGACCGGGCGAGCACCTCGCCCATCGCGCGGGCGAGTTCGTCCGGACTGATCCGAGAGCCTAGCTCCACTATCTTCTTGCCGCCCCAGCCGCCGACCAGCAGACGGGCGACCTCGTTGCCAATGTCCTCCGTGGCGACCATCGGCACGGGGCGGTCTGTCGGCGTCAGGTAGGTGTCGAACCACCCGGTGGAGGCCGCCGCCTCGAGGCCGGCTGTATAGTTCTCCAGGAACGAGCCGGCCCGGATAAAGGCGGTCGGAAAGGGCAGGTCGCCCAGCGCCTCTTCAAGCAGGTGGGTCGCGGTGATAAGCCCGAGGCCGCTGCTTTGCTGCGATCCAATCGAAGACAGCACCACCAGTCGCGGCGGAGGCGCCTGGCGCAGAGCCTCGCGAAAGCTGGCGGCGATGGCTCTCGCCTCGGGGAAGCCCGGCTTCGGAGCAAAGAACGGGGGCAGCATCAGGTACGCTCCCTCGACTCCCTCTAGAGCTGCTGTCATTGCTGCAGCGTCGTTGAAGTCACCCCGGCGGACGTCGACGTCCTTCTGCGACCACTCGGCGGCTTTCAGCGGATCACGGACCAGGGCGCGCACCGTATGACCCTCTTCCAGCAGACGCCCCGCGGCCGCCCCACCCACGTGCCCAGTAATTCCTGACACGAAAAACGTGTTCTGATTCATCTCTCACTCTCCCATCAGGTAACAAGGTCAGCGTAGCGAGTTGAGTCTGTAGACTCCATATTCCAGAGTCCCGACATGTTTTCGCGATCGTACAACAGCGAGGCATTCTGGTGATATCCGGCTGGCATAGCGACACGCCGTATACCGGATGCGCTCATTGATTTGATAAGCACTCGCTCTCCGAGTGTTTTAGAAGGCCTAGATAATGCGGAGCTTAATCAGAGCAGCCGGCCACCGGTCCGGTCGATGCGTTCAGCATTGAGATAAGGCCGGAGAGCAGGTGGAATCAATACGCTTCCGTCGGGCTGTTGATAATTCTCAACGATTGCGACCCAGGTTCGGCCGATCGCCAAACCGCTCCCGTTCAGCGTATGGACAAACTCCGCTTTGGCCTTACCACTTTTCGCCCGGATCATGGCGCGCCGCGCTTGAAATGCCTCAAAGTTAGAGCAGGAAGAAATCTCTTTGTAACCATTCTGGCCGGGCAGCCAAACCTCGATGTCATAGGTCTTCGCGGAGCTGAACCCGGTGTCGCCCGTGCACAAAACCACCGTGCGATAAGGAAGGCCAAGCTTGTCAAGCACCGACTCTGCATCCCGCGTCAGCTTTTCGTGCTCGTTATCGCTCTGCTCAGGCGTGGTGAACTTCAACAGTTCCACCTTCTGAAACTGATGTTGACGGATGATGCCCCGCACATCGCGCCCGTATGAACCTGCTTCACTGCGAAAGCAGGGAGTGTAAGCACAGAGAGAGATCGGGAGCGACTCGCTGTGCAGCACCTCGTCTCGAAACAGATTAGTAACCGGAACTTCGGCCGTCGGGGCCAACCAAAGATCGTGTCCCTCACAGTGAAAGAGATCTTCGGAAAACTTCGGCAACTGACCCGTTCCATACAGGCTTGCGGAATTAACAAGAAAGGGCGGCAGCACTTCCTGGTAGCCGTGTTCCCTAGTATGCAGGTCGAGCATGAAGTTGACGAGCGCACGCTCGAGTTTTGCACCTAGATTCCAATAAACCGCGAAACGGGCTCCCGCCACCTTAGACGCTCGTTCCAGATCGAGGATGCCAAGCTCCGCGCCGATCTCCCAATGCGGTTTAGGTGGGAAGCCAAAGTCCCTCGGCTCACCCTGGCGGCGAACTTCGACATTGGCCGTTTCGTCTTTGCCAACCGGCACACTTTCTTGGGGCAAATTGGGAACACGCGCCAGAAAATCTCGAAACTCGCTGTCGAGCTGCTGGACCTGCGCGTCCAACCCGGCGATTCGCTCGCCCATAGCGCGCACTTGACTCTGCTGTTCAGCCGTATCCGCACCGGATTTCTTCATTTGCCCGATTTGGACCGTCGACTGATTGCGATCTGCCTTCAGGCGTTCGCTTTCCGTCAGGATCTGTCGGCGTCGCGCATCGAGCTCTTCGAAGGCCTGAGTATCCAGATGATGACCGCGTGACGCAAGCCGCTCGCGAATTTCCTCTAAGTTATTGCGGAAGAAATTAAGATCGTGCATCCGATCAGGCGCGATCCTGCAGTGGGATCCATCTTTGGCCGTCGGGCGCTCCAGTATAGTCCGCTCTCGGCCGGATCAGCCGGTTATTCCGGTATTGCTCGAGAATATGCGCCGTCCAGCCAGACATGCGGCTGATCGCGAAAATGGGAGTAAAAAGGTCTATGGGAATGCCTAGGGAATAATATGTGGAGGCGGAATAGAAATCAACATTTGCATTCAGGCTTTTCAGCTCGCGCACAGTCTGCTCGACACGATTCGATTTCTCGTAAAGATCGAGATGCCCCGTCCGCTTCCCGAGCTCCTCACTCATCTTCTTGAGATGAACTGCCCGGGGATCAACGACGTGATAGACGCGGTGTCCGAAACCCGGGATTTTGACTTTGTTGTTCAGATCGCCTTTGACTTTGGCGATTGCATCTTCGCTTGATTTAGTCTGAAGCAGCATCTGGATTACGGCCTCGTTTGCACCTCCGTGCAGTGGCCCTTTTAGCGCGCCTATTGCAGAAGTCACGGCTGAATAGATATCCGAAAGAGTGGCGGCAGTGACGCGCCCGGCGAAAGTTGAGGCGTTCAGTTCATGATCGGCATGCAAAATGAGCGCCAGATCGAAGACACGCTCCATGATGTCGTCAGGTTGCTTGCCGGTCAAGGTGTAAAGAAAATTCGCCGCGTAGCCGAGTTCGGGATTGCCTGGCACGACGGCTTCGCCTTTGCGTAACCGGTCGAAGCTGGTGACGATGGTAGCCACGCGCGCCATCAGCTTCACCGCTTTTTTCTTGTTGGCCTCTTGAGAATTGTCACCCGCCAGAGGGTCATAGAGGCTAAGCATGGAAACGGCTGTACGCAGCACATCCATGGGTGAACTGCCCGGGGGCGCAGCCTTCAAGAACGCTGTTACTTCCGGAGGCAATTCGCGCTCGGCAACCAGCGCCGCCCTGAGCGCTAGCAGTTGGCTCTTGTTAGGCAGCTTGCCATTCCAGAGAAGATAAATCACCTCCTCGAAGCTGGCATTTTCCGCAAGCGTATGGATGTTGTAGCCGAAGTAGCTTAGCGTGCCTTTATCGCCATCGATGTAACAGATCTTAGAGGTAGTCGCAACCACTCCCTCGAGACCTGCGCCTGCGCTTGCCATGGACGTGATGATTCTCCCGCTTTGATTCTATATAACTGCCGTTCTTTGTAAGTCTTTTTCTGGATCGACGCCGGTTGCGGGCAGCGAGTGATAATACAGACTGGTGACGAGCCCTTTACAAGCTCCGCCGATGCCAACGGCTCCGCTCTCCTGGCCCGGTGAGTTGACGCGAGAAGCGCTCGTGCGGGTGTTTCGCACGATGTATTTGTCTCGCTCGCTGGATGATCGCGAGATTCTGCTCAAACGCCAGAACAAGATCTTTTTTCAGATCAGCGGAGCCGGTCATGAGGCAGTTCAGGTGGCCGCGAGTCTGGTGCTCAAGCCGGGATTCGATTGGGTAGTCCCATACTATCGAGATCGCGCTCTGCTCTTGAGCTTGGGAGCGACGCCGGAGGACATGTTGCTGCAGGCGGTAGGGGCTGCGCGCGATCCGAACTCAGGCGGACGTCAGATGCCTTCGCACTGGTCCTCGAAAGCGCTCAACGTGCTGAGCGGCTCCTCGCCTACTGGAACGCAGTTCCTTCACGCCGCCGGTTGTGCGCAGGCCAAGGCCTATCTGAGGCCCGACAGCGACGAGATCACGCTGGTCTGCTCGGGAGAAGGCGCTACGAGCGAGGGAGAGTTTTGGGAGTGCATGAACATCGCGTGCATCGAACGGCTGCCCTTGCTTGTTCTGGTGGAGGATAACGGTTACGCGATCTCAGTGCCGGTTGAGCGCCAGACTCCGGGCGGGAACGTAGCCCGTTTGCTGGAAGGTTTTCCGGGGCTTCTGCGGCTCGAAACAGATGGAACAAATTTTTTCGAGTCTTACCGCGCCATGAAGCAGGCCGCGGAATATTGTCGTTCCGGTCACGGACCGGCTCTGGTCCACGCTTCCGTGATCCGTCCTTACTCGCATTCTTTATCGGATGACGAGCGTCTGTATAAGCCCCCATCGGAGCGAGCGCAAGAAGCCTTGCGCGACCCGCTGAAGACCTACCCGGAGTGGCTGATTCAGGAAGGCATACTAGACCGTCACGCCCTCGAAAATCTCATGCGTGATATCGACGCCGAGATTGCGGAGATATCGTTGCATGTCCTGCGAGAAGCGGCCCCAGAGCACGGTTCGGCTTTTCGCTTCCTGTATTCCGACACGGTGGACCCATCCGCGGGTTCCTTCGAAACCAAGCCGGTATTCCGGGGCGAGCCGCGCACCATGATCGATTCCATCAACCAAACTCTCGCGGAGGAGATGCGGCGCAATGAGCGGGTGATCGTTTTCGGCGAGGATGTAGCGGATTGCAGCCGGGAACAGTTTCTCTCGGAGGTCAAGGGCAAGGGTGGAGTGTTCAAAGCTACCTCGGGACTGCAGCGCGAATTTGGCAGCAGGCGCTGCTTCAATACGCCTATCGCGGAAGCGGGTATTGTCGGCCGCGCGATCGGGCTCGCCGCGCGCGGCTTGAAGCCGGTTCCAGAGATTCAGTTCTTCGACTATATCTGGCCGGCGATGATGCAGATTCGCGACGAACTCGCCACCATGAGGTGGCGCTCGAATAATGAATTCAGCGCTCCTGTGGTGCTGCGCGTCCCCATTGGAGGATACCTGACAGGAGGAGCGATCTACCATAGCCAATGCGGCGAAGTAACGTTCACGCATATTCCAGGGTTACGCGTGGTTTTCCCGTCGAATGCGCTGGATGCGTGCGGACTGCTTAGGACCGCGATCCGCTCGGACGATCCCGTTCTCTTTCTCGAGCACAAAAAGCTCTATCGTGAACCGTACAACCGGGCGCCACATCCGGGTCTCGACTTCACGATTCCGTTCGGCAAGGCGAAGATCGTTAAGCTGGGACAGAACCTGACGATTCTGACCTACGGCGCACTGGTCCAGAAGTCTTTGCAAGCCGCGTTGCAGTTAGAACAGCACAGGCGCGAGGCTTCGATCGAGGTGATCGATCTACGTACGCTTGCGCCTTACGACTGGATGACGATCAGCGAATCTGTTAAAAAAACCAGCCGGGTTCTAATTGCGCACGAAGATGTTGTTTCGTGGGGCTATGGCGCCGAGATCGCGGCGCGCATCGCGAGCGAACTCTTCACCTCGCTCGACGCGCCGCTGGGACGGGTAGGCGCCCTGGATACCTGGATCGCATACAATCCGCAGATGGAAGAGGAAATATTGCCGCAGATAGCAGATATCGTGCGCGAAGGCGAGCGGCTGTTGACCTTCTAAAGAGTGACTGGCTCGCGCGCGCCTGGCATGCGGCAACCCATCAGCGTGAGTGCACTCAGGAGCAGCGGAGCTGTCGCAATCCAAATTACCTGGGCATAGAGATTGAGGTCGCCCATCTTGCCGATCAGCGGAGAAATGACAGTTTGGAGAAGGCCGAAGGAGAAAGTCAGAGCCGCCAACGCCATGCCGGAGCGCTCTGGGCCGTAGAGATCTATGGGAAGAGCGTAGATGTTCACACTGCCGGCGAGCGCAAAGAAATAGCTCAGTGCGATAACGCCGGTCGCCCACGCAGCGTTGGGAGCGAAGGGCAGCAGCAACGCAAAAAGCGAACAAAGTGCGCTGATCCAAACTGCCCTGCGCCGGGCATCGAGCGCTTGCATGCCCCTCTTCATCCAGTGCAAGGAGAGCCAGCCGCCAAAGAATCCGCCAATGTTCGAAACAAGCGGTGGAATCCACACGTAAGCGGCGGTTTGCCTCAAAGTGATGTGATGCACATGAATTAAATAGAGGGTGGTCCAGTTTGACCAGAGAGAATAGCCGGCCATCCAGAGGACATTCGCTAGAACGAGCAGCAGTAGATTGCGTTCGCGCAGAATCCCTAAGCGGTTGCGCTTCCCATCCGCAATTCCAACAAATTCCTGATCTCGATAGCGCGCCGGAATTGACCGGCTGATGGCTAGCCAGATCGGGATCCAAACGAGACCGAGGAGGCCATTGATCACGAAAGGCGCACGCCAGCCGCTTGAGATTGCGTAGGCAATCCACAGAGGCCCGATCACACCCGCCAGGCTCAAACCTATCTGATTGGCTGCTGCCCCAAGAGCGCGCTCTTCCGGCTTGAGATAGATGCCGTTCAACTTTCCGACGGCGGCCACTCCGGCCGATTCGCCCACACCTAGTGCGGCCCGGCAAAAGGCGAGCCCCGCTAAATTTTTCACGAGTCCATTTCCGATTGCAGCCAGCGACCACCAACCGACCGCTCCTGAGATGGTTGGATTGATGCCGAACCGATCGAGCATCCAGCCGGTAAAAAGAGAGCTCGCCGCATAGGTAATCGAAAAGAGAGAAATTAGAAGACCGAATTGAGTCTGACTGAAGTGAAGCTCGGCCATCAGGAGCGGAGCGAGAAGGTTCAGCAGATTTCGGTCGAGATAGTTGAGTGTGGACGAGATGATGAAAACACTGACGGCGATCCAGCGTAGAGAGAAACTAAAAGTGGTGGAACGCAAACCTCTATGATCAGCCAGGCATGCTTCAATCGCCGCGGATTTTTTCGTAGCGCAGTGTTTGCAACCGCTACAACTGCCAGCTTGCGAAGCAGTGAAGCTCCGGGCTGCATTACTGACGTTGGCAATATTCGGGTAGGGCACTTTACCGACACGCGGAGGCCTACTGGTTGCACGGTGGTTCTTTTCGAGCCCGGCGCAGTGACCGGTGTCGACGTGCGAGGGTCTGCACCCGGCACTCGCGAGACCGATCTGCTGTCTCCTCTCAACACGGTTCAGCGAGTGAATGCGGTTGTGCTCTCGGGCGGGAGCGCATTCGGCCTCGATACCGCGAGCGGAGTGATGCGCTTTCTCGAGGAGCGCGGTCAAGGCTATCGGATGGGGCCTACGGTTGTGCCGATTGTGCCAGCCGCGATTCTATTCGATCTGAACGTTGGCGACCCTAAGATTCGCCCAGATGCCAGCGCCGGCTATGCCGCTTGCCGCGCGGCGGCCAGTTCACATGTTCCCGAAGGCAACGTAGGAGCCGGTGCGGGCGCGACGGTCGGCAAATTCTTCGGCCTGCAATCGGCGATGAAAGGCGGCCTCGGAACGGCTTCTGTCCGGGTCGGCACTACAGGTCTGATTGTCGGCGCGATTGTTGCTGTAAACGCGGCAGGCGATGTCTTGGCTTCGCACACCGGCAAGATTTTGGCCGGATCGCTCGCTCCGGACGGCAAGCGCTTCCGGAATAGCATGGCCCAAATTGCCGCCGGGGCGCTGATCGAAGGGAACGGAGAAGGATCGAAATCCGGAGGAAATTCAACTATTGGCGTTGTTGCTACCAACGCCGCGCTCACCAAAAGCGAGATGACGAAAGTCGCGCAAATGGCGCATGACGGACTTGCCCGCACGATCAACCCAATACACACCCCTGCCGACGGGGACACGATCTTCGCGGCAGCTACGGCGACGGCGCGGACGAAAGCGGATCTTATAACTATCGGCGCAGTCGCGGGGGAGGTTATGGCGCAAGCCGTGCAGCGTGCGATTCTCTCCGCAACGACCATTCCGGGCTATCTGGCCCAGCGCGATCTGCCTGCAAATCTGCGTTGACTTCGGGGCCCGGAGGTCACGCGTTCCGCATCTAAAGCCGCTCGAATATTTCGCTCAGATTGGCCTTGAAGGGCCAGGTGATTCTGCCCTCGCGTATCAACCCTACATGATCTTCATCGGGACGATAAATCAAGACGATCCTCTTTGTGTAATCGACCTCGACTACGGCATTTGCTCCCGCTTCGAGATACAGTCCTACTTTCTGCAGACGTCTGTATTTCCGTTCGGAGGGGGAGATCACTTCAATCACCAGTAATGGTTCTCCTTCAAACCATCCTCTCGATCGGATCGAATTCTCATAATCTTCCTTCCGGATTACCATGAGATCTGGCCCTGGAACGCTATCCTTTCCATCGATCGGGTGACAACGCCATCCTGATTCACGAACTACTCGCCATTCACTCTCGTCCAGGTCGCGCTTCAGCACCTTTTCCAGGTTTTCTATAACAGCTGTGTGGGGTGCTTGAGGCAAAGGGGACACAACACGTTCTCCTTCAATCAACTCATCGCGGACCCCGATAATGTCCGGCAAACGCGCGTATTGCTCCACTGTGAGCGAAACTTGCGCGTGCTGCTGGCTGGCTGCCATTTGTATATCTATGGTGACACGATCTACCAGCGGATCGCGCGCGTTTGAAAGCTATCGGGTTCGATATTCAACGTCTCCTGATGCTGCTGCGGTCCTCTCGTGAACAAAATGTGATGCAGACCGGACGAAAGATGCAGAGTCACTGGCGTTTGGCCGTAGGACTTACCATCGACCATCACTGCAGCTCCACTTGGAATTGATGTAAGTACCAGAACTCCTCTGCTTTGAGCAAGTGGGATATAGAGACTGCTTGATTCAGGAAGTACAAAGATACGTTTCGCGACCGCGTAACCGGCCAGTTGCGCGGTGAGCGTGTGGCGGCCGGTGGGCAGCGCCATGGTGCAAGGAGCGTTGCAGGAGGCGTCAGAACGATCATCCACCGTGATGTGGGCGCCTGCGGGATCAGAGATTAGATCGATGTCGGAAGTGCTTGTTCCTATTTCCGCGCCCTGAGTCGCGGGAATGATGACTCCACGGCCCGACGCATTTCTCTCGACGTCCGCCGGCTTTGCAGCCCGCTTTTCACCCAGCTCTGCAGACGCCTTGGGCCGCGTGTCCGGCGCCCGTGAGGTCCGTTCATGGATCAAACGCGCCTTTTTCTCTTCGCTGTTAACCTCAGGAGGAGCCGGAGTTGCTGAGCCCGACTGCGGGTCCAATACCTGCACAGGAATTTGCTGTGGCGAGTTGAGCCGGACAATGAACATGAGCGCCGCCGCAATCACAAAACACAGCACTACGACCAGCGCCAACTTTTTCGATATAGGCGTGTGCTCGCTGTCACTACGGCGGGAGCCCGCTCCACTTTCGGCCAGCGCTTCATGAGCGCCCACTTGTCCCCTCGCTTGCGAGTTGCCCAGAGAGGGCGGACCGTGTGCTTGCGCTGGCGCGGCTACATAGTGAACCTCGGCCAACGCAATGGAGAGAGCGCCTATGAAGTCGCTGGCCGAGGCAAACCTATCCTCTGGTTTCTTCGCCAAAGCCCGCCTCAACACTTTTCCAACCGTCGGGCTCAATGCCGGATTGACCTGGTCGACGGGATCCGGGTCTTCCGTACAGATGGTCTGCAAGAGGGCTGGCAAGGTATCCGCTGCGAATGGCTTCCGTTCACATAGCAATTCGTAGACAACCACCGCGAGCGAAAACTGATCTGAACGGCTATTCACCACAGAACCTTCAATCTGCTCCGGAGACATATAGCTCGGAGTTCCCGTCACGCTGCCGCTGTGCGTAGCCTCATGCGAAATAGTTCTCGCGACGCCGAAGTCGGTGATCTTCGCTGCCCGCTCGGCAGCTGCGTGCTCTATGCCAAGGTCCGGCTTCGAAATGATGATATTCGCCGGCTTCACATCGCGGTGAATGATGCCTTTGCGATGCGCGTAATCGAGCGCTTCTGCGATTTGCCGTAGATAGAGTAGAAGCTCGTCTCGCGCTGGAATTTGCCGCTGTCGGATTATCTGTTCGAGGGAAGGCCCCGGCACAAACTCCATCACAATGTAGGCGAACTCATCCTGCGTGAGAACGTCGTAGATGGTGACGATGTTCGGATGGGAGAGAGTTCCAGCGGAGCGAGCCTCGCGAAGCAATCGCTCACCCACGTTCTGCCGCTCGGCCTCGGTGGCGTCCGTAAGGTGAATAGTCTTGATTGCTACCGTGCGGCCGATTGCAGGATCGAGCGCCTTATACACCACGCCCATCGCCCCACGGCCAAGCTCTCCCGTAATCTGGTAACGGCCGACAGGGTTCACCGCCCTTCAGTATAACGGCGCAAAGCCTTCGGCTTTACTTGATGACAATGCGCCTCAGAGCAGATGAATGTTTGGAAAAGAACCGGCTACCAGCGCGGCCCGCGTCCGCGCGAATTGCCGCCGCCCGCGCCGCCTCGGCCGCCCCGGTTTCCGAAGCCCGACGGGCCTCCCTGTGGCTTCGGACGCGCCTCGTTCACGTTGATTGTCCGCCCATTCAGGTCCGCGCCGTTCAGCTGAGAGATCGCCGTCTCTGCGTCCCGCTTCTCCGTCATCTCGACAAAGGCGAAGCCGCGCGGTTGGCCGCTGTCACGGTCCGTTACGATATTGACCCGCTCCACATTGCCATATTGCGAAAATGCAGCCATTAGGTCTTCTTGCGTCGTTTTAAAACTGAGATTTCCAACAAAGATGTTAGTCATATACTTTTCGTTTCGAGGTGGATTCGTCTTTGTAGATTCGCTTCAGAAACCAAAGGCTGATGAGGCAGGAAGGCAATGGAAATAGCTGGGCGCAAAGACGAATTTAGTGTAGCAAAGGAATTCCCTTTCTGGGGGCTCATCTCATTCGAGACTCTGGCCGCTAGCGCTTCTTCCTCGCAACATGCGGAAACCCCAGTAATAAGCATTGTCTCGCAGCAGATAATTACGCGTTTCGAGCACCACGCGCCGGGTAAACCGGGTGAACTTATTTCCAGGCGGCCGTGGCGGATCGTCAACTCCAATGGACATCGCGCAAGGCCGCAGTTCGATCATCGCAAGCTTGCCATCTGTCTTAACAATTTTGCTTTGGTATAAGACCGAATTAGCTGTCCCATCCCACAATGCGAGCTGTTCCGAGCAGCCTGCGAAATCCAGGTCGGTAGCGACTTTCTCCCGTTCCATGTCAATATCTCTGTCGATCCGGTGCGTAAAAGCCATCGAGTTCAGCTTGAACGTAACTCCTGTATCGTGTGTCGCCGCGCCCAGCCAAACCTCCTGGCCTTCAAACGAACCGGCATCCCAGAATCGCACGTGGTGGCGCTGCGTCACGGTATCCAGTGATTTCTCGAATACCAGGTCCGGTTCTTCGCCACGATACAAAAGCTTCGAGACCGGAGCCGATGCGTAGGTCCGCATCGAGCTAAATGCTTCATAGGTGCGTGACGAGGAGCCGAGTGATCTGGGGTCAGCGCTCGACCAACCCGAGGTGGCGAATGCGGAGATCACCCCTGCACGTGAACCAAAGAGGACCACGTTGATCAGATCCGGAGCTGGCCGTCCATTGCCGTACGCAATCGAGTTGAGCCTGGGCCGGAGCCATCCTGAGAAGTCCTCTTGTGGCTTCGGGCGAATACCCGTCGCAGTCGCCACCAGTACCAGGCGCGCGTTTGTCGAGGATTCCGCTGGTGCAGACTCGGACGGGTAACCGCTCTCACTGGGGGGAACCGTGACCTTTAACTTCATGTCCGTGCCGGGTGGAAGATGAATCTCGGGTTCGGGAAACGCAATCAGGAAACAACGCACGACGAATAAACCCGCCGCTCCAGCCGGTCCCATGGAATATCTCAACCAAACTTGATTGGCAGCTCCGGTCAAACCGACCACCGAGCGAAAGATTAGGTTAGAGGACGGCCTGGTCCAAAATCCATTCAACAGATTGCCGGGATTGCTGGCCGCCAGGACGCCTTTGATATGTCCTGCCGGGGTAACTTCTTCCCGGGCATTATCGATCGACACCAGCCGCGCACTCAGCGGGAAGTTATCTCCCTCGGGGGTCTGGTATCCATCAAAACTTAGGTCAAGACCTGCACGCTCCCGAATCAGCCCAAGGCCTACTGACTGCCGCTTGCGCACTGTTCCGAAAACTGTACTTCCCCTCGGAATCACCACCTCGCCACCTGCCCTGAAGGAACGGATCACGACGCATCGGAACCGTGTTCCCGGAGGCGATGAGTAGCTAGTCACGTGATTTTCAAGCCGGATCTCGAGCTTCGGCTGCGGC
Organism: Terriglobia bacterium; assembly: GCA_963835255.1. GTDB lineage: Bacteria > Acidobacteriota > Terriglobia > Bryobacterales > Bryobacteraceae > Bog-105. Next base: position 33,122 of record CAWIFY010000048.1, on the reverse strand, counting down.
GTTGGCGCACACATCACGCCACGTGACGCGAATGCCAGCAGCTAGAGCGCCTTCAAACCGATGTCCATAGATTCACAACCCAGCAAAACTCGCGTACGACACGCCAGGGGATTCGCGACGCCGCGCCCTAGTATTAGCTATTCTCCAGATTGAAATTGTTAGCTTACCCGAACTTCTAGCCACAGTAAAGCTGACCTTAGTTTTGTGAGTCGGCAGCCTAGAGCTCATCGCCGCGTCCGGCGCAGAAATTCCGCTCGTCGCCAGGCCCGTAATCGAGGACGAAGATCAGCAGAGCGAGCAAGAATGCTGACCTCCATTGGCACCCAGTCGGCGACGCCCAAGAACCGGACGTCCTGATGGGGATAGACTGTTCCACAGGCGACCATTGGGTAGTCCCGAGATGATTCCTTGTCCTTCGGGACGAAAGTTCCCAGGCGCCCCCGGTTGCCGCGACGAAATCAGGAGAGCCAAATGAGAAAGATAGGAATCAGTCTAAGAGCCGGCCTTAATACCGCTTTGCTTTTGACGGCTGTATTCGGGCTGCAATCAACCCCCGCGCAAGCGCAATCGAGGCGGATGGTGTTTGCCCATTACATGGTTACCAACCAGGATTACCAAGACAACAGCACCGCTGAAGCGAAAGTCCGGGCTTACATGAAAGAGATCCAGCAAGCGCATCGGCATCGACGGTTTCGCGCTCAACGTGGGAAGCTGGCTAACTTCAGGCGTCGGCGCCGAATATTACATCGCATACTCGTCGCAGATGTTTGAAGCGGCCGCGCGGGTGAATAGCGCAGCCGACTGGCGCAAGACCGGCAATCGCGATGGCGGATTTAAGCTCATGTTTTCCGCGGATTTTTGTTGCGGCAACCAGCCCAGCGACGTGGAAGACATGATGCGCCGCTTCGTCAACTACGACCGGTTCGCCGACGTTTATTTCCGGCACGACGGCAAATACGTACTGACCACGTTCGCGGGCGATGCACTCGGTACGAAGAAATGGCAGATGATCAAATCGGACCTGGCAACCGGCGCGAATCCCTCGACGGCAACGGTTGATCCTTCATGGGCGCCGACGACCATTGCCGTAACGGGTAAGCCGAGTAACGCTCCGATCAACATCTTTCTGGTTCCTGCTTTCTTTGGTGCTTTTGGCGGAGAACTTCCGACGGAGCCCCAAATACAGAGCGGGTTCAACATCTGGAGGTCGGTGGTTGACGGTCTGTTCTACTGGGGTATCGCGGGTGTGCCGGGTTCTGGCGGATCGCTCGACCAGCTTCCGAGCAGCGAGGGCTACGCTTCCGTTCTCCACAGCGCCGATAAGCTCTATATGGCGCCGATCGCTTTCCAGTTTTGGGGCGCCGATGCAGCTCGCTATTTCGAGTACAGCGGATATCAAGGCATGCGGGACATGTGGATGAACGCGATCAATGTCACTCATCCGGAGTGGGTTGAGATTATCACTTGGAACGACTTCATCGAGGGTACGTATGTAAGCCCGATTGACGACCCGAACAAGTATCCGTTCGCGAACTTTCTTGTGGAAAGTGGACTGCCCACCCAGCCGGGCCCGTTGGATTACTTCCACAGCCATGTCGGGGCTTGGGCGCTACTGCCGTACTTCATCGACTGGTACAAGACCGGCCTCCAGCCAGACATCGATAAGAACTCCGTCTTCTGGGCCTATCGGACGCAGTCCGTCAACGATAAAGCGGCCAGTGGTATTCCGGCTCTGGGAACACTGAACGGTCCAATAGCAGATCAGATTTACGTGACGGCAAACCTCGCCCAGGCCGGAACGCTTACCGTTACTTCCGGCACCCTGCAGAAGAGCTTCGATCTGGTCGCCGGAAGCACCGACGTGCAGGCGCCGTTCATGGATGGCAATCCTCCCGTCTTCAACTTCACGCCGACCGAACGAAACTGCGCTGCTCTGATCGGTAGCGGCAAGGACCCCATCGGCATTTATACTTACATCCCGGCCGGTGGCCCCTCTATTCAGTACAACGATGAATACTATTCCACGGGCTTCTTGAGAGCGCCCCGTTGCGGAGGGTCCGAAAGGCCGCAGTGGTGAAACGACTTCTGATCTGACCCCAAACGTGGCTCTGCCCCATCACGTCTGATCGTTGATGAAGTGACCGGAGGGGGCGAATAGCTCATTCTATTTGCGCGAAAACCGGACGCCATCCCGGTTTTCGCGTTAATGCTCGTCTAACCCGCTCGCGGCAAGGCCGCAAAACCCGGGAACCCCGCAGCGACTTTCAGATCCGTACGTTCCGCGCGCCACCTCCCTTTCCGCAATATCTAACCCGCATGATCAGCAGCGCTATTCATATCGGACGGCTACCATGGCATCTACTTTCGTAGCCCTTCGCGTCCGTCCGAGGCCTTCGCACGCTACTTGCGCTCACAAAGGCAGCCTTGAGCACCACCACCCGGCGGCTGTCCTGACTTCAAACAGCTACCCATCCACGGTCCTGAACTCGCGTTCGGAATCGGCAATCAGCCCCAGGGCCTGCTTTTCGAACAGCCGTTTGTAGGTGCCGCCGAATTTGCGTACCAGCGTGTCATGTGTCCCCTCCTCCACCACGCGGCCGCCATCAAAAACCAGGATGCAATCGAGCATACGCACAGTAGAGAGGCGATGGGCGATCACGATTGCCGTCCGGTCGGTCAGGAGCCGCTGCATGGCTTCCTGAATCGCGGCTTCGGATTCCGAATCAAGGCTGGAAGTGGCCTCGTCCAGCACCAGAATCGGGCTGTTGGCAAGGAAGGCCCGAGCGAGGGCCACCCGCTGCCGCTCGCCGCCCGAAAGTTTCACACCGCGTTCACCGACGAGCGTTGCGTAGCTTTTCGGTTGTCGGCTGATGAACTCGTGCGCGTTGGCGAGGCATGCGGCCTCTTCGATTTCGCTCAGTTTCGCTTCCGGGCGGCCATAAGCGATGTTTTCGGCAAGCGATCGATGGAAGAGAATCGGTTCCTGGGGAACGAGCGCCAGCTGCGCCCGCAGGGATCCCTGTGTCACCTGGGCTATGTCCTGTCCGTCGATCAGGATGCGGCCTCCGCTGACGTCATAGAGGCGATGGAGAAGCTAGACGAACGTGGTCTTGCCGGAGCCGGAATGGCCAACCAGACCAATGCGCTCTCCGGGCCGGATATGCAGCGAGAAATTCTCGAAAAGCGGCGTCAGATGACGACCGTACTGGAACGAGACATGGTCGAATATGATGCCGCCCTGCTCGACGCGCAGCGGCTGGGCATGCGGACGGTCTTCCACGCCGAGAGGCTCCGACCTCAGATGCACCAAATCCTCCATTTCGTTGACGCTGCGCTGGAGGTTCGCGACATGCTGGCCCACGTCGCGGAGATAGCCATGCACGATGAAATAGCTGGTCAGGACAAAGGTCACGTCTCCCGGCGTTGCGGCGCCACGCCACCACAACAGCAGCGCATAAAACGTAATCAGCGTGCGCAGGCCGAGTAAAACGCTGAGTTGCAGAGTGCCGCTGCGCGTGCCGAAAGTCCACGTTCGGTACGTGCGTGCGCCCCACTTCGCGAGCACGCGGGCCAGACGAGCGTCTTCGCGGGCTTCGGCGCCGAAAGATTTCACAACAGCATTACAGGTTACCGAGTCGGCCATGGCGCCGCCAATGCGTGTATCCTGCGCATTCGATAAGCGGGCCGCCGGCGCTACGTAGCCGACCGACAGCCCGATAGAGATGGCGACATAAAGAGTTGCCGCCGACCCAACGAGTAGTCCCATGCTCAACCAACGCTCCCCCAGTACCAGCGAGGAGCCGACCAGAACCAGCAAGGCAGGCAACAACGCGAGTAGGAGCGTATCGTTCATCAGGTCGACAGCCCACATGCCGCGTGTGACGCGACGCACGATAGATCCCGCGAAATTATTGGCCTGCCAATGCGTGGACAGGCGCTGCACCCGCCAGAAAGCGTCCGACGCGATACGCGACATGAGCCGCACCGTCAGGAGAGAGATGCCCATAAAGGCGCAGTACCGCGCTCCGATCAGCAGCGCGCCCAAACCGGCCATAGCGGCCACAGCAAGCGCGCCAGCATGAAATGCCTGTGCACGAGAGGCGCCGTGCGAAGTGATCGCATCGACGAGGCGCCCGGAGAAGACCGGCAGTAGAAGGTCGGCGACCGTCGCGACGGCCATACTGAAGGCAATCGCGAGAACGGTTCTCGACTCACGCTTCCAATGGCTAAAAAGGAAGGCGAGGACTTCCGATATTGCATTCTTACTGAGAAGTCTATGCATAAGCTCACATTTGCGTTAACGAGACCAGATCGTGCGCCTTCCTGGGGTGCAAGGAGCCGGAACCGCAAACAAGATCAGGGATTAATGGGAGACTGCGTGCTTGCTTCCGAGGGAAGCGCGAGGAGCGTTTGAGGACGGACCTCGATGAGTCCGACTCACAAAGAGAAAAGGAGGTTGGAAGCGCTTAATGCCGCACGGGAGTGAAATACCGCAGGTTTCCGTATTGGCTGGAAGTCGTTAAATCTCGCATCGCGACACCTCTCTCATTGGAGCTAGTTTAAATCAGGATAGCAGACGCCCATACTTGGCCCGCTTGGTCCAAACGTGAATTTAAGCCCATCCCGGGGGGCGGACTTTAGTCCTCGCGGAGCTTCAGCTCCGCCGAAGCTGCCGTCGCCAAAACGCCGGGCACGTCCTCAGGGTTCTTAACAATGCAATACGCCCATCGGCCATGCTTCTCGCTTGCATTCACCGCATTCACCTAACGCTACGCCACATCCACCTTCTTATCCCGCAATGGATCGTACCCCTTCGCCTCTAAAATCAAGTTAAGCTTGTCGGACGTCTTCAGCCGGACGATGAAGTCAGGAATATATTCATGCGGCTCGCCGTTGTGAAAGTACGGAATGGCAAATCCCAGTCCGGCATTCTTCACAAACGCGTCTGTCGCCGGATGCGTGTCGATGTAGTAAGCGCCGACTGCTCCCACTTCTGCGTATCCGGAACCATGTAGTTTAAATGCGAGCGAACAACCTCGCGAGGCTCGCGGCTGGTCCAATAATCGACCTCCGCAGTTGAGCCCATGCCGCGATTTGCTTCGACTTTCGGAATCTCAGGCGCTTCGCCCTGCGAAGTGTCCGGTCGAATCGAGGCCAGATTCTCGATACACCAGCCGTAGTACGGCGAGAGAAACACATCAATGATTTTCGCCGGCGGCACAGGATTCACGTATTCCCGCAGATAATGCTCTACGACTTTTACAAATTGAGGGAATAGTACGTGCGCCGGGGCCACGCAACCGTCCTGGCTTTTTGGACTGATCGCGTCGAGGGGAAAAGCGGCTCAGTGAATTAAGCAAATAAGTGCAGAACCATCACATGTATCAACTGGGATGTTTAGGTGCGCTAGTGCCCGCTTGAGCGCTTTTGGCCCGGCGCCATCTGAGCTTCCTACCGCACAAACAGAGCAGGTTAAAGCCCCGCGACTATGGCGCTCTCCCTGCACGGTTTTCTCTCTAGTGGACTGGACAGCGTACGATCACAGCAATCGCTGGTTTCGGAGACGAGACTATAACCCTCAAGAGAAGTGCAGAATCTAAGCACGGTCAAATAGGGTCAAATACGGTCAAATAGGATGGCGGCGGTAAGAATTGCTTCCAAAACCATCGATGCTCGGCTTTACCGGACGAAACGGTTGTAAACGCAGCTTCATTGCACAAACGAAGGTTTGCGCAATTGCATGATGAGCAGACAGGAAAGGCCCCCGACTTTGCGCACGTGCTTGGATGATCGCTTTTAGTAAAGTCCGAAAGTCGGCTTATTCGTATCGCAGAGCCACCATTGGATCGACACGCAACGCCCGAACGGCCGGAATCAATGTGGCCAGCAGCGCAACTATGCCAAGGATGCCAATGCACGCGAGTAATGCCGTCGGATCCACAGTACTCAGGCCCGGAACAAGGAAAAGCGTGAGTGGTTGCATAGCGAAATATGCAAGGGCCAAACCTACAATCATGCCGCTTATCACCAGGATCAGACTATGCTGACCGATGAGCCGCAAGACGTCTGATGGTCTTGCTCCCAACGCCACACGGAGGCCAATCTCCCGAGTGCGGCGCGAAACGGAATACAAGAGCACTCCGTAAAGGCCGATTGCCGCCAGCATGAGCCCAAGTATTCCCATGGACCCCAGCATCACCGCTCCGATCTGGCTTGGCAATAAGGCAAGCCCCAGCGCACGGCTCATCGGTTTCGTCTCGATTGCCGCAGTGGGATCGAGACGGCCTAGTTCATCGCTGACGGCTTTCACGTAGCTCCCCGGAGAGGAGGCGGTGCGAATTAGAAAGTGCAGATTGATCGGCTCGGGATAGGCAAAATATGGCTCATACACCGCAAGCCTTTGCTTCTCGCCGAGAGTGAAGTATTTGCTGTCCTTCACGACGCCCACAATGAGTTTGCTTTTCTCGTTCGTAAAACCGGTATTAATGGTGTGATCTATCGGATCGGCATGGCCGAAGACCTCGCGGGCAAAAGTCTGGTTCACAATGGCCACCGGCTGCGAGCCTCTCCGGTCAGCCGCGTTGAATTCGCGGCCGCGCTGGAGCGAAATACCCATTGTGTGAAAGTAGTCCGGGCCGACATTGTTGCATTCGTACTGAACTGGAATTGGCGCAGAGGAAATATCCGTTCGAAGACGGGCCCCAATTACGCAGTTGTCGTTCAAGGGCACGCGGCGAGTGATCGCGGCGGACTGCACGCCGGGAAGGGCACGCAATCGCTCCAGCGCGGAGTGCACGAGCGACATCTGTTTGATCTGATCGGGATCGGTATATTTGTCGGGCACTAGCCGCATATAAGCCCAAAGCGTGTGTTGGACATCGAAGCCGGGGTTCATGGAAGTAGCTCGACGCAGATTGTGCACGAACAGAAACCCAGTTGCCAACAACACAATGGAAACAGCGAGCTGACCGGCAACTAAAACACTGCGCATATTCCAAGTGCGCACAGTCTGATGCTCCTCCTGCTTCAACGTGAGGTTCACGTCCCTTCTCGCCGCTTTGAGCGCAGGCAGCAGGCCGCACAGCAATGCGCTTACAAGCACAATGCCGAGCGAGTACCACAATAATCGCCAATCAGGTGATACGACTAGATGGATGGGAAGCGGAACCGGCAGAGTGAGATTGTTGATTCCCTTCGCGCAGCCAATGTCAATGGCGAGTCCGACAGCCAAGCCCAAAACGGAGAGCAGCAGGCTCTCGGCCAGCAGGTGGCGGACGATACGCCTGCGGCTTGCTCCCAGCGATAGACGAATGGCGAGTTCGTGTGAACGACTCGCTGCCCGCGCGAGCAATAAGCTGGCGACGTTCGTGCAAGCAATCAAGAGCACCAGACCGACAACCACCATCAGCATTGCGAAAAAAGCTGTCACCGCTCCAGGGATCTCCTGATTCAGGACGTCGAATCCTGTAACACCCATGACCCGTACCTGGTTGGTTCGCTTCCAGCCCTCCATTGGGTGAATGCGGTCAAGTTGTCCAAACACACTAAGCAGGCGGGCGCGAGCGATAGCAAGTGTCATGCCCTTCGGCATGCGCGCATAGAACTGGACCTGCTCGTCGTCACGCGCGAGCGGCACGTAGATGTCAGGCGAAAGGCCGAAACCAGCGATAGAGCGGTGGTTCGCCGGAAGCACGCCAGCGATGGAATAGACGCGACCGTCCAAAATCAGTTTGCGCCCAAGAATCGCCGGGTCACTGCCAAAGCTGCCGCGCCAGACTCGTTCCGAGAGTACGGCGGTCGTTGTTTCGCCGATCGATATGCCCCGCCCCAAAAGGAATGGACATCCCAGGGTGCTGAAGAAATCTTCAGTAACTACTCCGGCATAAAAACGGCTGGTTTGATCACCATCTCGCCAGTTCACTTCGCGTTCGACATTGATGCCAGCCAAACCATCAAAGATATGCGCGTCTCGCAGGAACTTATAATCCGTGAACGATGACCCGCTGTTTCCGCCTTCCCATATGGAGATCATGGACGCGCTGTCGCGACAGGTCGGTTGACTGAAAAGAAAACTGCTGACGACGCTGAAAATCGTAGTATTTACGCCAATCCCCAAGGCTAGGCAAAAGATGGCGGTTAAGGCGAATCCAGGGTTGCGGACAAAGGCGCGCCAAGCAAAGCGCAGATCCGAGAATACGTCTTCCAACCACTGTATTTGCCACGTTCCAGAGGTATCTTCGGCTGCTTTCAACCGCGACCCGAATTCTCGGCGAGCGCGTGCCATCGCTTCGGCGCGGACAACGCCGCTTTCCTCGAGTTCATCCGCGCGGCTGTTTAGATGAAACTGTATCTCGTCGGCGAGCTCAGAATGAAAACGCGATCGACCGGCCAACCAGCGTAAGCGAAGCCAAAGTTCCCTCAAAAATTGCATCCCCATGCCTCCTTACGCAGTCTTCATCACGAGTTGGATAGCGGTCACCAGTTTGTTGAACTCACGCGCTTCCGAAGCTAGCTGTTTTTGGCCCTGGCTGGTGAGCCGGTAAAAGCGCGCTTTCCGATTGGTTTCCGACACGCCCCATTCCGCGCGCAACCAGCCCTTAACGAGCATGCGGTTGAGAGCGGGATAGAGAGAACCCTCCTCTACATCGAGCGTGCCGGCGGAACATTGTTTGATGCGGCGTGCGATGGCGTATCCATGCAGCGGACCAGCAGATAAGGTACGCAGAATCAGCAAGTAGAGCGTGCCAGGCAGCAGTTGCGGTGCTTCATTCATGTCCAGACTACATATAGTCTGGACAGGTATCAAAAGTCAAGTGCGTTTTGAGACGGGCCTTTTAACAAGCCCGCGCCGCTAACGAGCATTTTCCTAAACCAGCGGTTTTGCAATGAATCGGCAAATGCCGCTGTCCTCTCGATTTCTGCGTTGCAGAACTGTATTGCGTAACGAAATCGATTGGCAACAGAATTTTGCAACGGGAATCGCGCACCAAGCGCTCTTTGGAAGCAAGCCTTACCGCTTCCCAAGTACAAGCCTGACAACCGAAGAATCACACGACAAGCTTGGACAATCTCCCAACGACAAGACATGCCTGTTTCATACCTGGGAGCCCAGCAGCCTTGCCTCCAAAAAAAACTAAGGCCAAGAAAAGTTTGTCATGCAAGATTTCCCCCATGTCATTCCGCAGCCCGCTTGGTTCGAGTATTGCTCTTCTTTCCCGAGTTGGGGGCCACCAGTACACAGTGAACTTCGGAAACCAACCAATGTTAGTGCAACATAGATAAAGGAGCGCAGCATGCCCACTTTCCGAAATTGCGCTTGCGTGCCGATATCCGGGCGCAGCGGCGCGGTTTCAGTTGGATGCGAATAGGTTTTAGTCTGACCGGCCGGATCGGCCGACCCGCCATTCTTCGAGCCGGTAGCGCGGCCCGTGATGCGTTTCGATTTCATAGCCACATTACTGAACGATTGTATTGCGCGGCGTGCGGCGGGGCATTTTTGTGGCGCCGCAACCGCAGCTTTTTCGGGACCCTTGTGCCTCTGAACCACCTCACCATCACGCGATGCCGAATGCTTTTTCGGGCGCCCTCGGCGTTTTCGACGGCGTTGCAGTCCACTCTTCAGTAACCAAGATTGATAATTTCTGTTATCCCAGATAGAGTGAGATTTCAGGAGCCAGCAAACCAGTGAACGTTTCCCTCACCCCCGAATTGGAGAAGTTCGTCAGCGCCAAGGTGGACTCCGGGCGCTACAACTCGGCCAGCGAGGTCGTGAGAGAGGCGCTTCGCCTTCTCGAAGCGCATGACCAGGCGAGAGCGGCCCAGCTCGCGGATTTCAATCAGGAGCTTGGCCGACGCTTGAATTCGCTTGACAATGGTCAGCGGGTTGACCGATCCGAAGCGCGCGAGCGGCTGAGGCACAAATCCGACGGCCGCCGGAAATCCGGCGCGTGAGTACCTATATACCTCATTATTTACCGGGCGCAGCGCCAATCTGTCGAGATTGTCGCCGTCACTCAAGGCTCGCGCAATATTCCTACCTTTTTGCATCGCGCACGCATTAGAACGCACCCCGTCCACCAATTCCCATCCGCGATAATAGTCTTAAACCCTCTTCATGCGCCTCGCCTGTCCGGGCCTGTTCTCCTGTCTTGAAAAGAACTCGACCGTCGTTGCCCCGTCCCGTCTCCTGGCTGATGTCGCCTACCAGCAATTTGCCGCAACGCAGCTTCAGCAGGGTCGCGCAAGCTGGGAACGCCCGCCTGTTTTGAGCCTCGGCGCCTGGCTTACCCGCTCGTGGCACGAGGCGCGCTATGCTTCTCCGAACGTTCCGACCCTTCTCTCGCCCGCCCAGGAGCATTTCCTCTGGACGCAGATCATCGAAGGAGAACAACCGGAGCTTTTCGACATCCATACCGCCGCGCACATGACCAGCCGTTCCGCCAGGTTACTCGCCGAATGGCAGATACCCTCCAGCGGCGAAGGCTGGAATGAGCGAGGAGATGCCGCCCAGTTTAGCCGATGGCTCAGTACTTTCAACTTCCAATGTGAAAGTAACGGTTTAATGGCGCGGAGCGATCTCTGGTACCGCCTCCCTGGGTGGATCTCAGCCGCCATCTACGCGCCTCAGCCCGTCACGTTCTTGCTGCAGAAATCCTTTCCGGCCTTGATCGCTCTGCAGCAGGCGCTTGGCCGCCCCTCGCAATTGCATTTCGAAATCCCATCTCCTCGCTCGACGGCAGCGGGCAAGCAGCTTGCCGATTTCGCGGAAGAGGCCGAATTCGCCGCGCGCTGGGCTCGCGGAGCGTGGGAAGCGAATCCGTTTCACTCCATCGCTGTCTTCGTCGCCGATTTGCCCTCCCACCGGAATGAAATCGACGGCGCTTTCCGCGATGTGTTCTACCCCGGCGGTTGCCGTGCCCTGCTCCATGATCGCCTGAAAAATCTTACAATGGGGCCTCTCGCATACCACATCTCCGCCCCATCTCCACTCCACGCCGAACCGCTCATCGCGGGAGCACTACTTCTGCTCGAGATCGCAAAACCTCGCATTCCCACCGGCACCGCCGCCGCTCTCCTGCGTTCTCCTGGGATCAACGGAGCCGCCGCCGAAAGAAAAGGCCGAGCTCTGGCCGATATCGCACTCCGCGGCACCAGAGAACTAGACGTATCTCTTCCCGACCTTGAGACCGCTTCCGCGAATTGCCCTCGCCTGAAAAAGATCTGGCTAGCAGTTCGCCGTATCCTGCACGGAAAAACCGATCTCTACACCTTCACCGCCTGGAGCGAGTTCATCGGTGACCTGCTCGCGGCCTTCGGCTGGCCGGGTGAGGAAGAATTGGACACGCTGGAGCAAAGCATTCTCGACGCTTGGAAGAACGCGCTCTCGGAGCTGGGATCTCTCTCGCTAGTCGCGGAAAAGGTCTCCTTCGGTACGGCTCTCGCGCAGCTTCGCCTGCTGCTGGCAGCCGGCTTCGATCCTCCGGGCGGGCTGCTTGCGCCTGTCCAGATCCTCGATGCCACCCAAGCCGCTGGCCTCGAATTCGATTCCGCCCTTATTCTGGGCCTGGGCGAGGAGTCCTGGCCGCCTCCCCACCTCGGAAACCCCTTCGTCCCCCTCGCTATTCAACGGGAGTATCGCGTTCCCGGCAGTTCGGCCCAGAGCCGCTCCAGCGAGTCCGAACGGCTCAATGCAGAACTGTTCGGGACCGCACCCTCGGTAACGGCCGTCTGGTCTGGCCGCCCGTCACCCTCGGTTAAGCCTTTTTTGCGAAACGAAGCCAGCTCCGAAAAACTTTGGCCAGGCAAAACCACCTGGCAATCTTTCAAGCCCGCTCTCCTGGAAGAACAGGTCGACGTGGAGGCCCCCTCCTTTGTGTCTGGTTCGACTGCTCGTGGTGGCTCAGGCCTTATTAAGTCCCAGTCCCTCTGTCCTTTCCGCGCCTTCGCCGAATACCGCCTTGGATCGAGTTCGCTCGACGAGGGTTGCCTTGGCTTCGACGTCCGCGAACGTGGGGGCAACCTTCATTCCGTCCTCGAGTTCGTTTGGCAAAAACTCGGTTCGCTCGAAAAACTCAAGTCTACACCCCGAACCGACCTCGAAAAACTCCTGCAAGATGCTGCCGCCGAAGCAGTTAAGCCCAAATCGAGTTCGTTTGGCAAAATCGCCAGTACGGTCGAGATCGAGCGCCTGAAGCAAGTCACCCTCGATTGGCTGGTGATCGAGGGTGAGCGGCAGCAGCCGTTTACTGTCGAAACCACCGAAGGCGAGCAGTTCGCCGAACTGGGCGGTCTGAAGCTGCGTCTGCGCATCGATCGGGTCGACCGGCTCCGCAACGGCGGCCTGGTTCTGATCGATTACAAGAGCGGAGAGCAAAAGCGCACGAAGCTCAGATGTCCCCGTCCTGAAGAGCCGCAGTTGCTGGTCTATGCGGCGGGCGTCGGCAGCCAGGTCGAGGGAATCCTATTCGCACAGTTGAAACGGGACGATCCGCGCCCGGTTGGCCTGACTCGCGAAAAGCACTTTCCAAAGTGGAAAACTGTGGATGTTCTCGGCAGCGCCTGGGAGGCCCGCATGGCTGAATCCCGTACCGAGGTCGAACGCATCGCTGCTCAGTTCAAATCGGGTTACGCGCCGGTCGATCCCCAGAAGCGAGCCGTTTGCGACTACTGCGCCCAAACTCCGCTTTGCCGGATTCACGAGCTTCGTTCAGAAAGCGAACCCGGAGAAGAATGATCGTCGATCAGAAGGAACGCGACGAAGCGCTCGACCCTTCGCGCTCTTTTATCGTGCAAGCTCCCGCAGGCTCTGGCAAAACAGGTCTGCTCGTACAACGCTACCTCAAGCTTCTCGCCTCGGTTGAGAAGCCGGAGAGCGTGGTCGCGATGACCTTCACCCGTAAAGCGGCAGCTGAGCTGAAGGATCGCATCCAGGACGCCCTACTCGATGCCGCCGCCACTACTTCCGAGACTGACGAACATGCGTCGCGTACGCGCGCGCTTGCCCAAGCTGTGCTCAAACAGAATCAACGCTACGGCTGGAATCTACTCGTCGATTCGTCGCGCTTGCAGTTGCAAACCATCGACTCTCTCTGCGCTCTCCTCGCCCGCCAAATGCCCGTAGTCTCCGGCTTCAGCAGTTCCGTTCAAGTACTCGAAGATGCGACTGAGCTCTATCGCGAAGCCGCCTCCGAAACCTTTCGTCAGTTATCGGAAGGTCCCTCCGACCTTCAATCCCTTCTCACCCGTTTGGGCATCTACTTCGACAGCGACTTCGATTGCCTGAGCGGCCAGATTGTACGCATGCTCGCGCTACGCGATCAATGGCGCTTTAGCGAAGACGACGTGAGTCCCGAAGCCTACGATTTCCTGCTCTTACTCAATGCCGCCGAACGATCCCTCGCTCGTGTGTTCAGGGAACATGGCGCGGTCGACTTCACCGCCATCACGGAAGCCGCTATCAAAGTTCTCGGCTCGCCCGAACAACCGAGCGACGTCCTTTATGGTCTCGATTACCGGATCCAACATCTGTTGGTCGACGAGTTCCAGGACACCTCCCTCGCGCAATACAAACTGCTCAAAGCATTGACCGCGCAATGGTCCGATGGCGCCGGCCATACGCTATTTCTGGTGGGCGATCCCATGCAGAGCATCTACCGTTTCCGTGGCGCCGAAGTGTCGTTGTTCCTGAAAACTTGGAACGATGAACGCCTGCAATCGGTCCGCCTCAACAGACTTGCATTGCAAACGAACTTCCGCTCCACGCCTGAAATCTTGCACTGGGTCCACGAACAGTTTGAGCCGATACTGGCAAACGATAGCAAGACAGAAGTGGAGTTCCGTCCTGCTCAAGCATCCCGTGAGCCGGCGGGCGTGACTCCGGAATGGCATGCTTTGGTCGCCGACGAAGGCGGGGAAGAAGCTGTCATAGTTGCACGGCTGGCAAAGGCTGCGCAGGCTCGCGGTAGCGTCGCCATACTCGTGCGGAATCGCAATCATCTTATAAAAATCCTGCCCGCGCTCCGTCACGCTGAAGTCGCTTACGAGGCGGTCGAAATCGATCAGCTCGGCGGCCGCCAATACATCCTCGACCTGCTTGCGTTAACGCGTGCCATCCTTCACATCGGCGACCGCACGGCGTGGCTTGCTTGTCTGCGCGCCCCGTGGTGTGGACTGTCGCTGACAGATCTTTCCGTCCTTGCGGAAAACGAACGCGACAAAACCATTCTCGAGTTGTTGAGCGATTCAACCAAGATCGCGGCGCTCTCGCCCGAAGCCCGAGTGCGCGTCATACGAACTGGCGAGATTCTGTCTGCGGCCGTCGCACAAGCCGGCCGAACTCCGCTGCGCAAGCTGGTCGAAAACGCCTGGCTGTTGCTCGGCGGTCCTGCTATCCTGCGCGAGAGTTATCAAGCGAGCGATGTTCACGTTTTCTTTCTCTTGCTCGATGCTCTGGAAACGGGCGGCACAGTCACCGACTTCACTCAGTTGAATGCCCGCCTGGAGTGTCTCTTTGCCAAAGACGCGCCAGATCCCAACAGCGTGCAGGTGATGACCATTTTCAAAGCGAAGGGCCTGGAATTCGATACTGTGATTCTGCCCAAACTCGATGGCATCACTCAGGCGCCTGAGCGTGACCTGCTTATCTGGGATGACGCCATCGCCGGAGACGGTTCCAGCATATTGAAAGTTGCCGCTCAACCACGCAAAGGCGAAGAGAGCCAAGCCTACCGCGAGATTCGTGACGCCCACAAATGCAAAAATGAGCAGGAACTGAAGCGTCTGCTCTATGTGGCTTGCACCCGCGCCAAAAATGCGTTGTATCTTGTCGGCAACACCAAGCTGAAAAAGGATAAGGCGCTGGAGTTGCCGAGGTCCGGGTCCTTCCTTCGGCTACTTTGGCCCGCTGCCGAAAAAGAGTTCCAGAGCGCCATTCGCCGTTCGGCTCGGCAGATCGATTTACCGTTCGAAACCGAACCGCAAACCTTGCTTCGCCGAGTCCCGGCGTCCTGGGAGATTCCGCGTTTTAGCCATTGGGTTCGGTGGCAGCCCCCGTTCCAGGAGACAACTCCTTCTACGCGAAAAGTCACTTATGAATGGGTAAGCGATACGGGACGTCACGTTGGAACCGTCGCGCACGAGCTGCTGAAACGCGCGGCGGAAAATACGTTGCTCTGGGATTCCCGCCATGTCTTATCGATGGCTCCCATCATTCGATCGGAGCTGCTGCGTTTGGGTGTCCCACGCCTCGATGAGCCGGCGGCTTCTGAGCGCGTAATCCGCGCCGTTTTGAATATGTTATCGAGCGAGCGTGGCCGCTGGATTTTGTCCTCTCACGCCGAGGCGCGTTCGGAATGGCCGGTCGGCGGAAAGCTTGGGGCTCGAATTATTAGCGGAACCATCGACCGTACCTTTCGTGACGAAAAAGGCAACCTCTGGATCATCGATTTCAAGACCAGCGAGCACCAAGGCGCGCAGAAAGAAAAGTTCCTCGCAGAAGAACAGCGCCGCTACCGCCCGCAACTCGAAAGTTATGCTGCATTGGTCGCGCAAATGAGCAAAGGCCCTATCTGGCTTGGCCTCTACTTTCCGTTGCTCGATGCGTGGCGCGAATGGCAGTACGAAGAGAGCGTCGCGCTCACCGCTACTTAAACTGAATAATAATGGCGACAAGACTAACAGCCAATGTCAAAGCGGGGGGCTGCGCCTCCAAGCTCAGCCCAACGATTCTTGATCGGGCTCTGAAAACCGTTCCGCGCGTGAGCAACGAGAAGGTTCTTGTCGGCTACGACACGGCGGACGATGCCGGCGTTTACGATCTCACCGAGGCCGCTGGCAAGCCTCTTGCGATGGTGCAGACCGTCGATTTCTTTACGCCGATCGTGGACGACCCGTACACGTTTGGCGGGATCGCCGCGGCGAACGCCTTGAGCGATGTGTACGCGATGGGCGGCCGTCCGGTCAGCGCGCTTTCACTTGTCGTTTTCCCGGCCAAAGGAGATATCCAAGATCTGCAAGCGATCCTGCGCGGCGGTGCCGACAAAATTCACGAAGCCGATTGCGTGATCTTGGGAGGTCACAGCATTTCAGAAGATGAAGTCAAGTTCGGCTACGCCGTAACAGGATTGATCGATCCGCGCAGGATTTTGACAAATGCAGGAGCCAAGCCTGGCGACGTTCTTCTGTTTACAAAGAAGATCGGGACGGGTGTTATCTCGACGGCACTAAAGAAAGGCATTGCACAACAGGATCACATCGAGAGTTCCGTAAAGCAGATGCTGACACTGAATCGAAGTGCCTGCGACGCAATGCTGAAGCACAATGTCCATGCCTGTACCGATGTCACCGGATTTGGACTTCTGGGACACGCGCGCGGAATGGCGCTGGCTAGTAAAGTCACGCTTGAGATTTCTGCCAGCTCCATTCGCTATCTGCCTGGCGCAATCGAGTATTCACAAACCGGCGCGCACTCCGGTGGATTGAATAACAATCGTGATTTCGTTGAGAGCTGCGTTTCGATGTCATCTGAAATTCCGCCCGAGATTCAGGCGCTTTTGTATGACCCGCAAACTTCCGGCGGCCTCTTAATCGCGCTGACGGAAGAAAGCGCCGTGAAAATCTTAGAAGACCTTCCCGGCGCATATCTCATTGGCCGCGCAACAACCCGCCAAATAAAACCGCTTGAGGTCAGAAGTTGATGGGCGCTGAAAACCCGCTGATCATTGCGCTCGATTTCGACAACGCGGGGCAAGCGCTCAAGCTCATTCGCGATATTGGACCGGCCGCGGATTTTTACAAGATCGGCATGGAACTCTACGCGGTGGGCGGCATGCAGCTTGTCGCAGAAGTGAACGAGCTAGGCAAGAACGTTTTTCTTGATCTAAAACTCTACGATATTGGCGAGACAGTGAAGCGGGCTACTCGGCAAATCTGTCAGAGCGGACACGTCGAATTTCTTACTGTGCATGGCAGCCGAACGGTAATGGAAGCGGCTGCGGAGGGCAGGGGAGTGACAGGCACGCAACTTCTTGCGGTAACCGTTCTGACCAGTTTCGACCAAGAAGATCTCGCCGATTTGGGTTATTCGGTAGGGATTGCCGATCTTGTAGCGTTGCGCGTGAGGAAAGCAGTTGAAAGCGGGATGGACGGCATCGTATGCTCGCCGCTCGAAGTGGTTCGGGTGAGAGAAATCGGCGGGCCGAAATTGAAACTCGTGACGCCTGGCGTGCGCTCCGCTGGGGCTGACAAAGGAGATCAGAAGCGAGTTGCGACTCCTGCGGAAGCGATGCGCGGCGGCACCGACTATTTGGTAATTGGACGGCAAGTAACGCGCGCCCAGGATCCGAAAAGGGCTTGCGAACAGATTCTTGAGGAACTTAGCGAGGCAGAAGCGCCCCGCTAAGTCTTGTTTACTACTTCGATGACTGCAGCAGGTTGAGCAGCGCGCTTCCGTTCGGCGTGCCAAGGCCAGTACAGCAATCCCAACCTACCAAGGCGAGATAAGCGCCATTGGTTCCCGAGGTGATGTCATGCAGTATTTTGTGCTGCGCGACGGTCCCGTAGAGCACCGGGTTGAACCAGCCGAGATTTCTTCCGAGCTGCTCGTTGCATAATGCGATAAGTCCAGCCCAGAGCGGCGCGACAGCACTGGTGCCGCCCACCACACTCTCCTCGCCGTCTACATATACGCGGTAGCCGGTTTCAGGATCAGCTACTCCGGCCACATCGGGGACGCCGCGGCCAGTTGCATTGGTCGTTCCGGTAGGCTTGGGAACTTTGACGTTCGTCTGGTAGGCGGGTTTGGAGAAATGAGAGCTGACTCCGCCGCCGGTTGCACCGCCCGCAGTGCCGTCGTTCCATACCGTTTCCGATTCGATGGTGCCGTTACTCCCGATGAGTCGCGTTCCCCCACAAGCAAGCACCCAGGGACTGGAAGCAGGGAAGTCCACGTGCTTGCGTCTGTCTTGCTCGCCATCTGATGAGCCATTGTCGCCAGCGGCTACGCAGACCGAGATTCCCAGAAGCACTGCGTCGTGGAAGGCGGCATTGAAGGCGTCTAGAGTTTGTGCGTTCCATTCGTTTTCTGCCCCGCCCCAACTGATAGATATCACGGACGGCTTTCGAACGCCGTCATGAATCGCAGAATTGATGGCATCAAGAAAACCCGCGTCGGTATTCGAAGCGAAATAAACCGCGATATTCGCTTCCGGGGCGACCGCGCCGGCGACTTCGATATCGAGAACGACTTCTCCGTCGTCGCTGTTCGGATCTCCTTGCGGAGCATTCTGCGTTCCATCCACGCCCACTGTTGAAACAGTTACATTGCTCAAGCCGAGCTGTTTCCAATAGGTCTGCAGATCGCTTTCACGGTATCCACCGCCAAGCTCGATTAACGCCATAGTCTGGCCCTTGCCGGTATTCGAAGGGAAATTGTATAGTTTAGCAATCTCAGTCGGATTGTAAGCTGTCGCGCTGAACGAGCGCTTGGCTCGTTTATGGCCGGTTACGGCGACCGGGCGCTGATCGAAACCGAGCACCGCTGTCACCCGACCAGCAAGCTCCAAGGGGACTGTGAGATTGCCTTGGCGAGTTCTATACGTTTTCTCCCCGATTTTGGATAGACGAACGTCTGCGCCAAAGAAATTTGCCAGCTTTCCAAGCGGCCCGGAGAGTGTAATGCTGCGAGCTCCTGAGTGGATCTTAGCAATCGAGAGCTGATGCCGAGCGGCGAAAGCTTTCACTGCGTTCTCGTCTTCCGCTGCTGCTCCGTGGAGATCCGCGAGTTGTTCATGCGACAAGCGATTGTGCAGCGAAGGCTCAACCGGCGCTTCGCACTTGCGCCTAAGTATCAAGGTGATGTGAATAGTTTCGTCGTCGGAGAGTTCGCCGGCTAGTACCGAATTTCTAGGATGCTGGCGCTCGCTGCCTGGTAATTGGATATGAGAGGACATGTTATAACTTCCGCCGACAAGCTAACCTGCTCAGATCCCGGCCTGGAAGGAATACGCAGAGACGGAAGGCCTAAGCTACTCATTCGGGAGTGTTAAGGGAAGCGATACAGAAGTTCAAAAGCCTTGTGACTGGGAAAGCTGAAAATGCTGAGCAAAGCCGCTAGTCTGGTTGAATAGACATGTTTCGCATGGTAAAGGCAATAGCCTTATTAATTTGTGTCTTTTGCATTTTTCACGAGAGCGCGACGGCGCAGTTGAGTAATCTCCTGCCGGCAAAGAAAACTGGCTCAAGTATGCCAACGACAGCGCAAGATCCCTTGGAACGCACAACTCCGCGTTCAGCCATTTACAAGTTCTTGGAGGCTTGCCACAGCGGTAAGTACGCGGTAGCTGCTCAATATCTCGATCTGACAAAAATAGGCCCGCAGCGCCGCGCGAATGAGGGGCCAGAGCTTGCGCAATCCTTGCAGAAGCTGCTCGATAGCAATACAAGATTTGAGGTGGGCAAGCTGAGCGACTCCCCCGAGGGAAATTCGGCGGACGGCCTGTCGCCAAACCTAGAAAACCTTGCCACATTCGAACTGACTGGGGAGCCGGTCAACTTGTATCTGGAGCATGTCAATCAACCCTCCACCGGGCCTATCTGGCTGGTCTCCTCAGAGAGCGTCGCGCAGATTCCTGAACTGAGCAGCCTGATTGAGCAGAACGGAATCGAGAAGCACTTGCCGGCGCCCCTGGTAAATATCAGGCTGATTGGAACACAGCTCTGGGTTTGGATCACACTTGTCCTGATTGCTGTTATTTTGTCCGCAATCTCCAGACTTTTATCGCGCCTGTTTATCGCAATCCTGAAGCCGACTACGAAGCGCTACGCAAAATCTTTCCAGACGCAGAGACTCGAAGCGCTAGCTGAGCCCCTGCGTTTACTCCTCTCCATCATGGTGTTCCGCGCCACGCTGGCATTTATACCTACCAGCGCGCTGCTGCGTGACGATCTGCTGAAGCTTTTGATTCTCCTTTTTTGGCTGGGAGCGGCTTCGCTGCTGATGAGGCTCGTCGATGTCGTCTCTGACACGGTGATCGCACGTCTCGATCACGGGCAGCGGGCAATCACCTACTCGGTTTTTCCCCTGGGCATTCGATTTGTCAAGATCTGCATTTTCTGCTTCGCCGTGCTGGTCATTTTCCAGCAGTGGGGATTCAACATCAGCACAATTCTTGCAGGTGTCGGCGTTGGTGGAATCGCTGTAGCCCTTGCCGCGCAGAAGACAATCGAAAACCTGTTTGGTGGCATTTCCCTGATCAGCGACAGGCCCGTGCTGGTAGGCGACTTCTGCCAGTTTGGAGGACAGGTCGGCACCGTGGAAGACATCGGCTTGCGCTCTACCAGGATTCGTACGCTGGACCGCACACTCGTGACGGTTCCCAACTCGCAGTTCTCGACCATGACGCTCGAGAACTATTCCAAGCGCGACCGCATGTGGTTTCATCCGACGATTCGCCTGCGCCGGGACACGCCTCCGGCCCGGGTCAGGGGCATGATGGAGGCTATCCAGCAAATCTTAGAAAAACATGAATCGGTCGACGCATCGGGCGTTCCCTTGCGCTTTTCCAAAATAAGCGACCAGTCACTAGATCTGGATATATTCGCTTATGTGCTGACCGCAGATTCCAATGAATACTTGAAAGTTCAGTCTCAGTTGCTGCTACAGATTCTGGAAGCGTCTTACAAGCTCGGAATCGGCTTCGCAGTGCCGTTTCAGGAGGAATACAACGTATCAGTTGATGTCAACTCGGAGTCGCGCCATCCTTATCTCGCGTTTCAGAGCAGAGGTATTCCGCCTAACGCGGACGGAGCGGGCACAACTCCCGAGAACGCCGCAGTAAACCGCTAATTAAATGTCGCGAGCGAAAAGAACTTCAGATCTTTTGCGTTTTGGTTTCTAGGATTCCGGTGAGTTTAACGGGATTGCCATCTAGACGTAATGCTTCGAGAATAGCGCCCGCAGCCGGACTGAATCGAGGATAGACAGTCTCGCACCCGGTGCGTGCTCGTAGTCGTTCAGCAAATGCCGCTAGCAGTTGCGCACTTCGAAATACTCCGCCGATGTAGGCAACGGTCACGGTCTCCGAAGCAGTAAACAATTGCCGATAAACGCCTTCTGCGTTACGGCTGAGCGCGTCTGCCGAATCTGCGACGATGGTTAGAGCGACAGCATCTCCTGATTCCGCACATTCCGTCACCAGGGGCGCGAAACCGGCAATTTTCTTGCGCTCCGTTTCGGCATAGAAGCGATGCAACAGGTCGTTCGCCGATGCAGCACCGCCTGCGCTCAGGAGCATTTCGTGGAGACTTGTTGCGGGTCCCCAACCTTCTTCAAATTGCAGCGATGCGCGAAGGGCGCGCCTAACCAGATCGAAGGCGCCGCCCTCGTCGCCGAAGATGTAGCCCCAGCCGCCGCAGCGAGCCGTTCTGCCTGCTGCATTACGACCGAACGCAATCGAGCCTGTGCCGGCGATGATGATGATTCCGGGCTCTCCAGCCGTGGCGCCTGTCAAAGCAATCTCAGCATCGTGGGTAATCTTAAGGCGGGCAGTACGGATCAGTTCGCGAGAGTAAGCGGACTTGTCCTGCGCACCCCCGCTGAAGCCGAGGCAGGCTGCTGTGAATTCAGGTATTGCCGGGCCGCCGGATATCTCACGGCTGGCCTGGGTCAGGCAATCTTTAAGTACGGCTAGAAACTTTACTTGCGCTTCGGGTCCAGTGACGTGATTGCAGGGTCCGGCGTGCCCTGCGCCTACTATGCAGCCCTGTTCGTCGGCAATCAGCGCGGTTGTGCTCGACTGTCCACCGTCAATGCCTAGATAGTAGCGGGGCAAAGCGCCTCACGCGAGCGTTTTATCTCTTGCATAGCAGACAGGATCCAGCGGACACGATGCGCATCTCGGCTTACGTGCAATGCAGATTTGACGGCCAAAGTGAATGACCTGGTGAGAGAAGAGAACCCACCGGTGGTTAGGAACGATCTTCATGAGGTCCTGTTCGATCTTGACGGGATCGGTGTTCCGGGTGAAGTCAAGGCGTTGCGATATACGCTGGACGTGCGTGTCAACTACCACGCCGGAAGCGATACCGTACGCAGTTCCTAGCACAACGTTGGCGGTTTTTCTGGCTGCGCCGGGCACTTGAAGCAGTTCGTCCATGCTCTGCGGAACTTGTCCGTGATGTTCGGCCAGGATTCTGCGCGCTGCCCCGATGAGCGAGCGCGACTTATTGTTAAAAAATCCTGTCGAGCGGATGTCCTGGGCCAGTTCCTCCTGAGAGGCGTTTGCCAAATCCTGCATGGTCGGGTATTTTGTGAAAAGTTCTGGGGTTACTTTGTTGACCCGCTCATCGGTACACTGGGCGGACAAGATGGTGGCCACCAAGAGCTGCCAGGGATCTTTATGTTGAAGGGCGCACGTGGCCTGCGGGAAGAGTTTGTCAAGTTCGCTGAGAATGCGCTCGAGGCGCGCCTTCCGTTCGGCCGCATTTTTTGGCTTCGGGACCTTTCGCGGTGAAGTGACCGGATGAACGCCCACCGGAACGGCTATTTCCGTATCTGCCATGAGGAAACGACTAAGATAGCGCAATGAAGCTGGACGTGTTCCGCCGCGAAAACCTATCGCAAGCAGGTTCTGCGCCGTGAGGGATCGCCTCTGCATCTGAGTTGATAGACTTCCCCGTGCAAACCTACACGCTACGCTGCGAAATGCTCACCAAATCCTCTTTGCAGGATACATTCGCCGTTTTTGAAAATCCCTACAATCTCGCCAAGATAACGCCGTCATCT
Organism: Terriglobia bacterium; assembly: GCA_963835255.1. Lineage (GTDB taxonomy): Bacteria > Acidobacteriota > Terriglobia > Bryobacterales > Bryobacteraceae > Bog-105. Next base: position 10,342 of record CAWIFY010000048.1, on the reverse strand, counting down.
CTGAAATTTCAGGTCACTTCTCCGCATCGCATCGAAATGAGACAAGGCGCGGAGATTGAATACTCGATCCACTGGATCGGCTTGCCCATGCACTGGAAAACACTCATTTTGGAATATAGGCCGCCGATCCTTTTCATTGACGAGCAGGCGAAGGGCCCGTACAAGTTTTGGCGGCACCGGCACACCTTTGAATTGACGCCAAACGGAACGAAAGTAGGCGATCAGGTGGAATATGCGTTGCCTTTCGGACCGTTCGGCGAACTGGCCCACGCGCTAGTTGTGCGCAGGCAGTTGCTTGGAATTTTCAACTATCGCCAGCAGGAGTTAAGCAGGCTCTTCGGCAGTAATGCAATGCAAACGGTAAAGCCGTACATCGAGCCGTGATGGGCTAGTTTGGCGACCCGTTATCGAGAAAGTTTCGCAGGCGGTGACTGCGGCTGGGGTGCCGAAGTTTGCGGAGCGCCTTCGCTTCTATCTGGCGAATACGCTCGCGAGTGACCGCAAAGTTCTGGCCCACTTCTTCAAGCGTATGCTCGCCGCCATCCTGCAAGCCAAAGCGCATTTTGACGATCTTCTCTTCGCGCGGACTGAGAGTCTTTAGCACCTCTGCCGTTTGTTCACGGAGATTCAGGTTGATTACCGCTTCGGAAGGCGATACCAGGCGGCTATCAACCAGAAAGTCTCCCAGGTTCGATTCTTCCTCTTCGCCGACCGGCGTCTGAAGCGAAATTGGCTCCTGCGCGATGCGCAGCACGCGGCGCACTTTGTTTGGCGTTAGGTCCATGCGTGTTGATAGCTCTTCCATGGTAGCTTCACGCCCCAGTTCCTGAAGCATAATACGCTGCAGCCGGACCAACTTGTTTATGGTTTCGATCATGTGGACCGGAATGCGAATGGTCCGTGCCTGGTCGGCGATTGCCCGCGTCACTGCTTGCCGCACCCACCAGGTAGCGTAGGTGGAAAACTTGTAGCCGCGTTTGTAATCGAATTTGTCCACTGCGCGCATCAGTCCGATGTTGCCTTCCTGAATAAGATCCAGAAACTGCATGCCGCGATTCGTGTAGCGTTTCGCCACAGAAACAACCAGGCGAAGATTGGCTTCGATTAAACGCTTCTTGGCGAGCTCCGCTTCCATTTCGCCGCGGTCAACAATCTGCAATGTGCGGCGCAATTCGGTCGCCGCGCTGCCGGAGCTCTCTTCGATTGCTTCCAGTTGCGACGACAAGGCTCTGAGCTCTTTGCGCAGCGCGGATGTCGAGGCGGTTTCACAGGCTGGCATATGCTCGAGCTTGCGCTGCACGCGTGCGATCTCGTGTTCGAGGGGCTTGAGCTTCTCTACTACATTCTTCAGCGCACCACCGAGGAAACGCTGATAGCGGGATGTGAAAGGCAGATCGCGAATTTTGCGGGAAACTTGAATTGCCAATCGCGCATATTCAAAACGCAGTTTTCGGTATTGCTTCGCTTTCAGATTACGAGAGGTGCCGATCAGTTTGCTTTCCGTGCGCTGGGCTTTGCCGTAGAGCTTCTCGATTTCTTCCGTTATGTCGAAAAACTGCTTTTCCAACTGAAGAACCACATGGTGCTCGTCTTCGACAGAATGTGGATCAGGGGACTGCAGGATATCGAAGATCGAAACAGAGCCGCGTTGCGTCGCATTCCTTGTTTCAAAGATCGTTTGAATGACCAGGCGGGAGCGGGAGAGCGCCTTGCGCACGGCTTTCTCTCCGCGCTCTATGCGCTTTGCCAGCTCGATTTCGCCTTCACGAGTGAGCAGGGGAACCATCCCCATCTCACGGAGGTAAACACGTACCGAGTCATTGCTCTTTTCGAGCGAGCCGGGAGTGAGGTCAAGGTCCGAGAGACCCTCAATGTCTTCCTCTCTCTTCTCAAAATCTTTAGGCTCCTCAAGCAGTTCGACCGGCGGGCTTTCCAGATCAGCGAACAGATCGCTCAAATCGTTTTCGTTCGCTAAGTCTTCGCTTGCAGATCCCCTTAGACCATCATAAAGCGCAAAGCCCTTGTCATTCCTGTCTTGCATCAACTGCCCTTGTGCATCTGCGATAAACCCGTTGATGAGTTAACAAGCTGCTACAAATCTACCTGGATGTTTGCCAAGGCACCCCTGAATTGATTCCTCGACTCCTCATATTACAACTATTCAAACCTTGGCAGATGGGCGCGACATTCTGTCCAACTCGTTCATCAGGAGGAGCGCCCCCTCAACGTTTTGTTGCAGCTCCAGCTCGCGGATACGTTTTTTCAAGCTCTCGCATTTCGCCTGCATGGACTTCGCCTCAAGGAGTTTCAGACAGTGGAGAGCCTGCTCGGCGGCATGCTCCTCCGCTATGCCGGATTCCGCGAAGCCGATCTCAGTCAGGATGCGCTGAAGATGCGCATCAAGGGTGGCTATCACATCACCTAACGAAAATGGATGGTCTGGCGTATCCGCGCTTAAGATGGCTTGAAAGATCGTTTTCAATTCGAGTCTCTCCAAACCGTCCGATTCTGATAAGTAATGACGGATAACGGCGCGGGCATCGGCGCTCGCCAGCATGCAGGCAATTAGCAATTTTTCGTTTGGAGGTACGGCGGAGGCAACGTCGCGGGCACGCTGGGAAGTCTGTGGTCCTGATTTCTGGCGGAGCGCCTGACGCACGATCTCACGATCGACGCCGAGCTGCTCAGAGATTTCTGTTGCGATCGCCGCGCGCTCGAGCCGGTCTTGGACCTGTTCAACCGCAGGTAGAATCAACTTGAAAGCGTCAATTCGGCCTTCGGCAGTTCGCATATCGAATTTCTTTCGCGCATGGTCGGTCAGCCAGTGGAAATAGGAAGGGGACCGTTCGAGCAGCCTACCGTAAACCTCAGCGCCATTCGCCTGAATGTACTCGTCCGGATCGAGTTCTCCGGGGATCTCCAACACCTTGACCCGGAGAGCTTGAGCGAGCAGAGTCGAAATGTGCTTTTCTGTCGAACGGGCGCCCGCTGCATCTGAATCCAAGTTCAAAATGACATGGCCTTTTCCCGCCTGATATGAAATCTCCTGTTTTATCGACCGGATCTGACCTGGTCCGAGCGCGGTTCCACAAACTGCAACAACTTCCTGAACGCCTGCGGAGTAAACGCCGATCGCATCCATGTATCCTTCCACCAGGATCATGCGGTCGTTCTTTCGAGCGGCGATCTTTGCCCGGTGCAAATTGTATAGCACCAAAGACTTCGTGTAGAGCTTTGTATCAGGTGAATTAAGGTATTTGACCTTCTCGTCTGGAAGAAGCGCTCGCCCGCCAAAGGCAATCACTTTGCCCAATGCATCATGAATCGGAAACATCAGGCGGCTGCGGAAGCGATCATAAACGCCGGTACCGTCCTCGCGTTTCATGACCAGTCCTGAATCGACTAGCAATCCTTCGCCGAATCTTTTGAGCCTTTGGGCCAATTGCTGCCAGGAGGAATCGGAAAGGCCGAGGCGGAACTCTCGCGCCGTGTCCGCGCTGACGCCGCGAGATTCGAGATACTTGCGTGCTTCCGCGCCAGATGGTCCACGTAGGTTTTCCTGAAAGATCTCCGCGGCCGCTTCATGGATTTCGAGGAGGATGCAAGAGCGTTGAGCTTCCGGATCATCCATCCGCTGCCGCTCCGGCATAGCTATGCCATAGCGTTCAGCTAGCAGTCGCAGAGTTTCTGGAAAGGTGAGACTCTCAATCTGCTGGACAAACTTGAGAACGTCGCCGGCTGCGTCGCAGCCGAAACACTTGAAATACTGATGTCCGCTATGAACACCGAAGGACGGTGTTTTTTCGGAGTGAAACGGGCACAAGCCCACCCAGCGCTGTCCGGCCCCCTGCCTTTTCAGTCGCACGTATTGCCCGACGACTTCAACGATGTTTAATTGCTCTTTAAGCTGCTCGGCAAAATTCATCTAATACTTGACGGCGCAAAAATGTTCATAACGCGTGGGGGAGTGTTTCCAGATTAGCAGCCGTGCAGGTGTGAGATGCGAGCTCCAAATTGTCATAATGGCGGCAGGCAATGGGCCTCAAAGAATACGCACGCAAGCGAAACTTTCAAGCGACGCCGGAGCCGGCTCCGAAACAAGCAGAAGAGCACGGAAGCGGGCGTGGAGGATTCTTTTGCGTCCAGCGTCATGATGCTACTCGCCTGCATTATGACTTCCGCCTCGAAATCGGTGGGGCGCTCGTAAGTTGGGCAGTGCCGAAAGGGCCAAGTCTGGATCCCGCGCGCAAAGCTCTCGCCATGAAGGTGGAGGATCATCCGCTGGATTACGGCACTTTCGAAGGCAACATCCCGGAAGGGAACTATGGCGGGGGCAGCGTGATGCTCTGGGACAAAGGAACGTACGATGTGTTGGGCGAGATGTCGGCGCAGCAGCAGCTCGATCGCGGCGACTTCAAGTTTGAGCTGCATGGCACGAAACTGAAGGGCTCCTTCGCGATCGTACACATGAAGCACGCCGGCAAGGGCAATGAGTGGCTGCTGATCAAGAAGAAAGATGAGCACGCGGTCACCGGATACGACATCAACCAGTTCGCTTGGAGCGTGGCAACGAAACGAACTCAGGACGAGATTGCGGAGGAAATCGGTTCGCCTCAAATCGGGCAGATCAAGGGAGTTCGAAAGGCCGCTGTTCCCCGTGAGTTGCAGCCGATGCTGGCCACAGCAGTAATCAAACCGCCGTCAGGCCCGAACTGGGTTTACGAAATCAAGTGGGACGGAATTCGCGCGCTTTGCTTTATCAACGGGGGCAAGCTGCAGATCCAAACACGCCGGGGCAACCGGTGCGAGCAGCAATACCCGGAACTGGCGAACTTGCCGGAGCATGTGCACGCCAAGGCGGCTTGGCTGGATGGCGAAATCTGCGTGCTGGATGAGCAAGGTCGTGCTCGCTTTCAGAACATTCAGCCGCGCATCGGAGCAAACCTGAGCGCGGTGGGGCAATTGGCTGAGAGTACGCCAGCTACTCTCTTTTTATTCGACATTCTCTATGCGGACGGATACGATCTGCGCGGCGCGGCTCTTGAGGATCGAAAAAGGCTGCTGAACATGCTGGTGGTTCCCAATGAACATATTCGCCTCTCTGAAGCGTTCGATACCGGCGGTGAACAGATGTTCGACGCCGCACGCGAGATGGGCCTTGAAGGCATCTTAGCGAAAGATCGCAGAAGCGCTTACGAAAGCACGCGCTCTACTCAATGGCGGAAAGTGAAGGTCTTAAACGAGCATGAGTTCGTTATTGCAGGCTTCACCAAAGGCGAACGCGATTATTTCGGCGCGCTCGTGCTCGGTGTGCATGAAGGCGGCAAGCTCCGCCATGCGGGCCAGGTCGGGACGGGCTTCGATCATAAGACGATGAAAGCGATTCACGATCGCCTGGAGCCGCTGATTACTAAGACTGACCCGCTAACTCCCAAGCCGAAAATTAAGGACGTTACCTGGGTGCGTCCGGAAGTAGTGTGCCAGATTCGTTTTCTCGAATGGACAAAAGAGGGTGTCCTGCGTGCTCCGGTTTTTGTTGGTTTGCGCGAGGACAAAGGACCTGAAGAAGTAAGCCGTGAAGATCCGGTGACCGTTGCCTTGATTGAGCCGGAAGCGGAGCCGCCACCGCAGCCCGATACGCCACGGTTGGACTTGCGCGGCAAAGAGGTGACAATCGAAATCGACGGCCGCCGCTTGAAGTTCACCAACCTCGACAAAATCTATTTCCCCAAGGACGGCTGGAAAAAACGCGACCTACTATCGTTTTATAGCGACGTCTCCGAATGGTTGCTTCCACACTTAAAGGACCGGCCCTTATCTCTGAAGCGCTATCCGAATGGCATCGCGGAAGAGTTCTTCTTCCAAAAAAACGCCAGCACGCATTTCCCTGAGTGGATGCATTGCGAACCGATCTCGGAGCACAGGGGCGCTAAACTCAACCACTACCCGGTTGCGAACAATCGTGCAAGCCTGCTTTATCTCGTGAATCTGGGGTGCATCGATCAAAACCCTTGGATGAGCCGCATCGGCAGTCTCGACCGGCCTGACTGGATGCTGCTCGACCTCGATCCGGTCGATACCTCGTTTGAGCAGATCGTCGAAGCAGCGCTGCTGGTACGTGAATTGCTTTCCGAGCTGGGATTAAGAGGCTATCCAAAGACGACGGGTGGCGACGGCATGCATGTTTACGTGCCGCTCGACCCGCAGTACAGCTACGAGCAGGTTCGCAGCTTCGCTGAGATAGTGGCTCATCTGGCGATCGAGCGCGAGCCTAATCTATTCACCACGGCGAGGAGCGTTGACAAGCGCAAGAAGGAGCGCGTTTATTTCGATTATCTGCAAATTGGCACCGGCAAAACCATTGCCGCGCCTTATGTGGTGCGGGCTTACGACGGCGCTCCGGTTGCCACACCGCTCGAATGGAAAGAGGTCAAACACGGCCTGAGGCCGCATGACTTCCGTATCGATAACACAATCGAGCGTTTCAGAAAACTTGGGGATCTCTTCGCACCTGTGCTGGAGGGCGGCCAAAGGCTGGAAAGTGCGCTAGAACGCGTACGCGGCGGAACGGCTCCGGCTAAGAAGCCGGCAAAACGAGCTAGGAAAGTTTCGAAATAAGGCAGTTCCAACCGTCGTGCTCGAGAGTCTCGCGTGCTTGAAAAACGTCGCGCATGAGAGGCGCCTCGGAATCGAGGAATCCCGTCAAGATAAGTGTGCCATTTGGACGCACGATGCGTATCAGCTCATCTGCAAATGAGAGCAAGACTGTGGCATTGATATTGGCTACAACCACATCTACGCTGCCACTCAGCAGGCAATCGGCTGAGCCAGCCACCAGATTGGCGGGCAGCGCATTTAGCTCGAAGTTTTCGCGTGCTGCTTGCAATACCGCTTCATCCACGTCGATTCCAAACGCTGTCGTTGCGCCAAGGCGTAAAGCTGCAATCGCGAGGATGCCCGATCCGGCACCAATATCGGTCATCCAGCACCCGGGAGTTACAACTCGCTCAAGCGCTTCGAGGGCAAGCTGGGTGCAAGGATGGTCGCCGGTTCCGCACGCCAATCCAGGATTGTGAATCACACGCTTGCGGCCAGGCGGCGTTGGCTCTTTACACCATGGCGGCGCAAGAAGGAGCTGTGCACCGACCAGGCGTCCGGGCCATGCAAGTTGAGTCTCTTTCACCCAATCGATATCGGCCTCATGCATCCAGGCAGGAGAGAATCGAGCGAGCTTTCGCAGCAACGCTTCGCGTGCGTCATTTGTCTCGAAGTTCGCAATGAGAGTCAGCGCGCCATTTCCATTCTCGAGTTCCCGGATGCCAATGGTTCCCGCGTCCCAAAGCTCTATCGACAGCAAATCCGCTTCCTCGAGTCTGCAATGCAGATGGAGAGAGTACATGCCGTGATCTTAAAGGGCGGAGGCAAGCAATTCGAGCGCCGCGTCACTCGTTGTCAGGGCCGCCATGTGCGGTCATGGCTTCGGCGATCACCGGTTCCATCGCTTTACCGTCGAGTCTGTCCAGCCGCCGTAAGCTAGGGAAGAGCCAAGCCCAAATTCCCACAACAGCCATTGTTCCTATGCCGCCGAACACTACGGCCGGCATCGTCCCGAACCATTGCGCCGTCAGGCCCGACTCGAATTGCCCGATTTCGTTCGAAGCGCCAATGAATACCATGTTCACTGCGCTCACTCGACCGCGCATCTCGTTGGGCGTTCCTAGCTGCGTCATGGTTGACCGAACAATCACGCTTACTGTATCTGTCGCCCCGGTTAGGAACAACATGATGAGAGACAGCCAGAAGTTATGCGACATCCCGAAGATCACCGTCGCCAGCCCGAACCCGAAAACGCACCCGAGCATGATCGGTCCTATTCGTCTGCGGAGCGGCCAGTGCGCCACCATCACGCTCATCAGCACCGCTCCGACGCCCGGAGCGCTGCGCAAGATGCCTAGGCCGATCGCGCCGATTTTAAGAATCTCTCGCGCATAAACCGGCAGGAGCGCTACCGCGCCGCCCAGCAGCACGGCAAACAAGTCCAACGAGATCGCGCCCATGATGGGCTTGTTCCGCCAAATGTATCTCATGCCGTCGAGCGCCATGCCGGCCGAAGCCGCTCCTGGCGGACGAATTTTGTCCGGCAGCTTCACCTTGGCGATGCCGAGCAAGCCGGTAAAGTAAGCGATCGCCGCGCAGCCATAAACAGCTTGGGGATTTCCGGCGAATCCATAGAGCAGGCCGCCGATCATGGGACCCGCTATGGTAGCAGTTTGAAAAATGGAAGCGCTCCATGCCACTGCGTTTGGAAAATCCTGTTCCGAGACCAGTAGCGGAACAAAGGCTTGGCTCGCCGGAGCATTGAATGCGCGAATGGTTCCGTTCAGCAGCAACACAAGATAAATCGGATAGGCGGAATGCAGTCCGTAAAGCGTCAGCGATAGTAGAAGAAGCGAACAAAGCGAAAATGCCGCATAGCAAAGCTTGAGAACGTTGAGCCTTGGAATGCAATCCGCCACATGTCCGGCCAGTAGAAAGAGACAAATGCCAGGCAGGAATTGAGCCAAACCAACCAGGCCCAAATCCATGGGCCTGTGTGTCAGTTCGTAAACTTGCCACCCGACAGCCACTGACTGCATCTCTGAGGAAATGGTTGTCAGGAATCGCGCTGACGAATAGAATCTGAAATTCGGATATCGGAGAGCAGCGCGGGAGGAAGGCGAGCCGGATGAGCGTTGGTACATGCGCGCAAGTGCTCAGGGTCACACACGAACAAATGTTAAGTGACAACTCTCTTGCGAAACGTTCGCGCCCCCAGCACAAACATGATCAGCACCGAAATGCCGAGCGCGGGGAGTATCCAGTGAAGGCTGAGAGTTGGGAAATCACGGCCGCCCATGCGAGGAACCATCGCATAGCGCAGGCCTTCCGCAGCGTAAGTAAGCGGGTTCAAAAGAGTAAGCACTTGAAACCATCTGATGTTATTTAGCGCTCCCCACGGATAGTAAGTGCATCCGGTAAAGAGCAGCGGGGTGAAGATGAGGGTGAACATCAAGCTGATCTGGTCCGGCTTGATGACGGTTCCCATTAACAGCCCGATAGTCGAGCCGACGCATGCCGTCAAGATCACCATTCCGATAAGCGCCAAAATGCGATCGCTTCGCACCGCAAAACCGTGGCCCAGGATAAGCCAGCCTAGCGGGAAAATTACGGAGCTCGCGACTGTGCCTCGTAGCGCCGCGAAGAGTACTTTCTCGAGCGGCACCCACCAAATCGGAAGCGGTGAAAGCAATCGGTCGTCAATTTCGCGCGCGTAACCGAGATCGAGCACGAGCGGCAGAGTCACGCCTTGCATGGCTGCGATCATGCCTGTCAATGCCACAATCCCGGGCAGCATCAAGGCGGCAAAATCGCCGGCTGCCAGCCCAATGCCGGGCAGCACCTTTCCGAAAATGAAGAGAAAAAATAACGGCTGCATCAACGCTTGGAGGAGAAAGGGGACAAATTCGCGGCCTGTTACCACCAAGTCCCGGCGCAGAATCGCAAAAAATGCGTTTAACGCCAGCGCAGTTCGATTCTCTGAATCTCTTGGTCGCCTGATTGGAACGTCGATTGAAGTTGCAGCCGCTTCAGCCATTTCATTCATATTTGTCTAGCTTCTACCGGAGATGCCTCCCGGTGAGGAAGATAAAGACCTCCTCAAGCGATGGTTGTTTCACGCTCAAGTTCCGGACCTCCGCGCCCGTAGAAAGCACCGCCTGCGCTGCTGGTCCAATCAAATTGTTCACAGAATCAGCGTAGATTCGATACGTAAAATGTCCCGGCTCGGCCGCTTGTTCGCTCCCATCCTCTAATACCTCAACTTTGGTATCAGGAATTGCCCCGAGCGCTCGCGTGATCTGCCCGCGGGCGTTTCCATTTCCGGCCGCAGGTGCGTGGGCCTGCACCTCTAATGCAGTTCCACCCGGGATCATTCTCTTCAGTTCGTCTGGCGTTTCGTTCACCAGGATTTTACCGTGATCCATCACAGCAATGCGCTGGCACAGCTTGTCAGCTTCCTCCATATCGTGCGTGGTCAGCAGGATCGTCAAACCTCGCGCATTCATCTCGCGGATCCGCTCCCAAAGAAAAAGACGCGATTGAGGATCGAGATTGTTTGTCGGCTCGTCCAGAAATAATACGTCCGGTTCGTGCATCAAGGCGCGGGCGATCATCAGCCGCTGCGCCATGCCGCCCGAATAACGATTGACCTTTTCGTTCTTGCGGTCTCCCAATCCTAATTGCTCGAGCAGTTGGTCCGCCAGCGTTTCACGAGCTTTTCTCGGCACTCCGTGATAGGCAGCAT
>CAWIFY010000047.1:0-31164 GCA_963835255.1 Terriglobia bacterium | reverse complement strand
CGGCTGGCCACCCCCGAGTAAGCCATTGACGATGCCTCCTGCGCCCTTTCCGCCTAGAACTCCGCTGGCAAGTTTAGAGGGATCGCTCACCGAGGGTAGCAACTTGTTCAGCTTCATCTTGGCCAATGCTGCAGTGTCCGGGGTGAAGACCGGGTGAGCCATGGTACCGCTGACGATGACGGGGATTTACGAGCTCACCTTTATTGTTCGCTAGCGCAGTATTGAGAAACCCGCCGACATGGGTACCGCCAACCGCCTGGCTCGTCCCACTGGCGAGTGCTGCGGTCATATGTAGATCGAGTTCCTGGTTTACGAGGTTCATGGTTCCGTTCGCGGCGAGCGAACCGGCATCGAGAGCAGCTGTCAGATTGTTGGTGGAAGCTACACCGTTCACAATATTTAGGAGTGCCAGAAAGTTTTTTGAGCGCCGTTCCAGAGCCAGCCTGGGCAGGAGCGCTGCCAAGAAAACTTACCCACCTTCGAGCTCATCAAGTCTCTCCCCGTTCCCCAGCTGCCCATTCGTAACGTTGAAGCTTACCGTACCGTTAAGAGTATGGGGAAGATCGTTGCTCGAAACGAGCGCAAACCGCAAGTTCGTATCCGCTGCCAAGCTGCCATAGAGCGTATTCTTGGCCAAACTTACAGCGGATAAGAGAGCATTCGTATGCTTCTCCAGAAAATTTCGCGTTGACGGAGCAGAGAGGATTAGCAGGACGCACATCGAGGGTCAACGTCCCGTTCTCCTTTCCGCCGAAGATATCGGTGCTGAGCGGCGAGAGAGTTATTAACCCATGATTCAACTTGCAGTTTGCACGAAAGTTTGTCAGAACTATATCCTGGGCCTTGATAGTGCCGGCTGCCAATGTGCCCGAACCCGTCATGCTGTCGATCAAGCTGGGCTGGTTTGAGGGGAGTCGCGTGGGCCGCAGCAGGCTTGGCTGGTTGCTGTTTGGCGGTGCGGGATTCGAGTTCGGCGGTATCGATCTTGTCTGCAGAAAGCGCAAACGTCACATCCGGTGTGGCGAAGTTCCTAGCCGATAGATTTCCCTGCAGGCCGGTCGAGCCCACGGATGCCGACAATCCAGTGATGGCGATGGAGTTCTGCGAGAACTGAGCATTCGCTGAGTTAATAGCCACGGGCTTGAGTCCTCAGGAGAATAATTAAGAGTCGCCGCCGAGACGTTTGCCGTGCCCGAATAATTCAGGGCTGACGTGTTCGCAACCGGGCCTTGCACATGTATATTGGCGGTTAACTTACCCGTCGCCGACATGCCTTGCGCGGCATCCATTCCATAAGCTTTCGCCATATTGAGCAGCTCGGCGATATTCGCGCCGTCGGTTTTGAGCGTGGCATCGACGGTTTTGTTAGTGGTCGAATACTGCGCCAGAGCGAAGTTGCCGCTCAGGGTAGTGCTGCCGCTGGTCGCGCTGAAGTTATTGGAGCGAATGACGTCTGGGGTAAGGGCAAGATCGATCTCGGGCACCGAGACGGGCTCTTTGATCTCGCCACCGCTCGCCTGCAACTGCTTGGCAGAGATCGACCCGTTCAATAGCGGGGAAGTGGCCGGTCCTTTAGCCGAGACATCCGCGCTAATGAATTCCTTTGATCTGGTACGACGGATTGAAGGCCACGCCGAAAGCGCCCGCTAGCTTGGCCATTTCGGTAATCGACGAGTTCTTAGTGCTGAGTTGAACGTTCAAATTGGCCGGCTTGGCGTGCTCGTCCACTGTTCCCGACATGGTGAAGGATGTCGATCCGAGGGCCACCGAGCCCGATTTGATCTGAATGAGGTCTTGAGCGCGGTTGTCGCTCAGGTCGTAAGTCGCTTTGATCGGGAAATCGAGTTTAGCTCCACGCAGAATGGCATTCTGCACATTGAGGTCGCCTTTGGCCGAGAGTTGTTCGGCTTGCGAAGTTATGTCGGCGGCTCCGGTCAGAACGGCGTCCATCTGAGAGGGCACTCACGCCGCTGGCGAATCGATTGACTCCGGCCAACGAAACTTCCTTCAGTGAAATGTGCCCGTCGATAGGAGTTGCGGCGGAGTTGTTAGGTTGTAGCGGGCCCGCTTTTCCTTTGAAGCTGAGCAACTGTTTGCCCTGGCCCGGCAGATGCGCGTCGGCGTCGATTCCAAACTGCTTGCCCGGCGCAAAATCGGTGAGCTTCAAATCGATGTGATCATAGACGGAACGAGGCTGATTGGCTGCCTGATCTGTAATGGCCACCTGGCCGTCCCGGATCTTCAGCTCGTTGAGCGAGATCTGCGAATTCGATCCGCCCTTGCTTTGGCCGCCGATGGTCGAGAAGTTCCAAACGCCGGCAGGGTTGTGTATGAGTTCGATTTGTGGCTGATCTAGGGTTAATTCCTTCACCTCAGGATAGCCCTCAAATAAAGAACAGGCCCACGCTGACATAAAGAGCTTTGGCCGTGGCAAAAGGGCGAGGAGATTGGAAGGCTGGCGAATCCGCTACAGTCACATTTTCGGCGCGAATAGAGAGCGGGAAAAGGCGCAGGCTGAGATGCCCAATGTTGACCTGCCGGTCGAGCTTCTGCTGCAGCTCGGCCTGGACGCGCGGACGGTACTTGTCGACATTGCCTGCGGTCTCGCAACCACGGCAACGATCACGATGATGAGAACAACGATGGGTATGACTATGTATCGAATTCGCATGTCATCTAATTAGATGCAAATCTCAAAGAAAGCTTCCAAATCGCGCTCCGGGAGGGCCCAGTATACACGCATGTCGACCCGGTTTGCGGTCTGACTTCTGGCTTGAGACTATATCAGAAGCACATGGCGTTAGCCAGATCAACCATACCCGCCGCCGGCATTGGGTCCTTCCGGCTATTCAAACATCGCCGTTTAGCAATCGCGGCATCCGCGGTGGCAGCATTGTGTTCGATAGCTGCTTTTATTTCATTCGTATGGCGGGATCAGAGTCGCCCGCGTGTGATGCTCAATGAACAATCCGCGCCAGCGCTGACGCGGGCAAAGGGAATCGAGGAGGCGGCGGCATCTTCGCCGACCGCGCTCAGCAATCATCCGGCTCAGCCGAAGCTCTCAGAGCCGCTTAGCACCGCGATGAAGCCGTTCAGTATCAGTAAGGCGAGCGGTCTAGCCCCGTTGGGTGCCGTAGAACTCAGGCTGATCAAGACTTACCCTGCAAAGAAGCTTTACGACCTGAACGTCGTAGCGAGTGGGCGGTCGTTCTCACACCGACATCTGAAGGTCAACGAGCCGCTCTGGATTGCAGGAAAAAGTGGCGGCGGAGCGATCGAGCTCATCGTCAAATTGGTGCAGGACGACGCGATCACCGGCTATTGGACGGAATCGAACCGGCTGGCGCACGTAAGTTCCCGCCGACGCGCAGCACACAGATAAGCCCAAAACGCAGCTTTGAATTAGCGTTGGTCCGGGCAAGTGCCTTCGTTTGATTGGACTAGACGAGGATAATACTGTCAGACCTATGGCGATCACCCCACTCAGTAAATCTTCTGTCGCGATTCACACTCCGGGCACTACCAATAAGGGCGCTCTGGCGATGGTAGCCACCTTGTTCTTTGTCTGGGGTTTTATCACATGCCTGAATGACATCCTGATTCCGCACCTGAAGGCCATCTTCGACCTGAACTACGCGGAGGTGATGATGGTGCAGTTTGTCTTTTTTGCAGGCTACTTTCTGTTCGCGGTTCCGGCGGGCAAGTTGGTGGAAGCCATCGGCTATAAGCGAACAATGGTACTCGGTTTGGTGACGATGGCAGTCGGAGCGATTCTGTTTGTACCGGCAGCGGGCGTGCCGGCTTTCTCGTTTTTTCTGGCGGCGCTGATTATCCTAGCGATCGGCATCACGGCGCTGCAGGTCTCGTCGAATCCTTACGTATCGGTACTGGGACCGGCTGAAACTGCATCCAGCCGTTTGAATCTCACTCAGGCCTTCAACTCTCTGGGTACCTTCGTTGCGCCTTATTTCGGAAGCCTGCTCATCTTAAGCACGGCAGTCCAGAGCCCCTCGGCCGTTCGCAGGATGCCCGCTGAAGTTCTACAGGCCTATCGCCTGCACGAGGCAGCGACCGTGAAGTTCCCGTATCTGTTGATTACGGTAGTCCTAATTGTGCTGGCGATTGTCATAGGACTTTTTAAACTTCCCGTGATCTCGATGGCGCCTGATCCGGCTGTACAGGAGGATCCAAACAGCAGGACCGCAATTAGTCTTTGGAGACACCGGCACCTGATTTTTGGGGGTGATCGGAATTTTCGTTTACGTGGGAGCGGAAGTTTCGATCGGCAGTTTCCTGGTGAATTACTTCAGCCAGCCCGAAATAGGGGCAATGCCCGAGAAAACGGCGGCGGTGTATGTGTCTTTCTATTGGGGATTCGCGATGATTGGTAGGTTTATCGGCTCCGCGATTTTGCAAAAGGTTCACGCCAGCAAGCCTCTGGGCCTGGTTGCTGTCGCCGCTTGCCTGCTGGTATTACTTTCCATGCTTACCTTCGGACACTTCGCGATGTGGGCCATCATTCTGGTTGGATTGTTCAACTCAGTGATGTTCCCGAGCATCTTTACCCTGGGTATTGCGGGCTTGGGTCCGCTCACCGGAAAGGGATCGGGTTTGCTGATAGCGGCAATCGTAGGCGGCGCGATCCTTCCGGTGGTTGAGGGAGCACTGGCTGACCGAATCGGCATACACCACGCCTTCATTTGCCGATGCTCTGCTACATATACATCGCCTACTATGGCTTCCGAGGCTCGAAACAGATTGCAGCAGCTTGAGCTGGTGAGGAAGGATGGACCACATGCTTCCTCCTTTAACTAAGTGTATGTTTGTACGCGGCTGGCACCGGTGCCAGAATGCGTGTGGTTCACAACATCTCGTCTCCAACTGCAAAACCAGGATATCCAAGCAAAAAGCACAGGCTTGAGCTGTCCCCGACGATACTCAAGCCGTTTTTCCGTCCGCGTCTAACGGCATCACACCGCATCCGAGCCGTACGCCTTTCCCCTCCCATCCGGAGCGTTTACTTTGTCGTGGAGGACGAAGTGGAAGTGGAAGTGGTGGAGCTGTCAGTGGTGCTGTTCTTCTTATGATGCTTCTTATGCTTGCTAGTGGTCGTGGTGCTGCCGGTTGTGCTGTTTGTGTCGCTGGTGTTTTGAGCAATAGCACCCGTCGAGAGCACGAAAGCCAGAGCTAATGCGGAAACGGTTAACTTCTTCATTTATTTTCTCCTTGAAGCGCGGTCACGCTACTTTTAGATAGACGCATTGGCCAAGGCGAATTGTCACTGTCCTAAGAATGTTTAATTTTGCTCACGCTCGGAAGTTGGGCTGCGTGCGCTGCTGGCCAAGTGTAAAGATGGAGAAGTGACAATCAAGGATCTCTCCGAGCGGCGTCCTCCGCAGAGCGCTCTTGATCCGAAGAAGATCGCATTCGGCAAGACGTTTGCTCCAAACATGTTTATCTGCGAGTACCGGGATGGGCACTGGCAGGAGGCGCGAATCGAGCCTCTCCGGCAGCTCAGCCTTCACCCCGCGGCCCTCGTATTGCATTACGCGCAGGCGATTTTTGAAGGAATGAAAGCTTTTCGGCAGGCGGACGGCAGTGTAGCTTTGTTCCGACCCGAGAAGAATGCCCTACGTTTTAATAGGTCCGCCGATCGGATGTGCATGCCGCCAATAACTGAAGACCTTTTCCTGACGGCCGTTTCCGAGCTGACCCGGGCGCAAGAAGAATTTGTGATTCCCGAGCCCGGCAGCCTCTATCTGCGGCCGGTGATGATCGGGACAGAGGCTTCGATTGGCGTTCGTTCTTCGAGCGAGTTTCTCTTTTACGTACTGGCCCTTCCGAGCGGTGCGTACTTTCCCGAAGCCCACGGCGGACCGGGAGCTGTTCATGTGCTCATTTCCGATTCCGTGGTCAGAGCTGTCCCAGGGGGAACAGGTTCGATTAAAGCGGCTGCCAACTATGCCGTTACCCTTAAGGTCATCTCCGATGCAAAACGTCACGAGTGCGCCCAGGTGCTCTTTCTCGATACGACGACGGACCATCACGTGGAAGAGATGGGGGGGATGAACATCATGTTCGTAGAGAACGGGATGGTAGTGACTCCGGCTCTGAACGAGACCATCCTTCCGGGTGTAGTTCGGGACAGCGTATTGACGCTTGCGCGCGATCTTGGAATTGCAACTCGCGAGCAGGCTTATAGCGAACGAGAGCTTATCTCAAAGCTCAAGGACGGATCGATTCAGGAGGCATTTGCCTGCGGCACGGCGGCCACGATCACTGGTATCAGTTCCTTCAAAACGGAGCCGGGCGAGACGTTTTCGCTGACCGCCCCAGGGCCTATCACAGAAAAGCTTTACCGGTATCTGGTTTCGGTTCAATACGGACGCGTGCCGGATAAGCACGGCTGGTTGCGGTCAGTAGTAGAAGCGAAATCTCTGGTGTAAGGAGCATGATCGGACTGCTGCCCGGGATCGTTACTTAGCCCAATCTATTCACACCTCTCTTGATAGCCTTCTACCATGCGCAAATTTGAACGCTGGTGCAAGCCGGAGAGCCGCGGATGAAATATATCTTGGCGCTCGATCAGGGGACGACGAGCTCGCGAGCGCTGCTATTGGGAGAAGATGGACGGCTGCATGGGACGGCACAAGCGTCTTTCGAGCAGATCTATCTTCAGCCGGGGTGGGTGGAGCACAATCCGGCCGAAATCTGGTCCACTCAGTTCGGAGTTGCCATGGACGCCATGGCCCAGGCGAATACAACAGCGGATTCGATTGTTGCGATTGGCATCACCAATCAGCGCGAGACAACAGTCGTGTGGGACCGCGCGACTGGCGAGGCGATCACGAACGCCATCGTGTGGCAGGATAGGCGGACGTCGAGCTTGTGTGATCAACTTCGCGAGCAGGGTCACGAAGCAAGCATCCAAAAGAAAACCGGCCTGGTGATCGATGCTTACTTCTCGGGAAGCAAGCTGCGCTGGATACTCGATAACGTAGCGGGCGCCCGGGAGCGTGCCAGGCGTGGCGAACTCGCGTTCGGAACCGTCGACAGCTGGCTGGTATGGAAGCTAACCGGCGGTGAGCGGCACGTTACCGATGTGACCAACGCGTGCCGCACGATGCTGTTCAATATTCACACGCAGAAATGGGACGACGATCTGCTTGCTCTGTTCGATGTTCCAAAATCGTTGCTGCCCGAGGTGGTAGGCTCGAGCGAAATTTGTGGCCAGACCTCCGGCGTATTGCAAGGCATACCGATCGCGGGGATTGCCGGCGACCAGCACGCATCGCTTTTTGGCCAAATGTGTACCGAGACTGGGATGGTTAAGTGCACCTATGGCACCGGCAGCTTCATGCTGCAAAATACCGGCAATCAGGCGGTCAGCTCGCGGAATAAATTGCTGACCACGATCGCTTGGCGCATTGGAGACGAGACGTGTTATGCGCTCGAGGGCAGCGTCTTTATTGCGGGCGCGGTGGTGCAGTGGCTTCGCGACGAGCTACAGATGATCCGGACGTCGGAGGAAATCGAGGGGCTCGCAGCTAGCGTTCCTGACAGCGCGGGGGTGTACTTTGTACCGGCTTTCACGGGTATGGGCGCACCGCACTGGGATCAATACGCACGCGGAGCGATCGTCGGACTGACACGCGGCTCCAACCGCGCGCATATCGCCAGAGCCGCGCTCGAAGGTATCGCATTCCAAGTAGCCGATATTCTGGCCGCTATGGAAAGCGACTCGGGTGTTCCAGTGCGGGAGTTGCGCGTCGATGGCGGTGCTGCGCGCAACAACGTTCTAATGCAGATGCAGGCAGACCTGCTGAGTGTAATCGTGACGCGGCCCGCCAACACTGAAACTACGGCATTGGGTGCAGCCTACCTGGCGGGATTGGCCACTGGTTTCTGGGCGGATCAAGCAGCTATCAAGAAGCAATGGACAGCAGAGCGCCAGTTCGTTCCACGGATACCTGATAAGGAGCGACTGGCGCGTTTAGGACGCTGGCGGCAAGCGCTCGAACGGGCCAAAGCGTGGCACGCGAATTGATGCCATGCCGATAACTCCGAAGCGCGAAGACCTGCTTCATCAGGCAGGGGCGGGCGGCGAGTGGGACTACATCGTGGTGGGTGGCGGCGCTACGGGTCTTGGCACGGCCCTAGAAGCTGTTTCGCGCGGTTACCGGACGCTGCTGCTCGAAGCGGAGGACTTTGCCAAGGCCACATCGAGCCGCAGCACAAAGTTAGTGCATGGAGGCGTGCGCTATCTCCGCCAAGGCAACGTAAAGCTGGTGCTCGAAGCGCTTCGCGAGCGCGGCCGCATGCTGCGCAACGCCGCCCATCTGGTGCACCGGCAGGCGTTCATTGTGCCCGCCTATTCAGTTTTGGATTTGCCCTTTTATGGAGTTGGCCTAATTCTCTATGACATGCTGGCCGGAAAAGAGAGGCTGGGACGATCCCGTATTCTGAGCCGGCAAAGCGCAATCGAAGCGCTACCGGGTGTGCAAGCGGCCGGTCTGCACGGAGGAATTCTCTATTATGACGGGCAATTCGACGATGCTCGTTTTGCGATCGCGCTGCTGCGAACGTTTCTAGATCTCGGTGGAGTGGCAGTCAATTACCTTCGCGTAACAAGTTTGTTGAAGAACGGCGGCATGGTGAACGGCGTAGTGGCAGAAGATGGCGAAAGCGGGGAACAGATAGAAGCTGCGGCTAAACTCGTGATCAATGCAACCGGAATTTTTTCCGACCGCGTCCGGCACATGGACGAACCGCATGCGAAAGCGATGCTCACGGTGAGCCAGGGTACTCACTTCGTTTTGCCGCGGCATTTCCTGCCAGGAAGTGCGGCGCTAATGATTCCAAAGACTTCCGATGACCGCGTCCTGTTTGCGATTCCATGGCATGATCGCGTGGTGGTGGGCACGACAGATGAGCCGGTGCCCGCGCCGGAATACGAGCCCCGTGCGCTGGACGAGGAGAGAAGTTTTCTCGTCGAGAATATTCAGCGCTTTCTTGGCAGGAGACCGAACCCGGGGGATGTGCGCAGCATGTGGTCGGGGCAGAGGCCGCTTGTGCGGCAGCAAGACAAGTCGAGCACGGCTGCCATTTCGCGCGATCACACCGTTCTGATTTCGCCTTCCAAGCTGGTGACGATTACGGGCGGAAAGTGGACGACATACCGGAAGATGGCACAGGATGTGATAGACAAGACCACTCCCGTGGCGGGGATATCTTCCAGCAAATCCGTGACGGCGGATCTCAAGCTGCACGGCTGGACTTCCGATAGCTCGGAAAATGGCGAGTGGCGGCAAGTTTATGGTTCCGATTTGCCCGAACTGAACAGGCTCGCCGAACAGAATGCTGAATGGAGCGAACCGTTGCACCCACAGCTTCCTTTTCGCAAGGCAGAAGTGGTTTGGGCAACAACGCATGAGATGGCCCGCACGGTGGAAGATGTCCTGGCGCGCAGAACGAGAGCGCTATTTCTAGACGCACGCGCCAGCTTGGAAGCCGCGCCCGAGGTGGCGCGACTCATGGCGGACACCTTGGGGCTCGGCGAGCATTGGCAAGCAAAGCAAGTAAGAGCATTTCGAAGCGTGGCGCAAAACTACGTCTGGAACGGATGAGGGCGAATGAGTTCAGCGGTGTTGGGAGAGTTTGTTGGAACGCTGGTTTTGATTCTGCTGGGCAACGGAGTAGTGGGCGGAGTGCTGCTGAAGGGTACCAAGGCAGAAAATGCAGGGTGGCTAGTAGTGACAACCGGTTGGGCGCTGGCAGTTTTTGCTGGCGTGGCAGTCAGCATTTCAATGGGAGATTCCGATGCGCACCTGAACCCAGCGTTTACGGTTGCCTCGGTGATTATGACTGGACAACCGGATCGGCTCTGGACCTACATTCCAGCGCAGATTTTGGGAGCGATTGCAGGCGCGATGCTAGTATGGCTGCTCTATCTACCGCACTGGAAAGTAACAGACGATCAGGCAAGAAAGCTCGCTTGTTTCGCCACCATACCTGCGATCCGGAGCTTCGGGGCTAACTTTGTGAGCGAATTGATCGGAACGTTTGTGCTGGTGCTCGTTGCTTCGGCCCTAGTGTCGAAACGCCTGGCTCCCGGCGGGGTTGCGCCCGGGCTGGGACCCTTACTAATTGGAGGCGTGGTTTGGAGCATCGGACTTTCTTTGGGAGCGACCACCGGATACGCCATCAATCCAGCCCGCGATTTTGGTCCCCGGCTGGCGCACACGTTTTTGCCGATCTCTGGAAAAGGCTCGTCGGACTGGGGCTACGCGGGAGTCCCGATCTTAGGTCCGGTATGCGGAGCGATAGTCGCCGCGCTGTTTATAAAGTGGACAGGAATTTAGCGAAGACGCCCTGTTCCCATCAGATACTCGTCGATATTCCGCGCAGCTTCGCGGCCTTCTGCAATGGCCCAAACAACCAACGATTGCCCGCGCCGGGAATCACCGGCTGAAAAGACGCCGGATATCGACGTCATGTAGTTTTTGCCGGTTTGTACATTACCGCGGGTATCGAGCGCTAGCGGCAGTTGCTCAAGCAGCCCCTTGCGTACAGGGCCCGAGAAGCCTATGGCGATCAGAACTAAGTCCCCATCCAGGTAGAACTCGCTATCCGGCATGCGCTCGAGCGCGGGCTTGGGTCCCACGCGCACGCAATGCAGCTTTTTCACATTGCCCTGCTCATCGCCGCTAAAGTGAGTAGTGAGCACGCTCCACTCGCGGAAGCCGCCTTCCTCATGCGCCGCTTCGATGCGTAATTGAAGGGGCCACATCGGCCAAGGCGTGGTTTCATGCCGGTCTTCAGGAGGCATGGCGTGAATCTGAAGCTGGTGTACCGAAGCAGCCTTCTGGCGATGCGCCGTACCCAGACAATCGGCACCCGTATCGCCACCTCCCAGAATGATGACGCGCTTGCCAGTCGCAAGGATCTCTTCAGCGCGGCTGAAGCGATCCCCCGCCCCGCGCTTATTCTGCTGGCGCAGGTAGTCCATTGCGAAGTGGATGCCCTTCAAGTCGCGGCCGGGGATCGGCAGATCGCGGTGAGTTTCGGCACCTACAGCCAGCAGCACCGCATCGTAATTGCGCACGAGCTCGTCGGCAGGTAACGTTGTCCCGACGTGAACATCGGTTCGGAACTCGATACCCTCTCCAATCAGCTGCTCCAGTCTGCGGTCGACTACCCATTTTTCGAGCTTAAAGTCGGGAATGCCATAGCGAACCAGCCCGCCGATCCGGTTCTCTTTTTCAAGTACCGTCACCTGGTGACCTGCGCGATTGAGTTGCTGGGCCGCGGCCATACCGGCTGGACCCGAGCCGACGATCGCGACTGTTTTGCCGGTACGGCGGCGCGGGGGCTCCGGCGCCAGCCAGCCTTCCTGAAAAGCGCGATCCGCAATCTGCTGCTCGACAACGCGAATAGTGACGGGCTTGTCATTGATGCCGAGGACACAAGAAGCTTCGCAAGGCGCCGGACAGATGCGCCCGGTGAATTCCGGGAAATTATTCGTCGCGTGCAGAGAACGACTCGCTTCGCGCCAGCGATCCTTCCAGACCAGATCGTTCCAATCGGGAATCACATTGTTCACCGGGCAACCGGTGTGACAAAAGGGCACGCCGCAATCCATGCAGCGCCCCGCTTGTTGCTTCAGGCGATCGGCTGGGAAATCCTGGTAGACCTCGAACCAGTCGTTGGCGCGCTCCAGCACTGGGCGTCTGACAGGCGTCTCGCGCGTGTGCTCCAGAAACCCGCTGATTTTACCCATGCAAGTTACCGGGTGCTCTCCGCGGCTACGGCGGCGGCTCTGGGGAGGAACGGAAGAGCTTTCCTGTCCTGCTCGATCATCGTTAACGGCTTCAGAACTCGTTTGTATTCATGCGGGAATACCTTGACGAAGCTTTTCAGTGTTCCAGCCCAATTGGCGAGCATGCGCCTAGCGAGCGCGCTGTGCGTGTATTCCACATGCTTGCGTATCAGAGTCTGTAAAAGCAGAATGTCTTCGCTTTCGAACAACGGTTCGAGATCGACACCTCCCGCATTGCAGCGCACGCGAACGAAGTCTCCGTCGGGATCGAAGACATAGGCAAGTCCGCCGCTCATGCCCGCCGCGAAGTTGCGCCCGGTAACTCCTAGCACGACCACGGTGCCGTTGGTCATGTACTCACAGGCGTGATCGCCTACGCCTTCGACCACCGCGGTTGCTCCAGAATTGCGCACGGCGAATCGCTCGCCCGCTACGCCATTGAAATAAGCTTCGCCGCTCGTCGCTCCATAGAGGACCGTGTTGCCGACCAGGATGTTTTCTTCCGGAGCGAAACACGAAGTTCTGGGAGGGAACACGATGATCTTGCCACCTGACAACCCTTTTCCGGTGTAATCGTTCGTATCGCCTTCGAGCCTTAGAGTGACGCCTTTGGACAGGAAGGCTCCGAAGCTCTGGCCCGCTGAACCGGAAAAGCAGACTTTAATAGTGTCGTCCGGCAAGCCTTTCGACCCGTGCCGCCGCACAACTGCGCCGCTCAACATCGCTCCGACCGCACGGTGAATATTGCGGATCCGCATCTGGAACTCGACGGGGTTCTGGTTATCAATAGCGTCCTGGGCCTGGACGAGCAAGCTATGATCGAGAGCTTCTTGCAGCCCGTGATCCTGTCCCAGCACACACCGCCGTCCGACGCGGCCTGGAACCTGTGGATTGTAGAGAATCGATGAAAAATCGAGCCCGCGCGCTTTCCAGTGCTCGATCGCATTGCGCATTTCGAGCATGTCCACGCGGCCAACCATTTCATTTACCGTGCGAAAGCCAAGCTTCGCCATCCACTCGCGCACTTCTTCCGCGATGAAGAAGAAGAAGTTGATGACATGCTCCGGCGTTCCGTCAAACTTCTTGCGCAGTTCCGGATTCTGCGTAGCGATCCCGACAGGGCAAGTATTCAAATGACACTTGCGCATCATGATGCAGCCGAGCGCAACCAGCGGCGCGGTGGAAAAGCCGAACTCTTCGGCGCCGAGCAAAGCGGCGATAACCACGTCGCGCCCGGTCTGCAATTTCCCATCGACTTGTACGCGAATGCGGCTGCGCAGATCGTTCATTACAAGCACCTGCTGCGTTTCGGCCAGGCCCATTTCCCAGGGGATCCCGGCATGCTTGATAGAAGTTAGCGGCGCAGCTCCTGTACCGCCATCGTATCCGCTGATGAGAACAATGTCCGCATGGGCTTTCGAAACACCGGCCGCGACTGTGCCGACACCTACTTCGGAGACCAGCTTCACTGAGATGCGCGCAGTCGGGTTCACGTTCTTGAGGTCATAGATCAGTTGTGCGAGATCTTCGATCGAATAAATGTCGTGATGCGGCGGCGGAGAAATCAGCCCGACGCCTGGGATGGCATGACGTACCCGAGCGATAGTCGCATCCACTTTGTGTCCAGGTAACTGGCCGCCCTCTCCCGGCTTAGCACCTTGCGCGATCTTGATTTGAAGCTCTTGTGCATTGACCAGGTAGTTCGTCGTGACGCCGAAGCGACCCGAAGCAACCTGTTTAATGGCGCTCCGCCTCGAATCGCCGTTAGGCAGAGGGCTGAAGCGCGCTTCGTCTTCGCCGCCCTCGCCCGTGTTGGAGCGCGCACCTATGCGGTTCATGGCAATCGCCAAAGTTTCGTGCGCTTCGGCGCTGATTGACCCGAACGACATAGCTCCTGTGGCGAAGCGCTTGACTATCTCGCTTGCGGGCTCAACTTCTTCGAGCGGTATCGGGCGCGGGACTGTCTTCAGTTGCATCAGCCCACGCAGGGTGTAGAAGTTCTCGTTCTGCTCGTCCGTGAGTTTCGTATATTCCTGAAAAGTTGAATAGCTCTGCTGGCGAACTGAGTGCCGGAGCTTGCTCACGCTGACCGGATTCAGCAGATGCCGCTCACCATTAATGCGGTACTGGTAATCGCCGCCGATCGAAAGCTCGGTTTCCGATTCCGATACATGGCGGAATGCAAATGCGTGTTTCGCGACCGCTTCTTGCGCAAGTACGTCAAGGCCGACGCCTTCGATTCGGGAAGAAGTGCCGGTAAAATACTGCCTGATGAGCTTCTTATTGAGCCCGATCGCCTCGAAGACCTGACAGCCTCGATAACTCTGCAAGGTCGAGATGCCCATCTTCGAGAACACTTTCAAGAGGCCTTTGTTGACGGCCTTGATGTAGTTCTTAACCGCGGCTTCGGCCGTAACTAAGCTGGGCAGGTCACCATGAATAGCCAACTCCTCTATCGTTTCGATTGCGAGATAAGGATTGATCGCGCTCGCACCATAGCCAATCAGCAGGCAATAGTGCATCACTTCGCGCGGTTCGCCCGATTCGATGATCAGCGCCACGCCCATACGGGTACCCTCGCGCACCAGGTGATTGTGAACGGCCGTGAGCGCGAGCAAAGACGGAATCGGCGCGAACTCTTCATCGATGCCGCGATCCGACAGGATCAGCAGAGTATAACCTGCTTTGATCGCCAGCGAAGCTCGACGGCAGAGGCCATCGAGCGCGCGCTTCAGTCCTGTTTCGCCTTCATGCGCGCTGAAGGTAGTCGGCAAAGTGGACGCCAGCAGATCTCCACGCGAGACGCGCCTCAGCTTTTCGAGATCGCGGTTGGTCAGCACCGGATGGGGCATCTTCAGCGTATGGCAGTTCTGTGGCGTCTCATCCAGGATGTTCCGCTCCACGCCGATATAACTGTTCAGCGACATTACCAGCTCTTCGCGAATCGGGTCGACCGGCGGATTCGTCACCTGCGCAAACAACTGCTTGAAATAGTTAAAAAGCGACTGCGGCTTGTCGGAAAGACACGCAAGCGGCGTATCAATGCCCATCGAACCCACCGCTTCCTGTCCATCCGCCGCCATCGGCGTGAGCAGCAGCCGCACGTCTTCATCGGTGTAGCCAAAGCAGCGCTGCCGCATGAGAACCGTTTCGTGATCGGAACTCTGGATGCGGTTCGGCTCTGGAAGCGCGTCGAGATTGATCTGGTTCTGCTTTAGCCATTCGCCATAGGGCTGGCGTGAAGCAAGCTGATGTTTGATCTCCTCGTCCGGCACCATGCGCCCCTGCTCGAGATCCACCAGCAGCATTTTGCCCGGTTGCAAACGGCCTTTATACTCGATCTCCTCAGGCGCGAACGGCAGGACACCGGTTTCCGAGGCCATGACGAGCAGTCCATCCCGTGTAATCAGGTAGCGAGCGGGACGGAGTCCGTTGCGGTCGAGCGTAGCGCCAATCACTCGGCCATCGGTGAAGGCGACAGCGGCAGGGCCGTCCCATGGCTCCATGAGCGAAGCATGATACTCATAAAACGCGCGCTTCTCGGCAGACATCGTCATATCGGCATCCCAGGCTTCCGGAATGAGCATCGCCATGACGTGCGGGAGTGACCGCCCGGCGACCGTCAGCATCTCGACTGCATTGTCGAGCGCGGCCGAGTCGCTGACATGCGGCTGAATTACGGGAAACAATTTACCGATCTCTTCGAACTGAGGAGACGACATCATCGATTGACGCGCGTTCATCCAGTTAACATTGCCGCGCACCGTATTGATCTCCCCGTTGTGACAGAGATAACGGAATGGGTGCGCTAACTGCCAGGTAGGGAACGTATTGGTGGAGAAACGCTGGTGCACCATACAGAGCGAGCTTTTCGTCTCCGGATCAAGCAGCTCGTTGTAGAACTCGCCGATCTGGTGTGCGAGCAGCAGGCCCTTGTAGATGATGGTGCGCGAGGAGAACGATGGGATGTAAAAGAAGCCTTTGTCGCGCACATCGGGCGACGCGGCAACCTGCGCCTCGGCGCGTTTGCGCACGATAAATAATTTGCGTTCGAACTGTTCGGCGGACATGTCAACCGGACGGCCCACAAAAAACTGCTCTATATAGGGCTGCGAAGAGCGTGCGACGCGGCCGATCGCATCTACCTCTACGGGCGTATCGCGCCACCCGAGCACTGCCAGCCCCACGTCCCGTGAAATCCGTTCGATCAGCCCTTCACAGAAGAGCCGCTGCTGCCGCTCGACCGGCAGGAAGCACATTGCGATGCCGTACTCGCCGGGCCGCGGCAACGTGAAACCACAGCTCGGGACCTCTCGCGCAAAGAAGGTATGCGGTATCTGAATCAGAACGCCGGCGCCGTCGCCAGTTTCGGAGTCGCAGCCGCAGGCTCCGCGGTGCGCCAGATTTTCTAGGATCTCGAGACCCTTCAGCACGATCCCGTGCGAAGCTTCGCCCCTGACGTTTACCACGAAGCCGAGGCCACAAGCATCATGTTCATTCGCCGGGTCGTAGAGACCTTGCGCGCTGGGCAGTTGATTGGCCTTACCGGCTGGGTACACTTCTCGCTCCTCTGCTGACATGGAGAGATGAGCCTCAAGTATAACGGGTGGTCAACTATCAGTCAAATTGAAACTAGTTGTTTGCAACATCAGTTTTTCTTATGATGTAATCTGGATTAGTGACCTTGGCGAGTCTACGTCTGATCCGCGACATTGCGCAATCTCGCAGTGTGACTAAGGCAGCACAGATTAATGAAATCAGCCAATCGGCAGCAAGCCAGGCGCTGACGGATTTGGAGCGGGAACTTGGCACAACTTTATTTGACCGGTCTACCCGGCCCCTCACGACGACCCCGTCCGGCAAGGTTTACCTGAATTTCTGCCGCGACGTACTTCACAGGCAAGACGAACTGCAGGCCGAGCTCGATGTTTTGCGGAAGAGATCGAACGGTGTTGCGCGGATTGCGGCGATTTACTCGGTCGGGCTCTCGGAAATGTCGCAGGTCGAAAAGAGTTTCCGGGTGCGTTTTCCGGAAGCCGAACTCGAGGTCTCCTATCTGCGCCCGGAGCGTGTTTGGGAGGCAGTGGAGCGGGGCGAAGCGGATCTCGGATTGATGAGTTACGCCGAGTCGTCGCGCGAGGTCATTGCCCTTCCCTGGCGAAAAGAAGAAATGGTGGTAGCAGTCGCGCCGCAACATGCTCTTGCTCGCCGCAAGACAGTAAGAGCCATCCAGCTCGAAGGCGAACCGTTCATCGGTTTCGACGACAATCTGCCAATTCAAGACCATATTCGGCGCTACCTGCGAGAGCACAAGGTCAGCGTCGAGATGGCGCTGCACTTCGATAATCTTCAAATGATCAAAGAGGCGGTTGCACACGGAGCCGGTATCAGTATCATGCCAAGACGCGTGATGCTGGACGATGTGAAGAGCGGAAGACTATCCAGCTTGCGGCTCGAACCAGCAGAATTGTTCCGACCCCTTTACATCATCCATCGCCGTCGAAGGACATTTAACGGAGTGACAAGCGGGTTGCTCACCATCCTGCGGGAAGAAGAGCGACCGAATGCCGCTTGAGTCAACGATATACTCGCTGTTTGCGTGAACATTTGTCGCCATCTTCCCTCGCCGCAACATACGCAGGCTTGAAATAGTCGTCATGGCTGACCTCTACATCGGGCAGCGGAAAAGGCGCGGCAGTCTGCTGTTCATCGTAGTCGTGCTGCTGATTATTCTGCTTTGTTCGCGCTATCTTGCCGGGACGCTGATCGCTTACGCCTGGTGGCGAGAGATGCATCAGCTTGATACGTGGGTCAATCTCCTGATCTACGGTACCGGTCCCGTGGCGATCGCCGCGATTTTGTTTTTCATCGCATTTTCCGCCGCTTTCAAGACAGGTTTTCGCAAACAAAGATCCGATACTCCACTCTTCGGTTTTCTTCATCGCGGCCTCGTTACCCGCATTGCGCTTCTCGTCTTTGTGCTGTTTGCCATTTTCGTTGCTAACGCGACGGTCGAAAGCTGGACGGTAGTGCGTTACTTCGGCGGCCTTCGCCTGCCGCCATCGACCGGCGAATATATCGATCCGATCTTTGGGCGGCCTCTGCATTTCTATTTCTTCAGCCTGCCCTTTTACAACCTGCTGTTGCAGGTCGTCCTCGTTGGGGCCGTACTTACTTTGCTGATCTACTGGGCGGCCGCGAACGTGGAGAATTTAAGCCAGAGGTTACCGAGATTTCCGCCCGCCGGCGGTCCGTTTCAGTTCGATTCTTTCTCGTTTCGCGACACCTTCAATACCGGTTTTGTTCGTGTGATCATTGCAGTGTTTCTGCTGGCGCTCGCGGTAAAGATCTACTTCGACCGCTACACTCTGCTGCTCGACGATCATGGCCAATACCTGGTCGGCGTGGATTGGGTGGCGGATCATCTGATCATTCCGCTGCAATGGATGCTGATTTTGGGAGCCATCGTGGCGGCGGGATTCGTGCTGTCGCGTCGGGGGAAGCTCGCTTTGTTACTCCTCCTGCTGCTACCGGTGCGGTTTTTCCTGCCTGCTCTCGTTGCCGGCCTGTACGTGCGGCCTAACGAACTCGCTCTCGAACGCCCCTATATCCAGCACCACATCGACGCGACACGCTCAGCGTACGGCCTGAATAGCCGGACGAAAGAGACTTCGTTCGAAGCAGCACCGGAAACTCCCATAGATTTTGCCAAACACGAAGCGGTCCTCGACAACGTCAGACTTTGGGATTGGCGCGCTTTCCACGATACGATCTCGCAAATTCAACCCTTGCGCCCTTACGTCTACATGGATACTGACGTGGATCGATACACGATCGATGGACGCCTCCGCCAAGTGCTGATCGCGCCGCGCGAGCTCGATATCCGGCAGTTAGGTTCCGCCAGCGCTCGCTGGATCAACACGCATCTAATGTACACGCACGGCTATGGAATCGTGATGGCCGAGGCGAATCGCATTACCCAGGACGGTTTGCCGGTACTCTTCATCAAAGATGCTCCCCCTGTAGTAACCTCGAGCAGTCTGAAGTTCACGCAACCGGAGATCTATTACAGTGAAGTCGCGCATGAGCCCGTCTACGTCGATACTGCCCAGCAGGAGTTCAACTATCCCTCAGGATCGGAGAGTAAGTACACTAACTATGCTGGCACCGGCGGATTCTCGATCTCATCTCCGCTGATGCGCCTCGCTTCGGCTATTTATTACGGCGATATTAACGTAATTTTGACTTCCTATCTAACCGGCAATAGCCGCATGATGATTCACCGGTCGATTTTGAATCGGCTACATCGGCTCGCTGGATTCCTCACCTGGGATTCCGATCCGTATCTCGTGTTGACCGACGCCGGACGGCTGGTCTGGATCATCGATGGATACATGTCTTCTGACGCGCATCCCTATTCGCGTGCATTGAGCATCGGCGGCGAAGAAGCCATAGACGTCAACTACCTGCGTAACTCAATAAAGGCGACCATCGACGCCTACACTGGCGAGACGAATCTCTATGTCTTCGATCCGAACGACGTTTTGATTCAAGCCTACGGCCGCCTCTTCCCTACTCTTTTCAAGCCGGTATCCGGCATGCCGGAGGATCTGCGGAGGCACGCTCGTTACCCCGAAACTCTCTTCAGCGCCCAGGCGGAAATCTACCGTACCTTTCACATGCGCGATCCGGAAGCTTTCTACAACCGCGCGGACCTCTGGGATCTGGCGAAAACCACTGGGCACCAGCAGGGGGAAGGCGCGGCCGCGGTCTCGCCTACCTACGTGGTTGCTGCGCTGCCCGGCAGCGATGCCCCCGAATTCATGCTCATCACGACCTTCACGCCCGCGAATAAGGACAACCTGATCGGCGTGATGTACGCGCGCTGCGACGGCAAGCACCTTGGCGAGTTGCAGTTTGAACAGCTCTCGAAGCAGAACATTATCTACGGGCCCATGCAGATCGACGCGCGTATCAATCAGGATCAGAACATTTCGAAGGACCTGACTCTATGGAATCAGCAGGGTTCGCAAGTTCTGCGTGGGCAAACGCTAGTACTGCCGATCGACAAGAGCTTCCTCTACGTCGAACCGATCTACATCCAGGCCTCACAGACGAGCATGCCGCAGTTGAAAAAAGTTGCGCTTGCCATGGGTAACCGGCTCGCTTACGCGGACACATATGAACAGGCCCTCGCATTGTTAATCGACGAAGTGGGCGGCACTGGCCCGAGTGTTCAGCCAACGAATGCGCAATCGGCCCAGCCGGCACAAAACACGAATGTACCAACCGGGGCGCCGCAAGTATCGAGCCAGGCACTCGCAACACTACAGCAGATCAGAGATCACTTGCAGCGCTACCGTGAGCTGGGCGCCCAAGGCAGATGGGCAGACGCGGGTAAAGAGCTGGACGCTATCCAGCAGCTAGTGCAAAAATAGCGAGAGCAATTATTCGCTTGCCCGAGTTCTGAAGCGCGAATAAAGATATGAAGCAGCCAACAGCAGAATACCGAGCGCCACAAACGCCGAGATGCGGTAAAACCGGCTCAGTTGCCACACGTCCCAGAGATACAGCTTACAGATCACCGATCCCATCAGCACCAGCCCGAGCGAGCGGTTGACGAGCGAGCTACGCGACATTCCGAAGATCAGCGTAACCATGCCATAGCTCGCCAGCAGAACCGATTCGAGCGCGCTGATGAAACTGTAACGGTCCTCAGGCGTACTGTGGGCCGATCCCCAAAGCGCCACGGCACGTATAGACATCACCAATAAGCAGCCGTTCGCGGTGAGATAGGTGAAGGTTTTGAGGCGGTCGTCGTGCGAGGTATAACG
This sequence comes from Terriglobia bacterium, assembly GCA_963835255.1. Taxonomy (GTDB): domain Bacteria; phylum Acidobacteriota; class Terriglobia; order Bryobacterales; family Bryobacteraceae; genus Bog-105. The sequence goes on along the minus strand of CAWIFY010000047.1, from coordinate 10,512 downwards.
ACTGCCCGTGAAGTGCGCAGCGGCGAGCAGCAGCGCAAAGATCACAAACCAGCCGGGACGGTGCGGATTAAACAAAACACCTGCCGAGAGCACCGTGAGACCAGCAAGTCCGGGAATCAGGACAGGCCAGTGCTGGCGGATCGCAATCGCAAGCGCGGTCACCCCGAGCAGCAGTAAATAGAGGAAGTCGAACCACCAGCCGGTGGCAGCGTTATGCAGAAGCATCGGTGTGAGCAAACCGCCCGTAAAGCCGAGCGCCGCTATCGCTGCACTGTTGTACCGCACTGAGAGCAGTACCGCAAAAGCAGAAACGAGCACCAGCAAGGTCCAGCCCGCAATCGGAATGATTAGCTCGTAATAGGCAAACGCGGCGTAGAGCGACACGTAAATGGTTGCCAGCCCGCAACCGGCTAGGCCTTGGGTAAAGACATTTCGATCGGGACCTTGCACCAATTGCTGGCGGTCACGTCTGCTCAACCACTCGGCCGCAGCGAGCATCAGAAGCCCAACGATTACGCCTATCGCGACACGGCCCTCGGCGGCGATCCATTTGTTGTCGGCTGCGTACTTGAAGAAGAAAGTAATGCCGATCGCAAGTGTGATGGCTCCGGCGCGATTGACAAGGGTGAGACCAAAGCGCGATTCGAGCTGAGGCATCGGCGGCCGCTCAGGAAGGGAACGTCGAACGTTAGGCGGCGAGCCCCGGTGCTCTATGGCCGATAGCCTGCGATCGATCTGCGAGACTTGAGCCGACAAAGCTGCGAGCGCCTCGGCTAGCCGCCTGACTTGTTCGTCAGGCGAGGATGGCTTCGAGTGGTTCGGCTGCGGCAAGTTCGATTCTTCCATAGCGCCGCGCTACGTAGTTGTCCAGTATCGCGCGAAATTCGGCGACAATGCGGTCGCCGCGCAGCGTGGTGAAAAGCTTACCGTCTACATAGACTGGAGCCACCGGCGTTTCGAAAGTGCCGGGCAGCGAGATACCTATGTTGGCGTGCTTCGATTCGCCAGGGCCATTCACTACGCAGCCCATCACCGCGACTTTCATTTCTTCCACGCCCGTATATTTTTCGCGCCAGACCGGCATCTGTTCTCGGAGATAGGTTTGTATTTGATCGGCCATGTCCTGGAAGAACGTGCTCGTCGTGCGGCCACAACCAGGGCAAGCCGCCACCTGTGGAGTGAAGCTTCGCAAATTGAGAGCCTGCAAGATCTGCTGGCTTACCACTACTTCGTCTGTCCGGTCTCCATTTGGCAATGGAGTGAGTGACGCGCGAATTGTGTCGCCAATTCCCTGCTGCAGGAGCACCGAAAGTGCGGCAGTCGTCGCGACGATGCCTTTCGAGCCCAAGCCCGCTTCCGTCAGCCCCAGATGCAACGGATAATCGCAATTCTCGGCCATCATCTGGTACACCGCGATCAGATCTTGCACATTGCTGACCTTCGCGCTGAGAATGATTCGGTCATGCGGCAAACCATACCGCTCGGCATTGTCGGCACTGCGGATCGCGCTCTCAACAATAGCCCGCCGGGTAACCTCCATCGCGTCGAGCGGCTCAGCCAGCCGCGAATTCTCATCCATCATTTTGGTGAGCAGGACCGAATCGAGTGAGCCCCAGTTGACCCCGATGCGAATGGGCCGTTCGTATTCAATCGCGGCCTCGATCATCACACGAAAATTGTCGTCCTGCTTGCGGCCAATGTTCACGTTGCCTGGATTGATCCGGTACTTAGCGAGCGAGCGCGCGCATTCCGGATATTTTCGGAGCAGGATGTGCCCGTTATAGTGAAAATCACCGATGAGCGGAACATTCACGCCGAAGTTCCGCAAACTCTCGACAATCACGGGAACCGCCTGGGCGGCCTCTTCCGTATTCACCGTAACGCGTACCAGCTCGGAACCGGCGCGCGCCAATTGCATCACTTGGTTAACAGTTGCCGCCGTATCAGCAGTGTCCGTGTTAGTCATTGATTGCACCACAATCGGATGCGATCCGCCAACGGCTATCCCTCCGATGTTGACAGCGACCGATTTGCGGCGTGATGACGCAGCCATCTAATGAACCTCCAACACTACTTGCACAAGCTTCCAGTGTATCAATGTAAATGACCGTAAGTGGCTCAGGGCTGTTGGGTTACTATCGAAGCGACGCGTGGAAACGAGGTGTAGTTTGCCACTTAATGACGAAGCTGTCGATCACCCATTCACTACCATCAGCGGAGTGCTGATTGACCCGCTATACGGGCCGGAGAGTCTGCAGGATTTCAGCCCCGCCCGAGCTCTCGGCGCCCCTGGTGAGTTCCCCTACACGCGGGGAATTCACCGTGACATGTATCGCAACAAGCTCTGGACTGTGCGCCAGTTCTCGGGATTCGCCACTCCAGAACAGACCAATCAGCGTTACCGCTACCTGCTCAATCAGGGGCAAACGGGGCTCTCGGTAGCTTTCGATTTGCCGACGCTCATGGGCTATGACGCCGACGATGCGATGAGTGAAGGCGAGGTGGGCAAGTGCGGCGTTTCGATCTGCTCGCTCGAAGACATGGATACCCTCTTCCGCGGAATACTGTTGAACGACGTCACGGTCTCGATGACCATCAACTCGCCGGCTTCGGTGATTTGGGCCATGTATCTGGCCGCCGCCGAAAAGCAGGGCGCCGATTGGCAGCGCATCTCAGGCACGCTCCAGAACGACATTCTCAAAGAGTACATTGCCCAGAAAGAGTACATCTTTCCGCCGCGGCCCTCCATGCGGCTGGTGACTGACTCGATCGAGTTCGCCACGCAGCATACACCTCGTTTCAACCCGGTCTCCGTGAGCGGATATCACATTCGCGAAGCCGGATCGACCGCCGTCCAGGAACTTGCGTTTACCTTGCGCGACGGGATCGAATACGTGGACTGGGCTCTGAAGCGCGGCCTCGCCATCGACGATTTTGCTCCACGACTCAGCTTCTTTTTTAATTCACATAACGATTTTTTCGAAGAGATCGCGAAATTTCGTGCGGCTCGTAAGATCTGGGCGCACGTGATGCGGGAGCGTTACGGAGCGCGCAGCGAACGAAGTCTTAAGCTGCGCTTCCACGCGCAGACCGCCGGCTGCTCGCTCACCTGGCAACAGCCTTACAACAATCTGATGCGAACTGCCTGGCAGGCCATGGCGGCGGTTTTAGGCGGCGCGCAGTCACTGCACACGAACTCGCTCGATGAGGCGTACGCATTACCCAGCGAGCAGGCAGTCACTCTTGCGCTCCGTACACAGCAGATCCTCGCTTACGAAACGGGTGTCGTGAATACGCCGGACCCGCTCGGTGGCTCCTATTTTCTGGAAAAGCTTACGTTGCAGGCAGAATCCGAAGCGAACGACTACATGCGCCAGATCGATGAGATGGGCGGCATGATCCCGGCCATCGAAGCTGGGTTTCCGCAGCGCGAGATTTCGGCTGCCAGCTACAGGTACCAGCGCGAGATCGAATCGGGCGAGCGCATTATCGTCGGCGCAAACCGTTTCCAATCCGAGGAGCTACCCATTGACTTGCTCCAGGTCGACGCGCATGCGCAGGAGCTTCAGGAAGCTAAACTCGCCGGATTACGCTCACGCCGCGACAACACTCTCGTGCGCAACGCTTTGGACGCACTTAGCCAGGCGGCCGAAACAAACGAGAATACGATGCCTTACATCCTAGATGCTGTTCGTGCTTACGCGACTCTAGGCGAGGTTTGTGGGAAATTGAAGACGGTATTCGGCACCTATACTGAAACCACTCACCTGTAGAGTTTAGTCTCATTAAATAGAAGCCCGGTCGATCCGGGCAAGGAGAAGAGAGATGAAGACGCAATCGAACAACGGTGTAGCGGGCGCCATTTTGATCGGCCTTGGTGTAGGTCTCACGGCGGCCGGATTGGCTCTGATCGTTCCGGCTTGCATGAACTGGTCGGCCGGAATGGTCGAGCAAGCAGTCCGGAAAGGGCGCGATAGAGTGGGGAATGCGGCTGCTTCACTAGGCGACATCGCCGGGCACGCACAATCTCGTTTCGGAGAAGCGGCTAAAACGGCGAAATCGACCACATCACGAGCCGCCGGAGCTGTAGAGACCGCCGCCCGCCATGTCCGCGAATACACGTCCTAAGGACAAATCGAAAAAACTATGCCGAGTTCTGAAACCGATCCGAAGCCAGCACAAAAACCGACAGAAGAGGACGTTAAGAACACAAAGAACGAGGAAAAGAACGTCGATCGCGACGGACGCGAACGGCAGCCGAACCAGCACACAGACAAAAAGTAGCAGCAGCTTTTGTCTGAATGCAAGAATGTGAACCATGGCTACCAACCGCCTGGACATCCTCGAAGAGATGCTCGCGCAGGATCCATACAATTCTTTTGCCCGGTATGGGCTCGCCATGGAGCTGGCCAAAGGGGGTCAACTCGACCGGGCTGTGAGCGAATTCGAAACGCTGCTGGCGCACGACCAAGGCTATGTCGCCGCTTATTATCACGGCGGTCAGACGCTCGAAAAATTAGGGCGAGTAGACGACGCCCGAAGACTCTACGAGGAAGGGATCGAGGCCTCTGCCCGGAAGGGTGATCTGCACACGCGTTCGGAGATCGAGGCAGCTCTAAGTCTGTTGCCTATCCAACCCTGAGCGGATGAACATCGAAGGGTGGGAGCAACGCTACCGCTGTCGTGGGCGGGAACTCGAAGACTCAGCTGCCGCGTCAACGCCGCTCGTAGTTGAAACGGCGCGGAAATTGCGGCCCGGCTATGCGCTTGATTTGGCCAGTGGTACTGGCCGCAACGCTCTTTGGTTAGCCCGGAATGGATGGACCGTAACCGCCGTCGACGGCGCATCTGCTGCTATCGACATTTTGCGTGAAAGAGCCCGCGACGAAGGCTTGACGATCGACGCGCAGGTTGCCGATCTCAAGAGCGATGCATTCCACATCGAGCCCCAACTCTTCGACCTGGTTGCAATCTGTTATTACTTGCAGCGCGACCTTTTTCTTTCCGCTAAGCGCGGCGTTAAACGAGGCGGTACTCTGCTCGCTATTATCCACACGACCCAAGGCAACGAAGAGCCGACCGACAGCCGCCTCCGGCCTGGTGAGCTTCAGCGATACTTTCAAGACTGGGAAATCCTGCATTCCTACGAAGGCAAACCGGTCGATCCGGCGCATCAGAGATCGGTTGCCGAGATTGTGGCGAGGAGGCCGGCGGAAACGGCTCGATAGAAGATAATCGATTTGGGATTATTCCCGTCGTTATGCTTCACGGATCACCATCGAGAGAGATAAACGCGACGGTAAGCCATGTATTCGCGTCACGCGTATCACGGAGGACGACGTGCTTGGTTGACTCTCCCATTCGCATGACCGAAGATGAGACTCTCGATGAACGTCCCGGTCACGATAAAGGTGATTTCCCGGCTGTCTATGCTTTCGCAGCCTTCCGATGCTTCGGCTCTTTTGCTGTTTGGTTTCGTTTAGCTAAGGTAAGGAAAGCCGGAAGATTTCATCTTCTATGTGCTTCGCGAAGAACAACGACTCTTTGCTGTGCGAATGAAATACTGATCTGATAATGTCCCGCGACGAAAACCTGGTTGCGCTCGATCTGGGAACTTCCAGCGTTCGCGCGCTTCTATTTGATAGTGAGTTCTCGAGCCATCCGGATCTTGGCGTCCAAAGGAAGTATGAATTCACGACGAGGCCGGACGGCAGTGTGGAAGTAAATCCGGACTTACTGCTGCAATTGACTTGCGCCTGCCTGGATGATCTGCACGGGCAGATGGTTGACAAAGGACTGAAGGCTGCAGGCGTAGGAATTAGCACGTTCTGGCATTGCTTTCTTGGAATCGATCAAGAAGAGAAGCCGACCACGCCTGTCGTGCATCTGTTCGATACGCGGTCGGGCCAGCAGATGCAGGAGTTGACGAACACGTTCGACCCGGCATGGCTGCATGCAATTACGGGCTGCATGCCCCATACGAGTTACTGGCCGGCGAAACTGCTTTGGCTAAAAGAAAAGCGCCCCGCCGCGGTCGCGAGAACAGCTCGCTGGCTCTCCCCGGGCGAGTACCTGCTGCTCACACTTACTGGACAAGGCGCGGAATCGACCTCCATGGTTTCCGCAAGCGGCCTGTGGGATCAGCGAAAAAACGATTACTGCGAGGAGCTGCTTGAGCTAATCGGAATCGGGCGCGATCAGCTCGCGTATGTTGACTCATTAGATCAACCACGCCGCGCGTTGCGATCGCAATTCGCAACGCGCTGGCCAGTGTTCAATGGCATTCCCTGGTATCCAGCTTATGGAGACGGGGCATGCAACAGCGTGGGGAGCGGCTGCACGACTCCGAAGCAGTTCGCGTTGATGGTCGGCACGAGTGGCGCGATGCGAGTGGTGGTGAAGCAAAAGCATGTAACGATTCCGGCCGGGATCTGGTGCTATCGCGTGAACCGCGAGCGGGCGATTTTGGGAGGCGCGATTTCTAATGGCGGCGAGGTATTTCGTTGGGTGACACGCACGCTGCAATTGCCTGATGACGCCGAAGATCAGATCGCAAAGCGCGAACCTGGCACGCACGGACTCACCATGCTGCCGTATTTTGCCGGCGAGCGTTCTCCATACTGGCGGCCGGACCTGCGCGCCGCGATCACGGGGATGAGCCTCGCAACGCAACCGCTCGATGTCTTGCAGGCTTGTCTCGAAAGCGTCTCGCTGCGGTTCAAGCAGATTTACCTGCTACTTACGCGTCCGTTCCCTGAACCCGAGCAGGTCATTGCTTCGGGCGGTGCCTTGCTTCGGTCAAGGGCCTGGCTGCAAATGATGACGGATTCGCTCGGTCATCCGATTGTAGAGTGTATTGTGCCTGAGGCTTCCAGCCGTGGAGCAGCCATACTTGCGGCGGAACAGATGGGAATTCTAACAGACATCGGAGATGTCCCGCTCCGGTTGGGTAAGACCGCCAAGCCCATCAGCGAGAACGCCCCAATTTACCAGCAGATGTTCGAGAGAGATGGGCGCTTGTTTGAAGCTCTTTATAGAACGCATTCCACCTTTGACCCTCCCGAGCGCACAACGCCCCTTGGGTACACCGCTGCCCCGTTTTCGACGGCTTAGATAGAGGGGTACTGGAAATTAAATTTACTGCCGCATCAGCTAAAAAGAATTACACATGAAAGCTACGAGTGAGCGCAACAATGAACCGCCCCAATCCACGCCCTCCATCGAAGTACGAAATCTTATAAAGCGCTACTCAAAGGCAAAGGCGAATGCGGTGGACGGAGTCTCGTTTGCTGTGCGGCCTGGAGAAATCTTCGGTTTACTAGGTCCGAACGGAGCGGGTAAGACGACGACCATCGGCGTGCTCACCACGGCGATTCTTCCCACCGAAGGATCGGCGTCAATCACGGGCATCGATGTCGTCGACGATCCAATCGGAGTTAAGCAGCGCATCGCAGTTGTGCCCCAGCAAAGTAACCTGGATCGCAGCCTAAAAGTTCGGGAGATACTGACCTTCCATGCTGCCTATCACGGAGTGCCGAGAAAAGCTCGTGAAACGCTGGCGGACCAACTGCTCGAGCAATTAGGATTGGGAGACCGCAAGAACGAAAAGGTCAATCGTTATTCGGGCGGCATGGCGCAGCGGCTGATGATCGCCCGCGCCTTGATGCACGAACCGGACGTATTATTTCTGGACGAGCCGACAAACAATCTCGATCCTCAATCGCGTCTTTTTCTTTGGGAGCGGATCCGCGAGATGAATGCGCGAGGTTTGACGATCCTGCTGACCACGCACGATATGGAGGAAGCTGACAAGCTGTGCCAGCGCATTGCTGTGATGGATCACGGTAAAATCCTGGTGAACGAAACGCCAGACGAACTGAAGAGAATGATCCCGGGTGGAACTGCATTAGAGGTGCAGGCCCACGCACCTGCGGCCGGAAATGGAAACGCCCGCGGGCAGATCACGCGAGCGCTCGGGGCAATTCCTGATACCAAAGTTGAGGTATTAGAGGATGGGAGCGAACAAGCGGCCGAGCCGGGACATTTTACGTATCGAATCTACGCTGATTCTGTGAACAATTTGATTGGACCAGCAGCGCAGGCGGTGCTTTCTACGGGCGCGGAGGTCCGGAACTTGAGCGTGAAACAACCATCGCTTGAGGAGGTCTTTATCTTCCTCACCGGGAGGCATCTCCGGTAGAAGCTAGACAAATATGAATGAAATGGCTGAAGCGGCTGCAACTTCAATCGACGTTCCAATCAGGCGACCAAGAGATTCAGAGAATCGAACTGCGCTGGCGTTAAACGCATTTTTTGCGATTCTGCGCCGGGACTTGGTGGTAACAGGCCGCGAATTTGTCCCCTTTCTCCTCCAAGCGTTGATGCAGCCGTTATTTTTTCTCTTCATTTTCGGAAAGGTGCTGCCCGGCATTGGGCTGGCAGCCGGCGATTTTGCCGCCTTGATGCTGCCCGGGATTGTGGCATTGACAGGCATGATCGCAGCCATGCAAGGCGTGACTCTGCCGCTCGTGCTCGATCTCGGTTACGCGCGCGAAATTGACGACCGATTGCTTTCACCGCTTCCGATTTGGTGGGTGCCGCTCGAGAAAGTACTCTTCGCGGCGCTACGAGGCACAGTCGCGAGCTCCGTAATTTTCCCGCTAGGCTGGCTTATCCTGGGCCACGGTTTTGCGGTGCGAAGCGATCGCATTTTGGCGCTTATCGGAATGGTGATCTTGACGGCATGCGTCGGCTCGACTATCGGGCTGTTAATGGGAACCGTCATCAAGCCGGACCAGATCAGCTTGATGTTCACCCTCATCTTCACCCCGCTGCTCTTTACCGGATGCACTTACTATCCGTGGGGAGCGCTAAATAACATCAGATGGTTTCAAGTGCTTACTCTTTTGAACCCGCTTACTTACGCTGCGGAAGGCCTGCGCTATGCGATGGTTCCTCGCATGGGCGGCCGTGATTTCCCAACTCTCAGCCTTCACTGGATACTCCCCGCGCTCGGCATTTCGGTGCTGATCATGTTTGTGCTGGGGGCGCGAACGTTTCGCAAGAGAGTTGTCACTTAACATTTGTTCGTGTGTGACCCTGAGCACTTGCGCGCATGTACCAACGCTCATCCGGCTCGCCTTCCTCCCGCGCTGCTCTCCGATATCCGAATTTCAGATTCTATTCGTCAGCGCGATTCCTGACAACCATTTCCTCAGAGATGCAGTCAGTGGCTGTCGGGTGGCAAGTTTACGAACTGACACACAGGCCCATGGATTTGGGCCTGGTTGGTTTGGCTCAATTCCTGCCTGGCATTTGTCTCTTTCTACTGGCCGGACATGTGGCGGATTGCATTCCAAGGCTCAACGTTCTCAAGCTTTGCTATGCGGCATTTTCGCTTTGTTCGCTTCTTCTACTATCGCTGACGCTTTACGGACTGCATTCCGCCTATCCGATTTATCTTGTGTTGCTGCTGAACGGAACCATTCGCGCATTCAATGCTCCGGCGAGCCAAGCCTTTGTTCCGCTACTGGTCTCGGAACAGGATTTTCCAAACGCAGTGGCATGGAGCGCTTCCATTTTTCAAACTGCTACCATAGCGGGTCCCATGATCGGCGGCCTGCTCTATGGATTCGCCGGAAATCCCCAAGCTGTTTATGGCTGCGCGGCGATCGCTTACTTTACCGGCTTGCTCGGCATCGCCAAGGTGAAGCTGCCGGACAAAATTCGTCCGCCAGGAGCGGCTTCGGCCGGCATGGCGCTCGACGGCATGAGATACATTTGGCGGAACAAGCCCATCATGGGCGCGATCTCGTTGGACTTGTTTGCCGTGCTGCTGGGCGGCGCGGTAGCGCTCCTGCCGGTTTATGCGCGAGAGATTCTTAAAATCGGCGCGATCGGCCTAGGCATCTTGCGCAGCGCTCCGGGCGTCGGAGCGGTGCTGATGAGCGTGATGGTGGCGCACTGGCCGCTCCGCAGACGAATAGGACCGATCATGCTCGGGTGCGTTTTCGGGTTCGGGCTGGCGACGGTGATCTTCGGGATGTCGCATAACTTCTGGCTGTCTCTCATCATGTTGTTCCTAACCGGGGCGACAGATACAGTAAGCGTGATTGTTCGGTCAACCATGACGCAGCTAGGAACGCCCAACGAGATGCGCGGTCGAGTGAGCGCAGTGAACATGGTATTCATTGGCGCTTCGAACGAAATCGGGCAATTCGAGTCGGGCCTGACGGCGCAATGGTTCGGGACGATGCCGGCCGTAGTGTTCGGCGGCATAGGAACAATGGCTGTTGTGGGAATTTGGGCTTGGCTCTTCCCTAGCTTACGGCGGCTGGACAGACTCGACGGTAAAGCGATGGAACCGGTGATCGCCGAAGCCATGACCGCACATGGCGGCCCTGACAACGAGTGACGCGGCGCTCGAATTGCTTGCCTCCGCCCTTTAAGATCACGGCATGTACTCTCTCCATCTGCATTGCAGACTCGAGGAAGCGGATTTGCTGTCGATAG
>CAWIFY010000046.1:0-150644 GCA_963835255.1 Terriglobia bacterium | reverse complement strand
CGGACGCGCCTCACGTAGTATTACCGGACCGCGAAAAGATGAAAAATTCAGATGGAGTCGCTCATCTATCATTTCAAGATCGTGACGGAAGGCTTCCGGGTGCCGGAAGGGTCCGTCTACCAGGTTGTGGAGTCGCCGCGCGGCGAGCTGGGTTATTACATCGTGAGCGACGGGACGGCCAATCCGCATCGCGTGTTCATGCGAACACCGAGCTTTGGGAATCTGCAGGCGCTCGGGGCGATGCTCGAAGGCGTTCTGATTGCCGATTCGATTGCCGCAATGGGAAGCATGGATTTTGTGCTGGGAGATGTTGACCGTTAGCTATGACTTTTTCGCCAGAGCTCGAAGCGAGATTCGCCAAGCTGCTCGGGAGCTATCTCGCCCGGACGCCAGCGTTCGGCGGTTGTACCGATGCTGCTTTACGGGCAGGATGAAGTCGGCAGTGTCACGCAAGAGCTAGTTGGGGAATCGCTCCCCGGCGCTGCGGCGTAACGCCGCTGCAAGTCGACGAAGTGATCGGATACTATTCGATGCTGCATCGCAAGCCGCTTGGAAAGTATCACGTTCAAGTCTGCACCAATATTGCGTGCCAGGCAGTAGGGGCAGAAGAGCTGATGGAACATGCCAGCCGGACGCTTGATCTCGGAAATAAAGAGGTTTCGGGAGACGGTCTTATCTCGCTCGAAGAAGTGGAGTGCATGGGCGCGTGTTCCTGGGCGCCGGCCATCCAGATCAATTACGATTTTCACCATTTCGTTACGCCTGAGCGCTTCGACCGGTTGATCGAAGCTCTACGCGACGGGAGTTACAGCCGGAAGGCTTCGTAAGAATCCAGAAGTGATGCATGCGATATAACGAACCGAGCCCGTTAAAAGTCCGAGTAATCTCGCAACGCTTCGATCTTCCCGACTCAACGTCGATTGACACCTATCTAGCGAATGACGGGTATGTCGCCCTCAAGAAAGTCCTTGGAATGACGCCGGAAGCGATCATCGAAGAGCTCAAGATTTCGTCGCTGCGGGGACGAGGCGGCGCGGGCTTTCCAACGGGCATGAAGTGGAGTTTCGTGCCGCGTAACAGCGGCAAGCCGACGTATATCATCTGCAATTCCGACGAGAGCGAGCCAGGGACTTGCAAAGACCGCCTCCTGATGGAAAACGACCCGCAGCAGTTAATCGAGGGGATGCTGATTGCCGGTTGGACGATCAAATCGAACAAGGGCTACATATTCATACGCGGCGAGTACCGTTATCTGATCGATATTGTCGACCGGGCGATTGCGCAGGCGTACGAGCGCGGTTATCTGGGCAAGAACATCCTCGGATAGGAGTGGGACTTCGACCTATATACGCACACCGGTGCGGGCGCCTACGAATGCGGGGAAGAATCGGCGCTGCTTGAATCGCTCGAAGGCAAGCGGGGAGTGCCCCGATTGAAACCGCCATTCCCCGCGGTGGTGGGAGCATTCCAATCACCCACGATTCTAAACAACACAGAGACCTTTTCGTCTGTGCCCGTGATCTTTCGCAAAGGGGGTGCCTGGTATGCCGAGCTAGGCACACCGAAGAATGGCGGAACGCGTATGGTGTGCGTTTCGGGCCACGTGAATAAGCCAGGCGTATACGAATTGCCCATGGGTTTCCCGATCATGCGGCTGATCAACGAAGTCTGTGGCGGCATGCATAATGGCAAAAAGCTGAAGGCGGTAATCCCCGGCGGTTCCTCGGCGCCAGTCCTGCGGGCGGATGGTGCGATATTCCGTATGATTTTGATTCGTTAGCCAAAGCAAAATCGATGGCGGGTTCGGGCGGCCTGGTAATTCTCGACGAAGATACCGATATCGTGGCGGTTGCGCTACGCACGATCAAGTTTTACGCGCATGAGAGCTGCGGGTGGTGCATTCCCTGCCGCGAGGGCACGACCTGGTTAAAAAAGATTTTGACACGCTTTCACGAAGGCGGCGGAATAGAGTCCGATATCGACCTGATCGGAGAGCTCTCGAATAACATGCTCGGGCGGACGTTCTGCGCGCTAGGTGATGCAGCGGCCATGCCGACCACGGGCTTTATCACGAAATTTCGTGTCGAATTCGAGGAATATCTGAAGAAGTCCCAAGCGGCGCCGGTGCCGGAGTTGGTGACGCTTCACGGCCCGACGAAGCGCCCTGGCTCTTAGACGAAATTTATGGCTGACCCAGTCAAATTTACAATCGACGGTCACGAATTGCAGGCGCCTGCCGGAACGCTGTTGATCAACGCAGCGAAAGAAGCCGGGATTTCCATTCCTGCATTCTGTTATTACGACAATCTTTCTTTGCAAGCTGCTTGTCGTATGTGTCTGGTCGAAGTGGAGAAAACTCCCAAGTTGCAAGTGGCCTGTACGCTGCCGGTAGCTGAGGGCATGGTGGCCCACACCGATTCGCCTCAAGTTCGGCAAGCACGCAGGGGTCCCTCGAATTTCTCCTACCAATCATCCGCCGATTGCCCGGTTTGCGACAAGGGCGGTGAGTGCGAATTGCAGGACATGGTGTTTCGCTATGGAGCCGGTGAGAGCCGCTTCCGGGAAACAAAAATTCACGTGGACGAGAAGCAGTGGTCGCCCATCGTTTTCTATGATGCGCCTCGCTCATTCTTTGCTATCGCTGCGTGCGCATCTGCGGCGAAGGCATGGGCGTGAGTGCCTTAGGTATCGGCAACCGTGGCGCGGCTTCAGAGATTGTGCCAAATCGCGGTGATCATCTCGAGTGCGATGAGTGCGGCGAATGCATAGACATCTGTCCGGTGGGCGCGCTTACGTCAGGACCTTATCGTTATAAAACGCGACCTTGGGATGGATATGTCGGCACGATTTGCACCCACTGTTCGAATGGTTGCAAGACCACCCTGGCGTACGCAACGGCGAACATTTGCGCGAATAACCGCGATCGATCGGGCCTCAATGGTGAGTTCCTGTGCGTGAAGGGCCGGTATGCGTTCGATTTCAATGAGAACCCGGAAAGATTAACGGCGCCTCTGGTAAAGACGAACGGGGAATTGAAGCCGGTCTCCTGGCTGTTGCTTTGGCGACCGTTGCAAACAAATTCACGGAGTTGCGCGGAGGAGGCCGCTTCGGCGTGATCGGCTCGAATCACACGACGAATGAAGAAAATTACTTACTACAGAAATTCGCTCGGGAAGTCCTTGGCACATCGAACATCGATCATCACCGAACCGGCGACATAGCAACTTTGATAGACAGTCTGCATGGCCGGACGCAACGCTAGCCGGCACTGCGGATCTATTCACCACGAAGGCGGCGCTGGTAATCGATAGCGATCTGGCGCAGGACAGCCGTTCATTGCTTTTCAGTTGCGGGCTAATTGGCGCCTGAATAAGGGGCACGTGTACGCCATTACTCCTGTCCGGCGCGAGAAGACAATTACGCAACGACAGCCCGCGCGGCGATTGGCAAAGAATTCGAGATCCTCAGTGGCTGGCGCGAACAGCTCGCGAGAGAAGCTGATCTGGTGATTTTATTTGGAGCTGCAATCGGGCGAGGCCGTCCGACAACTTGTCGAGTTTGGCGATTCGTTGAGTATTCCGGTGAAGTACGTTTGCCTGGTGGATTACTCAAACTCGCGGGGCGCTTCCGACATGGGCGTCCTACCCGATCTGCTGCCCGGGTACCAGCCAGTGACCAATGCAGGGCTCGAGCCCGGTCTTAATTATGACCAGATGCTGACGTATCCGAACCTCGAAGCGCTCTGGGTGGTGGGTGCAAACCCGCTTTCGCGACAATCGCTGGCTGCCTCCGTGCGTTTGTCGTCGTACAGGATCTGTTCCTGACAGAAACGGCGCGGCGCGCGGACGTGTGCTGCCGGCCGCATCCGCTTACGAGAAGAACGGTACTGTGACAAATGTTTGCGGTGACGTACAGAAGGTGACACGCGGTCCCAAGACGATGGGACCTAAGTCTGACTTTGAGATCATTGCGCCGCTCGCGAGAGAGATGCGCTCGAATTCGGAAGTCTGAAGCAGGAGGCGATCTTCGCCGAAATCCGTCATCCGTTTACGGCTACGATGTGCCTATCGGTGTCGTGGAGATTGGAGGCGCCGCGTCTACTACTCCCGTCAATGGCCAGGTCAGTTTCCAGTCTCATCCGGAGTTTATTCGTTCCGCGGGCAACACGCTCTTCACTTCAGGTACGCTCGGCCGTTTCTCCCCCATGTTAAACGCCGTAATCGAATCTCCCGGCGCGCTCTATCGCGATCCTCACATTGAGCCCCTTGTCAAACTTGGCAGCGTACAAGTCGAAATAATCGTGAGCCACGACTGATGAACTTTTTCCTTATCAGTTTGATCAAAATTGTATGTTTTCGCCGCCTTCATGACGACGCTTGCCTATTTGCAGTGGATCGAGCGAAAAGTTCTTGGGCATATCCAATCTCGTACCGGTCCACTGCGAGTCGGCCCGCACGGTCTGATGCAGCCTTTGGCAGACGTGTTCAAGCTGCTGACGAAAGAAGATCTCCACCCCCATACGTGAATCGGTTTTTCTATCTCCTTGCCCCTTTCATAGCTGTTGCGCTGGCGCTCATTTCGATCTCCATCATTCCGTTCGGGCCTGAAGTCAACTTCTTAGGCGCACGTACGTTCATGCAGATCAGCGATGTCAACGTAGGTATCTTTTTCGTGCTGGCGATCAGCTCCGTGAGCGTGTACGGGCTTGCGCTGGCAGGCTGGTCTTCCAACAACAAATATTCGTTGATTGGTGGCCTTCGCAGCAGTGCTCAGATGATCAGCTATGAGTTGCCGCTGACGCTCGCATTGTTTCGCCCTTGCTGCTTGCCAATCACTTGAGCTTCCGGGCCATTTCAGACAGCCAGGCTGGTTATTATCTGGGTTTTATTCCCCGATGGAACATCTTTCAGATGCCCTTCCCGCAGATCTTCGGCTTTATAATTTTTATGATTGCCGGTTTCGCCGAAACCAATCGTGTTCCGTTCGATTTGCCGGAAGCCGAAAACGAGCTGGTTGCCGGCTTCCATACGGAATACAGCAGCATGAAGTTTGCGTGTTTCTTCATGTCCGAGTACGCCAACATGATCACCATCGCTTGCGTGGCCACGTTGCTGTTCTTAGGTGCTTGGCACCCGCTTTTTCCAGCGCCTTACTCGAACTGGATACCGACCCTCATCTTCGTTGCGGCAGCGGTGGTTTTTTTCTTCCAGGCTCTGCAGCCGGCGCGCAGACGGGACCGGATCACCATGCCAGTCTTTGGAGTGGCCGCTCTAGTGCTGGCGGTTATCTGGGCCATTCCGTTCCTGCAAACATACCTCGTGCCTATCTTTTGGTTCGCATGCAAAGCGGGCTTTATCCTGTTCGCCTATATCTGGGTCCGCGGAACTTTACCGCGCTTCCGCTATGACCAGCTTATGCACTTCGCCTGGACCTTTCTCTTCCCGGCGGCGCTCATCAATCTGCTCGTCACCGCATTTTGCGTCGCGATCTTCTAGCCGGGCGGCTATCCATGGACACAATTCTTTTCATCATCTTCGCGATCGTGGCAGTTGTGTGCGCTTTCAATTTGGTATTGCAGAAGCACCCCATATCGAGCGCGCTCTCGCTGATCGGCGTGATGGGCTCACTGGCTGTTCTCTACCTTTTGCTCGGGGCTGAGTTTATCGCCATGGCTCAAATGATCGTTTATGGCGGGGCTGTTATGGTGCTCTTCATTTTTGTCATTATGCTGCTAAACGCCGGCACGGAGAAGTCAAGCGGGAAATCTTGGTTTGCACAAATTGCGGGCTTGCCGCTCTTGCTGGCCTTCGTGGCTGTTATGGGTTTCCTGATCCGCGCTGGTCTTTCCAATTTGCCAACTGTCCAGTTCGGCAGTTGGGTCGGAGGCACTGCGGAGCGGATCGGTCAATTGCTCTTCACCCGGTATTTGTTGCCGTTCGAGGTAATCTCGATCTTGATCCTAATCGCTATTCTTGGAGCCGTAATCCTCGCCCGCAAGGAGATCGAATAGTTATGGCGCACGTGCCCCTGTCATGGTATCTGGCGCTCAGCGCAGTCCTCTTCGCTCTCGGCTGCGCCGGATTCGTTTACCGCAAGAGCGTGATAACGGTCTTTATGTCGATTGAGCTTATGTTGAACGCGGTGAACTTGAGCTTTGTCTCCTTCTCGTACGAGTTGCGTCGCATCGACGGCCACATCTATTCGTTTTTCGTGATGGTTGTAGCGGCGGCGGAAGCGGCTGTTGGTCTCGCGATCATTCTTACGGTGTTTAAGAACCGCGGAACACTACAAATTGATGAAGTCGATTCGATGAAGCTCTAATCGGCGGTCTGCTACAACAAAATGACTCTCTGGCTCATTCCTCTTCTTCCACTACTAGGCTTTCTGCTGAACGGCCTTCTTGGACGGCGCATGGCGAAGCCGCTCATCAACTTCATCGCGGTCGGCTCTGTCGCGCTTTCGTTCCTTTATGTACTGCTGGTCCTTTCGAGGCTTTGGCCCCTAAACGCGGTCTTCGAAGAGCACTATTTCACCTGGATTCAAAGTGGATTCGTGCAGGTTGGGTTCGATATGTCGGTCGACCGGCTTACGGCCGTGATGCTGCTGATCGTAACCGGCGTCGGACTGATCATTCACGTGTACTCGATCGGCTACATGGCGCATGAAGAGGGCTATTGGCGCTTCTTCAGTTATTTGAATCTATTCATGTTCTTCATGCTGATCCTGGTGCTGGCTTCCAACCTGCTCCTGCTCTTCGTCGGTTGGGAAGGCGTCGGATTGTGCAGCTATCTGCTGGTTAGCTTTTATTTTCGTGAGATCTGGGCGACGAATGCGGCGAACAAGGCCTTCATCGTCAACCGCATCGGCGATTTCGGCTTCATGTTGGGCATTTTCCTGACGGTAGTTGCTTTCCACACGCTCGATTTCGGCAAAATCGCTGCCGCCTTGTCTAGCATGCCAGCCGGCGTGACCACTGGAACTATCACCGCGATCGCGTTGCTGCTGTTTGTAGGCGCCGCCGGCAAGTCGGCGCAGATTCCGCTTTATGTCTGGCTGCCTGACGCGATGGCAGCCCCGACGCCTGTCTCCGCCCTGATTCACGCCGCGACCATGGTGGCGGCCGGTGTTTATATGGTTGCGCGCATGTCGTTCCTCTATAATCACGCGCCTTCCGCCATGACCGTAGTGGCGGTTATCGGCTTGCTCACCGCAGTCTTTGCCGCAACAATAGGCGTCACGCAAAACGACATCAAGAAAGTTTTCGCTTACTCTACTGTTTCGCAACTCGGCTACATGTTCCTTGGTGCCGGAGTGGGCGCTTATTCGGCAAGTATCTTCCACGTCATGACGCACGCGTTTTTCAAAGCGCTGCTCTTCTTGGGTGCTGGGAGTATCATTCACGGGCTTGGCGGAGAGCAGGATTTGCGGCACATGGGCGGTCTGCGCAAATACATGCCTATCACCTGCATCACTTTGCTGGTCGCGAGTTTGGCGATTTCCGGTTTTCCGGGCTTCTCCGGGTTTTTCAGCAAAGACGCGATCCTCTCGGCCGCCTATGTACACGCGCCCTGGATGTTCTGGGTGGGAGCAATTACCGCGGGAATCACGGCGTTCTACGTCTTTCGCGCCTTTTTCCTGGCGTTCTTCGGCGACTATCGCGGACACCACCATCCGCATGAATCGCCTGCCTCCATGACGCTGCCGCTGATTGTGCTCGCGCTTCTTGCAGCCGCCGGAGGCTTTATCAATATTCCGGGTTTTCTTTCTCAGGCGTATCCGCTCGCCGAGCACGAAAACATGGCCGTTATGGTCATTTCGGCGTCCTTCGGCATCCTGGGAATCCTGGTCGCTCTTTATCTGTATGTCCTTCAGCCACGCATGGCGGAGTCGCTCAAGAACGCCGCCGGCCCGGTCTACACTCTGGTTTTAAACAAATATTACGTCGACGAGTTCTATTCAAGGGTGATCGTGAGGCCGCTCGAAGCTATTTCTCGTATCTTCCTGTGGCACGGAGTAGACGAAGGCGTCATCGACACGGGCCTGGTAAATGGCTTTGGCCGTATCGTGCGGGGCTGGGGTTCGCTGTTCCGGCGCCTGCAATCGGGCAGTATACGAAATTACGCGACTTGGGTACTCGCCGGGTCGATCCTGGTGATTTTTGTACTCGGCCTGTTCGGAGGAAACCGATGAACCTGCTTGGTTTGACGTTGTTTCTGCCGCTGATCGGATTCTTTCTGGTCCTGTTCGCGCCGCGTGGATCGAAGTCGCCCTACTATGTCGCTCTCGCGGCGACGCTCTTGACGTTCCTCTGCTCGCTCGGACTAATTGCCCCAACAGCCATCAACGGCGCGCAGTTCACATCCGTAATCAATAAGGTCTGGACCGACGTTCCCGGTATGCAGATTCGCTTTCACCTAGGTGTGGACGGCATTAGCGTTTGGCTGGTTCTTCTGACCACTCTTTTGCTGCCTATTGGAATTTGGATATCGGACAGCATGATCAAAGACCGGCAAAAGAACTTCTTCGCGCTGCTGCTGCTCTTCGAGTTCGGGATCATTGGCGTATTTACCGCGCTCGATCTTTTTGTGTTCTACGTATTCTGGGAGATTGCGCTTGTTCCGATGTATCTCATGGTCGGAGGGTGGGGCAGCGGACTGCGAGGACCGGCGGCGGTGAAATTCTTCGTTTACACGATGTTCGGCTCCGTGCTCATGTTGGGATCGATCCTTTACGTGCACAGCTACACGGGCACTTTCGACTACGTAGAGATAATGGAGGGCCTCAGCAGCGGGACATTTTCTTTGTCACCTTCTCAGCAACTGCTCCTCTTTCTCGGCTTCTTCGCGGCCTTCGCTGTCAAAGTGCCAATTTTCCCGTTTCACACGTGGCTGCCCGATGCTTACACCCAGGCGCCCACACCCGCCACGTTTCTTTTGGCCGCCGTTATGTCGAAAATGGGCGCTTACGGCCTGATCCGTTATTCTCTGACGATGACTTCGAGCGGCGCTCATTCCTGTGCTGCCTGGATCAATGTACTCGCGATCATCGGCATCATTTACGGCGCTCTGCTTGCGCTCATTCAAACCAACATTAAGCGGCTGATTGCCTACTCGTCGATCAGTCACCTCGGCTTTATCGTTTTAGGGATTTTTTCCTTCCGGCAACAAGGTGCGGATGGAGCGGTGTACCAGATGATTGCGCACGGTGTTTCGACCGGCGCCCTCTTCCTGCTTGCCGGATATCTCGAACAGCGGCGTGGTTCGCTCGAGATCGCGGATTTCGGCGGGATTGCAAATGTAGCTCCCGGTCTTTCGACAGCGTTTATGATCGCGCTGCTGGCAAGCATCGGGCTGCCAACTCTCTCGAACTTTATTGGTGAGTTTCTGGTTCTGCAAGGCGCTGCCTTGGCCCGGTTCTCTTGGGCGGTGTGGGCCGCCATCGGCGTGATTCTCTCGGCGGCGTACATGCTCTGGATGTATCAGCGCGCGTTTTTCGGCAAACGAAGCGAACACATGCCCTTCTTCCCAGACCTGAGCTTTCGCGATTGGGTGCCGCTGCTGCCTTTGATTCTGTTCATGGTCTGGCTCGGCAGCTACACGCAATCTTTTATGCCGTCCATTACGACTGCGACTTCGCACCTGCTGGAACAGACGAACATGAATAATCAGTACCAAGTGTTTACGCCGCCAGCTTTGAAGCATGCCGGAACTCGTGCTCTAGCGCTGAACGAGGCCGCAGATGCCCGTTAGTTTCCTGCCGACCGGCGTCGAATACTTGCGCTTTCTTCCGGAAATCGTGCTGAGCGTCTTCGGCATCGCGATCATGCTGCTGGAAGCGATTATGCCGCCGCGCGCTAAACGGATATCTCTTGGCGTGCTCTCGGTTGCCGGACTCATTCTCGCTTTCTGCGCGAACATCTGGGCTGGCGCCAATCCCGGTCCCGCGTTCTCCAATATGATCGTGGTAGACGGCTACGGCACTTTCTTCCGCGGCTTGGTGCTGGTGGTCGGCTTTCTCTGCGTTCTCACCTCTTTCAGTTACCTGGAACGCGAGGACGCCCAAACCGGAGAATACTACGCCCTGATCCTCTTCTCAATTGTTGGCCAGTGCGTCTTGGCAACGGCTACCGATCTGATCATGGTCTTCATCGGTCTCGAGATTTCCTCGATCGCGACTTACGTCCTAGCTGGCTTTCTGCGCGACGATCGGCGCAATAACGAATCCGCCTTGAAATATTTTCTTCTCGGCTCATTTGCCACGGCGTTTTTGCTCTACGGCATCGCCTGGATTTACGGTTTAACTGGCTCTACCAACCTCGACCAGATCCGCGCCGTTCTCGATCAGGGCTCGCGTTCGGCGCTGCTGGCAGGGCTCGCTGCTGCACTCCTTTTCGTTGGATTCGCTTTCAAAGTCTCTGTCGTCCCGTTCCAGATGTGGGCTCCCGATGTGTATCAAGGTGCGGCAGCGCCAGTCAGCGCCTTTATGTCAGCTGGTCCTAAGGCGGCTGCCTTCGCAGTCTTTTTTCGGGTTTTCATGATCTCGTTCCGGCCCATGAACGCTCATTGGGTTTGGCTGGTCTGGGGATGCGCGCTGGCGACGATGGTTGTCGGCAACTTCGCCGCTCTCTTGCAAACGAATGTCAAACGCCTGCTCGGTTACAGCTCTATAGCGCATGCTGGTTACGTGATGGTGGCCCTAGCTGCAAGTTCGCAGATTGGAGTCGCTGCAGCGATGTTTTATCTAGCCTCTTACGCGCTCATGAATATCGGCGCGTTTGCGGTAGTCAGCCACATCACAGCGCGGCACGAACGCTATGTAAAAATCGACGATCTCGCAGGCTTAGGCAAGCGAGAACCCGCTACTGCGGCCCTGCTCGCGATTTTCGTGTTCTCGCTTATCGGCGTTCCTCTGACTGGAGGATTTTTCGGCAAGTTTTACGTCTTTCAGGCGGCTCTGAATTCGCATCTGGTCTGGCTTACCGCGCTAGGCTTGATCAACAGCGCTATTGCCGCCTATTATTACTTGAAGATTATCGTCGCTGTCTATATGCGCGAACCCGGCGCCTCTACCGAGCACTTGCCTCCGCCTGCCATGAGTCTTCGGGTGGCAATCTGGGCAAGCGCTATCGGTGTCCTGATTCTGGGCATCTTTCCCGGCACGCTGCTCTCGTTCGCGTCGTCGTCGGCAGCCTTGTTCAGGTAAGTTTTCCCAAGAGCCCCGTCAGTCGGCGTTATCAGCGGCCCATTGATCGCCACCGATCGAACACGGATAAACAAAGATCATGGACTGAACCGAACGGCTCGAGCGTCAAAAAATCTGCGTCAACTCCCGAATACTTGCAACCGTCATTAGGCGCGGATGGTTCTCCGGCAACTCGGAGCGCTCGAGGCTCCAGGTACGAGCGTGCGGAACATAGACAGCGTTCAATTCGGCCTTGAGAGCAGGCCAGATATCCGATTTCGGCGAGTTACCAATCATCCAGGTCTCCTGGGCAATGAAGCCTCTCTCCTCCGTCAACTTGCGGTAGGCCGGTTCGTTCTTCTCTTTTACAATTGCCGAGTGCTCAAAGTAGCGGCCCAATCCCGAGCGCTCGATTTTTAGCTGCTGCTCTTCCGGATCGCCTTTCGTGAAGATGGTCAAAACATGACGTCCTGCCAGTTCGGCGATGGTTTCTTCGACACCTTCCAGCAGTTCGATCGGACGCTCAAGGATTCCGTGCGCGAAAGCCATTACCGCCTTAAGGTCGGTTTCTGAGATGGCGCGTTCAGCTAAATGCCGGTAGCACGCCTCGAGATTGCGCGCGAAATTCCGTGATCCATACCCGTGTATCTGTGAATTTACAACCTCAATCTCGTCGAGCACGGCGCGCACTTCTGCAGGAGCCATCGAAGAGTGCGCCAGAAACTCGCAGAATTCATCGAATGCCGCTTCAAAATAGATATTGTTCTCCCACAACGTATCG
Source organism: Terriglobia bacterium (assembly GCA_963835255.1). GTDB lineage: Bacteria > Acidobacteriota > Terriglobia > Bryobacterales > Bryobacteraceae > Bog-105. The sequence goes on along the minus strand of CAWIFY010000046.1, from coordinate 138,682 downwards.
TCCGCGTCGAAGATCAGGAATTGGCGTTCAGTCGGCAAATCAGTTCAAAGCCCTTTTGCATGTCCATTTTGCGGACCCACTCGCTTGGCGAGGGCCGTGCGCTGCTGACGCAGGATGTAATCCGGCATGATCTTGACCAGGAACTCCAACCGCTCCACTTCCGAGCGCAAAGACAGCACCGTTTGCCGCTTATCCAGATCGTAAATAAATTGCGCCACCTGAAAACTCATACGGGAACGGTCAATTTGAGGCTCTTCGATCACCTCCGGCCGCTCCATCTGGAGCAGTCGGCGGTAAGCCGATGCCGCTTTCTGATACAGTTCAGCAGGTACGTCGGCCAAATCGTCGTCGTTAAAATATTCGACTTCCGCGCGCAAGTAAGATTTGTCCTGATCGAGGGATCCGATGCGAAACCTACGCTGTCCCACTGCCAGCAAGTCGAGACGCCCATCGGGGTACCGGTTAACCACTCTATCCACGACCGCCGAACATCCTATATTGACGATTCCGTCTTCTTTTGCCAGCACCACCCCGAATTCACCTCCGGCCTGAATGATGTCCCCCATCATTTCTTTGTAGCGCTCTTCGAAAATATGCAACGGTAATGGCATGGCTGGCAGCAGCACGAACGAAAGCGGAAAGAGCGGCAATAGCTGCGTCGCCATGCTTTTATTATCGGGCGTTCCTTTTTAGGCGTTGTTGCACTGACTACATTGATTCGTCGGGGATATACTTAGACCTTGTTTTTCGCTTGTTGAAGTAGTGCATGGCTGGAGAGAGAGATGACGCTCAAGCTAAAGCGCACGCCTGGTCTATATCTCGTCGGATTCATGTGCAGCGGCAAAAGCAGCGTGGGACGTGCGCTGTCGGATGAACTTGGCTGGTGTTTCGTCGACATCGATGCCGAGATTGAGGCGGAACAAGGTCAGTCGATTCGTCAAATCTTCAAAGAAAGAGGCGAGTCCGAATTTCGCGATATCGAAACAGCCACTCTCCGGCAGCACATCACCAAAGTCGAATCCGGCAATCCGTGTGTGTTCGCCCTTGGTGGGGGCACCTTTGTGCAATCGAAGAACTGGGAAATCATCGAGAATAACGGTGTGACCGTCTGGCTCGACTGTACTTTGGAAACCGTGCTGGAACGCCTCGGCGACGACATCAATCGTCCTCTCGCCTCCGATCGCAATGGCTTGGCGCAGTTGTACGGCGATCGGCGCCCCCTTTATGCCCGCGCGGACTTCCGTCTCGAAGTCGATACGGACGACATTAATGCCATCGTCCACAAAATTCTTGATTTGCCGATCTTTTGAAAGTAAATGACATAGAAAGCGAGCTCCGGCGCGATGCGCTGCGGATTTTCGTCAAAGCACTTGAAGCAGCCGACGCAGCGAACGCAGTCCGGCGTCACTTCGTACGATCCGTAAACTATCTGTGGATCGGCGAGCTGCGCTTTAATCTCCAAAAATACGAACGCATCTCGCTGGTTTCCATCGGCAAAGCCGCCGTACCCATGGCGCAGGCGATCGAAGAAGTCATGGGCGGCGAGCTCGACCGTGAGTTAGTGATCACCAAGCATGGACACGCAAGCAATTCGCTGCTCAACTGCGCACCTATCGTAGCGGGGCATCCCATCCCCGACCAGGCAGGTGAGAAGGCAGCAAGATCCGTACAGGAACTCGCATGTCAGCTCGATAAACGCGATCTCTTGATCGTGGCAATCTCAGGCGGAGCCTCCGCCTTGCTGCCCGCGCCTGCCTCTCCCGTGACGCTCGCGGCGAAGCAGCGAACAACAGATTTTCTGCTGAAGGCTGGTGCGAACATCCAGCAGCTCAATACGGTACGCAAGCACCTATCTTTTCTCAAGGGCGGTCGGCTGGCTGCGCTGGCGTATCCGGCCACCATCGTAAGTCTGCTGCTTTCGGATGTGATCGGAGACGCCGTAGATGTGATCGGTTCCGGGCCTACTGCACCAGACAGCTCAACGTTTGCAGACGCGCTGGCTGTTCTCGAGCAATTCCGATTGCTCGATAGAGTGCCTGAAGTGGTTCGCGCGCTCCTTGAGCGTGGCGCGGCAGGCCTGATCGAAGAGACGCCGAAACCAGGTGACCCGATTTTCAGGAATGTGCACAACGTAATCGTAGGAAGCAATCGGCTAGCGCTCGATGCGGCCGCGGAAGAAGCTCGTAATCTCGGCTATCGCACCCGCATTTTTTCCAGCAGCCTCGAAGGCGAAACACGGGAGGTAGCTTCCCAACAGGCGCAACTGTTGCGCGAGACCCTTGCCTCTGAGCGCCCGGACTCCGCCCCCGTATGCATCCTTTCAGGCGGTGAAACCACGGTGACGGTCACCGGGGCAGGGAAGGGCGGTCGCAACCAGGAGTTCGCTTTAGCCGCAGCGGCGGGCATCGCCGGACTCGAAAACGTTGCAGTGCTAAGCGCTGGTACCGATGGTACGGACGGCCCAACCGACGCAGCGGGAGCCATCGCGACAGGTAGCACCATCTCGCGCGCCCAGCAACTCGGTCTGAGCGCTGCCGCGCATCTCGCGCGCAACGATTCTTACTCGTTCTTCGACAAGCTGGGAGATCTCATCCGAACCGGTCCGACTGGCACGAACGTGATGGACGTTCACGTGATGCTGGCACGCTGATCCGCCTCGTCTGAGACTCCGAAAAAGAAACTTAATGAGTTATCTCCTTGCTTCAAAACTCGCGTCTTCCGTAGATCGCCGTACTTCTCCTCGAGCGCTACGCGCGAAGCATGTTGCGCCACAGCAAAGGGACAGTGCGCCGCGGACAAAGCCAGCAAGGAATCGGGGTATTCATTTACTTGCTCATACGGCGGGTCGAGAAACGCGATATCCGCTTCCTGCTCGCGCAACAAAACCGCAGCACGTCCATCTAGCACCATTACTCGATCTGCAATGCCGAGCGATGCTAGATTTTCACGGATCACGTTTAGCGCGAGTTTATTGCGTTCGATCAGAATCACCTGCTTTGCGCCCCGGCTTAGAGCCTCGATGCCGACTGCCCCGCTTCCCGCGTAAGCATCTATAAACGTTGCGCCGTCGATCCTCGGCATGAGAATACTGAAAAGAGTTTCGCGCAATCGGTCCGGAGTCGGCCGGACCGCCAGGCCAGGAACGCTCTTCAACTTGCGGCTGCGAAAATGGCCGGCAATAATTCGCACCGTCTATCAGCCAACCAGCACGAGTCCGTAGCGCCGCTGCCAGTTCTCCTGAACGTAGCGATTCACCGCGCGCACCTCTTGGCTGTTCTCGCTTCGGATCAATCTCTGCGCCTCGTCTCGCGCCTGTTCAAGAATGTCGCCATCGCGCATCAGATCGGCGAGCCGCAAGCCGGGAATACCGGCTTGCTTGGTGCCGAAGAACTCGCCCGGACCGCGCAGCTTCATGTCCATCTCGGCGATGTGAAATCCGTCATTGGAATCGACTAGAGTCCGAATGCGCTCTCGTGCGACTTCGTTCAGCTTTCCTGTCACCAGAATGCAATAGCTCTGGTACTGTCCCCGCCCAACTCTCCCGCGAAGTTGATGAAGCTGTGCTAGACCGAATCGCTCCGCATCCTCGATTACCATGACAGATGCGTTCGGCACATCCACACCGACCTCAATCACCGTCGTCGCAACCAGGATATTTGTTTCGCCTGATTGAAAACGCCGCATTGCAGCATCCTTTTCCTCTGCGCTCAGCCTGCCATGCAGCAATCCGACGTGTAGCGTGGGAAACACAGTCTGCGCGAGACGAGTGTACATGCTTTCAGCAGCCTTGGTCTCGGCGGTCGTCTCGGTCTCTTCCACCATCGGATAGACCACGTAGGCCTGGCGGCCTGCTTTCACCTGTTGTGCGAGGAAGCTGTAAACACCTTCGACCGCCGAGTTTGCAACGTGCTTGGTGACGATAGGTTTGCGTCCGGGCGGCAGCTCATCGATCGACGATACGTCCAGGTCCCCGTACAAGGTTAGGGCCAGGGTGCGAGGAATCGGAGTGGCGGTCATCACTAGAACGTCGGGTTGCACGCCTTTTTTGAATAGCTCCAAACGCTGCCGTACGCCGAAGCGATGTTGCTCATCGATCACGGCTAAGCCGAGCTTCGCGAACGTCACATCCTCCTGAATCAGCGCATGGGTCCCTACGACGACATTTACAAGCCCCTCCGCAATTAGCCGCTTCACGTGTAGCTTTTCGCGGGCCGATTGTGAGCCGGTAAGCGATGCCACTAGGTAGCCGGACCTTTCCATTAGCTTCGTGAAATACCCGAAGTGCTGCTGAGCCAGAATTTCGGTTGGCGCGAGCACAGCCACCTGATATCCGTTCTCAATCACAATCGTGGCGGCCTGCGCCGCGACAATCGTTTTGCCGCTTCCGACATCGCCCTGTAGCAAACGATTCATCGGACGGCTCGCCTTCATATCGTCGGCGATCTCCTGTATCACGCGCCGTTGCGCCGCCGTTGGCTTAAATGGAAGTAGTTTCTTGATCTGCTCCCGCGCTTTTTCCGTGACATCGAACCCTATGCCCTGTACCTGCCTCGACCGGCACTTCTTGAGCGCGAGCCCGCACTCCAGCCAGAAAAATTCATCGAAGATTAAGCGGATCTGTGCAGGTGTCCGAAACTCATTGAGCAAGTACAGACTCGTGTCGGCGGGCGGGATGTGAACATCATGAATGGCACTCGATAAATCGGGAAGGTGGATGCGATCACGCACGCTTGGTGGCAGCTCGTCGGGTGGCAGCTCGATACTTTTCAAGACACGGTCGAGCAAGCTGCGAAAGATCCGCGTCGAAACTTTCCCCGCCGCCTCGTACACGGCCACGATACGGCCGCTGTGCAGCGTCTCTTCATGCGCATCCTCGCTCGATAGAATCTCGATTTCGGGCTGAACCATGAGCCGCTGAGCATTTCCGCGATCCAGCTCGACTTTCCCGAAAAGAGCCACCCGAGTGCCAGGAACCAAACTGTCTCGGTAGCGCTCCCCGTGGAACCAACGCCCTAGCAACGCCACCCCGCTTGCGTCGTCGAAAATTACTTCGAAGAGACCAAGAGAACGCCGTCGAGATCCAGAAAGTCTCGCCGAAGCGACCGAAGCCGTTACCGCCGCCTTCTCACCGGGCGCAAGTTCAGCAATCGTTTTCGTGTTGCTACGGTCTTCATAACGAAACGGTGCGTAAAAGAGAAGATCGGCTACCGTGTGTAGCCCCTTGGCGGCCAGCATTTCCGCTCGTGCAGGTCCGATTCCTTTTACAAATTGAAGTGGAGTTTGAAGGTCCAACGCGGAAATTCATTGTAACTTGCCCTTCGTGGCATTTTGCCGCACTCCTGAAGCAGGCGTTTTCGGTTGCTATGCCGCCATTCTTGGCGGCATTCGTTCTAGGCCCACCGATAGTGATGACGCTGCGGTTGGGTTCAGAGGAGCCGTCGAGACTGCCACGTTTGTAACGAAAAATACTAACCAACCTGCAGGTAACCCGCATAGCGCCGATCTCCGATCACGGTGAACGGGCACAGGCGCAACGGTCCGGTCGGCGTGTCGACTTGCCATTCATCGTGGGTCGTTGCCACCTGAGTCGCAGAGAGCAATTGCTGCCGGGTAACTTTCGGCGTTTGATCCGTAATAGGAAATAAAACCAGCGGGCCGCGCATAAGCGCGACGGTTTCAGGATGCTCCCGGTCCACTTGCTCGAGCCTCATGGACATGGGCAACTCCAATTCGACACGATCTCCCGTTTGCCATGTCCGCGCGATGCGAGCAAAGGTGCCGGGATGAAGAACATCAGAAGTTCGTTTGCCATTTACTTGGCAGCGAGTGCCGTCGCCCGCCCATTCAGGGATCCGCAGGTACAAGCCAAACTCTCCCGGCCGCGACGCTTTCACATCGATCTGAATTTGCCCTTCACTCGGATAGGAACCGGATTGCACCAAAGAAACCTGACTGCCATTTTGTTCCCAGCGCAGCGTCGACGGCAGATAAAGATTCACAAACACGCCTTGCGGATCGTGGAAATAAGCACTGATCCGGTAATCTGCTGCAATCTGCGGAAGCGTGCCTGAGCAGCACGGCCACTTATCTTTGAAGTAAACTCGCTTGGCGGAGTTGTTGTAATCGGAATAATAAAACGCTGCGCCGTCTGCTTCTAAAGGCTTCGCTCCAAGCACCGTGTTCAGCATGACTTGCTCCATGCTGTCGCCGTACCGCGAATCCCGGGTAAGCCGAAGCAGGTACCTGGCGATCTTGAAATGTCCGTAGGAGCCGCAGGGCGTTTCAAAGCTACTGTGACTCGTCTTTAGACTCTCGCCCAGTCCTCCGCTCCCCGGAGGAACGAAACGTTCATCGGGTCCCCAGCCGCCGGTCGCAAAGCTCTGCTCCTGAACAAAGCGAAATCCATTAACGGCGGCGTGGAAATACTTATCTTCCCCAAGCACTATGTAAGCCATGGCGGCCGAGCTTAGCGCGTTCACATGACTGTAGGCATGCTTGCCGGGCAGGACATTTTCACCGCGTGCCAGCGGATCGAAGTATTCGGCATTAAGCAGATATCTCGCCGCCATCCGCCGGTAAAGCGCGTTGCCGCTGCGCTGCCACGCCAGAAGCAAATTTTCCGGAAGCGTATAGCTCTCGTCCCAGCAATAACTGATATCTTTGTGCGGCCGCGCCTCCATCTCCGGCCGGGTAAGCGCCTTTTCGGGCAAATGGCTGGAGACAGCCTCCGTCGCGACTCCTAACGTCCCCAGGGCAGCCGTATCGTGGGCAAACTCGTGTGCGTCGATCAATCCGCAAACCAGCTTGTCATAGATATAAGCAGGAAAACGATTATCTACATAAAACTTCCCTGCCGGATCGATGGTCGACCGCAAACCCATCACCATCCCGTGCACTTTCGCCTGCGTGCGCGGATCTCCCGTAATAGCGTAATAGCGCGAGAGAGCCGATAGCCACTGCCCATACGCGTGACTCGGAGCAAAATCATAAGCGTCATACCACCCGCCCATCTCTTCTCCAGGGGCCGGCAATCCTTCGCGAATCCGATAAGGCTTCAACAACCGGTTCTCATCCAACTCCATCAGAACCGCATGCACTTCATGCAACTGTTGCTCTTGACGTCCTTCACTGAACTGAACAGCGCCGTAATCGAATTGCTGAAGCGGCGATTGCGGCCCAGTCTGCGCTTTGGCAGATGACTGTTGTTCTGCTTTGAGAATGAAAGCAGATCCTGTGGCTGCCGCGGCAGTTCGCAATAAAGCTCTTCGCGAAAGATACAAATCAAGAGACATTTGTGAACTTTGACCTTCTAAAAGTTCACCTTAGCACCGAGCTGCATCCAGCGCGGGTTGGGAACCTCTAATAAGCCTTTGCATAGCCACGAACGACATAGTGACCTCCTGATCGAGTAAAGCTACTTGCGGGAAAACGTTTTCCCAAACCTATGAGATTCGTTACATTTATGTCAAGGAAAATCTTTCGCCCAAACTAGAATGGAATCAGCTCGCGAAGCGCCTGAGGGCTGTAAAATTTTGAGCGCCAGATCCGTAGACCTGCAAAAGAGCGGTATTAACATCCGCGAAGTCGCCAGGAGGGCCGATGTCTCGATTTCTACGGTTTCTAGAACCGTCAACAATGTGCGCTCAGTCAATCCCGAAATTGCTGATCGTGTCTGGAGGGTTGTCGAGGAGCTCGGATACCATCCCAACACACAGGCTCGTGCCTTGGTCTCCGGTCGGAGCCGAATTCTCGGCCTGATCGTTTCCGATATTACGAATCCGTTTTTTCCGGAGGTGATTCGCGGCTTTGAGGAGGTCGCCGTACCCGCCGGTTTCGAGGTGTTACTCAGCTCTACGAATTACCAGCTCTCAAAGATGGCGAGCTCCGTCCGCCGAATGCTTGAGCGCAAAGTCGAAGGCGTGGCGATCATGACTTCGGAGATGGACGATGCTCTAATCACGGAACTCGTCGACCGGAATATCCCTTTAACATTCATCGACGTCGGCCCGCCAAAACGCCACGTCAGCAACATTCAAGTGAATTACCTGGAGGGTATCGAGCAGGCAATCCGCCATCTGCTGCGTCTGGGGCACAGGCGCATCGCTTTCGTAGGCGGCCCTCAGCGCCTGCAGTCGGCCCGCATTCGTTGCCAGGTCTTCCTCAAATGCCTCCGCGACAACGATGTGGGGATCAGCTCGGATCTGATTGTCGAGAGCGACCACACCATGGAAGGCGGTTTTCAGGCCGTTTCCAAGCTCCTCAGTTTTCGTCGACCGCCCACTGCCGTTCTCGCCTCTAACGACTTAACTGCCGTCGGTCTTCTCTGTGGCCTGGATCGCGAAGGGCTGCGCGCGCCTGCTGATATCTCGGTGGTGGGGTTTGATGACATCCATCTCTCGCAATTTACTTCGCCTCCGCTCACCACGGTAAGGCTTTCTAGACCCGAATTGGCCAAACGTTCGTTCGAAGCTTTGTTAGCCGACATCGAAGGTCATGCTGATACCGCTCAGGGCGCAACGTATTCGATCGGAACTCGCCTGATCGTCCGCAACTCTACCGGGAAATACCCGAACCGGCAAGCAAATGAAAGACGCAAAGCAAAACGAGTGAGCCCACCATCCAAACTATGATCTCCACTTGACAGTTTCAGCGACGGCGAACACAATGGAGATCGGGAAAACGTTTTCCGCTACGCCATATGACCAGCAGCTCACACGCGCTCGATATCGATTCCCCTTACCGGCTCGCGCCGGCTCAGATCCAGTTCTATCGCGACAATGGATTCGTCAAATTGAAAAACGTCCTCTCGCCTGAGGTCATCGAGTTCTATCGTCATGAGATCTCGAAGAAGGTTCTCGAGCTGAATACTCAGCATCTCCCGCTCGAGCAGCGAACCGTCTACGATAAAGCTTTTCTCCAGATCATGAATCTCTGGACCAAGAGCGAGACTGTCAAGCAACTAGTCATGGGAAAGCGGCTCGGCCGAATCGCGGCCGAGCTGATGGGTGTTAAAGGCGTTCGGATTTATCACGATCAGGCTCTCTACAAAGAGCCGGGAGGCGGCATCACGCCCTGGCATGCGGATCAGTATTATTGGCCCGTCGATTCAGATCGCACCGTCACTGCTTGGATTCCGCTGCAAGAAATTCCACTCAAACTTGGCCCCCTCGCTTTCGCCCCGGGCAGCTACAAAATCGAAACAGGGCGCGATCTTGAAATCAGTGATGAGAGCGAGCGCAGATTACAGCGCAGTTTGAAATCGTACCCCGTTTCTGAAACTCCTTTCGAACTGGGCGAAGTGAGTTTTCATTCCGGTTGGACGTTCCATCGTGCGGGCGCAAATACTACCGATCGCCCTCGCGAAGTATTCACGATAATCTACGTTGATCAGGACATTCGCCTGGTTGAACCGAAGAACAAAGACCAGCGGAAAGATCGGGAGCGCTGGTGTCCGGGTATAGAAGTCGGCCACCCTCTCGACTCGCCCTTGAATCCGCTCGTATATTCTGAGCGCCAGTGATCCTCGCTGGAACCGGTCGCACTCTCGTTTCACTTTCCGCCATCGATGTAGCCGTTATCGCTGTTTACTTCGCCGCGGTTCTCGCCCTGGGCTTCATCCTGAAAGCGCGGGTCCGGACTGGTGATGACTTCTTCATAGCCGGCCGCGAGATGACAGCCTGGGTGGCGGGGCTGAGCTTCCTCGCCGCTAACATGGGCGCGCTCGAACTCATGGGATGGGCCGCCAGCGCTTACCAGTACGGAATGCTCGCCACCCACTGGTATTGGATCGGCGCGGTTCCGGCCATGATCTTCCTTGCCTTGATCATGATGCCGTTTTATTACATTTCCCGGACTCACTCCGTTCCTGGCTATCTCAAACTTCGCTTCGGCGAATCCACTCGCGCTCTGAGTTCTCTTTCGTTCGCTGGCATGACCATCCTCATGTCGGGCATCAACATGTTTGCTATGGCCAAAGTGATGGAGGTTGTGCTCGGCTGGAACTTGAATTTCTCTATCTGGGTATCGTCGATCACAGTCGCCGTCTATGTAACGCTCGGCGGCCTCACATCGGCTATTGTGAACGAAGTTCTCCAATTTTTTCTCATTTGGCTCGGGGCGCTGGTTGTTCCAATCCTCGGGCTGGCGGAGTGCGGCGGGTGGGCAGGCCTCCGCCATCGCATAATGCACAATGCCTCCGTCCCTGCCGGCTTTCTCCACCTTTGGACAAACACGAATCACTTCGCCGCGAATCCCATGGGCATTCACTGGACGGGCATCGTTTTCGGCCTCGGATTCGTCGGCGCTCTGGGTTACTGGACTACTGACTTTCTCGTGGTACAGCGCGTCATCGCGGCCAAAGACTTGCGTGCCGCCCAAATGGCTCCCATCATCGGAGCCTTCTTCAAGATATTTGTCCCCTTCATCGTCATACTTCCCGGCCTCATCGGAGTTGCAGTGCTCGCCCATGAGAATGGTGGTCGGGGTTTGCTTCCGGAATCCATTGCCGGCCCCGGTCAGTACACCTACAACGAAGTTCTACCTCTGCTGCTGATTCGTTATGCGGGTCCTGGGCTGCTCGGCTTGGGCATTACAGCGCTGATCGCCGGCTTTATGTCTGGCATGGCCGGCAATGTCAGCGCGTTCGCGACTGTTTGGACCTACGATATCTATCGCGCTCTGCTAAAAAGGCACGCGACCGACGCTCACTACGTCTCCGTAGGCCGGTGGAGCACTATTCTCGGCATTCTCGCCAGTATCGGCACTTCCTATCTCGCAATGCGTTTCAACAGCATCATGGATTACGTCCAGGCGCTTTTCAGTTTCTTCGTCACACCGCTCTTTGGAACCGTAATTCTTGGCATGCTCTGGAAAGGAGCCACGCCGGCGGGCGGATTCTGGGGGCTGCTTGCCGGCATCGGATCTTCTCTCGGTATGTGGTTCTGGGTTCAGCGGGAGCCTTCCGTGCTAGCCAAAATTGCTTTGTCTTCGGACGCCAAACCGATGGCGGAAAATCTTTATCGGATGCTTTGGTCCTGGCTCATCTGCGTGATTCTCACAGTCGTCATAAGCTGGTTCACTAGCCCAAGACCCGAATACGAATTAAAAGGCTTAGTCTATGGGTGCACGCGATTGCCTGAGCAACGGCAATACCCGCTCGTGCAGCGGCCGGCCTTCTGGGGCGCAGCGGCTCTGTTTGTCTTCCTCTATCTGCAATGGATCTTCCGATGAACACTGAAATCCCTGAACACCGGTCTGAACTGCCGGTCTGGCTTTACATCGGCATCCTGCTCTTAATCTATGCCGTGATGCTGCTGAGTGCGGGCGTTTACCAACTGAGTCATCCTCCTCGCACCGTTCTCGCCCAATATCACGCCACCCTGTGGGCCGGCGTGGTTCTGCTGATTCTCGGCGCAACGTACGTGCTGGTGTTCTGGCCCGGCCGCCGGCGCTAGGCTGCAAAATCACGCTGCCGGCGGTCGAATCTCCTGCAGCCTTCGCTCCAGAAAGCGGCGCTCACTGCTGTTAATGACCAGCGCAAGCGCCCGTTCATAGCTCTTTGCCGCTTCCGCCCTGGATCCAATTCGCCTCAACAGATCCGCGCGGACCGCATGCAGCAGATGATAATGATCCAGAACGCTGGCCATCGAAGATCCATCGATCGCCGCTAGAGCCACTTCGGGGCCCTCCGCCATCGCAACCGCTACCGCGCGGTTCAGGGACACGATCGGCGACGGCTGCAGGCGTTCGAGAAGATCGTAAAGGCGTACAATCTGGAGCCAGTCCGTATCTTTCGCGTTTGCGGCTTGACAATGCAAGGCCGCGATCGCCGCCTGTAAAGCCAGCGGACCGGGGCCACCCCGAAAAGCTTCCTCTACCAGCGGCAGGGCCTGCGCGATTTGTTTGTGATCCCAGCGGCTGCGATCTTGCTCTTCAAGGATGACGAGATCGCCTGCCTCATCGAGACGGGCGTCTCTTCGAGCATCTTGCAGCAGCATGAGGGCGAGGAGACCGGTGACTTCTACCGGAGCTTGCGGCCCCAGCAGGGTCCTAACCAGGCGTCCCAGGCGGATGGCCTCATCGCAGAGGTGCGTTCTCACGAGCGGCTCGCCTCTAGTAGCCGCATACCCTTCATTGAAGACCAGATAAATCACCGTCAATACGGCGTCGAGCCGCCCCGGCATGTCACTCATCTGAGGCACAGCATACGGAATGCCTGCATCGCGAATCTTGCGTTTTGCGCGCACCAGCCGTTGTGCCATCGTTGCTGCGGGTACCAGAAACGCTCGCGCAATCTCGTCCGTCTCTAACCCGCACAGTGTCCGCAGAGTCAACGCGACCTGAGCCTCTAAAGCGAGCGCCGGGTGGCAACAGGTGAAAATAAGCCGGACCCGGTCATCGGGAATTTCGCTCGCGTCGTAGCCCGGCTCTTCGATGTCGCGGACTAGGCCGCTGGTGGCGTACGACTCGAGTTTTTCCTCGAAGCGCTCTTGCCGTCTGATCCGGTCGATGGCCTTGTGCTTAGCCGTCTGAATGATCCACGCCCGCGGGAACTCAGGAACGCCGGACATCCGCCATTGCTCTACAGCTGCCGTGAACGCTTCCTGCGCCGACTCTTCGGCTATGTCGAAGTCCCCGACCAACCCAATCAGCGTCGCCACAACCCGGCCCCAATCGGAGCGATACACCGCTTCAACAGCCTTGATTCCGTCGACAGACATAAACTTTAAGTTTAATTTCTGCCGCGGAGGTGTCGATCCGGGCACCTGCCGTTCGACTTATCCCTGGAGACTAAGAATGAAATACATGATGCTGATTTATTCAGACGAGGAAGCCTTAAGCGAGGCCGAAAGGGAGCACTGCTACCAGGAGTCAACCGGGCTGGTAAATCAGCTCAGCGCAAACGGTCAGTTCCTGGGCGCCTCCCCCCTTCAGCCTACATCGACAGCTACTTCCGTTCGGGTGCGTGACGGCAAGCCTCTTATAACAGACGGCCCGTTCGCTGAGACCCGCGAACAGCTCGGCGGCTATTTTCTGGTTGACGCCAAGAACCTCGACGAAGCCATCGATATTGCCGCCCGAATCCCGGGAGCACGCCGCGGCACAGTCGAAATCCGCCCGCTGGTTGACATCGTTGGCATACCTAGAGGGTCAGCTAAGAATTCTGAGCTCAATTTAAGACAACAAGGAGAAAAGAACGATGCGATTCATGGTGCTAGTCAAAGCCACTGAGGATTCAGAAACGGGTGTTCGGCCCGATCCGAAGCTGCTATCCGAAATGGGAAAGTTCAACGAGGAACTGGCAAAAGCTGGCGTGCTGCTTGCGGCCGAGGGTCTGCAGCCGAGCTCAAAGGGCGCGCGCATTCACTTTTCCGGACCGAAGCGCACCGTCACCGACGGTCCTTTCACGGAAACAAAGGAGCTGATCGCTGGCTTCTGGTTGTGGCAGGTCAAATCCAAGGAAGAGGCGATCGAATGGGTTAAGCGCTGCCCCAACCCATTTGAAGGAGAGTCCGAGATCGAGATTCGTCAGCTATTCGAGCCCTCGGATTTCGGCGCCGAGTTTACTCCTGAGCTCAAGCAAGCAGAGGAGTGCATGCGCGCGCAACTTCAGAAACAATAATCATTAAGAAAGGAATCCATATGCAACTGAACACATACCTTGCTTTCAAGGGCCAATGCGAGATGGCCTTTAAGTTCTACGAGCAGCGCCTCGGCGCCAAAATCCAATTCATGATGACCCATGCCGATGCGCCTGGAGACCAGCCGGTCTCGCCGGAATGGCGCAATAAGATCATGCATGCGACCTTAGCCTTGGGAGACACAATCCTCATGGGAATGGACGCCCCGCCTCAACGTTACGAACAGCCGCAAGGGTTTTTCGTGTCGCTCCAAACTAAGGATCCAGCGGAGGCAGAACGGCTATTCAACGCCTTGGCAGAGAACGGCAACGTGCGTATGCCGCTCCAGCAGACCTTCTGGGCCGCTCGTTTCGGCATGCTTGTAGACCAATTCGGCATACCGTGGATGGTCAATTGCGACGGTGCTTCCTCGGAAGCTCAACGGAGTAACACATGAGTGGAGTGCGCGTATTGGTAGGGACACACAAGGGAGCGTTCACGCTGACATCGGACGGAAAACGCACGCGATGGGATGTCAGTGGACCCCATTTCGCCGGTTGGGAGATCTATCATCTGAAAGGCTCACCCGTCGACCCGAATCGGTTGTATGCGTCTCAGACCAGCAGTTGGTTTGGGCAGTTGATCCAGCGCTCGAACGACGGGGGCAAGACGTGGGAGCCTGTGGGTAACAAGTTCGCGTACGATGGGATCCCCGGCACTCACCAGTGGTACGACGGCACGCCACACCCTTGGGAGTTCAAGCGGGTCTGGCATCTCGAACCCTCTTTGACCGATCCCGATACTGTTTACGCAGGCATTGAAGACGCCGCCTTATTCCGCTCGACTGATGGCGGGCAGAACTGGCAGGAACTCTCCGGATTACGTGGCCACGGCTCAGGCCCTCGCTGGCAACCGGGCGCCGGGGGAATGTGCCTTCATACCATCCTTCTCGATCCGAATCAATCTGGGCGGATGTTCATTGCCATCTCTGCCGCAGGCGCGTTTCGAACCGATGACGCCGGCGAAAGTTGGCGGCCCATTACACGTGGATTGCGGTCCAACTTCCTGCCCGACCCAACTGCGGAAGTCGGCCACTGCGTTCACCGCATCGCCATGCACCGCTCACGCCCCGGTTTGCTCTTTATGCAGAAACACTGGGACGTCATGCGCAGCGATGATGCCGGCGAATCATGGCAAGAGGTCAGCGGAAATCTGCCGAGTGATTTCGGCTTCCCCATCGACGTTCACGCGCACGAGCCGGAAACCGTCTACGTGGTTCCCATCAAAAGTGATTCGGAGCACTACCCGCCCGAGGGAAAGCTGCGCGTGTACCGCAGCCGCACGGGCGGGCACGAGTGGGAGGCTCTTACCAACGGTCTGCCGCAGCACGACTGTTACGTAAATGTGCTGCGCGATGCCATGGCCGTTGATTCGCTCGATTCGTGTGGCATTTATTTCGGGACTACCGGTGGCCAGGTATACGCGTCGGCCGATGCTGGAGATAGCTGGGCGCCCATCGTCCGGGATCTTCCGGCGGTGCTTTCCGTCGAGGTCCAAACACTGCAATGATTCGAGTCGTGCTACCCGCTCATCTACGAGTATTGGCCCAGGTGCAAGGTGAGGTAAAGCTCGAGGTCGAGGGTCAAGCTACGCAGCGCTCGGTCCTCGACGCACTTGAAGCCCTTTATCCGATGTTGAGCGGCACCATCCGCGATCACGTCACTCAACGGCGCCGCCCCTTTGTGAGATTCTTCGCCTGCGATCAGGATTTATCCCACGAATCACCGGATGCCCGCCTACCCGATGCAGTCGCGACTGGCGCAGAGCCGCTTCTAGTTATCGGCGCGATTGCCGGCGGCAATCATGAAGGCCCGAAACGGAGCCAATACAATGTTGTCAATATCAAATCGTCCATGTTGAAGCTCGTGACCCGCTCCGCCGATCGTGACAAGTGTCGTGGGGGCCGTAATCAGCGGGAGTGCGGATCGCACCTCATCAACTGACCCGAACGGATCCTTAGTTCCATGCACGAAGAACGAGGGTGTTCGCAAGCTTGGCCAGTGTGTCGTTCGCAGTTGCGTCGGTCGAGCAGGCGGATGGAGCGGATACGAGAACAGTAGGAGACCATCGACCAAATCCTGCTCACTTGCAGCCAGGATGCTTGCTTGTCGACCGCCGTACGAGTGTCCGCCGAGAATGATCGGACCCGGCACTATTTCTCGAACGAGGGCAACGGCTTCCCTCAGGCCTGAGCGATCTTCTGCTGCTGTCGCGGATGCCGGAGGCCCAAATCGCCGCTTTTGGCGGAACGGCAAATCACATCTCAGTACCAGCACTCCTGCTTTGCAAAAGGAGTTGGCAAAAGCAATCAGCAGCGGAGCTTCGCAGTTACTTCCGGCCCCGTGCGTGATGACGAGCCCCGCAGAGGCCGATACTGCGGGCTGATGAATGAAGCCCCGCACGGAACTACGTTCAAACCGGCTGATGATCACAAGATTTTCTTACGTTGTTCCTTTCAGCAACTCGCCGCTTTCCGGTCGTCGCGCTTACCCCTCACATGAGACAAACAGTTATCAGACTGTTTACCGTTTGATGATAAATCTGTTCCATTCAAACTCCTCGCAGATGATGGATCGATGGAAAACCGTTTCGGGCCTCACCTGTGCTGCAGTTCAGCATGCTGTGTTCATCCAGGTCCACCAAGTCTTCCGCCCCGAACCGCTAATCTAAAGGTGACTTCCTTACACGCCATGCGGGAACGAAACCAAATACTGGAGTTGTGGCGGAAGCTGGCGGAGAAAGGCGAATCCGCGGTTTTGGCCACCGTCGTACGTACCGAAGGATCGTCCTACCGGATGCCGGGAGCGCGCATGTTGCAAGCGCAGAGCGGCGAGCGGACCGGAGGCATCAGCGGCGGCTGCCTGGAAGCGGACCTTATTAAGAAAGCCTGGTGGCTGACCGCGAAAGGGCCTGTGTTGCGGAAGTACGACACAACTGAGGAGGGAGAGATTTCGACCGGAGGCTACGGGCTAGGCTGCAACGGGGTCATTCATGTATTACTCGAACGCGTGACTCCAGACCGGCCATCTGTGCTGCCGCTTTTAGAACGAGTGGCTCAGACGCGGCAGCGAGCGCGGGTGATCCATTTACTGTCCCCTGCGGAGTCGGTTGGCCATTGGTTGACCGTCGAGGTTGATGATCGGGTGGCTCACAATCGGCGAGATCCCGAGGTATTTGTGGAAGAGCTCGCGCCACCCACGCGGCTGCTCATTTTCGGGGCGGGCGACGATGCCGTGCCGGTTGCTGAGCTGGCGAACTATGTTGGATGGGAGGTTGTGGTGCTGGACGGGCGCGCTCAATACGCCAGGGTTGACAGATTTCCGTATGCGGATGAAGTGGTGCTGCGAACGGCCGGCTCGCCCGCACCCTATATAGACGAGTGGACGGTAGCAGTAGTTATGACGCACAGCTACAGTCAGGACCTGGATGTGCTCCATTCCCTGATCGACCGGCCGCTGAAGTACCTCGGAGTACTCGGACCGCGCAAACGAACCGAGCAGCTTTTGTCTGACCTCGGCATGAGCGCCGAAGCTGCGCCGCAGAAATTGCATATGCCGATGGGCCTGGATCTGGGCGGCGATGGGCCGGAGCAGGTTGCCTTAGCCGTGGTGGCCGAAATTCAGTCCGTGCTGAGCGGAAGAACGGGCGCAGCGTTGCGCAGCCGGAATGCTCCGATTCACCGCGACGAAGCCAGCTCGGAAGCGCAAGCTTGGGTGAAGTCGATTGTCTGCGCTTAGGCTCATGCCTAAAGGTCTATTCGGGAAGGCGGTATGCCTCTTTGCCCTGGGTCTGACTTGCGCCTTTGGAGGCGTGCTACCTGGGACCAAGGGTAAGCAGATTATCGACGATGCCGTGGCGGCGCTCGGGGGCGATCAATTCCTGCACCTGAAGACACGGGTGGCGAGCGGCCGGGTTTACTCGTTTTTTCACGACCAGTTGAGCGGCCTCGACCGCGCGACAATCATCACTGAATACCTGGAACCGAAACCTGCAACGGGCTTAGCAATCCAGGAACGGGAACTGCTCGGAAAGAAGCAGGACTACTCGTACCTGTTCCTGTCAGATCAGGGATGGGACATCACCTTTCGAGGGGCCCGGCCACTACCAGACGAGAACTGGCAGCGCTACTTTCGAACAACAGAGCACGACATCCTATACTTCTTGCGCGAACGCTTGAATGAGCCTGGGTTGGAGTTCGATTACGTCGGCAGCGAGGTGTATGTGAGCAGGCACGTGGAGATCGTCGATATCATCGACGCGCAAAACCTGACGATCAGGGTGTATTTCGATCACAACAGCCATCTGCCTATCCGCCAGATTTACAACTGGACGGATCCGGAGACGAAAGAACGGAATGAAGAGATTTCCGTCTACGACAAATTCCGCGACATCGGACAGGGAGTCATGTGGCCTTTTG
Source organism: Terriglobia bacterium (assembly GCA_963835255.1). Taxonomy (GTDB): domain Bacteria; phylum Acidobacteriota; class Terriglobia; order Bryobacterales; family Bryobacteraceae; genus Bog-105. The sequence continues at coordinate 120,586 of CAWIFY010000046.1, read as the reverse complement.
ATGTAGAGCGGGAAAGAAACGGCTACAAGACGTATCAGTTCTTTGCGGATACCGCGGAAGCGAACAAGCCCGTACCGCCGAAGACGTTCGAACTACCGGCCGGGGCCCGAGTCCTGAAGAAGGTGAATTGACAAGCGCGTTGTGAGCCCCACGGAAAGAGAAGCGCGCATTCTGCGGTATTGGAAAGCGGTCGAGCTATTTTCTCCTCAGAAGATTCCCCGCTTAGTCCTAATAATCGGAAGGAGTCGGTTCTGCGAGGCTCGGGGGAAACCCTGCTGCCGTGGGATCACTCTCGTTGGTTTCCCGAAGCTGAGGACGGCCGCAAATGGCGCTTCACTGCTTACTGCGGTCTGTATACCCAAGGCCGTGTTCGCGCGCGCTTAGAACGCGCCTTTGGCCGCGACCCGGCTAACTTCGATCGACGACCTGACGGCGAGAGCTGCCTTTTCGCGCTGCAAATCACGGCCGAGGGACGCCCTCTCCTCGATACCTTTGTGCTGGCTTCCTGTGCCTGGGCGGTCGGACGCCTGGTGAATCCTGGGCCCGCTTTGGGAGCCTGGCTGAACGGGTTTGAGGCCGCCGCTGCAGAAGAGGGACTGCGCATGGCCGAACGCTTTGCTATCCGCGAAAACGATGAGATCGGCCGTGATCTCAACCGCAAGCCAGGCGTACACGTCGGACGCCCAATTCAGCCTGGAGATCTAGAAACGGAGATTGAGCGGATTGCGGGCTCTCTTGGCGTGACGGCGGTTCTCCAACCAAAGGAGCTACGTCTGGCCGGCCGTCAAGTCAGCGAGAAGTACGAATTCGAGGCAGATCCTGATGACTTCCTGAACAGTTTTTTTCTGCGCGATTTGGAGTGCATAGCCGAGGAGGCCGCCCGTTCCAATGGCAGTGCTGTTCTTTCTCGTTTCTTGTCTCCGGAGCAAAGCGTTCACGTAGAGGAACGCTGTGACGTTCGAACTTCGATGGATTCTCTTTGCCAGAACACCGCGCCACAGTTGGTTCCGGCCGCTCGCTGGCCCGCGCCGGTCGCTGAATCCCTTTATTTCAGCCAGCAGTTTGCATTGAACTCCGCCCTCGACGCCTTCGATCGCCAGTCGTCTCCGCTGTTCGGCGTAAACGGTCCGCCGGGCACGGGCAAAACTACCCTTCTTCGGGACCTGATTGCTTCGATTGTGGTCCGGCGTGCCGAGGCTCTAGCCAAATGGAAGCACCCTGAAGACGCTTTTGCCGGTGCGCCGGCGCATTGGAACACGGCGGGTTACGAACGGACTATTTTCCTTTGGCGCAAGGAGCTTCTCGGTTTCGAGATGGTGGTAGCGTCGTCGAACAACCGGGCAGTGGAGAACGTCACGTTGGAAATTCCGGCTAAACGCGCTGTTGCCGAAGAGTATTTGGCGAATACCGACTACTTCGCCGACTTCGCGACCCGGCTCCTTGCGGAACGCGGGCAGAGTAATGCGAAGGCAAATTCGGGCGAAGCATGGGGCCTCATCGCGGCGCGGCTCGGCAGCAAGAGGAATCGCAGCAGATTCATTGGCAAGTTTTGGTTCGCCGACAAAGAATCTCCTCAGCTTCGCACGCGCTCGCAGAAGGGGTTCCAAAAATATCTGCAGACCGTAAAAGCAAAACCGTTGGCGTGGAAGAACGCGGTGACTTCTTTTCAGATGTTTGTGGAGCGCGAAGCGGCCGTTCGTGACGAGCGAATCGCTGCATACCGGACAATCGAAGCACAAAAGGCGCTCACAGAGGAACTAAGCGTCATCCGATCGAAGCTTGAAGTGGCAGAGGCGTCGGCCCTCGATGCTCGCCAGCAGGCGAAGAGCACCGAGGATTGTAGAGAAAGATGTAAGAGCGGCCTGGACGAGTCGGTGAGCGCTCGTCGCGACCACCAGGATTTCAAGCCGGGCCTTGTGGACGCAATCTTCACGCGAGGAGCGGCTTATCACGAGTGGCGCGAAAAAGATCAGGCCCTGGCTGCTGCCAGCGAAGTCCGCGGAACCGAATTCGAGGCCGCTCGCGCCGAGTGCGATGCACGCAAGCAATACATATGTGACATCGGGACGGAGATCGCCCGGCTCAAGGACGAGGTCTGCTTTCGCGAGAGCTTACTGGCCCAACAAGCTCGATTGTTAAACGCGTTCCGTGAAAAGTTAGGGCCGGCTTTGCCATCAGCACAGCGCTGGCTTACTGACCCGGACGAACGCGAACTGTCTTCGCCTTGGGCCGATGAGACTTGGAATGACGCGCGCACACAGGTCTTGATTGCAGCCCTTAATCTGCATCGAACTCTGATCGAAGGTGTACCGGGCAAGATAAGAAAGAATTTGCACGGCGCGATCGACATCCTGCAAGGAAAGGTGTCGCCACTGGTTGAGGCAAAAGCGCTTCAGTCTGCCTGGGGATCAGCGACTCTCGGAGCCACGATCTAATAAATGATTAAGTACTTTCACCTACCCTGACAGTCACGGTCCGAAGAGCGCGTTGAGCTACTGGCATTTGCTGAACCGAGTTTAGGCGTGCAAACCGCATTTGTGTGATACGATCCCGAAAATAGGGTTTCCTGAACGGTGCAAGAAAACCCAAGGCAAAGAAATTAGGAAGGAGAAAAGAACGTGGCGAAAGACGTAAAATCGAATTGGGATCGAGTGCGGCACCAAGTCGCGATGTGCGTCCTTTCAGTGCCGCCTGGTTACAACACTTTTAAGGAGTGGACCGAGGCGGGAAGCCCTGGGCTTAAGGAGATGCTCAAGCATCCGAAGACGGGGCACATAAAGATCTATATGAATTGTGCCGCTTGTTTAGCCGGTGTAACGCTTGCGTGGGAAGCGGTTCACCCGCGGCATCACGATGCTAATAACCCTCCAAATATCGCACATAAGTGCACCAACTGCGGAAGAGTCCTCGATTCGTCAACTCTGAATTACGACCGTGTTGCCTAAACGCCGCTGCTTGTTCCTGGCTTTAGTCGTAAGCGAGAAGAAGCACCGGCCCGAGAAACGCTTACTCAGGTTCCGATGAGTGGTGATCGGTCACTTGTCGGGAAATCTATTTCGGCCGGTTACCGGATTTTTGCCTCATGCAGTATCCGCAATCTGTTCGTCTACGCGACCGGCAGGGAAGTTTTCTCTTGCCGGAAAGGCGAGTGCAAATGCGAGCGTGATTAACACGATTCCCACCGAGGATGCGACGGTGAGCCAAGGAATGTTCTTGATGTTGCTATACACAAATAGGGGAACGCCGAAACAGAAAGCGGTAATGACGCCCCAGAAGACGCCTCGCGAGCTGAGCCTGCGCCAGTACAAGCTTAGTACCGTTGGCACGGCTATACATGCGGCCACCGTGTTGAATACCCACCAGAGATACTGTAGACCGAAACCAGGGATGTAAAGCACAGCAAATACAACCAGCAGTCCTGCAATCGTAATGCCTACCATTGCCGCTCTGCCGCGCCGCAGAATCTTTCGATCCAGATCTGCCTGGAGCGCATTCTCGGCAGCAGTTAACGGCTCGCCGAGCCGCTCTTTGTGCGCCAGGAGTTCCTCGGGCTTCGAATATTTGAAGCAGTTCATCGCAAATAGAGAAGCTGCGGCTACCAAGCCTGAATCTAACGTGGAACACAACCCGCCCAACAGCATCAATAAAAACGCGATAACCGCCCAGCCAGGCAGATAATGAGTGATCACGGCTACCCCTATCATTGACGGATCGACGCCCTTTGGAAGCGAGATTCCGAGCCGGTGGTTCGCACCGAGAAAACCGAGCAGGCCCAACGACAGCGGTACGATTCCAAATAGCAGGCCGCCTATAACGTAGGAACGTACAAGTTGCCGATCCTTGATGGTGAAAGCCCTTTGCCAATGTTGTTGGTCCGCCAGCATACCCGAGATGAGCCCAATGGTCTGGACTATTCCGAAATTGAAGGCAACTTGCGGGTCAAGGACGCTACGATGTAGTCCGGTTTGGCCGCCCAATCCTCCAGCAACGGCGGACAGGCCGCCGGCTGCCCACACAGCCCATGGAATTACGATAAGACCGCCAGCCACTATCAACGCATACTGCAGGAAATCGGTAATGATTGAGGCGCGCATGCCGGAAATGATGCCATATGCCAATGTCGTTGTGGCGAGTACGACCATCACGAGCTCGACTCGCGCTCCCGTCAAGAGAGAAAATATGGTACCCCCGGCATATAACTGCACCGTGACAGCCATCAACTGATACCAGAAGAATGGAATCAGGTACATTCGGTGCGTTCTCTCGTCGAACCGGTGCCTGATCCACTCTGGCTGAGTGTAACCTCCGGGCAGATATTTGCGGATGCGCACTGCCAGCGGGGCGACGATAATCAGGCAGAGCGCATTGGGGAAGGTGAACCAGAAGATCCCAGGGATTCCTTGCTGATACGCCTCCTGGACACTGACGAATAGTGCCGGCGCCCAAATCCAACAAACGGCAATCGATACCGATCCAAGAACCCAGTTGACGTTTCGCCCGGCAGCCATGAAACCCACCGTTGTCTGCCAACGATGACCGCGCGACAGGATTGTTGTTGCTAAAAACATCGTGACCGCGAAGGCCACTAGCAATAAGTACGCGGAGCCGGTTCCCATTACCGCCATCGACGCAGTCTCCTTATTTCTTCACGCCTACGGTTTCGGCCAAACCCATTCATAACGGGCCGCTTGATGATAGTTCATCGGGTTGCGAAGCTAGCTGCTGCTGCCTGATTTCGAGCGTTCTTTTCTCGCCGGCTGTCAAGGACCGGGCGAGCCGGAAACCGACATCTGGGTTCGTATTCCGGGGATATAAAGGCGCCCGGTATTTCCGCTCAAAATCAAATGTGTGCCGACCGAGATATCCGGTTGCGCCGAGCACCAGGCGCTGGCTCGGTCCGCGTTCACCTGTCTCGGCAGTTTCGGCCGCATCGTCGCACCACTCCCTGACATTTCCAATCAGGCTGGAAACGCCCAGGTCGTTCGGTTCATCGAATGTTACTTCGTACTGTTGTTTTCCCGTGTCGAGCAGAATCTGCCGCATCACTTCTTGCGCCTTCTTGTATCGCTCGTGAGCTTCTTCGTCCATGACGGGCAATCTCCTCGTTTCAGGAGCGACATAGTAGGGGAAAAGTTCCCATGGCCACCTCACGTCCGGTTGTCCGGCGCGCGCAGCCCAGAACCATTCAGCGGCCGTAGGCAGACGGTATCCCGAACCTGGTTCTACGCCCGCCTCTTCCGTGCTTTTCGGTAGAGGTTCGTCCAATGCGCGGAAAAGATCGGCCTGATAATTGCGCGCGATACCCTCGCCGATAGACAACCAGTCGCAAAAGGCTGCAGATGCAAACCAGCTTACATACGATACCGGATGCCTGAATGTTTCAGGACGCGGTCGGTAAACCGTATCCAAATAATCCTCGCGTCCCTCGGCTGTTTGGCGTGTACTTGGATTTGAGGGCAGCCAGAAAAAGAGATGGTACTCGTTCGAGAGCACAAAGTTCGGCGACCGATGCGATCTTCCGGCTCCAGCAAGTGTCATTCTGGAGACCCGCCATTCCGGACCTTGAACCGTGCTGTCGCGATCCGGCTCGGACGGCGTAGCCATGAGAAACGAGAGATACTGCTCATTAGTCACCTCATGCAAGCCGAGCAGGAAAGGTGCCGCTCCGGACGCGTCATCGGGAGGAGGTACGAGTACCATCTCATACCTGGGCTGCAGACGGCAAGGTGATCTGATAATGGAACTCACGAGATTGTCCCAGGGGTCGAGCGCCAAGGCTTCCTCATCAGTCAGAGCGCCCAGTTCCCGCAAATTATGTGCGAGATGGCGAAACCATGGCGTGAATACTCGCGAACCGTGTGACCGTGCCAATCCCGTGATGAGCTGCCATGCCGACCGCCCAAGGTCTCGAGGAACAATGCTGTGTTCAGCCAGCATCGATTTCAGCAGTGAGCAGGTCATCGGCCCCAAACGCACCTTGCCCAGAAAACGAATTTTGACCTCAACCGTAGCCTCTCGAAAGGGCGCGGGTTCACTTAAGCGATCGGCGATGTACCTGGCGAGGAAATATGCTCCCGTTACGCTCGAATCGCTGCTCCCAGGCTCTACTCTCTCGTTCCTTAAAGTGAAACGTACCAGGCTTGTCAGGTGAGCAGGTTCCTGCCCGTCTGCTGTGCCATTCCCGGAAGACGAACTGGCCTGTTCCCCACTCACTCCCGTTCGATCCGGCTGATCTTTTTTTTCACCATCCCGGTTTACCAGTTCGAACGCTGTTTGGGATCGGATGTCCCTTTGTAAGGCGTCATTAGTGATCTCGTAAGTTAGGCGGATTCGCAGCGGTAAAGCATTCAGATCTATGGCCTCCATGTAACGCTCGGCCATATACCAGGCCAAATCACTGAGCAGTTCTTCACGGCGTTCTATCGATAAGTCGATCCAATGTTCAGGCGCAATCTGGTACTCTTCACGAGTCCTTGCGCGCAGCACGTTGAAAGCGACTACCACATTGCGGATTGCGCTCCCAATCAGAACGCTCGGTTCTTCGACTCCCTTGGAGATCATCTCGGCGATGTGCGCCAGCAGGGCAGGATGGCGTCCGCATATGGAGAGAGCGGCTTCGAGTGGACCGGAGGGGCGCTCGATGAACTCGGCGACGGTCACCGGCCTGTTGTAACGCTTCACAATCGCCTCGTTCACGTAGCTCAATTCGCTGGCCCGGTCGAACGGAAGCAGCTCGAGCACTTCGAACGTGTCTGCCACTTGAGTACCGGACCAGGCCGGCAGCTCCAGGAGAGCGGAAAGAGAGCGAAAGTGTCCCGGTCGGCACGTCAGGACAAAACGTGTTCTCTTCGAGAGCAGCATTAGCAGCGACGTGAACCGGCTTCTGACGGCTTCATCAGTTGGCAATAGGTCCATCTCGTCGAGTCCGTCCACACAGACGGCGGTTTGACCTGTCCCAAACAGAGCTGCAAGCATCGCATTCGAATCGAACTGAGAGGCTATGCAGCGGTATTTCTGAAAAACATAGCTGCACAGGGCTGGAGTGGCTGCACTTGCTTCTTCAATCAGGTTGACTAGCTCTCGCAACTTGACGAAAAAGACCGGCCCAAAGCGCCAGGGGTCCTCCTTGTGCTTACCGTAAGCGTCCTGGGCAAATCGTAATACCTGCCAGCTTTTGCCTGAGCCTCTCTCTCCTAGGAGGAAAATTGGAGACGTTCGCTGATGCTCCTGCAGCCACTCAAGCAAGTACTCGTCCACATTCACGTTGCTTTCTCTGGGTCCTTGGCCTGGAAGGCTCAGGACGCGTGCCTGTCGGCTTTGATAGACAACAGGAAAGTCGTTTACCCGGTCAATTGAGGACTCCGTCCGCAACTGAGCATAAAAATCCGACGGAATCGAAAGGAACTTATCAAAGAGCTCGGCGGAAGACCAGTGCGTCACGCGGTCCGGCAATTCTTGGCTTGGGGCGGTCTTCCCGCCGGGTGTGACAAGCGCCAGTTGGGACTTGCTTTCGATATTCCGGAGTACCTCGACGATGTGCGGGATATCCTGTTCCTCCAGCTCTCCGGCGAAGAGCAGCAAATGATCCTCAACGGCTGACAGCAGTGATTTCACCCGCATCCGGTATAGGGCCGCGGGGCACGTGAACAGATTTCGCTCAGCCGGCGAGGGCAGCCGTTTGATGAGACCCGTGACCCCGGCGAGTTCCGGGGTTGTTAAGACTCTGTTTGCAAGAGAGAAATATTGGAAGAGCGCTCTGCTGTGGCTTGGCATTACCAGGTTGCCGCCGGAAGCTTACAGTTTGTCGCTATCTCGTAAGCGATTCGCGCCAGCGTTCCGGGTTCCCGAAAACGAACGTTCGGGAATTTCTTGAAAACAAAATTCTGATGGCTGTTGTTCCAAATGTCGCCCTCCAGCCAAACCAATCCGGAAGCGACGAAGGCTTCGACTCTGGGATCGATGTCGATGCCGCTTCGCCGTTTGCGTCCTGCCCACGCATCCACTAACGATCGATCAGTGGCGACACCCCGCTCTAATTCGGACCGAATTCTCGCGAGATAACTATGTGCGAAGTTGCTGACAGGGCTCTCTGGCCGGTGCTCCGGCATTTGTTCGCCAGCGAGCTTGCACGCCTCTACGATCATTGCGATTGGATCTGTTCCTTCCCCGGGCTGATGGAGGTACTTCACGTAGCTGAGCGCGTAACACGTCAGCCAGGGACACCCGCCGGTAAACTGCATCAACTTCTCAGCAGCCTCGAGGCTGTCGAATGCCGGGGAAATGCCTTTCAGGAGTCCTCGGCTTTCAGCTTCTGTAAACGACGGAATCGGCCATACAGACGAGGAAACGAGGGAAGGCATATATGTGCGATGCCCATACGGAACATGCCTGCCAGCGACGATCAAGCACACTCTGTTGTAGATGCTGCTCTGAACCGGGCCAGCTTTTGCTGACGATTGAAATTTGCGCCCTGCCAAATCACCGAGTGCCTCCCACAGGCGCTGACCAAGTCTCCAGTCACTTGACTCTCCGTCCCGAAAGCATTTCGCGAGTTCAGGCCAGGGCATGAACACCAGGATGTTCTCTGTTTCCGTAGCCTCTGCGAACCGCTGAAGAGTGGATAAGAAATACTCGACGATCGGTCCCGCTGCCGCCTCCGCCATACACTGCGAATGGGAGAAATAGTAGTTCATGAATTGGTAAGGATCGACATGCATGCCAGCAATAACTTCGTTTCTTTGCTCGTCGAACCCGTTACGAAGGGCCAAGTATGCGGAATGGGCCAACGAGGTCAAAAGGCATTTCAGCTCGAGTTGATCCTCTCCCAAATAGGTCGCGCCATTTGCGCGCAAGAGGGCATTCGTTTCCTGACGCACTCTGAGCATCGATTGGAACTTGTCGCGATCGAAATCCACATATCTAACGGGACGCGCTGCTGGTTTGGCTTCTAGATATTCGTGAAATCGTTCCTTGAATGTCTTAAACCGGAGCCAACACCGCCAATAGCAAAAATAATGTCTCGTGTTCGGGCAAAGTTAAGCAGGTTGTCAAACAGCTCCGTCCTGTCCACTTCTCCCGAGAACACTTCTTCCGGTCCGGGTGCTGCCGTAGCTTGCCTGAGTACGGGTAGGGTCTCAAAGCGATTCTCGCGTTCTGCAATGAGAGCTTTGATCTTAGCTAGTTTTTCTTTGAGAGCGTCCTCTTGCATAGGATCTTGCACGCGCAGTAAAAGAAGTTCGTACTCGCTTTCGTATCGCCGAAGCTTGCCGATGTCTTCTGGCCCATGCTGAGATCCGGCCCCGCTCACTGTTTGCCCCGCGTCTTTGCCACGACTTTATCCCAAAGCCGCTTGAGATTCACGCCGCTTGCTATGCCGATTTCCGCTTCATACGACAGCAAAAGAGGAACAATCGGAATCGATAGCTTCAACTTGTGACTCGAATCGAGAGCGGGATCTTTGATGGCCTCGGCAACCTGCGCCGTGGCTGAAACGGCCGCTGTTCCTGTCCCGTTGGCTGCAATTTGAGCGAGGTGCTGCTCGACTGCGGATACTAGCTCGCGGCTCTCTTCCGCAGCTATTTGATTGGTGTCCGCGGCTGCGAGGACAGCCCTGACAGTCTGCTCACTCTGTTCATCCAGCCGCTCGAAAATCGCCGCCAACAGTGCCTGATCGCGCGTGCGCTGTTCATCGCGAAGCTCATCCAGTTTTTTCGAGATCTCCAGGAATACCGGCTGATATTGGATGGCTTGAGGCTCTTTGGCCAGGGCTTGTTTCTCATGCTCGAAAGCGCTTGCCGATTCCCGCATACGAGCGACTTGCCGCTCGTATCCTAGCCTCCGCGCCGGCTCTGTCTCACTCGCCAGCAACTCTTCGTACTGGTTGAGCAGTCGCAATGCAGTATCAATATTGCTTTCAAGCTGCTCTAAGCGTAGTTGCGTGCCAGGCTTCATGCTAGTGGTCCCAAATGACTGATTCGTCCGGACCGTTTTAGATCCATCCGGCCCATTCGATTAAAGAGTAATCTAGTCAAATAGCTTACCCTAGTCGGGCCAAAACGGGAACAGGGTCGAGCAAGCAGCTTCCGGCCACAGGTGGCTTGCGCGAAAGGTAGCTATCGTGAAGAGACAAATGAACGGAGAAGCTTGTCAAACAGCCTGCTATGCGGAGGCATTCGGACCATTCGACGGCCGGGTGTGGATGAACGCCGCCGATCAAGGTCCTCTGCCTTTGGCCTCCGCCGCCGCAGCCCAGCAAGCGGTCAGCGAGAAACTCTCGCCTCACCGCATGGGTGTGGAGTCTTTTCAAGCTGTCCCCCAACGTCTGCGGCGAGCGCTCGGACGATTGATCGGGGCTCCGGAGTCCGAGATCATCCTGGGCAACAGCACGAGCTATGGTCTGGATCTGCTGGCCAACTGTATCCGGTGGAACGCCGGCGATGAGGTCTTGCTGACCGAGGGCGATTTCCCGGCTGATACATCTCCTTGGCTACCTCTACAAAAACTTGGCGTACGGATTCGATTCGCAACAGCCGGAAACGGAGCGATCTCGGCCGGCGAATTGGCCCCCCAAATCGCTAGCTCCACCCGCCTATTCTGTACCACCTGGGTTAACTCTTTCACGGGATTTGCTGCCGATATCGCTGCGATTGGGGAAATCTGTCGCGCGTCCGGCGTGAGTTTCGTTCTGAATGCTTCACAGGCAATCGGCGCGAGAGTGCTTGATGTGCAAAAGGTCGCGGTTGATGCAGTCGTAAGCTGCGGCTCCAAATGGCTCTGCGGACCTTACGGTACCGGATTCTGCTGGATGACGCCAAACCTGCTCGATTCCCTGGAAATCCGCCACGCCTATTGGCTCGCCATGCAAACGGGCCATCAACTCGAATCGGAACAAAGGGCAAAGACTGAAGTTAATCCCGCTCTCGGAGCCCACCTCTTTGACGTATTTGGTACCGCAAACTTCTTCAACTTTTTGCCGTGGACCACTAGCATCGAATATCTTCTAGAGCAATCCATCACAGAAATCGCGCGATACGACAATGAGCTAGTCTCATATCTCATAAATTGCCTGAATCCGAACCGCTCGGAGCTTCTAAGTCCCCCTGATGGGCCGTCACGGTCAAGTCTCGTCGTTATCCGTCCCAAGGCAGGGCACTCACGCGACCTTCATCAATTCCTTAGTCAAGCGGGAATCGACACCGCTTTAAGAAGAGGGAACATTCGGTTTTCCCCTCATCTATATAACAGCCATGCTGATATTGATCGCCTGCTTAGCGCCTTAGCTGCATTTCCTTAAATATCAGCGGTTGACCCATTTCCAATCTGAGTTTTTTCTCTAAAGTTACGGATCTTCGCCCGAGCATGTCCTGCCCAGACGCCGACGCGCCTCTGAATCAGAAGAGACTTCGCAGCTGTTGTCATGAGTACATCGCCTGCGTGAGAATTCCTCTCACTGCTGCTACAATTTGGTCTCAGCAAGCTCCACGCGTGAGCTTGCGGGTACTGGCGCGCCGATCCATGGACTTAGATCAGCTACATACGTTTCTGGAAATCGTGAGGTTGAAGAGCTTCTCGAAGGCCGCGCAGACCTGCTACCGCACGCAGCCCGCGATTAGCGCGCAAGTCCGCCAATTGGAACAAGAGTTGAATACCACGCTGTTTGAGCGGTTCGGCACAAAGATCTCACTCACCGTGGCCGGCCGGATCTTTGCCGAGCATGCGGAGCAGATATTATCTTTACGGCGGCGGGCGCAAGACGCCATCAACGAACTCGAAAAAGTGCCCCGGGGTGAGCTGGTGATCGCGGCGAACGAAGCGACCTGCATCTACGTCCTGCCTAGCGTTTTCGCTGAGTTCAAGAAGCTTTTCCCGAACGTTCAACTGCTGGTGGACCGGTCTTACGGAACCAGGGTGGTGCAAGCGGTCCTCGATAATCAGGCCGATTTCGGGATTACTCAATTACCAGTCCAGGAAAAGAAGCTGCAGGCTGTCAATATTCATTCCGACGAAATCAAGCTGCTGATTCCGGCGGGTCACAAGCTGGCGTCACAGGACCGCATTTCTCCAGGCGATTTGCTGGGAGAGCCGGTTCTGCTGCCCAAGACCGGCACCACGCGCGCAAGGCTGAATGCTTGGCTGGATCCGGTTATTGAGGAACTGAACGTTTCGATGGAACTGGATTCGACGGAAATGATCAAACGTTTCGTAATGGCGGATCTGGGGATTTCGTTCCTCGCCGCGTCGCATTGCGTCGAAGAAGTGGAAGCTAATAAGCTGGTGTGCGTTTCTTTAGGGCCCGAACCGATAATGCGGCGCGTAGGTTTGATTTACCGGAAGGATAAATCACTCTCGAAAGCGGCGCTTGGATTCATAGAGGTTACCCTGGTGAACGCGGGAAATCAAATTGGGATTGTAGCCGAACAGCGGTTGCGCGCGTCTGGGACGTAGAAGTCGCAGAGGCCGCGATCCCGCACCGCCAGATCAAAGCGGAACTTCAACGGATTTCGACGTGGGTTGCGAGTCCGTTGTGCGACGAACCCCTCGAGGAGCGGGCCTCAGGAATCGAGTTCGGTAGGATCATTAAGGCCAGCGCGATGAAGCGAAGGCGATAGATTAGGGCGGGAACGACAGCATGGCAAGTCTGACGGCTAGAAGCGCAACGATTTTTATCGCTAGCGGTGAGAAGACCAGAGTGTACAGGTCGGTGGACGATGTTCCACCGGAGTTACGGCGCAAGTTGATGGAAACTACGCGCGGCATGAACTCGGCGACCATTCTGATTGCGGATAAGCGGGGACGGGAAGAGCTTGTGCGGGCTTTGCAGGGGAGACGGAGCGATGTGCGATGCCGTTTGGTCGACACGCTCCGCGCCAAGCAGCCGGAACCGAATCGCACGTCGAAGGTGCTGGCTAATTTACGGTCAGTGAGGACGTGGCTCGAATTTCTGCTGCCCCTGGCGATTGGCGCGTCGCTGTGGTTGCTGATCGACCCGCATTTCTAAGTAACTCGCGCACAACGGAACTCGCGGACCCGCGCCTAATGTTTTTGCGGGCACAGCCGATGAGTCTGCTGTGACCACCTCATTCGATCAACCTCATAAATCCGCAGTTCTCAATTTGGCATCCGCCGGGGAATACGGGCGAAAGCATAGTATCCCGTGCGTTTTTTTGGTGATAGAAGGAAAGCGGCTCGTCATCGAGCTGTCAGAACGCGCGCCGGTATCGGCTCCGGTCAGTGTGGAGTACAACGACGCTCTGTTTCTGGGAGAAGTCGTCAGCTCCAAGCCGGAAGCGAATGGCTACTGGAAGGCGGAAATCAAAGTAGAGCAGGTCTTGACGGGCTTGCAGAGTTTAATGAATCTCAGGTCCCGGCTGCTGGGCGAGGGCATTGGAGCGAGCGTTGGGCCGAGCCTGGCCAGGATGTGCGCGTAAAGACCGGATTGCGGGTCCCTGTTCTGTGTAGTAGGGCATAAAACTCAGATTGGGCTATGCTGCAAAGGGATGCAGGAGAAGGTCGTTATTTTCGGAGGCGGCGGCCAGCTTGGGGTTGAAGTTTGCCGTGAGTTCGAACGCCGGCAGTGGACGGTTCAACGCTTTGACCGGCAATCGCTGGACGTTACTGATCGCGCGCGAGTAGAACAGGCAATTGGCGGAGCCAATCCGAATTTTGTGGTTAATTGCGCGGCTTATAACCAGGTGGACATAGCCGAGCAAGAGCCACTGGCGGCTTACCAAGCGAACGCGCTGGCGGTCAGGAATCTGGCGATGGCGTGCCGGCAAGCGGGCGCGCAACTTGTACATTATTCCACCGACTACGTTTTCGATGGAAGCAAGGGCAGCCCCTACGTCGAGACGGATGCGACCCACCCGCTAGGAGCCTATGCGGTTTCAAAACTGGCGGGCGAACTCTATGCTCAGGCTTATCTCTCCGCGCCGTTAATTATTCGCACTTCAGGCGTATTTGGGCCAGGGGGCATGTTTACTCCGCGCGGAAATTTCGTAGAACTTATGTTGCGCCTGGGGAAAGGCAGCAATCCGATACGCGTGGTAGAAGATCATTTTGCTTCGCCCACCTATGCGCCCGCACTGGCGGTCCGGACGGCGGATATGGTCGAGAAGGATTTGCGAGGCGTATTTCACATGGGAGGCGGTGAAGCGATCTCGTGGTACGAATTTGCAAAGTTGATCTTCGAACTGGCTGGCATCAGTCCCGCTCTGCAGCCCAGCGATGAGCGGGAGTACCGGACGGCCGCGCGCCGCCCAAAGTTTTCAGCGCTCAGCAATCGCAAGCTGGAGCAAGCCGGAATTGCGCCTATGCCGCCCTTACGCGAGGCTGTCAGCGCCTATTTAGAAGCGCGCAAGAGCGTTAGCGCGCATCGTTCGGCGTAGCATAATATCCGCTGCGCGCCTGAACGCGGTCATCTTTGTTGTCGACCTTGATCTCGATGTGACGGAAGCTGCCATCGCGGGTGGCGTTCGTCGGTACATAGCCGATCGAGTACTGGTTGCGCAGCTCGTCTTGAATTTCCTTGAAAGTTTCGCTGAGCGGATGCTTATTGCTGACAGTAAATACGTGGCCGCCGGTTTCGCTCGACATCTTCCGAAGGTCGCCTTCGCCGCCGCCTCCGAACATCCCCGCTTGCATATAAAAGCCGTGATCGACATAGTAAATGCTGTAGATGATGGCATCCGATTTCTGGGCAGCTTCGATGGCTGTCCTGATGTCGTAAGTGCTGCCTTGGTCGTCGCCATCGGTGATCAGAACTAAAGCTTTACGTCCAACTTCGCTTTTAAGCTTCTCATTCGCGGCCAGATAGACGGCATCGAAAAGAAGCGTGCCCTTCGGCGTGCCCGTCTGCGGAACGGGACCCGTATTCGGAATCGGGATCGGCCCTAGCCCCGGGGACTGCCCGTCGCCTCGAAGATCATTCAATGCGGCGCTTAAGAGGCGGGGCGAGCTGGTGTAATCCTGCAGCAGATCGGTGCTCTTGCCGAAAGAAATCAGAAAGGCCTCGTCTTTCTTTCGAATGACACTCGAGAAGAAGGCAGAAGCGGCGTCCCGCTCGATATCGATCAGGCGTTCCTGGCTGGCGCTGATGTCGATCAGGAGGCCAAGCGTGAGTGGCAAATCGGTTTCCCGCGAGAAGTGCTGAATGGTTTGCTCTTTGCCGTCTTCGTAGACTTTGAAGTTCTGCTTTTCGAGGTTCGGAATGAGCTGGCCGCCCTTTTTGGCGCGAACCGTAAACAAAATGTTCACCAGATCGACGCCGACACGGATAGTGGGCTCCTGATTTCCGGCCGGGTCTTGTCCGGGGGCGGGCTGGACGGCCTGGGGCGCGGCGATGGCCGTGAAACCGACGACTGCTGCGAATACGAAGGCGGAACGGGTGATTTTGCCGAACGAACTGCTCATCTGAATACGATTATCTTCTCAATTGTGAAGAGCGGACCGGCTCACTCTGTCGCTTAGGATAAAAGCATCCGCGCCGGAGCGGGCAAACAAATGGAATCTGCGACATTACATCTTCGCTCGGCTGATCCCGTGATGGCCGCGATCATTGAGCGGGTTGGGCCCTGTGTGATGGTTCCGAGAGAGCCAACTTTCGAGACGCTGGCGCGGTCGATCACGTTCCAACAGCTCAGCGGGAAAGCAGCCAGTACGATTTTCGGACGCTTACGGCGTGCGGTGGGCCGGAGATTTACCGCCAGCGGGTTCTTGAGATTGACTACCGAGGAACTCAGGGCCTGCGGTCTTTCCAGGCAGAAGATCGCTTCTCTGACCGACTTGGCTGAGCGGGTGCAACGGAAAGAAATCCGATTTGCGAAGCTGGCAGATCTCGAGGATGACGCGATCATTGCGCTGCTTTCTCAAGTCCGGGGAGTCGGGGTGTGGACGGTACAGATGTTTCTGATTTTCGCGCTCCAGCGGCCGAACGTGATGCCGGTGGGAGATCTTGGAATCCGGAATGCCACACGCAAAGCGTACGGACTGGCGGAGATGCCCAAGCCGGCTGAGCTGGCGAAAATTGCTGAGAAATGGCATCCGTACTGCACCTTCGCAAGCTGGTATCTGTGGCGGAGTCTGGAAGGCCAGGTCGGGATTTAGCGGCTGGACTTGAAGGTTCTTGACAATTGTATAGTGTCTATATACACTATACATGGATGCCCGATCTAACGATTCGCTTTGATCCTGCATCGGGCGTCCCCGCTGTCCGGCAGATCACAGACAACCTGCGCGTCGTGCTGGTGGATAAGAAGCTGCAACCCGGGGCTTCACTGCCATCCGTCCGGCGGTTGGCAATCGAACTGGGCGTGCACTTCAACACGGTAGCCGAGGCGTACCGGCAACTTGCGGCCGAGGGGTGGCTCGAATTGCGCCATGGCCGGGCGGCAGTAGTGGTCATCAGATCCGCTCCGGAAGCTGTCACCGAAGATTGGCTTGGGCAGTTCCGGGACCGCTTACGCGGCCTGGTGGCCCAGATGCGTGCCGAAGGGGCCGATGCCGGTGAGCTTGCGGCGGAGTTACGCGCAACGGCGGAGAGGGTAGTTCGTTCATGAGACTCATTCTTGCTTTGAATTCTCTTTTTGTGGGCGCGGTAATTTTCGCGATACCAAACATGACGCGGCGCGGCATTCTCTTCGCGGTACCGGTAGGTTCGGAGTTCCGGAAAACCGAAACGGCGCGGCGGTCGATGGCGGCTTTCCGCGCTCTCGTCGGATGTGTCGCGATTGCTTGTGTCTGCGGCTTGCTTTTGTCGCCCGAGAGCGCTCTCGGACCACTCGCGGTAGCTGAACCGCTGATCATCCTGCTGACTAGCGGCCTTGGCTTTTTCTGGCAGAACCGCCGGCTCGCCCGGTTCTCGGTGCAGCAGCCATCAGGGCCACGCGAAGCTCGCCTCTCCGACTGGGATGATCGACTACCCTGGTTCGCGTGGCTCGCTACGGGCCCGTTTGGGATCATCGCAGCGGCGGCGGTTTTTCTGAAACTGAATTGGGAGCGCCTTCCAGCCCGCTTTCCGGTTCACTGGGGCGTCGACGGCCAGCCAAATCGTTGGAGCGAGCGCAGTACGCATGGGGTTTACGGGCCATTATTGTTCGCTATCGAATTATGCGTTTGGCTGCTGATCATGGCCATTGCGGGGTGGTTCGGCGCGCGCCGGTCCCGTTTCCGCCGCCTCATGTTAGGAGCGATGATCGGCATCGAATACGTGCTTGGCCTTGTGTTTGCCGGAATCTCGGTGGCCCCACTAATCCATATACCCATGTGGTTGCTGGTGTTCGGTCCGATGCTTTTCATGATCCCGATGCTGATTATCATGGCCCGCAATATTTCCGAGCCCGGCGAGATAGCGATGGAACCGACTCCCAACGAATGCTGGAAAGCGGGGGTGATCTATTACAACCCAAATGACGCCGCGCTGTTTCTTGAGAAGCGAACGGGTCTTGGCTACACGTTGAACTTCGGTAACCGCTGGTCATGGGTGCTGATGTTAGGACTGGCGCTGGTGATAAGTTCGTCCTTCGTGCTGCTGTAGCGGGGACCGTATAGTAGGGACTCACCTTGCGTTTCTGCTTCAACCGGAATGCTCACCAGGTAGGGCGATAGCGACATGTCGCCTTTATTGACTTCGCGGCTGCGAGAGAGATACGCTCGATTCAGCGCTGAGGGCGCATCCCGTCCGCGGAAAGGGCCAAGCCCACCTCAGTAAGTGTCAGTCCTCAAATCTCGAATCTTCTTTCAGCCTGCGAATGCGGACCCAGGCAATCCACTGGAAGGAGATTTTCATGAACACGCACCTACCGTCACGCCCCAATCTTGAACAGCTCAAAAAGCAAGCCAAGACGATCCTCAAAGGCTATGAAGCAGCGGATCCGGAATCACTCAGGCGCATTAAAGAACACCACCCGCACTGGGCCAGATCCCCGGAAGACTCGATCAGAGATGTCCGGCTTACGCTGGCCGATGCCCAACTGGTTATCGCCAGGGAACATGGATTCGCAACGTGGTCCAAGTTGAAGGCTCACGTCTTGCTTCAAGAAGCTGACCCTCCGACCGCTGAGACCGTGAAGTCTCTACTCGAAGCGGCAGGTCGAGGTGACCTCATGCGGCTCGGATCTCTCCTTGATGCGCACCCCGGAATCATTAACGAACCGGGCGGCCCCGGTGTGAGAACCGCTCTTCATCAAGCCGTTTTTGGAAATCAGGAGTCAGCAATAAGGCTTCTTCTCGATCGCGGCGCCGATCCGAACCTTCGTTGTGAGGGCGATAACGCATTTCCGCTGCACTTCGCCGCGGAAAAGCAGCGTTTTTCGATCATTCGCCTCCTGATCGAACACGGCGCTGACGCTGTTGGCGAGGGGGACTATCACGAACTCGAAGTGATCGGCTGGGCTACTGCCTGGGAATACGTAAGCGCGGATCGTGAGATTGTGGACTGCCTTCT
This sequence comes from Terriglobia bacterium, assembly GCA_963835255.1. Lineage (GTDB taxonomy): Bacteria > Acidobacteriota > Terriglobia > Bryobacterales > Bryobacteraceae > Bog-105. Next base: position 102,147 of record CAWIFY010000046.1, on the reverse strand, counting down.
GGCGCATGGAGCCAGGCACAACATCTTCTCAGCAGTGGCGATGGGAGATACAGAAGCAATCCGGCAGCTTGTATCTCAGTCACGCGCCGATTTAGAGAGGCGAATGGATACGGCTAACCGGCGCCGGAGGCCTTTGCACCTTGCCGTGATCAAGAAGCAATCCCGATCGCTCGCGACGCTAATGGATCTGGGTGCGAATACGGAATCTCTCGACGAAGCCGGCTTCACCGCGCTCGATCAAGCCGCGCTGAGTGGTGAAACGGATATGGCGCAGATTCTGCTCGGACGCGGCGCAAAGGTCCGTTTGCCCTCCGCGGTCGCTTTGCAAAGAAGTCGCGATATCGAAAGGCTGTTGCACAGAGATCCGCATGCGCTCAAACCGGGCGGGCGCTGGGGCAATCTCATTTTGCGTGCGAGTGAGCGGGCGCCTGGCGCGATCATAGAAGCTCTGATCCAAGCCAGTGCTTCCGTGGATGTCCGGGATGACCCGAAGACCTCTGTGGACTCCACCTTCGGATATACACCGCTCCATGCGGCCGCTTTTAACGGAAATCTCAGTGCTGCTTCGGTACTTCTGAAGCATGGCGCGAACGTCCGCGCGAGAGAGGAGAAGTATCACGGAACTCCTGCCGGATGGGCCAACTATGCGGGGCACGCCGAAGTTCGGAATCTGATTCTCCGCGAACCGGTGGACATCATGGAGGCTGTCGAGTACGGATTAACCGAGCGTATTCTGGCTATCCTTCACGAGGATCCTAGTGCGATCAATCGACCCTTCCAGGAGTATCCACTGTATCCGCTCTTTGCAGAGGGATGGTACACCCCACTTGTTTTCGCTGTCACACTCGACCACACGGATTTGCTAGGACTGCTACTGGACCAGGGCGCTAACGATAAACTGCGCTCCCCGGAAGGCCGGACCCTTTACGAAATAGCGCAAGAGAAAGGACACCAGCGCACGGCCGATATTCTCAAAGCAAGAGTTCGCTGACCGGGTCCGTAGGGGTAGGTACCATGTCCCGGCTTCCAAATGCAGCCCGGAGAGTTAGCGCACGAGCTTGGCGCGTGGTTAATCTTTCGGGATCACTCTAATCTCAAACAACCGGGGCCAAAGCTTGCCGGTAACAAATAGGCGGTCGCCCATCGAGTCGTAGGCGATCCCGTTCAGCACGGCCTCGGGATCCGGTAGATTTTGTTTCGAAACCAATCCCGACAGATCGATCCATCCGATAACTGAGCCGGTGGCCGGCGATATGCGAGCAATGCGATCGGAGTACCAGATATTTGCATAGATCTCGTCGCGAACACATTCGAGCTCGTTCAGCATCGTGATGGGCTGCTGGCCATCATGAACGGTGATCCGCCGTTGTTCGGCGAACGTGAGGGAATCGAGACAGCGAATCTGCGATGTGCCGTCGCTCATGTAAATGATGTGGCCGTCATTCGCAAGCCCCCAGCCTTCGCCGCTGTAGCCGAAGCTCCGTAGTTTGCGAAAGCTAGGCTGGTCGTACACCAAGCCCAAATGTGACTGCCACGTGAGCTGAAGCACTCGCTGGTCGATGACAGTGATGCCTTCTCCGAAGAGTTCCGGCCCCAATGCAACTGACTCCAACACTTCGCCGGTTGCGAGATCCTCTTTGCGAAGCGTGGATCGCCCTAGGAGGCCGGTGCCCTCATACAGAAATCCACCCCGGTATTCCAGTCCTTGGGTGAATGCGGAGGAGTCGTGTGGATAAACGTGGAGAATTCGAAAGCTGTATTGTTTCGGTCCATGCTCAGGTTTTGAAGCGGCAAGAGAATTTACGACGAGCGCGGCTCCGATTGAGGCGATTATTCCAAGATCTCTCGTTCGTGTACGTCGCCCGCTCACGTGCCTGCTCCCTACATGTCTAGCGCTCGCGAGCTTGAGACCAGGCTCTTGGCCTCATCCGGAGTGTTGACGGGTAACGGCGGTAGCGGGCGCGCAGGCTTGAAGACGACCACACCAAGAGGAGGAATCACGATCTCGGCGGATGCCGCCCGGCCATGCGAAGGCGTCTTGACGGCCTCCACTGCGCCGGCATTCCCCAAGTTGCTGCCACCGAAAATTTCGGCATCGGAGTTGAAAATTTCGTTGTGCAGGCCGGCTTCGGGAAAGCCCAGGCGGTATTTCAAGTGCGGTTGCGGGGTGAAGTTGCAGGCGAACACGAGATAGTCGTCGGGGCGTTTAGCGCGGCGCACAAAGACCACGATCGAGTTATCGGCATCGTGAAAATCGATCCACTCGAAGCCCTTATATTGGAAATCAATCTCATACATTGCTGGTTCGCTGCGGTAGAGCTGGTTAATCGCCGCGCAGAACGTCTTGAGTTTTTGGTGCACGGGAAATTGCAACAGCCACCATTCCACCTGCCCTTCGGAATTCCATTCGGCGGTTTGGCCAAACTCGCAGCCCATGAAGAGCAGCTTCTTGCCGGGATGGCCGTACATGTAGCTGAGAAAGGCACGGACGTTGGCAAAGCGCTGCCACTCATCGCCCGGCATTTTGTCAAGCAGCGCGCGTTTGCCATACACCACCTCGTCATGCGAAATGGGCAGCACGAAGTTCTCGGTAAACGCATAGACCATGCTGAAGGTAATTTCATTCTGGTGGTAGCGGCGGTAGATGGGATCCAGCTCGAAGTAGTGCAGCATGTCGTGCATCCAGCCCATGTTCCACTTCATCGTGAAGCCGAGTCCGTTCAAGTAGACGGGCCGCGAAACACCGGTGAACGCAGTTGATTCTTCGGCAATCGTGACCGCGCCGGGTATTTGGTGAACCAGTTCATTCGTTTTGCGCAGGAAGCTGATCGCCTCGAGATTTTCGTTGCCGCCATAAATATTGGGCAGCCACTCGCCCGCTTTGCGTGAGTAGTCGAGATAAATCATGGAGGCGACTGCGTCGACGCGCAGGCCGTCGATGTGATATTTCTTCAACCAGAACAGCGCGTTCGAGATGAGGAAGGTGCGCACCTCGTTACGGCCGAAGTTGAAGATGAGCGTGCCCCAATCGCGGTGCTCTCCGAGACGCGGATCCTGGTGCTCGTAAAGGGCCGTGCCGTCGAAGTAAGCGAGACCGTGGGCGTCTTTCGGGAAATGGGCCGGCACCCAATCCATGATTACGCCGATGCCGGATTGATGGCAGGCGTCGACCAAATACATGAAGTCTTCTGGCGGCCCCATGCGGGAGGTTGGCGCGAAGTAGCCTGTGACCTGATAGCCCCAGGATGGGGAATACGGGTGTTCGGCGATGGGCATCAGCTCGATGTGCGTGTAGCCCATCTCTTTCACATAAGGCACCAGTTTGGCTGCCAGCTCCCGATAGGAAAGCGGCTGATTGTTCGGATCGCGCATCCATGAGCCGAGATGCACTTCATAAACGGAGACGGGGTTGTCGAGTAGGTTCGTCTCGCCGCGCCGCTGCATCCAAGCCTGATCCTGCCATTCGTGTTTCGAGAGATCCACCACCAGAGTGGCCGATTTGGGAGGCGTCTCCATCCAGAACCCGAACGGATCAGCCTTTTGCTGGCTATAGCCACGGAAACGGGATTGCACAGCGTACTTGTAGGGCGTTCCCGGACCTACTCCCGGGATGAAGATCTCCCAAACGCCGCCGGTGCGGTTACGCATGGGGTTTTGGCGGGTATCCCACCCGTTGAAATCGCCTACGATACTGACCACGATTGCGTTAGGGGCCCAGACAGCGAAGCGAGCGCCTTCGACACCCTCGCAGGTGACAAGATGACTGCCGAGCATGTTGTACTCTTCGAAATTCGTGCCTTCGGAATGGAGGTGCAGGTCGAAGTCGGTGATGATTGGAGGGAAGCGGTACACGTCTTCGGCTTCCCAAACGTGATCGTTGTGACTGGTGAGGCGGAAGTGGTAGCGCTCGGGGCGGGTCTTCAGTTCCGCCACAAAGAGGCCAGCAGGATGAACGCGCTCGGCCGGAACCGTTTCATCTCCCATCAGCACTTGCAGTTTTTTCGCCTGCGGAAAAAACGCACGTATTTCCCAACCGCTTTTCAAACCAGCGTCCGACGCATGCGGCCCTAGAACCGCGAAGGCGTCCCCGTGGTAGCCGCCTGTGATTGCCTCTATCTCTTGCTCAGTCATCGCACGTTTATTATGGCAAGGGAGGGCACAATGACCGGAATCCGTGGACAATCCTGAAACGAGTTCGCAAGCGTTCATCCGGTCTTTGCCCAAAGCCGAACTTCACCTGCATTTGGAGGGCAGCGTAGAACCGAAGACGATCCGGGAGCTTGATCCTTCGCTGTCGCTTGATGAGATTCAGACCACGCTGCACTATTCCGGTTTCGCCGGATTTCTGAAAGCCTACGTATGGGTTTCGCAGAAGCTGAACTCTCCGGAAGCCTATGCGCTGGCTACCCGGCGGCTGCTCGAAAAGCTTACTTCTCAGAATGTGATCTATGCGGAGATTACGCTCTCAGTGGGCGTGATTCTTTGGAAACAGCAGAAAGTGGAAGCGGTCTTCCAGGCGATTCGTAAGGAGGCGCGCAGGTTCGGCCGGATGGAAGTGAAATGGATTTTCGACGCCATACGCCAGTTCGGTGTGGAACCAGCGGCGCGGGTATTCGCGATAGCGCGGGAGTACCGGACGGAGGGGGTGGTGGCGATCGGCATCGGGGGAGACGAGGAGCGAGGCCCCGCGGCATGGTTCGCGCAGTTATATCGGGAGGCAAGAGAGGCTGGTTTAGGCCTGACTTGCCATGCGGGCGAAGTTGCTGGAGCTGAAAGCGTGTGGCAGGCAATTAATATCGGCGCGCAACGAATCGGCCATGGCATCCGGTCGATCGAAGACCCGGAGTTGCTCGAGACCTTAAGAGAACGCGGCATACCACTGGAGGTTTGCCTCTCGAGCAATGTGTGCACGGGTGCAGTGACGAGTTTACTCAAACATCCCCTGCGCAAGTTGTGGGATGCCGGTGCACCGATTGTGTTGGGGACGGACGATCCTGCTCTGTTCTTCACCGACCTACTGCATGAATACACGCTGGCGGCAGAGATTTTCGGGTTCTCCCGCGAAGAGATTCGCCGCTTGGCGGCGAACAGTTTGCGGTATAGGTTCCGAGCGGCAGCAATCGACAGTTGAAAATGCGTCGCCCCGTTTCCCGGATCTCACAGGGGGCGGTTTTTCCGCTCGTTTCGAAAGTAAGTAGTCGGCTAGATCATTGCGCCTTCGCAAATAGCAGCGGTGAGCGGCTGAGATTCGTTCCTCGAGTTGCAAGATGTTGACGTTGGCAGAGCCGGTTTGAGCATTTTGCTGGATCGAATTCTGCACCTCAATGGCTAGCTGTTGAAACGCAAGGTCGTATGCAGAGCGTAGTGTTTCAAAGTTAGTTTTGCGCTGCGTAAAAGGGCTCATAGGTTTGAGATGCGGACCAACTATCAAGAGCCCAACCTAAGCAGGGAAGAGTGATAAGTGAAGCCTGGCTGGCGATTTTCGGCCCTGAGAGGTCCGTAGTCCTCTTACGGATCCTCCATCAAAAGATCCGTGGAACAAAGCCGTCCGACGCAAAGTGCAGTCATCAGGTCCTCATAGATCGCGTTGCAACACGGCCAGGCAGTTCAGCCAGGCGAATCGTTTGGCTTGCTGCTGACGTCTATCCACTAGGATGCGGCCCCTGCTCAGGATCGACCGGCGCTGGCGCGAAGCGCGGATGTTTGTGCGGGCAATGGCTTCGGCAAACCATCCTGTGCTGGCGCAGATCATTCCAATCCGGCGTTGCAATCTTGCTTGCACGTACTGCAACGAGTTCGACAATCATTCGGCCCCCGTGTCAACGGATGAAATGCTGCGCCGCATCGATAAGCTGGGCGAGCTCGGAACGAGTATTATCACGTTCAGCGGTGGTGAGCCTACACTGCATCCGGACCTCGATTTGCTCATCCGGCGTGTTCGCGACAGAGGCGCTATCGCCACACTGATCACGAATGGCTACTTTCTGGTTCCCGATCGGATCAAGCGCCTTAACGCGGCCGGTCTCGATTACCTGCAGATCAGCATCGACAACGTGCAGCCCGACGAAGTTTCGAAAAAAAGCTTGAAAGTGCTTGATCAAAAGCTGAAATGGCTCGCCGAACATGCCGATTTCGACGTCACTATCAACTCCGTTCTGGGCAGCGAGATCAGGCAGCCGGAAGATGCTTATGCTATCGCTTCCCGGGCTCGAGAGCTGGGCTTTAACAGTACAGTAGGCATTTTGCACGACGGTACCGGGCAACTGGCTCCGCTGCAAACGCGGCAAAGAAACGTTTACGATCGGATCCTGGGGTTGGGCACTGGTCTCTTTTCCTTTGCGCACTTCGATGCTTTTCAGCAGAACACGATCCGTGGACTGCCCAACCCCTGGCACTGTCCCGCAGGAGGCCGCTTCCTGTACATCTGTGAAGACGGGCTGGTCCATTACTGCTCGCAGCAGCGTGGTGCCCCTGCTATACCGCTTAAAGATTACGGCCCGGAAGACTTGAGGCGTGAAGGAAGTAAGCCGAAGGGTTGCGCGCCGTTTTGCACCATCTCCTGCGTCCACCAGACAGCTCTGCTCGACGATTTTCGCACCCGGCCGCAGGCGACTCTTGAGGGGATCATCGCGCGCCGGAAGCAGCGCGATCCTGAGTGGGCAGTTCCTTCATCCATTCGTCTGTTGCAAGCAATGTTTTTGAATGACTCCCGTACCCGCGACTTCTTTGCGGCCATAGCGCTCCGAGTCTTTCAGCTTAAGAGACCGCCGCCGCAATGACTTAGTATTACGATGTCTGAGATGACCAGATTATCCTCTTTCGCCGCCCTCGCCCTGCTGCTTGCCTCATGCGGCGCACCACCGAAAGCTGCGGTACCCGCTTTGAATCCGCAAGAGGCAGGGGAGCTGTTGCATTACAACAACAAAGCGCAGGACTGGTTGAAGTACGTGAAAAAGCAGAATGCCGCCTGCGATTACCGGCTCGATCTTCCGGATCAGAGTTCGCATCCGGCAACCATCGACCTCGACCACATCGTTATGTGCGGAGCGCGCCCTAGCCCGAAAGAATTCGATGCGAGTGTTTCATTTGTGTACGATCAGGACCAAGGCAAATGGGTGATCACAAAGTTCGCGAGCTGACAACCCAAGAAGCTCGACATTCTGGGCAGCCGATCCGATTATGGAGTGCTCTTTAATGGAGACCTGCGTCCCGCTCGGCGACCAACACTAGGCTCGACCAATCGAACTGCTCTTGTCCATGGGCCATGGCGGAAATGAGGTGGTCTCGAATAATGCTTGCAACCGGCATCGGCGCGCCCACCGACTCAGCCGCTTCGATCGCCAGCTTCACATCCTTCAGCCCGAGTTTCAAAGCGAATCCGGCAGGCTCGAAGATCCGTTCCGCGGCATTGGTTCCATAATTCTTGTAAACGGGCGAGCCGAACAATTCGACCATCACGTTCACGAATTGACGCTCATCGATACCTGACTTCCGCATTATGGCGAAAGCTTCGCCAAATGACTCGATCATGCTCGCAATCATGAAGTTGCCGCAAAGCTTCACAGCATTTGCGTGCCAGGGCTCCGCGCCAACTATAAATGTTTGCCGCCCGATCGCGTCGGCAAGCGGTCGAACTCGCTCAACTGCTTGATCGTTTCCGGCCAGGATGACAATCAGCTTCTTCGCTTCCGCCGCATCCGGCCTTCCAAAGACGGGGCCGCTAACAAAAGACTGTTCACGCTTCAGATGCTCTTCTGCAAGCTTGCGGGCTAACACCACGCTAATTGTGCTCGCTGAGATGTGGACGCCTCCTTTGGGCAAAGTGGACGCGATTCCGTTAGCGCCAAAGACCACCGCATCAAGTGCGTGATCATCTGACAGCATGGTGAATACCGCTTCCGCATCTCTGACCGCTTCAGCCGGTGTGTCGGCTGCCGATGCACCATCCTTTGCGAGCGCTTCCGCTTTATCGCGCGTGCGGTTGTAAACCGTTAGCGTATGTCCGGCTCGCAACAGATTGCGCGCGATGCCTGTGCCCATCTTCCCGAGTCCGATGAAACCGATCTTCATACCGTTTGGATGCTGCGCTCCTCTCCCGGAATTGCCAACCATCGACTGCCATTATCCGTCCTCAACCAGCATTCACCTTCCGGTTAGCAACGATCTGTCTAGCTTTTCTAACTAGAAGCAGCTAATGAGCTCGACGTGCTGGCCCTTTAAGTGCCAGCTAGCGTGCATCCCTTAGCCGAAAGGTTACGGATCAGGACCGGTTGTGAGGGCTCCAACACCTTACATTCACCGGCAGAATTCCGCAGATCGATTGGTGAAAGGAGAAGAGCGATTGCTGGGTGTCTCATTCTGAACAATCCTGGAATGTGGGCCCGGCAATCGTTCAACCATCAGGAGGACACATGAAAAAACAAATCGGGATTCTCGCGGTATCGGCTCTGAGCCTTGCCGCGTTTGCCCCTGCCCAAACGACCAAAGGACCCGTCCCCGCTAAATTGCAAGTGAGCGAAACGGACCGAACTTCAACCGCAGCTTTCTGGACTACTGACCGGCTGGCAGGAGCGACACCCATGCCACTGCCCGAAGTTGATCCCCTTGCCCAGCCGCACAATGCCGACGTGGCAGCACCTGTTACCAACGGAGCACGAGGCGTGATGCCTGGCGGAGCTCCCGATTTTAAGCTCAGCAAAGATGCGCAGCAGCCTTTCGAGGCGGTAAAACCGATCGGTCCCGGAGATGAAGCTGCGGCCACCACCAGCATTTTGCCCGAAGGCTTCAACTACGAAATGCCGTTCAGCAATCACCAGTCGCCGGTCACGAACGGCTATCCATACTCCGCCGTCGGCAAGCTGTTCTTCGTTATTCCGCCAGGAGCTAGCGAGCCCTCGGGCGAATACGTGTGTTCCGCCAGCGTTGACATGAACAGCCACACGGTTATCACGGCGAGACACTGCATGTTCGACTACAGCACTGGCGTCTGGTACAACAGTTGGGTTTTTTATCCTGCCTATGCCAACGGCCCCAACCCCGCTTATCACGGCGGATGGACGATCCGGAAACTCGCCACCTGGGTTTCCAACGCGAGCACGTTCGACTATGACATCGGTTTCATGCAGCTTAATGACGATCGCGGTTACGGTTGCGGGGGCAGCAGCGGCGGTCGTCCGATCGGTTCCTACACTGGCTGGTTTGGCGCAACCTGGAACGGAGATTATTCGCAGCGGCAATGGGACATCTTCGGCTACCCGGCGGCTTTCCCCTTCAGCGGCGTGTTCATGTGGGAAGATTCAGCCGCGACCGGCGTGCTGAATCCTTTCGGAGCAACCAATATTGTCGAGGTCGGCAATCCTCAAACCGGTGGTACCAGCGGCGGCCCTTGGATCATCGGTCTCGATCCGTTCAACCTCGTAATTCATGGTCCAGGCAACAACACCTATCCCTCATCTAACCTGGTGAACGGTCTCAACTCGTTCAAGTGGACGGTTCCGAGCCACCCCTATTCAATTAACGGTCCGGCGTTCTTCACGTACAACTTCTTGAATTTGTACTCGTACTACTCTGGATTCTCCTGCCCCTAGAATTGAGGAAGGGCATCGGATGCGAATCCGGTGCCCCGATCCTTCGTGAATAAAGTATTCTTGACATGGACGATTTTGCTTTTTGCGGCGGTCGGCTGTGCTCACAAGCAAGCCGTTCCACCTCCGGCCCCGGTTGCCGGTTCGAACGCGAATCCACCTCATGCTCCGAACGCAAACACGCCGCCTCCGGTCTCATGGTCCGACTGCATCGCGACAAAGGGCAGCGTGATCGAGCAGACTTATCCGGAGGTTTGCGTTACACCTGACGGCAGAAAAGCCGCGCATCCGCCACCATAGTCGCTACCTCCTTCCAGAATAGACAATATGTACAACCTGCTCTCGCGCGGAGCCTAGGGCATGGGCGTCTTTCTACTGGCCTCCGCTTTTCTGTTGGGACAGGATTGAAAAACGCCGACTCACTTGCGGAGTTGACCTGGGCCATCTGTCGTCGGCGCTCTCCGGATTCATCGCTTGTGTCAAACGGCTGAGAGAATCGTAGGTAAAGCTACGCGTGCGCCCTGCTTCATTGACACCCGTCAGATTGCCCATCGCATCGTACCCGTAACTGGTTTGGTAATTGAGGCCGCTCGGGTCTTCGCTGACCGAAATCAGGCGCCCCAGCGTATCGTAACCATACTGCTTTTTATGGCTCGCCTGATCGGTCACTGTCACCTGATTCCCGCATAGCTGGTCCCGGCCACTGCTCCGTCCGGCGTGGTTACGCTGTTTACGCGCCCCAGCGCGTCGTAGGTCGTTGTCGTCGCAATGTACTGCGTCGAGCTTTCATAGGAATCCGTCTCGCTCGGCCTCCCTAAGCCGTCGTAGAACGTATTCGTCTGGAGCGCTCCATCGCCCGCGCTGGTCTGATCCTGCCGCACGGCCAAAGATGCCGAGTTCGCGGCCAGTGAAGCCCGTATCGCGCGCGCCGTGATTCAGGCCGGCTTCGACCGCCGCAAGCCCCCCTTTCAGGACGACTCCGTCGTCGAGTACGAAGGCTTTCACGGCTATCCGAGCTTCTGCCAGATCGCTCACCGCAAACACAACGGCCGCGTGCAGTTCGCCCTCATCCACATGCCCCACGGCGGCACCAGTCCCACCAACATGGTCGAGTCCCTCGCCCCTCATTTCCGGCAGCACTTCTACCTCGAAAGTCGATCCTGGCCTCATCGAGTGGTTCGATGTCGTTCCCCCAGACACCTACGATACCCCGCCGTTCAGCGGCAAGCTGACCATCCACCCAGTCACCCTGCAGCACGCCGACGGCGTCTACCGCGATCCCGCCTGGGACAACAACGACCACCTCCCGCAGGACTGGATCGATTACGTCGCCGCCGTCATTGAGCGCTCCCGCAGGACCCGCCAGCACATCGAAGCCGCCCCGCACCGCCTCGAAAACGCATAAAAAACGCGGTTGCCATATAGCAACCGCGCTTGTCGATCTACTTCGTTTTCAATGGTTGCTATTCAGCAACCGAAGCTGCTCCGCAGCACCCTCCCCAGGGGTGACGTGTCATCTATTCAAGCCGGTGCCGGAGGCACCTTTTGCATCACTTCACTTTCTGATACCAGATCCCCGTGTCGTTATCGACCAGCAGCCGAACCTCGTTTCCCTTCACCTCGACCGGATAGCCGGAGTGATCCAGTATTACGTGTACCGCGTCGCGTCCAGACCACAACCGCCAGCTTCCGGCCGTTTCAACTTTCGGTTTTGTAGACCCGCCCTGGACAAAATCGTATTTCCCATCGGGTTCTAGGACCAAACGATCAAGGTTGTGATCCGTCAGACGGTCCTCTGGATCTTCGGACTTGTACACATAAGTGCCCACAAGAATCTCTCGTGTGACGGGCTGACTCGTACGGCAACCGGCAAGCGCGCAGCACCCCAGTATCGCTAGCCGGAGATGTAGCTTCGTCATCCTCCGCACGGAACGAAAATGTTATAGGTCTGATGCGTGTTGCCCATGGGAGTGGGAATACGGCCCCTTGGCCACTGAGGCCCCTTGTCGTAGGTAAGCGATTTGAAACTGGTCGTGTTCGTCAGTGTCAGGTTGATGCCTCCCTTACCAGGAGTGATAGTCCACCTGAAGGAGCCGACAAACTGAGCCACCGGGTTCGCGCCCGCGGCTACATAACCGGAAGGGCCGAACGAATAAAGATCATGCGTGGCCCCAGTCATGGAGTACTGGTTCAGCACATCTTGAACCGGGCCAGGCTGCGCCATGACCTGCGACGTAGCGGTGTTAGGTCCGAAGTTTTGGTCTCCTGACCCTAATCCCGAGAAGAATTGTCCCGTCAGAAGCGCAACTTATGCAGTTGCGGCGGCGTACTGACCTGCGCTCGCCGGATTTGCCGAACAATTCCGCGCCCCGTTCTTTGGGAGCTGCTGCGAACTACCTAGGGGCGGCTGCTGTGGCGTCGGCGCCGGCTGCTGTGCTGGCTGAGCCGACTGCTGGCTTCCAGTGTACGGAATACCGTACTCCCAGCACCACCAGCAAACACTCTCGAGGTCGACAGGGTCCGGCGTTGCCGTTACGCAAGCGTCCGCATAACTGCCGTCAGAGCATGTATCGGCGCCGCTAGGATCTGTATTCACCAGCGGATTATTCCAAACATACGCGTATCCATTCCAGCTCTGCGGATTCGTCAGATCCGCCCCCGCATTCGCCGGATCCGGACTGGTAAACCGTCCCAGCGCCGCACCAAAATACCGCGCATTGAAGAAATCCAGTCCCGTCTCCGAATCGCGGATCTGCCCGGTAAACTTCTGATTGATATTGTCGTTGCCCGGCCCCCATTGCCCACTGCGGCCCACTGTTCCGCCCGCAAGCTCTTCGCCGAACGGCAGATAATCGTGCCGCGCCACTACATTCCCGTTCTGATCCGTCACCATGCGCGTCGAGCCCAGGTGATCCACGCTCAAGTAACACGTGCTGCACGCTAGCGTATTCCCGCCCGCGCTGCTGTATTCCGCCGCCAACTGTCCAAAGGCATCGTATACATAGACCGTCGTCACGGTGGGCAGCATCTTCTCGACCCGCTGTCCCGCGCCGTCATAGGCCAGCGTCTCGCTCGCGCCACTCTCGGTCACCGTGGTCATCCGGTTCTCGGCATCGTAGCTCACGGTATTGCCATTCACCTGCAACTGGTCGCCGGAGGCATCGTAACTCGTTCCGGAAATCTGATTCGCCCCCGTAAACACCGTTGAGGCCACCGGCGTACTTCCACTCCACGGACCCCCCGCCGCGGTTATCACCCAGCTGTTCCCGTACGCGTCATAGCCGAAACTCCGCGACCAGCCGCCGCCATCCGTCGCGCTATTCAACCGGTTCACCGTGTCGTAACCGAAGGACTCGGCAAACTGCTGCAGATTGGCCAGCGGCGCCGGGCCGCCCGCATACAGCGTGAGTCCATACAGATTCCCATTATCCGGGTGCGTTGCATCTCCCCAGTTCATCGGACTCTCCGCAAACAGATATTTGCTGGCATCGTTATTCAGCGTGTCCCATAGCTGCCCGGGTTGCAAGCGGCTGTTGAACGTGGCGCCGCGCGCCACGCTGTTGCCGTAGGCCAGATAAGACGGCGCGCCATGCGGCCAATAGTTGGTCTGCGTCACGTAGTTGGTCTGCTGGCCGTTCAGATTGCCGCCTAGCGTGTTGGGTCGGTTCGCGCCATGCCTCTTGAAATTGCTTCAGATCTCTCAGTTACTCTGTCTGGATTCAGTCGGGAAGCCGCGATTATCGAGGTTATCCGAGCTCGACTCTGGAGCGCCATATGCCATGAGCGCGAGTCGAATCCGAAAGCTACCCAGCTCACCTAAAACATGAGAATTGATTTCGAGACCCCCCGTGCTGTCAAAGAACCAGCCAATCAGGAACTCGATCTCCCCTCCGCCTTCGACGAAGCTATGTATATACACCATGTGTCTCTGCAATTGCGAAATAGACCTCTCCAGCAGTGCGTTCAGAAGTGTTATGTCCGCTGACAAGACGAGTCTGCACGACAGATAACTGCCTGATCTTGTCGACTCCATCACAGCTCCGCTTCGAGTTTTGATCCTCTCGCCAGCGCTCCACTGAACGGTTGGAGTAAGCGATAGCTCGCGCGCAACTTCAGAAAGATCTGCGTCAGGATGCCGAAACCTAAGACTTAATGTGAACTTCTCTTTTTCGTTTTCGCTCAAGTCGTTCACCTTCCCCATACCGGCCCGTGATTAATGGCATTTCCCGCCGGATCGGACGTGATTCTGTCGCTGTTCGCAGCGATACCGACCCAATCTCGAGAACCAGCAGGTCAAGGCGCCTCTTTTCATCCGAGGCAAGCCAAAAATGAAAAGTCAACGCCACCGCTCGTTCGTCTTATCACGCGCAGAACGTGGTCTGGTACTGAAACTCCGCTCTGGTCGCTTTCAGTAGTTACTGAAATCCAGACGCTGTAAGTACGAGGATCCAATGATTTGCTTTCTAGAAAAGAGTAGAGAGGTTCCAGGTCCATCTCCTCTCCGATATCGAAAGAAACCACGAAGCTATCATCACGTTTCCTTACTGTTAATGGAACCTCAGGCAGAACCATGCGGAGTTGCTCTATGGCCATCTCTGGTAAACCAAGAAGGCGAAATGCGAACGTCTCTTCTCTGGTCGTATCCTCAGGCATATCAATTCCCGCCGCTCGCCTTATAAATCTTTGCTAGTCTTTTGAGTTCATCATACGTATAGTTCTCGGCTGCTCCTCTCCCTTCCGCCTTTTTTTCAGCCTCGACGAATTTTCCAAACTTTCGAGGATCGACTCCTTCTTCTCTTGCGGCATCTCTAACTTGCTGAAGATCTTTCTTGAGAGTGATGTAGTCCCCTGGGGGACGAATGATAAACTGCGGCCCAGTATAGTGGAAGTCACCAGGAACCCTAACCGGCCCGAGAGGGCTCAGCTTCCAAACTAAGTAGCCGCCCAAGCCGAGCGCACCTGCAGTTGCCGCGCAGACCGGATTCGCGGCGCAAGCCGTGGCTATCGCTGTGGCACCTCCGTCCACAAAGTTCGCCCCACCCCCGCAGGGTCCGAACTCGCAACCATCGGGTAGACCCCACGGTCCCGGCAGGTTCATTCCCGGCGGCAAGCCCAGCGTCTCCCCACCTGGAAAGGATCCTGGAGGAAGGGGCTGGGCCGTGCCGGGCGGCCCTCCGCCTGAAGGTGCTGAACCGCCGCCGCCTCCACCTCCTCCACCGCCTCCGCTTCCGCAATCGAGGCAGGGCGGCACCGGACCGGGCCCGTCACATGAGGCATCAAAATCGAAACAGGGCTGATCGCCGCCACCGCCGCAACTCCAGTCATCCCCGCAGACGCTCCGAATCATTCCGCTCGGGTCCACCGAATTCAGCGGATTATTTCTCACATACGCGTACCCATTCCACGTTTGCGGATCGGTTGGATCCGCGCCCGCATTGGCCGGATCCGGACTGGTAAACCGTCCCAGCGCCGCACCAAAATACCGCGCATTGAAGAAATCCAGTCCCGTCTCCGAATCGCGGATCTGCCCGGTAAACTTCTGATTGATATTGTCGTTGCCCGGCCCCCATTGCCCACTGCGGCCCACTGTTCCGCCCGCCAGCTCTTCGCCGAACGGCAGATAATCGTGCCGCGCCACTACATTCCCGTTCTGATCCGTCACCATGCGCGTCGAGCCCAGGTGATCCACGCTCAAGTAACACGTGCTGCACGCTAGCGTATTCCCGCCCGCGCTGCTGTATTCCGCCGCCAACTGTCCAAAGGCATCGTATACATAGACCGTCGTCACGGTGGGCAGCATCTTCTCGACCCGCTGTCCCGCGCCGTCATAGGCCAGCGTCTCCGTCGCGCCGTTCTCGCTCACCGCGATCATCCGGTTCTCGGCATCGTAGCTCACGGTATTGCCATTCACCTGCAACTGGTTGCCCGCCGCATCGTAACTCGTTCCGGAAATCTGATTCGCCCCCGTAAACACCGTGGAGGCCACCGGCGTACTCCCACTCCACGGACCCCCAGCCGCGCCGGTCACCCACATGTTCCCGTACGCGTCATAGCCGAAACTCCGCGACCAGCCGCCGCCATCCGTCGCGCTACTCAACCGGTTCACCGTGTCGTAACCGAAGCTCTCGGCAAACGGTTGCAGATTGGCCAGCGGCGCCGGCCCGCCCGTGAGCAGCGTGAGGCCATACAGATTGCCATTATCCGGGTGCGTGGCATCTCCCCAGTTCATCGGACTCTCCGCAAACAGATACTTGCTGGCATCGTTATTGAGCGTGTCCCATAGCTGCCCGGGTTGCAAGCGGCTGTTGAACGTGGCGCCCCGCGCCACGCTGTTGCCGTAGGCTAGATAAGACGGCGCGCCATGCGGCCAGTAGTTGGTCTGCGTGACGTAGTTGGTCTGTTGGCCGTTCAGATTGCCGCCTAGCGTGTTGGGCCGGTTCGCCCCATCGTAGGTGTTCGTCACCACCCGCCCCGACGGATAGGTCTCCCCCTGCAGCGCCCCCGCCAGATTGTAGGCGTAGCTGAAATTGTAGCTCTCTCCCAAAATGCTTTGCCCGCTGCTCAGCACCCGCCCCAGCGCATCGTAAGCACCCTCCCCAGGGGTGACGTGTCAGTCTGAAGCCGGTGCGCAGCACCGTTTGCTCTTCGCCCAAGTTAGCGCATCAGATTTGAACAGAACACAAAGGGCAATACGACGCCGGCCAGGAACGCGAAGCTCCACGCTGACGTCCGCTTTCGAAGCAGGATTGTGAGCAAGATGAATCCGGCGAGCAGCGGGATTGCAAGCTGCGGGTTACCGATGTAGGCGAGCGCCCGTGTCGCCCAATCGACCAAAGGAGATCCATGGCTCGTCGGCTCGGTTGTGCTCGGCACGACCGTTTGCGATAGGTAGACACGGACGAACGAGGCTATGATGCCGCACACGCCCGCTCCAAGAAGTTTGCCGTAATGAACGCCTCTTACCTCATCAGGACTGGTCATTGCACGTGCTTCTGCGTCCCGGTTCCTGCTTAAGTAAGCGACTATGCCGAGCCCTTCCCGTCGTGCTGATCGTCGCGCTGATTCAGGATCCAACACAAAAAAGAGCCTGCCCCAAGGCAACCGTGGCCTTTGCAGGCGGAGGAACCCGATAAACGGTGGCCAGATTACGCCGCTCGATACCACGTCCGTTGAAGACAGAGGCTTCCATTGCAAGAACTGTCGATATTCGACTCTTCCGCCCCGGATGCGGATAATCGCGAGCGATATATGAAACACGAAAGCGAGAATGAATGGGACGCAAGCGATGATACGGATGCTAAACACGTCGTCTTTGAACAGCGCAACCGTCCAAATTAGCCAGAATAAAGGCGCCCAAAACTTGAGGAGCCAGACATTCGAGGAAGAACTTTGGTATGCGCCATCTTCCATCGGTGAGGGTGTTTTTGGCCGCATATCAATTTCCGCAAATCGGCGTAATGGAAGTCGTGACGTTCGTGAGTCCATGGCCATAGCCACCAAACCCTCCGCCAAGCGTTACTGTTGCCTGCGAGGTCTGCAAATCAGTGGAAAAGTCGATGCCTCCTCCCCAGCCAGATCCGCCGCCGAATCCATAATCAAGGGCCGACCCACTGAGATCATTCACATTACGGGCGTTCGAAAGGCTGAACTGAATACCGCCGTACCCGCCGTATCCTGGCGTGGTGGCCGAATTAAAGATATGCTCAGTGAATGTTGACACCGATGTAGCGAACGCAGCTTGTCCGTTAGGGGCTACGACAACTTGCCGTGAAACTGACAGTGAAACGCCAACAATGTTACCTGCACCGATCGATCCACCGGCCCCAACGCCAATCGTTTTATTGAAGAGCCTTGCTATCCCCGCTTGTACCGCTATGCCGGCACGCTGTAATAAGTTAGGCGCAACGCATGTTTGCGTCCCCGTCTTTGGGGGCAGACTAGGCGCTAAAGTACAGATACCAATCCCCATTTACCTGTTTGAATGCCATTGGATGTTCGCCGACCTCTCTGGCAGTATCCTGCGTGCTAGGAGCTAATCGAAAGCGGGTCGCGTACGCATATCCCCTCGCATGACTGTGCATGGCTAGCAGTGCGGATTTCTGGACGGATGGAAACAGGATGCAACCACGGCCCCACTGCGGCGAGACACCAAACACATGAGCAGATTTGAGTAGCGTCTGATATAGCGCGAGCCGCTCGGGAGAAACACATTTGGCCTCCCCCGAAGCCGGAACTGGACAAGTGAGACCATCGCTCGTCGCCATTCGTGCTAGCTGCTCCAATGCCGATCTGTGTTGCTGAAAATTCCGCAGCATTACAGAATCGGGAACGGACCGACAGGACATCGTAATTAAAACAGTGAGCGCTGCCGCGATAGAAAGGGCTCTCATTGGCATTTCCCGGCTGCGTACATTTGCGCCCACTGATATCCGCTTTGGATCTCCTGCTGTTCACGCGGATTATCCCCGTACGGAGCCCCCGTGAGGGGAGTTCCCCACGACGAAGGAGGCGATTTAAAATTCGCGAGCATGTTTGCATATGAAGCCGCGCCTGCGCCCCACTTGATGTAGGTGGACGAAAAGCCGAGCGCATTACCCAAGACACCGAACGCAAAATTTCCGTAAACCCGGTACTGTGGATTCGCCCCATGGAAGGGTTGGTTCTTGAAATCCAACGGCTGATTGGGCGCAACTAGTGCAGCGTAGGCTAATGTCTTCGCCAAATCAGGACTGAGATTGTCATAAACCGATTTCGATGCATTTACGCCGAGGTTGTAGAGGGCCTGAGGCGGGTAGTTCGCCGGATGCGCCGGTACGGCCGGGCACGTCCCCGTCTTTGGGGGCTGCTGCGAACTACCCGGCGGCGGCTGCTGTGGCGTCGGCGCCGGCTGCTGTGCTGGCTGAGCCGACTGCTGGCTTCCAGTGTACGGAATACCGTACTCCCAACACCACCAGCAAACACTCTCGAGGTCGACAGGGTCCGGCGTTGCCGTTACGCAAGCGTCCGCATAACTGCCGTCAGAGCATGTATCGGCGCCGCTAGGATCTGTATTCACCAGTGGATTGTTCCAAACATACGCGTATCCATTCCAGCTCTGCGGATTCGTCAGATCCGCCCCCGCATTCCCCGGATCCGGGCTGTTGAACCTTCCTAGCGCTGCGGTATAGTATCTCGCATTGAAGAAGTCCTCGCCGGTTTCCGCATCCCGCATTTGCCCGGTGAACTTCTGCTCCGCATCCGCCGCCGACCCATACTGACTGCTCCGGCCGGCCGTGCCGCCCGCAATCTCTTCCCCGAACGGCAGATAATCGTGCCGCCCCACCACCTTCCCATTCTGGTCCGTCACCAGCCGCGTCGAGCCCAGATGGTCCCACACCAGGTAACACGTCGTGCAGGGCGCGCTCGTGCCAGGCGCATTCGCATACTCAGCCGCTAACTGGCCGAACGCATCGTACACATAGACCGTCGTCGCGCCGCCTATAGTCTTCTGCACCCGTTGCCCAGCGCCGTCATAGGCGAGTGTTTCCGTCCCCCCGCCCATACTCTGCGGTTCCGTGATACTTTGCATCCGGTTCTCGGCATCGTAGCTCGCCGTGTTCCCATTCACGCTCAGCAGATTCCCCGCCAGATCGTAGCTCTGGCCGCTCATCTGATTATTGGCATTGAACACGGTGGACGCCGTCGGCGTATTCCCCGACCACGGACCGCCCTCAGCCGTCAGCACCCACATGTTCCCCCAGGCATCGTACCGGAAATCGCGCAAGTAAGCGAAATCGGCCACCTCGCTCAGCCGGTTCACGCCGTCATACGTGAAACTGGTGAGATAACTGGGGATCGAGCCCGCCGGCGCCGGGCCACCGGCTTGCTCCGTCACGCTCTGCAGCGTCCCGTTGCCATTCCAAACCGGACACTCGGTAAACAAATACGCCGAGGGATTATCGGCAACCACCGCCTGCATACAAGCGGGTTGCAAACGGTTATTGTAGTTCCAGGCCGGTACCAGAGTGTTGCCGGCTCCGTAATAATACAGCGCCCCGTGCGGCCAGTAGGTAGCGTTGTAGACATACGTCGTCGCGGCATTTGTCCCCGGCCCGCTTACCACCCCCGACACCTGGCTCACCCGGTTCGCCCCATCGTAGGTGTTCGTCACCACCCGCCCCGACGGATACGTCTCGCTCGCCAGCGCCCCCGCCAGATTGTAGCTGTAGCTGAAACTGTAGCTCTGCCCCGCCGTCGTCTGGCTGCTCGAGGTCACCCGCCCCATGCCGTCGTAGCCCGAAAAGTTCGTCGCCGAGGAACCGTTCCCGATACTCGCCAACTGTCCGATCCCGTTCGCCACGCCCGCCGTGTCGTAGCTGTACGTCACTGTCGACGTCCCATCTGAATACGTCTGCTGCAGCGGCCGGTTCAGCGCGTCGTAGCTGTACTGCGTGCTGATGTTCCGTGCGTCGGTCCGGGTCAACAGGTTCCCCGCATTGTCGTATAGGTAATTCACCGTCCCGCTCTCCGGATTCACCGCTTTCCTCAGACGGCTAAGCGAATCGTAGGTAAAGCTGCGCGCTTCGCCCGCTTGCGTGACCCCCGTCAGATTGCCCAGCGCATCGTAACTGTAACTGGTTTGGTAGTTGAGGCCGCTGGGGTCTTCGCTGACCGAAATCAGGCGCCCCAGCGCATCGTATCCATACTGCTTCTGATGACCCGCCTGATCGGTCACTGTCACCTGATTCCCCGCATAGCTGGTCCCGGCCACCGCTCCGTCCGCCGTAGTCACGCTGTTTACGCGCCCCAGCGGATCGTACAGATACGTGGTCGCTCCATAGGTCGGGTCGCTCTTGCTTCGGTAGGGATTCGTGGTCGTCGCCACTCGTCCCAGCGCGTCGTAGCTCGTCGTCGTCGCAATGTACTGCGACGAGTTTTCATACGAATCCGTTTCGCTCGGCCGCCCTAAGCCGTCGTAGAACGTATTCGTCTGGAGCGCTCCATCGCCCGCGCTCTTCTGATCCTGCTGCACAAGCGTCTGCGTCGGGCTCGGATAGCTGTAGTTCGTTTGAGCGCCAGTCGGTAATTGCACCTGCGTCAGCCGGTCCAGCGGATCGTTATACGTGTAATTCGTCTGTTGCCCGTTCGCATCCTTCGTCGCCAGCGGTTTCCCGAGGTTGTAATCGTAGGTCGTCGTCGATCGCTGGTTCGCCGCATTGGTTACCGAAGTAGCGAAGACATAATAATTGCTGCCATCGTCGTTGTAGCCCAGCCGCGTCACATGCCCGTTCGGATCCTGCACGCTCACTACGTTCCCGGCAATGTCGTAGCTCTTCGCCGTAGTCGCATAGGTATTCGTCGTATTCAACCACCGGTTGAGCGAAGTCAGATTTCCGCGATAGATCAACCCTGTTCCGTAACCGCTGTCGTGCCCCACTATCCCCGGCGCGTCCTGCGGAGCATTCTCGTCGTAATGCCACAGCGTGAAGGCGGTCTGATTGCCGTTGCCGTCCAAAACCGTCTGCGAGTAAGGCGCCTGCACCAGATTCACGTTCGGTGCCGTGTACTGCTGCACATTGTTCGCCCACAGGTAAATCGATTTCGTCTCGCGCAGCAGCGTCCCGGGACTTTTGCTGCCCCAGGTGTAGTCCTTTTCGTCGGTGACGTTGTTGTAGGCGTCGTAGGAAAGATACGCCACTTGCGAGACCTGGTTGCTATCGTCCAGCGTGGTTGTGCGCGTCGACAACTGCGGATTGCTCAGGCAACCGGACTGCGCTACGTAAACATTCACTACGGTCACAAGCGCCTTGGGCGTCCCTGCGTCTGTCTGAGCCTCCAATCCTTCGTTCCAGGCATTGCACCCCGTTCCAGTCAAGTTCAGTGCATCGAGCGGCGATCCATTCATCGTGTGCACGGTGTTTGCCAGGACGTTGCCATTGACGTCATAGCTCGTTTGAGTATCTAGCGTGGTCGAGCTCCCATAGGAGACGGTGTAATGGGTCCGTGCAGTTACTGTGGACCCTCCCCCCGCGTACTCGCGGCGCTCCTGTAATCGGCGGTAAATCATTACCGGACTGGTGTCGTTCGCCGTGCCGCCTTCCCATCCGTCACTGTTGCCGTTATTGCCATCTCCATAGTCATACTCCATCCCGCCGCCGGTCGGCAGATTCACCCGCGCAAGTTCCCCGTAGTTGTTGTACTGGAAGGTAAACTGCCGCCCATCCGCATATTGGATACTGCTCGCCAGCAGCGGATCAAAGTTGTACGTTGTTTGGAATCCCTGGGGAAACAGGTTGCCCATCACCGATACGGAATATCCGGCGCGAAGCAGACTGTTCGAGAGATTCTTCAATTCCACCTTGACAGTTCTGAGTGCGCCGCCCGCGCCCGGATAGGTCACCGATGTGCACCCTCCGCAAGACGAATCGTTGTAATTGATGGTAATCGTCCGGCCTAGTGAATCGGTAATTATGCTGGGAGCGTCGACATTGAGGTCCCAATTCGCTGCCACCGGAATCGACGTGGCATATTGGATTTGAATCTTATTGCCGTTGCGGTCGCGAATCCAACTGACATCCGAATTGTCAACCCGGTACGTAACGCCGTTGGGAAAAGTAAGATAGCCGCTCACCTTAGCCGAACCCTGCCGTCCGTAGCTGGTAGGAATCTTTTCCAGCACGGCCGAGTCCGAGACAAACACCAGGTTGCTTCCATCCTTGCTGCGGAACGTCGTTCCCCTGCCGGCGTTAGCCGTTACGGGTTCGCTCGTACACGGACTGGAAATATTGTACGTGGCGCCATTGGTGGCCTGATCCGTCAAATCGATTTCGGTCCCGTTTCCGCTGAGGAATATGATCCAGGTCACGGTAGAACCCACCGCCGCGGAACCGTTGCAGGAAATATTACTGCCGCCGGTTCGACTGTAGACCGCTCCGGCCGCGCCAAGATTCTGGGCATTGGGGTTCGAAGCCGGATAGCTTCCCGGGTAAGGGTCCACTGGAATAAAGTACGGCGCAGCCCCGACAGCTTCTTTCAATGCCATCCATGTTTCCTGCAGATTCCAGGTAAGGTCGACGCCCGCTTCGCCGCGTCCACCGGCATGATACAGAGGAATCGAGGCGCTTAGTTTTCCGCTGAAAGAATTGTAGTGCTCGAAATTCGAAAGCGGATAGGACCCCGCCGGCGTCCCCGGCGCTACACCCGTCGGAGTAGCTCCCTCATAGACAGCCTGCGCGAAGAGTCCCGGTGCGCAGGCAACAACAAACAAGAAGGCAGTTAGCCGTTTCATAGAAAGGGTTATTCGTAAAGATCTGAATTGGAATTGTTATTTAGGGCTGGTTCTCAATTGCCACCACTCTGCCGCCCAGGTAGATGTACTCTTTGGTCGGCGTAGGGGACACGAACTGCGCGCCCGCCGTGCCAGGAATGGCCAGCCCGCTGCCCCACTGCTGCTGGATCTGCTGCCCGGTGCTGCTCAGCAGCGCGTACCACATCCCGGTCGACGGCCGGTAAACCGACAAATCGGCTTTCCCGTCTCCATCGAAGTCACCTACGATCGGCACGTCGCCCGGCGCTCCGAACTGCTGCTGGATCGAAGGCGTCAGATATTGGCCCACAGCCCGTGCAAACAACACCACCCACGTCGCAGTAGCGGGACGAAACACGGCATAATCGGTTGTTCCATCGCCGTCGAAATCGGCCGGCACCGGCACATCGCCCGGCAATCCCCATTGCTGTTGCGAGGTCGTGCCGTTCGCGCTGTATCTCACGTACCACGTGCTATTGGCCCACGGGCGATAAACCACCAGATCATCCCTGCCATCGCCATCAAAATCGCCGATCAGAGGAGTGTCCCCGGGATTTCCCCACTGAATGGTCACATTCTGGCTGTTGCTGCTTTGCAGCACCCACCATGCGCCGCTCGAGGGGCGAAATACCACGTGATCGCTGATGCCGTCGCCATCGAAATCGCCCACCAGCGGTGTGTCTCCCGGTTGCCCCCAGGTCGTGCTGGAAGCCTGTTTGGTGCTGCTTAGCAGCGCCCACCATTGAGCGGTCGAGGGACGAAACACCACGTGATCGTCGATGCCGTCTCCATCGAAATCGCCCACCAGCGGTATGTCTCCCGCCTGGCCCCACTGCACAGTCCCGGAATTGCTCCCGTCGGACCAGATCCCACTGGCGATCGTGTAGGTCCCGTGGTCGTCCACTCCGTTGCCATCGAAATCGCCTACCACCTTCTTGTCCGCCTCAAACCGGCAAACGACCGGAATGTCGCCCACCGAGCCCCATTGCGAGGAGGTCACCGCTCCCGTGCTGCTGGAAACGACCCACCACACCGCTGTCGAGGGGCGATAAATCGCGAAATCGGTCCGCCCGTCGCCGTCGAAGTCACCCGCCAAAGGCACGTCGTCCGCCTGTCCAAATTGCTGCTGGACAGTCTTCCCCGTGCTGCTTTCTAGTACCCACCAGGTTCCGGTGGAGGGGCGAAAGACCGTATAATCTGTCTTGCCGTCGCCGTCGAAGTCGCCAGGCAGCGGAATGTCTCCCGCCGTCCCCCAAGGTGTCGAGACCACCTGACCGCTGCTGCTGTACAACACAAACCAGGTAGCGTTCGAAGGCCGGAACACGGCGCAATCCGTCTTGCCATCGCCGTCGAAGTCCCCAGCAACAGGAATGTCGGCCGCTTGTCCGAGTTGGCGCTGGACCTGAACCCCGTTGCTGCTTTGCACGATGTACCAGGTTCCGTTCGAAGGCCGGAATATGGCGTAGTCCGCTTTGCCGTCGCCATCGTAATCGCCGGGGACCGGAATATCGCCCGGAATTCCCAGTTGCTGTTGTATTAAAGTGTTGCTCTTGCTCTGGAGTACATACCACATACCCGTGGAGGGCCGGAAAATTGCCCGGTCGACCAGCCCGTCGCCATCGAAATCCGCTGGTGCCGGAATGTCGTCCGGGAGTCCCAATTGCTGCTGCGTCGAGGTAGCGGTTTTGCTCGAAACGACATACCAATTTCCGTTTGAAGGACGCCAGACAGAAGTATCTGCTTTGCCGTCCCCATCGAAATCGTAGGCTTTGGCATAAGTCGCCGCTTGTGCCGGAAGCACCGTGCCGGCCAGCACCGTAAACACCAATACTGCTGGCCGCAATCTAAGAAAAGCCGACAGGCCACCGCGCCCCTGCTCGAGCAATAGAATGAAGTCTTGCAACGAGATCCTTCCATAGCCCCACAGAAAAGCTACTCCGATGCGCGGCTAGGAAGCATATCGAACACCTCGCACAAACCTTTATTCAGGAATTCTCCGAAACGGCGGACCAGGCGCTTCCGACTGCCGGGGCCTCAGGGCCGTGTTAGCATCGCTGGCATATGGCCGAAGCGAACGGTTTCGTTTCATCGGGCGATCCGCGCGTAGATGGTCGATATCGTCGGCCGGATGCAGCGGAGAGATTAGACTTTCTTGCAAAAACGAACCCACCCCGCTCAATCGCGTCAAATTCGGCCCGGAACGCCCGCCGAATTGAGGCGTAAACCGCTAGTTCGTCAACCACTTAGCCCTATTTCGAGTTCGTTCGGCAGAAAACGCCCTCACCCTCAGCTCCTTTCGCTCAGTCCCTCGAACCGTCCTAACAAAGCTTGCAAGAACGCCGACCGCGCCACCACTACATCGCAGCCAGCCTCCTGCGCCGCCCGCCTCACCTCCACCTGTACGTGAGATACGTAACCCATTAGCGGAATTCCCTTCGTCTCTTCGCTCCCCTTAAGCTCCGCAATCAACCGGAGCGGTTCCGCCTTCGCATCGTTCAAATCCAGGATCATCAGGGCCGGTTTCTCCTTCGCCAGCCGCAGCGCGTCCGCCTGCAAGTTGACGAACACGGCATCCACCCCCGCCCGCTTGGCTGCTTCCTGGATCTTGACTGTGAACAGCAGGTCGCTGAGCACCGCTACTACTTTTTTCTTCTCGGTCGTCATGAATCAGGTAGATGCACTTTCTCCGCAGCTATCATCAAAAGTGATCATGAGCGTCTTAGATCTAGCGCCGCCAGAAGTAAATCCCTTACAGGATTCGATGCGTTTCGCCCGCCGTGTCCCGCCCTGCGCCATCGTCATCTTCGGGGCCAGCGGCGATCTCTCCAAACGCAAGCTGCTCCCCTCCCTCTACCGGCTGTTCTATGAACGCCGCATCTCGCAGAACTTTGCCGTTATCGGCAGCTCCCGCACCCCTATGTCGGACGACCAGTTCCGGGATAAAATGCGCGAGTCTGTCTCGAAGTTCCTCGAAGACGCGCCGTTCGATGAAGATGTCTGGAAGTCTTTCGCCCAAACCCTCTTCTACGTGCCCGGCGACATCAACAAGCCGGAATCCTACGAAGATCTACGCAGCAAGCTCGAAGAAGTAGAGAAATCCCATCAGACTGCCGGCAACGTCTTGTTCTATCTTTCCACTCAGCCCAGCTACTATGCCGAAGCGGTTCTGGCGCTCGGCGAGCACAAGCTGAATCAAGGAAACGGCTGGCGTCGCGTCATCATCGAGAAGCCCTTCGGTCACGATCTGCGAAGCGCCCGCAAGCTGAACGAGGAGATTCATAAGGTATTCGACGAGTCCGAGGTCTACCGCATCGATCACTACCTCGGCAAAGAAACCGTTCAGAACATCCTTGCGTTCCGCTTCGGCAACAGCATGTTCGAGCCGCTCTGGAATCGCCGCTATGTCGACCATGTCCAGATCACTGCCGCCGAATCCATCGGCGTGGAGGGGCGCGGTGGCTATTACCAGGAAGCCGGAGCGCTGCGCGATATGATCCAAAATCACCTCAGCCAGGTTATGGCGACGGTTGCGATGGAGCCTCCCTCTGTTTTCGACGCCACCAATGTTCGCGATGAGCGCGCCAAGCTGCTGCGTGCTGTACGTGTGATGAAGCCAGAGCAAGTTCCTGAGTACGCGGTGGCCGGCCAGTACGGGCCTGCCCTCGTCGGCGGGCAGCAGGTTCCGGGTTTCCGGCAGGAACCAAGCGTGAGTCCCGATGCCCAAACCGACACTTACGCCGCCGTGACCTTCCTGATCGACAACTGGCGCTGGGCTGGCATACCTTTTTACATCCGCACCGGAAAGCGTATGCCCAAGCGCGTTACCGACATCGCAATCCAGTTCAAGGCTCCGCCGCTCGGCTTATTCACTCAGGAGACCAAAACCGGCCCTCGCGAAGTGCGCCCGAATTTATTAGTCGTTCGCATCCAGCCCGAAGAAGGAATCTCGCTGCGCTTTCTTTCCAAGAGTCCCGGTAGCGGCATGCGCGTCCGCCCAGTTTCCATGGACTTCAATTACGGATCGAGCTTCGGTGAGCGCACGCCAACCGCTTATGAGACCCTGCTGGTAGACGCGATGGTCGGCGATCCGACGCTCTACACTCGCCAGGATATGGTGGACGCAAGCTGGCAGATCGTCCAGCCCATTCTCGATGTCTGGGCAAACAGTAAGTTCAATTTCCCAAATTATCCCGCGGGCACTTGGGGACCGAAAGCGTCCGATGAAATGTTGGCCCGTCAAGGCCATGTCTGGAGAATTCCATGAGTAGCGCAGTTATTTCGCCCGCCCAACCGGAGCAGATCCTCAAAGGCTTGGGCAAACTTTGGACCTCGCTCGGCGAAGAAGAGAAGCAGCAAGGTAAACCGACCGTTCTGCGCGCTTGCGCCATGACGCTCATCGTTGCGACGGACGAAAAGGACGAAGGCTTTTTCGCCTCGCAGACCATCTCGGAGCTGATGCGCGAACATCCAAGCCGCGGTATCGTGTTGGCGGTTTCTGATACCGGCGAGCGCGAGCCTGAAGCGCGGGTTCTGGCGCAATGCTGGAAGCCGTTCGGCAAAGCCCAGCAGATCTGTTGCGAACAGATCGAAATCAAGGCTCATTCCGAAAGCTGGCCCAATATTGGTCCTATCCTTCTCGGCCTGATTGCAGCCGACCTGCCGGTCGTTTTCTGGTGCCGTCACCAGGGAGCCCTAAGCGCAGCCGTCACGAGTGCTCAGAAACGTGGCCTCCAAACCGTGATGGATCTCGCCAGTAAGACCATCGTCGATACGCTCGGCTTGGACGCCGCTTCTGCTCTCAGCCAGATCTCGCAATGGCGCAAACAGGGGCGGGTTATCGCGGATCTCGAATGGACTCGCCTCACTCCCTGGCGTGAGCCGCTCGGACATATCTTCGACAACACCGCGCGCGAGAACCAATTTTCTAGTTTTCACGCCATCGAAATAGGGCATCCCGAAGAGAAGCCCACCGCCTCGGAACTCTATGTGGCTGGCTGGCTTTCCGGACCGTACCGCGCCCAGGTTTCTTTCAAAAAGGTTGACGGTTATGGCCCGGGTCTTCACTCCATTACTCTGCGCTCGAATAGCGAGACCATAACTTTCGAGCGTACCGGCAAGGATTGCATGACCCTTCAAAGCACGAATGGCCGAGCGCGCCGCTATAACTATTCCGATACGGCCCTCGACGCCTTGATGACTGAGGAATTGAGCATTATCGGTCATGATCCCGCCTTCGATGCCGCTTTTGCACGAGCCGAGGAGCTTATCAGTGAGCTCCGGTGAGCAGCCAGATCTTCACATTCTGGAAACGCCCGAAAAAGCCGCCCGAGAGTGTTCGCAGCACATCCTCTCGCTACTCGCCGGATCAGCGCGGGCAACCATCGCTATCTCCGGCGGCAGTACACCGAAGCTGTTGTTCGCTGACATGGCTCGGGCGAAGTTCGACTGGTCGAATGTTCACTTTTTCTGGGTTGACGAACGCTGCGTTCCCCCGGACGATAAGCAAAGCAATTTCAAGCTGGCGAATGATACCCTGCTCTCGCCCGCGCACATACCTGCCGCCAACATTCACCGGATCTACGGCGAACTTCCCCCACCCGAAGAAGCTGAGCGATATATCGATGACATCAAGCAGTTCTTCCATTTGAAATACGGTGAGCTTCCGGTCTTCGATGTGCTGCATCGAGGCATGGGACCCGACGCGCACACGGCCAGTCTCTTTCCGGGTACGCCGCTGGTTCACGATCGAACCGGCATCGCGACCAACGTCTGGGTCGAGAAGATGAAGATGGATCGCGTCACGCTGCTGCCCGGAGTATTGCTCGCCGCGAAGCACACCGTTTTGCAAGTCTCCGGAGAAGATAAGGCTGACGCTCTTAAGGAAGTGCTCGAAGCTCCAGAAGATTTTGAAAGGTATCCTTGCCAGATCGCCAGCCGCGATAGTCGCGCGGCCTGGTTTTTAGATAGGGCAGCCGCTTCGAAGCTTTAGTGCACCGCGCATTATTTCTGGTGTTGGCTGGTCTTCTGGCCGGTTGTGTTCGCGACCGCGTGCCCCCGCCGCCAAAACCGCAACTCATCCACGCCCACTTCAATCGATTGCTATTTGCCGGCGACGTAATGTTCTCTCGCGGGGTCCGCCGCCAGATATTCTTGGCAGCGGATCCGGCGCTGCCTTTTCGCAAAATCGCCCCTCTGCTTGCAAGTGCCGATCTCGCGTTCGTCAATCTCGAATCTCCGTTCTCCGATCGCGGCCCGTATCACGAAAACGGCTTGATCTTTCATGCGCCGCCCGCCACGATCGCTGGATTGCAGCTCGCGCATGTGGCTGTCATTTCAACCGCCAACAATCACTCCCGCGACTGCGGCCCGCACGGAGTCGAATTTACAGTGAGCTGGTTGTGCTCGCACGGCATCACGCCCGTCGGCAGCAGCGCATCCGCTGAACAAACGCATCGCGGCGTGATTCTCGAACGGAACGGCATGCGCTTCGGATTCCTCGGCTACACCTATGATCAGCAAAACGGAAACTGGCGCGATATCGACGCGCGTATTGCGTTAGCAGACCCGGCCGTCGCTTCACAAGACGTCGCAAATCTTCGCAAGCGCTGCGATGTCGTAATCGTCTCCATGCACAACGGACTCGAATACATGCCCAAACCATCCAAAGCGCAAATCGAATTCGCCCACGCCGCTATCGATGCGGGCGCGACGCTCGTGATCGGCCATCACCCGCATGTGATCCAGCCGAAAGAGATCTATCGCACCGGCGTGATCTTCTACTCGCTTGGCAATTTTGTCTTCGATCAGTTTCAGCACGAAGCAACACAGCACGGCGAGATCGCCGAGGTGGATTTTCTAGGGAGCGGAATTTTCACCGCGAACATCTGGCCGGTGAAGATCACCCACACCGGCCCCGAACTCGAATAGATTAATGCTCTAGCCGCCTGTCGGCTGTTCGACGTGGCCACCAAATTTGTAGCGCATTGCGGAGAGTATCTTCTCGGCAAAGGTGTGTTCTTCACGCGAGCGAAATCGAGTAAAGAGCGCGGACGCTAGTACTTCAGCCGGCACTGCTTCTTCGATTGCAGCGTTAATCGTCCAGCGGCCTTCGCCGGAATCTTCCACGAACCCGCTGTAGTTCGACAAAGTTGCGTTCTCCGTCAATGCCATCGAAGTGAGATCGAGCAGCCACGAGCCGATCACACTACCCCGGCGCCAAAGCTCCGCGATGTCGGCGACATTTAAAGTAAAGCGCTCTTCTTCCGGCAGTTGCTTCGAATCTTTGTTCTTGAGGATGCCGAAACCTTCCGCATAGGCTTGCATCACTCCGTATTCGATTCCGTTGTGGACCATCTTGACGAAGTGCCCCGATCCCGGAGGTCCGGTGCGCATGTAGCCTTGCTCCGATGTCCCACCGAGTTTCTCGCGGCCCGGCGTACGCGTGATGTCGCCGATCCCGGGAGCGAGTGTCTTGAAGATTGGCTCCAGAGTTTTGAAGGCCTCCTCATCCGCACCCACCATCAAACAGTAGCCGCGTTCGACGCCCCAGACGCCGCCGCTGGTGCCCGCGTCCGCATAGCGGATGCCCTTTTTCTTAAATTCCGCGGCACGGCGAATGTCGTCTTTGTAAAAGCTGTTTCCGCCATCGATGATGCTGTCGCCCGCTTCCATGGCCGCCGCCAGTGCCTGCACGGTATCCTCGGTAGGCTTGCCGGCCGGAACCATCACCCACACCGCTCGCGGTTTCGGAAGCTTCTTCACCAGGTCTTGCAAAGAGCTTGCGCCGGCAGCGCCTTCACCCACCAGCTTCTTCACATTCTCCGCGTTAAGATCGAACACCGTGCATTTATGGCCGCCTTTTTCAAGCCGCCGCACCATGTTGGCGCCCATACGACCCAGACCTACCAGACCCAGTTCCATAGTTTCTCCTCGATAAGCTAAGAAGTTCTAAGCTTAACGCCTATGAGATTCGTTCGAAGGGCCCTCGTTTCAGGCTGGTTCTTGTTTATGGTTTTTTTTGCTCTCCTCACGAGCTGTAACCGTAAGCACGTCACAACCATTGCCGTGATTCCCAAAGCGAGCGCGGATCTGTTCTGGCAAAGCGTTCACGCGGGCGCGGCGAAAGGCGGCCTGGATAACCACCTCAGAATTGTATGGGATGGGCCACCTAATGAAACCGATATCGCAACCGGCATGCAGATTGTGGAAACGATGATCAATCGCCGCGTGGACGCGATTGCGCTCGCTCCTTCAGACCGGTCCGCTTTCAAGATCGTAGTCGATCGCGCGGCCGCGGCCGGCATTCCGGTCGTTATATATGATTCCGCTATCGATACGGATAAATACTTCAGCTTCGTCGCAACCGATAATTATCTCGGCGGCCAACTCGGCGCGGATCGTCTGGGCAAAATCCTGAACGGCAACGGGAGGATCGTGATGGTAAAAACCACGCCCGGCGGCGCGTCGACAACGGCCAGGGAAGACGGGTTCCGAAGTGAAATGCAACTCAAATTTCCTCGAATTCGAATTCTCGATGAGCGCTTCGGGATGGCCAGCATCTCGCAGTCGATTACCGTCACCGAGAACATGCTCACAGCGCACCCGGATCTTGATGGAATCTTCTGCTCGAATGAATCCGCGACCGAAGGAGCGGCGCAGGCGCTGCAAGCGCGTCATAGCAGGCTGAAGGTGGTGGGATTCGATTCAAGTCCGATGCTGATCAATGAACTGAAGGCGGGCTGGATCGATTCGCTGGTGATTCAAAATCCGTTTAAGATGGGCGAAATCGCCGTCGATCAAGCGGCCAAGGCGATCAGGAGAGAAACTGGGGCGAAGAAAATTTTTCTCCCGCCCCAGGTGGTGAATTTGGCCAATATCAACGATCCTGCGATTCAAACCCAACTGCATCCCAATCTGGAGAAATATCTGAGCGCGGCTGGAGATTAGAAATGGCGGTACGAGGCGATCAAAGAGTCGCCGGGTTGTGGCGTCACGGTCGTGTTAGCAAAAGTAATGTTTTTGCCGCTCAGAGTGTAATCGACATTCTGGTTGAGCAACACGCCGTTCTTGTAGAGCTTGAGGCTAAGCAGCGGGCTCGGGCCAGCCGCTAACGTGAAGCTGACGTTATTGCCGTCGAGCATGCCGCCCGGAATTTCGTAGTCGGTGAAACTGGATACGGGAGAGGCACCGGCAATGCGGTAATAGGCCGCGATCACATCAGTCGCGCGCGGAATGCTTCCGGAGAGGAATGTGACGGCGGAGCCTGACAGCGTGTAATCGACTCCAATCGACTGCAATAGTCCGTTCCTGAAAATGTTGAGGCTGCCGGCGGGAACGGGCGACTGCGAAAGGCTGAACGTCGAATTGGAGCCGTCGATAGTTCCGACGGGTACTTCACCATCTATAAAGGTTGCGGTAGTGGTGCCGGCTGCGCCAACAGCTCCCAAGGAGTTAATCTGAGTGCCGAGCGCTGCTACTGCCGAATTGATGCTCGCGAGATCGGCGCTGAGGCTGGTGACTTGATTAATCGAGATCGGAAGCGTTGCGTATTGCCCTCCGCCCGAGCTCGTGGTCCCTCCGGAACCGGAACCGGTTCCCGATCCGCTCGATCCCTCGGTGGTTGAGGTCCTCACTGCGCTGAGGGTTAGCGGCGTTGTGCTCGGCGGCACCTGCCATGTTTCGGTCCACGCGACGGCGCCGCCAGTGTTGTAATAAACAACTTGATAAAACGTGCCAGCCGAGGCCGTCGTGGTAGGAACGAGCAAGACGGAAAGCGTGCCGTTATAAATACGGGCAGAAGTGCTCAGAGGAGAAGTTCCAGAGTTCGATCCAGTGGAACCGTTCCACGTGATCGCAACCGTTCCGTTGAACGGCGTTCCATCGGGGTTGGCAACCGTGTCACGAATTTGCGTCAGGGTCGACTGCGCAAAAACGGCGTTAGCGGCGAGAATCGAGCAGATTAGAAAAGTCCAGAGCGGCTGGCGAGTTTTTACCATGGTGCCTCAGTCAAGTTGAAGTCGGAGATCGTTACGAGCGACTTCAGTCAAGCACGCATTTCCAATTTGATTAGCAGACGCCGCGGCCCCGCCAGCCTGGCGAAAATGGGCTAAGCGCTTGATTTAGAAATGGTTATAGGAATACTGGAAAAGGCCCCGAGTGTTGTGATCGAAAATCTGAGAATTCAAATTATTGGGTCCGGCGCCAATGCGGCATTATGCTCGGTATGCGTGTGTACACTTGAGACAAAGCATGCGATTTTATTGGGTCGGCCCCGTTTTGCTTGGATGGTTCGCAGCTACACTCAGCTCCGAACAGATAGCGGCGGAACAACCTCCAAAAATAGATAAACAGAAGTTCGAAAGCTATTTGAGGTACGCGGAAGGCTTTGCTCCTGCTGTTAAGTTCACGATCGGCGACGCTGTGAGCACTCCATTGCCAGGATATTACCGGCTGCGGGTGCATCTCAGCAAGGGCGAGGCAAAGCAGGATAAGGTCTATTACGTAACCGCAGACGGAGAGCATGTGATCGGCGGTCCGATTTGGGACGTCAACGATAATCCCTTCCTCGAGAATTTGGAGCAGTTGCCCAGCGATGGCCCGTCATTCGGACCTGCCGATGCAAAGATCACGCTGGTAGTTTTCAGCGACTTCCAGTGCCCGTATTGTCGCGCGTTTGCACGCGTTTTGAGGGATACACTCCCCCAGAAATATCCGAAGGACGTACGGGTGATTTTCAAAGATTTTCCTATAGAATCCTTGCATCCTTGGGCCGAGGCGGCGGCCGAAGCTGGGCACTGCGTGGGCGACGGGAACCCGGGCGCGTTCTGGGCATTTCACGACTGGATTTTCCAGAATCAGGGCGAAATCAATCTCGGCAATTTGCGCGATAAGACGCTCGGATTCGCTAAAGAACACAATCTCGACACCGGCAAAGTAGCTAAATGTCTGAACGCTCATGCGACAAAAGCGGAAGTAGACAAGAGTCTGCAGGAAGGGCGGGCGCTCGAGATCCAGCAGACCCCTACTTTCTACTTGAACGGCAGACCCGTTCCGGGATCGCTGCCTTGGAGTGATCTAGACACTCTGATCCAGATGGAGCTGAATCGCCCTAAGTTCATCCCCGATGCGCGGGCAGGGAAATAGCCCCGACGGGTAGTACTCCAGACGGGTAATGTTTTGCCTAAAGGTGCCGATAGAGTAGTAGCGGATGCAAGTTCGCCTTTAAGTTCATAAGATAGGTTAAAATCCAGTGCTCGAGATTGCCGATTCACCCATGAAGACCGTTGCTTCTAAAGCTTTTCGTTTGCCTCCTCTGATCCTGCATCCCTTTACTAGCTCGGAGGAAACATCCTTCTTGATGGAGAGCTCACGGGCAAGTCTTGCCTTGCAGGGACTTGCGCCTCAGGATCAAACCCCGATTGACGAGCTGGACAGGCATCTTTTGCGCGGTCGGTATGCCGAGCTTCGGATGCTCTTCTATATCGGGAAAGACTTCTCTCGCTGGCTTGAGCAATGTACGGAGAGCGTAAGGGCATCCGCGCAGTTTGCAAGCCGCCAGATCAGGCCGGAGACCTTCGCGGTCCTATTCATACAGCACGCACCCGCTCACGTGCAAAGGAAATTGGAGAGTTGGGGCGTACTGGATTTTCGAGCTCTGTTCCGCCGCTCATTTGGGTTGCACGCCGTTTTTCAGGAACTGCCTGAGAGGGAGTTTTTCAGCCCGGATTTTATCAGACGCTATCACCGTTACCTCGATCAGTGGTTCGAGCAGCGTCTGCGCGACTGGGTGTTTGAGCGCCCAGATCCGAGCGATTTCGCTTTCGAACTCTACGCCTCGGGCGAGTACAGCTCGATGCTCGAAAAGAGCTGGGCCGAAGAAACGGCTGATCGGACGTAGTTTCGAAGCGCGGCGAGCCCCTCAGCGATATGCTGAAAGCATGAATCTCCCCAGATTCGTGCTGGCCCGCCAATCTTTTCCTAACCGCGCGATAAACGACATACGGAAGCGTGTGCACGCTGAGTTGTCCGAGTCCGATATCGCGTCAAGAGTTCCGCGGGGCGCGAGTATTGCGATCGGCGTAGGCAGCCGGGGGATCTCGAATATTGCAACCGTCGTTAAAGCGGTAGTCGATTTCTGGAAGGAGCAAGGGGCGCGGCCGTTCATTATTCCTGCAATGGGGAGCCATGGCGCCGCGACTGCCGAAGGCCAGGCCGATGTGCTCGCGCATTACGGCATCCACGAGGCCACGATGAGCGTGCCAGTCGTTAGTTCGCTGGACGTAGTGTCACTCGGGGAAACTCCTGAGGGAATCGAAACTTTTATGGACAAAGCCGCGTTTGGGGCGGACGGAATCTTTCTGGTCGCTCGCGTCAAGTGGCACACCGATTTTGTGGGCGCGATTGAGAGCGGGCTATTTAAGATGATGGCAATTGGCCTCGGCAAATTCGCTGGCGCCCGGAGATACCACACCTACGCGTATCGGATGGGGCTCGAGCGGATGATCAGGAGCGTTGGCGCGAAAGTATTTTCCAGCAGGAAGATTTTGGGCGGTCTGGCAATTGAAGAAGGGGCTCACCACGAAACGGCTGGGTTGGTCGCGGTCGATGCGGGTGCGGGCTGCGCCGCGATGCTGGCACGAGAAGAAGAGCTTCTGCGTGAAGTCAAGTCCTGGAAAGCCAATCTGCCGGCTGACGAAATCGATGTTCTGATCGTCGACGAAATCGGCAAGAACGTCAGCGGCGCCGGGATGGATACAAAAGTGATCAACCGCAGCGTCGCCGGCCACGCAAATTCCTTCCCCGACGTACCGATCATACACAGAGTTTACGCGCGCGGCTTGAGCGACCTCACTTATGGTAGCGCGGTCGGCGTCGGGCTGGCCGATGTTGTCCACGAGCGATTGCTCGCGCACACAGATTGGAAACCGACTTACATCAATTCGCTGACTGCATCGACACCGGCTGCGATCAAAACGCCGATCCACTTCCCGACGGATCGTAAAGCTCTCGAGGCCATTGCCCCGACCGTCGGCAAGAATAATCTTGCTGACGTCACTTATTGCCGCATCCGGAATACGATGGAACTCGTCGACCTCGCGGTCAGCGAGAATCTGGTTCCACAGCTCACTTCGAACGTCGAAGTCGTATCGGATCCTTTTGAAGCTCGATACGACGGAAGCGGCGATCTCGAAGCATTCGAAGCCGCGCTGTCTCACGCCTAAGTGGCGGCGAAGAAAAGTAGAACTCCCTTTCCGAAGCAATCATCCAAGTGACGTGGAGATTCGGGCGAAGTTGCGCGTCTTGGCGGATGCGGCGAAATACGACGCCTCGTGCGCCAGCGGTGGGTCGCGCCGGGCGCGGGTCGAAGGCGGTCTCGGGAATACGAACGGCGTTGGTATTTGCCACAGTTATACGCCGGATGGGCGCTGCGTATCGCTGCTGAAGCTGCTGCTTACCAATTACTGCATTTACGATTGCAGCTATTGCGTCAACCGGATCTCGAGCGACACGCAACGGGCGCGCTTTACGCCAGAAGAGATCGTTTTCCTGACCACCGAGTTTTACAGGCGCAACTACATCGAGGGCCTGTTTCTTAGTTCCGGAATCATCCAGTCGCCGGATTACACGATGGAGCAAATGGTCCGTGTTGCCAGTTTGCTGCGGACGGAGCAGCTTTTCGGCGGATATATACATTTGAAAGCCGTTCCTGGGGCGTCGGAAGAGTTGATGCTCGAAGCCGGCCGGTGGGCTGACCGGCTTAGCGCAAACGTGGAATTGGCGCGGGACAGCGATCTGGCGCAACTCGCGCCGGCTAAAACTCACCGCGAGATCGAGGCTGCCATGCAGCAGATTGCGGGCGGCATTCTGGAGGCGAAAGAGCAGACTTTACAGAGCAAGCGCACGAAGCGGTTTGCGCCGGCCGGCCAGAGTACTCAATTCATCGTTGGGGCGACGGCTACGCCCGACGCGGACATGCTCGAGAAGTCGGCGGGGCTCTACAAGCGATTCGGGTTGCGGCGCGCCTACTACTCGGCGTTCAGCCCAATTCCGCATGCCGATCCTACGCTGCCGCTCAAAAAAATCCCGCTCGTGCGGGAGCACAGACTGTACCAGGCAGACTGGCTGCTGCGGTTCTACGGCTTTCTACCGAACGAACTCACGACCGAGGCGGATCGCAATCTGCCGCTCGACAAGGACCCGAAGCTGGCGTGGGCCCTGCGGAATCGCGAGTTCTTCCCGGTGGACGTAAACAAGGCAGGTAAGTCGGCGCTGCTGCGGGTGCCAGGCTTGGGGGTCCGCAACGTGAAGCGAATCCTGACAATCCGGCGGTATCGGTCGTTGAAGCTGGCGGATCTGGCCAAGCTGAAGATTTCAATCAAGAAGTGCCAATACTTCGTGGTTGCGGCGGACTACAATCCGGCGGCAAAGGAGATCGACCGGCAAGCCTTGCCGAAAAGATTGGAGACTCCCGAGCAGCTTGGGCTATTCGACACGGCAATGTCAGCGAGGACGGGCGAACTGTGATCGCGGTCTCGGCTGTAGACTTCGAGAGCTGGCGAACACTTGCGCGCAAGCTACTCGCTGAGCAGGTTTTGCCAAACGAACTCCACTGGAGCGGCTCTGGGCCTTTGCTTTTTGAAGAAACGAACCCACCGCTTCCCGAGAGCAAGGTCCCAGTCCCGAAGGAGTTCATGGAGCTGGCGCAAATTGTCGCTTTGCATCGGGACGACGCGCGCTGGGCGCTCCTATACCGCGTTCTTTATCGGATTACTCACGGAGAGCATGATCTACTAAAAATCGATGTAGATGATGATGTTCGTGTACTGCGCTTGATGGAAAAGGCGGTCCGGCGGGACATGCACAAGATGACCGCGTTCGTTCGTTTCCGGCGAGTGGCCGGATCCAAGCCCGAGGAGTTTGTCGCTTGGTACAGGCCGGATCATCACATTGTGGAGCAGATGGGGCCCTGGTTCGCGGCGCGTTTCGGGAATATGCGCTGGTTGGTTTTAACGCCCGATTGCAGCGTGCATTGGGACATGGAAAAGCTGGCCTATGGTCCGGGAGCTCCGCGATCCGAAGCGCCCGCCGAGGATTCACTTGAAGAGCTCTGGAAAGATTATTACGGTTCCATTTTCAACCCGGCGCGAGTCAAGATTAAGGCGATGAAGGCGGAGATGCCAGTGCGGCATTGGGCGACTTTGCCCGAGGCACAAATCATCCCAACTTTGCTGAATGCAGCGGACGATCGGGTAACTCAAATGGCAATCAATCAGAAGGCTTCGGCGGCGCCTTGGGTGCCGGCAACGCATGAACTGTCGCAGTTACGGGCGGCGGCTCCCTCGTGCAAGGGTTGCGATCTATACCAGCACGCAACGCAGGTTGTGTTCGGCGAGGGTCCGCCGGATTCGAAGGTCGTGATGGTAGGAGAACAGCCGGGCGACGAGGAAGATGTGAAGGGACATCCGTTCATTGGGCCGGCGGGAAGGCTCTTGAACAAGGCGATGCATGAGGCGGAGCTTGATCGCGAGAAGATCTACGTCACGAACGCCGTTAAACATTTCAAGTTTAAGATCGAGCGCGGGAAGCGGCGCATTCACGCGAAGCCGAGCGGGATCGAGATCTCGGCCTGCAGGCCATGGCTCGAAGCCGAGCTCGATGCGATCCATCCGGAGCTGGTGGTTTGCCTTGGGGCAACCGCGGCGCAGGCGCTGATGGGCCGGGATTTTCGCATTACCGCGGATCGAGGGAAATTCTATCCGCACAGGTGGGCGAAAGAGCTGGTGGCGACGATCCATCCTTCGGCGATCCTGCGCGCGCTGCCTGAGCGCTACGACGAGGAGTACGAACTGTTTGTGCGGGATTTGCGAACGATTGCGGCGCGTGTGCGGGAGCTTGAGCTGGCGAGTTAGCGGAAGCTAGTTGAGCCCGGCTTTCCAGCGTTCGATCAGCACTAACTGTTTCCTGACTTGCTCGCGTTCGGGTGAATCGGGCTCGAGGCGGAGGTAGGTCTCGAGGTCGGCTTTGGCGGCTCGATGATTCAGTTGGCGAAGGTGTACAAGGCCGCGATGGCGGTACTCTTCCGCGTACTCCGGCATGGCTTCGATCAACAGATCGAGCACCTGGCGGGCTTTATCGAAAGCCTCCCCGCGCAGGTAGATGGCTTTCAGATTACTCAATAAGCGCACGAGGATTTGCCGGTTCGACACGGGCGCGAGCACAGCAGGATTGGAGCGCAGGTCGACACCGGCGGTTTGTTTGGCAAGGGCGGAGCAATCGGCGAATGAGAGGATCCGGCCACGGTTGAAGGGATCGATCCAGTAGCGGGCTTGCGAATCTTCATAGGCGACGATGAAGTGGCCTGGCAAGCCGACTCCGTAAACTGGCCGTTTGAGGCGGCGCGCCACTTCCATGTAGACCACGGACAGCGAGATCGGGATGCCCAGGCGGCGCATCAGCACCGAGTTAAGGCAGCAGTTCCTCGGATCGTAGTAATCGTCTTCGTTGCCCCGGAACTGGAGCACATCGAAAAGAAGCTCATTCGATGCTCGTATAAAATCGAGGCCGCTGGCATTCGGGGTAAGTTGAGATTCGATCTGCTCGGCTAAATTGTCCAACCGGAAGGCTGCCGCTTCGCTGTCTACTCCGGGGAATTCGATACTGGCGATCTCGAGGGCGGCGACGTCAAGCGGAACGGTTGGGCGGTCGCTGCGGAGAGCTTCGAGCAAGCGCTGCACGCGGATTAGCTTATCACTGTGGAATGGGATTCGGAAGGCAATTTAGCGTACGTTGAGAGACTGTTCAGAATTTGGCATTGGGGAACAATCGGGCAGAAAACCGGCATAAGAACGTAGCATTGCTAGCGAGGCACTTTACAGGCCCGCCACTTTCCTTCCAGTGCTAGTTGGGATCTATGGGTCTCAGGAGTCGCTCAGAATCGGAACCGCTCCGGCTATTCGGAGCGCAGAGCTACAAGTGGATCAATTCGCGAAGCTCGATACGCCGGCACCCAAGCCGCTACCAAGGCCACAACGGCTAGCAGAACGATTGCGGAAACAAGAGCCGCCGGGTCCGTTGGTGCCAAACCATAAAGTCGGCTGCTGATGAGCCGGATAGTCGCGAGCGTCAAGGCCAAGCCGGCGCCGAGACCGATCGCGAGAAGCCAACCTGTTTCGCGCATAATCATAAGGATTACGACCTGCTCTGGCGCCCCTAGCGCTTTTCGTATTCCAATCTCACCCGTGCGTCTCTCTACGGAGTAAGAAAGCACCCCGTAAAGGCCAATAGCTGCCAGCAGCAGTCCCACGATTCCGAATACGGTAGAGAGACGACCCAATATGCGATCTTGCGTAATTCGTTTGTCGATGATTGCAATCAGCGGACTGATATCCGTAATCGTAAGGTTAGAGTTCACCGATAGAATGCTCTTTCGCACAGCGGCCATAACCCTGAGCGGGTCCCCGCTGGTGCGGACCTCATAGACAACCGAGTGAAGCGGGAAGATAGGCTGGGCTGCTGGCACATAGAATCTTGGTTCAACCTCTCCCCGCAGCTTGTTCTGTCGCGAGTCCTCAACGACGCCAATAACCTCGAACGTGTTGCGATCGCTTGCAAACTTCTGCGTAACATGCAGGCCGAGAGGATTTCGCTCAGCGAAAAAAGTTTTTGCGAAAGCCTCATTGATAACGCACACTTTGTAACCCGGCCTCGTGTCGCGATCACTAATCTCACGGCCTAAGCGTATGGGAATGCCAAGTGTAGAAAAGAAACTTGGACCGACATGCTCATAGCGGGAACGTCGATCTTCTCGACCTTTCGGGATGTAGCCCTCTACGTCGATGTTGTCGCGGCTATCACTTCCAGTGAAAAATCCGTTATTCGAGAACGTAGCCGCGCGTACCCCCGGCACCGATCGCAGCTGGCTGAGCAGGTCCGAGAACAGCCTGAACTGCTGGGCTTCTACATACCCTGCAGATAACGCATCAACCTCGAAAGTTAGGATATGATCTTTCTCGAATCCGATGTTTACATGTTGCAGATTGTAAAAGGTTCGCAGCAGCAGTCCCGCGCCGACCAGCAAGGGTAGGGACAAAGCGAGTTGGCCGGCCACAATTGCTCTACCGGCGCGCAGCCACGCAGACGAACCGGTCAGACCGCGCCCTTGTTCCCGAAGCCCCGTCACAATATCGGTTCCTAAGGTGCGTATAACAGGTATTAGGCCAATTGTTACACCTGCGAGCAACGTGAGGGAGAACGAGAAAGCAAGAACGTGAACGTCTGGCGAGGTGGGTAGGCCACCGTTATCAGAGAACAAGTACAGCAGTCCCATCCGAAGTACCCAGGCTGCAAACACGCTTGCGAAGCCGCCTAATCCTGCAATGACCAGACTCTCCGTGGCGACCTGCCGGACGAGTTGCGCACGGCTTGCTCCGAGCGCTGACCGGACAGCTAACTCTCGGGTTCTTGCGGTAAGGCGAGCCAGTAGCAAGTTGCCCAGGTTTGCGCAAGCAATTAGCAGCACGAATGCCGAGGCAGCAAGGAGCAGCTTAAGCGGACCGGCAACTTGAGTACGGAGCTCCGAGGCTCCCGTGGCGGCTGGGCGTAGCGTCAGCCGTTGATTCATGAAGCCTTTTGCTTTCTCGGCGGAAAGCCTGGAACTATAGAACGACTGCAGCTCCTGCTTGAATACCAGGTTGGCTACTGCTTGCGCTTTTTGAATCGTGACGCCCGGCTTCAGTCGTCCAAATGCGTGCAGCCACATGTCCTTCGAAGGGTCCTGGGGCTTATCGTGCAGATAATCGCGGCCGGGAAGAATGGCGGGTTGCATACCCAAAGGAAGCCACAAATCCGGCTGTTCGCCCACCGTTTCGCCAAAAAACGAAGCTGGCATGATGCCGATAACCGTAAAGATGCCCTTGTGGATTGCGATCCTTCGTCCGAGCGCTTCCACGCTGCCGCCAAAACGGCGCTGCCACAATTCGTAGCTAATCACCGCGTAGGGTGAACGAAGCTCATCGGTGGGTTGAAGAGTACGCCCGGCCAGCGCCGGTACACCGAGCGTTTGGAAATACTCGTTCGAAACCATGCGAAACCGAAGCTCTTCCGGCTGACTCGAGTCGATTCTGGCCTGCACCCGATCCAGTTGGCTCTCGCACGCCATCAACGAGGAGAAAACTCCCGTTCGATCTCGCAGTTGCTCGAACTCGGTATAAGTCAGTAGTGCTCGCTCGCCCCCTTGTGACCCGCTACCCAAACCGCTGCTTTCCGGATCTGTCAACATGATCAGGGATTTCGGATCGCGAACAGGAAGCGCCCTTAGGAGAACGCCATTCAAGAGACTGAAAATCGCAGTATTAGCTCCGATCCCTGGAGCTAGCGATAAGACCGCCACCGTGGTGAAGCCAGGCTGCGAAACAAGCGTGCGAATCGCGTAGCGTATATCGAGTCGGGTCACGTGATAGTGCTCCTTTGGTGCTGTCACGAGAAGGTCGAGAACCGTTTGAAGTTCGAGGAATGCTGCGGCCCACCATCCGCCCTGCTGCTTAACCTCTCGTACCTGCGCAGCGAACGCGGCGAGCATCTCGGAACCATACTCCTGCCGGAAGGGCGCTGGGTAACACCAGAGCAGTGCGCGATAAAGGCCAACCGCGGCCATGCCTAAAGGCTTCTAGGAATGAGTCCGGTTGCACGCGCCTGGTCTAACATCTCACTCAGGCGCTGCGCTTCAGCTAGCGCCACCTGACGGCCCCATTTCGTGATGCGATAGTACCGGCGGCGCTCATCACTGCTCGCCGGATCTGGGCTGTCACGAAGTTCCTCGACCAAGCCCTGCTCCAACATCCGATGAATCGAGCTATAGAGTGTCCCAGCGCTAAGCCGGACTTTGCCCCCGGTTCGCTCCGAAGCATCCTGCATGATCGAGTAGCCGTGGCGATCGCGGTCGGCGAGTGCGATTAGTATGTGGAAAACAGCAATGGGAAGCGGCAGAAGGGATTCTGCTTTGTGATCGCGCATTAAGGCTCTATCTGCATTCACTATACCTGCTGCCGCTATAGCTGTCAACAGGATAGTTCATTCTGAGGCGCATAGTCCATCGGTAACGGCGCAGCGTTTACGAATTCGTGTTCGGACGGTCGGCCATCCCGAAAAGTATCCCGAATTCTTTGGCGCCATGGTCGAAGGCGCTTGTCGAAATGTTGGAAAGCAAATGGCTCCGGCCGACACCCGACAAATGCTGTCGCGAAAAGGAACGTTTCTCGGACCTTTCGCAAACGCACTGGAAAGGGAGGATTTGGTCCCGTAAACTGTCCCACAACTTGTCTCACAAAACCATGTTGCAGAAACTCTGGCGTCGGAGAGAATGTGAGACATGCGTATCGGGTACGCAGGCATCTCCACCGACGATCAGATATTGAATCTGCAGCGGGATGCATTAAGACGCGCAAAGTGCCGCTAGGTTTATGAACAGCAGGCAGGCGAGAAGAGTGCCGTACGGCCGCAGTTGGCGGAATTTGGGCGGAACCTGATCCGAGAATGCCGGTTTTCTGCCCGATTGCTCCCCAACGCCTAAATTTTTCAGTGTTCCCAACATTCGGGCCCTGATTACCGTCTAAAGCGCGAAAACGAGGAATATGGTGTGGGAGATCGGGTTGCCGCTCCACTTCACTGCTAATTTGTCCGACAGATCGAGCGACGCTGAACTTGCCGAGGAATGCAAGCGAGGAAACCTGCGCGCTTTCGAATCTTTATATGCCTTACACTCTGCGCGTATGAAAAGTCTGGCCTTCCATCTTCTGGGTAGCCGCGCGGATGCGGAAGACACGGTGCAGGAAACGTTCCTGAAGGTTTATCGGGCGGCTCGCACGTTCGAAGGTCACTCTTCGCTTTCGACCTGGATTTACCGGATTCTGCTCAACTGCTGCTACGACGTTCTACGCAAACGCCAGCGCCTGGCGGAATCCGCTCCACCCGCGGATTTTCCGAGTGACAGTAAGTTGCCGCTAAAGATAGCCATCGAACGAGCGTTGGGTTTAATCGGAGACCGGCAAAGATTGGTTTTTCTGATGTTTGAAGTGGAAGGGTTGAAACACTCTGAAATCGCGACCATTCTCGAAGTGCCAGAAGGAACTTCACGCAGTTGGCTGTTCGAGGCTAAAAGCCATTTGAAACGGCTGCTCACGGAGGCAGGAAGGTGAAATTCGAATGCGGTGATCTCGAGCGGGCGCTGGCTGTTTCTGATCTGATGCCGGAAGCGCGGGAGCATTTGAAGACGTGCGCGGCTTGCCGGCGTGAATACCGGCTATGGACTGAGATCTCGAGCCAAGCCCGGGAGCTACATGAAGATTGGGAGAGCAGCGACCTTTGGCCGCGCATTCGCAAAGCAATTGAAGCCGAACGAAAACCAGTCATTCCCTGGTGGAAAGAGCCGAAAGTTTGGGCGATCGCAGCCACGCTCATCGTTGCGATCCTAGTTCCGGCCGGCGTGTGGCGTTACTCTGCGAGACCGGCCCCGCCCTCCGTCAGTCAACCCGCAAAAACGGCCACGGCAGATCGAGATTTTCTGACAGAGCAGGCATTGGAGGAAGTAGAAAAAAGCGAAAGCGCCTACCGAAAATCCATCGAGAAGCTTTCGCAGCTTGCGCAGCCGGAATTAAAGAATGCTTCGTCACCTGCCGTAGCCAATGCCCGGGAGAAATTATTGATGCTCGATTCAGCGATTTCAGATACGCGGTCGAA
The DNA here is from genome assembly GCA_963835255.1 of Terriglobia bacterium. Taxonomy (GTDB): domain Bacteria; phylum Acidobacteriota; class Terriglobia; order Bryobacterales; family Bryobacteraceae; genus Bog-105. The sequence continues at coordinate 57,546 of CAWIFY010000046.1, read as the reverse complement.
CGTAGCGTTAAACCGCTTCAACATTCGTTTGCAGACGACCCTGGCCGATTTGTATCGGGAAAAGCAGCAAACTCTGGAGGAGCTACTCGCACGTGACCGCAAGAATTAGCGTTTTTCTATTTGTTTTGGGGCTAGGTACGAGCGCGTTTGCGCGCGACGAGTACAGCCGGCACTTTGACCAAACGCTCTCCATCCGAAGCGGCGAGCGAGTGATGGTGGAGAACAAGTTCGGCGATATCGTCATCCATACGCATGCGCAGCAGGATGTGGCAATCCATGCCGATATCCGGGTGTCCGCAGCGGACTCCAATCAGGCCAAGCAATACGCCGACAGGGTAGAGATTCTGGTTGAGCCCTCGTCCGCGCTCTCGATCCGAACGCGTTATCCGGACACGCAGAGGTCGGTGATTGGCATGCATTGGTCTAATGTCTCGTTCTCTGTGCATTACGAACTCACGGTTCCCGAGAACTCTCCGCTTTCCGTGCGGAATGCTTTTGGAGCGGTCGCTGTGACCGGGGTAAGAGCGAATTCAGATGTCATTACGTCGCATGGCGACCTCACTTTTCACGATGGTCGTGGCACGCAACGTCTTGAGAATTCTTTCGGGAGGATAGAGGCAGCAAATAACATTGGCGATGTGGCAGTTGAGACCAGTAATGGGCCAGTGGATGCTGCCGATGTAAAGGGCGCTCTCAGTCTTCGCGATCGGTTCGCCAGCTTGACCATCGCGCGCATATCGAATGGCGTGACCGTATCGAACACAAATGGCGGAGTGCAAGTGAATGACTGCGGAGGGCCGGGAGACATCAGAAACTCTTTCGGCGAGGTCTCGGTCCACGGGTATCGCGGAGACCTGACGGTCAACGATACGAACGGCAAAGTCGAGGCCACGGACGTGAATGGTTCGGCGAATTTGAAGACGACGTTCGGAGCAGTGCAGTTTTCGAATATCGCTCACGACCTCGCGATCAGGAGCAATAACTCGCGGGTTTCGGGCAGCAAGGTGGGTGGATCGCTTACCATCGTGAACTCCTTTGGCCCCACGGAGGTCAGCGATGTGCGACGCGACGTCCGAATCGAATCGGGCAATGGAAACGTGATCGTCCAGAAAGCCGGCGGGGCGTCCGGCATCAAAACAAGTTTCGGCATGGTGGAGCTCACTGATATCGGCGGGGCTGTGTCTGTTGAAAATTCGAACGGAAGCGTGAAAGTGTCGAATGCCAAGGGAGCACAGGTCATTACGAGTTTCGGATCAGTGTCGCTAGATGGAATCGCCGGTCCCATTCAGGTCGAGAATCAGAACGGAGCAGTCGATGCAGGCAGCACTCTGCGCGGCGGCTGCCAACCGATATCGATTCGCACCTCCTTCTCGACGTTGCGAGTACGCTTGCAGCCGGATGCAAGCTATCGGATTTCGGCAAAAACATCCTTCGGGAAAATTCGGTCCGAGTTCCCGTTGACTGTTTCCGGTTCCCTCTCGAACGACGACGTGAATGGAACGTTAGGAAGCGGCCGCTGCGAAATGCGGCTGGCAGACAATAACGGAACCATTGAAATCGTCAAGTCTGGCCCATAGGGTGATGTCCTGAATCCGAAATCTGGTGTTCGAAACCGAACACCAACCGGCACAAAGGCATTTGTAAGCTTCTGAATCCGCGAGAATATCCTTTCAGCTCACTGTGGCCATCCGTTTGCAGAAACCGATCACAAGCACGATATGAGTCGATTAATGGAAATGGCCAGGCCCCATCTCCGCACTGTGCTAGTGGTGGATGATCAGGCGGACGTTCGGGAAGCTCTCCGACTGATGCTTAAGGGCGCTGGATACGCCATTCAGATGGCGGATTCACCGGATGGCGCGATGACGACCGCGGCCACTTGCGATCCCGATCTAATTCTCATCGATATGAACTATGGGCATGACACCACATCAGGAGGGGAGGGGCTCGCGCTGCTTGACCGTCTGCGCGTATTAAGACCGGACGTGCCGGTAATCGCCATGACAGGATGGAGCACGATTGAACTTGCTGTACAAGCAATGCAGCGTGGTGCTTGCGACTTCATCACGAAGCCCTGGGACGTTCGGCATTTGCTTGAAGTGTTCGAGAAACATCTGGATTCTGACCACCAGCGCACGGGGAATGGCTCTGCGCATTCCACAGATCTCGCTCTCGCCCGTCGAATTCAACGAAGACTTCTTCCTCCTCAGAGTCTTGCGGCGGCGGGTTTGCAGTTCGATTGTGCCTTTCTTCCTTTCGGCGACGTGGGTGGGGATCTCTACGACTTTTTAGAAATCGAACCGGGACGAGTAGGCTTTTTACTGGGCGATGTTTGCGGAAAGGGTTTGGGCGCCGCTCTCCTTGTAGCGACTTTGCAGGCTACCATCAGGAGCCAGCTGGATCTCGCGCGTAATCCTTCGGTCTTGCTGCGCCGCGTCAATCAGCAGTTCTTCGAGGCAACTCGGCCTGAGCATTTCGCGACACTTTTCTTTGGAGTTTACGAAGCTGGAAGTCGTCAAATACGTTACGTGAATTGCGGTCATCCATCTCCCGTGCTGCTTCGGAAAGATCGCACCTTCGAACTTCTGAAACCCAATGCGACGATCGTCGGAGCGTTCGAGAAATCTCAGTTTGAGGAGCAAGCGATTAACTTCGAGCCGGGTAGCCGGCTGATCTTGTTCTCCGATGGGTTTTCCGAAGCAGGGGTCGGTGACGACGCCGAGGATTGGACGCTCGGCGCGATTCTAAGGCTCGCTTCAAAAGACTCTGAAAACCTGGCCGGAGCTCTCGCCGCCGAGGCCATATCTCGCGGTGAGCAGGCTGACGACATAACAGTTATGGAGATGGGTCATCTGTTTGAGTTGAAAGAGGGCGGGCGCTTGTGAGGAATCCAGGCTGTAGCACAAAGGGCATTCGTCCGGGGTTGTCTCAGCAGCCGGGCTACGGCTACCCATCGGAAGGCTTAGGATATTCAGTCTATACTGCGCCGTCACAGTGGAGTGATTGGACGCTGGAGGGCCTTGGAGCAGACGTGTCTTCCGATAAAGGCAATTATGGTGCAGGGGTGAGCAACTCGGCGCCATCTGCCGAAATGAGCACATTATCTTCATACTGTGCCCCGCGCGCATCGACAGGGCCATCGGGAGCCGCGATTCGGCGTTCGACAGCAAAACACATTCCGGCTTCCACTACCAGATCGGAATTTAAGGTAATCCAAGGCGGCTCGAACGCGAGCCCTAGCCCATGCCCCCAAGCACCGCCCATGATTGATGCGGGCACCCCGTAGCGGCGAGCGTACCGGCTCGCAGATAGCACTTCCTCACATCGCTGCGCGACTTGTCCCAGGGTCACGCCCGGTCGCAGCATGCATATGCCTGCCTGAACACTGTCGCGGACAGCGTCGAGTAGCAGCTGTTGCTCATACGTTGGCTGCCGCCCTACAGTCCAAGATCGAGCAAAATCGAACACGTACCCGGCAAAAGATCCGTAGGCATCAAAGCGAACGAGGTCGCCGGTTTCGAGTCTTCTTGAAGTGCTCGGCGCCGCTCCATAGAGTCGGCCAGTTGGCGCAAAAGTATCCGCGCATGCTCCTGAAGACAATCCTCCGCCATACCAGGCCCCTCCACCTCGGAACACTTCGGCAGCGCATGCTGCCACAACATCAGCCTCGGTCGCACCGACAACAGCGGTTTCCATCGCGATGCTTAAGGCCCGGGCGCCGAGGGCGCCGGACGCGCGCAGTAACTCTTGCTCTGCCGCGCTCTTCACTTTGCGAAGAGCCCATGAGAGTTCGTCTGCGTCAACGAATTGTACTTTGTGTTCAGAAGCCAATTGATTCAGCAGTGCCTGGTGCCAACGGCTCGAAAGCGCCTCGACGCCTAATAGCGCTATCCGAGAGCATACTTCCGAGCGCGCGTGCATCTTGTCACGGAGTGCAGTCATGAACTCAGCGAGAACCTCGCCCGCAGCCGCGACCAGATCGGCGGCAACTATGACACGGTCCGCAACTGCTGGGCTGTCGGTGTGTGGTGCGGAGTCGGTCAGCAAGGTGACCGGCCCTTCCCCGGGAACGACGACAGCAGCATGCCCCGCAGCACGCCATCTCCATTCTGTCGGGTTCTCACAAACTGGCTCTTCGGGATACAGGGTTGCTCGAAGGGGTGTGTCCGGGACGAATCCTTGTGGCGTGTAGTGACCGGTCAGATACAGCACGTCCGCAGCATGGTCTTGCGTAGAGGCGCCACGTGCCCACGCAAGCAGCAGATCATAACCATGGCTTTGAGCAATAGCTCGCGCGGCGTTTTGTCGAGATTGATACTCGTCTAGCGAAATGCCCTCGACTTGTCGTCTGGAAATCTTGGGGACCACTTGGCCAGTTTACGAATTGTGTCCGGACCGTCTGCAAACCGCTGGTTCCCGACCAGAAGTCATTTCCCGCCCCCGGTAGTCGCAATGTGTAGAGGAACGGCCCTGATTCAGGCACGGCGGATTACCAAACACTGCGCCGTCAGGCGCAATCTATCATGCTGCGCTTTGACTTCGACGCAAGCTTGTCAATAGTTTCCGGTTTAGCGTGATCCAGGCATAGATGGATGTCCCTGTTCCATAAAGTATGGTTCCTCGCATGGTTGATCTCCGTTTTTTAGCGCATGACGTAGCCGCCGTCGACCGAGATCGACTGGCCGGTAACGTAGCTCGCGGCTGAGCTGCAGAGCCACAAGACAACATCGGCGATCTCCTGGGGCCGCCCCATCCGCCCCATCGGCACGTAGGTCTTCAACATCGCATTCAACTCTTCACCTTGACCTTCCGCGATCATCTTGTCGGACATGGGCGTCTGGATTATGCCCGGGCAGACGGCGTTAACGCGAATGCCACGCGTTGCATATTCGAGAGCAGCGCTCTTGGTGAATCCGATCACTCCATGCTTTGCGGCATGGTAGGTCCCGCGCCGGGGACCGCCTATAAGTCCTCCAAGCGAAGAGCAATTGACGATGGCTCCACTTTCTTGCTTGCGCATCTGTTGCAGCTCGAACTTCATGCAACTCCATACACCGCGGAGATTGATCGCCATCACCCGGTCGTAATCGTCACGCGGAGAATCAGCAGTTTCTGCAAGGACATTTTGAATGCCGGCATTGTTGTAGGCTGCATCTAGCCGCCCGAAGGTCATGACGGTCTGATGAACCATGGCTTCTACCTGCCCGTCATTAGAGACGTCGCAGGCGATCGCGAGTGCTCTGTGACCTTTGGCAGTCAGTTCCTCGGTTGCAGAACGCACTGACTTTTCGTTCCAGTCCGCCAGCGCCACGGAAGCACCCGACTCAGCAAAGGCCTTCGCTGTTGCGAGCCCCAGTCCCGATCCGGCACCTGTGACCAGTGCCACTTTGTTTTCAAAAGATATGTTCATAGGGAGTTCCTTTTTTACTTTTCTTTCAGACGGCGTGCCTGCGCTTTCCTCAGCGGTTCGTGCTCGGCTATCGGCCCGGTAAGACAAGCCCGTTGTGTGTCAAGGCAGACTGAACGCGATCAGTTCAGCAGGCAGATTCGCGCCTCCGGTCGCCACGACGATGTACTGCTTGCCGTTGAGCATGTAAGTCATAGGTGCGGCGGTGGCATTGCGTGGAAGCGCCAATTCGCCGACAAGTTTGCCGCTCCCTTTGTCGTAAGCGGCGAGATTGGGCTCGTGGATCTGGAACTTCGGAACTGTGTCGGAGGCGTTTTCGCGCTGGGTGCTGCCCTCTTGTCCGACGATGAGCAGCGTCTTGGTCAAGAGCAGATGACCGCGCGCGGGCCGCCCGAGGGAGCGGAGACCAAGCTGCCGTAACACGGGACTGCCTTGGGCCAGATCGCCCACGGGAGTCATCCATCGATGCTCACCGGTGTTTAGATCGATGGCAGTGATACGCCCGTATGGTGGTTTCCAGAGGGGTACGCCCTCAATCGTCTCGACCGGGGTCATGTTCCCGAAGTAATCGACATTGGGTACCGACGACTTGGTGAGCGTGGCCGCGTATGGGAATGTGATCGACGAAACGTAACAGATTCCGGTCGCGGGATCGCACGCAGCACCCGACCAACTCGCGCCGCCCGCGATACCGGGCATTTCAATCGCCGGTTTCGCCAGTGAGGGTGGCGTGAACAGTGGACCGTAATTGTACTTTTTCAGAACGCCGATTGCCTGCTTGTGAAGCTCCGGCGTAAAGTCGATGATGTCTTCCTCGGTAACGCCCTGCCGGTCGAAGGGAGCAGGCTTCGTCGGAAAAGGCTGCGTCGGTGACGTTTTCTCCCCGGGCACCGTCGATTGCGGAACGGGTCTCTCTTCGATGGGCCAGATTGGCTTGCCGGTAACACGGTCGAAGACAAAGCAGAAGCCCTGCTTGGTCACCTGCACCACGGCCTTCACGAATTTTCCGTTTACTTGAATGTCGATAAGGTTGGGTGCCGAAGGCAGGTCGTAATCCCACAACCCGTGATGCACGATTTGAAAGTGCCAGATGCGCTTGCCGGTGCCCGCATCCAGGCAGACGAGACTCTCGCCGAACAGGCCATCGCCGGGACGGTGGACGCCATAGTGATCGTCCGAAGGCGTGCTAAACGGCAGGTAAACGTAGCCCAACTCATCGTCCGCGCTCATCATCGTCCAGACGTTCGCTGCGCCCGTCGTTTTCCAAGAGCCGTCCTTCCATGTATCGTTCCCGAACTCTCCCTCTCTTGGGATGGCATGGAAAATCCACTGCAGCTTGCCGGTGCGAACGTCGAAGCCTCGCACGTCGCCGGGTGGCATCTCCGGAGCCAAAGGAACATCGTTGACTTTCGAACCCATGACCACAACACTGTGACAGATGATCGGTGGGGAGGAGACTCCGTACAGATGGCGATCGACAGTACGGCCCAACCCCTGCGTCAGGTCAATGCGCCCCTCGTGGCCGAAGGTGGGGATGGGCTTACCCGTCTGCGCGTTCAGGCAGATCAGGTAGCCGTCACCGGTGCCAAAAAGGATGCGTTGATCGTCACCATCTGCCCAGTAGGCGACGCCGCGATGCACGAAGCCGTTGTTGGAGGGCGTTCCGTTCTTCCATGTCTCGGGGTCGTAGATCCACTGGGTCTTGCCTGTCGCTGCGTCGATGGCCGCGACTTGGGAGAGCGAGGTACTGATATAGAGAACGCCGTCGACCATCAGCGGAGTAGCTTCCCAAACCCAAGTTTTCAGATGATTCGCTTTCGCGACCTCTTCTTCAGCGGAGCGCCAAGTCCACGCGACACTCAGTCGATTAAAATTTCCTCTGCCTATCTGAGCGAGCGGCGAATATTTCGAACTGGCCTTGTCACTGCCGTAGCTCAACCATTCCGTCCCCGTGCCCCGGACCTTTCGCGCCTCGGCGGCGGAATTCACTCCGCCCAGAAAAGGGGCTGCAACTATGGCCGCCCCGCGCATGAGCGCTTCGCGGCGACTCGGCACAGCCATCGTGGGATTTCTGCTCACCATGGGCATTTGCGGTTCGGTCAGAAATGCTGCCATGTGACGGACCAGTGCTCGTCCTGCCGGGCCGATTTGATGATCAACTGCCGGCTCCTGCTGAACTGATACGCGCGCGGTAGGTCCTTGCCGACCAGAAGATCCCGCGTAATAGATCCCAGCACGTGATGCGTTACCGTATGAGTCGCTTCGTTTACGTCGTAGCTCCCGAAGGAAGCCTCGTACCCATCCTGGACGTACTCATTGGATCCAGCATGTGCCGATTTGGGATACATGAGCTGCACAGACATGTGGCCATCGCGGGTGTAGATCAGCATGCCTGTTGGTTGAGCGCTGGACGTTGGCTTTCCATCGGGTCCTGGTGCAGTTATCGAGACCAGGTGCCATGCGCCGATCAGTTTCTCCCTATCAGAGCCCGGCATTGGCCCGTTCTTCTCTGCGGGCCGTGTCTGCGAAACTCCAATGAGCGCTAAAACTGCGGTAAGCATTCCAATGCGCACTGCCTCCATCTCTATCTCCTCCTGATGCCGACTAGCGCCCAACCAGCTTTTCGTGAAACTCCGGATAACGCGCACCTTCGAGTTTGATGTGTGACGAGGCACTTTCGATGGCGTGGAGGTCTTCGTGGCTCAGTTGGACCTTCAGCGCGCCGAGATTCTCTTCGAGACGGTCCAGCTTCGTTGTGCCAGGAATAGGAACGATCCACGGCTTCTTCGCCAGCAACCAGGCGAGCGCGATCTGAGCGGGCGTCGCCTTCCTATGTTCCGCGAATCTGGTGAGCAGGTCCACGAGCGCCTGGTTCGCCTTTCGATTCTCCTCGCTGAAACGAGGGACGGTGTTGCGAAAATCCGTGCTGTCGAACTTCGTCTTTGCGGTGATCTTGCCCGTCAGGAAGCCTTTCCCCAGTGGGCTGAACGGAACGAAGCCAATCCCAAGCTCTTCTAGGGTCGGCATCGCCATCTCTTCCGGCTCTCGCCAAAACAGCGAGTACTCACTCTGCAGCGCGGTCACCGGCTGAACGGCGTGTGCACGGCGAATGGTCTGTGCTCCTGCTTCGGAAAGACCGAAGTGCTTGACTTTACCTTCCTGGATCAACTCCTTCACCGCTCCCGCCACATCTTCGATCGGCACGTTCAGATCGACGCGATGTTGGTAGTACAGGTCGAGCGCATCCAGCTTGAGCCGCCGGAGAGACCCCTCAGCGGCCTGCTTAATGTGTTCCGGTCGACTATTTAGTGCATTCCACTTGCCGCCGTCGTTTGGATTGGCCTCCCATCCGAACTTGGTAGCGATCACGACTTGCCCTTTAAAGGGAGCGAGAGCTTCACCCACGAGTTCTTCGTTCGCTAAGGGACCGTACACTTCCGCGGTATCGAAGAATGTGATGCCTCGCTCCACAGCGGCACGGAGAAGGGTCGTCATCTCCTGTTTGTCCTTCGGCGGGCCGTAGGACCAGCTCATGCCCATGCAGCCGAGCCCGATAGCCGAAACTTCCAAGTTGCTTTTCCCCAGTTTGCGCTTTTGCATTGTTTCTCCTTCGGAATCCCTTCTGAGGAACTTCGCGCAAAGCGGTCGCGGTATGAAGCGCGCCGCCGAAAGATCTTGCGAGTTCCCCCCATCGTCTGGCGGCGCGCAGCCGGCGGCCTTTGCGCTCCCTCATCTCCAGGCTACGGACGGACGCCCTTGCAGCGGTAGCCCGATCCGACTAATTTCTTGCCTATTTCTCTCGCCTTGGCAATCGATTCCGTCGACGGCAGTATTCTGGTGATGGACGAGTGGAGCCCTGCCGTGAAAATTCCTAGTAAAGACGCTTCTCAACAACCGTATCGGGCGGATGAGCCACGGGTTGAGCTAGCTCAAAGGATTGCTCAATTCATGGGTTCGGAGGAGAACCTGTCCACCGACATTCCCGGCCTGGCACTTCATCGACGAACCGCTCCGACGGCTCCGCTCTCAGTGACTTATGAGCCGAGCGTAGCCGTAGTCGTCCAGGGGCGAAAGCGAGTAGAACTCGGCCGAACGGCTTTCATCTACGATGCGTCGCGATTCCTGCTGACATGGGTCGATTTGCCGGTTGTTAGCCAAGTGATCGAGGCAAGCGAAGAGTGGCCGTATCTTTGCTTCAAGCTCAAGTTGGAAATCTCTATTGTCGGGGAGCTTCTTAGTCGAGGGGGGATCCCGGCGACCGAGGCGCCGCTCGACGGCCCCGCCATGGCGACCAGTGAAACTACCGTGGAACTCCTCCGTGCGTGTGGTCGGCTCATGGATCTTCTGAATACGCCACAGGACATTCCTTTTCTTAGTGACCCGATTCAACACGAAATCACCTACCGGATTCTTCGAAGTCCGGAAGGGCAACGCCTGCGAGCCATTGCAACTGCCGGAGACCAAAACCAGCGGACGGCAAGAGCGATCGCGTGGATCAGGGGGAACTACGCGAAGCCGCTAAAGGTGGAAGATCTCGCACACATGGCCGGAATGGGTGTGTCGACGTTGCATGCACATTTTCGGGGTCTGACCTCCATGAGTCCTCTTCAGTATCAGAAGCAGCTTCGGTTGCATGCAGCGCGAGCACGCATGCTGGTGGATGGCTTGGACGCCGCTACTGCTGCCTTTGAGGTCGGATATGGAAGCGCCACCCAGTTCAATCGCGAATACAGCAGTTTCTTCGGCCAACCACCGAAGCGTGATGTTCGGACGCTCCGCGCGCCAGGCGCTCTGTCTTCGGAGTTGGTAATTGACAGGAACGCTCCAGTCAGCGTCAGCACGCCGTGACTGAGCGCCATGACAGCCGGCCATAGGAACAACTTCCGTCAAGTCCCGTCGATGACTGGATCTGCAGCGGATTGTTATGAGCACGCGGTATGAAGTGTTCCTGAGTGTTGGCCGAGCTCAGGGCAGCTCTCGGCCGTGGACACGCATCGCTCTCCTGGCAATTCGACAAGCGCAACGACAAAGGTTCATAGATAACTGAGCCAGGGCTCGCGCCGGCGCTGCTTTACAGTCGCAAACCAGTGGTAAAGGGGATACAACGCGATCACGATGCACATCCATGTCAGATAAACAAACGGCAAGGAGAATCCCCAGCCGGGCGGCGAAGTGAACGGAAACTGTGCGATGGTGGGGGACTCGACATCCAGTGAAGGTGCGCATCCCGCACGTAACACACGACGACCGCGATCACATGTATCAGCGGGATGTGCAGCAGAAAAAAGAACAAGGGCACTCTGCCGAACGTCAGTACCGGACGAAGGAAGCGCGGGGTGCGTCCATCGACGACCCACAGAAGAACCAGAGCGGGCCCAAGCGTCATCAACAGAAACAAGAGAGACGGCGGATATTTATTCGTATTCAGGAATGACAGTACAGTGAAGGCTGCAGAGTTCTGCTTGCTCCACTTAACCGAATCGCCGTAAACGTTGATGCTGCGGAGAATCAGGAACAACGCGGTAGCTACGAGCCCAGCTCTTAGCAGGAATGCTCTACGATACTGCCATTTCCACGCAAAAGCTTGACCGAGGCTGTATCCCACGGCCGTAACTCCGATCGACGGAATCAGCGGGTATGCGACGAAAACGGAGAAGTGGTGAAAGTTCACGATGAAACCGCAACGATGCAGAATCGACCAGATCGGATTCGAGGATTGAACTGAGTCGAACAGGTTGTGTCCAAAGATCATTGCGAGACCAATACAGCAGTAAGCGGCACGGGCATATAGACCAGCGCGGAAAGGACGATCATTGCCCAGCCGAGCGCCCAAAGCACATTGAGCAGCGTCATGTGATAGTCAAAATTGAACTGGAATCCTAAGCAGCGAAACAGCGTCAGTTCCAGGAAGATAAGCCATAAGCCACGAGTTGTTAAGAACGCGATAACTGACGCTTGGATTTTCTGCGTAACGACAGATACGCGCCAGTGCCAGTGAGCAGAAAGAAAACGGGCGCGCAAAAGTGCGTGATCCAGCGTGTGAAAAATAGCGGGATGGTGGTTTGAGCCGGATCCGTAGGGTTGATGCCGGGCACACCGAGAAAATCGCGGGTGTGGTCCAGTGCCGTGAGAATCATGACAATCCCACGCAAGAGATCGATCGATTCGAGGCGGAAGCCGCTCACGGGGAGAGCAGGTTCCGTGACCAGCAGACGGGTTTGGCTTGGCGCTGGTGTCTGCATTATGCTAATTGGCTCCAAATCAGGCCCATTGCCCTTCGTGTCCGTGGTCTGCCCGCCAGCCCGCGAGTGATTCGGCGAATATCCAGACGGCCCCGACGGCAGCCAGATTGTACGCGTTGGTGCCCCAGGACCCATGATCGTGAGGAGAGGCAAAGATCATCGGCACCAAGGCCAAGGCGCTGAATACCAGCAGCATCAGGGCAAGCAGTCGGGCAGCAAGGACATCCAGAATTCCAGAGACGATGGCCAGACCCGCGAGTACGAAGGCGATTCCGGTGATGACCGCCCAGAAGGCTCCTCCCGGAGGGATCCACTTGGGGACGTTGGGCGCCACAGAGCGAACCCAGGTCAGGTGGGCCAGGCCGAAGTCGATCGTGCAGAGCCCGAACGTCCAGCGAGCGACGCGAGCCACTCTGGGACTAAGCGAGCCGCGAGTGGAGGACCACGCGTAGACGATTGCGGCCGCGACGACCAGGATAACCTCCTGGCAGACTCCGCCGAGTACGCCGAGGTAGATGCCGACGTGATAGCCAAGGTAGTGCGGCGCCGTATAGAAGCGCGGGAACGAGAACACGCCGAAGATGGCGTATATGACGGCCAACGCCACTGCTCCGGTGCGAGCGGTCCGGCGCCACAGAATCGCCGCGCCTCCCGCGATCAGACAGATGGCGGCCAGATATGCGAGTATCCTGACGCCGGGAATGTGATCGCCGAATGCCTGGATGGGTTGCTCGGCAGGATCAAACTCGCCCCAGATGAGATCCAGGATACCGGCAGCAGCTGACGCCACGCCGTAGACGCAGATTCCGAGTCTCATTGACTTCGCCGGTGCATGCATGTCAGTTGCTTCTGCCTGCCCGTGTTACAGCCTTGGATATTATGTTAGTCACGTATTGGTCCAATTAGTAGAGCCATTTTCCAGCAATTCTTTTGGACCAAATGAGGTCTCTTGTGCCTAAGACCATCGGCTCTTTTGAACTCACACTCAATGACCGTCCGCGCCAACGAACGCTGACGAGCTGGCTGTACGGAGAACTTCGCCTCGCAATGCTTGAATGCCGGCTTCGGCCTGGAAGCAGACTGCCTGCATCGAGAGATTTTGCCAAGCAGTATGGCGTATCGCGCGGCACGGTTGTGAGCGTGTTCGAAAGATTGCAAGCCGAGGGTTGCATATCCTGCCGCGTTGGATCGGGCACGTGGGTGAATCCGGAGCAGGCGATTGGTCCCATTCGGACCCCGAATTTGACGCCTCCCCGCTACATTCGTCGAGCGATTTCAGGGTACAGGCGGCCTAAGCCCTTCGTGGACATGGTTGCCACAGAATGGACTCGCCCTTTTAATATGCAAGGCCCCGCCGTTGCCGAATTCCCGGCCAGACTCTGGGGAAACATCTCAGCCCGGCGCGCGCGAACTTTCCCCTCGTGGCTGCAGACAGAAGACGACGGACGCGGATATCGTCCATTGCGCGAGGCCATTGCGGATTACCTGGGCTCTTCACGCGGCTTGCGATGCAGCTCCGATCAGGTCATTGTGGTTTCCGGAGTGCAACAGGCGCTCGATCTGCTGGCGCGCCTTCTCCTGAAGCAAGATGACCCCGTGTGGGTGGAAGATCCTGGTTACTTCGGGGCTACGGTCGCGTTCGGCAACGTCGGCGCCAAAATCATCCCCGTGCCAGTAGATGAACAAGGACTGTCGGTCTCCACTGGGCTACGGATGTGCCCCCATCCCAAGGGAACGTACGTAACGCCCGGCCACCAATTCCCGCTAGGGATGACGATGTCTCTAAAGCGGCGTATTAGCGTTCTCAAGTGGGCCTCTCGGGCAGGCGCGTTCGTGATCGAAGACGATTACGACAGCGAATACCGGTTCGAAGGACTTCCGGTGCCTGCTCTGCAAAGTCTCGACCAAGATTCGAACGTGATCTTCATCGGATCCTTCAGTAAGGTGTTGTTTCCATCGCTGCGCGTTGGATACGTGGTTTTACCTTCATCATTAGCGGACTATTTCTTAGCATTTCGCCATCGCACCGACTTCCGCAATCTCAGCTTTGACCAGGCGGTGCTCTGCGACTTCATCGTCGACGGGCATCTCGGGCGGCATCTAAGACGGATGCGCGATCTTTACACTAGCCGTCTGGCGGCACTGATCGATGGAGCGAAGCAGTATCTAGACGGTTTGCTCGAGATTTCCAAGGTTAGGGCCGGTTTGTATACAGCGGGGTTCCTGAAGAATGGCATGACTTCGAGAGAAGCGGAAAAGGCGGCAGCCACAGTGGGCGTTGCGGTTCTGGCGCTTGACCGGTTTACTTTGAAGCGGCCCGACCCGAAAGGACTGCTGCTAGGCTTTGCCGCCTTTAACGAAGCGACGATTCGCGTGGGATTAGTGAAGCTGGCCGACGCCTTGGGCCGGCGAAGCGTCAGAGTCCAATAAAACCGAATTTGCCGGAAATCGGGCGCTGCACAATCCTCCCAGACTCCGCCGCTGTTAATGTTCGACGGCTATTCATGACGAGTTGCACGTTTAGAATAAACGCGCCGGCAGCCCCGAAGCTTTATTTGACTGCTTTGAAAGTGACATTGCCGGCGGCCTGTTCTTTGACCGTGTAATCTTCCGGCACTTCAAACAAACTGGCTGGCGGCTCAGCACGCTGAATATCAATCAGCCGGTAAGTAGTTTCGCCCATTCGTGGATCGTTAGTCTTACTCATCACCAACACTTTTAGATCGGGCGAGTACCAGGTTTCCGTCGTGATGGTAAGCGGCTGTTCATTGCCAACCTCTCCGGCGGGAATAGTGCGGATGACACGCGTTCCCTGGGCAGTTACGCCCTCGATGGTTTGTGTCCCCAAATCCGTCTTGGCCACGTTCGAATCCGGCACAGTCTGGCTTTTTCCGATGACTCGGTAGTGTGCGTCTGACGGAATTGGCATTCCAGATAAGAACCAGGTCTTCTCTGGGCCGATAGGAGGGGGTATCAGGGCGGTTCCCGTGCCGGGGCTAGCCTTGGTTCTCATTGGAGCGAACGGCAATTTAATGGCGGTCTTCGTCAGCGCATCCAGGTTCCAGTGCACTCCGGCTACGGGATCTTCAATGAACACCAGATGCGGCGCTTCGCCCGATTTGCCGACGCTCAGACCAGGCAGCGTTTCATCCCTACGTACGCGGCCCTGGCTGTCCCGGGCCACGGTACCCGAAGTGCTTTGCACGATGCGATTCCCGTCGGCCAAAACCTGCACTCGCTCGGTAACCGCTTGCGCGGAATAGGGAGCTCCGTCGATAGCCGCCATCGGGCCAGCCAGGGCAGTGGTAATACCGATTGGTCCAAAACCAGCAATATCACCCATCTGAATCGTAACGGTTTTTGCGGGAGCGGCATCTTTTGAATTGATCGCCGTCTGGCTGGATAGCCCGAGCCCAGAGAGTAACAAAATCGCCAGTGTCTTGTACATAAGTCTTCCTTTACATGCACCGAATTTACTGACTTACTCAACCAAACGGAAGGCTCGCGCCATTCCATCCTGTCCAACTAACAAGTCGGCGTTTACGCTTCCGGTTGCCGACTGTATCTCCACGCGCACAATGACGGCCTCCTCCAGGGGAACATCGTTCTGTCCATAGGGGAGCATCACAAAACCAGCAGCGGCAAGGGAAGGTCCAAAGCGCGCCTGAACGGCCGTTGCCGGACGACGGTGTGGAAGATGCCATCCGAAGCTGAGGACGAAGCTCAGAAGCAGGCACGCGGCGGCAGTCCCGCCATAAGCCCATACCCGGGAGCGCGGCCTCCGTAGAGTTCGGAAACGCGCAAGAGCTCGCTGTTCAGCGGCCACACTGGCTTCTTGCGGGAGGCATTTTGACAGCCTTTGGAGCGCTTTCTCTAAGTCAGCTCTATCATTCACGCGATGCATCCTCCACTTTTCTGCCGTTTTTCTCGCCCGGACAATTTCGTTTGCAGAATGGTTCGGGCTCGATGCAATCTGGAGCGCACTGTTCCGACGGGGCAGCCCAGTTGTAAGGAGGCACTTACATAATCGATAGATTCAAGATCGCACAAAACGACGACTTCGCGATAAGTGGGCGGCAAGCTGAGTATTGCATTGCGCAGCGCCACTAAGTCCTGTTCTCTGCTAAGCGCCTCGACTAAGTAGTTGTATGAGGCGCCTTGCTGTCCGGCTTCTAATTCAGCATGACCGGATTTTTGCTGCGTTTCTTCGATTTGCCGATGTACCTGGTTTCTTGCGATGCCAATCAGATAGGCTTGCAAAGGGCTCCGATCCGCCAGATAGCGATCCACCTGATTCAACATAGCCAAAAACACTTCCTGAGTAACGTCTTCGGCGGTGTCCGGGCTGCCCGACATGTGAAGCGCGAACCGGAACACCGGTCCTTGGTGACGGCGGTAAAGGATCAAGAAGGCCTCTTCATCTCCTTTTTTGCAGCGCCGCAGCAGATCGCCGTCGCTCCAGTTGTCATCGGGCTTCGATCGCTTCACTCGATACTTTCCGGTTACACAAAGTATTACGGCAGGGGCGGGATGAGTTCCAAAAAGTTACGTGGGGGCGACCGATGCAGCGGGTTTCTAACCTGCGACGCCTGGGCGCCTGCGTGGCTGCCGTTTCGAAAAAGGCGTGGGCCGGGGAGAGCCGCTCTACATTACTCATGCTTCGTCAAACTTCGCTCTGCCGATCGCGTGATCGAGCGCGACGAAGAGCAGCCCGATCCCAACGAAGGCCAGGATCAGCAAGGCGACATTTACCGCGAACCGGGCATAGCCGAGCTCGATGTAATTGACGAAAGGATACGGGAAGAAGCCGTAGAGACGCCCGCGAATGGTGCTGTAAATCAAATACGCAAAGGGATAAATCGTCCACCATGCAACGGAGCGGTATCTGAGCGTTCCCTTGCACACGCCAAATAGCCAGTACAGGAAATAACCAATCGGCACAGCATAATGCAGGATGGCATCCACCACAAAGTGCAATCCAATCGGATCCCACAGCTTGCGCAGGATGAGCGCGTAGACGCATCCCACGATCAGGATGTACGTGGCGACGGCAGTCTTTGCGGCTTCGGTGGGGAAAGCATTCAATCCAAACAGGCTGAGAGTCAAAATTGCTGCTACCAGAATGTTGGTCAGGATGGTAAAATAGCTGAGCACATTCACCACAGCCGAAGCAAGCGAGTTGCCCTGCGCGACTGAGGCCTGGACGCCGAGATAGCATTGCGTGGCAACAGCCGCCCAACCTGCGATCGCAAGGACGGCGACGGCGAGCTGTTTAAAGACTTGCTTGCTACTCGTCATGGGCGCTTTAGAGAAGGTATTTGCGGCGAATCCTGGCGACATCCCAGATCGCAGTGAAAAAGTCGTAGGGCTTTACTTTCGAGCCGGCGACATCAACCCAACATTCGAGGGGATATTCGTAGATGGCGTTAGCTAGCTGCTTGCCTTCGCGCCGGAATAGCTGCTGGTAGCGCGCGAGAATTTCGACATCGAAGACCCATTTCGAAAGAAACGGTTCGGCAAAGATGCTGCGAGTTGTAGAGCGGACACGAAACAGTTTGGCGCCGCACTGCGTGTCGTAAATCGGCATTTTGAGAACGTTGGACACGGTAGTGGCAAAGACACGGCCCAGGTAATGACGCAAAGCGCTGCGTTCTACGTGGCGGCCCAGCAGGTGGACTCGAGCGCCGAAAATCATTTCGATTTCCGGCTGTTCTCGCAGGATCTGCAGGAAACGCGGGATGGAAACGAGCGGAGTAGCGAGATCGGCGTCCCAGAAACCGACGATAGCGGGATCGAAATGATCGAGGGCGTGTAAGATTCCACGCCGGACGGCTTCGCCTTTGCCCCAATTCCGCTCCTCTCTAAGGACGCAGGCGGAGCCTTCGAAACCGCAGCGAAGTTTTGAGAGCGTTTCGACCGTACCATCGGTGCTGCCATCGTCGACGAAAAGGAGTAGCGTGCCAGACTGCTCCGCGAGGAATTCTTGAAACTGAGGGACGTCGAGCCGGTGAGCTTCGTTGTAGCAGGGAACGACTACGCAGACCGGGCGCGGTTGGGAGGCCGAAGTGCCGGGGTCAGTCATTCAGCGGCAGGGTGACGGTTCTGCCGGAAGCTGCGGATTGCCGGGCTGCATCGAGAATTTCGCTGACGATCACGTTGGTTTTGAGCGAGGAAAGGTCGCCATCCTCGGAGATGTCGCCGTGGATGACAGCGGCGAGATAGTGCAGCGGGTCATCGTAGGGAGCCGGAACGCTCGGTGCCTGTGTGGTTTGAGCTTCGTGCTGGCCCTCTTTCCGCACTTCTATCCGGTCGCGCAGTATGGTTGTTGCCTCGCCCGTACGCCCGTAGACCACCATGTTCTTTATGTCGAAGGGCCAGTTCCAGGAGCCTTGCAGGATGGCCACTGCCGAGGGATAGGTGAGAATGACGTTTGCCTCGTCATCTACTTTCGGATAAACCTCGGGCTGCAGTTGCTGCGTGACACCGGTAACTGTTTTCGGCGCTTGGCCGTGCATGATCCAGGTCATGAGATCAGCGCCGTAACAGCCGAAGTCATACAGCGCACCAGCGCCATTGAGCTTGGGATCTGTCAACCAGGCGAAGAATTCGGGTTGCACATGGATGAGCTTGGGCCCGCGGTGACCGTCACGCACAACGACTTTGCGGACGTCGCCGAGCGCGCCTTGTTCGAGCAGATCGTGAGCCGCCTTGTTGCTGGCATACCAGGTCGTTTCATAATCTACCAGCACGTGAACGTTGCCGGTCTGCGCCGCTTTGACCATGAGGAGAGCGTCATGATAGCTGACGGCCAGCGGCTTTTCCATGAGCACGTGGACGTGACGACGAGCGCACTCTTCGACAGCTTCGGTGTGTCCGAAGGTGCTGGTGAAGACCAGGACGGCATCCGGATGGACGTGCTCGATCATGGCGCCTATCGAAGCAAAGTAAAGATTGGGCGCAAGATGATCGCGAGCACTGTATCGGTTGAAGAGCTCGCGGTCAGGCTCTGCGATGCCGACTAGTTCGACATCGGTGCGATTCAGGAGTCCCCCGGCAGGGACGAGAGCGCCTCCATGCAAGAAGCCGGATACGTGACCATGCGCCAGGCCGGCAATGCCGACGCGGAGGGGAGCGGAGAAGGCCGCCTGAGCGAGCAGTGCAGCGAGAATCGCAAGAATAGCGGCTGAACGAAAATCTCTCTGGCGCATGATCTCTCATTATGCCCGGAGGCTGCGATCGCCGCCCGTAAACTGGTCGTAGACAATCTACGACCTGAGGATGTAGGATATCTACAGACACATATGCCCGCACGCGAAAAATATCGGAACCGCATCGAACTGCTGCAGGGCACCCTCGACCTGCTTATCCTGCAAACACTGCAGTGGGGACCGCAACACGGATATGGGATCGGTAACGCGATTCGAGCGAATTCGGGAGAGCTTTTGCAGGTTGAAACCGGTTCATTGTATCCGGCGCTGCACCGTTTGGAGCGGCAGGGCTGGCTGAAATCGGAATGGAAACAGACGGAAGCGGGGCAGAAGGCGAAGTACTATCGGCTGACTCCCGCCGGAAGAAAACAGCTTCTGTCTGAGCGCGCCCGATGGGCACAACTGGTGGGAGCAATTGCGGGCGTGCTGAACCCGGGCAAGAACGAGGTGTAGCGATGAGCTTCTGGAAGCGGCGTAATCGTGATGACGAGCTCGATGACGAGATTCGATCGCACCTACGGATGGCGGCGCGGGATCGCGAAGCACGCGGAGAAGGAGCGCAGGCTGCCGAGCAGGACGCGCGCCGCGAGTTGGGCAACGTAGCTTTGATCAAGGAGGTTACACGCGAGATGTGGGGTTGGCGGTGGGCCGAGCAAGCCAGGCAAGATGCCCGCTATGCATGGCGAACGATACGCAAGAACCCAGGCTTCGCGGCGGTTGCCATCGGAACCATAGCGCTCGGGATTGGTATGAATACGGCGGTGTTCAGCCTGATGGATGCCGTGCTCCTGGCGCGGGATCCCTATCCGAACGTGTCGCGGCTGGTGGTGTTGCACCAGAGCCAGCCGGAACTGGGTGAGATCTCACTTGGCGCTTCGACAGCCGAGCTTTTTGACTACAAAAACCGAAATCGCACTTGCCGGTATCTGGCCGGATACGAAGAGGACGATTATGACCTGACGGGCGGGCGCGAACCGGAACGCATTACGGGCGTGCGAGTAACGAGCGATCTGTTTGGCACACTCGGCGTGTGGCCTTCCCTGGGACGTGCGTTTACCGCCAGTGAGGACGTCTACGGAGCCCCGAAGCTGGCGGTGCTCAGTTACGGCTTCTGGCAAAGCCGGTTCGGCGGAACGCCCGATGTGTTGGGCCACAGCCTGCGCCTCAACGAGCGCGAGTACACCATTATCGGCGTGATGCCGCAGAACTTCGAGTTTCCTGCCACGCGGACCGGATTGCAGGCGGCACCCGCACTGTGGGTGCCGATGCAATTTTCGCCAGATGAACTGCGCGACCGGGCGGGCAGCTATGACGTGAACGTGGCCGGGCTGCTGAAGGACGGAGTTTCGCTGGCGAAATCGCGGCAGGATATGCGCCGCATTGTGGGCGAGTTCGAGCGCGAAAATCCGGACATCTACACCGGGAACGTAAAAACTCAGGTGCGGGTGGATGCATTGGGAGCTGAAGAGTTTGCCCGCAAGAAGCCGGGGCTATTGATTTTGTCCGCAGCAGTTGGGCTGGTGCTCTTGATTGCGTGCGCCAACGTGGCCAATTTGCTGCTGGCGCGGGTTGGGTCGCGGCAGAGGGAGATCGCCGTAAGAAGCGCTCTCGGAGCGAGCGGCTTGCGGCTTATACAGCAAATTCTTAGCGAAAGCGTGGCGTTGAGCCTGTCTGGCGCTGTGCTTGGTTGCGGCTTGGCGCAGCTTCTGATCCGCTTAGCCGCGAAGTTTGGGCCACAGGAGCCGGCGGAATTGCAGAGCATGCACTTGAATTGGCGCGTGCTCGCGGTAGCCTTGGCCGTTTCAATCGTGACGGGGATTGCGTGTGGATTAGTTCCGACAGCAGAATGGAGGGCGCGCAGCGAAGGCGATGCGTTGAAGCAATCGGGGCGAAGTGTAACAGATAGCCGCACGAGCAGGAAGATCAAGAACTTTCTAGTCGTGATCGAAGCGGCGCTGGCGATCATGTTGCTGATCGGCGCGGGTCTGCTGATCCGCAGCTTCGAGACAATCTTGCGAGTGCCGCCCGGTTTCGATCCGCACGGACTAGTTATTGTACGCACTTCGTTCAACCGCCAGCGCTATAGCACTCCAGAGCGCCGGCACAGTGCCGAGCGGCTGATTATGGAGCGGCTGCGGGCGATGCCGGGGGTCGAGACGGCTGCGCTGACCACACACATTCCATTCGCCGATGAGCGCGGCATCGGATTTGTTGTAGAAGGCGGAAACCCTAACGAATTTCACTGGGCGGATAACGCGCTGGTGGACGGCTCGTACTTCGAGACCATGAAAATTCCGCTGCTGCGCGGAAGAACATTCGGTCTGCAGGATACGCCACAAGCCCCAGATGCCGCAGTGATCAACCTTGCGATGGCGCAGCGCTTTTGGCCGAAAGCAGATCCGGTCGGCAAGGGCCTGTTTTGGGGTGGACGCCATTTGCGAATTGTGGGCGTCGCGGGCAATGTGCAAATCAAATCGCTCGACGCGAATCCCGGGCCTATGATTTACAACTCGGTATATCAAATTGAAAGCGGAGCGAGTTCAAGCGCGGTGTTTGTGGTGCGTACGGCCCGCGATCTTCGGAGAGTGGCGGAGGGGGCGCGGAGAGTTGTCTGGTCGGTTGACAGTGGGCTACCTGTCTTCGGCGCCGGAAGCATGGAAGCGGTAGTGAAGCGTTCGCTCGCGGAACGGCGCTTTACCATGCTGCTGCTGGGAACGTTCGCCGTCGTAGCGCTCGGCCTCTCCTTGATCGGCTTGTACGGCGTGCTGTCCTATGCGGTCATGCAGCGCACCACGGAACTGGGTATGCGCCTGGCTTTGGGCGCGGAGCCACGAAAGCTCATTTGGCTGGTGATGAGCGATGGCGTGCGATTGACACTGGCAGGAATCGCGCTCGGAACGGTTGGCGGGGGAGTGCTGGCGCTTGCGATGTCGAAGCTGCTGTTTGGAATCCGTTCGCTCGATAGCGCCTCTTCCTTGGGTGCTGCTGCGGCGCTGCTCTTGACGGCGTTGCTCGCGAGCTTCGTTCCCGCGCTGCGCCCAGCGCGAGTCGATCCGATTACGGCGCTCCGTGCGAGTAGAGGATTTCCATATGAGTCTTTGGCGGAGGCGTAATCGCGATGAGGAGCTCGATGATGAGATGCGATCGCACTTGAGTATGGCGGCACGCGATCGCATAGCACGCGGAGAAACAGCCAAGCTGCCGAGCAGGCTGCGCAATGCGAACTGGGCAACGTCGAGTTGATTAAGGAGGTTACACGTGATATGTGGGGTTGGAGATCGTTAGAACGCCTGGCGCAGGACTTACGTTACGGATTGCGCGTGCTGCGTAGAAGTCCCGGCTATGCCACAGTCGCGATCCTGTCGCTGGCGCTGGGCATCGGACCGAACACGGCGATCTTCAGCTTAGTCGACGCTGTAATGCTGAAGGCTTTGCCAGTGCGGAATCCGCAGGAGCTAGTCACAATTGGCAACCCGACGCGCACCGGGAGTCTTTCGGAAGGAAGCGGCGGCCACAGCGAGATCTTCTCGTATCCTTTCTTCGAACGCTTTCGTGTTCGCAACAACGTCTTTACCGACGTTTTCGCGAGATCGAGAACAGAGCGGCTGGAAGTAGCGCCAGAGGACGGAGGGAAGGCTGCCGCTAATGTCGAAGCGACCCGATGCCGTTTCGTGAGCGGAAATTATTTCTCGGTGTTAGGGGTGTCCGCTGCGCGAGGCCGCACGTTTGCCGACAGCGAAACGCGTGTGCCGGGGGCCGCGCCCGTAGTCGTCATTAGCGACGGTTACTGGAACCAACAATTGGGGCGCGATCCTAACGCGATCGGCCGCAAGCTAGTTGTGAATGGATCGAAATTCACGATTATTGGGGTGACTCCGCCTGCTTTCTTCGGCGAAACGGTGGGATCTCCGGTTGACATTTGGTTCCCCGCGACCATGCTTCTCCAAGCTAGTCCAGGACACGAATATTTGAAAAATCCGCAAGTCTACTGGCTCTTATTGATGGGCCGATTGAAACCCGGCGTGTCGCTTGGGCAAGCCGCAGCATCGGTAAATGTTCTCGGAAAAGAAATATTTGTCGAACTGTACAAAGGCAACGCGTCGCGCGAAGAATACGCGCAGTTAATGCGGCAGAAGATCGAAGTCTTGTCAGGCGCGAAGGGGTTCTCTCGCATCCGCCATGATTTCTCGCTACCGCTGCTGGTGCTAATGGGGACGGTAGGTCTAGTGCTGCTGATCTGCTGCGCAAATGTCGCCAACCTGCAGCTTGCGCGTGCCGCAGGGCGACGGAGAGAGATGAGCCTGCGCCTGGCAGTGGGAGCCGGGCGGGGTAGACTGCTGCGGCAGCTCGTTACCGAGAGCCTGCTACTCGCCGCGGCCGGGGCTGCGCTGGCACTTTGCTTCGCTGTTTGGGCCAGCCACTTGTTGCTCAGATTGACGTCGAGTACTGACCGCTTGCCGGTAGACGTTCAGCTAGATGGCACAGTGCTGGTGTTCACTGCAGGAGTGGCGGTGATAGCCGGACTGCTGTTTGGCCTCTTGCCGGCGTGGCAGAGTACGCGGATCGATCTGGTATCGGGCCTAAAAGAGAGCAGAACCGGGGCAGGGCAGGGCTTTGCGCAAAGGTTGGGAAGAACGCTGATTGTGGCGCAGGTGATTTTTTCAGTGGTGCTGCTGGCGGGCGCCGGAGTTTGCGTTCACACGCTAGAAAACCTCAGGAGTGTCGATGTAGGCTACGCCCGCTCGGGATTGGTGCTGGCCGAGCTCGATCACAAAACTGCGGGGTACACCGGCAAATCGATCGATGCGGTTAGCCGGCGGTTGCTCGACAAGCTCCGGCAGATACCGGGCGTGAAGGCAGTTACCGTTTCGGAAAATGGGCTCTTCAGTGGCACGGATTCTACGAGCGACGCCAAAATCGAGGGTTACACGGCGCACTCCGATGAGAGCAGGGTAAACGTATCCGATCGCGTAGGGCCGGAGTATTTTCAGGTAGTGGGCACGCCGATTCTGGCGGGGCGAGGTATCGGGCCGCAAGACGTGGCCGGCTCGCCGCTGGTAGCTGTAATCAATGAGAAGATGGCGGAGTTTTACTTCCCGCACCAGAATCCGATCGGGCGGCACATTATCGGCGAGCACAATTCAAAGCAGATTCCTTTCACGATTGTGGGCATAGTGCGGAATGTTAAGCAAAGTAATCTGCGGGAACCACCTCCGCGGCGTTTTTACTTGGCCTACTTTCAGCACATCGAAAGCGATCCGATCGATATGGTCAACCTCGAAGTCAGGACGCGAACGGCCTCCGCGACGTTCATCGATTCTGTGCGGCGTGCCATTCGCCAGGTAGATCCTCATCTTCCGATCACGAGTCTCAAGACCGCCGATCAATTAATCGACGACACGCTCGATCAGGAGAAACTCGTCGCTAAGTTATCGAGTTTCTTTGGCGTGCTTGCGCTGGTGCTAGCCGGCGTGGGTCTTTACGGCGTGATGTCGTATATGACGGTGAGAAGAACCATGGAAATCGGGATTCGCATGGCCCTTGGAGCGAAGCAAAAGACCGTCGTGAACCTGGTATTAAAGGAGACCTTCCGGCTGGTCGCGATGGGGCTCGCGATCGGCATAGGCATATCAGTTTGCTTATTTCGATTGCTCACTGGCATCTTGTTCGGTCTGTCGCCTTTCGACCCGGCGGCGTTGCTCTCAGCCACGGCAACCGTCGTGGTTGCCTGCGCTTTTGCAGCGTTCTGGCCGGCGTGGCGGGCATCAAGGGTAGACCCCACCGTTGCCTTGAGATACCAATGAGTAGATCAAAAGTTCTGGTACGTAGTCTCGCTAAGGGTTGCGCGAGCGCGTTCGAAACCTACCGGTGTTACATGAACTGAGCCCTGGAAGGGATGGTTGATATCGGCTATCGCGGCCAGCACCAAGGAAAGCAACAGGGATAGAGCAGCTACCTGAACGAAGTGAAGCTTGACATCCGCGCTTCCAAAGAGGCACGCCGAAACGATGGTGACTATAGCCCCGACAATCAGCACGGCCCACAAAATTCCAGGAAGCCCCGCATCTAACTGTAACTGACGCAAGCGGCGGTACTCAGTCATTCTGGACAGCTCCGTATATGCATGATCAAGGCTCGCCTGTTCTGAAGCGGTATGAGCTTGCACTCTTGTCACGGCTGCCCAAAGATTTTGAATACAGCGATGAGATGAGGGGCTGAGAGTCACTTTGCTCATGGCCGGCCATTCCTCGGTCAGCATGATGTCCACGTATTGCCTCGCGAGATCCTGAATCGCCTGCCTGTCCGTTTTAGGCAGACCTTGGGCTGAACGAACTACGTTGACCAGGCAATTCGCTTCCGCTTCAGCGTTCCCGCTGGCCAGCTCGAAATCTGTCCAGACGGCATAGAGCATGAAACCGACCACTACGGCGTAAGTCGTGCCGAGTACCGTGATTTGCCAGCCGATAAGGTCGTTGTGTTGTCGGCGTTGCTCGGGAGGCCACGCGCGGTGGACTATCAGGAGAAACGCGAGGGATCCCCCTATTATCGCGATCATCAGCAAGACGCTCTGGAATGTATTCAGCACAGGTCACAGCATGATAGCTCAGTGAGACTATAGAGCGTGGCGCAACCAGATGTCTGTGTAATTGGCGGAGGGCCTGCCGGGCTCACGGCGGCTATTGCGTTACGCTTGACTGGGGCATCGGTACAGGTCGTCGATGCCAACATTCCACCCATAGATAAAGCGTGCGGTGAAGGCTTGATGCCGGACACGCTGAAGGCATTGCGCGAACTCGGCGTCCACATTCCTGCCGAGGAAGGCTGTATTTTTCGCGGCGTGCGATTTGTGAAAGGGCGATCTGGAGCCCAGGCAGATTTTGCAAGGGGGCACGCGATCGGCCTGCGGAGGACCGTATTGCATCGCGTGCTGGTGGAGCGCGCCTGTGAAGCCGGTATCGAATTACAATGGGGCGCAAAGAACGTACGCGTCATCGGGCAAACCGTCTCGATCGCGGGCGGTGTGCTGAAACCGAAACTGATCGTGGGAGCGGACGGCCAAAATTCGCTAGTCCGGCAAACTGTAGGGCTCCATCACGTAACGCGTTACCGGCAGCGATACGGATTTCGGCGACACTATGCGGTTAAGCCTTGGACTCCTTACGTGGAAGTGCATTGGGGTAAGCGCTGCCAGATTTATGTGACTCCGATTTCGTCGAACGAAGTGGGCGTCGCTCTGCTTACCAGCGATCGGCACCAGCGGCTCGACAGTGCTCTACAGCTTTTCCCGCTATTGGCGGAGCGGCTAGCAAGTGTACAGCAATCCTCCTCCGAAAAAGGCGCACTCACCACGATGCGAACTTTGAAAAGCGTTTACCATGGCGGGGTCGCGCTCGTCGGCGACGCTTCGGGATCGGTCGACGCCGTCACAGGCGAAGGTGTTGGACTCGCGGTGCGGCAGGGGCTGGCATTAGCGCAGGCATTCCAATCAGACGGGCTTGAACGGTACGCGGGGGCGCATCGCCGGATCCGGCGGCGGCCGGCAATCATGGCAGAGTTGATGCTGGCGCTCTCGCATCACGAAGTCTTGCAGCATTGGGTTGTCGGCGGATTCGCCAGATTCCCGCGTCTGTTCGAGCGCATGCTGGCGCTGCACGTCGGCGATTATGCATCCGGCGCGGAGACGGTCACGGTCGCTGGCGTCCCCTCCCGGCCGAAGCCCGAGTGCCTGAACAGCCAGTCGTAGATCTTCGCCACGCGGGTCCTCTCGATAAGGAAGCTCATGACCGATGTGAGTACGATACTGACAAAGACAATTGCGTAAGTAGTAGACTGCAAAGCTGCTCCGCCCGGTAGATTCTGATCAAGCGGCATGGAAGCGAGCACGACGGCGGCCAGTCCCTTCGGGCTCATGATCGCGACCAGCGAAGCATCCCGCACCGGAGTCGTACGGCTGAGCCCGAGCCACGCGGCTGGGATGCGCATCAGGAAGATAATTGCCGTAAGCGCGAGCCCCGTATAGACCAAGTGCAAATCCGCGAAGCGAATCGAAACGCCAACATACACGAAGAAAAATGTCTTAAGCAGGAAAACTACTTCGCCGAGGAAGTCGCGTTCCTGCTGATTGAGGGTGATCGCTTCGCTGGGTAGGTAGCGCCGCATCCAGAACATGTCATGAAACACTTCAATGTTCCCGAGAACCGCGCCGAAAACCACTGCCGCAACGTAGCCGCTAAACCCGAGAAGCTCGACAATTCCGAACAGGACGAAAACAAAGGCTGGCGTTGTGAAGATGGAGTTCTCCAGGACGCGAATGCGGCGCAGTAAGGCAGACCAGAGGAACGCTCCAAGAGCGCCGAAAATGCCAGCGACCAGCAAGGTCGCCAGAATGTTGCCCAGCATCGGCCCTAAACGGAGCGTGCCGAACCGGAAGCTATCCATGAAACCGATCGCGACGACGATGCTGAGCACATCGCTTACCGCCGATTCCAGAAACAGAATGGTCTTGGTCGAGGCTGCCATTTGCATACGGCGCGTAAGCGGGACAATTACCGCCGGCGAAGTGGAAGCGACAATAGCGCCCAGCATGAAAGTCAAACGCGCATTGAGGCCGAGTAGAAAATGAGCGGCGAATCCGATCGCCACGAGAGTCAGGAAAAAGTTAACTAGCGTGAGAGTAAGGGTCGCGCGAATCGCACCTTGGAGGACATCGAGATCCAGGCTGAGTCCGGCCTCGAACAAAATAATGATGAGAGTGACGGTCGCGAAAACCGGACCGATCAGGCCAAAATTCTCCGGCGTGACGAGATGGAAAACAGGCCCGAAAATTATGCCGATGATGGTCAGCAGGAGGACGTCAGGAACTCTCGTCTTGCTGAAAATCCCGGTAAATGCATGGGCGCCGAAAATGAGCGCGCCGACGACCAGGATGTTCGTAGCGACATGCATAGGTAAAAGAAACTTTTACAAGTATCACTCTTGTTTGTTGGATTGGCGCAGCGGTCACCACGCAATTTCCAGAGCGATCCGGGGTTATGTTCACCCCGATCGAGTGGAAGTCGGGCAACTTGGCCGCATATTTTCAATCCTGCCTTAGCCGCTATCTGCTCTTGCGCTTGTACCGCAGCTATCCTTTCTTTCAAATGAGGACTGTTCAAAAAGCCCGACCACACTACACGCAATTTCTGAAAGTAAAAAAAAGACCTTTCCGCTCAATTTCGTTAAAGTTGCCCCCCACTCCGCTTTTTCGTAGTCTGGAAAGCATGGAACTGCTCACCCCCGATGAAATCGTTCGTTTGACGCCCCCCGAACGTCTGGCGCTGATCGCGCAGCTTTGGGATAGCCTCGAACATGAGCGGCTTCCCTTGACGGCTGCGCAGGAAGCGGAGCTTGAACGCCGTCTCGCCTCGCTCGACGAAGACAGGCGCAATGGCGTAACTTGGGCATCCCTGAAAGCGGAACTTGAGCAGCGTTGCCCGTAGTGTATTCGGTTATTTTCGCTCAGGCCGCGCGCGCGGAGTTGATTGAGGCGCAGGATTGGTATGAAGGCGAAGCCACCGGACTAGGCCGGCGTTTCCGCCATGCGATTGACGAGTTGGCTAAACGAATGAGCGAAAATCCCCGGCAGTTTCCCATGGTGTTCAAAAATGTTCGACGCGCCCTTTTGCGCCGCTTCCCGTATTCGCTGTTTTTTGTCGAAGATGACGACTTGATTGTGATTGCCTGTTTTCACGCCAGCCGCGATCCGTCGCGCTGGCAAAAGCGCACCTGAATAATTCATGTAATGGGCAAGCTTATGCTACATCCATGACCGATGAAGCGAAAATTCTCTCAACGGCGGCGATCGCGTCATTGATTTTTCGTTCGGCCGGTTTGTGGGACGAGAAGCAAACCGGAATCGCCCTAACGAGGCATCAGGGCCGGACCTTTCTTAACTGGTAAGCGCAGTTCTATTCGGCGTCTGCGCCTTTCGCTAGTGTTCCGTTTCCGCATACGTACGAGTGCCTTGGCCTAGTGGCCTATACCGGGGGCACTCCTTCAGATGCTGCGCACCGGCATATTCACAATGTCGTCGATCTCTATTGTCTCTTTGACGACAAACGGCTCGCCATATTTCACGCCAATCAAGTTGCCGTAGAAGCGGCCGATCGCCTTCAGCCGCTCTTCGACTTCGGCATGAGAGGGAAAAACGCCCGCGCCCTCCGCTGAATCGCCATATTGCGAGGCGTAACTGAAGAGAGCCGACATGCGTCGATCAAATTGCCGTGTGATGTCCACCACAAAGGAGGGTGTCACGTTCGCATAGAGCGATGAATAAAGAATTTTGAATGGACGGTGCGGCTCGACATCTTCTTCGAGCCGTTTTAGTCCAGCAAGAAAACAGGCTTCATAGCCGATCTCGCAGGCGCGGTAATGATCGGGATGGCGGCCGGTCCAGTAAGGCAGGATCACCACTCGCGGACGGATGCGGCGAATGACTCCTGCTAGCTTCATTCGTGAACCGATGTGATTCTCGAGCCGGGCGTCCGGCCAGCGGAGGTTTTGCCGCCAGTCAAGGAGCAGGTGCTGGGCCGCGACCTTGGATTCCTGAATGCGCAAGTCGGGCGTGCCGCGCGTCCCCATGTCGCCGGCGGTCAGGTCCAGCACCCCGTTTCGGTAGCCCCGCTCGGCCATGCGAATGAGCGTGCCGCCGCAGGTCTGCTCGACGTCATCCGGATGTGCGGCGATGGCGAGCACATCCAGCGGACGTAGATTTTCAAACGGCTCATTTGGGTCGTGCATGGCTCCGCAATCAGGAAGGGAAGTAACGGTAGCGGCGGCGATCGCCGATAAAGAGGCGGATCAGCAGAATGCCTACGAGAAAACCGCCCACGTGCGCGAACCAGGCGATGCTCTGGGCCATTGCAACCGAACTCAACGATCCAAGTCCGCTCAGCAACTGGAGCGCAAACCAGTAGATCAGCATGAACGCCGCGGGTAGGTCATAAGTAGTGACGAAGAACACGATGAATATCAATGTGACCACGCGGACTCGGGGATAGAGGATTAAAAACGCGCCCATCACACCGGCGATCGCGCCGCTCGCCCCGATGGTCGGGACGGGGCTGCCGAGGCTCGTCGCCACCTGTACCGCAGCCGAGGCGACGCCTGAGATCAGATAGAAGACCAGAAAGCGCCCGGAGCCCATCGCGTCCTCGATGTGCGATCCGAAGACCCAGAGAAACCACATGTTGCCGATCAGGTGCAGCCAGCCCCCATGCAGAAACATGGACGTTATGAAAGACGGCAAATACAAATGATCCGGCACCAGCGCGTAATGCTCGATGAACTGGTTTCGCAAGTAGACCGGCTGCGCCATTTCAAACAGAAAACACAGGGTATTCGCCGCGATGAGAATGAGCGTCATCACGGGAGTGGAATTTCGCAGCAGCAGTGCACGCAACGGGATCATTCAGTTTCGAACTGCGGAGTCGGCGCTTGCGGAAGCAAGTTGTTCTACTATCTCATCGGCTAAGCGGCGCCGGACTTTTGCCGATTTTGCGTCGGCAAGCAGATTATGGACTTCCTGCCGGGTAGGTACGTGGCCGCGCGCTCCGATGGCGGTGCAGTTTAGGGCCGCTGCGGCGTTCGAGAAGTCGAGCACCGCTTGCATCGGCATGCCCTCGAGCATGGCGCAGCAGAAGGCCCCATGGAAAACGTCACCGGCGCCCGTGGTATCCGCGCAAGGGACCTCAAAAGCTGCGGAGTAATACCAGGCGTCTTCATACAACGCCAGCGAACCGTGGCTACCGAGGGTCATCGCAGTAACAGCGTGCCGGTATTCGCTCTGCAGGCCGAGCAGCGCCTTAAAAGGATCACTTTCCCCGGTCCATTTTGCCGGCCAGGACGAACCGGCAACCAGGTAATCGGTGTTTCTCAAAACCGAATCGAAGCCGGGGTAAACGGTGTCGACATCGAGCGAAACGGGAATACCGTGTTCATGCGCGATGCCGGCCGCATAGGTAGCTGCGTCGACGTCGTAGCCATCTAGATGCAGCATTCGCGAAGCCTGAATATCTGAAGGCCGAAGATCGCCGGTCCGGAGCCGTAAACATTCTGCCCGTTGCCAGAAAACCGTACGCTCCCCCGTCCGCTCATCGATCACGATATAAGCAGTCTGGTTGGGGCAACCGTTACGGACGATCAATCCGCTGGTATCCACTCCGGTTCTTTCGAGACTCTCTCGCTGTATATCGCCGCGAAGGTCATCCCCGATAGTGCCGATATAACGCGCTCGCATGCCTAGACGCGCGCAAGTGACCACCGCCGTTGCTACCTGGCCGCCGGGACTCAGCAGTTCGCGGTCGACCGCTACTTTGCCGGCGTAGGCAGGGAATTCTTTCACCAGTAGAAGAGTATCGGTAGCGTTGAGCCCGATGCCCAGCACGTCACAAGCGAGGCTCACCTGAGCTCATTTCTTGATGGAATTCGGAACCTCGTACAGGTAGATGGTGTGTACATCGCCGAGGTGTCCTGATGTTTCCCAAGTGTTGATTGGAGTCCAGCCGTCAATCGGATAATCGTAGGAGACGACCCTGGTATGCGGCCTCAGTTCGTGTTCGAGGTTTGGACGGAGAGTGTCGTTGGCGGTGGGCGCAAGATAAAGAGTTACCACGTTCGCGGCGCTCAAATTCATTTTCATGAAATCGCCATGGATGATCTTAACCTGATCCTCCAACCCCCTCTTACGAACATCCTGGGCTGCTTTCTCGGCGAGGGCGCTCGAGATCTCGATACCGACGGCTTTGACTCGGTACTTCTTGGCGGCCTTTACTAGGATACGGCCGTCGCCGCAGCCAAGATCGTATAGCGTTTCGCCCGGTTTAAGGTCGGCCGCCTGCAGCATCTTATCGACCGCGTTCTCCGGCGATCCCACCGAAGGAGCAAGCTTTTTAGTGAACGGATCCAGATCCGATTGCTGTCCCAGGCAGATCGCCGCCGCTCCGAGCAGACCGAAGAAAACCGGAATCCCGCACCGCAGTTTAGATCCCATGCAAACTTTCCCCTTGTCCGTCCAGTGTAACGCGGGGGGTTCTATAGACCAAGCGGTTTGATTCTGGTCGGAGTGCTAATGCGAGCCACCCGAAACCGCGCTCGCGAGCGCCCGGTTGCGTTTCGTCCGCACGATGCGGTTCACCATCTCGCTGGTCGAAAACCAAAGATCGCGCGGGCGCGAGATGGTGTACTCGGTCCCGCGAAAGGCCCGGATCGCATGACTGATCGAATCCTTCCAGGGCACCGCCTGTGGATTCAGATTGTAATTCATGTAAAAGACCGGACACTCAATATCACCGATGCGCCGGAGATCCTCCTGGGGTACATCTGCGTTCAACATCGCTTTCGGACCGGCAAAGATGACAGCATCGGGATGCGCAGCCGCTGCAACTTCCTGCTCGATGAGGCCCTCCAGGAAGTTGGTCTGGCTCTGCTTTTCACTCAACTGCTGGACATTCACTGTACCGAGCTTAACGGTTTGGAGCGCCTTCCCCAGGGCAGGGAAATCGATCTGGTCGGCCGTTTCCTGTCTGTATACTACGCGCCCTTCCGTCATATTGAATGCGACTAACGAAATCTTACCTATGTGGTCGTCGCGCTGAATCGCCTTCAGAATGCTGACCAGGGCATCTGTGTCGCTACGTTGAAGCGCCGCGGAGAGAGAGTTTTGGGGTGCAAAGTTAACCAGCAGCTTCACATTTAGCGTGTCGCTTCCTGAGCGCGGAGCGCGCACTCTCGTGTCGTTAAGGAAGGGCTCGGGAGGAGCTTCAGCGACTTTGTTCGGCGAAAGGAACAGGTTGATCGGCCGGTCTTTCGGAGCGAGCTCCGCCTCGAAATCCCAGGCAGAAGAGCAGACGCGTTCCGAGCGGTCCCGCATCAGCCAGTCTACGTGATAACTTCCCTCGCCAAGGTTAATTTCGCCCTGCAGCAGGGCATCGCCCTTGGCATTCTCGGCGATCGTCGGAACGGTGAAATGTTGAACAAAATACGCCGGAGTGTTAGGGTCGGCCTGCGAACGGACCCGGAAAACGACGGTCAGCATGCCGCTATCTCCCGCGACCTCGCTCAACGGCACGGTTACATCATATCCAGCATGAAATCGAAGATCGAAACCGAGTTCCGCCTTGCGCTGCGTTACCGAACAGGGTAACTCCTGGCGCGAATCGGACGATTCGAAGATGGCCACGTCTGAGGGCTGGATATTTACCGGATCGCCCGCTTCAGCGGGCTTGATCAAAATCTGCGCCGCTCCTGGCAGGGCGCACGCGCATACAAAGAGCGCGGCGATCACGGCGGAGTCGGCGCCGTAGGCAAGGCGTACCTGCCGGAACACATTCAACGCGGGCGAACACGATCGACGAAATCGCGATGCCATTCATCCCCCAACTAGAACCGAACACACCAGCATCAACGGCAGCTCGCTGGTTCCATAATTATCCCTCAATCGGAATGAGGCAATCGGGAGATTTCCAGAAAATTTTTCGGGTTCGTCCTAGTACCGCAGGGGCCACGGGGATTCAGGACGCAGAGTTGAGCTCAATATCCCTTAGTTCTTGAGCAAATCGACGCACAGCCATATGGAGCGAGCCTCCAGATTTGCTGCGGCATTCGAGTCTAGTTTTAAGCGGATGCCTATCAAGTTTTTCTTCGTGTGAAAGCAACGCATCGGAAGTCGCATTCGTCATACAATGACGAATCGTGGCACAGGGTTGGATATTGCTCTTGGCCGCCGCTTTTCCGCTGGCTGCGGCCGCGCCTCCGAGCGCCACCGTTCGAGTAAGTGGGACTGTCGAAGCTGCCCGCTCTGTTACCGTGCAGGTGCCGTCGATAGCCGGCCAGGGTGGTAACGTGACGCTCGCGAAGCTGGTCGCGAACGGAACCATGGTGCATCCGGGAGATCTGCTCGCCGAGTTCGACCGCACGGATCAACTGAAGCTGGCGCGCGAAGCGCAGGCAAAATTCGACGACCTCTCGCATCAGGTCGAGCAAAAAATTGCCGAACAAAAGAGCAACGCGGAAAAGCGCGCCTCAGATCTCGGACAGGCGCAAGCTGACCTAGGCAAAGCCCAAATTGAAATTCGTAAAGGCCCGGTGCTGAGTGACATCGACCAGCAGAAGAACGCAGTCAAACTGGAAGACGCCAGGCAACACGTCGCCAGTCTCGAGCGTTCGAATCACTTCCATGATCTTGCCGAGGCGGCGGAACTGCGCATCGTAGAGTTGCAGCGCGACCGCCAGAAATTTGTCGTGCAGCGCCAGGAAAAGAATGCGGACAAGCTCGCGCTGCGTGCGCCCATCGCGGGCATGGTCGCTCTGCAGAACGTTTACCGGAATAACTCGATGGGCCATGCGCAGGAGGGCGATCAGCTCTGGCCTGGCAGTCCGCTGCTGCGCCTCTTCGACCCCTCTGCGATGCAGTTGCAGGTTTCGGTCGACGAACCCGATGGTGCCGTCCTCGTACCGGGCGCTAAAGCGGTAGTTCACTTGGATGCCTATCCGAACCTCAAATTCACGGCGCAATTTCGGGTCTGCGAGCCCGGTGGCCTCTGGCTCGCTAGGCAGCCCGGTCAAGTCTTTCGCTGCGCTCTTCATCATGGATCAAACCGACCCGCACCTGCTGCCTGATTTGTCGGCAGCACTCGATATCGCGCCGCCGATATCGGTGAGCAATGCCATAAAGGCGCCCAAGTGAGCCGGCCCCGCTCGATCAAAGTGCTGACCCGAGCCGTCGTTGTCCTCCTTGTCCTGGCCGGTTCGGTTTGGGCTCTGCGTCAGTGGCGGCACTCTTCCTCGGTTGTGGATCTTCCGACCGCCGTTGCGCGGAGCGGTGATTTCAAGGTTCTTGTCCGTTGCCGCGGGGAGCTGATGGCGCGCCGTTCCGTCCAGCTGAGCGCGCCGCTGGATGTTCCTGATTTGCAGATCGTCTCGCTTGCGCCTCCGGGTTCGGTGGTCAAGACCGGGCAGATCGTCATCCGCTTCGATCCCAGCCGTTCGCAGCAGGACCTCAAAGAAAAGGCCGCCGCGCTTCAGCAAGCGCAGGCCACACTCGATCAGGAAGTTGCGCAGGCCCGTATCACCGCGGACCAGGATCAGCTCGATCTTGCCACTGCTAGTTACAATCAGGAAAAAGCTCGCCTGGAAGCATCGAAGCAAGCCATCGTGAGCGCGATGGAAGGTCAGAAGAGCGCCATCGATCTGGGATTGGCTGAAGAAAAAGTAAAGCTGCAGCGCGCCACGATTGTGCTGCACCAGAAATCGGAGGAGGCCAAAATCGCTTCTTTCACGCGCCTCCGTGATGCCGCCCGCACTGAAGTCGACCTGATCAAACATCGCCTCGACGTAATGGATCTGAAAAGCCCGCTAAACGGAGTCGTCAATTACATGTCGAACCGCAGTCAAGGCTGGATGAATGCGCAGCCTTTCAAAGTTGGTGACCACGCAGTCGGCGGTACCGTGATCGCCGAGATCCCTGATCTAAGCACGCTCGAGATGGAAAGCAAGGTTGACGAGGCGGACCGCGGCCGGATCAGGGCCGGCGACGAGGCGCTTGTGCATGTGGATGCGTTTCCGGAAAAGGTTCTTTCCGCTAAACTCGCGTCCATTTCTCCCCTGACTGAAGAAAGTTTCAATGAATGGCCGCCTGCGCGGAGCTTTCGCGCGTACGCCATGCTCGATCATCCCGACGCTGCGATGCGGCCTGGCATGAACGCGGGCGCCGATATCATCGAGACCAAACTACCGGGCGCAGTCAGCATTCCCGCGAAAGCGCTCTTCACTCTTCACGGCAAACCGGCCGTTTACGTAAAGCAGCAACAGCAATTCGTTCCGCAGCAAGTAAGAGTGCGCGCTCGCAATCCCGATGAGATCGCAGTCTACGGTTTGGCCCCCGGCACGCTGGTGGCACTCTCCGCGCCCCCTGGTCAGACGCCATGAGCCAGATCGTTGCGCCAGCCCCGTCGGCTGCCGCTTCTCCTAAACCGCCCGATCACCGGCCCTCCGCCAAGCCCTCATTGCCGCGCTGGACCAAACCTGCTTCCATAACTGTCTGCCTTTTGGTTGTGGCGGCGGCCGCACTGTTTTATGGGTTGCGGGCCTATCGCGCGTTGCGCCCCGGCAAGATACAAGCCGTGCCGTCCGTGAGAGTGCAACGTGGCGATTTGAATCTTACCATCACCGCGCGCGGCGAGCTGCGCGGCCAGAATCCGCAAATTCTTACTGCTCCCATGACCGGCGGCACCGAGTTGCACATTGTTTCCCTGCTAAATTCCGGAACGCCCGTCAAGGAAGGCGATGTGGTAGTTAAGTTCGACACTACCGAGCAGGAATATAAGTTGAAAGAAGCGGAAGCCGATCTGGCGGAGGCCGAGCAGCATATCCTGCAAGCCAAGGCTCAGCAGCAGGCGCAAGAGGAGGAAGACCGCTACGCCCTGCTGAAAGCAAAGGCGGACGTGACCCTGGCCGAACTCGACGTGCGAAAGAATCCGCTGCTCGCGTCGATCGTTGCACGGCAGAATGGCCTGGCCCTCAGCGCGGCCCGCGATCACTTGGCGCAGTTGCAAAAGAACCTGACCAATCGCCAGGCCACCAACAACGCGGCTACGGCGATCCAGCAAGCTGGCAAGGCGAAATCGGAGGCTCAGGCGCTTACCGCGCGGCAGAACATCGAAGGGATGACGCTGCGCGCCAATCGCGACGGTTACGTTTCAGTACGCGGAAACTCCAATGTGGATTTCGCGTTCTTTGGAATGACGCTGCCGCTCTTTCAAGTAGGCGATGCGGTGCGGCCTGGAATGGCGGTAGCCGAGATTCCCGATCTTAAGAATTGGGAGATCGAGGCTAACATCGGCGAGCTCGACCGCGGTCACATCGCCGTTGGCGATACGGTCGACGTGTCCATCATCGCGGTACCCGATCAGAAGTTTAGCGGCCGCATCAAAGAGGTTGGGGGCACTTCGGGGCCGCCCTGGAACCGCCGCTTCTCCTGTAAGCTCACTCTCGAGCGGACCTCTCCCGAACTCCGGCCCGGCATGAGCGCGCAGTTGATTATTACCACCGATCGGCTGCAAAACGTGCTCTGGCTCCCCGCTCAGGCGCTTTTCGAAAGCGATGGCCGCACCTTCGTCTATCTGCGATCCGGTGCTACCTTCAGCTCGAAAGATGTGAAGCTGGTCAGGCGCAATGAAACTCGCGTGGTGATTTCCGGTTTGGCAGCGGGTCAGGAAGTGGCGCTCGCCAATCCGCTTGAGGTAGGCAAAAAGCAGATGAGGGAAACGGGCAACGCTTTGCAAACCCTTTCCAGGTAAGGCACTCACATGAACGTAACGCGCTATGCCTCTGACGTGATCCTTGCGGGGAAAAATCTTTGGGACCAGAAGACTCGCACGGTCCTTACGGCCCTCGGCATCATCTTCGGGGTAGGCGCGGTAATCGGGATGCTCGCAATCGGAGCAGGCGCGCGCGAGGAGTCGCTGCGCTTTATCAAGCAGCTCGGCGTACACAATCTCTTGGTCGAGTCCCGGCCCGCTGCGAGCGAACAGGAACTGCAGCAGAGGCGGCGTTCGTCCCCAGGCCTCACCGAACGCGATGTCCGCATACTCCAGGCAAATGTCGCTGCCCTCGATCTGATCTCCGCTCGCCGGAGCATGCATCCGCTGCGCGTTTTCCCTAAACCGCCCGAAGACCTCCCTGAGCTCTATGGTGTGAGGCCGTCCTACGCCGCCATTCATAACTGGAAGTTCGAAGAAGGGCGTCCCTTCGAAGATGCCCAAGATAAGGCGAGCGCTGCTGTCTGCGTCTTGGGCGAAGGCGCCAAAGTCGCTCTCTTGGGCTACGGCCCGGCGCTTGGAAAATTCGTAAAAGTGAATGACACGTGGCTGCGCGTGATGGGAGTCTTGCAAGGTCAGGTCAGCTCTGGCGCGGGCGGTGGCGCGCAAGGCCTCAATCAGGTTATTTACATTCCACTCAATACGTTCCAATACCGCTTCTTCGATTCTGGAGGAAACTTCAAGGACGAGCTGGATGGCGTCGATATTCGCCTCAAATCCGGTACAGACAGCACGGTTGCTGCTCGAGTGGTCGGCGCAATCTTAAACTCTACGCACCACAACTCGGCGGATTTTTCGATCACGATTCCGGCTGAGCTGCTGGCGGAGCAGCGCCGGTCGCAGGCTATTTTCACTTACGTGATGGTCGCTATTGCGGCCATCTCGCTCCTGGTCGGCGGCATTGGCATTATGAACATCGTGCTCGCTACCGTGCTCGAACGCACGCGTGAAATAGGGATCCGCCGTGCTACTGGCGCCAGGCGTTCCGATATCGTTCGCCAATTTCTAATCGAATCTGTTCTCATTTCGATGGGAGGAGGCCTGGTGGGCATTGCATTCGGCTATTTTCTTTCCTGGTTAATCGCGGCCACCGCTGAGTGGAAGACGATTGTGTCGCCTGTCTCTCTGCTGATCGCGTTCGGCGTCTCGGTAACGGTGGGAATTATTTTCGGAATCTATCCCGCACGCAAGGCCTCACGAGTCGATCCAATCGAGGCGCTTCGTTATGAGTAGAGGATCGGCGCTTGGCGCACTCTCTATCCTGGCGCTGGCGAGTCAGCTCTGGGCCGCCACCAATCCTTTTACCAACTACGTCGACTGGCGATATCATCCGCCGAACATGCAGATCAAGGACAGCCAAGGCTTGCGCGAGCGAGTCGTCGATGGCAAGCTCCATTTGCGGCTTCGTGAATTCCTCGAGCTGGTTCTTAAGAACGCTACCGATATCCAACTGACCCGGCTTGACGTTTATACCGCAGTCAACGACATCATCTCTACCCAGGCACCGTTCGATCCTGCAGTGGTTCTCGGGTTCAACACCTTGCGGAGTGTGTCTCCGTTCTCGTTCTTCACCTTCGGTGGATCCGGCTCCTCAACCGGCGTGGTCACCGGCACTTCGACAACCGGCCAAAGTGGTGGCAACGGCGTGTCTCCAGGCGCAGCTGGCAACCAGGTCATCCTCCCGCAAACCATCAGCAGTTTGAGTCAGAACTCGTCCGCCACTTTCACCCAGTTACTCCCGACAGGGCAGAACATCAGCGCGAACTTTTCGGCGGTTCGGAGCTCGGGTGACGGCTATCTCTACCCCGCTCTTTTTGGCTCTCTAAACGTGACGCTCACGCAACATCTCTTGCAGAATCGGACGAATCTTCAAGCCAAAGGCCCGATACAGGTTGCTCGGACTGCGTTGCTAATCACATCTGAAAGAAGTCAGGTAACCATCGCCGATTCCGTTGCGGCCGCGGCCCGTCAGTATTGGAACGCAATCCAGTTGCGCGACAACATTCGCGTGCAGGAGCAGAATGTCAATCTCGCCCGGCGTTCATACGATCACGACAAGCAGGCGCTCGATTTGGGGGCGCTCGCTCGCCTCGACATCTATCAATCCGAGACGCAGGTTGCCGAGCGCAATCGCGATCTCATCGCCGCGCGTTACCAATACAAGGCAGCGCTCGATGCAATGCGCCGCCTGATCGGCGCCGACCTCACGCCCGCCCTTCGCGAAACCGAGATCGTGCTCGAAGACGACGCTTCCACGCTTCCTCCTAAGTCCTCCATTCTTTCTTTTGAACAGGCGCTTGCTAAAGCGGTCCAGTCACGGCCTGAAAATCTGGCCGCTCAGCAGCAGACCTCGGCCGACGCTCTGAACGCGCGAATCGCCCGCGATTCGCTGCTCCCGCAACTCGACCTCGCCGTGCAGGGGGGCGGAACTGGACCCGGTTTCAATCAGATCTCCGTTCCCAATAACACGGGTCTTGGTGCTGCGAACCCCTATCCGGGCCTTGGTAGCACCCTCGGCCAGGTGCTGGCGTTCAATTACCCCAGCTACGGCTTCGGGCTTCAGTTGAATTTTCCGTTACGCAATAGCACCGCGCGCGCCAGTCTCTCAAATGCGCTCGTAAGCCGTGTGCGTGATCAGTACGCGCAACGCCAAACGCAGCAGCAGATCATCTTCGACGTTCGTCAGGCGCTCAACTCCATCGAGCTGGCCGGCGCCTCCATCGAAGCAGCCACTCGCGCGCGCGATCTGGCAGAGAAAAACGTTGCAGCCGAGCAACAGAAATATGAGCTCGGCACGATTACTGCCTTTGAGGTGCTCGATTCCCAGACGCGGCTCGCCAGCTCTGAAAGCGCGCTCTTAGGCGTGTACGTCGCCTATCAGCAGGCCTACATCGATTACGAGCGCGCCACCTGGAGCCTGCTCGATGGGCTGGGTATGGTGGTCGAAACACCCGTTAATCACTGAGGGGTAGAGGCAGTGGCACTGGAAGCGATTAGCGTGGAATCCCGGCATCGCCGAGACTAATGTTGGGCAGGCAGTTCTCCGGGATGGGGACTACACGGCCTCAAGTCGAGAATCGTTTCAAGTTGATGATGCACCATGATTCTCGATTCACCGCGTCTCGCGGCAACGTAGCGAAATCCGGGTTGGACAGCGATGCGCCTTCAGGCGGGGCCGTTGAAACACAGTCGTTAAGGAGACACGAGAAGTGGGTCGTGACTAGCCGAGGGAGCTGGGCAGGTCCGTGAGGTGCGCCGTGGCTCCGGCCGCCGATCGCCGCAAGAGATCTTCCATGTCGCCCAGTTTGTCGCCCAGCAGATTCAGCTTCTGCGCTAAGCCTTGAATTTCCACTTCGGCTCGCCGGTTCACGTCGTAATCCAGTTCCCCGCGCAGGCGATCCTTTTTGTCCTGCCGGTTCTGGCTCATCATGATCACTGGAGCCTGAATGGCTGCGAGCATGGAAAGAAATAGGTTGAGCAGGATAAACGGGTAGGGGTCCCACGCCGAATTGCGCAATGCCACGTTGATCGTCGTGTAAATGATCAACACCACGCCGAACGAGATGATGAAGGCCCACGAGCCTCCAAACTGCGCCACCGCGTCGGCGATGTGCTCGCCGAATGTTACTCGCTCTTCAATCACTTCATTCGGATTGCGCATCGCTCGAATACGCACCAGTTGCTGAGCCGCGTGGAATTGGCGCCCGAGCACGGCCAGCATATCCATTCCTGCCATCGGCTTCCGCTTCAACAGAACAGCAATATCGTCGCGGTCCACTTCGATGCACACGCTTTCCTCTGACGCGAGCGCGCTCGTTTGATGCGACGTTTGGTCGAGCATGGAAGCGAACCCGAAGAATTCTCCTGGCAGTGGCTCATCCACTACTACCTCCTGGTGATCTTCATCGACCGTCGTTACCCGCACCTTGCCCGACACGAGCACATACGCCTGTCCGCCCGGATCGCCGATCTTATAAATGCGCTGCCGCATCGCAAACGTCTTTACCTCAACCTGACTGGCCAAAACGGCTGTCTCTTCGTCATCGAGCAACGCGAAAAGCGGGACATGCTTCAGAACGTCTGGTGTGCACGGCATCGGAACCCCTTTTGGAATGGGCGGCTAAGCAACCGCTTAGCAGTTAGGATTCCACAAAATGCGCAAGCCGCACAAGAGTTCTGCCAAATAGCTATACTGTCCTCCATACACGAACTTTGCCGTGCACCCGTCACGAGTACGGCTATGAGGGCGCATGTTGATTTGTCTCTTTACTCGGTTGTTAGTTTTCCTTCTTGCCGGCGGCGCTCTTCTCGCGCAAGGAGGAGCTACCGGTGCAATTTCCGGCACGGTGCAGGATCAAAGCGGCGCGGTGGTCCCGAAAGCGCACGTGCAGGTCTCAGGAACAGCGGGAACGGCGCGTGCGGTCGAAACCGATGCGAGCGGAATTTTCACAGCGCCTCTGCTGCCCGTCGGGGACTATACGCTCCTCATCAACGCGCCAGGATTCGCCGAGGCGCGCTTATCCGCAGTTGAGGTGCGGGTCACTGAGACCACAAAACTCACGGCCACCCTGCAGCCGAAGACCCTGGCGACACACGTCGATGTAAAGGCTCAGATCGCAAACGTCGAGACGACAACTGCCGTTACCGGGCAATCGCTTACCAGCGAGACAATCAGCACCCTGCCGCTCGCGACCCAGAATTTCCAGCAGTTACTCACCTTGTCATCGGGCACGGCTTCGAACTTGAACGCTTCAGCTTCGCTCGGGCGCGGCGATACGCGCATCGACGTAAACGGCCAGCGCGAAGACAACAATAATTATCAAATTGAAGGCATCACGGCCAGCGATTACAACGTCGCGGAATTGACAAACACTCCTCTTCCCAGCCCGGATGTCGTACAGGAGTTCAAAGTTCAGACCAGCCTATATGATGCATCGCAAGGGCGTAATGGCGGCGGCAATATCGACGCTGTGCTGAAGAGCGGCAGCAACACGATTCACGGCGCCGTGTTCGAGTTTTTTCGCAACGACGACCTGAACGCGAACGAGTTCTTTCTGAAAAGCGAGGGCAATCCACGCCCGACGGTCAAACAGAATATTTTCGGCGGCAGCCTGGGTGGCCCGGTTCTTTCACGAGGCAAGTGGGGCTATTTTTTTATCAACTATCAAGGTACCCGGCAGTTGAGTGGGCTTTCGTCAGGCACGATAATCGGAACATCTCTGCCGGTGCTTCCGGTTGACCGGTCGGCCGCAGCGATTGCCTCAGCTTTTTTTCCGGGCGATCCCGCCGCAGCGGCCGAAATCGATCCGGTCGCGCTCAAGCTTCTCAATCTAAAAGGGAACCAATTTGGCGCGAGTGCGGGAGGTTATCTGATCCCGAGCGTCAGTGGCACGCCGGGGAGCACGGGCAGATTCAACGTGAGCCGTGCAGGCCGCTACAACGACGACCAGTTCACGACGAATTACGACAAAGAGCTTGGCTCGAAGGACAAGCTCTCGGCGCGCTTCTTTTTCTCCGATTTTGAGTCGCTGCTTCCTTTTGGCGCAGGCGGTTTGCAAGCGTCTTTCGGAGGTGGAATCTCTCCGACCGATCTCAACTTCCCGTACGACTTGCCGGTGAAGGATCGCTTTCTAAACATCACCGAAACACATACGTTTTCGCCAGCCTGGGTGAACGAATTTCGTTTCGGGTTCGTTCACATCAACAACCAGGACATCAATACGCCAATCGTCACGACCGATCAGCTCGGCATCGATCGACCCAACAACAACGTGGATAACCTAGTCTACAAATTCACCTTCAACAGCTCGGGCTTTCAGATCGGTCCGACTCCAGGCGCGAATCAGACACAAGACCAGAACAACATCATCTTGCTCAACACCACGAGCTGGTCTAACGGAAAGCACTTGATTCGGTTCGGTGGGGAGTTCGATCGCGTGGCCCTGGCGAAAGACTTCCCGCAAGTTTTCAACGGCCAATTGTTTTTCAGTCCAGGTACGGCTGGAGCCGCTTGTGCGCTAGGCTGTTCGGATTTTCAAGAGTTCTTACTGGGCGCGCCCGCGTTTACTTATGGCGGCAGCGGAGTTTCAAATCATCAGTACCGGATTGCGGATTCGGCTCTCTTTGGGCAGGACGATTATAAAGTCACGCCTGACCTAACCTTGAATCTTGGCGTGCGATGGGAATTTAATGGAGCGGTCACAGACAATCTTTGCCACATCGGAAACACGATTCCTTCGCTTACCTTAAGCGGGCAGAATCCCTTCGTTTATCCGACCTGTGTAAACAATTTGAATGTCCCAGGATTGCTGGGTACACGCAATCCGACTACGCTCAACAACAACTACGCTTCGAACTGGGGCCCTCGATTTGGGTTTGCGTATAACCTGTTCGGCAAGAGCAGCACTTCCATTCGAGGCGGCTACGGCATTTACTACGTTCGCGAAGACGTGGGCGCGGTCGATCAGCTTTCCTTCGTCACTCCCTTCCTGCCCATCACCAGCGCGGCTGGAGTTCCCGGGCAAATGGGCACTGTTTTCGCCACGTCCCTTCCGAAAGGCGGCGTGATCGATCCAGCCTATGTGCCGGCTTATTCGCGGCTGCAGGGATTTGTCGATGGGCAAGGGAATCCGACACGCGATACCACGCAGACGCCCGTCTATACGGGAAATAGCGAGGTTTACCTTGGGCTCGAAGTGCCTACCCGCTACGTCAATCCGAGTACGCAACAGTGGAACTTCACTTTACAGCAAAGCCTCGGGCACGGATGGGTGCTCGAAACCGGATATGTTGGAACGAAAGGCACTCATCTGCGCGAGACGCGCGATCTGAATCAGGCAATCGATGCACGAACGAGCCCAGTAACTCTGACCGCGACTGACGGCACGACCTATACGATCAACCAAAACACGCTGGCCAACGTGAATGCGCGCGCACGGTATCCGGGTTTGGGCGTTTCCGGTTTTCAGATCTTCGCAAACGATGCGAACTCGAACTACAACTCGCTGCAAACGACGCTCTCGCATCGGTTCTCGCACGGCTTGCACTTCCAGGCCGCCTACACGTTCTCGAAAGCGATCGACGAGACCTCAACGGGTAATACCTCTTTGAACTCTGCGGTGAACGATCAGACTTCGCTCGCCGACTCGCGTGGTCCGGCGGATTTTGACAGGACGAATCGTTTGATCGTCAACTACACCTACGATCTACCGTTCTTTGCAGGAACGAAGGGGGTCACTCATGCCTTGCTCGGCGGCTGGTACATCAGCGGCATTATGACGTGGCAATCCGGCGCGCCGTTCACGGTGATCGATTCCGCGGCAGCTTCGGCATATGGACTGCTTGGCACAGGAACTCCCACTACTCCGAACCTGGTTCTCGGAGTCAATCCTATGACT
Organism: Terriglobia bacterium; assembly: GCA_963835255.1. Classification (GTDB taxonomy): domain Bacteria; phylum Acidobacteriota; class Terriglobia; order Bryobacterales; family Bryobacteraceae; genus Bog-105. The sequence continues at coordinate 12,936 of CAWIFY010000046.1, read as the reverse complement.
CCTTGATCGACGCTCAGCCGTCTGGGTGCCTACGTGAATATCAGTGCATTCTATCCGGCAGGGATCGTTGGTTCGGATGGCTCTACTGGCTTCGGCAATCTGGGGCGCAACACATTCCGCGGACCTTTCCAGCAGAATTGGGACTTCTCGGCCGGCAAGGTGTTCGCCGTTACGGAAAGGCAGTCGTTGCGCATCACCGCTGATTTCTTCAATCTGTTCAATCATCCGAATTTCGCCAACCCCGGATTTCTGGATATCGAGAGTCCTTCGAACTTCGGGCAGATTACGAGCACAGTAGGCACCCCGCGGCTGGTGCAGTTCTCCGCGAAGTATTCCTTCTGATGACGAACGCATATCTGGTTTACTTGGGCAGCATCGTCTCGGTAGTGCTTATGTCGTCGCGGCTCAACGGGCAAGCGAGCGCTTATCCCACTGGCGATGTTAAGACGACGTACCGCGAGTTGCAGGCGCAGATTAATCGGATCCCTATCTTCGACGATCATTCTCACCCCGGCTACGCAGATGATCCAGATGTGGACGCTATGGCTTCGCCCCCGGGCAGCTCGCCGTTGCGATTGCGTACGGACAACCCGGAACTAATCGCTGCCTCGAAGACGCTCTTTCAGTACCCGTACAACGATTTCGCACCGGAGCACACACGTTGGTTGATCGACAAGAAAGCGGAACTCAAGCGCACCGAAGGCAAGCAATATTTCGATCGCATCCTGAATGAGGTTGGGATCGAAACAGCGGTAGCGAATCGGGTCGCTATGCCGGATTATCTGGATCGAAAGCAATTCCTTTGGGCGTTCTTTGTCGATTCATTTCTGTTTCCTTTTGACAACACTGTGATTCGTGAACGGAATGTAGATGAGCAAACGTATATGCCGCTTCAGGAGAAAAAACTCAAACGGGAGCTTGGGCAGGCGAGTTTGAAGGCCGTTCCCGAATCGCTGGCAGGATATTTGCGTTTCATCTCTCAGGTGATGGAGCAGGACCGTCAAAAAGGCGCAATTGCGATCAAATTCGAGGCGGCTTACTTTCGCTCACTGTATTTCTCGGATCCGGCAGAGACGCAAGCGCAAGCAGTGTACGAAAAATACCGGGCTGGCGGGATACCTTCGCTCGCGGAGTACACGATTTTTCAGGATTTCATCTTCCGCTATCTGGTGCGGGAAGCAGGGCGCCTTCACCTGGCTGTGCACTTTCACACGTCTGTTGGGATCGGCGAATTCTTCAGTCTGCACAAGGGGAACGTTCTTAATTTGGAAAACGTCTTGCGCGATCCACGCTACGACTCTGTGAATTTCGTTCTGCTGCATGGCGGTTTCCCGTATGACCGCGAAGTAATTTGGCTGGCCGCGCGAAAAAACGTATACGTGGATTCGTCCTTTGTGGAGCTCGTTTTGTATCCTTCGGAGTTCAAAAACGTGCTCAAATACTGGCTGTCGATTTATCCCGACAAACTTCTTTACGGCAGTGACGCGTTTCCTTTCAATGAAGCCTTAGGCGCTGAAGAGTGTTACTGGCTGGCAGCCCGGTCAGCGCGCGAAGCACTGGCTGGCGCTCTAAGTGAGCTGGTTTCGGAGAAGGCCTTCAGCAAAGAGCAGGCGCTAAGAATCGCGCACGCCTATCTGCACGACAATGCCGCCGCGCTTTATAAGAAAACTCAGGGAAGTAACGCCGGAGAGTCTCCAGCAAGTTCGCCCGGACCTCAGTAAACTGAATATTTGGAGCACGCATTGTGAGATTTGTAAGTTCCCTTTTTGCTCTCGGGCTGCTTTCGGCTTTTCTGGTGGCGGACACGAACACAGTCCGCAAAGCGCCGGAGCTGGCTTTTACTCTACCTGGACAGGGAGACAAGCTCCTGAGCCAGTACCGCGGCAAGGTTGTTGCTTTGGAGTTTATCCTGACTACGTGTCCACACTGCCAGGAAGCTTCGCGAGTGATGACCCAATATCAGCAGGAGTACGGGGCGCGCGGCTTTCAGGCTATCGATCTAGCTATTAACGCTCTGGATGAGGGCCGACAGCCCGACCAGGCCAGTCTGCTAACGGAAACCTTCGCCAACAACTTTCAAGTGGGCTTCCCCGTCGGTTTCATAGGGCGCGATCCGATGATGAGCTTCATGGGTTTCAGCATCATCGATCGCATGGTGGTTCCGCAGCTCGCTCTGATCGATCGAAAAGGTGTCATCCGCTATCAAACTCCTGCTGGCAGCAACGACGAATACGGTAAGCTAATGAACCCGAATACGATCCGGCAGCACATTGAGGAGTTACTGGCGCAGCCGGTAAGCGCGGCCGGCCATCGCGCGGCAGGCCGGAAAGCAATCTAGAATCGGCGTTGCTCAGGTCGACAGCATGAACTCGGTTCGAAAGCGGACGTTGAAGAAGCTACGCGGCGTATCGCTCTCGCAGAATGCGGTAATGATGCAGTTCGTGTCCGACCGTCGTGAACGCGATTCCGCGCACCGACAAAATCCACTCGCTTACGCGGCCGGATCGCATCCAGGCCTCCTCTAGTAATCCATGAAAGAGCGCCAAACTGGCCTGCCTTACGAGTCGCAACTCATCCAGCAGATCCTCGAGCTTCCGCTCATTTGAGCCGGCGGTCTGCACATACTCGTTCTGCTCGAATCCAGGTAGCGGGGTCGCGTCCTGCCGCGCGATTCGCAATGCCCGGTAAGCGAAGATGCGTTCCGTGTCGCTCAGGTGCCCGGCGATCTCTTTCGCCGTCCACTTGCCCGGCGCATACCGGAACTCCGACGCCCGCGCATCGCCCATCTCCCTCAGTAGCGTGAGCGTACGCTCAATCTGCTCACTCAGTATGGTCAGCACATCGTTCCCTGGGACCAGGCCGACGTAGGGCTTCGCATGCGGCGCGATTTCTGAAGCTTCCGGCCGGCCGATTCCTTGGGTCATAGAACTCCAACTTATCAAGCGCCCAAGTTATTTGCCGTAAGACTGGGATCCGCTCAGGCCAACCTTCCGCCAACTTGTTTATTTGAACTCGATGGTGCTTTCCCCTTCGTACTTATGATAGTCGCGGAAATCGATCGTGTTCTTGGTGCAGATCGAAGTGCCACGCTGGCAGCTCAGGTTTTCCGCATGCACAGGCAGCAGGAATTTGCTTGTTCCCAGAGAAACCTCTTCGTAGTCCACCGCCGAAGCCACCGTGTCGTTGGGAAAATCCTTTGGAATATTATCGGCTTGCATCTCGATGCGCCGGACTTGGGATGTTGCCTTATCAACCCAAATGCTGCCACTATAGGCCGGCCGCAGCATCTGTCCGCCCACTTGAATCGTCCAATTGGAATTGCGCAGCGCGACTTTAAAATCATAAATTGCTGCCGGCTCTTTGGCGACCGTCGTCGACTGGTAAAACTTGAACTCTGTCCGCGTTCCAGCCTCAAACAAGCCGCCTAGCACCGAAGCAAACTCGCCGGTCGAGGTCGAGCCGCCTAGTTCCATCATGCTCTTGTTCGTTCGCTTGCCACCCACCGTGATCTCGCTATATTTCTCACGGCCGTCTTCGTAGAGAACTTTTGCGGTCACGATATCTATCGGCTCGAAACCCTCCGAGCGCGAACGCTCCACATAGCGCGTCGTATTCTGCTGGCACAAAAAGTTGGGTAAGCCATTCGTGAAGGTCATCGCCCAGTCGCGCGCTTTGTCAATTAGCTGGTCGTAGGCGTTGGTATGCTTTTCGGCGGGCTTCTCGCTGTCGAGCGTGAAATCGACTGAATCGTCTTTCGGCTTCGCTGCCGTCTGGCTCGGCTTGGCTCGGGTTTGTCCGCTGTTCGCTGTGGCGTCCGGTCCGGAGGAATCGCTTGCGGAATCGGTATTCTTCGGTATGCCGCGTCGCAGCACCGGCCGTCCTGGCGCTTCCGGCGCTTTTAAGATCGTCGGCCTCGCCATTTCTTCGTCATCGGGTGTCGTCGCCGCCTTCGTTCCAGCCGGAGCGTTTCTAGCTTCCGTCTCGTCCTGGGTTGGCGCGTCCTTTCGCAGATCCACCGTTATTGCCGTCAAGAAGGCCTCGTCGTCTTCTGCTGCGGAGACATGGACCGTGGTCCGGGGGACAACCTGGCTTGCTTGAATGTTATTGCCCGATCGTACCCACTTCGTGGCGGGTGCGATCGTCATGGTAAGCACGCGCCCGTCCTCGGTGGCCACCTGCAGTTTCTTGCCGTCGTTAGAAACAGTCAACCCGTCGGCTTCGATGGTGGGCTGCTGCTCTGTTTGTTTTTGGCTCTTTTTATGGCCTCGCGAGGGGAGCGAAATCCCCCCTCCCGGCTGCCCTCCCGGATACTGACCCGGCGGGTACTGCCCTGGCGGGTACTGCCCGGGCGGAGCCTGACCAGGCGGAATCTGGCCCGGATACTGTAATCCCAGGAGTGGAAAAGCTATCGCCAAGCATAAGGCAAATCTGACCATGGACGATTCTTTAGATGCTGCTACTCGGGATCAGGGTTACCTCGGGCGTTACGGTGCGTTGAGACAGCGTCACCACTTCAACAAAAGTAGCTCGGAACAGAACCCCGGGCCCATTGCCGCCAAAATGCCCCAGGTGCCGGCCGCCGGTCGCCTTTTATTCAAAACCTCTTCCAGTACAAACAAGACCGACGCTGAAGACAGATTGCCCGTTTTCCTCAGGCATTCCCACGAGACCTCTAGTGCTCCCGGCGGCAGTTCCAGCGCTTCTTGGGTCGCCTCGAGCACCTTGGGACCACCGGTGTGAAGAACCCAGCTCCCTACGTCCCCCCGGCTCAACCCGTTGTCGCCTAGAAACTCGTCCACGTCGCGCCGTAAATTCTGCCGCACCACCTCGGGCACTTCGCGGGAAAGGACGATGTTAAAGCCTTTCTCGGAGATATCCCATCCCATCACCCGCTCTGTATCCGGATAGAAGGTCGATCGTGTAGCTACGATTTCTGGTCCTGAGCCGCCCTGGAACTCGCTTCCCCCCACCAGAACCGCCGCCGCTCCGTCGCCGAATAGCCCGGTGCTGATCAGGTTCGCCGCCGAGAAGTCATCCTGCTGAACCGTAAGCGAGCAGAGTTCCACCGATAGCAGTAGACAGGCTTGATCCGGGAACGCGCGCACATAATCGGCAGCTCGCGCAATACCTGCCGCGCCGGCCACGCACCCCAATCCGAAGATCGGCATCCTTTTCATGCGAGGGCTTAAACCCATCCGGTTCATCAGACGGCCTTCAATTGATGGGCTTGCCACACCCGTAATCGAAACAAAAATGAAGGCTCCGATGTCTTTGGGGTCAATGCCGGCATGATGTGAACCGTTCTGGCCAAACCCGTTCTGACTAACTCCGTTTTGCTTCGCTCCAACTTGAGTCATTGCCCGACAGACCGCCTGCTGTCCTAATTGCAGCGAAGCCTCGATCCAATGGTTGTTTGCTTCCCCCCAACTCTTCAGCGGATAGGAACTCAGGGGAAGAGCCAAGTAGCGACCGTCTACCTGAGTTGCCGCGTGCAGGCGTTCCAGTATGTCGAAACGCTCCAGGCGCTTCCCCCAATGTCTTCGGAAAGCTTCGACCAATATCTCTTGCGGGTAGTAATGTGGCGGAAGCGCGCTTTGAGCGGCGAGAATTCTCATGGCCAGGCCGACACTCTCAGTATCGGATGCTTCCATTTCGCCATTGTTCGAAATTCTTCGCCAGCTTCTAACACTTTTCTCATTTTTCGCCGATAGGCTTGCAGGATGAAACTGCCGCGCGTACGATACTGGCTATCCCTGGCTCTTCTAAGCGCGACACTCTTGGCCGGTGTTTGCTCAGCCCAGCACTATACGTTCAAGGAATACATCGAGGGGCTCGGCAATCTCAACGTAAATTGCATTGCCCAGGACCGTGCAGAATTTCTCTGGCTCGGCACTGAGAACGGACTGTTTCGTTATGACGGATCAACCTTTGTAAAATATGATCGCTCTCAAGGTTTGCCCGATACTTTCGTGCGTGCCATGCACCTCGATCAGGCCGGCCGGCTCTGGGTGGGCACCACCGGTGGCCTCGCCGTTAGTTCACGGACCGGGCAATTCCACCAAGTCAGGTACAACGGCACGGATCTCAGGATCCCGTATAATTCGGCGCTTTCTTCTTCTCCGGATGGCAGGCTCTATGCGCTTACCCAGCTGGGGTTGGTCGTCTTTTCCTCTTCCGATGGTGGGCGTTCCTGGCGAGGCGACACTCTGCTAGGCTCCCGGCAGACTGCGGAATTCGGAGCGAAAGGCCTGAAGAGCGTATTGGCAAACGACGACGGCTCAGTTCTCTTTGGTTGCGGAAAGGGAATTTGCGAAGCGGTTGGCGCATACGTGGCACGATGGGGAACTTCTGACGGGTTGCCGGAGGACGCCTGGAAAACTCTCCTGCGAAAAAGAGATGGCGAGCTTTGGGCACGCGGAGCAAAGCACATGGCTGCGTACTCGTCTTCTCGGAAGCGCTGGGAATTGCGCGACGCTCCTGGCTTGCCCACCGACGAAGTTTATCTGCCTCTGGCCGAAGATCCTTCCGGCCGTGTCCTCGCAGGTTCCGGTTCCGCGATAGCGCTCTACTCTAGTAGGGGCTGGAATACTCTTCCCGCCGCTAGCGGCCTCGGGGAGGGCTCCGTTGGCGCTATCTTTATCGATCGCAATGATCTGGTCTGGCTCGGCACGCTAGGTCATGGCCTCCGTAAATGGATCGGCTACGGCGAATGGGAGCATTGGACTAAGGACGAGGGTTTGCCGAGCAACGAAATCTGGTCCGTTTTGCGCGACCACTCGGGCACTCTCTGGGTGGGACACCATAACGGGATCAGCACTCTCGCCCGGGATGCTCGCACTTTTAGAACCTGGATTGCACCGGGAGAGCACATTGGGGAATGCCGGTCCCTTGCGTTCACTCGTGATGGTTATACTTGGGCTGAAACCGCGGAAAGACATCTGCTTCGCCTCGACCCGCGCACCGGGCAGACCGTCCATTACAATCTCGAATCCGTAAACCAGGTCTTTGCTGATCGGCAGGATCGGCTCTGGGTGGTGACTGACAGCGGTCTTTTCGCCAGCGAAGGCACTGAGCGCAATCGCAAATTCCGGCTGTTTGCCGGCGCGTTAAAAACGAGCGATACCATCGACAATGTCACGGAAGCGCCCGATGGTTCTCTCTGGTTTGTTTCTCCCACCAAACTCTTCCACTTCGATCGTGGGATCTGGACCAGCTTCGATGTGTCAAAACTCAATCTCGGCCGCGAGCTCTCCGAAATAGCTGTGGATCGTGCCGGGACGATCTGGGTCGCGGGCGACGATAGAGGATTATTTCGGCTCACCCGAAGTGGAAGCAGCATAACTCGCGCGGAGCACGTATCACTCCTCTCGAACATGATCCTGTTCCTGCGCCTGGACCGTCGGGGCTGGATTTGGATTGGAGAAGATCAAGGCGTACAAGTTTTTGATGGCCGATCGTGGCGTCGATATACCATCGACAACGGCCTGATTTGGAACGACACTGATTCCGAGGCGTTCTTTGAAGACGCGGATGGCTCAGTTTGGCTCGGAACCAGCGGCGGACTGTCCCATTTCAATGTCCCCGCGGACGGTTCTGTCGAGCAGCCGCGTCCCCCCATCTTTGTCGCTGCCAAATACGGCCAGAGCAACGTGCTCCGAAAAAATCTCGATCTGAACTGGAGCAGAAACCCGTTTACCGTCGATCTCGCTTCCCTCAGTCTGCGGAATGAGAAGGGAATTCGCTTCCGCTATCGCCTGGTCGGGCTCGAGCAGGATTGGGTGGAGACCTCTGAGCGAGAGATCCGCTATCCGGCTCTGAGCGCGCGCTCTTACCGCTTCGAAGCCATGACTCTCGACAGTGACACGGGGCTTGTATCTGCTGTTAATTCCCTCAGCTTCACCATTGCGCCACCGTGGTGGGGTACGCAGAGTTTTATTGGCGTGGCTGTATCTTCCATTCTTCTGCTTTCGCTCGGCATTTGGCGCTGGAGAGAACGCGTACTTGCGACAAGGCGGCGGGAACTAGAGCGTCTTGTCGCTGAGCGGACCGACGAGCTCGATCACAGGCTGGCCGAACAGAAGCTCCTTAAAGCCGAAGCGGACCAGGCCAACGGGGCGAAAAGTGAATTCCTCGCCATGATGAGCCATGAGATTCGCACGCCTATGAACGGCGTCTTAGGCATGACTAGTTTGCTCATGGACACAAGACTCTCGCCCGAGCAGCGCGATTTCGTTGAGGCGATCCGCGATTCCGGCGGTGCGCTCCTTACCATCATCAATGACATTCTCGACTTTTCGAAAATAGAAGCGGGCAAGCTTTCTCTCGAATGCACTCGCTTCGAGCTTAAGACGGCACTGAAGGAGACCATGGGTCTGATGGCCCAACCCGCTCGACACAAAGGTCTAAAGCTGATCTCTGACTTGGACCCCTCTCTGCCATCTTCGGTTCTCGGAGATCCCGTTCGCTTTAAGCAGATCGCGTTGAATCTTCTTTCGAATGCGATCAAATTCACCGATTCCGGCAGCATCACTGCCCGGCTGGCTCTTGAAGATCGGACCGAGAGCGGGAAGCTGCGCGTCAGACTCTCGATCACTGATACAGGAATCGGAATTTCTACCGAAGCCCAAGCAAAGTTGTTCAACAGCTTTACGCAGGCTGAAAACTCGACGGCGCGGAAGTACGGCGGCACAGGTTTAGGACTCGCTATCTCCAGGCGTTTAGCCGAACTGATGAATGGCTCGGTAGGTGTCCAGAGCCAGCCGGGGGAGGGAAGTACGTTCTGGGTCGTCGTCGAGCTGGGCGAAGCCGAAGCGCCGGCGCTGCCCGAGATTCAATTTAGGGCCGCCCAAAACCGCATTCAAGGAACCCGGGTCCTGGTTGCGGAAGACAATCCGATCAACCAGAAGGTCATCAAACATCTCTTATCCCGTCTTGGCTGCACCATTGAAATCGCAGAGAATGGCGCTGAGGCGATTGAGAAGGTCGAACGTCAGTCAGGCTGGGATCTGGTATTGATGGATTGCCAGATGCCTGTCGTGGATGGTTTCGAAGCAACGAGAGCGATCCGGCAAAGTGAAACTTCTTCATTCCGGATACCCATCGTTGCGGTGACTGCCAATGCGCTGGTAGGCGAGCGTGAGAAGTGCTTAGCGGCCGGTATGGACGACTACCTGCCCAAACCGATCAACCGGGAAGCCTTGGAAGCCGTGATTCAGCGCTGGGTCAGGCCTGCCGACGCCGCAGTTCTTTTGAGTGCCTGAGAAATCAGGCCACGGCTTCCCACATCTTCGACGTGCCCAGAACCGCTTTGACACAGGAACAAGCCCTGCATTGGTTAGCTTTGCGTATGGTCCCCGGTCTCGGAACCCTCGGGACGCTGAAGCTTCTGAACAAGCTCAAGTCCCCGCAAGCGATTTTTCGCTCCTCCGCAAGCGAGTTGGAGGCTGCTGGCCTGAGCCCCTCGCAGGCCCGCAACGTAGCGAGCGGCTGTTCCTTTGACGATGCGGTCACACAGCAGGGGAAGCTCATGGATGCCGGCGCTCAGCTGCTCACCATCCATGATCCTGCTTACCCGGAGCGTCTGCGGGAAATCTTCGATCCTCCGTTGCTTCTATTCGCGCTTGGAAACACGAAGCTGATGGATTCGTACTCACTCGCGGTCGTCGGCACCCGCAGCCCTACTCCCTACGGCCTGGCGGCGACCGAACGACTCAGCGCGGATTTGGCCAAGGCCGGCCTGACAATTGTTAGCGGGATGGCGCGGGGCATCGATACGGCCGCTCATCGCGCCGCGCTTAATGCCGACGGAACCACCATAGCCGTCCTCGGCTGCGGCGTCGACGTCCTCTACCCCTCAAGTAATCGCAAACTCTACGACGACATCGCCAAGCGCGGCCTTCTTCTCTCGGAGTTTCCCATGGAAGCGCCTGCTTTCCCGCAAAACTTTCCGGTTCGGAACCGCATCGTTAGCGGTATCTCGTTGGGCGTGCTCATTGTCGAGGGCGCGCAGCACAGCGGCTCAGCTATCACTGCAAAGCTGGCTATGGATCAGGGACGCGATGTCTTCGCCGTTCCAGGCAACATCACCTCGAAAATGAGTTGGGGACCCAATCTGCTCATCAAAGAAGGAGGCGCCAAATTGGTCCAGGAATGGAGTGATATCACCAATGAGCTTCCGGCCGCTGTGCGCCGCGATCTGATCGCCCGCGCTCAGCAGCAGATCCTTCCCGAAGAGGCGGACGGGCTTGTCGCCACTCAGGACGCCACTCAAGAACCGCTTAAAGTACTGGCGCGCAAGTTGTTGAACTCGTTAAAAGTCGATGCGCCTCAACAGTTTGAGTCACTAGTTGAAACTTTTGAAGAGGTTTCCTCATCTGAGCTGATCGGCGCCCTCTTTGACCTTGAGATGTCCGGCCTCATCCGGCAACTCCCCGGAAAGAACTTTGTCAAGGTGTGGTAAAAGAGTAGCGTTCTCCAGCCGGAATCTTCGGCTGAATCCTAGAATCACTTAATTAAAGGTTACACACTAAGCAGGTATGGCTAAATCTCTCGTCATCGTTGAATCCCCGGCGAAGGCGAAAACCATTGGAAAGTATTTAGGGAAGCAGTTCGTTGTTAAGGCCTCGCTTGGACACGTTAAAGATCTGCCCAAGAAGGACTTAGCCGTTGATGTCGAGCGCGATTTTACGCCCCGCTACGAGGTGATTGAGGGTAAGAAGAAGCTTATTGCCGAGTTGAAGCAGGCCGCAAAAGGTATGGATTCGGTCTATCTAGCGGCTGACCCTGATCGGGAAGGCGAAGCCATTTGCTGGCACCTCAAGGAAGAGCTAGAGCCGAAAAAGTCAGATAAACCGGCTATTTTCCGGGTGATGTTCAACGAAATCACCGCCAACGCAGTAAAAAAGGCGTTCGACAAGCCCCTGGCCGTCAACGTGAACCTGGTGGATGCGCAGCAAGCCCGGCGCGTGCTCGACCGCTTGGTCGGCTACAAAATTTCACCGCTGCTTTGGGACAAGGTTAGGCGCGGCTTATCTGCCGGGCGAGTTCAGACAGTGGCTTTGCGGCTGATAGTAGACCGCGAACGGGAAATAAAAGCGTTTCAGAGGCAGGAATACTGGACGATTGATGTCTCGCTCAATGCCAAGAAGCTGCCTCTACTTACCGCGCGGCTGAACAAAATCGGCGATAACGCGCCTGAAGTCAAGAACGAGGCAACCGCGTCGGGCATCGTCGCCGATCTCGATGGCAGCACCTACTCCGTTAGGTCGGTTACCACGCGCGAAAAGAAGCGCAACGCTGTTGCTCCTTTCATAACATCTACTCTTCAGCAGGAATCTTCTCGCAAATTGCGCTTCAGCGTAAAACGATCGATGATGCTGGCGCAAGGACTATACGAAGGTAAGGAGATCGGCAAGGAAGGTTCGGTCGGTCTTATCACTTACATGCGTACAGATTCCACGCGTGTGTCAGACGATGCGCTGGTCGAAGTGCGTGGCATGATTGCAGAGCGCTACGGAGCGGACTACGTGCCTGCCTCGCCCAACGTATACAAGACGAAGAAGGACGCGCAGGATGCTCACGAAGCAATTCGTCCGACCTCAGTTTTGAGGACGCCAGAGTCGCTTGAAAAATTCCTCGCTGAAGACGAGCTGAAGCTGTACCGCCTGATCTGGATGCGCTTTATCGCTTCGCAGATGAATCCCGCACTGCTCGATCAGACAACGATCGATATCAACGCGCACGGCAAGAGCAACACACCTTATATCTTTCGCGCAACCGGCAGCGTACTCAAGTTCGACGGCTTTCTGAAAGTTTACGAAGAAGGCAAGGATCAGAAAGACGATGATGACGAAGATCTAAAGCACAAGCTCCCCGCCGTAACCGAAGACGAGGTGCTTCGCTTCAAGGAAATCCTTCCCGAGCAACACTTTACTGAACCGCCTCCGCGCTATAACGAAGCCACGCTTGTCAAGAAACTGGAAGCGGATGGGGTGGGTCGTCCCTCGACTTACGCCTCGATTCTCTCGACCATCCAGGACCGCGAGTATGTGAAGAAGGAAGGGGGCAAATTTCATCCGACGGAACTCGGCATGGTTGTCACCGACCTGCTGCTCGAAAGCTTCAACGACCTGTTCGACATTAAGTACACGGCTCGCATGGAAGAGGAGTTGGACGAAATCGAAGAGGGCAAGATTGAATGGCGTGTCGCGATGGCGGATTTCTACGGACGTTTTCAGAAGGATCTGGAACATGCCGAGCGCCACATGACCGACATCAAGCGCATGGAGAAACCTACCGATCTCATCTGCGAAAAATGCGGCAAGCCGATGGTGATCAAGTGGGGCAAGCACGGCAGTTTTGTTGCCTGTACCGGTTACCCTGAGTGCAGCAATACGCGCGAGATTGCGATTGAGCCGGCGGACGGAGAAAAAGCTGATTTCCAAGAGCAGGACGAGGCGGAGTATTGCGAGAACTGCGGCCGCCCGATGGTCCTCAAGAAGGGGCGCTTCGGGCAGTTCTTTGCGTGCTCCGGGTATCCGGATTGCAAGACTACCAAGCAGATCGGCGGCGAACAGCGCAAAGATGTTCCACTCGAAGAGAAATGCCCACAGTGCGACAGCAATCTCGTTCAGAAGTTCGGCCGGTACGGCGAATTTGTCGCTTGCAGCAATTATCCAAAATGCAAGTACGTCAAGCAGAAGACCATAGGAGTGCCTTGTCCGAACTGTTCGCGGGGCGAGATTGTCGAGCGGCGTTCGAAACGCGGCAAAACGTTCTATGGCTGCAATCGTTATCCCGAGTGCGATTTCGTCGCCTGGGGCAAACCGATTCCGGAGAAGTGTCCGGAATGCGGCAGCAGCTATTTAATCGAAAAGTATCTCAAAGCAGGTCCCGTCGCGCAGTGCCCTAACGCCGAGTGCAAATACAAACATCCTA
>CAWIFY010000045.1:0-28417 GCA_963835255.1 Terriglobia bacterium | reverse complement strand
GCATCCATCCGCCTGAAGTATTACGCCTCCTTCCCATGCCATATAGTTGAGCTCCCGGGAGTGCCATGATGGAAAGAGCTCTCTTTGGCACAGCTACTCCTGATTCGGGGGGGAAACAACTGCTTACGTTGCGAGGCCCCAGCGGAGTTCGCCGTGGCGCCGCTCTCGACAATCTGGGAATCATTGAAGACGGCTCTGTTTTAATTCGGGACGGTCTCATTGCCCAGGTCGGCTCGACTCGCCGTATCGAGAATCTCAAAGAGGTTCGAGGCGCGGCCGAAATTGCCGTTGATGGCGCAATCATCATGCCGGGGTTTGTGGATGCGGATATTCAGCTTAGCCTAGAGCACTCAAATGTGCCGGGAAAGCGAAAAAGAATCGCGGACTTCTATAACGAGAGTCTCTTGCTGATGCGCTCCTGCTTGCAACACGGAACTCTAACGGCGCAGGTTAAGGCGGTGGCGCCAGACTGCGATGTACCTGCTGGCCTGGGTCTCCTGCGCCAACTGGCGCAGATCGGCAATCACCCGATCGGCATGCTGCGAAGCTGGCGCATCGATGATCGCTCGGGCAGGGGCTCGACCGTTTCGGATGAGGTTGCTTCCGCGGTTCCACTCCTTATCAAACGCAAGCTGGCGCAAAGATTGGAAGTTGCTCCCGAGACGGGTAGGGCTGCTCGCGAAAGGGCCTGGGCGGCGGCCGCCGATGCCGGAGTTGGCATCAACCTGCTTTGGGCAGGTGGACCGGTGGAGAATCTGGCGAGCTATCTCGCTGGCGTTGGGCTTCAGTCTGTGATCGCCTCCCACGATCTGACCGCCGCTGAGTCTGAGGTGCTTTCACAGTCGCCTGTGCCTGTCATTGTTGCCCCCGCTCATTCGATCACCGAGAACAAGTCCCGCGATTCTCTGCGGCAAGTGGTAGATAACGGCGCCCCGATCGCTCTCTGCAGTGGCTACGATGCCCTTGCTATGCCTGTTTTTAACATGCAGGCGGCAATTGCGTTAGCCGTGCTCCGGCTTAAGTTGACCACCGAGCAAGCGATCACCGCTGCCACCATCAACGCCGCCCACGCCGTGGGTCTGGAAGATACCGTGGGCAGCCTCGAACCCGGGAAACGCGCCGATCTGCTAGTCATGAATCTCTCGGATTACCGCGAGATTCCGCGGCGCTTTGGAGTGAATCATGTGGGTATGGCGATCCGCGAAGGCAAGGTGGTATTCAATCGCACAGGCTGGAAAGTGAGTGCTGCCTGACTGAATCGCTCATCGAATGCGTGCCGAACTTTTCCGAAGGCCGCGACCGGTCGCGAGTGGATGCCCTTGTTTCCGCCATAGCCGGCGTGCCGGGCGTGCTGGTGCTCGATCGCACCAGCGATTGGGATCACCATCGCAGCGTAATTACTTTCGCCGGGCGGCGTGAGCCAATAGTTGAGGCTGCGGTGCGGGTAGCAGCGCAGGCCGTCCGCTCCATCGACCTCACTCAACACCGAGGCGTCCATCCGCGCGTGGGCGCGCTCGACGTGCTGCCTTTCGTACCACTCGGATCGGCGACTATCAAAGATTGCGCCGCTCTCGCCCATCTCGCCGGGCAGCGCATCAGCCAAGAGCTCGAAATTCCCGTCTACTTTTACGGGGCTGCCGCTACCCGGCCCGAGCGCGTCGCTCTTGAGAATGTGCGTCGTGGCCAGTTTGAAGGCCTGCGCGAAGCAGCGGTACGGGATCCCGCGAAAGCGCCCGATCTCGGCGGACCTGCTCTCCATCCAACTGCAGGGGCGGTTATCGTTGGAGCCCGCAAAATCCTGATCGCGTTCAACATCAACCTGAACACTACAGATCTGGACGTCGCTAAGGCAATCGCGCGCGGCATACGCGCAAGCAGCGGTGGTTTCGCCTCCGTCAAAGCGCTCGGGTTGCCGATCCTCTCTCGCAACCTGGTTCAGGTCTCAATAAACCTCACCGACTTCGAACAGACTCCGCTCCATATGGTCTTCGCTGCAGTGAGCCGCCTTGCGGACGAGCATGAGGTGGCAATTGAAAGCAGTGAGCTGATCGGTTTGCTGCCCCGGCCGGCGATGGAGCGCTCTTTCGCCCACTTCCTCAAGTTGCCCCAGTTCGGCGCTCGAAACATCATCGAAGAACAAATAAGACCCCTTGCGTTAGATGCTGTGGAACTGCCCGGCCCCTATCTGGCCGGAGAGAAAGTCTGTTAGCATGGCACAAACAAACTCACCATGTGTCGCTCTCTCGTCAAGATAGTGCTTGCCGTCGCGCTCTTCGGCAGCTTCTGCGCTTTTCCGCAAGACGATAGCGGCCTTGCGGCCTACAAATCCGGAAATTTCGCGGCCGCTATTCCGCTGCTTCAGACTGCTGCCGCGAAATCGCCAAACGACGCCGCAGTTCAGGCCGCGCTGCTCTCCTCGCTTGTCTATGAAGGGAAAGTCGATCAGGCTTCGGATGCCGATGAGCGCGCCACAACGGCTTTTCCCAACTCGCCGGAAGTCATAGCCGCGCGTGGCGAGTTCGCCTTCTATATGGCGGATATGCCGCAAGCCGAACGGCTCTTCAGAGCGGCGCTCAAGCTGAAAGAAGACACGGCGCGGGCGATTTACGGACTTTCGCGGCTGTATAGGGCCGCTTCGTTCTATCGCTCGGCACGGCTACTATGCCTCAAGGCGCACGATGTTGATCCGGACGATGCCCTGATTACGCAAACCTTCCTGCGCTACGTCCCCGCCGCGAAGCGCAGGGAACTGCTTGGCCCATTTGCGGTCGCGCATCCGTGGTTGTACCAGCGGCTCCAGCAAGCTCAGGAAAACGACTCGGCGCTCGAAGCCGCCGCCCAAGACAAGAAACTGTTCGAAACCGAGGGTGGCCCGCAAGAAACTACACTCAAATTCTTTCTGCTAATGCGCGACGGCCAGCACGCGCGCGGCGTGGGTCTAGATTTAAAGATCGCTGGTGGCAAGCCGCTCCGAATG
Organism: Terriglobia bacterium; assembly: GCA_963835255.1. GTDB lineage: Bacteria > Acidobacteriota > Terriglobia > Bryobacterales > Bryobacteraceae > Bog-105. The sequence goes on along the minus strand of CAWIFY010000045.1, from coordinate 25,440 downwards.
CTGTTTGACACAGGCGCGAGCGGCATTCTGGTCAAGCAAACCGCAGTCGACAAAGCCGGGCTGCCGCATTTAGGTTCAGACAGAGCGTGGGGCGTGGGCGACGGTGGGACCAGAAACATGTTCTCTGCTATCGCCGATAACTGCCAGGTGGGATCTCTCAAATTCTCTAACTGCCTGGTGCGCGCTTTAGAAGGCAAGCGCGCCATCGCTGGTGACGAGGACGGCCTCATCGGCGCTGACTTCTTCCAGGACTACTTGGTCGAAATTGATTTTCAAAAGCGCGTCCTACATTTGAAGCCTCTGCCGCCCCGGTCTCAGGATCCGCAAGGCTACAACCGTGTAGTTGCGCCCGATGAGAAAGACTTCACTCCCATTTTCCGGTTCGGACACATGCTGTTGATCTCGACCACAGTGAACCGGCGGTGCACCGGTTTGTTCCTTCTCGACACGGGCTCAGAAGTTTCGAACATCGACTCTACTTTCGCACGCCTGTCGACCAAGATTTACGGCAATGACCGAATGCATGTCAAGGGCCTATCCGGGGAGGTAAAAAAGGTTTACGAGGCGGATAAGGCCGAACTGCAGTTCGGACACTTTCGTCAGGACAACATGGGAATTATGGCGTACGACCTGAACAATTCGCCGGAGCACAAAGAGATCCGTCTCTCAGGTATCCTCGGCATTCCTGTCCTCTCTTTGTTCCGCCTGACCATCGACTACCGCAATGGTCTCGTGAACTTCGATTACCTCTTTAAATAGTGAATGGATGGCGCCTCTCCGTATCATGGAGAGATGGCCGCTACTGTCAGCCCAGAAGTCCCAGTGGAGACTACGCCGCTCGAAGAGATCATGGGTCTCGAGCGCGAGTACCTGGTTCAGAACTACGCGCGCTATCCGCTCCTGCTTCATCGTGGCCGCGGAGTCTATGTATACGATCTCGAGGGCAATCGCTACCTCGATCTAATCAGCGGGATCGGCGTCAATTCGCTCGGCTACTCGCACCCGCGCATCGTCAAAGTGATCCGCCAGCAGGCCGGCCTACTGCTGCATACCTCCAATCTTTACTATCACGAGTACCAGGGCCGTCTGGCCGAGCGCCTGGCCAAAACTAGCGGCCTTCAGCGCAGCTTCTTTTGCAACTCCGGCACGGAAGCGATGGAAGGCGCGCTGAAAATGATTCGGTCGCATGGCAACAGCGTTTCGGGCGATAAGACAGAAATCGTCTCGCTCGAAAACTCATTCCACGGCCGCACGCTCGGCGCCATTTCTATCACCGGCCAGCCCAAGTATCGCAAAGATTTCGAACCGCTGCTGCCTGGGGCGCGCTTTGTTCCGCGCGACGATATCGCCGCACTGGAATCGGCCGTCAACGACCACACGGCTGGCATCGTGCTCGAATTCATACAAGGCGAAGGCGGCATTAATCCCGTCTCGGAGCCGTTCGCGCGCAAGGCCCGAGAACTCGCGGATCGGCACAATGCGCTGCTTGTGTTCGATGAGATTCAATGCGGCGTCGGCCGCCCCGGCGCATATTTTGCCTATCAACTGCTCGACCCCGTTCTGCTGCCCGACATCGTCATCGCAGCCAAGCCGATGGCCTGCGGCATTCCGCTCGGAGTCATCATTGCGAACGAGAAGGCGGCCGCCACCATCAAGCCGGGCATGCATGGTTCGACATATGGCGGTGGTCCGCTCGCCTGCCGCGTGGCGCTCGAGTTCTTCGACATTCTCGATGAGCTGTTACCTTCCATCAATTCTGTCGGCGTTTACTTCCGTATGAAGCTCACCGAACTCATGCGCGCTTTCCCGTTCATCAAGGAAGTGCGCGGCCAGGGGCTTATGATCGGTGTCGAACTCGACTTCGCCTGCAAGCAGCTGGTGCTCGATGGAATCAAAGAAGGTATCCTGTTCAATTGCACGCACGAAACGGTGCTGCGCTTCCTGCCGCCCTACATTCTTTCCGAGCAGGACGTTGACCGCGCCGTAGCCGTGTTGACTAAAATTTTTAAGAACGCAAGAACTTAGGAGCTTCTATATATGCAGGCAGTTTTTCTCAGAGTGGTGATCGGCGGGACAATCATCCTCAGCGGATCAGGCGTCGCGGTATCCCAGCCGGCGCTTAACCAATCCGCAACGCCCGCGCAAGTCGCCAGGCCTGCTAATGACATCTCCGGCAAATGGCACTTTGTCTATCAGACAGACGGCGGGGACCGCGATTCCGATGGCGATTTCAAGCTTGACGGCGATCAGGTAGCCGGCAAATGGAATGGAACGGCCGATGTCAAAGGAACATTCAAGGACGGCGTTTTAGACTTAGCATTTCCCTACAACTCCGACGAGGCGGGCATGACCGCCACTCTGAAAATGAAAGGCAAATTGCAGGACGGCAAACTGACCGGAACTTGGGAGTTCTCCGATTATTCAGGCGCCTTTACGGCAACCCGGCCAAAATAGAGTCAGCTTCTTCTCCCTGAGGCCCTGCGATCAAGCTCTGCCCAGAGATCTGCTATTGCGATCTGATTTCCGTTCGGGAGTGTCATCGCCTGAATCCGCTCCAGGTTTTCGTCTTTCCAGCGCCAGGCATCGTGAGTTTCCGGATCCATGACAAAAATCGATTGAACTCCAATACGCTCATATTGACGGCACTTGGCGATCACTCTGTGCATTCGATCCTCCGGAGAGAGGACTTCGACCACGACATCAACCGGCTTGATCGGATAAGGGCCGTCCATTTCCGTCCACGCGGCAACATCGGCCTTGGGCTGCCAACTCTCATCGATCCTCAGTTCCAGCTCAGGTCCTGACTCGTACCCGGCCTGATCCAAGGCAAATAGCAAAATTTTCACCAGGAGGACGTGCAAAACAGTTGGCACCGACTTCTGGACCGCTTCCCCAAACCAGTATTCGTAATATGGCTTCTCCTCCGCATAGCGCTCGCGAAATTCGTGCAACGTGAGCAGATCCATCGGTGCCGTAGCCATATGACTGAGTATAGGTTGGCGCCTTATATCTGAACTGTTCTACAACTCCGACTATTCGTGTCGCAACGTTACTGAAGGCTCCAGGCGAGCTGCCCGGTAAGCCGGCAAATAGCTCGCAACGAGCACTATTGCGAGCCAACCGGCCGCCACCGCGACGTACACGCCGGACGCGATGCTTTTCACTCCAAAGAGAATGGCAGCTAAGAACGGTGTGGCGCTCAGCGAGGCGATCAGGCCGACGCCGATGCCCGCCAGAGCTAGCGTCATTCCTTCTTTCAGAACCAAGCGCATGACATCGGCAGGCTGTGCTCCAAGCGCCATCCTCACCCCGAACTCCTGAGTTCGGAGGGCCGTACTGTATGAAATGAGGCCGTATAATCCCAAAGCTGCCAAAATCAGAGCGGTTATGCCAAAGGCGCCGATCAGGGAAGTTTCCCAGCGCAGCTGCCAGAACGAGCGTTGCACGTGATCAGACAGTCGCTCGATGGCGTACACGCGCAGCCCGCGTCCCTCTTTGAAAAGGTGTTGCCGGACCACTCTGAGCATTGGACCTAGGGGCGCGGAAGCCTCGACCACGATATTCGCCAGGCCGGTCGCGTTTTGCGCAAAGGGCAGATAGATGTGGGGCTGTAGCGGTTGCGCTATAGAAACGGTTGCTGAATTCGCGGTGATTCCGACTACGATAGCTATCCTAGGCTGCTGACACCCGAGTTTAATCTGCTGTCCAAGGGCGGAAATATGCGGCCACAGACGATCTGCCAGGACTGCGTTGACCAGGACGACACCGGTTGTGCTTTCTCTGTCGGCGGAACTGAAATCGCGCCCGCGCAGCAGTGGGATTTCCATCGTACTCAGGAAATCAGGGCTGATTGTGCTGGTCGAGACCTCTGTTCGGTTGCCGTTATTGGCCGCCGCGCATTCCGTCTGAGCTGGATCGAGCGGGAGCAGGTAGGTCAAAGCTGCGGATTGGACGCCGGGAATCGCACGAAGGTCCTGCAGAACTTGACTGTAAAAGGGCGCAATCTGATTGGGTTTAAACTCCGGCGCTGAAATGTAAGTTATAGCGTATAAGCGGTTGCGTACGGCGAACCCGGGCTCTGCGCGCCTAAGCAGCCAGAAAGTATGCAAAAACAGGCCTGCTACAGTCAGCAGCAAAAAGGAAAGAGCAATCTGGGCGGCGACCGACATTCGACGCAGCCTCACTCCACGGAAGCCGCGCGATTCCTGTCTCACGCCGCTGTACGGGTGGGTTGCACTAATTCTCAAGGCCGGAAACAAGCCGAACAGCAGAATGGTTGCAGCCGCTGAACCTCCAGTGAATACGATTACATGCAGGTCCATCGGGATTTCCGAGCTGATCGATTCGCCAAACGGCAGCGACGGCAAAAGGCGAATCATCAATCGGACCAGCGATGCGGCCACGGCAAACCCGCCGAGTCCTCCCGCGCACGCAAGCAAGAAGCTGTCCGCGAGCAGCTGCCGCATAATACGTTTTCGGCTCGCTCCGAGAGCGTACCGGATAGCAACTTCCTGGCGGCGAGTCGCGCCGCGCACCAGCAGCAAGTTCCCCACGTTGATACAGCAGATCATCAAGAGCAGCCCAACCACGGTAAACAACAGCGTCATGATCGTTTTGACATTGCGCCGATTACCTGCAGCCGATATACCTCGGACTTGGCGCACCGATATCGGGCTGTTGGGATCGATCGGTCGCACTGTTTCGCGGCGCAGTGCGGCGCCGATGGAGTGTATCTCGGCGGTAGCCGCTGACTCCTGAACTCCGGGCGCAAGTCTGCCAAAGATCATCACCAGCGGGCGGTCACGGTTCTCCACCTCAGCGCGAATGGCCGGATGCTGGTTAGTCCATACTCGTAGTGGCACCCAGATACTCGTCGTCATCGGAGATGAAACACCGGTAAATCCCGGAGGAGCCACTCCCACGATCGTGTACCATTGCGATTCCGACCGAACTCGTTCTCCCAAGACGTTGGGATTACCCCGAAACACGCTCTGCCAAACCCGATAACTGATTACCGCAACCGGCGCCTCTTCGCTGTCAAACCAGCTACCGATCACCGTACCCATTTCGAAAAGGCGGCCGTAATTTGCGGAAACTGCCTCCGCAGTCACCAGTTGGCCTTGCTGGCCGGCTCTGTCAAGACTCGATTCTGTCGGTATAGTCGCAACCATGTCGCGCACGCTCTTAGAGCGAGCCCGCAGATCCTTATAGTCTGGGTAGGAGAACGTCGATCTGTCCCCTCGCCGCAAAAGCACCAGACGATTTGCGTCAGGTACTGGCAGGCCGCGCAGCACGAGCGCGTTGAGCAGACTGAAAATCGATGCATTCGCGCCTACTCCCAAGGCCAGGCATGCGGTGGCTAAGAAGGCAAACGCGGGACTCTTTCGCAGCAGCCGGAAGGAAAAACGAAGGTCTTCCAAAATTCCGCGCATCGCACCTCCACCAGCGATCTAGAACCCGAATACCTCAGTTTTGTTCCGGAACAACCGCGAAACAAGCCGACTAGCGAGCGACTCAGTAGCGGGGCAAGGCAGCTCAGCCCCTGGCGTCGCCGACGCGCTCGTCGAGCAGGAGGCGCAAAAGCGCTTCGAGTTCGCGAATGCGGTCGGCGATTTGTTCCATGTCGGCGGGTTCGGATTCACCGCTAGCGGCAACCTGGCCATGCTCGAGCGTGCCGAGGGCCTCGCCGCGGCCTTTGACGACGCGCCCCGGAATGCCAACCACCGTCGCACCATGGGGAACTGAGTGCACGACCACGGAACCCGCGCCGACCTTCACCTCGTCTCCGAGCTTGATATTTCCCAGCACAGCGGCGCCAGTGCCAACCACCACGCGATTGCCAAGCGTAGGGTGACGCTTGCCACATTGATTGCCAGTGCCGCCCAGCGTGACACCCTGGTAAAGAAGCACGTCATCTCCTACCTCGGCAGTTTCGCCAATCACCACGCCAAGGCCGTGATCGATAAACAGCCGAGCGCCGATCTTCGCTCCCGGGTGAATTTCAATACCGGTCAGAAAGCGGGCGAACTGCGAAACGAACCTGGCGCCCACAAAAAGCCCCCGTTGGTACAACCAGTGGGCCGGACGATGAAGCAGCACAGCATGCAGACCGGGGTAGCAAAGCAGGATTTCCAGACTGCTCTTGGCGGCCGGATCTTCTCGTTTGATGGCGCTGATGTGCTCCCGGAGCGACATGCCTCTTATTCTCTCTTAGGAGCCTATTGAAGAACTCCGAATACCTAAAACCGCAGGCGAAAACGCCTTCCCTACACAGAAGGATGCGCGGAACGCCGTGAGAGATGCTACTTGGCTAAGCCATAGCCGATCAATACGCACCCAGCGGCGAAAGAAACGAGCGCCAACCATAGCCAGGCGCGCGACCGTGGAGCAGGGATCTCTTTCCATCTGAACAACCCCAGAAAAATGCAAACGATAACTGACGAAACGGGAAAGAGAAACACGAGTGAACTGCGGGGAGCTTGATCGCCAGTAGTAGTGAGCGCAAGCAGTAGGGCAACGGTTCCCAGGGCCCAGATTGCGCCGCTGGCGAAACCCGGCAGATGGGGCCGCAGACCGCCTTGGGCATAGAGCTTAACACTTATGGGGCTTCCGGTTACACGAATATTTGTGAAGAAAAAGTCGAAGGCAGGAGTCGAGATCAGGATGCCCACGGCCAGCATCAAAATCGAGGCGTAGGGGCCAGGTCCAAACTCGGGATCGGAGGTGAATTTTAAAACGAACTGAAGGCCGCCGAACGCCAAGCCGCTCACAACGGCTAATGACACGGCGGTCACGCGTCCAACGCGATGATTTCGGGCGACAGGCTGCTTGACCGGTTGGGACTGTCTCCAGCCGGCGGCCACCAGGCCGCATGTTATGCAGAGCAGGAGACAGGCCATTGCGCCAGCCATGAGAAACGGATGAAAGCGGCCGATATAAATAGCCGCCGTAATAGCGGCGGCCGTTCCAAAGCAGGCGGCGAAGGCCGGAGCCATCCCGAGCAAGGTAATGCTCGCAAGGAGCAGCATATTACCCAGCTCAAAGATCACCCCCGCTCCGATGATCCAGACAGAAGCGGCCCGGCCCGCGATGAGCATGCGGTCGGTAAACGACATTTCCGAACCGAGCGTTCCGAACGTGTAAGCGGCGAGGAGAGCGAGCAGAATAGCTCCCATGGCGAAATCCAGCGAGAAAAGCTCGAAACGCCAGTGCCGCTCGGAGCGCTTGTAAAGATTCGGCCAAAAACTAAAGCAAAGAAATGAGAGCAGAAGCAAAAGAATGGCGGAGGCGAAACTCGACGGGAGGACCACTCAGGGTAGCTGAACGCTTCTCTCTCGCGATTTCGCCACAGGCTAGCGGGCGTAGCTGCTCTGCAGAGAAACCAGGGCGGCGGGGACCGCGGCCTGCGGTCCGGATCCGAAGTAATTCTGCAGCGTGAGGTTGTGGTACACGTTTCCGGCAACACCAGAGGCAATGGGACCGCTGACCCCGCGACCGCCGGTGAGCAGCACAACGACGGCCAGCTTTTTCGAGCCGACATCATTGAAAGAGCCAAACCATCCGAGATGGACTCCGGGTTGAATGGTGTCGGTACAGGTGCCAGTCTTTCCGAGAATCGTTTCGTCGTAATTGCTATAGCTCGCCCGGCGGGCGGTGCCGTATTCGACAGCCCCCATCATGCCGGCTTTGACCTGCGGAATGAGATCGGAAATTGGCAGCTCGCGTTTGATCCGGGGAACGAACTTGTCAACCTCCTCCTGGCTTTTTGGATATTGCAGATAGTACATGGTGCCGCCGTTGGCGACCGATGAGACGATGCTGGTCAACTCGAGCGGCGTGAGTCGGATCCCGTCACCAAAGCTGGTCATCATGCCGACGCCGGTTTCGGGGGCTTCCGTGGCCAGATAGCCCGGTTCCTCACCTGAGATATCCAAGCCAGCCTTCTCGCCGAGACCGAAGAGTTTGCCGTACTTCTGGACGCGCTCGAATCCGAGTTCCTGGCCAAGGTGGGCGAAATAAAGATTGTTCGAGATGGCCAGCGCCCGGGTCATGTCAACCGACGAACGGCGACCGATGCGGAAGGCAGAAGAGGGGTCGACGATCTGCTCCTTCAAGGAGGCGAGCGAAACGACCACCTTGACCGTTGAGCAAGGCTGGTAGGCACCCTTTAGAGCCAATTTCTGATTAACGATGCTGAGGATGCGGCCCGTTTGAGAATCGGCTACTACGACAGTTCCGTTGTACGGACCAATGGCATCGACTGCCGCCTTTCGGACAACTAGATCTTCTCCATCTATGTTGTCACCGACGGTTGAATCCGCATAGGTGGGTTCAGTCCAGGGATTAAAGAAAATTCGCCGCCCATGCATGCGGCGCCGGGCGGTGGTGGCCCGCAACGTACTGGAACTAGCGGTATGAATGACTCCTGCCCGGGTGGTAGTTCGGGAAATCGAAGTGCGGGAAGCAAGAACCGCACCGGCGGCGGTTATAGCACGATGTCTTCGGACATGATGCCTACGGAGAGCGCTTTTAGAAGGAAGCGATCGAGAATACCCGAGTTGCGGCATCGCTAGTGCCACAAACATAAAGAGGGCCAGCGATGTAAGAACGCGATAACGATAGCCAGGACGCCAGGTCATACTGCTATCCCTTCGAAAAAAATTAAAGATCCCATCAAACCTTTTGCAGCTAAGTAGCCAAAGAGCTCTGAAACACCGCTGAGCCTTCACACAAACGTAGTGCAATCGAGATTACTTATATCGTATGTAGTTCGCGTGATTCCGTCAACTAAAAGATTTCCCAGAAGTTAATTAGTTTTAATTAGCCTCACGCGGCAGTGAGACCTCCGTCGATCGTGACCACCGAGCCGGTCATGAAGGCCGCGGCGGGTGAGCTGATATACACTGCCAAATCCGCGATTTCGTCGGGCTGCGCCAAACGTCCCAACGGTTGTCTTTGATTCAGTTCGGCCCGAACCTTTTCTTTCTCATGACGATGATACTTTTCAAGATAGCCCTCGACAAACGGGGTGTCGACGGTACCGGGGGCAATGCAATTGATGCGGATTTCTGTGGGATAATCGACAGCCATCTGGCGGGTTAAAGCATGAATAGCGCCCTTGGTAGCGCAATAGGCAAAGCGGCGCTTAATGCCGACCATGCCGGCGACAGAACCGATATTGAGGATGGAACCGTGTGTGTGGAGCAAGAGGGGCAGCGCCGAGCGAATGACCAGGAAAGTTCCCTGCACATTGACCCGGAACAGGCGCTCAAAATCGGCGAGACCGGTCTCTTCCACATTACCGACCAAGCCGATACCCGCGCAATTCACCAGGATGTCGAGCCGCGAAATTCGGGAAAAGAGCTGTTGAAGGTGGTTCTCATCCGTAATGTCGCAAATGTGGACGTGAGTATTAGGAGTAGCGGCGGCTAATTCGCGGGCGCGGGGCTCATCGAGGTCAACGATTATGGCCGATGCGCCGGCAGCGGTGAATTTCTTGACGATGGCGCGGCCGATGCCGCTGGCGCCGCCGGTGATAAGGGCGACTTTGCCGTCCAGGCGGAAGGTATCGGACATGTGCTATATGTTCGCACTGACCTGAAAGGAGCGTGGAATGGCGGAAGCAGTGGATTTGTACGACGGCGCGTACAGCCGGAGTGCACAACGGGTTTACGAAGAGGTCCGCGGAGAGACTTACGGCGTGGACCTGGGGCAGACGGGTTGGATGACCGCAGCGGAGTTGGAAGGCTTTCGGCGGCTGCTGCTCTTGAGGAACGAATCGCGGGTACTCGAAATCGGTTGCGGAGCGGGCGGCTGCGCAGTGCATCTCGCGCACACGGCAAATGTAGAGATAACCGGCATCGATATAAACGAAAAAGCAATACGGCAAGCGGAAGAAGTGGGGGAAGCGGGTAGAGTCTCGTCTCGAGTGCAGTTCCTGTGCCTGGACGCGAGTAAGCGGATGCCGTTCGAGGACGGCTCACTCGATGCGGTTTTCTCAAATGATGCGCTGTGCCATATCGCGGATCGGGGGCGTGTGTTTGATGAGTGGTACCGCGTGCTGCGCCCGGCAGGCCGAATGCTGTTTACAGACGCGATGATCGTGACGGGCGTGCTGTCGAATGAGGAGATTGCCACCCGCAGTTCGATCGGGAACTATTTCTTTTTGCCTCTAGGCGAGAATGAGCGCCTGCTGGGTGAAGCGGGATTCACGTTGATCGAGGCGAGAGACACTACCGAGTGCGCCGCAGAGATTTCGAAGCGCTGGCGCGAGGCGCGAGCGAGCAGGCGAAATGAACTGGTGCGGTTTGAAGGCGAAGGAAACTTCGAAGGCTTGCAGCGTTTTCTACGTTGCGTGCAGAAGGTTTCGGAGGAGCGGCGGCTCTCGCGGTTTCTATACGTGGGGCAGAAGGCGTGAGGAGCTAGCCGGGCTTGAGTGTGGTGGAGACTGAGTCGTTGCCCCAAGCCATGGAGAGCGTGGCGGTGTCGGAGGATTGTTTGGCCAGCGAGATGGTGAATTCCTCGACCGGAGAAGGCGGCTTACTTACCGGCAGATCGAGGCGGCCGAGGTCTTCGGACTCTTTATAGCTGAAGGCGCCCCACTGATCGGCGACTTTGTTGACGATGAGCGTCCACTTCTCCGGCCCCGTAATGGCGAACAGCGAGTAGCTTCCCGGCGCGAGTTCGAGGCCGGAGCCGATTTTGGTGGGTGCGGTTACGGTGATTTTGGTGGCTTCGTCGGCACCCAGACGCCACACTTTTCCATATGGCTCGACTTTGCTTGCGTCTCTTCCTTTGAGAGAAGGCCGGCCGTAGGTGATGGTAATCGTCTTGCCGCCGAGGTCAATCGAAACTGTTTCGTGAGGGCTAATACGGGTCCTTTCGCCTTGAAATGCGCAAGCGAAATTTGCCAGTGGAAGGAGAGCCGGAACGAGCAGTATGGATCGGCGGGTCATGGTCTATATATACACGAGCGGGAGGGAGAGGGCCCTTTTGTGAAGAGGCAACCGCAAGCCCACCGTGATAAAGTGCGAGTGATTATGGCATCCCGCAGCGTAAACAAGGTTCTCCTCATCGGCAATCTGGGACGCGACGCCGAAACGAAGTTCACTCCTTCCGGCGTTTCCGTGACGCGTTTCGCAGTGGCCACGACCCGGAGTTGGAAAGATCAGCAATCGAACGAATGGAAAGAGGAGACTAACTGGACAAACGTGGTGCTCTGGCGCCAGGAAAACCTGGCGAATTATCTGACCAAGGGCAAGCAGGTGTATGTAGAAGGCCGGTTGCAGACGCGAAGTTACGATGACAAGGACGGGAAGAAAGTTTACTCGACCGAAGTAGTGGCTGACGAAGTGCTTTTGCTCGGCGGACGCGGCGAATCGAGTGGCGGCTTCGAAGGGGGCAATCAGTCCGCGGCACGCAGCGCCGGCCCTAACCGCGGCCGGGGAGCGGGTGCTGGGGCGGCTAGCGGTCCGGAAGATGATTTTCCCGGCACCCAGATCACCGATGATGACGTGCCGTTCTGATTCCTTTTCGCTTCAGTTCCGCTTGGCATAATTTGCTTTGGCTGTATCTCATGACCACTAGTCGCAATACTCGTATGGCTCTTGTCGCGTTGCTGGCAAGCTTCGCGATGGGTGGGCAGGAGCCGCAGATTCCGCCCACCAACCCTCCACCCCAACCGCCCGCTGGCGGGGCGAATGGTCCTCAGCCAGGCCCCGCGGTAAAGACTCCTGGACCGGGCGAGCGCACGAGCGAAACCAAGACGCCCGGGCGCCAACGAAGCGGCGATTTCCTGGCGATCGGTTCGCCGGCGGATCCGGTGGCTGCTGCGCGCGGTCAAGCAATCTTCGTCGCAAACTGCGCCTTTTGCCATGGCAGCAGCGCGCGCGGAGGCAACGGCGGTCCGAATCTGGTGCAATCCGTACTGGTGTTGCACGATAAGGGAACAGGCAGCGAGATAGGTCCAGTCATTCTGCATGGCCGTCCAGCGAAAGGTATGCCGGCCTTTAGCTTCAATGACGCTCAGATCAAAGACATCGCCACATTCCTGCTATCCAGAAGCCAGGCAGCGGCGAACCGCATGGATTACAAGATCCTGAACATTGTTACCGGCGATGCAAAGGACGGCGAAGCGTTTTTCAGCGCACACTGCGCAAGCTGCCACTCACCGACCGGGGATCTCGCGCATATCGCCAGCAAATATGAGCCGACCGACCTGCAATCCCGATTTCTTTATCCCATGCAGCACCACTATCCCGGCGCACCAGGTCCGCCGCCAGATCCGAAAAGCGAGAAAACTGTGACCGTTACGCTTCTTTCGGGCCAGTCGTACACGGGCAAACTCGACCACATCGACGATTTCAGCGTTTCGCTAACCGAACCTTCCGGCGAGCATCGCTCATGGCTCTTCGACGAAGAAAGAGGAATCAAAGTCGATGTCCACGATCCGCTCGCAGGGCATGCTGAGCTTCTCAGCCAATACAGCAACGCCGACATGCACAATGTCCTTGCCTATCTGGAGACACTGAAGTGACAATTTCGCGCCTCTTGTTTAGTGTTTGTCTCTGCCTCCCGGTCGCGGCCAGCGGGCAGGACGTTACTCCGGCGACGATAGTTAAGCCGCCGGCTGGGTCATGGCCAACTTACAATGGCGATTACTCCGGGCGGCGATTCAGCTCCCTCGATCAGATCAACGCGGGCAATGTTCGCGATCTTGCTCTGGCCTGGGTGTATCACGCAAATACCGGGCCGGGCGGCAGTCCCTTCGGCACGGAGATAAAGTCGACGCCGCTCGAAGTCGGCGGGGTTCTTTACTTTACTGTTCCCGATCATGCCTGGGCGGTAGATGCACGCACGGGCCGCGAGATTTGGCATTACAAGTGGGAGAGCCAGGGCGGCATTCACATTGGCAATCGGGGCGTGGCGATCTATGGGAATTGGGTCTTTTTTGAGGTTCCCGATAATCACCTCATCTCGCTCGAGAAAGACACTGGGAAGTTTCGCTGGGCCGTTGAGATCGCCGACCTGGCGCAGGAGTATTTTTCGACACCCGCGCCCTTGGTAGTCGGGAATCATGTCCTGGTAGGTGTGGGCGGCGACTCACTCGATGTCCCTGGGTTCCTTGAAGCACGCGATCCGGAAGACGGCAAAGTGCAGTGGCGCTGGAATTCGGAACCGGGCAAGGGCGAGCCCGGTTCGGAATCATGGCCGAACGTGCAGGCTATGTCCCACGGCGGCGGCATGACCTGGCTTACTGGCACTTACGATCCTGAGCTAAATCTTCTCTATTGGGGCACTGGTAACCCCAACCCGGTACACGCCGGGCAGGGCCGCAAAGGCGCTAATCTCTGGACCTGCTCGATTGTGGCCTTGAATCCCGATACAGGCAAGCTGGTCTGGTGGTTTCAAGCTTCGCCGCATGACACGCACGATTGGGACAACGTGGAAGAACCTGTCTTGTTCGACGGCACCATCGACGGCAAGCCGCGCAAGTTACTCGCGCAAGCGGCACGAAACGGTTACTTCTTCGTGCTCGACCGGACGAATGGCAAGAGCGTTGTCAGCACACCCTACGTGAACGTCAATTGGTCAAAGGGCGTCGATGCACACGGTCAGCCTATTCCCAACCCGGACAAAGAGCCAAAAACAGATGGCGCGCTCGTCATGCCTGCGTCGGGAGGGGCAACCAATTGGTTCCCTCCGAGTTACGATCCTCAAACAGGCCTTTTCTATGTGAGCGCATCGCCTTCCTACAGCGTCTACTATCTCACCGACACAAGTGAAAACCCGGAAGGTTACGCTGGCCGAGATGCGGGTGTCTGGTCTGAATCGGCGCTAGAGGCCCTCGACTACCGAACTGGTAAAGCTCGTTGGAGCCATGTCTTTCCGGAGAGCGGCGGCGGACATTCCGGCATTCTGACTACCGCAGGCAGAGTGCTATTTGCGGGCGACCCTTCCGGTAACGTGATTGCGTTCGATCCTGCGACCGGGAAAATACTTTGGCACGCTGGGCTTACGTCGTCGGTTAGTAACGGCCCAATGACTTACTCGCTCGATAATCGCCAATACTTAGTCGTCGGAGCCGGGGACCTGCTCTACGCGTTTACTTCGCCGAGGTAGGCGAGACTGCTTAGCTCTTCTTTTTCTTCGCGCTTTTCTCTTGGAGATCTTCTTCGACGGTTTCCCGATCGCCTTCTGCTTGCGATGGCACGGGCCGTTCCGTCTCGGCCAAGTTTTTATCGGGCTGCGTATCTTTCTTCTGTTCGCTCATATTGAGTAGAAGTTCTTAGCAGCGCTCCAGTTTCAAACTGCCGAGAACCGGAAGACGGTTGTCCCTCGGTATTGCTGGCCGGCCTTCAATTCGGTGGACGGAAACTCAGGGTGATTAGGCGAATCGGGGAAATGTTGCGTCTCGAAGCAAACGCCGCTGCGGAAGCTGTAGGCTACGCCGTCCTTGCCCGTTAGGGAGCCATCGAGGTGGTTGCCAGTATAGAACTGAATTCCCGGCTGGGTGGTCAGCACTTCGAGAACGCGGCCCGTTTGCGGATCGCTGGCGCGTGCTGCCAGGGAAAGAACGTTACCTCGGCCGTTCAGCACAAAATTGTGATCGTAACCGATAGCCAGCTTCAGTTGCTCGTCGCTCTGGTCGATGCGCGAGCCGATTGGCATCGACTTGCGAAAGTCGAAAGGTGTTCCCTCCACCGGCCGCAGCTCTCCGGTCGGAATGAGATTCGCGTCGACAGGAGTAAAGCGCTCCGCGTTGATCATCACTTCGAAATCCAATATTTTGCCTGCGCCCTGGCCGGAGAGATCGAAGTACGAATGATTCGTCAAATTCAGAACGGTATCTTTATCCGTAGTCGCGGAATAATCGATACGAAGTTCGTTGCTGGAAGTGAGGGTGTAACGAACAGTCACGTGAAGATTGCCCGGATATCCTTCTTCGCCGTCGGGACTCAAATAGCTCAATTCAAGCGCCGGTTCGGCGCCCTGGGTAATCTCGTGAGCGTTCCAAACCTTTTTATCAAAGCCCTTCCACCCGCCGTGCAGCGAGTTCTGCCCGTTGTTGCGAGCGAGCGTATACCGCTTGCCGTTCAAGACGAACTCGCCGTTAGCTATGCGATTTGCGTAACGTCCAACCAGCGCCCCGAAATAGGGATTATTGCCCAGATAGCCGGCCAGATTGTCGAAGCCAAGCACGATGTCGCTGGATGCCCCGGCACGATCGGGAGTCTTTAAAGTGACTACCCGGCCTCCGTAACTCGTGATCTGTACTTCGATCCCGCTCAAGTTTCGAAGCGTGTATAAAAAGATCTCTTCGCCGGCTTCCGTCTTGCCCCAGCCCTCTTTTTGAAGTGCGCTCATCTATTCTGTTAATTCCTGTCAGGAGACAAAAGTATCAGAATACTATTCGCCTTCACTATTTTTGTCAGCGCCTTTCTGCTGTTCTCACTCGAGCCGTTGGTCGCGAGACGAATACTTCCCTGGTTTGGCGGATCTGCCGCGGTCTGGTCCACCTGCCTGGTCTTTTATCAAGTCGCGCTGCTGGCCGGCTATTTGTACGCACGTCTGCTCACCCGATATGCGGGTGCAAAGACTCAAGCCGGAATCCATCTTGCAGTGCTGGCGCTATCGTTGCTGCTGCTGCCCATCGGCCCGGGTGAACACTGGAAATTCCTTTCTCTTGAAAGTCCGCCGTGGCTGATATTTCGCATGTTGACCATCTCAGTGGGGCTGCCGTTCGTCGCGTTGTCGGCGACGAGTCCGCTGCTACAGGCCTGGCTCGCCCACGGCGGTTCCAAGGAGCCCTATCGGATGTTCGCGCTTTCGAACTTCGCTTCTTTAGCTGCGCTACTAGCCTATCCTTCTCTGATCGAACCCATATTCGGAACCCACAAACAAAGCGTCGGCTGGTCGCTGCTCTACATCTGCTTCGTGGCGCTCTGCGCTGCTGTCGCCTGGCAGGCTCGTAACGCGAGCGAGTCTGACCGCCTTGAAGAGGCGATCTCTGAAATACCAGTAACTCGCAAGCTGCTGTGGTTTGCTCTGGCGGCATGCGGCTCTATGCTGTTGCTGGCTGTCACCAACCACATCGATGAAAACGTCGCTGCAGTGCCGTTGATGTGGGTCTTGCCGCTAAGTGTGTATTTGCTCAGTTTCGTTTTCAGCTTTGGCGCGTTCAACATTTACAAGCGCTTGCTCTGGATCCGCTTGCTGGCATTTGCGCTCGGGATTCTCGGATACGCGATCTACAGCATCAACTCTTTGATCGCGATCCAGATCAGTTTGCCTATTTTTCTCGGCGGACTTTTCATCTGCTGTCTGTTCTGTCACGGCGAGCTGAATCGACTGCGGCCCCACTCTCGAGACCTGACGGGCTTCTACCTGGTGGTCGCGACGGGTGGGGCAGCCGGCGCCATTTTTGTAGGTGTGATTGCGCCAATCGTCTTTAATGGCGTCTACGAGCTCCCGATTGCGCTCTTGTTTACCGCCCTGCTCGCTCTCGCAGCGACTTGGTCCGATCGAAATTGGGCGGTCACTATCTTGTGGGCCGCTGTATCGGCTTGCATGGTTGCGGTTGCGGTGATGAATGTGAAAGCGTATCGCGAGAACTCACTTTCCCTACGGCGAAGCTTCTATGGATCTTTGCGTGTCGTCCAAACATCTCTCGCCGGCCCGGATCAACAGCGCATCCTGTTTCACGGCACCATCGAACATGGCTCGGAGTTCCTACTGCCGCCGCGCCGCTCTCGCCCTACCACTTATTACGGACCTGATTCGGGCGTCGGCATCCTGCTCCGGGAGGGTTTCAGTCAGCCGAAACGCGTCGGCCTGATCGGACTGGGCGCCGGTACGCTTGCTGCGTACGGCCATTCCGGAGACGAATTCCAGTTTTACGAAATCAATTCGCAAGTTGTCGATATTGCGCAAGCGTTGTTCTTTTACCTGCGTGAAAGCGACGCCAAGATCTCGACTAGTATCGGCGACGGACGGCTGTCGTTAGAGCGCGAGCACTCGCCGCCGTTCGATGTTTTGGTTATCGATGCTTTTTCGGGCGACGCTATTCCCGTCCATCTGCTTACACGCGAGGCCGTCGCTCTCTATCTACGCCACCTAACTCTGCAAGGCGTGATTGCCTTTCATGTTTCGAACGATTTTCTCGATCTGGCGCCGGTGGTCGGGCAACTAGCAGCGGACGCAGGCTACCAGGCGGTGCTCGTCCACAACCATGAAGATTCGGACGAAGCCATTTTGCCAGCCGATTGGGTGGTCGTGACGAACAACCAGGCGGTGCTTCACAATCCTGCGATCACCGTACACGCAAGAGCGATTGTCAGCCGGCCGGGCCTCCGGCTCTGGACAGACGATTACAATAATCTGCTATCGGTCTTGAAAACGCCCGAGCTAAAGCGAGGAGCACCGCGCTAAGTTTTCTGGCGCACTCGCATCAAGCCAACAATCGCAAGGATCATGACCGGCGCAAGGCAGAGCAGATATGCCATCAGCCAATCCCACATCAGGAGGTGCCTCCTGAGTTGCGGGACCAGCTCTGTCACAACCAGCACGCACCATGCAATCCAAATCAGGAGTGCAACAACGCCTACGAGAACGATTCTTGGCATCGGTGGCAGCTAGGCAGAGGCACGGGCTTTTGAAACCGGCCCTCTGCCCAGCAAAGAAAAGACCCGGCGTGGCCGCGAATCGGTAACGGGGCGCGTGCGAATGGGCCGCTCCTGCAAAATCAAATCACTGGCCTGGACCAAGCGTTCGGCATGGAACCAGCGTTGAAAGGGCCAGTCGTGAAGCACATTACAGATAGCGACTAAGCTCATTCCTTGGTGATGAGCCATCCAACAGCGGATGACCTCACCTTTACGGGGCAGAAATCCGCGCCGAGCCGATTCCGTGTAATCGGTAGATTCGTAGAAGCCGTATTCGGTGAGCCACTTGAGCTTGCGCATGCGAAGCAGGTTCTTCAGCGCATTCACCGGATCGAGCATTAGCGCCAGGCAACTTGAATAAGCCGACACAACCAGCGAGCCGGAGCGCGCCACATTTAACGCCAAGCCCGGTACCCCGAAAGCAGAATACTGGTAATTGCCCTCAATATCCGTCTTCCGGTAGGCGGCTTCCGAAATGCCCCAGGGAATCCGGTGATGTTCGCCGTAAGCTCGTTGTGCGCGCACTGCAGAGTGAACCGCCCGGTCAAGCAAGGTATTCGGATGAGACCTCATCCAAAGAACCGGCATCACGTATTCGAACATCGTGCCGGTCCATGAGATCAACGTGGTCTCGCCTTCAGCAACCGTGTGCTGCCGGCCCAAACGGAACCAGCCATCCTGGATGAGATCGTCTTTAGCTACCGCGATAAACGTGGCCGTTCTGGCTTCGGAAGCGAGGAGGTCGTAACAGGAAGCATTAGCTTTTTGCGTGGCGACATCGTATCCAATCGAAAGCAAGTTGCGATTTTTATTGATGAGCTTCGAAAAGCCCATCTCGCCGGCTAGCCGGTCGCAGAGAGCGGCCATTTTTTCAAGGCGCCTCGCGTACGTCTGAATCCTGTCGCGGCAAGCAGGAATTTCGCTGCGGAGACGGTTGGCCAGTTCGATTATGTTGGTGGGAGTTGCGGCGTTGGCTGTCAACGCACGCAACTGCTCTTCGAAATCCGCAAAAAATTCCCGGGAGCTTTGCGGAGTGAGCGCCTTCTCCGGAATTTCGATGCCGCTCGCAGGATCACGCAGCGCTGCGTATTCCGGCAGGAACCAAGGCATGAATTGGCGGGCAACCTCGCGGAGCGCTTTCATGCGTGTCCGCAATTCAAGCGGCCACGAAACATGCTGCTTGGGGTCCGCCGGCTTGGCTGATATCGGAACATCTTCGCTGTTGAATTTCAGCAGTTCAGGAAGCCACATCGGAGAACCGTGCAGCTTCAATATGCCGGCCAGAGCCGGTGGCGCAACACCCTTTTCAAGCATGCGATAGTGATCCGCGATTCCGGCCAGCGCGTTGTCGCTGATGAGCGGTTTACGCAAAAGCTCACGGCAGCCTTGCGTAAAGCTCCACAGTGAGGCGATTAAATTGCCGCTATCTACGCTCGAGATAAACTCCGCCCCAAGTGGTTTGAGCGAAATGTTGTCGTACCAGTTCAGGAAATGGCCCAGGCAGCGCGGTAGCTTCGGAAGCGTTTCGAGAGTCAGCTCATTCTGCTGAATGAATTCAGGCAGCGTGAGATAGCCGAACTCGAGCGCCGCTTGCCGCGCGTTGAAGAGCAATCCTAGATTAGTCGGAGAAAGGCGTTCGGCAATTCGATACGGCTGCTCTTGAACGTTGTCGGGAACAAGCCAGTGATTCTTGTCATTGCTGAATTCAGCGAAATAGCGCCAGGTGCGTAGCGCAAGTCCACGCAGGAACAGGCGGTCCGTTTCCGCGAGATCGAAAACTTCATGAGGTGACCGGTTGAGCCAGTTGGAAATCAACTTGACACAAGCCCAGAAGATTAAGAAGGGCAGGGCGTAGGGCGCGGCGGCAGGACGCAGGAACAATGCCAGCCCGACGACAACCGAAACCAGCGGCACCCAATCAAGGTAGATGTCGACGGGCGTTCGTTTTCGGATGCCGAGTTCCGCTTCCGTCGCGGTTTCCCATTCGAGCAGGCGCGTGTGGGTGATCGAACTGCGAATCACCGTGCGCCCGATTGCGTCGATCGCAACCAGTCCTTGATGCGCAAGGAAAGCAATGTTCAGGGCAATGCTGACGTGAGAGGTGAAAAAGTCAGATATCGATTCCCGAAGCGAGATCCAATTTTTCGCTGCCGTGGTGCGAATAGCTGCGAAGATCAACCTGAAGTAAATCGGCAGGAAGAGCAGGGCGAGTGTAACAAGGGTCCAGAAGCGCGGCCCTCCGGGCAGCCAGAACCAACCAGCGATCAATAACAGAAAAGTGGCGGGCTCAACCAGGCTCCGGCGCAAGTTATCGAGTATCTTCCAGCGTGAAACCAGGGAAATCGGGTTCTCTACGAGGCGACCCGATTCGTCGGGAACGGTGTTGAAGATCCAGCGCACAATCTGCCAGTCGCCGCGCAGCCAGCGGTGGCGACGCCGGTTGTAAGCACTGTAGTGCGAGGGATAGTCGTCGATCACTTCAATATCGGAAGCAAGGCCAGCTCGAGCGTAAGCGCCTTCGATCAAATCGTGACTGAGCAGAGCATTGCGCGGGAAGCGATGCTCGAGCACTTGGCGCAGAGTATCCACATCGTAAATGCCCTTGCCGGTGAAAATCGCTTCGCCATAGAGGTCCTGATAGACGTCAGATATGGCGCGCGAGTAGATATCAAAGCCTGTCTGACCTGAGTAGATGCTTGCCAGGCGCGAACGCGAGGCGGAATGCACGCTGATTCCCACACGCGGCTGAAGAATACCGTATCCGTGGGTCACGATATTCAGTTCCGGATCGATCACCGGCCGGTTGAGAGGATGAGCCATCGCGCCGATCATGCGCTGTGCCGAGCCACGCGGCAACTGTGTGTCCGAGTCGAGTGTCAGAACATAGCGAATGACTGGCAACTTTGTGAGATCGCCCGTTTTGACCGGGAACGGGTCGTACACGTTACGAAGTAGCTGATTGAGATCGAGCAGCTTGCCGCGTTTGCGCTCCCAGCCCATCCAGGCACCTTCACGCGGATTGTAGATGCGATGCCGGTGGAAAAGATAAAAGGCGCCGAAGGGTTCGGAGGCATATCGAATATTGAGCTCGTTGATGAGCTCAATGGCGAGATCCACCCGCCGGTCCTGCTCGCCGGAAGGTTCAGCGCTATCTGGTAGATCGGTTAGAAGGGCGTAAAAGATATTCGGATCGCGATTAACGAGATAGCGCACTTCGAGATCTTCGACAAGCTGTCTAATCTGTTTGTCATTGATGAGCAGCGTCGGAATGGCGACCATGGTCGCTGCACTGCGATCTACCGCGTGTGAGAAATCCAGCTTGGCAAGCGGATGCGGCGTCAAGACCGCGGTGACCAGATAATTAACCACTTCGACGGCGGCTTGAGTAGCCGGAATGAGCAGCAGCAAGGCACCGAAGATCAGACCGAGGCCGCCTTGGGTGCGAACGATGCTCATGATGAGGGCGACCACCGTGAACAGCGCAACGACTTCAATGCCCAGAATGTATATCTCGTCCGGAAATCTGCGGAACAGGCGCTGTAACGAAGAGCCGAACGAAGGACGATATCCCACCTGACGTAAGAGTTCTTGCGACCCTGTCAAATCGAGAAGATAGTAGCCAACGTGGCGCAGACGCTGGCTGATCGTCTCTGGAGCATCTAGCTGGACGATAGCTTCGCGCGCCATGGCGACGCTTCTGCGGGCCAGTTCGAGCTCATCCACATCGGAGCTGGCAGCGACTTTCGCTATCCTCAGGCGGTACAGCTCCCGGCCCTCGAAGTCCATGCGGGGATAAACCCCGGCCGGATCTTCCAGCAGAGTTCGATGCACGACGGAGAGAGGTTCGAGGATGCTGCGCCAGTCGCGCTCACCGATGAAGCGCAGACTTGTGATGATATTTCCAATCCCGAAGCTTGGGGCATTCTGGCTCTGTTTTCGGAAGGCGTCGAGCGCTTTCGGTCCCCGGTCGGATAGTTCTTCGAGCAGAGCTATCTTGAGACCGTCGAGCATTCCACCCAGTTCGTTGAGGCGCAGGGGTTCAACCTCTTCGACCGCAAGTACGAATTGAGAAAAGACAGTCTCGTTGAGGCGGTTATTGACGGCAGAGATTAGCGAACGCGAGAGCACGATAACACGCGGGATACCTTCCTCATTCGGAGTCCTCACTCCGGGAAGGCGCCCGAGCGGCCGCCGGGCGTCCCGTATCGATTCGAGGTCGGTTCTAATGAGCCGAAAATTGTCATAAAGCCATCTAAGGTCTTCGGAAGGCTCATCGGAGCGCAGGCGGTACAACTCACTTTCGAGCGTAGTCAGACGCCTGCGAAGAGTTCTATAGATATCGCGCGCCCTGCTCGCATGATGCTTGCCGCCCAGCCAGGAGCAGGATCGCGCGGCCCGGGTGGCGTTCTCGTGCAGTGTTGCGCGGTCGGACGAACTGAGTAGTTCGCCTTCGCGTGCCACGGCTGCTGCGGTCACGGTGTGTGCAGGTGTCTCGGGCATCGATTTCTATCTGTAGCTGGAGGCTTGCAGCTCGAACATCTCGGCGTAGCGGCCGCCGTGCGCCATTAAACGATCGTGGCTCCCTTCTTCCGCGATACTTCCATTTTCCAGCACAATGATCCGCTCTGCCATGCGAACCGTGGAAAAACGATGAGAGATGAAGAGCGCCATCTTACTCTCGGTCAATTCATTGAAGCGCTCGAACACTTCGAATTCGGCTTTTGCATCCAACGCCGCGGTGGGCTCATCCAGTATGAGAACCTGGGCTTCACGCAGATAGGCTCGGGCAAGAGCGATTTTCTGCCACTCGCCACCCGAGAGATCAACTCCGCCTTCGAATCGCCGGCCAAGCATCTGTTCGTAGCGATAATTGAGGCGATTGATCACGCCATCGGCGAGGCTCTTCTCGGCAGCCGCGTGGATGCGGCGATCGTCCCTTTCGAACTCAATCCGGCCTACAGCGATATTCTCGCGCGCTGTCATTTCATAGCGCATGAAGTCCTGGAAAATGACTCCAATCTCGCGGCAGAGGTCCTCGATTTGATAGTCCCGCAAATCCACTCCGTCGAGCAGAATGCGCCCGGAGGTCGGGTCGTAAAGACGAGTCATCAGCTTAACGATGGTGGTTTTGCCCTGGCCATTCTGGCCGATGAGCGCGATGCGTTCGCCTGGTTCGAGCGCAAAATTCAAACCGTCGAGGATGAGACGTGAAGTGCCGGGATATTTGAACGAGACATTTTGAAATTCGAAGCCGTCTCGAATGGGGCGCGGGGCGGGCAGCGCATTCGGTTTTGATGTTACGGTAGGCTTCATCTCAAAGAAGGCCAGCAGATCGGTGAGGAAGAGTGCCTGGTCGGCGATGCTCGACAGAAGAGAAAAGATCTGCGAAATATTGTTCGACGTGTTCATGACGGCCGTGGTCAGCAGCACGAAATCACCGTATGTCGTCCTGCCCAGAGCGGTTTCATAGATGACCCAGACGTAAGTGCTGTAATACCCGGCCGTGCTCAGGATCGAAAGTGGCGTGGCGGCTATCAGGCGCCGCCGAGAAAGCGCGAGGTTCTGATCGAGGATGTCATTTGACAAATTGGTGAAGCGTGCGGTGAGAAAGTCGCTCAGTCCGAAGAGCTTCAGCTCTTTGGCGGCTTCCTTGCTGCCACCGACCTGGCGCAGATAGTCAAGCTCGCGCTTCACCGGTGTCTGGCGGAAATTAAGAGCGTAATTCAGAAACGCGAAGTGACTTTCGCCCAGAAAAGCCGGGATCAGGCAGAGTATCAGGATTAGAAGAAGAAGCGGCGAGAACCACAAGATCACACCGGAGAATGCCAGCGTCGTAGCGACCTGCTGAAAGAGCCGGCCTAAAGACTGAATCATGCCGAGCCGGTCAGTCGCCTGAACGCGCGCGCGCTCGAGCCGGTCATAGAAAACAGGGTTCTCGTAGGCTTGCAGATCCAGCCCGGAGGCGTGCTCCATGACTTGCACGCTGACGTGACGCGTGTAGCGGTCGGCCAGCACGCGGTCATAATAATCGACCACGCGGCCGAACACATTGCCCGCGACCACCAGACCAAATTCAAGCGCAACCAGCCACCAAAGATGAGTCGATTCCGCGGAATATGGCTCCTTGTGCTGTGCGATGA
The DNA here is from genome assembly GCA_963835255.1 of Terriglobia bacterium. GTDB lineage: Bacteria > Acidobacteriota > Terriglobia > Bryobacterales > Bryobacteraceae > Bog-105. The sequence continues at coordinate 1,637 of CAWIFY010000045.1, read as the reverse complement.
GCGTGACGGTGTCAAGAATGTATTTGCCGACCGTGGCGGCGCCGACCGGGACGAACGAAGCCAGCAAACGGAAGAATAAACCGAGGCCGACCACCCAGGGGCCCGAGTCCCAAACTATTCGCAATACCGGTGGAACGTTCTTCAGTGCCCGAAGGCGGTCACGCCAAGCTTGGGCGGCCGGTTGGTTTGCTTCTTCTGTCACGCTGATTAGAGGAAAGGAATGCCACGAAGGCACACCGCAAACTCCGCGCAAACGAAGTCTTCAGACTAGTTTAGATCGAGCGGCGGCGAGGGTCAGGAGTGTGCAACCAGCCGGGCTGACTCACGTTCTCGAAAACCAATTGAAAGTAGCGGATTCCGTCTTTGAGAGAAATAGAAGCGTGCCAGCCCAGGGACGAAACCTGCGCCGAGCATCACGACGAAAGTACCGAAGAGAGTCCGAACCGAGTGGCTCAACTTTCGATGGTATTTTGTTGCCGATGTTTCAATTTTTTCCGAATGATCCACGACGCAGCAACCAAAAGCGGCAACGATGCTGAGCAGTAGCGCGTACCTGTCAACTAGGGCGGAGGCCCTCTGCCAGTTTTCGCCGACCAGGAATCCCAGGCAAAGGAAGGAAGCAATCCAACAGTGCGGCGCCCGAATAGGCGAACAGCGCGAAAGTGAGATAGCGAAGTTCCGACATCCCCGCCACCACAGCCGAACAATGACGCACGCCCGGGATGAAATAGCCGGCAGTCAACAGCCACGATCCCATGCGATCAAACCAGCGGTGAACCCGCTCGAGGCGTTCAGAGGTGAGGCCAACATATTTGCCGTAACGATTAGCCACTCTGTGCCCGAAGCTGCGGCCGAAGAGATAGCTCAGCGAAATTCCGCAGGCGCTTCCGCCGAGGCCGGAGAAAAAGGCCGCGACCGGATGGAGGCGCCCTCTCCAGATCAGATAGCCACAGAACATCAACAACGTTTCATCGGGCACGGGCAGCCCGACAATGCCCAGCATGAGCAATGAAAACAGACCGGCATAACCGTATTGCGAAATCCAATGAAAGACCGATTGCATCGGAGGAACAACGAATGCTAAGCCGCGATTGCTGATCGCGCCGCAACTGACAGTCCAGAGGATAACAGCACCGGATCTTCCGGGGCATTGCGCTACGATTCCGGTATGGCGCAGGAAAAGGTCAGCTATTCGAAGCCAAATGCCCCTGTTGTGGATCGAGTTTGCAGATCGATACCTCGAGACGCAACTCGTAGTTCACCACCGGGAGCCGGAAAGTAAGCTGCTGATCGAAGACCTGCATAGCGCAGTGCAGCAGCTTAAAGGCGATGCAGACCGGCGGAACGATGCTTTCGAGAAAAGTTTCGCGACCCGATCCCAGCGGCTACAAGGTCCGGGAGAAACGCTTCGAAGAATTGCTAAAGCAGGCGAACCAAGACAAAACGGGTGCTCCGCCTTAAACGGCCATTCGATCTGGATTAAAACAAACGACTCAGAAGTTCTGAAGTATCTTCCGGAAAACCCGAGCAAAATGCCTATTAAATTCAATGCCGGCGGGAACACCTGCTGCGCTATTTCGGCGATGAGTTCACCGAACCTCTGGTACAATTGCGACAACTGCCACGCGGCAAGGACC
>CAWIFY010000044.1:0-39621 GCA_963835255.1 Terriglobia bacterium | reverse complement strand
TGCTCGGGGGACTTGCCGTTAGTGCGAACGACAAATTCGTTGAAGAAGGGCGCGTTGAATTTCAGATCCAACTGTTTTGCCAGATAATGCGCCTTCGAGAGATTCTGTCCGGCCAGCTCGCGCAAGCCTTCCTTGCCATAGACCGACATGAAAACAGTGGCCATCAGGGCCAGCAAGGCTTGGTTAGTGCAGATGTTCGAAGTAGCCTTTTCGCGGCGTATGTGCTGCTCGCGTGTCGCAAGGGTCAAGCAAAACGCACGGCGTCCGGCGGCATCGGTCGTCTCGCCTACTAACCGCCCTGGCAGTTGCCGAATATATTTCTCGCGTGCTGCAATGATACCGGCGTAAGGGCCGCCGTAGCTCGGCGAAATGGCAAAGCTCTGGAGCTCGCCGACAACAATATCGGCTTCTCTCTGCCGCCGGATTAAGCCGAGAGCCACAGCTTCGGTGAAAACAACGACCAGCAGCGCGCCCTTAGATGCAATGACTGAAGAGACTTCCTCTACCTGCTCGAAAATTCCGAAGAAATTCGGCGACTGAATAATGACTGCCGCCACGTCGTCGTCCAGCTTGCTCTTCAAATCATCTAAGTCGAGCCGCCCGCTCTTGCAGTACTTGAGTTCGTCTACCGAAATACCCTGGTGCTGAGTGTAGGTGCCGAGAACTTCCCGGTATTCCGGATGCACAGTGCGCGCGATCAGTACTTTGTCTCGCCTGGTAATGCGGACTGCCATCATGGCAGCCTCGGGCACGGCAGATGAGCCGTCATACATCGAAGCATTCGCGACGTCCATGCCCGTCAGCTGGCAGACCATCGTCTGGAATTCAAAAATGCTCGTGAGCGTGCCCTGCGAATCTCGGCCTGATAAGGCGTGTAGGAGGTAAGAAATTCGCCGCGCGAGACGACGCTATCCACCAATACGGGCCGGTAGTGATGGTAAACACCAGCGCCTAAAAAGCTTGCATAGCCATTGGCGTTCCGGGCGGCCTGCTCCTTGAAATAATCGACAATCTCATATTCGCTCTTGCCGTCTTCGATCTCGAGATGTCGATCGAAGCGCACTTCAGGTGGCAAATAGCTGATCAGATCTTCTTCAGATTTCAATCCGATCGCATCAAGCATCTCACGGCGTTCGGAATCCGATTTCGGTAAATATCGCAAACTTATTGTTCCTGGCCGAGCCGCGAACCGCTACTCTGCGCCTACATACTTTTGATAATCGGCAGCCGACATAAGCGTATTTATTTCGCTTTGCCCATCTTCCGCCAGCTTCACTCGTATCAGCCAGGCGTCCCCATGAGGATCTTCGTTGAGCCGCTCCGGACTTTGCCTGAGTAGCGAGTTAGCCTCCGATACTTCCCCGGAAACCGGCGAATAAATATCCGATACTGCCTTTACAGATTCGACCGAACCGAAAGTATGGCCCTTTGTTACCTGCGCGCCTTGCTTCGGAAGGTCGACAAACACAATGTCGCCTAACTCGTGCTGTGCGTGATCGGTTATGCCCACGGTGGCTTGCCGCCCATCGAGATGTACCCACTCATGTTCTTTGGTGTACTTGTAAGTCTCCGGATAACTCATGGCTTCCCTCGTTTGTAAAAAGGCGTCGCAATAGTCTTGGCTTCGACGAGCGTGCCGCGAATTGCAATCTCAATGCCTACGCCGGGTGCAGCCTTCTCGGCAGGCAGATAGCAAAGCCCGATATTCTTATTCAGCGTTGGCGAAGGGCCTCCGCTAGTAACCCAGCCCGCCGGCCGGCCCTCGATCGAAACTTCGTAGCCGTCGCGCCCGATGCCTCGGCCTACCATTTCGAAACCCGTGAGCTTACGGCTTAGTGCCTTGCTTTGGGATTTCTCAAGAGCGGACCGTCCAATAAAGTCGCCCTTATCCATCTTGACGATCCAACCTAAATCCGCCTCGAACGGATTGATGGAAGCCGTCAGTTCATGCCCATAAAGCGCCATCTTGGCCTCTAGCCGCAGGGTATTGCGAGCGCCTAAGCCGCAGGGTTTGATGCCAAATTCCTCCCCTGCTTGCAGGATCTCTCCCCAGATCCTGGCAGCCTCCTCGGGCGGAAGGTAGATTTCGAACCCGTCTTCTCCCGTGTAGCCGGTTCGCGCAATGCGCGCCGGGGTTCCCGAAACCGTGCCGTCGCGAAACCAGTAATATTTAATTTCTCCCAAATCTGTTTCTGTAAGCTTCTGCAAAGTGGCGAGCGCTTTTGGGCCCTGAATCGCCAATTGTGCGTAGCGGTTGCTGGTAAACTCCGCGCGCGCATCGAAGCGGTTATGCTCCGAGATGTGCTTGAAGTCTTTTTCCTGGTTAGAGGAGTTCACGCAAAGAAAAAAATGATCGTCCCCCACCTTATGGACCAGGATGTCGTCGACGAATCCGCCGTGCTCATACAGGAGTGCCGAGTAGTGCGCCTGCCCCGTCTTTAGCTTGGCCGCGTTATTAGTTGCAAGATAATCGACGAACTGACACGCCTCGGGGCCGCGCACATCGATCTCGCCCATATGGCTTACATCGAACAGGCCCACGGCCTTTCGAACGGCGTTGTGCTCGTCTAAAATGCTCGAGTACTGAACGGGCATGTTCCACCCGCCGAAATCGACCATTTTGGCTTTCGACGCGAGGTGGGCGTCGAAGAGCGGTGTTCTCTTCAGGTCGGTGGTCGCGGTCATCAAAATAGGCTGCCCAGTTCCGGTAAGACGTGTTTCACACGGTTTGCTTGGGGCCCAGGCAGGGCGGCAGAAACCCCCAGCGTAGCATTGTCAAGACAACGCTTCCAGGCTTGGCCCAGGGCTTAGATGCTGGCTTCGGCCGAGTCTGCGGCGCCGTATTCTTTCAGTTTATTGAATAGAGTTTTGAGGCTGATCCCGAGAATCTCAGCCGCGCGCGTCTTGTTGTTCTTGGTGTGCTGCAGAGTCACCTGGATCAGCGCTTTTTCGGCTTCGCTGACCGTGGTGCCCACCGCGAGTCGAACGCTTTCCGGTTCAAAAACTTGCGCGGGCGGCCGTGAGCCCACCGAGACTCCGAAATCGTACGGCAAGTGAGCCATCTGGATCGCGCCTTCGCCGGCCATAATCACCGCCCGTTCCAGCACATTACGCAGCTCACGCACGTTCCCAGGCCAATTGTATTTGCGAAACGCCTCCATCACGTCCGCCGTTACATTCGTCACGTTGCAAGCGTGCTTGCGGTTCAGGTGTGTGATCAGAGTCTCTGTCAAGACCGGCAGGTCGCTCAAGCGCGCGCGCAGCGGAGGAAGCGAGATCTGAAAAACATTCAAACGGTAATAGAGATCTTCGCGCAGATCGCCCTTCTTCAATGCATCATCGATAATGCGGTTCGTGGCGGCAATCACCCGTACATCCACTGAAATCTCGTTCTTGCCCCCGAGCCGGCGCACCCGAGAGTCCTCCAGCACGCGCAGTAACTTGGCCTGTGTTCCGGAATGCATCTCCACTAACTCGTCGAGCAACAAAGTGCCATGCTGAGCCAGTTCGAAACAGCCTGCGCGGCGCTCCAGCGCGCCTGTGAATGCGCCTTTTTCATGCCCGAATAATTCGCTTTCCATGAGCGTTTCAGGCACAGCCGCGCAATTGATCGGCACAAACGGACCGCCACGGCGTTTGCTGAGCTGGTGTATGGCGCGCGCCACTAACTCCTTGCCCGTTCCACTTTCACCCGCCACTAACACCGGAGCATTACTCGGCGCCACCTGCTGGATCACGTTGAAGACCTGCTGCATCTGCGGCGAAGTCCCGACCATATCGACTAGCACGCCTGTATTTGCCAATTGCCGCTGCAGCCGTTCGGTTTCCTCAGCCAACTGGCTCTGCGAAGCTGCCCGTTCAAGCAAAACCCGCAAAGCCGCTGGCTGGATGGGCTTCTCTAAGAACCAGAATGCGCCAAGGTCATGAATCGTCTGAATCGCGGTTTCTATGTTGCCGAACGCGGTCAGCACAATGGCCGGCGGCATGTTCCCGTCGCTGCCCAGCCGCTTCATCAGCTCGAAACCGTCCATCCGCGGCATCATCAGATCGGTGATAATTACGTGCGCATTGAAGGTAGCTAACTTCTCGATCGCTTCCTGCCCGTCGGAAGCGGTCTCCACGTTGAATCCCCAGGCCGAAATCATGCCCGCCAAAGGCGCGCGCTGCGACTCTTCGTCGTCGACAATAATCACATTAGTAGCTTGACGTGTTGTGGCTTGATTTCCCACGGCTTTTCAGTCTATCCGATCAAAAAACGTGCCCGGAAGGCGAGCCTCCCCGGGCACTTCTTGATAACCTGCAAACAGTAATCTCGAAAACTCTATCTTAGTATGTAGCTCCTGAGAAACACCGGATGAGCCAGCCAGACAACCAGCCTCCTCCCTTCCTGCGAACCTGGCCTCGCTTCTACGCAGCTGTTTTGTGTTACTCGTTCGCGCTCATGGTCCTGCTCTACATACTTTCCCGCCTCTTTGCCCCTTAGTGCTCGACGCTGCACGCTAGAATGCGGCAGATGTCTCGATGGCTAAGTTCCTCGAAGTGATTGTCACCTCGCTCCAAGAAGCGATTGAAGCGGAAGCGGGCGGAGCCGATCGCCTGGAACTCGTTCGTGATCTCGCCGTCGGTGGGCTCACGCCCCAGACCGAGACTGTCGCAGCCGTGCTCGAAGCAGTCAGAATCCCCGTCCGTGTTATGCTACGCGATTCTGCCAGGATGTTCGCGGCGCGTCCTGGCGAGGTTCGGGCACTCCAAACGGCCGCCGACAAACTGTCGCGTCTTTCCCCCGACGGCCTAGTCTTTGGCTTCCTTGCGGAGAACCAGGTCGACAGGCAAACCATGGCGGAGCTTGCTTCTGCAGCCCCGCAATGCCGCGTGACCTTTCATCGCGCTTTCGACGTGCTGGCCGATCCCTTTGAGTCTATCGAACAACTAAAGCAGATCCCCCAAGTCGATCGCATTCTGACGACCGGAGGAAAAGGAGTCTGGGCGCTACGGAAGGCCCGGCTGATCGCTTGGCAGCGCGCTGCCTCCCCCTCGCTTAAGATTCTCGCCGGGGCCGGTCTTTGTAGCTCCGTGATATCGGACCTCGGCAAAACACCCGAAATTGAGGAGATCCACGTGGGCCGGGCCGCGCGCCTGCCAGCAACAGTATCGGGCGAAGTGAAGCGCGCAGCCGTACGTTCTTTGAAAAGCGCTCTTCAATGAGGCTTCTCGATTGGATCGTATTCTTTACCTGGCTGGTTTCGCTCGTAAGTTACGGGCTCTATCGCGGCCGTGGCAGCAACACAGTAAGTAATTATCTGTTGGCCGGCAAAAGCATGCCTTGGTATGCCATGGGCCTATCGATCCTCGCAACCCAGGCAAGCGCCATTACGTTTATCTCGACCACGGGGCAGGCCTATGTCGATGGCATGCGCTTTGTGCAGTTTTACTTTGGATTGCCTTTCGCGATGGTCATTCTTTCCGCCACCGCCGTGCCCATTTTTCACCGCGCGAAGGTTTACACCGCCTATGAGTACCTCGAACAGCGCTTCGACGCTAAGACACGCGCGCTCGTGAGTATTGTTTTCCTGATCCAGCGAGGATTGGCCGCCGGCATCGGGCTTTATGCGCCGGCCGTCGCTATCGCTGGTGTCCTTGGCTGGTCCGATCGCGTGATCACCATCCTGATCGGAACCCTGGTCGTACTCTACACCGCGACTGGCGGCATCAAGGCGCTCACTTGGGCCGACGTTCAGCAGATGAGCATGATCTTCATCGCACTTGTTGTGAGCCTCATTGTGGTGCTTCATGCCATGCCTGCAGACATCTCGTTTGGCAAAGCAATTCATTTGGCCGGCGTCTCCGGGCGCCTCAACATAGTCGACCTGCACTGGGATTTGAGCGATCGCTACAATCTCTGGAGCGGTCTGATAGGCGGGTGCTTCCTTGCTTTGGCCTACTTCGGTTGCGACCAGAGCCAGGTTCAACGTTATCTCACTGGTAGCTCAATCGCGCAGAGCCGTCTCAGCCTATTGTTCAATGCTGTCGTCAAAATCCCGATGCAGCTTTTCATCCTGTTTATCGGGTGCATGGTCTTCGTTCTGTCGCTCTTTGTGCAGCCGCCCATGATCTTTCAACCGCTCGAGGCTGCACACGCCGCCCGCAGTCCAGGATGGCCAGACGCGGAGTCGAATTACAAAAACGCCTTCGAAAAGCGCCGGCAAGCCGCGCTAAACATTGTGGGATCAACCGGTCAACCATCAGCTCTCCAGCAAAGAACTCGGGCAGAGTTCAGTCAGGCGCAATCAGATTTCGTTCAAGCACGCAAACGGGCCATCGCCCTCGTGGAAAAGTCGCACGGCGGGGCCAGGTACGACGACACGAACTATATCTTTCTTTCTTTCATCAAGACCTATTTGCCCCTGGGTCTAGTCGGTCTCGTCATTGGGGTAATCTTTTCCGCTTCCATGGGGTCGACCTCAGGCGAAATTAACTCCCTTGCAACCGTCTCCGTCATCGACATCTACCGCCGTTTTTTTGTGCGTAATCGCGGAGACCGGCACTACCTGATCGCTTCGCGCTGCTTCACTGTCTTCTGGGGCGCTTACGCCGTTGCATTCGCGTCACTGGGGGCGAGGGGCTTCGGGGCGCTTATCGAACGCGTCAACATTGTAGGATCGCTCTTCTACGGAGGACTGTTGGGAGTCTTTGTCTTGGCGTTCTTCTGCAAGCGCGTTGGCGGAACGGGCGCTTTCTTTGGCGTGCTCGCGGGAGAGACGATCATCTTCCTGGTCGCCGCGTTCACCCGCGTCTCGTTCCTTTGGTACAACGTGGTCGGTTGCGCTGTCGTCGTCGCCGTTGGCCTTGGCTGGACTGCTCTCAGCCGTAAGCCAATACCAGTCGCATAAAGCTTTGAGTTAAACCTGCAGGGTGGAAATGTCGACCGTCGACTGATGACCCTCGATCACCACGATGCCGCTTTCCGTCACGTGATACTTCTTGCGGTCCTCGTCCAAGTCATAGCCGATCTGCGCGCCCGGCGGGATCTTCACATTCTTATCGAGAATGGCCCGGCGCACCTTTGCGTGGCGCCCAATATCGCAGTTGTCGAAAATCACCGACTCCTGAACATGCGCGCCAGTGTGAACTTTCACGCCGCGCCCCAACACGGAACACTTGACGAAACCACCCGATACAATCGAGCTGCCGGCAATGATCGAGTCGACCGCCATCCCGCGCCGCCCCTCTTGATCGAAGACGAACTTGGCGGGCGCATCGAAATAGCTCGCCGTCCGAAGCGGCCACTGCCGGTTATACAGGTTCAGCTCCGGCGAGACCATCCTTAGATCCATGCTCGCTTCGTAGTAGGCGTCCAGCGTTCCTACGTCGCGCCAGTATTGTGGCGAGCCGATCGGATCGCCGGGAATCACATTGGTATTGAAATCGTAGGCGTACATATCGGCCCGGCCGATGAGTGATGGCAGAATATCTTTACCGAAATCTCGCGAGCTCTTCTCGTTCTTGGCATCGGCATAGAGCTCGCGCAGCAAAACATCAGTAGAGAAGACATAGTTGCCCATTGACGCGTAAACTCGATCTGGATCGTCCGGCATGGTGGGCGCGTTGGCCTTCTTCTCATGAAAACCGACAATGTTGTGTTCCGGGGTGGTTTCTATGACTCCAAATTCTGACGCGTACTCTTTCTTCACTGGAATCGCCGCTATGGTCACCCCAGCGCGCCTCTCGACATGAAATTCGATCATCTGCCGGATGTTCATGCGGTAAATATGATCTGCGCCAAAAATCACCACGACGTGCGGGTCGGCTTGCTCAATCAAGTTGATGTTCTGGTAAATCGCATCCGCTGTGCCGCGGTACCAGTCCTCCTGAGCCGATCGCATTTGGGCGGGAACGGGGATGATGAAGTTGTTCTTCAACAAGCCGCTCACTTCCCAGCCTTCGCGCAAATGCTGTAGAAGAGACTGGCTCTTGAACTGGATCAAAACGTAGATAGAGTAGATGCCGGAGTTGACCAGGTTGCTCAGAACGAAATCGACAATTCGATAGCGCCCGCCGAACGGTACACCGGGTTTCGCCCGTTCTTTGGTAAGCGGATAAAGGCGGGTTCCTTTGCCGCCGGCAAGCACGAACGCCAGAACGCGAAGCTGCATGGTGACAATCTCCGAAAAGTAAAATTCTTTGCCTTTCGAGTATATATTCCGCGTCCCGGAGTTCCGGCATAAGAACGGCGAACAGTACTCAAGCCACTCGTTCTCAAACCGAGCGAACCATTATAAACGATTTAAAGGAGAAATGATTTATGCCCGGCGAAGCGATTGCGAGAGCAAGCATAGGGTGTCGAAGCATAATTGGACGGCGGAAGGGAATCCGCTTTCACTCGTCACGAGTAGAAGAAGCCACTGCTCGAGGGAACTTTCGAAGGATCTCCTCAAAGAGAAGATAATCCCAGCGATTGTAGTGGCGAATGGCCGCCACCTGTTCAGCATTCGGCTCTTGCGCCATTCGAACGGTTCCAAGATTGACCTGCGGCAGCATGTCAGTCGTGTGCCAGCCATAGTGCTGCCGCAGCCATTCGTAACTTTGCTCGGATGTTTCCTGGTGCCCGACGTAGCTGAAAGCCGTATGCAGATGGCGAACAGCTCGCTCGTAAATAGCTTGGGTCAAGCTGCCAGGCGGAAATTCACGTTCATCCACGCCACCGAAGCAACGGACCATCGCGTTGTCGAAATCGACCGTTAACTGCTTCTCAAAAATCTCCAGGAGACCCGTCACATGGCCCTCCCTGTCGGTGATCAGCTCAGGCTGCGTCTGCAACAGATAAGCATATTGCGAAAGGATCCTTGCACAGGGTTCCCGGACAATGGTGATGTATTCAGATTCCTGCGGCAACGCCTCATGCATGCCGAACTGAAAGTGCCCTATCACAATACGAAAGGCTCTACGTTGCTCTAAAGGCAAAGCGCTCAGATCGGTTATGGGGAAGCCTGGGGGGCCCGGATAGAGATAGGCAATCTCGGATTGCACGAAGTTGGCGGCAATTGCCTCGCGAACGGCGGTACCTGCCGTTTTCGGTATATGCATGAAGAGCACAGTCGGGCGGCGCCGGCGCGGCATGATCGCGGGCACACGCATTACTGCCGGGGCATTCACGAGAGAAGCGCCATTTGGCAGCCGTACATCGATCAGCGCTTCGCGATTAACGGGAAAGTACGGACTTAGATCCACATAAAAGCCATGGGATCCGGAGCAGCTCATTGTCTCCGCTACATCGGGCCGGTGATAGACGGCCGCAACATTTGCCACCGGTCGTCGATCCAAAAATATGGTGACCAGAACCGGTTGAGATGGATGATCGGCATCGCACGTCCAACCGTAAACTTCTCCATTCTCAATGCCGTCCAAATTGCCATGGATGCCAAGTGGGGGCTTGATCTTACTCCGAATATTGGCTGAGATGCGACGCTCTAACGCATGTGTACAGCCGGCCAGGGCACTCAATGCAAGCGCGACTCGCAACGTAACCGCATCCAGCGTAAAACTAAACTGCGGCGGCAGAAAGAAAAAGTCGAAGACGAGAACGGCCGTAAAGACAGTGCACAGTCCCGCCATCAGACCGAAGACGGCGGTTGAAAATATCACAGCCAGGGCGAAAATAGAGACCGCCGTTGAGCCGAAAATCCATTGACAAGCGGCAGTGAGTACCAACGCCAGGACCACCGCTGCCGCTGCGAAAAGAAAGCGAGTGCTATGGCGCCGAAGCGGAGCCAGCCCGTCCAGGACTGGGTTCAAGCTAGGCAGATTCATTCGGAGGTTCATCTCAATCGGGCTGTGACCTTCCAAAGAAGGTGTTACAGCTACGCTGAGTCGTGCGGCATCGCGGCCTCAGCGATCAAGACGAGCATCCCCGGCACTGGATTACCCGTACGGTTACTAGCAGGATAACGTGTGCAGAGTTAAGAATGGAACAGCTTGTTCACTAACGCGCGGACTGAACTGCTAGTACTAGGGGGCTCCAACGGCTATTTTCTTAACCTGCTCTGGCCCTTGTCCGTTTGCGGCAACCTTGCAATAGAAATATCGAAAGACATAGAAAGAGCAGCCTACCGCGACCGCCAAAACCGCATTCACCACGAGCGTGGCCGCAGCCGTAGTGAGAAAGCCAAGCGCATCGACCCAGCTCATTTTCGGTAACCTTCGCCACGTGCCCCATTCCAGCAGGCAAATGCCAATGTAAGCTGTGACTCCGGCAAGCGCGGGAATGGGTAAATGCGAAATATACTTACCTCCCAATGCGATGAACGCAAGGATGAAAGCGGCATGGAAAAGGTTTGACATGCGCGTAGTGGCTCCGCAGCGAACGCTCGCCAGGCTGCGCGCGGGAATGCCCACGCTCATGGGTGCAGCGAAGATGCCGGCCACCATATTGGCAACACCGTAAGCGCCTAGTTCGGCATCCGCGTCGGAGCCCTTCAGTTGTTTGTGCCGGCCACGAAAGTGTTCGACAACGCGTGACGTGATCAGCAAATTGACCGCGGAAACAAAAGCCAGTCCCAATGCGGCGGGAATGACGTTTACGACGTCCGCGGGAGTCCAGGAAAAGCCGATGAAGGGAGGCATTTGGAGCGGCAGTTGCCCCACTTCCCGCTGGTGAAAACGGAAAATGCTCGCGACTCCAACTGCTGCTAGCACCCCAATCAGCGGCGCAGGAGCTTTCGGGAATAGACGGGCAGTCATCAGAGCGACCACGATCACGACGCCGCTAATAATGAGCGCGCCCGGTTGCGTTTCCGCCACGCGCGAGAGCACTTGCCAGCTCTGAAGAATCATGTTGTTGGACGTCCGGTCGACAACCGCCTTTACGCCGAGCATCACGCCCAGTTGCGAGAGAATCATCATCGCTCCGATCCCGCAAGAAAACCCCGTAACAACCGGGTTGGGTACTCGCTGAATGTACCGGCCGAGTCGCAGGAAACAGAACACCAGCAGGAACACGGAAGCGGCCATGCATATTTTGGCTGCGCCTCCAGTGCCTTGGGTACGAACCGCTTGCGCTATGAAAGGAACCGTGGCACTTGCGGTTCCTCCGATGAGAACGGGATTGCGTCCCAGAAGCGCGGTGATCGGCGCAGTGGCAACCGATGTCACCAATCCTAAAACCGGCGGCAGGCCCATCATGCTCGCCATGGCCAAACCGTAAGGCAACGCAATCAACGCGGCCACCAAGGCGCCTAAGACATCGCCCGCAAATATTCGCCAGGTGTATCGGATTCGGAAGAGTTTCAAAAGTGCTACCTCTGCAGAGTTCGTAAACAGCGACGAGGCAGTGGAGGCTCCGCCAGACAAGGGCTAAAAGCCTGATTGAGAAGTATTGAGGCGCCTATAAAGCGCCTCCTTGCAGGGACTATCGCGAGATCAAGCGTTGTACGCTTTGTTGAAAGCGGTCTTAAACTTATTCATATCTTCTTTGCTTCCAACTGTGACGCGGACCCATTCGGGCCACACCGGCCAGACGCGGCCGATATAGACGTTCTGAGAGGCCATCTGCTTGTAAAATTCGGCGCCGGGACGCTTCACGTTGATCATGAAGCAATTGCTCTCGGAAGGGATGAACTCGACGTTCTTAGAGGTCAGAAATTCGAATGTATCCTCGCGGTTTTCCGTCATGATCTTGCGGCGCTCAGGCACCAGATTCTTGGACTGGACGCTGGCGGTGGCGCCCACCATGGCCGTAATCGGCATGGCTCCAGCGCTGTACGGAGTGATTTTTAGCAGCAGATCAGGGCGGCCGAATGCTGCCCCTGCACGCAAGCCCGCCATCCCGTAAAGCTTGGAGAACGTGCGCAGAATAATGACGTCCTTGCCGGCGGCGGCCATGTCATTACAAGGCACGGCGCTCTTTGAAATATGAATATAGGCTTCGTCGATCATGACAATCGAACCCTGCGGCTTGTTGGCCACCAGATACTCGATGTCAGAGCGGCTGGTAAGCGTGCCGGTCGGGTTATTTGGATTGCAGATATAAAAGAGCCCCGCATTAGGTGCTGCCGCCAGCATTCCTCTCACGTCGTGGTCCCAGGTTCCCTTTCTTAACGGAACATTGACCACCTTCGCACCGATAAATTTGGCCGCCCGCTCGCCGGCTTCATAACCTGGATCTGCCTTGACAAAAGGCTTTTCTTTCGAGCAGAAAGCCAATACAGCCTGGTGCAGCGGAGCGCTCGATCCGGCGAATATCTCGATGTAGCTCTCGTCTGGTTTGTAATTGAATGTTAGGCCCTCGACGCTGGCCATCGCTTCTGCCAGCTTATAGGTGTCCTCATACATGTAGCGGCCGCCTTTTTTGACGACGTTATAAATGGCATCCGCCGCCTCGGGACAGGGTCCCATGGGGTTTTCGTTGGCGTTAATTTTGACGGCGTCGGCCGGCATATCCCGCACCATGGAAAGCTGAGCGAGAGCGTGCTCGTTGTAAAACGGCAGTGCTGCTCCGGCGCTCAGAATGGTAGCGATTCGTCCAAAGCTCCGCCGCGAAAAGCCGCGGCGAAGAAAATCGGCTCTTTGTGCATCGCTCAAAACAGCTGACATAAAGTCTCCTCGTTTATCGGGTATGTGAAAAGTACCTGAGTTTAAACGGTACAAAAATACCGCTCAATGCGTAGTGGGCCGGGACATGGGCTATACCTCGAAAAGCTCAGGGGCCGCCTTCGACAGAGCGGGCGCTTAGAGGGCTGCGTCAAGTGCAGTGTATCACCCCTGTAATGAAAATGGCGAATGGAACTTTCATGCAATCCCCATTTGCCATTAAGGACCTGGTAGGCCCTCCCTTTGGTCAAGAGTGAGCAGGTTAGCTTAGCTAGGCTAAGTAATCTCGCGCCTGAAATCCGCATGGGCAAAAAGCTCTTTTTGCCTGCAGCTTAAGATCGCCAAGCACCAACTGCGAGAACAAGCGCGAAAAGGCGAAGGCCGAGCCGCGCGTGAAACTTCAATGTTCCCGCGCGAGTGTCTGCCGCATCGCCAGCCGCGCCGCATCGGGCAGAGTCAATTCGTGGTCTAACAGCTCTCGCGCCGACAAGCTCTCCTTCGTTACGCCTTGCCTGGTGTGATGCGGAGAATGAGCCAGCATGTGGTAAATTTCGTGCGCCATCACCAGGCCCAAAGCGGCGCCGAAGGCGCTCTGATAGGCTTCCGGATTACCGCGGCCCACCAGCCGCTGCAGCGATTGGCGAACGCGATCGCACTCTATTTCGCCGAACGGCAGAATGTTCCCGTCCTCCGAATAGGCCATCGCCAGCGCTCCCCGTTCATCGGACAGCGCCCCCACAGGCACGGCGTTCATCGAGCAGCGGCCTTTCATCTGGAATAAAAATAAGTCTGAGAATTGCTCGTGCGGCGCTGCGTTCTGGCGTTCCCGCACTTCCAACTTTATGCCGGCATCGCTCAGCACATGCTGGAGTTGCTGCCGCAGCGCTTCGAACGACAAGCGGGAATAGGGCTGCTCGTAGCTCAACAATACGGCTACCGCCGAAGGCGGCTCAGCAGACGTCGGTGTAGACCCCCACAGGGTCTGCAGGCACGCTAGTAACGAGCAGTAGACAAGGGCACGCACGACAGCCTCTCAACAGGGAGGTCGGCTAGACAGCACCGGCAACTACATTCGCAGTATATACCTTATACAAACTTTTTAGTAGACGCCTACCAACTTGCGCTGTTATACTCCTGAAATCAAGTTCAGGGGATAAGTGTACTGCTCGGGTCTATCTCGGATCCAGCTTTCTTCCTCCTGCCCTCCGTGGGGTGTCCGCTCCAAGTTGAGACCTATTTCCCGTCAACGTGTGACTGCCGGTGGCAGAGATACGCCAGGAAGTTCTCAACAAGGAGATTGCATGTTTCGAAGTGGACGTCCGAGTTTACGAAAAGCTCCCCAGAAAATTGCAGTGGCCGCGCTTTGCCTTTCGTTGGCAATGCTCGCGAGCGCACAGTCGTACCAGGGAGGCGTGCGCGGCGCGGTAATTGATCCGCAAGGCGGCGCCGTGGCGAACGCCAAAATCACGCTTACAAATACCGGAACAGGCGTTCCTCGATCGACCCTCACCACCGCGGATGGCACTTACGTGTTTAGCGATGTCGATCCGGCCACTTACTCGGTCTCGGCGGAGAGCCCCAGCTTTAAGAAGTTCGAGCAGCGAGGCGTGACCGTCGGCACCCAGGAATTTGTCACTGTAGACGTGAAGCTCGAGGTCGGCAACGTCACCCAGAGCGTAACCGTAACGGAAGAAACGCCGATGGTTGAGAACTCGAATGCTTCTCAGGGCCAGGTGATTGATCGGCAGCAACTGGTAGATTTGCCCAATCTCGGCCGCAATCCTTTCATGATGTCGAAGGTGGCGCAGAACGTCATGCCGGTGGGCGATCCCGCTTACAACCGCATGGAGGATCAAAGCGGATCATCGCAGATTTCTATTGCCGGCGGCCCGGTGCGCGGCAACAACTACCTGCTAGATGGCGTGCCGATTACAGACGCCGATAATCGCGCCATCATTATTCCAACCATCGAGGCAGTGCAGGAAGTGAAAATACAAGCCAATACCTATGACGCCTCGATGGCGCGAACGGGCGGCGGAATGTTCAACACGCTCTTGAAATCTGGAGCGAACGAATATCACGGTGCAGCTTTCGGCAGTACCCGCCAGACTGGCTGGTCAGCGAATAATTTCTTCAACAACGCGGCCGGGCTTACGCTACCCCCGCAATGGAACTACACCTACGCATTAGCCCTCGGAGGCAGAGTCTGGATTCCTAAGCTATACGACGGCAAAAATAAAACTTTCTTCTGGGTGGCACGCGAAGGGTACGACGATACGCAGTCGAACTCTTCTCAGTTGTATACGCCAACGGCGCTCGAAAGGCAAGGAAACTTCTCGCAGACTTTCACGAAAAACGGAGCGCAGCTTGCCATCTACGACCCGTCATCCACCGTCAAAAACGCGGATGGTTCCTTTACGCGGACTCAGTTCGCAAACAACATCATTCCGCTTACCAGGCTCAACCCGGTAGGACTTGCCATGGCAGGTACCCTGGCCCAGCCGTCTTCGACACCAGCATATTATGGCGCAAATGACCTTACCGTCGCCAGTAACCTGCCGGCCCGCGCCCATCAGACAACCGCCAAGTTGGATGAACAGTTTACTGATTGGTGGCACGCCAACTTGAGCTACTTGAGCTATCTTTCGCTCGAGCCGGGTAACACTTACTTCAATTCCATTTCTTCGCCTGATCAATGGCGCCTCCTGCGCAACGTAAACGCAACTCAGTTGAACAATACTTTCACGCTCTCGCCCACGCTCGTTCTATCTGCGCGCTACGGCTTCAATCGCTTTCCCAATTACGGTTACCAGGTAAGCTCCGGCCTGAACTTAGCGACTTTAGGATTCAGTCCGACGTTTACCAACGAAGTGTTATCGCCGACCTTTCCGGTAGTTGGAATGTCTACGGTCTATAACAGCCTGGGCGGCCTTGGAACGAACAATGACTTCTACTATGTTCACTACTCTTATAACGCCTCCATCAGTGCCTCGAAGTTCATGGGCCGCCATAGCCTGACCGGTGGATTCGATTGGAGAAAGGTCAACACCAGCGGCCTCGATTATGGCGCCGGCGGTGGCGACTTCAACTTCAACGGCATCTGGACCCAATCGGGCCAGGGAACCGGTGGAGCGGATCTAGCTGATATGCTGGTCGGCCTTCCGCATGACGGCTCGATTACCGTGCCAACTAAGTTAACCGACTTTGTAGGCTATTACGGAGCTTATCTTCAGGACGATTTCCGGCTAAACAGCAAACTTACCTTGAATTACGGCTTGCGCTGGGAACACGAGTCGGGTCTGCAGGAGCAGAATAACGGCATGGTGACGGGTTTCCTTGGAAACGTGCCAAACCCTATCCAGTCGCAGGTAAGCGGTCTGACCACCAATGGAGTAGTGGAGTTTGCCGGCCAAAACGGCGCTCCTGTCTCGATCGGAAATCCCAATTGGAGCAAGTGGGGGCCGCGTGCCGGGATTGCCTGGCAAGCGAATAACAAGACGGTCGTACGCGGCGGATATGGATTGTTCTGGGCTCCGCCGTTCGGCATCGGCGCTCCTGTGCAAACGGCCGGTTACTATGCCACCACGACCAACACCTTCACCACGGACGGTTATCAGACACCCAACTCTTCTCTTACCAATCCGTTCCCAAATGGTTTAAACAAACCCGCTGGGAATACCCTCGGGCCGCTGGCTGGCGTTGGCCAGAGCATCAGCTTTGCAGACCCGGCTTCGCGGGCGCCCCGTGTTCAACAATTTTCGATAGACGTGCAACGTGAGTTACCCTCCGGTATTGCGCTCGAGCTTGGATACGTAGGCTCGAGATCTTCGCATCTGACCACCATGAGCGGGAATATGAACATCAACGCGCTCAATCCTTCTTATTTCTCGCAAGGGTACGCCTATTTAACCGAGAGTGTCGCCAACCCGCTCTACGGAGCGGTGAGCAATACCAGCAATTTCGGCGGAGCTCAGGTAGGCCGCTACCAACTTCTGCTTCCGCATCCTCAGTTCGGAGAAATTAACCTCAGCTTGAGCGATCAGGATAAAGCGCGCTACGATTCGCTGGTTGTGAAAGCGCAGAAGCGGCTGAGTTACGGGCTGACTTTTCTTTCCACGCTAACCTGGGCGCGCAGCTTTGACGAAGGAAACGGCGGACCGGGTAACTTCCTCAATTCGGGGAATGCAGCGGTTCCACAAAATCCTTACAACATCGCGGGCGAATGGGCCCCCTCTTATTACGATTCGCCGATCCGCTGGGCGACGACCTTTACTTACGAACTGCCTTTTGGCAAGGGCAAGGCGCTGCTCGCTTCTTCTGGTAAAGCAATGGATGCTGTGGTTGGTGGATGGTCCTTCAATGCCATTTCCATTTACCAGACCGGGTTCCCGCTTCAGATCACGCAAAGTCCGGATAACAATTCGCTGTTCGGCTTCGACACGCAGCGGCCAAATGCGACCGGCATCACCCCCGTGACCCAAGGCAGCCTTGAATCGCGCCTGAACAACTACATCAATCCAGCGGCGTTTTCTCTCGCTCCGGCTCTTTCGTTCGGCAACGTTGCCCGCACCCTCGGCATGCGCGGACCGGGCCAGGCGAACTGGGACCTATCGCTTTTCAAGACGTTCAGCATCGCAGAGCGCTTCAAAGGGCAGTTCCGTGCCGGCTTACTTAATGCCTTCAACACGCCCCTGTTCAATGCGCCGAGCACCACTTATGGAACGGCCGGGTTCGGTGTAATCAACTCGCAGGCGAATTTTTCTCGTATGTTAGAACTTGGCGTCCGGCTCTTCTTCTGATCAACATGGATCTAATCAACCTGCATCGGCGGCGTTTCCTTAGTCGGGCGGCTGGACTGGCCGCAGCTTTTCAGGCTGACTCGCTTCTGCGGGCACAGCGCGCCGCCGATGCGGTCTCCGGGCGGGCCGCCGACACAATCGCGCGCGACGAAGACTTCTGGTTCAATGTCCGGCATGCCTTCACCGTCGACCGGAACATGATCAACCTGAATAACGGGGGTGTGTCGCCCGCCCCCAAGATCGTCATGGACACCGAGATTCGGTATCTCGAGATCGAAAATCTCAATCCGTCCTACTATATGTGGAATGTGCTCGACCCAGGAGTCGAAACCGTCCGGCGCAGGCTTGCCCGTACCTTCGGCTGCGATCCCGAAGAGATCGCTATTACCCGCAACGCGAGCGAGGCTCTGGAAATCGTGCAGCTCGGGATGGAGCTGAAGCCCGGCGATGAGGTCTTGACCACCAACCAGGACTACCCGCGCATGATCACAACCTGGCAGCAGCGCGAACGCCGAGACGGTATTGTTTTAAAGCAGATTACCTTTCCTGTGCCGCCCCCGAGTCTCGAATATCTAGCAAAGAGGATCGAATCGCAGATCACGCCCCGTACCAAGGTAATTCACATTTGCCACATCACGAACCGCACCGGACAGATCTTTCCTGTAAAGACAATCTGCCAAATGGCTCGCGAGCGTCGCATCGAGGTAATCGTCGACGGCGCGCACGCCTTTGCCCAGTTCCCCTTTAAGCACCAGGATCTCGATTGCGATTACTATGGCACTTCGCTGCATAAATGGGTGCTGGCGCCGATCGGCACCGGCATGTTGTATATGCGCAAGGATAGGATTCCGAAGATCTGGCCGATGATGCCGGCTCCCGATTCGATGCGCGGTAACATCCGCAAATTCGAGGAGATCGGAACTCATCCAGCTTCGCAGCGCGACGCCATCACGGAAGCATTGAA
Organism: Terriglobia bacterium; assembly: GCA_963835255.1. GTDB lineage: Bacteria > Acidobacteriota > Terriglobia > Bryobacterales > Bryobacteraceae > Bog-105. The sequence continues at coordinate 21,273 of CAWIFY010000044.1, read as the reverse complement.
TTTCCACGAAAGCATCGGCGCGGAGCGAAAAGCCGAGCGGTTCCGCTATCTGCGGAAGCGCTGGTCAAATCGTCTACGCGATCTCCCCGGAGTCAAAATCCTGAATAGCGAAGATCCCGATCAATCATGCGCGATCGGCTTTATTAGCGTGGCTGGCTTCGATGCTTCTAAACTCTCCAGCTATCTCTGGGAAAAGGAACGCATTTGGACCGTCGCCGTCGTTACTCCTGGCGAGTACCAGGGTCTGCGCATCACGCCAAATGTCTACACCACACTCGAGGAAATCGACACCTTCAGCGAGGTCATGGAGAAAGTGATTCGCCGCGGCGCTCTACCGGCATCCGCCTAGTGGTGAGCGAGCTTCGCCCATGATCGCTGTTCCGTAGCGATTGCAGAAGCCAGTCGCTCCAGCCGGGCTTTTCTTCACGCAAGCGTCGGCCCGCCTGTTGGGGCGCGACCGTTTCTACCTTCTACAACGCTCTGGGAGGCGGCCAAAGTCACATCGGGCCTCTCTGCCGCCAGTAATGCACATACGACTTCGCCGCCAAGCCAAACACGATGATCAGCGCCACAATCAACGGCTTTCCTTTCAGCATGAAGATCGCCGCGACCACAATGAGCAAATAGAGTATCGTCGCCGTCCACGCGCCAATCGCGGTTCGCGGAGCTTCCGGCGTTGTATCTTCTGTCCGATCCCGCTCGTCTTCGTTCCCGGTCATTGTGCCGGCATGTTGTAGGCAAACGTAAACGCGAGCCGCACCTGAAAGCCCTTGAAATCGGCCGGCAACGGAGGTAGCGGATTCGACATGCTGAGGCCCGCTATCGCCGCGCGGTCGAGTGGTTCCGATCCTGAACTGTCCGCCGTAACCAGCTTCGGAATGCTGCCGTCGCGGTCGATAATGAACTCCACCACAGTGCGGCCCTTCAGCGCTCCCATGCGCGCGCTTTCCGGCAGCACCCTGCGCCAGTTTGCCCGCACAATCGTCAGAATCGTCCTCAAGTAGATCTTGAAATCGGCCCCGCTCGGATCGCTCTGCAATTCCACCGCTGCGTGCTGAGCGGGAGTCTGCGCCAGCGCACCCGGGCTGCCCGGCATCGAACGCTGCGGAACGTCGTCGCTGACAGACAACTCGCGGCTGTTTGGCCGTTGCGCTTGCCCGTTCAGCGCCTCATTGAGATTCGCCTTTGGCGGCGTCAGCGTGGGATGCGGGTTGGGCGGCGCCTCGCTTCCTATGTTCTGAAAAGGCCCTGGTGTCGGGCTGGGAGGCGGAGGTGCCACGGCCGGCAAGCCTCCCGCTATCCCTGCCGCCGGAGTGCCGTTTGGATTGGTAGCAATCGACGGTACCTGCGGCAGAATCTGGGGTGGCGCGTTCTTGGTCACGTCCTGACGAAGCACCTGCTTCGGAATCTCGAATCGCTTAACGCTTGGGCTGCGCGTGCCTCGGCTTGGAGCGGCTGCCTGCCGCGCCATCAAACTAGCTAAGTCGATCTGCTTAGTCACCTTTTGGCGGTTCGGCGCTCTTTGCGTCATCACGTCACGCGGCAAATACAGCGGGATGTGCCGCACAATAACCGTCCGTTCGGGCTGCCTCTCACCCTCGATCAAGCTGGGCAATCGAATTGCAATCGAAAAAACCAGGATGTGGAGAAGTACCGACGCGCCAAATATCCCAGCCCATTGCGGACGCGTCCGCCCGCCGGGCCATTCGAGTAGTAGGTTCAGCTCGACCGTTGAGGGTGTTAAAGCGCCGGATTCCACTGATGCTTGTCGCGACGCCGGATCGTCTCAGAGACTGTTTGCGCGTGTACTGTGATCGTAGCAAGAATCTCTTCCGCAAGCCGCAGAGCCTCCGTCGCCTCCCCGCCGCCTACCTTTGGCCTGGACCGGTTTCGAACTGCCTTCACGAATGCGGACAGCTCCCGCTCTAGCGGCTCGGCGCTCTCGACCGGCACTTTTGAAAAAACGAACCCACCAGGCAGTTCGTTCGGCAAAATGAGTTCGTTTGGCAAAACGCGCACTCTCGCCAGATCCTGCCGTTTGTAATCAACGGAAAGATACTCACCGGGCTGGAACAGGCGCAGCTTCCGCACCTGCTCAGTCGAGATGCGACTGGCTGTAAGATTCGCCACGCAACCGCTGGCGAAAGAAAGCCGTACATTTGCAATGTCCACCTTGGGCGACAGAACCGAGATCCCAGCCGCCCGGATCTCTTCTGGCCGTTCGCCCGTGAGGCTCAAGACGATGTCCAGGTCATGGATCATCAGGTCGAGCACCACGTCCACGTCCAGGCTCCTCCGCGTGAAGACGCTCAACCGGTGCACCTCGAAGAACAGGGGGACAATCACCAATTTCCCCAATTCCACGACTGCCGGATTGAACCGTTCCAGATGCCCGACCTGCAGAATCTGCCCGTTCTCCTCCGCCAGCCGGGTCAGCCGCTCGCCCGCTTCCGCTGAATCCGCAATTGGCTTCTCGATCAGCACGTCTACGCCGGACCCGAGCAAGCCCTCCGCTACCGTTTCGTGTGTTACCGTGGGCGTGGCCACGATCGCTGCCTCGATTCCTGCCGGGAGCTGATCCACGGATGAGAACGCGCTGCTCGAGTACTCATGCGCCAGCTTCTCAGCCTTCTCGATCTCGAGATCCACCACCGCGGCGAGCTCGACCTCCGCCATCCCACTCAACACGCGGATATGATTCCGGCCAAAAGCGCCAGCCCCGATCACCGCCATCCGCACTTTTGGTTTCAAACCGGGTCCTCCCGAGGCGCATAGCCTTTGATCGCGATGCCCGCCTCATTCGCGCGTTCGATCATCGCCTCCCGATCGAGCAGCAGCGTGTGCCCCGCGTCTACCGCCAGCGCCGTCGTGCCTGTCTCGACCATCGTCTCAATCGTCTTTAATCCCGCCACCGGCACATCGAATAGCAGATGCGCCCGCCCCCTCGACGCCTTGACCAGCCGCAACGGTTTCCCGTTCGTCAGGGAGGCTGCTCGCCGCAGCATCCCGTCCGTCCCTTCCATCGCCTCAATCGCCACGCAGGCCCGTTCGCTGATTGCGACACTCTGTCCAATGTCTACCGACGCGAGCACGGCCGCCGCGCGGCGCCCGTATGCAATATCCGCTTCTTCCTCCTTAGTGGGTTTGCGCCACGTCATCACACCTTCAGGCGCAAGCAGCGGCTTCAGTAAACGAGTCGAATCCACCAGCTCGATCCCTTCCTCGCGCAGAACTCTTTGCACACCTCCAATCAGCGCTGCCGTATTCTTCTGTTTTAAAGACGTAAGCAGTTTCAGCAACCGCCAGTCCGGCGTGATTCCCGAAAAGATGCTGACGTGCTTCACTTGCCCCGTCATCATCACTTCGCTGACTTGTTCGCGCTTGAAGATGTCGATCAGTTTTCCTAGCTGGCCGATGTTCACCCAATGAAACGATGTTGCGAACTGCTCTAACTCTGCCGCAGCTTCGTTCTCGATCGCCACAACAGCGATTTCGTGTCCTTCCCGGCGCGCCGTCTCAAGCGCCAGTAGTGGGAACCGGCCATTGCCCGCAATCATTCCGTACTTCACGATCAACTCACTTGATAAAGCCGCGCCGCGAGTTGCGAACGAAGCCGAGCAGTTCCTCTATCTCGCACGTGTGCGGTACTTCCTCTTCGATGCGGCTGAGAGCTTGCGTAGTATTAAGGCCCGCGCGCGTCAACATGCGAAACGCGTTCTGCAGTGGCTCGATCGCATCTCCGCCATATCCGCTGCGCTCGAGTCCAATTTTGTTTGCGCCATAAACTTCCGCCTTGTGATCTGCCGCGGTAATCGAGTACGGCAGCACATCCTGCTTGATCACGCTATTGCTGCCCACCATGGCATGCCGCCCGATCCGGCAGTACTGATGAATCGCGCAGAGCCCGCCGATATTGGCGTAATCCTCCACGATCACGTGCCCGGCGAAGGTAACGCCATTCGCCAGGATCGTATGGTTGTGAATCATTACATCGTGCGCGATGTGAACGTAGGCCATCAGCAGGTTGCTATCGCCGATAGAGGTGATCATGCCGCCGCCTTCCGTGCCGCGATGGATGGTCACAAACTCGCGGACTGTATTGCGATCGCCAATGCGCGTCTCAGATGGCTCCCCTTTGTATTTCTTATCCTGCGGAGTCACACCGCACGAACAATACGGATAAAAAACATTGTCCTTGCCGACGGTGAGCTTGCCTTCGAGATAAACATACGCAATCAGCCGGGTGCGCGCTCCGATAGACACGCCGCTGCCGACGATGCAGTAAGGTCCGATTTCAGCTTCGCGGGAAATGTCGGCGTCTGGATCGATAATCGCGGTGGGATGGATGGCCACGGAACTTCAGGCTGCTTCCCGATCCGTGAGCTTACACATCAAAATCGCTTCGGCCACTACCTGCCCGTCAACGGTAGCGGTTCCTTGCATCTTGGCAACGCTATATTTCAAGCGCAGAATCTTCATTTCAACGCGCAATTGATCACCCGGCACCACTGGCTTACGGAATTTCGCTTCGGTAACAGAAGCCAGAAACATAATCTTGCCGCGTACGTGCGGCGCGACTTTACCGACCAGAATTCCACCGATCTGCGCCATCGCTTCCACGATCAAAACGCCCGGCATGACGGGAAACCCCGGGAAGTGCCCAATAAAATGCGGCTCATTCACGGTCACATTCTTAATCCCGACAATTGCGTCTTCACCAATTTCGATAATCCGATCCACCATCAACATCGGATAGCGATGCGGCAAGTACGCAGAGATCTCTTGAATATCCAGCGATGTCATGGGGAAAGGAATCGCTATTATAACAACCGATGCAGCCTTTCCTGTCTTATGCCAAGTCAAAGAAAGAAGAGATGATCAGCGTCATCGGCGAGATGGTCGAATGCGAATCGCCGAGCGACTCACCGGTCGACGTGAACCGCTACGTGGATCTTCTCGTCGAGCACGCTAAGGATATCGCCACACCGAAGCTGATCAAATCAGATCGCTGCGGAAAGCATCTGCGGCTCGATTTCAACGTTCCGGGCCGGCCAAGAGAGGCACAGATTCTTGGCATCGGCCACTCCGACACAGTCTGGCCTTTGGGAACTTTGCAGTCGATGCCGTACCGCCGGCGAAACGGGCGGCTCTGGGGACCGGGCGTGCTGGATATGAAATCGGGCATCGCATTCTTTCTTTATGCGGCCAGGGCGCTGCGCGATCTCGACATTCCGGTGCGCCGCAAAATTGCGCTGCTGGTTGTCTCGGATGAAGAAGTAGGCAGCAGAAACTCGCGCCAGCTCACCGAAACCGAAGCGAAGCGCAGCAGTTGTGTGCTGGTTTTGGAACCCGGTTCCGCGCTGACTGGAAAACTCAAGACTGCTCGCAAAGGAATCGCCGGTTACAAGCTGGTTGTGCAAGGGAAAGCTGCGCATGCCGGTATCGACTTTACTACCGGTGCCAGCGCGATCGTCGAACTGGCTCGCCAGATCGACCGCCTTGCGGGCTTCACCGATCTGGCCCGGGGCACGACCGTCAATCCAGGCATTATTAGCGGTGGCACACGCACGAATGTCATTGCCGCCGAAGCGCGCGTCGATATCGACGTACGGATTGCACGCGTCAAAGATGCCGACGCCATCGATCGCAAAATGCGCAGCCTCCGCCCCTTCGACAAGCGCTGCAAACTGACGATTGAAGGCGGCTTGAACCGGCCGCCGATGGAACGCACCAAGGGAGTTGCCGATCTGTTCACACGAGCAAAAGGAATTGGAAGCGAAATGGGAATGGAACTGGAAGAATCATCGACCGGCGGAGGATCGGACGGCAACTTCACTGCTGCTCTCGGTGTTCCGACGCTCGACGGTCTGGGCGGAGTAGGCGAAGGCGCTCACGCCATCAACGAGAGTATTCTGATTGACCGCATCGCCGACCGCACTGCCTTGCTAGCTGGCCTGCTTAGCCGGCTCTAACTCAACGACGGCTGCTTCAATCTGCACAAACGGCGAACGCGTTAGATCGTTATTGAAATGCGCGATTAGTTTATTCGCCGCTGCCACGCCAACAACTTTGCTCAGTTCTTCCTTCGAGGTTTGCCGTACTCGGTCCAGACTTCCGAATGTGCGCAGTAACTTTCCCACAGTCTTTGTGCCGACTCCAGGCACTTCGTGCAACTCCGACGTCAGCCGTTGCGCATTCCTTCTGGTTCTGTGAAATGTTACAGCGAAGCGATGCGCTTCATCGCGGATGGTCTGTACCAAATGCAGGATTGGAGAGAACTTGTCTAGAATAATCGGTTCGTCCTCCTGCCCATACACATAAATCCACTCTTCGCGTTTGGCAATCGACGCCAGCGGCTGATAGGTGATGCCAATCGCCTCAAGCGCTTCGGCGGCAGCGTGCAACTGGCCGAGTCCACCATCCACCAGAACCAGGCTGGGAAACGGCTGCTTCTCCTCCTGCAGTCTGCTGTAGCGGCGCGTGATCACTTCGCGCATGGAAGCAAAATCGTCGTTGCCGACCACCGTTCGAACGATGAATTTGCGGTAGTCCGATTTCTTCATCTTGCCGTCTTCCCACACCACCATGCTCGCGACCTTGTCGGTTCCTTGAATGTGAGAGATATCGAAGCACTCGATACGGTTGGGTGCTTCGGGCAAGTTCAAAGCGTCCTGTAGCGCTACTTTGATGGACTCGGAAGACGGTTTCAAAACACGAAACCGTTGATCGAAGCTGTGCTTGGCATTCATCTCAACTAGCGACAGCATCGCCTTTCGTAAGCCGCGTTGCGGAGTCGAAATTCCTACTTTCCGCCCCCGTAATTCGGATAGAAACTCTTCCAGTTCTTCGCGACCTTCAAAGTCGGCAGGCACGTGGATCAGCCCCGGTACATACTGGCTGTTGAGATAGACCTGCTTCAGCAGCGCTTCGAAAAACTCAGCCGGATTGAATTCATGCTGATCTTCCCAGAAGAACTCGCGGCGGTCCACGATCTTGCCGCGTCGCAAGTGAAACAAGTTGACTGCCACCAGCGGCGGCTCGGCATGATACGCGAAGATGTCGATGTCCTCGCCTTCGGCAGCCGCCATCTTTTGCTTTTGTTCCACCTCGCGTACCGTCGTAATGAGATTGCGCAGGCTGGCCGCTTCTTCAAAGTTCATATCTTCTGAAGCCGCATACATTCGCTGTTCCAGTTCGGCGGCCAGATCGCGATGTCTGCCTTCGAGAAAGAGACGGACATCACGAACGGCCGCCGCGAAAGCTTCGTCGCTGGTAAGTCCAGGCGTGCACGGACCCAAGCAGCGGTGAATGTGATATTGCAAGCATGGATGCGAGTACTTCTTGTTCAAATCCAGCTTGCAGGATGGAACCTTGAAATGGCGATGAATGAAGTGAACCAGCCGGTGCGCTAAATTTCCGGGAAAATACGGCCCGTAGTAGCCGGCGCCATCTTTCAAAATCCGGCGCGTGACGAAAACACGCGGATATTTCTCGTTCGTCAGCTTAACGTACGGATAGGTCTTGTCGTCGCGCAAAAGAATGTTGAAGCGCGGCTTGTACTGCTTGATCAGATTGTTCTCGAGCGCAAGTGCTTCTTTGTTGTTATCGACTTCAATGAAATCGATGTCGCGCGCTTCGGCGATCAGGCTGCCCGTCTTGACGTCGGCAAGGCGGTCTTCGTTGAAATAACTCCGGACACGGCTGCGAAGATTCTTCGCTTTGCCTACATAAATTACCTTGTTTTGCCCGTCTTTATAGAGGTAAACGCCTGGCTCGGCAGGAAGCTGCGCGACCTTAGTACGTAATTCGAGATCCACTTCACGCATCGCAGCTTTTATAATTCAATTGTGACACGCAGGCGGTGGGTTACGGGGTTTTTGGGTCTGTTTGCTGCGGTGGGTTTAACCGGGCAACAATCGACTCCTCCGCCCCCTCAACAAGTTCCCGATGAATCGAGTCTGCCGGAAGAAGACGAGACAGTCGCTCCGGAAAAGTTCGTCTTGAATCCGCTCGAATCTGAGCGGAACGTTAAAGTCGGAAACTTCTACTTCAGTAAGAAAGACTATCGGGGTGCGCTCGGCCGATATGAGCGTGCTACCAAATTCAACCCAAGTTCGGCCGAAGCGTTCTTCAAAGTCGGGGAAGCCGAAGAAAGGCTTAAGAACAAGGACGCAGCTAGACTCGCATTCCAGAAGGTGCTCGATTTGGCTCCCGATTCGAAGCTGGCCCATGAAGCCAAGAAAAAGCTCACTGGCAAGAGCTAGCTCTTGATCTTCAGTTTTTTGCTTCGTTGGAGAGTTTGGTGCCACATCGCTTTGAGCAGTTCTCCGACTCCCCGGTCCCAATCCGGAAAGAGATCGACGTGCTGCACTTTGCGCGCGATATTCTGCGGGACCTCGCAGTCATTCAACCGCACAGGTAAAAAGAAGATTTCCTCGGCGGGAACGCGCGAGGCGACGTCGAGAGCGTACTCGAGCTCGCACTGAAAATGTCCGCGTTTGGCGACCGAGCGCCGGGAGAAGCAGCCGATAAAGAACTCGGATAAGTCGATGGCGCGCTCAATGGCGCGAGGCCAGTTCTGTCCAGGCAGGAGTTTCTCCTGATCCATCCACGGTTCGAATCCGGCTTTCTGCAAAGCCGCATAGAGCCGTTTCACATCCGCCCGGTCCTCTTCGGCATAGGCGAGAAAGACGCGAATGCGGCCGTTCGGCTCGAACACGACCTGATTGGATGTATCGAGTTTGAAGCTGCCGAGACCGTCAATCTCGATGGCAGCGCCGTCGCGAAGATAGCGATCGATCAGTTGTAAAAGCGCTCTCCCGCGAAGACTACGATTCACGGTCAGGCCTCGGAGCGGGAGCGGTAGCAGCGGCAACCGAAGGCTTGGGTGACTGCTTCACTCCCTTGAGGAGGCGGTGCACGAGCGAATCGACGTCGTCGGCCGCTTTCCCTCTTGACCGATGTGACTGCTTGGCGAGGCGCCGTGCGAGATCGAGCTTGTTCATCGCCTCAATTGAATAATTTCGGACTGCGCATTTACATCGAGAGAGGGATGCAATATTCGCCCAACGCGTTAATGAGGCGGATGTTACGGACCGTTCGTTTTTTTTGGCGGCTTGTGACCGCAGTCACTCAGAGCGCAAGACCTCGAGTGGCCGCTGACCCAAAATGCGCGAGCTGGCAAGCCATCCCGCAATATTAGCTAGCAGAGCAGTACCGGCCATTGCGATGGGCAGGGACCACCAATTAAAGTCGAAATGCGCATCGATGAACTTATCGGAGATGATTCCAGTAAACAGGTTGGCGAGCACTCCGCCGACCAGCCCGGCAACGGCGCCCAAGGTCGAAAACTCGATGGAAAAGATGCTCAAAATGCGGCGGCGCGTAGCCCCAAGCGCTTTGAGAATGGCAACTTCGCGGATGCGCCGGTAGCGCGTGCCCGCCACGCTGGAAGACAGGATAATAATGCCGGCCAGTATCGCGAAGAGAGCCAAAAACCGGACCACAACGGCTACCTGATCGACGGCTTCCTGAATGCGGGTGAGCACGTCGGCCAGATTCATCACAGTTACCGTCGGAAACTTCTCAAAGATCGCTTCCTCCAACTGCGGGATTTTGGCTGGGTCCACGTGAACGGCACCGTAATAGACGACTGGCAGGCCGCTCAAAGCCCGCTGGGGAAACACCAGGTCATAACGAACTGGGGCGCGCTGATCACGGCGGAAGATTGCGACGAGAGGCGCAGTAACCGTGCGCCCGGCAATCTGAAACTCGATCCGATCACCTACATTTAGCTTGAAATCGCGCTCTGCCTGCTCCGAAACGGCGAGCATTGGTTGCGCGGTCTCGGGCTGCCACCAGCGGCCCTTGTAAAGCGACAGGCCTTCGGGAATCGCCTGTGCCGTTGTGATCCGAATAGCTTGGAGGTTGTCTTTGCGCGCCTTGCTCAGGCGGAGGCGGCTTAGCGGCACGCCGTTGTTGGACAACAGCCGAGTGACGATGTAGCCGACAAGCTGAAGATTGCTCTTGACGCCAGGTTGCGATTGAACCAGCCGGCTCAGCGCGTTGGTATCGCGGATGTCCAGTAGGAAAAGATTACCCTCGCGACCGGGGCCTTCGCTGGTGACTTCGCGTAGAACGGTGCTCTGCAGAAGGTAGGTCGTCACTGTAAACATCACACCGATGCCGAGAGCGACCAGCACAGAGCGAGCTTGATTTCCAGGACGATAGAGGTTAGCGAAGCCATGGCGGAACGATGTGGGGAGGCGGCGCTTGGCCGCCTTTACAATGCGGCGCATCACAAAGAGGAGCGCGCCGGCGATCCCCAAAAGCAGCAGCACGCTGATGAGCAAGGCGAACATGAAATAGGAGCCCATCTTGGAAGACCCGCCAAGCCAAACGGCGATGCCGTAGAAGCCGGCGAGAATGAGCGAGGCACCAAGCCAGCTCGGTATCTTCTCCCGCCAGTTTTTACGCCCTTCCTTAGTCGCGTCGCTCATGTCCCGGCGAAATACCAGGCTAGGCCGTACATTGCGGACGCTTAACAGCGGCGGCAGAGTGAAGAGAAGCGTGGCCAGAACACCGAGGCTTAAACCTTGGAGACTGAATGACCAATCCCACGGAACCTCAGGCAGCAAAGCAAACACGCGCTGGATCAAGATCGGAAAAGATTTCTGCACAAGGGCGCCAATTACAACCCCGAGCAGCCCGCCCGCCATGCCCAACCAGAGTGTCTGCAAAAGGTAGATTTGCATGATTTGGTTCGCGCGCGCGCCGACTGCCTTCATGACCGCGATGGTGTCCATGTGTTGTTGCAGGTGCGAGTACATCGCCATGGCGACACCGAGCGAGCCGACGATCAAGGCAATCAGACTCACAAGACTTAGGAAAGTCGTGGTGTTGTCGAGCGCTTTGCCAACCGCCGGGCTGCCCTCGCGATAGTCGCTGATGAAAACCCGGTGGACACTGGCCTTAAGTTGGTCTTTGATGCCGTCCAGGTTTGCGCCTGGGCGCAATTTGAAGAGAAAACGTTGTGCTGCGCGGCTGCCGAACTGCACTAGTCCAGTGCGCTCGAGCCCAGCGTGGCTGATCAGGGCGCGCATGCCGGGACCAAAGCCAGAAGCAAGCCGGTCGGGTTCTGCCGTTAGAGTCCCGGTTATTGTGAAATCTTTGCCGCCCAGCCGGATGGTATCGCCCGGTTTCACTTTAAGCCGCATCTCGAGCTCAGGCGTGACTACAACCGAGCTGTCGTTTTCCAAGAGCGCCGAGAGGGGCTGCGCCGGTTGTAAGCCGATCTTTCCATAGAAGGGATAAGCCTGCGGGTCGACGCTCTTGACCGAGATCATCTGTGGAATATGCTGACGGTTCGAGGCGGCCATGGAAAGGGTTTCGGTAACACGCGTGAGCGTTCCATAAGCCGTTCCAATGCTTTCGATTTTGTTGAGCTGAGCCGGGCTGAGAGTGTCCCAGGTTTGGGCCTGCAGGTCGGCCGCGATGAGTTGCTTGGCGTTGCGCAGCAGCATACCGCGAAAGGCGTAGCCGAACCCTTTCACGCCACTCAGAGCAGCAACTCCGACCGCCACCGCCAGCACCACAAAGACGAATTTAGCGGGCGACGCGCGCAACTCGCGCCAACCTATTTTGGAAGCGGTGCTCAGGCCGAAATGAGTTTCGGGTCGGCCGGCTACACTCGAATCAAACTGCATGATTATGCCTCTAATGCCGGCTCGGAGACGGCATCGGTAACTATGCGCCCATCTTTGAGAGTGATAATGCGATCGGCGTGTTCAGCAAGTTGAACATCATGAGTTACCAGCACAAGGGTAGTCTGCTCCTCGCGATTCAATTGCAAAAGCAGATCCAGCACCTGCTTGCCATTGGCAGAATCGAGGTTGCCGGTAGGCTCGTCCGCGAGTAGAATCGGCGGGCGTGTCATGAAAGCGCGGGCGATGGCAACGCGTTGCTGCTCACCGCCAGAAAGCTGCACGGGATAATGATGTCCCCGGCCGGAAAGGCCCACGCGATCCAGCAATTCGCGGGCTCTTCTGGGGCCATCGCCGCTGTAGCCGCTGAGCTCCGCCGGAAGGAGCACGTTTTCTTCAGCGGTCAGAGTGGGAACCAACTGATAAGACTGGAAGACAAAGCCGATTTTGCGGCCCCGCAAACGCGCCAGGTCGTCCTCGCGTAGATCCTGAATCTCGACGCCGTCCACGACAATACGGCCGGACGTAACGGTATCGAGACCGGCCAGCAAGCCCAACAGCGTGCTCTTTCCGCTGCCGGAAGCGCCCATGATGGCGATGAACTGCCCGCGCGGAATTGCAAAACTGACATCTCGAAGAATCTGGACCCGGTTGGAACCATTGTCTATGGTCTTGTTAAGGCGATCGACTTCGATCACGTCGACCGAGACAGGAGATGGGTGCATGTCAATCTTAGGGTTGTGGGGAAACGGCGGACTTCCTTATTTATTGTGACAGGCTATGCGCTCTGCACGATCGTGTTGGCAGGATGCGGGTCGCACAAAAGCGCCTCCTCTGAAGAACAAGGAGAAAGGGCCGCTTCCAGTTCCGTATCGATTCCGAGTTCGCCTCCGGCCGCACCTCAGGACGCGGATAAGGCGAGGGACGCGCGGCCGGTGATCGTGACGTTCGGTAACAGCTTGACGGCGGGTGTCGCGGGCAGGAGTTATCCGGACGACCTGCAGGATCTGCTCGATCGGAACGGCTTCAATTTCCGCGTAGATAACCAGGGCGTCAGTGGAGACACGACAACGGACGGCCTTGCGCGAATCGAGAACGTAATTGCAGAGCACCCGGTGCTGGTGATTCTCGAGTTTGGTGGAAACGATGGTTTGCGCGGAATACCGATTGAATCGACACGCAAGAATTTGCAAGAGATGATCGAGCGTTTCGAGAGCGGGAATATCCGGTTGGTGCTGCTAGGTATTACTCTGCCGCCAAACTATGGTCCCGAATATGTGAAACCGTTCACTGCGATGTTTCCTGACATAGCTAAGCAGTACCATCTACCCTACATGCCCTTTCTCCTCCTGCACGTTTACCAGAGACCAGACTTGATGCAGCCGGACGGCATTCATCCGAACGGTGACGGCAATAGGATTGTGGCTCGGGATGTGTTCGAGCTGATTCGGCCAATGTTATCGAAAAAGGCGAGAAGGAGTTGACGTATTCCGGCTATTAGCAAGCAGCATTACGGCTGCTCGAGAACCTCGGCGATGCGGGTTAGGGTCTGGAGCGATTCGCTGACCACTCGGAAGTACTCAGTGTAGCGTTTCTCGTTATCCTGGTGCAGGTGCGATAGCAGTTCCACGCTTTGGGTGAGGGCTTCGATTCTTTCGTCTATGCTCATGCGTCGCTCTCTTTTCTAGCGTAGCGCTACGCATGTGCCTAGCGCTACGCAGGCGGAGGCTGAGCACAGCCACAACAAGATTTGCTTAGTTCGGTAGGAGGACAGAGTTGATTACGTGGATGACGCCGTTTTTCTGCATGACGTCCGCTAGGGTGACGGTAGCGGTGCCACCCTTCTCATCTTTCAGGACCACATTGTCGCCGTCGAGCATGGCGATGATTGTCCCGCCTTCGACCGTCTTCAATTGCGCCTGACCGCCGTCCTTCTGGATCATGGCAACCAATTGTTTCGACGTAATGCGGCCGGGAATAACGTGATAAGTGAGCACTTTCTTAAGCTGATCTCTGTTTTCGGGTTTCAAGAGCGTGTCGACGGTTCCAGCAGGAAGCTTATCGAATGCCTCATTCGTCGGCGCGAATACGGTAAATGGCCCATCACTCTTGAGTGTGTCGACGAGGCCAGCGGCTTTGACGGCTGCCACCAGCGTGGTGTGGTCCTTCGAATTCATGGCATTATCAAAGATGTCCTTGGTGGGGTACATCGCAGCCCCGCCTACCATGGGCAGATTCGTCTGTGCGACCATACCTAGTGTCAGAACCGCTAACGACGCCGCACTTAGAACAAACTTACGTTTCATAATTTACTTTCTTTCTCCTCCAATCTTAGGTCTCTGCGTAAGGATACGAGATACGCCCGTTGGTGGATGAATGCAGATTGCACGCGGGACTTTGGAGATGGCGTCGGACTGCACGCGTTCGCGCGGCGGCATCCTTTCATTTGCTTTTCGGCCGCGAGTTCGAAGAATCTGGTCCAGTTCTCTAAGACCCGAACCCGGCAAGGCAGCTTGATCTGGGCTCACTATTGGTTTCGGGTTGTTGCTGCCATGAACTGTAAAAGTAAACCCTTCGCGACTTTGAACGAAGCCGCTGGCGCGGCGGCCGGCCTTCGGCCGGGGACTCACATGAGATACCATGTTTCCGATGCTGTTTTGGTTCGGGATTGCTGCACCAATCGGTGCGAAAGTGCCAAAACAGCCAACTAGCTCCATAGCTAAACCGTAGGCCCCGCCAGCCGCTTCCTTCAAGTCCCGTTATCTAAAGTGCCTCGGCATCTACTTTGCCGGGTCTCCCCACTGTCCTCGCCGAGGCACTCCCGATGAACGCTAACGACTACACACGATCGATGCGCGAATTTGGGTGTCCGACTCGCCGATCAGGCTCCAAGTGGATTCAGCATGCCAGCGGCGTTTTGCGTACTGATCGGTTGATGCCCAGCTGGATAACTCCCAGGTAGCGCGTGATCCGCCCGCGATCGTAGGTGGCGGGACACATATCAACGGAATGCCTTAATCAAAAAAGGCGCTACGAAAGCTAATTTGGCGTTATCATCAGCCTGAGCACAACGCCAAAGAGACCGCAATGCTATCAGCCGCACCATCAAGACCTACAGTGGGGAGTCAAACCACCTCTCCTTTCGATGCCGTGATCGTCGGCGCAGGTTTCGCGGGACTTTACACGCTCCACCGCTTGCGCGCGCTCGGCTTCTCGGCGCGGATCTATGAAGCAGGGAGCGGCGTGGGCGGTACCTGGTTCTGGAACCGGTATCCCGGCGCACGCTGTGATGTCGAGAGCCTGGAGTACTCCTACTCTTTCTCGGAGGAACTTGAGCACGAATGGCAGTGGACGGAGCGCTATGCTTCCCAGCCGGAGATTCTGCGGTACCTCAATCACGTCGCGGAGCGTTTCGATCTCAAACGGGACATCCAATTTGACAGGCGAGTAACTTCCGCGATCTTTGACGAAACGGCGAACTGCTGGACTGTCCTGACCCATAGGGGCGACTGCGTATCCGCAAAGTTCTGCGTCATGGCGACGGGTTGCCTGTCTGCCGCGAAGGTTCCCGATTTCAGGGGTATAGAAGCATTCCGGGGCAAGACGTACCACACGGGCCATTGGCCTCATCAAGGTGTCGATTTCTGCGGTCAGAGCGTCGGCGTGATCGGTACAGGCTCGTCCGCCATCCAGTCGATCCCAAACATCGCCTCGCAGGCGTCACATCTTTTTGTATTCCAAAGAACTCCTAACTTCAGCGTGCCTGCCCAGAATGGGCCGCTATCGCCCGAAATGACCCGGGATTGGAAGGTGAACCACGCCGAATACCGCGATCGCGCCCGGGCGGCACCGTTCGCGCTACTAATTGACCACGACGAGAAATCGGCGCTGGAAGTTGCGCCAGATGAGCGGAAAATCGCGTACGAAGAGCGATGGAGACATGGCGGTCTCGGCCTGCTCGGGACATTCGCTGACTTGATTTTCAACAAACAGGCTAATGACACCGCCGCTGAGTTCATACGCTCGAAAATCCGCGGGATTGTGCACGATCCAGGGATTGCTGAAAAATTGATGCCGAAAGATTATCCCGTCGGAACCAAGCGTATCTGTGTTGACACCGGCTACTATGCGACGTTCAACCGTGACAACGTGACTCTCATCGATGTCCGGGCCACGCCCATCAAAGAGGTTACTTCCATGGGACTGCGAACCTCGAACGCCGATTACACGCTGGACAGTATTGTGTTCGCGACCGGCTTCGATGCAATGACAGGCGCCTTAAACAGTATCGATATCATGGGCCGGGCTGGCGCCACACTGAAGCAGAAGTGGTCTGAAGGGCCCCGCACATATCTCGGCATCATGGTAGCCGGGTTTCCGAATCTGTTCACCATCACAGGCCCCGGCAGCCCCTCCGTACTAAGCAACGTGGTTGTTTCGATCGAACAACATGTCGACTGGATTGCCGACTGCCTCGCGTACTTGCGCGAAGGCCAATACGAGAACATCGAAGCGACGGTGAACGCGGAAAATGAGTGGGTCACGCATGTAAACGATGTTGCGAATTACACGTTGTTTCCACTGGCCAACTCTTGGTATGTGGGAGCAAACATCCCCGGCAAACCACGTGTCTTCATGCCGTATATAGGAGGATTCCCGGTCTACATGCAAAAATGCAACGAGGTTGCGGCTAGGGGCTACGAAGGCTTTGCCCTCTCCTCCCACGCAACCGCCTCCTGACATTGTGAGAACGTCGCCGTTCAGCGCTTACTGTTTTCGCGAGTTAATGCATAGCTAAAAATGTGAGATTCGTCGCTAGATAGAACAGGTTCGTCGATAACCGGAAGTTGTGAGCTGCGCCGATCGCTCGATGGTGGTCCCGAAAAATCCGCTTCTCGTCATCAATCAAGCTAGGGTTGAAAAGAGCGCGTTAACATTTCCGCTTTAAGGTAATGGATCACGCGCAAACGACAGATGTAAAGCTCTGCTCGCGATTACTCGCGGGTAACGTTAGGACTCAATCTGGAGTGATGCGGCGGGAAAAGGCTGTGGAGCGAGGTGAGGCACATCGCCGGATCAGTTTAGATTGAGCCGTTTGCAGTGAGGCGCTGGCGTTTGCGGTGGACGCGGCCACCTACGTGCTTATTGGAATTTCAATAGTGTTTTTCCTGATAATGGTGCACTCAGATTTTGCCGTTGCATATCAAGAAATGAAGCCGTTGGGACACGCCACGATCCGATCGTAGAACGAATCGCAACAGCACGCAAGCTCGTTCGCAGACCAGCATCGAAGTGATGTCACGCGCAGCGTCCGCCGCGCCAGCGGCTTAGTGCTAACGGCGAAGGGTTTACTTTCCGATTTGCTCCCCGAACATCATCTCTGGAAGTCAGCGATCAACGCATCGATTTCCTTTTGTACGCGAGATTTGAAGGCGAGGTATAGTCACACGTGTCGGCCTTCGATAAATCCGAGGTGCTCTGCGTATTCTATTGATCGGAATCTATACGGAATCGCGAGTGACCGACGCGCCGGTGTAGGTTTGGGCGTTCAGCAGATAGCCATTGTTGTGCGTCGTGCCCCAGTTCGGAAATATGAAGAACATCGTCGCATGCTGGGGCTTGCCCAGCGCGTCTAAGGGTTGTAGGCGGCCTGCTCCCGCGACTACGCGCGATAGATGACATGCTCAGGTTCGACCACGCTGATGCCGAAAGACGATCTCCGTCACACTGTGCTGCTGTTGACGTCTATCGACCAGCGTGGCTGACGGGCAGGGCCCGACGGTCGGCGGCAATGAGCACTGGAATCCAGCAGGTGCATAGCCGATTCCGATCATAGCGAGCGCTTCAGTCGTCTTCAGACCCGAGCAAAAATCGAGCTTTAGAAATTCTCAATCAGCCAAGCATTACGTTCCGTCCCCGGTTCGCGGATAGCGAGGTATTTGCCGTCGGGGGAAGCGATAGCCCAAGCATAGCCGCCGCCGCTGGTCGCCCAAAGCGGTTGTGCATGACCCTGAAGATCCACTCGTAAGAGAGTGGCTCCAATGGGACCGGATGGGGAATCAATCTGCCCGGCGTTGGACACAAATAACCCATGGCCGTCCGCTGCCCAATCGATTGATGACGGGTTTGACCATCCCTCGAGTTCAATAGTCTTTTCGACCTGTCCGGCCAACGAACGGATTTCTATCCTGCCCAGCGGATCAGCGCCAGTCATCGCGAGCCGCGAGCCGTCTGGAGAAATCGTCCAGTTGATGTTCGTCATAGAATGCGCTACACGGAAGAGCTCGTGACGCGAACCCGAAATCGGATCAAAAGCAAACAAGAGGACTTGCCTGTCAGTAATGCCCTCGCTTGCTACGCAGGATGCGCCCGGTCTGTGAGGGCAATCGAAGTTGTTAACCCTGGCGGCAAACTCGGGTTGCGGTGCACCACCAGCCAGCGGCACGCGCATCATCTGCACTGTATCGGAATTGGGCGTAAGCGCCGTGTAAAGCAGGGATGTTCCATCTGAACTCATGCGCACTACCTGAACATTGTCTTGGCCAGTCGAAATCAACTCCGGTACATTTTGAGCTAGCGCTTGCTTGTATATCAGGAACGTACCAGTGCGATCAGAATTGAAAACCACGGCTTTGCTATCAGGTGTCCATGCAAACGGGACGTTGTGCCGCTCATCCAGCGTCAGCCGTCGCACGTTTGCCAGCTTGCCGTCGCGTTCTAGTTGCCCGACTACAACATGGGACTGATCTGTACTGCTCTCGAACACCAACCTTTTTGCATCGGCTGTAACGCTAAACCCCTCCATGTGAAATCCTGAAAGGTCAGTAATTCGCCGGGGCTGGGTCTGCGGCTTCCCAGTACCAACGTCCAACGTCATCTCCCAGAGATTGCTGTTCCGCGTGTTGGGTGCGGCTTCGGGAACGGCAAAAACAATCCGGTCGTCGGGCAGCCAGCTAAAATCATCGAGGAAGCTGAGATCATCAGCATTTCCGGGCGTGAAATTCAAAAGCCTGTTCGAGAACACGACCGACTGCGTTCCTCCGTTCAGGTCGCTTGTTGCTATCGAGTATTTCCACGACATTTGCCCCAAATGTTCGAGTTTTTCGTACGCTAACCGTTTCCCGTTAGGCGACCAACGGACCGAATTGAACCAGGTCAGGTCGTTGCCGACGAGCACTTTCTGTGCGTTTTCTCCCTGTGGACCCATCACCCAAATCTCTCGTTCGAACCTCAGGGGGCGGCTGCTGGCACTTCCCCAATGCGTCATCCGAGTCCCGGCCGTGAATGCTATGAGCGATCCGTCCGGTGAGACCGACTGAACCAGAGCGTTATCTCGAAGCGGAGTAGCGGTACCCCCAGCTAGGGGCACTGTCCAAGCAGCGAAGCTGGTGGGTGTCATGGACGTGGCGAGTATGCGCGTTCCGTCGGAACCCCAAGCTGCCGGAAACCACGCGTCGCCTGCCCTCAAGGACAAAGGTTTTGGCACCAGATGCAATTCCCCTGTGCTGACGAGCCGAAGCTCGATGCCCGCCAGATCTCCGTAAGCCAGGTACCGCCCGTCTGGCGAGATGACGGCATTCCAGACCGGATTGTCGGCAGAATTCGTAGTGAGTTGCCGCACTTGCATCGGCACTCTGCTGGGCGTACGATGAAGTGCCAGCCACAAGACGAGGCTTGTCAGGACCAGAACCGCCGCAACTGCAATCGGTATCGAGAGCGCAGGTCGGGAACGGGGCTTTGACTGTTCCGTGGCCGCGTCAGGAACGGCTGCCGCTAGCACCGCAGCAACCGGTGCCTCATCCCGGTGCGGGCGCGCTGGCGGACGTTCGTCCTGAATGGCTCCAATAAACCGATACCCTCGACGTGGAAGCGTTTCGATGAACTGCGGAGTCTCCGCCGAATCGCCCAGCGCTTCCCGTATCTTATTAACGGCTCGATTCAGGCCGTGATCGAAATCGCCCGTGTTGTCCGACGGCCAGATCTTCTGGCGCAGTTCCTCGCGGGTCAGGACTTCGCCCGGTTGCTCCAGGAGAAAGAGCAGGAGTTCAAAGGGCTGGCCTTGCAGCTTGATTTTGCGCCCTTGCTTGAAGAGCTCGCCGGAATCCCGGTCGACCTCGAATACCGAGAATCGGATCAGCCGGCGGCTCCAGGTTGGTCCGCTCATCGCAGTAGCTTGTAAGTAACAGGAATATCACACCGTTGGCTGCTTGTAATCCGCATCCGGATGTTTAGGATTCTAAAGCTACTTACGCCGCGATAAACACTCAACTCGCGGAGTATCAAGAGAGCATCGACTGGAAATGCCTCTGCGGCAAAACTGGTCTCGTGCCGAAACGATCCGAAACGCTCGAAGGCGGACCACAGGGTAACTCGTACCCTGTTCCTCTTACGCTCGTTCCTCCCGTGGTTTCGCCACAAACCAAATTACCAAGGAGAATCCTCATGTTCAAGACGTTTTCGATGATGAGCTTTTTCGGTTTCCTGACGATTTCGGCCGCGTACGCGCAATCCGGGCAGCCAATTCAAGCCAATATTCCATTCGCTTTCACGTTAGAGAATAAGACGCTGTCAGCGGGCAGTTACCAGCTCACGTATAGCAGCAGTGCGCAGCGCTTAATGATCCGAGGCTTGGACCAAAATTCGCCGAGCGCAATGACAACCGTGTTTCCGACCCTCGGCTCCGAGTCCGCGGGCAGAAATGGCAGACTGGTTTTCGATTGCTATCGCAAAACCTGTTACCTCGCTCAGGTATGGCAGGGCTCGGTCGGCGGCAACCGAGGCCTCAAAGTGCTTCAAACCGAGCAGCAGCGCGCGCTAGCCATCTCGGCGCGGATAGCCGCTGTTACGATTCCGACCAAGTGAATCTCTTCGTACTACCGGGTTACTGAATCCTTATATGCCGAGGCAATCTCATCCCCTAAGTGCGAGGGCTCCACGCAAAACTAGCGGCGACGGTGCGCGCACGTGAGTTATGCTTCTATCTCGGGCGATTCGATCGCGATCGGGGTAGGGATGATGATCGGCGGGCGGCATCTTTCTCGTCCGAACCTGGACGCGCGCGGCTTGCCTTCCATACCGATGATCATGGCCGTGTGGTTAATGGCGGGTGCGGTCTCATTCGTAGTCGCGCTTGCTTGTGCCGAACTCGGGCGGCGTTTCCTGCAACCGGCGCGCAGTATGTATTCCTGCGCGTGGCGTACGGACCCGCCCCCGCGTTTCTCTGCGGCTGGTCGCTTTTTGCTGTTGCGCGCACCGCACCAGTGGCTTGGTTGGCAGTTGTGTTTTCCATTTACGTCGGGTACTTCGTACCGGTAGGGCATGTTTGCCTCTAAGCTGCTCAGTCTGGCGGTGCTGGCAATCTTCGCTTGGTTGAATTACCGAGGGGCGGACGCCGGAGAGGTCAGTTCGAGATCCCTTCCGGATGATGCGCCAACCCGGAAAATAGAAAGAAAAGATCAAACCGCGAGCACCGCTTGCGCTATAGATCATCAGTGATTAACGGCCATGTGTTGACCTATCAACGCCAGAACCCTTCCCACGGATTTTGAACAGCCGCAGCAACTTTGATTTC
>CAWIFY010000043.1:0-45343 GCA_963835255.1 Terriglobia bacterium | reverse complement strand
CACCGGCTGTAATTCTGTATATAGCTGTCGTGCGGCATGCCTTCGCGAATCGCTTGCAGCCGCATCTTCGCTGCCATTTCCCGATTCATCCGCCCGCCAGCCACTACCAGATACGGACCGCCACTACCGTTTGGCGAGAATACTTCTGTCGCCAGATCCGGTCGCCGCCCGCTAATCGCCTGCGCCTTATTCACCGCATCTTGCTGGCGACTGTAAGTGTAAAGCACCACTCTCCAGATGGTTCTTCCCTGCCCCGCCGTCGCAGGAGCCTGGGGAGGCGATACCGCAACCGCTATTGGCTCGGAACGTGCTGCTGTCTTGGTATCGGGCGTCAGTGTCTTAGTCGGCCACGCAGCCCCGGTCTTGGGCGCGCTGGTTTGTTCATCCGAACCAGTGTTGGCTACTGTACTTTGGGCGCCCGTAGCGGTCGTGACTGTACTCGATTTGGGACGTGATCGAACCGCCCACAAAACAAGAAAGATGACCAGAAACGCCGCAACCGCGTAAATCCAGCCCCGTCTTCCGGCAAGCGGACCAGGAACCTCCTCAACCGGCGTGCTGGCTTCGTTCCCTCGAACCGGCTTCGGCGAATCGAGTTCGTTCGGTAGTTTTCGGTCGCGGGCCAGTTCGTTTGGCAATTTTCCATTTGAAACTGCCTCGTCTTTTAATTGCTGATCGGAAACCGCGCTCCCCGTCGGCTCTGGCTCGCTGCGCAAGGCTTGCTGGATCGCCTTAGTCCGCGCCGCCACCACGGGCTTGGATTCCACTGCCCCAATTCGTGAAACAGCCGCCGCAGGGGCGGCACCTGGAGCCGGTTCGCTTTTGCTCGTCCCCTCCCCGGCCATAGTCGCCCCCACCCCAACCGCGGCTTTCGCCGCTTGCGTTTCCACTACCGTCACCGGCTTCGGCCTGGGGGGCGGCATCTTCGACCTCAAAATTGCCTCCAGGTCGCCCAGTTTGCAACGTTTGTCCGGGTCCGCTTCCAGGCAGCAGGCCACCAGCGTTCCAAAAGGATGCTTCAGCCCGGTCGCTTCCCCCTGCAACCCAGGTTCGTAAACCTTCTGCGTCAAAGCCTCGAAAACCGTTGCGCCCAAACACCAGACGTCGCAGGTAATCGTCAGATTCCGCGTTCCGCTTTCCGGGGCTAGATACTTCGCGCTCTTTCTCTCAACCAGTGGCTCGGAGTTCACTCTCCGGATGCTCTCGGTTGAGATATCGATCGCGTCTCCGATCGCCAGCACCTCTCCCGGCGATACATTCCCGTGCACAAACCCGTTCGCGTGCAGTTCTCCCAGCCCGCGCGCCACGGATCGCAGAAGATCCGTCGTTTCATCCGGAGAAAGTGGCCGTTTAGCGAGAACATCGCTCAACGTCTCGTCTGGGGTTTGGAAGACCAGATACGCGACCGTCGTGCCATTCACCAGCAGTGTTCCCGTCCCAAGTGGCGCGCTGACATTGCTCTTCCGTTCAAAATTCTGAACCGCCTGCCAAAGACTAGCCTGTTCCTCTGCCTCCCCGGCCTCCAAAACGTAAAAGCTCGCGTTAGCCCTAAGCGTGTAATCGCCCAGCACCCGCACTCGTAGAACAGCGTGATCCTGCGCCGCCTCGACAATCTCTTTCAGCTCATAACCGCCTTCCAACGTGGTGCCCTGAAGGCTCTTCCACTCGGGAAAATTTTGGATCTCGCTCATCGTCGCTCGTTTCAGCTTACCCTTCGCCGTGCGCCGGAAATTGCGTTATCCGTCTCCTGTTCCACCCAATCCAGCACAAAACCATCCAGCCAAAACCGCGGCCTTCGCCGAGCCAAAAAACCCAAATGGCCGCCGTGCTCTGTCGCCATCAAAGTCAGCGCCGGATTGTTTCGAAAAACCGGATCGTCATACATCTCGAATGGCACCAACGGATCGTCCTTCGCCGTAACAATTAGTGTGGGGACGCGGATCGCGGGCAGAAAATTGATCGCCGACTGGGTAGCGTAATAATTCGCCGCCGTTCCAAAGCCAAAAAGCGGAGCCGTGAACCGATCGTCAAACTCCCAGATCGTTTTCACGTCATTCAGTCCGTCGTCTGTGTAAAGAGCAGGCGAGATCCTGCTCTTGCGCCTGACTCGACTCCGCAGCCGGTCAAGAAATCGCCTGGCATAAAAAAAATTGGAAGGTTTATCGATCGCCCGAACGGACCTTGCGAGATCGATCGGAGTGGAAATGGCGACCACTCCCGCAAGCAGACGCGTTTCGCCTAACTCGCCCGCCAGCTTCAGCGCGACATTACCGCCCAGTGAGAAGCCAGCCAGAAACAGCGGCTCGAGATCTCTGCGCTGAAGTCCTTCGAGTACAGCGCGTGTATCGCTGGTGAGACCCGAGTGGTACATCGTCTCGCACAACTCCTCGGTGCCCCCGCACGTGCGCATGTTGAGCCGATGAACGCCGAACCCGCGCGTGAGACCCTCTTGCGAAAAACTTGCCAGATAGCCCGCGGCCGCCGATCCCTCTAACCCGTGCAGAAGGACGATCTCCCCCCGAGCCTCGCCGCGCGGCTGGTGCTCGAGAGCTACAACGCTAGTCCTGTCATCGATCCGGTATTGTTTCCGAACTGCCGGAAACGTTTCTTCATCAATCGCCCTGGGCCAAAAGTTGCCCGCGATCGTGAGCAGGTGAGGATTGCGGAATAGTGGCTGGAAATCGCGCCGCAATTACAATCTTAGCGGCTGTGCCAAATTACTGAACGCGTTCGCTCTTTCTGCTCAGATCTTCGGAAAGAATAATCGCTTCGGCGAGTTCTCGCATAGGTCTTCGTAAGCGGCGGCTTTCATTGCGCAGGCGAAGATAAGACTCTTCTTCGGTAAGGCTGTGCCGGTGCTGCAGGATTCCCTTTGCCCGCTCGACAATCTTCCGCGTCTCGAGCTGCCGCCTCATCTCGGCGGTTTCCTCTTGCAGCCGCACATTCTCTTCCGCCAGGAAAGACTTTTTAATCGCCCCACCCATCTGCTCTCCAACGAATGTCAAAAGAGCGATTTCATCCGAACTGTGATGGTGAGGTTCACGATGGTGGACGTTGATAACGCCGATCACATCCCCCCCAGTTATAAGGGGAACAGAGAGGAAGGCCTCGTATGTGTCTTCCACTAGCGCTTGAAATCTCTTAAACCGCGAATCTGCCGCGGCATTCGCCGCCAATGCCACTACTGAATGATGCTCGACCACCCATCCGGTAACACCTTCGCCTATCTTCAGGCGAATATTTCCCAGGTCGCTTTGGTGAGGAACTTGAGAAGCCCGAAGAACAATCTCATTTGTCTCGCGTTCGATCAGGTAAACCAGGCAGGCGTCACAGTCGGTGACCTGCACGGTCAATCCAACCACTTCTCCCAGCATTTCGTCGAGAGAAAGATCCGAACTCACAATGTTGCTGATGCGGTGTAGAAGCCCAACCAGGGAGGCCGGGGGCTCCAAATGACTAGCTGTCGCCATACTAAAAAGTAAACCGGCGGAGGGCCATACATCAAATCAAATAATTTGATCCACTCCATCCTCAACATAGCGCTTGCTTTAGATTCGAACAAGCTGCTCCTGCTCTTCTCCAGTAACGGTTGCGTAATCCTCGCCGACGTAGACGTTGACCTCCGAACGTACCCCGAAATCGCGCAGGTAAATTCCCGGTTCCACCGAAAAGCACGTCCGCGCGATGATCCGCCGCTCATCGTGCGACTCTAGATTGTCCATGTTGGCGCCCGTGCCGTGAACCTCAGTCCCAATGCTGTGGCCCGTACGGTGGAAGAAATATTGGCCAAATCCTCGCGCCTCGATCAACCCTCGTGCCTGATCGTCTACTTGATAGCCTGCAATCGTCTCTTTCGCGCCCACCTGTTTCACTACAAATTCCGAAGCTTTTTTCCGAGCGTCCCGTACAATCTCGAAAACATTCTGGATGGCATCCGGTACCATCTCTCCACAGAATCCGCTCCACGTCACGTCGTAGTAAACGGAGTCAGGTTCATCCAATTTGGCCCAGAGATCGATTAGCACCAGGTTTCCTCGCTTGATTGCCGAACTTTTTTCCAGACTCGGCTCGTAATGAGGATCAGCCGCATTTGCATTCGCCGCTACGATCGGGCCGTGATCCGTAATCAGTCCAGCTCGCGTGAACTCGTTCCGTATAAATTGCTGAACCTCGTACTCGGTCACCGCCCTGTCCGCTCTTAGCCGTTCCCCGATAAGCTTGAAAGCCTCGCGCCGCACGCGATCGACCAACTTCCCCGCCTCGACGTGCTGCCTGGATTGCCCTTCTGTCCAACACGCTTGGAATTCTTGCACCAGGTCCGCCGAGCTAACCACCTCGATTCCCGTACTGCGCACCAACTCGATCGTCCCCGCATCCACCAAAGATACATATGGAATCGCGCAGCGGGGCGAATACTGCATCGCCACTCGTACCGATCCCACGACCAGCTTTTGAAGTTTTTGTTGTTGATCGGCCCAGCTTGAATAAGTGAGTTTTTCGCCCCGCAAAGAATCGAGCGTTCCGCTCTCAATACGATGAACCAGCTTTCGCGGGTCTGCATTAGCGGGCACAAAATAATACCAGCGTCTGCTTGCCTCAATGCCCGAAGGAATGCGCAAGATTTCATACGCCAGCGGGTCGCGTCGATGGTGGTCGAAAAACAACCAGCCATCCAGATGGTTTTTGCGGAGAGCTTCTTGGATATCCTCAATGAACATCAAGAAGTAATTGTATGGTTATTGAATTTGGAGAGCTTCGGATTTGACGCGGGTTAACAGGCTCACTACTACCAGGCTCACGACGGAAGCAATCAGGGCAGGATAAATAGCGTCGATCCTCTCGATCGGAATCCTATACGTAGCTGAACCATACTGCTGAGCAAGTTCCCAACCGACCGTAATGATGGTTCCCAAAACGATCGAAGTAATCGCCCCGGCCGCAGTCGCGCGATTCCAGAAAAATACTGCCATCACGGCCGGCGTAACCGCTGCGCCATAAACCGTGTACGCATAAAGCGACGCTTTCAGAATCGATTCAAACTGAGTCGCTTGCAAAATAGCAAAGATCCCCAGCAAAATGACGATCAGTCGCGAGACAATCAGCGTGCGCTTCTCCGACGCGTTTGGGTCGATAAAGCGCCCGTACACATCGTGTATGAGATTTGTTGCAGGTGAAAACAAATAGTTGTTTGCCGTAGAAATGACTTTCGCGAAAACCCCGCCCAAAAGAATTGCGCCCAAGATATGCGGCAGCGCTTGTTTCGCAGTCAAGGGAATAATCTCGCGTGGCCTCTCGGTCCGGAGTGTAGAACTAGCAATTACCGCGAGGGAGATCAGCAACGTCTCGAGGATCACGGTACCTACAATCCATCCGATAACCGATTTCCGCGCATCACTCTCGGATTTCGCGGAGAAAAACTTCTGATACATACCCTGATTTCCGATGAGCAGCAGCAGCGTCGGTAGCGCAAGTCCAACAGCGCCTGAAAAGCTGTAGTTTCCAAGAACCTCGAAGTGCGTCGGCGGTAACACGCTGTGCACTGTCGCCCACCCTCCAGAACGGTGAAGAAGAACCGGCACGGCTACAATCACCGTCAAAGTAACTAGTGATCCGATCACCAGGTCTAAATACGCAATCGACGCCATCCCGGCCGCAGCAGTAAAAAACATTACGAACCCCGCGATGACGTATAAGCCGGTCGTCCTAGCGATCTCGGGGAAAATTAAGTGGAGAATGTCGCCTCCGCCAATGAACTGGTAACTGGTGATAATTGTGCAAGAGATAACGATAGCTATAGTGCCCAACACGCGCGCTGCTGAGTTGTATCTTGCCTCGAGCAGATCTGGAATCGTGAATTGCGCAAAGTGGCGCGCTCGGCCCGCGATCATCGCGATCAGCAGCAGGCCAAACCATCCGCCGAGTGGTTGCCAAAGCGCAACGAAACCATTTCTGTAGGCATTTTCCGCTCCCGCAAGCAAACTCCCTGCGCCGATCCAGGAAGAAAGCAGCGTGAACACCAAAACGGGCCAACTTAATGTGCGGCCCGCCACCAGAAACTCAGCCTGAGTCTTGAGCCCAATCGCTTTGTAAATCGTTATGCTGCACAGAATGAGGATGACAATGGCGATCGCCACGGCATAAGTCATGAATGGACCATATTACCGAGCCAGACCGCGAACGGCTCCGCGGAATCTATAAGCGTACGGTAACCGTCAGGTCTCGGCCTGGGCTCGCCGAACCAGTGAATCCGGGCACCGGCGTGACGGAAATATTCATAGTGAGCAGTGCACTGTCACTGAGCGGAACAAGTGATAAACCGTCCACGATTGTCGCGGAGGTCGTCTGGCCAGATTCGATTTCCAGACTGCAGTATTCCGCTCCGTTCTGCAGGAGATTAATATCTACCGTATATCCGGCAGTGGGCTGCACCAGTGTCGCGCGAATATCCCGAACTGCGTGCGCGGCTTCGACCACAAGCTGTGGAGCAGCGTTCTGTTGTGTGGTGAGAAATCCACTTACTTGAAACGAGAACTGCCCGCCCGAGAGCGTCCTCAATCCAGTTTCGGGTCCCGAGAGATAAGAAGTCACGTTAGCGAGACTTTCTCCAAACGAGTTGGTCACAGAAAATTCGGCGGCGCTGACGCGGTAATCAGGCAGACTAAAAGTGTGAATGAAGTTCTGCGATGCTCTATTTTCGAAAAAGCCCGAAGCGAATGGAACGATCACCACGCTGTTCGACAAGAGGAGCATGGTATCGCCAATATTGTGCGAAGCGACGCTTGAATTAAAGGAACCACGCGCCACTGTATAAACATTTGTACCGCTATTTGAAGAAAGAATCGTCATCATCTCAGTTCCGATCTGAATAACGTCGCCAACTGAGAAATTCGAATTTTGTTCGGACTGAATCTGCGCCGTGCTGCTGTCCAGAGCAGAACCGAGAGAATATGGGCTCGGGGTCAGCAATTCGTTCCATGCATATAGCTGCAACGTTCCGCTCGTCACAGACGAGGTGTTCGTCAATTCATTGAACCCCACCTGAAATAGAGTAAGCGCTCCTCCCCCAGGTGCGGTGAATGTAAAGTTTGGAATTCCGGCAATACCTACATCAGCGTTTCCGCCCCCT
Source organism: Terriglobia bacterium (assembly GCA_963835255.1). Classification (GTDB taxonomy): domain Bacteria; phylum Acidobacteriota; class Terriglobia; order Bryobacterales; family Bryobacteraceae; genus Bog-105. Next base: position 38,217 of record CAWIFY010000043.1, on the reverse strand, counting down.
AGCGTGCATCGTGTTAGTGGACAAAGATCGGCGTCAGATTCCTGATTGGCCACGTTTGCCGAGCGGCCGGATATCTGAATAGCCGTCCCTGCTTGATAAGGAATCTCGAATGTAGCGGGGCTGGTGGCATGTTACGGCCGCAAACTTCCACGATCCATCTGCTACTACGAATTGGCTGGTCGCGTCAGGCACGACGGACCAGTTGGGACTGATCGTTAAGGTTGTATCCGTATTTCCTGCGATCAATCTCTCCTGACCACGGCCCGCTCCTTCAATAATCCGCACCACCATGCCCGCATAGGCCGAGCTCACGGCGCCCATATCGCTCCACCCGATTGTCGATGCTGAAACGATATCCGCTACAAAGGGTCCGGCGTATTCGTAACGATAATAGAAGTTTGCATGGTCGAAGCTGGCATCTGGCGGTCCGATCGGTTGCGGAGCCGTTCCGGAGTCCGTATACGTAACGCTCAGTGGAACGTTACTCGCAATGCGGTACAACTCTTGCGGCGTAGTTCCGCGGTAGACGTTAAACTGAACGGCCACCCCCGGGAAGCTCAGTCCGCTTATAGTGACTTGATTAGTATTGGAAGTGCCCGGTATCAAAACCGGCACTGTGAACGACAGTGGACCTTCGTTCCCGATCGAGTCCACTGCAGTCACAGCATAATAGAAATTGCTGCTGGCCGGCAGCGTTCCTCCGCTCGGCAAAAACTGTGGGCTTAAACTAACCAGCGGCATATTTTGCAAATTCTTGCTCGGGATCGCCGGCTGCTGGAACGCAACCGTAAGCGTGTCAGTCGCCGAGCCGTCGCTCTGTGCCTGAATCTTCTCCTGAACTGCAAAGTCAAAGAACTCTAGGTTCCCACTCCCATCATTATGCGGAACAATACCGATCAGCGGTCTGGGCACTTGTATGCCGGAAACCGGTTGCCTTCCTGCGTTCATCAGCACTGCCGGGTTATCGCTGTACCAGTCGTCATTGTGTATTTGGGCCAGCACCGTGACTGCCTGATAATTTAATTCCGGTGAGAGTTTGGTGACCCTAAAAGGTACTCGGGAGAAGCCTTCCTTTAAATAAGTAACCGCAATGATGTCTCCCGGCCGAATCTTAAGTGCACGGAAGCTAGTCTGGAATTGAATAAATAGGTTGCCTTTGGTTGATTTGTCCAGTTGGCGCAATAAGACGCGAGTGGCTTGGCTAAAATTCGCAATCCCCAGCGCGGTTGATTGGCTGCTGATCTCATATCCAATCAGCGCAGAGTCGTCACTATCCACGAGAGACAAACTGTCCTGCTGGTACTCATTTGACTCGTCCTGAAACTCGACGCTAAGCCGGTTTGAAGTCTCTGCCATGCTTCTGCCGCTCAACTTCACGCTCGAGCTTCCATCCGAATTCCGTGCAATCCCGGAAAAAGGAGCAGAGCTGTCACTAAATTCGTATGTGGGCCAGCCGCCATTAAGCTCGTCTGTGCTGTTACTGCCATCCGGCAACGTAGCCTGCTGCGCGGCAATCGTCGTCTCCGGAAGGAGTTCCAGCAAACCGGTTGCGCCATAACGCAGCATCAGACTCGAAGCAACTCGGATTCCACGTATTACGGTCGCCGCGCTTTGTCTCTTGTTCAAAACCAGGTTGCACTCGTATCTCGGCACCTGGAGGGCGTTGCCGTTGAGATCTGTCGTAGCAATGAGCTCGCCGCAGAAGCCTGCGGATGCCGCAAAGCTCGCCAGATTCAAGTCTGAAGTAGACCAGCCGCAACGCTGCAAAATGTCGAGAATCACCCAGGCAGGATTATTTGTAAATGTCGTGCCCTGAAAACTTCCGTTGGAATTATAGGAGTCGATTTGCTGTCCTTGCAGCAGCACTTCTACGTTCGGAAGTGATTTTCCGCTGCTGATTCGATTAGGAACTACGACGGAGAAGACGCAAAGGTTTCCATACGGATCTCCCAGCGGATTGCCCTCGGCGTCTACAAAGTCCAGATTGAAATTCCCTTGCCGGGTGCCGGTTGTAACTGGCGTATACCAGCCAGTAGTGGTCATGTCCTTGCCTGCGACACCTTGGGGAATTTCCACATCGTTCACTACCACTTTCAGCACACCCTGCATCGTCCCGATGCCGAGTAATACTTCCATATGGGTGAGATTGCCGTCGTTTCTCGAGAAGATCAATGGCGATTTCAGCCAGCCAGTGCCATATACCAGTGGCACCGGATCATTGAAGACAGCAGCATTATTCAACAGGGGCGATAAGTGCGTTGTCTTGTCGCCGGCCGTTCTTACGTTGATCGCGGAAGGAACGAACTCAAATGCTCCGAACCGGCGCGTTAGGTTTCCTTGCGCATCCTGGCTAAACATTCCTCGCTCTGTACACTGCAACCGGGATTTGTCGCAAGAAGTATAGGCTGCTCCAGCATTCAGATTTCCTACTCCGCCTCCAATGTCCGCCGAATATCCGCATCGGTAAAGACGGGAAAACCGTCCCAGCGTGCCTCCATCTTTTGCTTCGATTCGCTGGCTCACGCTTGTTGGAAAGTTCCAGGGACAGGTACGCTGAACCCGCACTTCCGGGATGGGCAGTCTCTGCAGGCTCAGCTTGTTCGAGAAGCTCACTGTTAGTGCGTCTTCCGTGATCAGATCAGGATCCCCTGCTACGCCGCGAAACAGCACCGTGCTTTCAGTCGTGATCGTCCCGCTCGGCAGATCGGCAAAAGCGAAGTAGACCGTTAGCTGTGTGCCCTTGAGTCCGATTGCCGCGTTCAGCTCCGAAATAGCAGAATCGGCATTCGCCAAAGTGAGTGAGAGCTTCGAAATGCCGTCCATTGCATCATCAGCCGACAATTGCAGATCGAATAGGTCATGCTTCAGCACCCGTGCCGAGTAGGCTTCCCCGTCGAACACAATCGAATGGGTGCTCCAGTACTCGCTGTCGCCCGACGGCAGAAGGCACTCAAAAAACAAGAGTGGTGTGTCGGCTTCCGCTAATTGTTTGACCTGGTTGATTGTCCCCATCGCTTTTCGTCCTAAATAGCCGCTTCTATGCTGAAAACAGTGGAAAATAAGTTAGGCGCATCTGCGGAGATAGGCAACTCATCTACTCCCCAATGTGCATTTGCGTAGACCCCGCTGGTCTGTAGCGTAGGCCGGTAACGCGAAGGCGCAATCTGCGCCTCCAGTTGCGGTCCATACAGCGAGAGCTGCTGCCCCGGTTCGAGATTCACGGAAACGCTTAGAGTCGTTCCTGCATCCGATAGCCGTCCGCTAGAAACGACTCGGGTCCATTGCGGGCCGACCGGCGCAACTGTCGTTTGCTGGCTTATCGGACCGCTGCGAATCACGTTGAGCGTAGCGGGCACTGCGCTTAGGGCATAGATGGAAAAACAATATTGATATCCAGCCGGCACTGTAAGCGTCTGCGAGATCTCCTGGCTGGCCTGCCCGTTGTTTGTCGCCGAGAAAGCATCTGAGTTCCCGCGCGGGTCGGCGGCATTCGCGGTTAGAGTCAGTGAACTCGGGCAAATCCAGGAGGAGCCCAGCAGATTCGAGCTGTTGCTGAGCATATTGTCTGTTGGATCGATGAACGTAAACGCCTGTAGTCGCCCCTGACATGCGGTGAAGTGCGCACTGAGCGCGTTCAGATCTTCGGATGAAAGAGCGTTGTAGCCAAGCTGCCAGACCAGCCGCTTGGCCTCGACATCAGGGTAAAGAATCAGGGATCCATCGGGAAGCAGATTCCTGATTGTCCTTCCTGTCACTGTCTTTCGTATCGGATACTGCGCAACAGCACCGCTTGAAAGCTGTGGAAAAAATAGATTAGCCATTGGTTTCGATCACCCAAAAAGATGTCCCGCTGATATCTGCGGCTTCGTATCCGCTCGCCAATGCATCCTCCGCAAATCGGCAATTCGGGATGTCGACCCCGCTGTACGGATCGGGAAAAACAAAAGTTGAATAGCCGCCCAATTGTGCCGCAAAAAACGCCTCGAGTCCCTGTATTTCGCTCTCGTTCAGCAACTCCAAGCGGATCTGCCATTGCCGCAACATTCGTCCTTGCATTCGGTATCGCTGATCCGTACCATCCAAAAAGCGAATTACTTGACTACTCTGTCCCGTCGTAATAATCAGCGGGTATTGTGTCACCGCCCCCGTGCTCAATGAAGGAAAGTTTGCCATTAGATCTCCGCAATCACGTCGTTCAAAGAGCTGGAGTTCAGCAGCGCCTGTTTAACTGCTTGAGCGATTTCCGCGCTCTGATGCTGGAAAGTTTGGCTCTGTACCCCCTGCCCTGTTGTTGAAGACAAAGCGTTCGATGATCCTGAGACCCCTCCCGAACTGGTGTTCAGCGATGCGCTCCCCGCGGTTTTCGAACTCACGAAAACCGTTTGAGCTTGCGAATTCGGGAGCTGAAAAAGTGTCAGAGGCGCCTCGGCCTTTTTCGATCCGCCAAACAGCCCTGCGATGCTCGACACCAACCCTCCAAGCCCGCCAATCGCGTTCAGCAGTCCTCCGCCAAACGCGCTTGAAATCCCGCCTGATGCCGTCTGCTTCAGCAAATTCGCCCACTCGCTCGTGCCTTGCGAGGCCGTTGTCCGGTTGTTTGAGGGAGACCCGAACTTTATCCCGGCGCGGAAATTACCCACCGAACTTAGCGACTGTAACTTCAAATCTGTGGGCACCGGCGGCTTCCCTGATCGGCTTGAATTCTTCGATGTGCTTACCCCAAGCGGGCTGCTCGGCGACAACAAGCGTGAGAGCCTTGCCCCATCGACCTTCACGCCCGCCAGCTGTCCACCCAATTGTGAAACGTTTTTCTTAGCTGCCATTTTGATCCTCCGCCGTCCATTCCCGCTCTATGAGCTCAATTGCCTCTGCATCCCTTGCATTCATCGCCATGTCATAGCCCTTGCCCAAGCTCCTCCAGATCTGGAACAACTCGAGAAACTTTAAGCTCTCAGCTGAAATCACAGATTTCGGGCACTGCCTTGAAATAAGGCGCCCTCTCACCCAGACCGCTCTTGCGCTGGCCGGTTCACCTTCGTTCAACCATGCGCAATTGCGAATCTTCACCAAGCCGCTTGCCCGACATGTATCGCATCTCCACGCGGCCGGTGAGGAGAACTGAAAATGGAATGCGATCAGGAGTTTTTTCGTTCGTCTTCCGTAAGCCCGCACTCGGCCTTGATAGCTGTCACGATTTCTTGAATCAGTTCTTCCGGCCCTCGCTCGATCAGATTCTCCGTGGCGGCGGGATTTCCGTCAATCTTCAATCCCTGGATCTCCGCCAGCCCCCACTCCACGTACAGTTTGTGAACCAGTAACTCCGAGAGGGCTGCTTCAATCTGATCCGAAGCATTTCCCGCCTTTAGAAACTCGTGTTTCAAGGTCAATTCTCGTACTTGGCCTGTAAGTTCGATCCGCTGCGCCAACGAGGGTCGTCTCACAGCAAACCTCACCCGTTCTAAACAACGGCTCTGGTGCCAAACGACGCTTGCATAGTCCGTCTGGTTATGCGAACGCAATAAAGATTTCATCATTGGATACCCCCTGCGCCAAATTGTTGTTGAACTCCCATTCGAGCCTCGGTTGAGAATCGTTGTAGACGGGTATCTCGGGCACCACATTCGGCATGTAAATACCCATTAATTGCCTTTGCTGCTGGCCTAATTGCAACAGCGCCGGTATCGGGCTTCGCTGCTTTGCCGCTGCATACAAAGCCACTGTTTGTGCGTCGTCTTGCGCCAGTAACGTGAAACGAGACTGTACTTCGCGTTCACCCGCTGCAATCGCTCTCGGGTACGAAGAGCCAAACTCGTGGGCCCGCATCGCAACATTGTTTTTTACTTCCAGCGATGCGCCGGTAAGAGTAAAGAACTGGCTCGCACTGCCGCCTAACCACACTTCACCCAAATGTCCAGGCACAATCGAGTAGTCGAATGCGCCAATGGCAGGTTCCGCCGGATAGTTCGCTAAGCCCCCATTCCCCGCAACGAAGCTGCTGGAGTCGAGTAAGTCAGCTGCCGGCCCGCTGAACGTGAACTCGTGGAAATCGCCGTTGACCGAGACGTTCAAGGTATCAACCGCGGCGCCCGTCACGATCCGGCTTACCGCCGTAATCGGATCCCAAAAATCGTAGATCGTCACGCCCTGCAGTCCCGTCGATAAAGCGTAGGTCACCGTCGGTGCCAGGGCGTTACCTGGCTCGAGCGCGCTCTTAAATGGTGCATTCACTAAGAAAGTCTGCGGATCGATTACCCTTGTCACGAACCGGATTTCACTGTTGTACGAAACTCCCGAACCCGCCGACAGTCCGTGCAACACGCTAGTCTGCAACTGCAGCGCTTCTTGCACGGAAGAGACCGTCAGACCCGTGCTCAGGGCCGCCGGCTTTCCCAACCCCGCCTGAAATAGCGGCCCGTAGGAGGGCTCACCCGAGCCGTTCCAAGATGTGAGATACGTCTGCACTTCAAACGTTGTTTGACGCCGCGAGTTGCTCGACGCGCCCAGGAATGTTCGTGAGCCGGTCTTATCTAAGCGTTTGCCGATCTCGACACTCTGGTGAGCGTGTAACCGGACTGCCGGGAAGCGATTAATCCCGGTAATTGCTGCAGCTTGTCCATACGATGGCTCAATCGCTGCATAAAATCGGTTTGCGTTGGAAGAAATATAACTGCTCACCTTCAGGCCCCCTAACTCGCGCTCACGGTCAGGCTAAGTGTGAGTTTTGCTGATTCCACAAAACCCAGCCCTCCCACCTTCGGAGCTTGAAACGCTACGTCGTAAGCACCTCCGTAGAACATGCCATCTCCCCAGTCGCCAATATTGTCCTGCAGAATTTCTCCTACGCTCTCGACGTAGAAGTGGATCCACTCATCGGCCTGCGTCACCAGATTAGCGCTCGCCCAAATCTCTGCTGCCAGCCATACCTGACCTGAGAACGAACGGAATTTCTCGAACTGCGTATTCTTCACACTGGTGCTGTAGATACATACTCGCGGGTAAATAAGCTGTATGTTCATATCGCCTAACTCCGGCGAAGCCGAAGACAATACAACCTGGCTCGGCGCAATCTTTGGCACCGTGGTGTTAGACGCCGCCGCTAAAGCTGTGACCTGCTGCTGTAGCGTATTCGTTGCGGTCAGTTTCACTGAGAGCTTCTGTGCTGCCAAAAGTGATTTCGGTGTCATTCCAGTTCATCCTCGCTTGATCTGCTTGGAAAGCGTAATGTAAAACATCGGCGGTTGCCCGTCGAGTGGATTCGGGCCTACCTGAAGGCCTGAGCTGGGCAATTGCCATGTCGAGCCAATCGCCAGCGGATCGCCATTCTGTCTCGTTAGGTTTTCTGATTGACTGCCTGCATAGACGTTCCAGCCCGTCGCCGCGGACGGAGATCCCAGCGCTCCTTCGGCCATTGCCGCCGCAAAACTTGAGTTATCGGGTAGTACAGATCCGTTAACAATACTCAGAGCGCTTTCGTTTCCCGTTGCATCAATCCAGGCCGTTTGGATGAAAATGGGCTGGGCGAGCAAACTCCCAGCCTGCACGGAAAGCAACGGCACCGCCGGCTTCGGAAGTGGATTGTAGACGATCGCAACACCCGACTGGTAGAACACGTCGGAAGCGCTCTTTGCTTCTTGCTGGTATTCCGTCAACTTACCCTGAAATCTCGTATTTAACTGAACGTTATATGCCTCTGCAAACACTCGTGCCAACGACTCGAAGCATATCCAGCGCTGCAAAGACGGCGTAACCACAACCGTCGATAACCCGAGGATTCGACGGTTCAGCCACTGTGGGTCCGACGCACCCGAGTTCAGCAACCACAGCATGAGCTTGTCACTGATTGCACCTGTGGCGAGACTTATCTTGTTGTCGACGTCGATCCCATAGGAGGAGGCAACGCCCTCCAGAGACGCCTCAAACGCGAGCAGATCATTTAGCGTAACGACTGCTTCATCAGTGAACAGGGCCATGTTGTTGTCCTATCTCTTTGAATTTGTGTTACCGCCCGAGGGCGCCTGAGTCATCGGGCGCATGCCTTCGGCATCGGACACGATTGTTACCTGCAGCCGCCGCGCCATCTCGGCTTTCTGTGCTGCGGCACGCGCTTCTGCTTGGCACTCTAGAAACCCTTCTTTCTCGCCTTTCGTAGCCAGCGCTGCCCGCCCTTCGGCGATCATCTTGGCCGCCAGTTCGCGCCCGACTTCTGTGACCACGCCGGCCTTCCCGCCGTCTGATGTCTCCAGACTGCAGACAAACACGTGCGTCTCAGTGATCGTCGCCTCGATCTCCCGAATCTTCCGAAAATAATGTCTTAGATCCATGGTTCGCTCCTAACAAAAAAGGGAGCCCTCATAATGAGGACTCCCGCGATCGGTAAAGATCGTCTATCTAGCTGTTCACCTGGACTGCGAAGTTGTTCCGCAGAACTCCACAGCCGTAAAGGACATCCACCGTGAACTGCTGAGCAAGTGTGTTCGGCTGGTAGCTCATCACGATGCGCAGACCGAAGTTGCCCATCTCTGCATACTCGGCAATAGCGCCTGTCCCGGGCAGCGGCTGCGGCAGGCGGCGAACCACCAACCCGATCGCATCTTTTGAAAACGCCAAATTGTGGGTGTTCGGAGACGCAACGCCGGTCGTCGGCACGAACTGCGACCGGAAGATAAAGAAGTCCTTCATCTTTCCGACGTTTCCTTCAACCAGCGCCTTTAGGCCCGCTTCGCCCGACGAGTAGTACTCGCTGAAGCGCGGGATCTGGCGGATTTGGGAATACGTATTGGAATCGACGAGCAGGTACTTCGGAGCGCTGGCCGGCACCTTCGCAGTGAAGAGCGCCGTTTCGGCAGCATCGATCGTCGCCTCCGTCACTGGCGTTCCCGCGGTCCCAACCGGAGCGTTTGCGGTGAACTGGCCGTAGAGACCCAGAAGATCCTTCTCGACCCGCTCCGCAATTGCAATCACGGCAGGCTGCATGTACGCCTTCAGCAGTTCAGGATACGCTAGCGCCTTTGTCACGTCCGGAAGCTGGAAAGACGCTTCAGCGTGCGTATTGAGCACAATCTGCGCGTTACCAAGATTCGGATTTTGCGCTGTAATCGTTCCCCCTTCGGCTATGTTGTTTGCAACCAGCACGGGAGGGATCGGCACGTTTACCGTGTCTCCGCTATGAGCTAACACCGGCTCGTAGTCGCGGTTGACCAGGTTACCCATAACAAGGTTCCCCACCAATGCGGGGAGCGCATCGGCAGCAACTAACTTAACGATCGCATTCGCCAGATTGGCAGATGTAATTGTTGACATAACTCTCCTCTATAAAAGTCACGACACAACCGTGTGTCGTTCAGGCACACTTACCTTTTGTTTGTAGGGCCTGTTGCGGCACTCGCCGCCAACGGAATGAACGAGGCAGTTTTTCGTGCCTCGTTCGGATACTCAGAAACGTTTTCTCCGCGTTTAAGCGCCGCGGAGAGCCTGTGCAGCAAGCTTCGAAATGTGCTGACGTACCCGGTCTAGTTCGTCTTTGCTCATGCCCGGGCGGATGCTCTCGAGCGAAATTCCGGGTCCTTCTGCCTGTCCGTGGTTCCTCGCAGGATTTTGCGCCCCGCTACCTCCCGCGATGCGCGCTGGCAGAAGTTCCGGGTTATCCTGCACGAAGCTCGCAACGTAATCCTGTAGCGATTTTCCGTCCGCCCCCCTCGTCTGCAGCCGTCCGTCTTCCGCACGCACGATTTCGTCCTTCATAGCACGAAACGCGAGATCGATCTTCGAGATACCCGTCCGTTGCAATTCCGTCCGAATCTGCGCATGCCGGTCGGCTTCTTCCGCCGCCGCCCGCGCCTTCCGGTTCTCTTCCACCAGCTGATTCAGCCTTGCTTCCAGGCTTTCACGCCGTTTCCGCTCATCCTGCAGTTCCGCCTTGTAAGCCGGTTCGGCCTGCCGCTGTTCTGTGCGGACAAATTCTTCAATTGCCTGGCGGACGATGTCACGTACGTCCGGAGCAGCCGGCTGCTGATCCATTGGCGTTTGATCTGACATACTCTTCTGTTCTCCTAATTAGTCACTTGCGCATTTATTTCCTGCGCAACCTGATTTTTAATTTCCTGCCGCGCATCGCTCAGATACTTCATCGCAATTCGTTGATAGATCTGTGTCCGCAGCGTCGGCGAGTTAATCCCCAACTGCAGAAGACTGGCCGCCTGTTGCAATTCGGTTCCGAAGTCGCTGATATCCACTTCATCTAACCCGGAAACCGCCACCGCTACCCCGTCTTCGCGCGCCTCCGTAATAGCCGTCACGATGCTTCGGATGCAATCTTTCACAGTCGTTCCATATGCGCGCAGTATTTCGTGCGTAATTGTGAAATCCAACTGCTTGCTTGCCGCTGATTGCGCGTGGCCGCCGATCATTTCCCCGGAAGCCTGCGATAAGTAGCAAACCCGGTACATTTCCTCTTTAAGCGTTTCCAGATTCTGGGCCGCGATCTGGTAGACTTTTCCGTCCGGCTCAGTCCACCCGAATTTGTCTGTTGGACCTAGTTGAATAAAGTAGCTCTCGCCAACTATCTGGCTCCACTCCCGGTCCGAATAGATAACCGGCATCGCGAACAGGCCCATCGTAATGGCCCAGCTCAGTGCATTTGACTTATTGAAATGCTCTAACTGCAGGTGGGCCGCTTTGTTCATCAACCACAGTCCCTCGCTAAGGTGTAAATCGATCAGCGGTACACGCCCTTGCCGCGACAATCCGTGCTTGCCCTGCGCAACGAGTTCAATCGGAGCATTCTTGACGCTATTGCAGACCTGCCTGTAACTCCGAAACTCAGCCCGGTCGTAATAGCGCCAGTACGTCTCTTCCACAATCCGGGTATCCTCGACGCTGGGCTGCCGGGCTACTTTATGGCGCAGCACGACCCACTCATACTCGCCGCGCTCATTCCGGCTCCAGTTGATGAGCTCCTCCGCCTCGTAGCGCACTAGGAAGGCTCTGGAGAGTCCCGCCAGGTCTTCTTCCGCTCGCGTCTGCGGCTTCTCGGAGCTGCTCGGAAAATCGATCAGGATATGGCTGCTCCCCGCGACCAGTGCATCCACAAAGCACTGCCGGAGAAACGATGAAAGGGTCGTTCCCCGCAAGTCTGAATCATCGGCAAACTGGGTCAGAAATTCTCTGCCCGAGACCAAACCTCCTTCTAGCTGCAAACTCGGTTGCCGCCTGAAGAGCGTCGAAGCGAACCAATCCACAATCGATCCGATATAGTTCTCGTAGAACACTCGATGCAGACGCTCGCTGTAAACATCTAACGGTTCCTTCTGGCGGCGCAGTAGATAGTCCGCGGCACGAAATTTGAACTCGTGCCCTCCGGCGTATAAGTCCCGGTACATGCGCCACATGGACCGCTTCCGCGCGAAGTCAGGATGCTCTCTATCAATGTCAGTCATATACTCTCGTCCTGCTTTCTCATTCAAAAGAGGCGCTTGTCAACTTCGCCTGCCTGGGTTTTCTCCCCGAATAGCTGCCAAATCGCATATCCCAGTGCGTCCGAAGCATGTGTCCGTTTAGGATCGCGAAGCTTGTCGATTAATCCCGAATCCGGCTTATACATGACCTCTTCGAAGTCGCGTATCAACTCCTTGCAGCGCGGGTCCACTTCCAGCCGCACCTCTCCCGCTGCGTTCGTTAGCAGCGCATTTACCTTTCGAACTCGGTTCAACACCGCCGGGTTGCTTGCTGGCACCCGCAACTTCATGTTTCGGAAACCCGCTCTCGTTAAACAGTTCTGCACCGTCGAGTAATCGTTTGTACCTGCCGTGTGCATATTCCGGCCGCTCGCGTCGCCGTAAATCTCGAGCGCGCCAGCATGCTCCTTATACCGGTTCTCAAACTCCATGCAAGCTTCTTCCGTAGTAGCTCGCTCGAGCACGATTTCGTCGATCACCGCCAGCCGGGCACCTCGCCACTGTAGGACCACCGAACTCATTGGCGAAACGTTGAAATCCAGCGCCCAGAGCACCGCTTCGCTTCGCTGATAACCGTGCGGCGCAACGTGCACTGCGGGATCAAAACAGTGATAAACCCGGTCTGCGCGGCTGTTTAGGTATTCGCCGAGCGCTTCTTGCTGATAAAACTTAGGATCGTAGCTGCTCTCCAGCCGCTCGTAGTAGTCGGGCGTCTTATCTAAGAGGAAGCGGTTCTCGAACGGCCTCGCCCGCACACACCCGTAGCCGCTTACCGGATTGTGAATGAAGCGCTTATAAATCCAGTCGTGTCCCTGTGGTGTCCAAACTCCGAAGCCGCACAGCATTGTGGCCTTCGGATCTCTCAACCTCGCTTCGAGTCTCAGCCAGCCTTCCTCACGTGTGTACGACAGCTCGTCGATGCCGAACCACGCCAGGTTCGTGCCGCGGAGCCGTTCCGGCTCCTCGAGCGAGCGCAGCAGAATCGTGCTGGCGGGTGACGTAATCGTCAGCTCGCCATCGGATTTCAGAAGCTCGAAATCGACATCCTGCTCTTCCATTGCTCGGAACATAGTCGTGAGCGTCGCGTCCCGCAGCATCGCGAGGGTGGGCGCCGCCAGAATCCCCTGCCTGCCCCAGTTGATGAAAGATTGGCGCAGCGCTTCAAAGCTCAACGCGGCGCTCTTGCCAGAGCCCACCGGCCCTGAAAAGCCTTTCAGCCGCGCTGCCAAAGCGAGAAACTTGGATTGCGAGGGAAGTGGTACGTACGCCCAGCACAGTTCATTGCTGAGTGCGTCCCGCTGCACATACTTTTCCGCCGAACTCAAGCTCATTCGCCCACGAGCTTAACCTTGCGGTGCCGCGTCTCGTCCATTTTTGCGCTATCTAGTTGAATGCAAGCACGATAATTTTTATCGAATTTTTGTCACACGCGAAACGTGCAGTCTGTACGGCGCTCGGAGAACGACAATGAGAGTATGAGCGTGCCAGAAATTCTGAAGATCACCGGCGAGATCTTCCAATCGAGTGCGACGGGAAGAAAGTCTATGGAGAGCCAGTGTCCAGAGGGGACCGCACCGTCATCCCGGTAGCGCGGATCTCTTATGGTTTTCGCGGTGGCGGAGCGCCTCATAGCGAGCAAGCCTCGCCGTCAATATCGAAGGGCGCGGGCGGAGGTGGTGGCGGTCGGATGTCGGCTATGCCGGCGGGTGCGCTCGAGATCACATCGACAGGCACGGGCTTTGTTGCCTTCTATCACTGGGAAAAATTGGTTTCGGTCCCAGCCGTCAGCTTTGCTCTAGGATTCGTTCTCGCAAACCGGCGCCCGCACTCATAAGGTCGGTCAAGCGGCGTTCATCCCTCAGTTCGTACGCGGTTGCGATCCATTCCTATCGCTCTCGATTCGTCACTGTGGTTTGATGGACTCGGTTCCAACGCTGCCGAAGACTAGTCGGCGTACAAGCTGCTGACGCATGTCCTCCGGCAACACAAGCTGCGGCCCTTCGTTCACGCTAGCTTCTCCTGCAGAAGCGGCGTCGTTGTCGTCCCAGTCCCACCTGGGGATCGCCAGAAACGCAGGTGTCTCGCTGCTGCTGGTACAGGCTCCATCCGAGAGAACACAGGCCTGCCCTGTAATTTCCCTTCTATCGTTAATGCCGCCAGCAGATATCAGATGAAGCCGGGAGCCATTCCGAATGAGGCTGTTTAGGTCTTTCATTACTCCGTCCTGCCAAAGAAAGACACGGCAGCTCGCGAAATTGGCCGTGCACGACACGCCCACTATCTGGCCTTGATCGTTGATGTCGAGTGCTTCGCTTAAACTATCCCCCGGAAGCGTGTGAAGGTCCTGTATACCACCCTCCTTGGTCCAAAGGAAAGCGTGGAAATTAAACGTGAGTTTTCCGCCGCTCACGTCACCGGGCAAGTCAGAAAATCCAACTACTCGACCCAGGTTATTTATCGCTGTCGGCGTGTTCCACCCAGCCCCTCCGAGAGTGCCGATCTGAGTCACCTTGCCGTTTTCCCAGAGGAGCGCGTGTTTCGCGCTGAATGCCCCAATAGCCACATCGCAAGCGCCCGAGATACCAACCACCTGTCCCTTGTCATTGATCGCCGTGGCTGCTCCATCCGAGTCGCCGGGGAGCGGTGCAAGTTCTTGGATCTGCCCTTTTCGGGCCCATAGATCACGGCTTCGAATTGCAGAACCTGGGGAGGTAGGCACGTCGGGTCATGAACTGTATTCTCCGCCCACCCAACTACCTGGCCCCGATTGTTCACCCCGGTGGCAATGCCGTTATTCCCGCCGAGCGTTGGAAGCTCGGTCATCTCGCCCCATTGCCACACAAAGCCTCGGCACGAATGGCCAGTGATAGGGAAAAAGGCCGGACACGAAAACTGCTCCTTCAACGGATCGATAGTCGAAACTTCAGATATGCCCGCGATCTTACCCCAATCATTCTTGACTGGCCAAGCTATGTCGCTGTTTGGCCCTCCAAGAGTACCGAGATCGAACCTTAATCCGTACACCCAAACAGTCGCGTGCTCGACCGTGTTCCCCGAAAGATTGGCGCTGCCCATAGCCCAGCCTCGGTTGTTAATCGTATTGCCACTGCTGGATGTTCCGCCCAGTGTACCCAAATTGAAAACGCGGTAATGGGAAATGCTGTGTTCCTGCTGCTCTTGTGCCCCGAGCCGAACGGCAGCCGTCAGCCAAGCAAATAAGATCGCCGAAGTGATGCAGGTCAATATCTTAGATCGCATGCTGCCACGATAGATCCGTGGTGTCGATGAAGCTGGACGTTTCCGGACGTCGCTCCCGATAAACATGGACGTTTGCGGACCTTGCTCCCAAAGCCCCATTTCGAGCCACTGGGAGCTTGGTCCGAAAACGTCTAATTATTTCTCCACAATCGAACTATCATAGGTTCGCGACATACATATGGAGCTGGATTTGCAGACGTGTTCGCGAGCGAGACTGTCGCGGGATGCGCGCTTTGACGGCAAGTTCTTCATTGGCGTGCGCACCAGCGGTGTCTACTGCCGTTCGATCTGTCCCGCGCCGCCCGCCAAAGAGGAGAATGTCCGATACTTCCCTACTGCTGCCTCCGCCGCGGAAGCGGGTTTTCGCCCTTGCCTGCGCTGCCGTCCGGAATGCTCGCCCGGAACTCCGGCCTGGTTGGGAACTTCAACCACAGTTTCCCGCGCCTTGCGGCTGATTGGCGAGAGCGGCCTCGAGGACGGTGGGGTGGAAGCTCTCGCAGAGCGAGTAGGCGTTGGCTCGCGCCATCTTCGCCGCCTGTTCCTCCAGCATTTGGGAGCCACACCTATTGCTGTGGCTCAGACACGCCGCCTTCACTTCGCAAAGAAGCTCATCGACGAGACTAGCCTAGCGATGAATCAAATTGCCTTGGCCTCAGGCTTCGGGTGCGTGCGACGATTCAATGCCGCCATCATCACGACCTATCATCGAACACCAACTCAAATCCGCGGTCTTGCGCGCCAGACGACGACCCAGCCGGAGAATGAATACCTCTTTCGCCTGCGCTTCCGCCCACCTTATGCCTGGAATAGCATGTTAGCGTTCCTCGCCGCTCGCGCTACGCCCGGCGTGGAATCCGTGGAGTCGGGCGCTTATCGTCGTTCCATCTCCCTGGACGGCAACTACGGCTACTTCGAGGTCTCACTCGACCAGGAGAATCACTCTCTGCTCGTGCGCGTTCAGTTTGGGGATCCACGCTCGCTCTTCTTCATCATCGAGCGAATACGCGCTATGTTCGATCTGAATGCAGATTGGGCGGCCATCACGTCCAATCTGAAATCGGACCCATTCCTAAGTGAGCAGATTGACGCGGATCCGGGTGTACGGGTGCCTGGCTGCTGGAATGGTTTCGAGCTCGCAACCCGAGCCATTCTCGGCCAACAGGTCACCGTCAAAGGCGCTACAACACGAGCTGGCCGGATAGTAAGAGCTTTTGGGCAGCCTTTCTCTCCAGCAAGAGATCTGACTCATCTCTTCCCCTCACCCGATGTCCTTGCCGGTGCCGATCTTGTCGGTATCGGTCTGCCTGCTGCCCGAGCCGAGACCATTCGAGCGCTCGCGCGCGCCGTTTGCGACGGGCAAATTATCTTTGAGCGGATCGCGAACACCGATGCCTTTCTGAGCCGGCTGCGTGAAATCCCTGGTATTGGGAAATGGACCGCGCAATACGTAGCGATGCGAGCGCTCGGCGAACCCGATGCCTTTCTATCCAGCGACCTCAGTCTTCTGCGCGCCTTGAACTTAGACAACTCTCAACAGCTTGAGCGATGCGCTGAAGCTTGGCGGCCCTGGCGAGCGTACGCCGCCATGTATCTCTGGAACAGAGCCAGCCCGACGGTGCCAAACGCCTGATACACTTTCCTTGCGCGATATAGCAACGCCTTGCCGGAACTCCTGCCACGTGATTACCGATCCTAATATCGAGCAATATATGAACGGCTTGCTGCCGCCCCGCGACGAAGTGCTGGCAGAAATTGAAGTCTATGCCGCTGAGCACAACATTCCGATCATTGGTCCCGCTGTGGCACGCTTCCTAGCGAGCTTAGTAATAATGACGAAAGCGAAACGGATCTTTGAGCTCGGGTCGGCGATCGGCTACTCCACGATCTGGCTCGCTCGCGCTGCCGGCCCCGACGCAGAAGTGCACTACTCAGACGGTAGCCCGGAAAATGCTCAACATGCTCAAGCTTCTTTCGAGCGCGCTGGAGTAGCCTCGCGCATCCACATCCACGTCGGCGACGCCCTAACAGCGTTGGCATCCACACCCGGCAGCTTTGATCTGATCTTCAACGATGTCGACAAGGACGGCTATCCGGCTGTTTTAGACGCAGTGCCGGATCGGATTAACAGGGGCGGCCTGTTCATCACCGACAACACCCTGTGGCATTCGCGCGTACTCAACCCGCAAGAAGCAACCGACCACGCCGTATGCCTCTTCAACCAGCGCCTGTTCGCCTCGCCCGAGTTTTATGTCACCCAACTGCCGATCCGCGATGGCGTATCCGTCGCCATCCGGGTAAACAGGTTGCTAGAAAGTTAACCCTCGCTCCCTCACTCCCGATTCGAGCTCAACGCCACGACAATCCGCTTTCCCGCCTCCAGCCGCACAGGATACGTTTCGATTCCGCAGGAACCTAGCGTTGCGGCTCCCGTCCGTAAATCGAATTTCCAGCTATGCAGCGGGCAAATGAGAGTAGTGCCGCCCACCAGCCTGTCGGCGAGCGGACCTGCCTTTTGCGGGCATGTCGCCTGCGTGGCGAACACTTCACCGCTTCGCGTATGAAAAATCGCTAGCTGCTTCCCGCCAACCTCAAACGTGCGGCCTTCTCCAGGCGGAATTGCACTTAGCGGAGCCACGGCAATCTCGAGCATGGTTTCTGTCATTGAATCACTGGCAAAAGCGATGCGAACTGATTAGCCGCCATGGAGTGGACAGCGTCGCTCCAGGGATCGCGGTAAGCCGCCGCGCTGCGCTGTAAGTCCGCTTCTAAACGCTCGGCGATGCCTTCGCTGTCGTCCACCACAACTGAGCGGATTTTCTCGATTCCAAGCCGCTCCACGAAGCCGTACGTCCGCTCGAGATCTTTGGCGTTCTCGCGGTAATACTGTACGAATCGCGATAAGTACTTCAGAACCTCGTTATGGCTGTCCACAACGCAGAGTACATCGCCTTTTCTGACGTGCGCTCCTGCTGCTCCGCCTATGTAGATCTCCCATTTAGCGCCCTCAACCGCGACCGCTCCCAGGTCCTTGACCATCGCCTCCGAACAGTTGCGGGGGCAGCCGGCCGTCGCCATTTTCATCTTGCCCGGTGAATCGATCCCCTTCAAGAAGTTTTCGATGCGAATCGCCAGCGTTGTGCTGTCGCCCAGTCCGAAACGGCAAAAATCCGTCCCGACGCAACTCTTGCACGTGCGATACGACTTTCCATAAGCATGGCCGGAGGGCATTCCCAAATCGCGCCAGACGTTAGGCAGAACGTCCTTTTTGATGCCGAGAAGATCGATCCGCTGGCCGCCGGTGAGCTTCACCATTGGCACGCTGTACTTTTCTGCCACATCAGCGATGCGGCGTAATTGGGCGACACTCGTCACTCCGCCAGGCATCTGAGGGACAACCGAAAATGTCGCATCCTTCTGAATATTCGCATGGACGCGTTCGTTGATGAAGCGCGCATCAGGCTCGTGCTGATATTCTTCGGCCCAAATCGTATTCAGTAGCGAGGCCAGGCCCGGTTTTACTGGCCGGATCCTCTTGGCCGCTTGCCAATGCCGCAAACACGGCCGAAACAGATTTGAGGTTCTGCTCTCGGCAGGCGCGTATCAGGCCCGGCTTGCTCAAAGCCACCCCCGGAACATAGTAGTGAGTTGAAGGATCTTCATCGAGCTGACCGCCGCAGGCCCACCCGATAACTTCCGACACCATGCTCTTGCAGGACCCGCAACCCATACCGGCCCTTGTAGCTTCCATGACGGACTTCAGACTGCGCCTTCCGGCTTTGACGCAGGCCACCAGCGCGCCTTTGCTGACGCCGTTGCAGTTACAGATCTGCATTTCGGGCGACATTTCTTCAACTGTCACCTGCCTGGCGGGCGCGCCGATATCGAACAGCAGCGCCAAACGGTCTTCGGGAAGGGGAGTGTCCCGATCGAAAGCCTGCGTGAGATACGCAGCTTTGCTGATATCTCCCAATAAAATCGCGCCAATGAGTCGTCCATCGCGGATGATCAACTTCTTGTACGTCCCCCGGCGGGCTCGGTAAACTGAACGATTTCGTCGCGCTCGTCTTCCGGCTCCGAAACGCCCATTGACGCCATTTCCACGCCCATCACTTTCAGCTTGGTAGCTACTTTCGAGCCGTGATAGGCGGCCTGGGGATTGGCGCCCGTGATTTGATCGGCCAGCACCTTCGCCTGTTCCCAAAGCGGAGCCACTAAGCCGTAAACATTGCCGCGATGCTGCGCGCACTCGCCAACTACATCAATATTTGGATCGTCAATCGCGCGCATCTGGTTGTCCACCACTATCGCGCGCTCGACAGTCAAACCGCTGCGCGCTCGGATTTCGACATTCGGACTGATCCCTGTAGCGATCACCACCAGGTCGCAATCGAAAGACGTGCCATCTGCGAAAACCAGCCCTTCTACTTTCTCTCCGCCTAGAATCGCCGTCGTATTCTTGCGAAGATGAACCCGCATGTCCATCTTTTCCATGGTTGTCTTCAAAATGGCGCCGGCTTGCGGATCCAATTGCTGCCCCATCAGGTGGCCGCCCCGGTGCACTACCTCAACCTGCAAACCAAAATTCTGCAAGCCCCGTGCGGCTTCCAAGCCAAGCAACCCGCCGCCGATTACAATGGCGCGTCCACGTCCCTTTGCATAAGCCGCAATCTCGCGACAATCGTCCAAGCTGCGAAAAACAAATAGCCCGGCTTTGTAGGATCCGTCAGACGCCGACAAACCTTCGATCGGCGGAATGTAAGATCGGCTTCCAGTCGCGATAATGAGCTTGTCGTAAGCCTCGCCCGTACCATCATCCGCCAGTACCACCCGCGACTTGCGCAATATCGTTTCTGCACGGACGCCGGCGTGCAACGTGATGTCGTTCTCGCGATACCAGGCCAGCGGATTCAGAAAAATTTCGCTCTCCTCTTGCGTTCGGTTCAGCACGTTCGAGAGCAGAATGCGATTGTAATTTCCGTAAGGCTCGTCGCCAAACATCGTGATCTCGAACAAGTTGGCCCCGCCCCGCGCCAGGATCTCTTCTACCACCCGAGCTCCCGACATACCGTTGCCGATGACTACCAGTTTCTGTTTTTGCATCGCCTCAGAACTCCGTGAACCCGATATCTAGAACCAGTGAGCCGCTCGTTCCGGCTGGCGCCGCAACCAGCACTTCCATGCTGGTATCCGGATGCAGATCTTCCACCACCGCCAGTGGGACGTGTATTGCTCCACGCGCGCCGAGCGGGAAGTATCGCATGGCTTTCCCATCGCGCGTGAGCAAAACATAGATCATTTCCGCCGACGAATTACCCGCCCGGAAATAGATCATTTGCGAACGGTTGTCGAACGGCACTCCATATGTGAGCGGCGGCGAAAACCGCTGTGGCGCTTCCATTCCAACACCCTGAAACGCGAAAACGCCTTGCACAAACGTTGGCTTTTCTAACATTGGGAAGCTTTCTGGATGCGTACAGCGCAGACTTTGAATTCAGGCATTCGGGAAATCGGATCGAGCGCTGGGTTGGTCAACAGATTGGCCCGGCCAAGCCCCACAAAATGAAACGGAACGAAAACCGTGTCGATCCGTATCGACGGGGTAAGCTGAGCTTTGGCGAACGCGGTCCCTCGGCGCGTCGTGAGAGATACTGTTTCGCCTTGTGTGATTCCGTAGCTGAGCGCCATTGCTGGATGAATCTCCACGAACGCATGCGGCACTGCGGCATTCAGCTTTTCAACACGGCGCGTCTGCGTGCCGGATTGATAGTGCGCCATTACCCGCCCGGTCGTCAGATAGAGCGGAAACTCGGTATCCGGCTGCTCGGCCGAAGGACGAAATTCGACTGGCCGGAAACGCGCTCTCCCGTCCTCCGTCGGAAAGCGTTCCATAAATAGGCGCGGCATGCCCGCATGATTTTCGCTCGGGCAAGGCCAGAACACTCCATCGTCTTGCATGATCCGCTCGTAAGTGATTCCCGCATAATCGGCCACACCGCCCGCCGAAGCGCACCGCAGTTCCACGAATGTATTTGCCGGCTTCGCTGAGAACTTCGAACCGCAGCCCAAACGTTCAGCCAAAGCCTGTATGATTTCGAGATCGGAGCGCACACCCAGCGGCGCAGGCATAGCCGCTTGTCGCAAGAGAACCCGACCCTCCAAGTTGGTCATCGTGCCTTCCTCTTCTGCCCATTGGGGGGAAGGAAGCACGACATCTGCCAGCTCAGCCGTCTCTCACAAAAAGAAATCAGTAACCACCAGCAGATCGAGCGCCCTCAGACGCTTTTCGATGTGTGCCGCTTTCGGTGCCGATACCGCCAGATTCGATGCAAAGACCAACAGGCCTCGCACGCCCTCTTCGGTTCCGAGCGCGTCGAGCATCTCATAAGCCGATTTACCGGGTCCTGGCAAATCCTGTTCCGTCACACCCCACACCCCTGCTATATGCCTGCGGTGCTCGGGATTGTCGATTTTCGATAGCCCGGCAGTTGATCAGCCTTTTGTCCGTGCTCGCGGCCGCCTTGCCCGTTTCCCTGCCTGTCAGACAGCCGTAACCGCAGTAGGGTTTGCCCACCTTGCCCAGAGCCAATGCCAAATTGATAAAGCTCAGCACATTTTCGACGCCTTTGCTCTGTTGTTCCGGCCCGCGAGCGGTAAGGATAATGGCCGTAGCCGCCTTTCCCAGCATGCGGGCGGCGATTTCGAGCTGCTTCTCGGGAATGCCGGTGATTCTCTCTACACGAGCCGGCCAGTAAGACGCAACCGCCCGCTTGATTTCCTCGAATCCCGTAGTACGCTCCGCAATGAAAACGGGATCGATGTAGCGCTCCTTCACCGCGATGTTTAACAGCCCGCTGCCGAGCGCAACGTCAGTACCCGGCGTGATCTGCAAATGCAGCGTAGCTGCGGCCGCTGTCGGCGTCAGTCGCGGATCGGCCACGATCAAGGCACCCCCATTCTTCCGTTGTGCCTGAAAGTACTGCATCACGGGAGGCATCGTCTCCGCGATATTGCTCCCGACCAGCAAAATCGTTTGCGCGTGCGGTATGTCTTCCAGCGGAAATGGCAAACCGCGATCGATACCCAGCGCTTCGACACTGGCGGCCGCAGCCGAAGACATGCAAAACCGCCCGTTGTAATCGATCTGCGATGTCTTAAGCGCCACTCGAGCAAACTTTCCCAGCGCGTACGCCTTCTCGTTTGTAAGGCCGCCACCCCCGAAAACGCCCAGAGCGTTATTCCCTCTCGCCTCCTGCAATTCGCGAACCCGTGAGGCGATGTAATCGAATGACTCGTCCCACGAAGCGGGCCGCAGCCCAGCATCTTTTCTCGCGCGCAGCAACGGCTGTGTTAGACGCTCGGGATGATTCAGCAGATCGGCAGCCGTCCATCCTTTTTGACATAATCCGCCCTTGTTCGTCGGGAAATCACGCGCTTCCACGCGAGCTTTGCCTTTCTCCACAACCAGGTTCATCCCGCATTGCAGCGCGCAATAAGGGCAGTGAGTCGCGGTCGTCGAAATCGATGCCGCACTCTCCGCGCCTGCCGTTCTACACGTTTGCAGCGTAAGCCCCAACATCCTCTTCCGCTTCCTGTGGGAGCAGCCCCGCTCGCTGCGCCGCTGGCTTTGACCAGGTTTTTCGCCAAACGTTTTTTAACCCAAGTAGACTTACCGCCCCCCCAAACATAGCCAGCGCCAACAGTGCAAAGCCAATTCCAAAGTTGCCCGTTTCCTGCTTCACTATTCCGAGCGCCGAGGGCAGCAGAAACCCTCCCAGACCCCCGGCCGCTCCGACCACGCCCGTCATAATGCCAACCTGCTCGGCGAAACGTTGCGGCACAAGTTGAAAAACCGAACCGTTGCCCATCCCAAGCAACCCCATGCCTAGCGCCAAAAAACTCAGGGCAATTGGCGCGGGTGGTAAGGTCGCCACGGCTGCCATGAATACGCACGCGCCGCTTAGCAAGCCAACCAGCATGCGGTAGCCGCCGACCCGGTCCGCCAGGACCCCACCGACCGGACGTAAAAAGCTTCCGCACAGTACAACGACCGTAGTGAAATCTCCGGATTCCACCTTCATCAGCGAATACTGATCGTGAAAAAAGATCGATAGATAACTCGCAAGACCGAAAAAGCCGCCGAAGTTCAGACAATAAAGAAAGCAAAACCAGCTTGTATCGGGAATCTTAAATAGCGCACCGTATTCGGACCAACTTCTTCGGGGACGAGCAATCGGCGCATCTCTTGCAAGCAGAAAGAAGATTCCCCACACGATCGCCACCGGAATCATCGCTAACCCAAACACATCACGCCATCCGATGAGTTGCGCGACTCGTGGGGCGAACAAGGTAGCGAATAGCGTGCCGGAGTTCCCTGCTCCAGCAATACCCATCGCCAGACCTTGATACTCCGGCGGATACCAGCCGCTGGCCAGCGGTAGAGCGGCTGCGAAGCTTGCTCCAGAAACGCCCAGCAGGAGACCAACCGCCAGAAGATCGTGGTAAGTGTGAGCCCATCTCCATCCTGCCAACAGCGGCAGCAGCGTGAAAGCGAGGCCGATAAGGGCCGTTGCTCGCCCGCCGAACCGTTCCGTCATCCACCCCAACACGGGCCGAAAGAATGATCCGCCCAACGCGGGAAGTGCGGTCAGAAGGCCCTTCTGTGCCGCTGAAAGGTGATAAGCTTCGCCGATGAAAGGGCCAAGCGGGCCAAGGATGACCCACACCATAAAGCTCACATCGAAATAGAGGAACGCGGAAAGGAGCGTGGCTGGATGGCCGGCTTTTTTGAATTCGCGCAGTGACAGTTTTCGCTTCGCAGAAGGTGAATTTTCGCGAACATTGCGAAAAGGTCAGACGGGGAAGTCGTGCCGCGCGACCTTGCACGGCTTGATTTTCAGCTTAGGCGAACTTCAATAAAGGATGCAACGTTTATCTAAACACTTGTTCTCGCTGACCCGATCTGATCTATAATCGGACTTACTGGTTTCATGCTCCTTCTACTTCAGGCCATCCTTATTAGCCAGGCCATTAGCGGCCCCGCCTGAGACCTCGTGCATTCAAAGATTTTCTGAGGCCATCGGCGGGGCGGACCAGCCGGTGGCTTTTTGCTTTTATTCTGCTCGCGAGCACATTCTAATTCAGATCACTTAATTATGAGAGTCTTCACCTTCGACACCACACTGCGGGACGGCACCCAGGGCGAGGCCGTTTCTTTTTCGGTCGACGACAAGCTGCTCATCGCCGAGAAACTCGATGAACTGGGGATCGACTATATCGAGGGCGGCTGGCCTGGATCTAATCCGCGCGACCAGGAGTTCTTCGAGCGCGCCAAGAGCCTCAACTTAGGACACTCCAGGCTCACTGCTTTCGGCGCTACGCGTTTCGCAAAAAATTCCGTACAGAAGGATCCTAACGTCGCCGCGCTTTTAGCTGCTGAAACGCCAGTCGTGTCCATCTTCGGCAAGACCTGGGACTTTCACGTCCGCTGCGCTCTCGGCATTACGGAAGAAGAGAATCTCTCGCTGATCTCGGACACAGTCCGCCACCTGATCGAACATGGCCGCGAAGTCGTTTACGACGCGGAGCATTTCTTTGATGGTTACAACGCCAATCCAAATTACGCGCTACAAACCCTCGAAGCCGCCAAGTCGGCCGGAGCAGACGTGCTCTGTTTGTGCGACACTAATGGCGGAACGTTGCCGGGACGAGTGGCCGAGATATTGGGAACGGTGCGCGCGCGCTTCGACGGAGTCTTAGGCATTCATTGTCATAACGATGCCGAGCTCGCGGTTGCCAATACGTTGGCTGCGGTCGAAGCTGGTGCTTCGCACGTGCAAGGCTGTCTCAATGGCTACGGTGAGCGCTGTGGCAATGCCAATCTCTGCTCGATCATCGCTAATCTCGAGCTGAAGCTCGGCTATCACACGATCGGCCCCGAGAATCTGAAAAATCTTACCAATGTCGCCCGTTTCGTGGCGGAAATGGCCAATCTTTCTCTACGTCGCGATCAGGCCTACGTCGGCTCGAGCGCCTTCGCGCATAAAGGCGGTATTCACGTCAGCGCGGTCATGAAGGACTCCGCCACGTACGAGCACATCCAGCCCGATCTAGTGGGTAACCGTCAGCGTGTTCTGCTCAGCGATCTTTCCGGCCGGGGCAATGTCGCCTACAAGCTCAAACAGCTCGGCTTAAAGGAAAGCCTCACAGATGTTGCCGGCCGCGAACTCTTACAGCGCATCAAGCAAATGGAACACCAGGGTTACGATTTCGAGTCTGCCGAAGGTACCTTTGAGCTGCTGGTAAGAGAGGCCGCTCATCCCGAGTTTCATCCCTTCGAAGTGGTCAAATACGAAGTCTCGACCCGGCTGCAGAGCGGCACAGATGAAACTATCACGACGGCCGGGGTTACCTTGCGGGTGGACGACGCGGTGCACTCTTCTAGCGCTACCGGAAGCGGGCCGGTCCACGCCCTCGACATCTGTCTCCGGCAATGCCTCTCGTCGATTTATCCTGCCATCACCAATGTCCGCCTGGTCGACTATAAAGTGCGCGTCCTCGGCGGCAAGGGGGGCACCGAATCGAAAGTGCGCGTACTCGTCGAGTGGAGCGATCACCGGCGCAGTTGGGCCACCGTCGGTATCTCAGACAATGTCATCGATGCAAGCTGGCGGGCGCTAGTAGACGCTCTCCGCCTGGAGTTGATGCGGCTGCTCGAGCGCAAAGACGAGACAACTGCCCCGCACGCTCGCGATTTCAGTTGGGCCGTTTAGAGATCGATTTCCATTCTAAGGCGCGCATTCATAGGTACTTCGCAGGTCTGCAAGACCTTCCCAATAATGATAAAGGGGTAGCTTCATCCGGTCTTCAATGCGATCTGTTCGTGATCCTAAAGTGTCCGAGCAAATGGATTCAGCGCCGCACGCTTCCGATAAGAGCGCCTACGGAGCCGCCCAGGATCATTGTTCCTAGATGCCAGACGATAATGTGAACTGAATTCTCCAGCGGACAATGCAGCGCTAAAACCGCGACGCCAGTAAGTCCAGCGAAAATTCCTATACTCGCGCCAGCTTCTACAGGCGAGGCAAAAAAGCCTTTTCTAAACACGAACCCAAACAACGCGCCGCTCACAATCGCGCTCAGCGAACCCAGGCGCAAGCACGGCACGCCACTGCTGACGAATCGGTCCAAATCGAAATTGTGAAACAGAAGAGTCGTCAAAAGAGCCAGCGAGACGAGTGCTGCCGTCATCGTCCACCATCCGCTCGCTTTTCGCTTCGAGCCTGGAATCATTTCATGCGCCACAATGAGTGCCAGCCATATCGCGTCGATTGAGATCACGGCGAAATAGGCGAATCTCTGGTATCCGTTCAGAACGTGAAATCCGTTGTAGCCGAACGGAATCGCCGCAAGCAAGGAAAAGACTGCAAATATCCCGCAAAATTGCCGCGTCAGCACACGCTCAGATGCCAAAGCGCGAACTGCTTCCAGACGCGTTCCAAGCAGTTCCTGAATATGCACTACACGCTCTCTCGCCGGCTCCGTTCCTGATACATCCAGTGCTTTCAACATCGCAGAACAGCCTTTGCAGTTTTCCAAATGTTGACCTGCCGATTCCGTTAGCGGTTGCCCTTCCGCCAGCAGATCTTCGATTCCTTTACAATTCATGCTTCGCCGCCAAA
The DNA here is from genome assembly GCA_963835255.1 of Terriglobia bacterium. Classification (GTDB taxonomy): domain Bacteria; phylum Acidobacteriota; class Terriglobia; order Bryobacterales; family Bryobacteraceae; genus Bog-105. Next base: position 11,828 of record CAWIFY010000043.1, on the reverse strand, counting down.
CAGCTTTCGGAGCCGCTCATACGCGCGGTGCGCTTTCTGCTTAACGGCCCCTACGGTTGTCCCTGTAGCCCGCGCCGCTTCCTCTAAGCTGAGTCCCGAGACTTTTAACAACAGAATCACGTCTCGTTGCGATTCCGGCAGCACCGCCAGCAGATCGGTGACATTCAGCGATTCGTCTCCCGGCGATTTTCCAGCAGCCATTTTCGGCAGTCGCTCGCTTTGCACCTCGTAACGCCTGCTTCTGTTGCGCCGATAGTCATCGATGCGAACTCTTCGCGCAATCGCGTAAATCCATGGCAGCACCGGCTCGCCTGCCCGGTACGTGCGCCTGGCGCTGTGGATCCTGAGCCAGAAATCCTGCAGCAGATCTTCCGCCAGCGGTCTCTCCCGCACCTCGGCAAGATAGAACTTAAAAATCTGTCCGCTCAATTTGCTTATCAGCCCTGCTGCGGCCTTCTCGTCGCCTTTCTGATAGCGCTCCATGAGATCTTCGAGCTCTTTCGGCTGGCTAACCACATCGAGGGTGCGTGCTTCACTCACAGCGCGCCCTAGAAAGTGAATTCGCAGTTGCTTGCCTGAGAGTTACGGCGTTCACCAACAAGTCTTGACTGACCGTAACTTTCGTCCTCCTATCAGCGAATCATTAACAAGTTGGGCCCGACCACTGCGTATACTCTATGCAAGTTCGGCAAGTTTCTGCAATCCAAATGGCAATTAACTATCTTCGCTCTCGCCCTTGAACAGAATAATGCGCTGATTCAAGTGACAGTCCGAGACGTCCGGGCGTCCTCCCGATCCTGCGTGGTACAAACCCTTGTCGAAAACCGCTCCACGAGGCAGCTTCCGTCGCTGTTACAATCCCGAATGATGTTCAACGGTGTCGAGCATTTCGCTATTGCCTCTCCGAACCCCAAGCGGCTGGCCGAGTGGTACGCTTCCAATCTCGAATTTGAAATCACCTATGAGTACGCTGGCAACTATTTCGTCGAGGCCTCCAATGGCGCGCTAATTGAGATCATCCCTGCCGAAGGTGAGCGCGGGCAAGCCGGCTTGCGCTCTCCCGGCATGAGGCATATCGCCATCTCCGTCCACGATTTTGATGGAGCGCGCAGCCAACTCGCTTCCCAAGGAGTAAAGTTTGAAGGGGAGCCATATTCAAATCAGGGCAACCGGCTCTTATTCTTCAAGGACCCCGACGGCAATCTTCTTCACCTCATAGAACGCCAGACCCCGCTGCCATCCTCTCGAAATTCATCCTCGCGCTGAGTGGGAGCCTGCCCTCGAGAATGTCACTAGACCCCGTCATCGTCAGCCCTCCAGAAAGCATCGCTTGCTGAGCCGGGTTTTTCGAGCATTCCACTATCCTGATTTCAGGTTGATGTGGCTGGGGGCCTGCGTCTCGAGCATAGGCACCTGGATGCAGCTCCTTGCCCAGAGCTGGCTTGTTCTTCAGCTTTCGAACTCTCCTCTCTACCTCGGCTTGGATGCATTCTTCGGCCAAATCCCGATCTTCCTCTTATCGCTTTTCGGAGGCGTCTTTGCCGATCGCAAAAGCCGTCGCAGCCTCCTGCTGATCTCGCAGGTCATTCAGCTTTGTTGCGCTTTTACACTCGCCATTCTGGCGGGTACCCACGCGGTACGGGTCTGGCAAATTTGGTGCCTCTCCTTCACGGTTGGCGTGGCGCAGTCTTTCGGAGGGCCCGCCTACTCGGCTCTCATTCCAACGCTCGTCGGGAAAGAAGATCTGCAGAACGCCGTTGCCCTGAACTCGATCCAGTTCAATCTAGCGAGAGTAGTTGGCCCGGCGCTCGGCGGCATTGCGCTCGTGAAGCTTGGCGCAAAGTGGTGCTTCGGGTTGAACGGGCTCTCCTTCCTCGCCGTGATCGCTTCTCTGCTGATGATCCGGCCTCACTTCGTACCTCTAAAGACGGAGAAGTCCGTAATCAGAAGCATGCGCGATGGCATCGAATTCCTGCTGAAACGCGAAGGGATGATCAGTCTAATCATCCTGGCTTTTCTCGCCACGCTGCTGTCCTACCCGCTGATCACCTTTCTCCCCGTAATGGCTCGCGACGTCTTCCACGGCGGTCCCAACACCTTCACGCTGTTCCTCTGCCTCTCGGGCGCTGGCTCCGTATCTGGCGCCCTGCTCGTAGCGGCCATCCAGAAGCAAGCCGGCCAGGCGCGCCTGTCGCTTCTTGTAATGCTGCTGCTCGGAATCTTGATCGCGGCCTTCGGCCTTTCTAAGAGCCTCGGCATCAGCGCTGCGCTCGTCTTTGCCGCCGGAGCAGCATTGATGGTCGTCTTCACGCTGAACTCCTCACTTGTACAACTCTATGTTGCCGACGAAATGCGTGGCCGCGTAATGAGCGTTTACAACGTCGCGTTTCGTGGCGGCATGCCCCTCGGGAGCCTTCTCTCCGGACTCCTGATCAAGCAGGCCTCCGCTCCAGTCATCATGGCCGGCAACGGCATTTTAGTCGTGGTTCTCGCCGCCTTCTTTCTCCTCACCGGAAGAAAGCTGACGAAGTTATAGTTATAAGTAAAAACAGGGTCATGGCGATCACCAACCAACTCATCAGCGTCAAAGAATTCTTGAGCTCGCCTCGTTACGAGCGATTCGAGTATGACGCGGGTGTCGTCACTGAAAAACCCATGCCTAATTGGAAGCACGCCCGGCCATGCGGCTGGATCATTGCGCTCATGCTTAAGTTCTATCCTGATTATGCGGTTGGCCCCGAAGTCCCCTCCAGACTTAGGCACGACAGTCGGAAAACGAAATAGCGTGGCAATTCGCGCGCAAACACGAACCCGTTCTCGCCGGGGAATACCTGTCAGCGGACCCAAATTCCTTCCGTACCGATATCCTCTTCTCTTGCCTCCATAAAGGCTTCAGGCCCACGCTACTAAATAGCTAGCGCGGGAACGCAGCCATCTACTCGACCCGACACTTCCTCAAATCCGCCGCACTTACTCACAGGCCACCTCGGCACGCAACCGCTGAGCTCATCAGCCTGCGCTGCGAAGCGAAAAGTACAGCAGAACGATTACCACCGCCACGATCAGACCGACCACAATCAAGCAGGGGATCGCTCCTTGCCGCGGAACCGCAGAAGCTTTCGTGCTGGAAGTCTTTTTCTTGATTTTAGGAGCGGCCATCAGGAGTGGAGCGGCTGCAAGATCGCCTCGCCGCTTGAGGCGAGCAAATTTCGCGTCACTTCTTAAATAAGTTATCGAAAGCCGCGCGAGCATCATTAACGCTGCGCGGTGCGGATACATCGCCTGATTGCTGAAGTTTAGAGACCGGTCCGGATGGCAGCGCGTCTCGTGCTACCGTGAAACGCGGTGAAAACAGTTCGCAAGTATTCGCCTGATCCTTTACCGCGATCCGTACTGGAATCGGCTTATGGCATTGAAACCGCGTGGAAGAATCGAAGTTAACACACTGCTTGCAGCAATGCAGCGCCGCTCCGCATTTTGGACAGGTGCCCTTGAACTCGGCGTCGCGCGGCAGGCTAACAGCGCAGTTATAACATCTGGATGCAAGGACGTTCTGGACAAGGCGCGGAAGCTTAGGTCCTGTTACGTCGACGGGCAGTTTCGGGCCGTGCGGTTTGGCCCGGTCAGCATGGTGCGGTCCCGAACTGCGGTCTGCATCCTGATAGCCGTGTTGCCTATATTTACGATCTCCGTCCATAGTTGTGGATCGGCTCCTTGAAAAGTCGTCTGGTACGCGACTGCCCTAGCGACCTGGTGCATGTTCGTACCGCGCCGACGTACATCTAATCTAGTTCCAAGCTGAGGAATAATTCGGTGATAGCTGAGTATCCGGTGAAGAAGGCGAGACGATCGTCGGAAGGATTTAGCTTACAGATCCCGCCTGCACCTGATTTGTATGTACCACGTATTTGCTTTGATTACCAGAAGTTTATGCAGTCCCTCAACTCAGCTTGCGAATAATTTAATCTGAAACCCATTTGAGCAGCGCATTGCATGGTCTTGTGATCGGATTGTCAAAATGGTTCGGGCTGACTCGCACCGAATACCCCACCCGGCCGGTCTGCTGAACCGTGAACTCATTAGCGAAGACTACGGAGGTGCCTTTCTCCTCTACCGGCACGAGCGGCAACGTGTAAGTACTTTGTAACTGACCATTCACCCCGATTTGACCGATCACCGCCTCTACCCGTATTTCCGCCGGGGACAAACCTGCCAGCTCAATCGTCGCTCGCAGCGGAACCGCCGACCCGCTCAGCACCTGGTCCCCGGGGCCCTCACTCAATTCCAGGAAACGTATGCGGTCCCAAGTCTCGCTCATTCGAGAATCCCAAACTGTCTTCTGGCGCGCTGCTTCGAAGTTATTTTCAGATATCTCGTGCCAGAGGTTATGAGCCGGCTGATACAACTCCGACATATACTCTGCCACCATGCGCCCGCTACTAAAACGCGGTGTGATATTCGCGATGCAGGCCTTCATCCGGCGGACCCAATCGACAGGATTCTCCTGGTCCGATCCGCGATTCTCATAAAACTGCGGTACGATTTCGTTTTCTAAAGTCGAGTAAATGGCGCTGGCGTGGAGATCGTCCTGATCTTCCGAGTAAAGCGTGCGATCGCCGATCGCCCAACCCGCCGAAATCTCAAGGGCCTCATCGAACCAGCCGTCCAGTACACTAAAATTCAGAACGCCGTTCATTGCCGCTTTCATGCCGCTCGTGCCACAGGCTTCTTCGCCGCGTCGTGGATTATTCAGCCACAAATCGACCCCCTGCACCATTTCACGAGCAACTTGAATGCCATAATCCTCTACAAAAATGATGCGCTTTGAAACTTCCGGGTCACGGGAAAGGTTGTAGATTTCCCGTATCAGCGTTTTGCCCGGATGGTCCTTTGGATGCGCCTTACCGGCAATAACGATCTGTACCGGCATATTGGGATTATTCAAAATGCGTTTCAGCCGGCTTACATCCCGAAACAGTAGGGTCGCGCGCTTATAAGTCGCAAAGCGACGGGCAAACCCGATAGTGAAGACGTCTGGGTCCAGGATTTCCTGCAATCGCCGAACTTCGCTTGATGACGATTTCCGCTGCATCGCCGAAGCTGCCGCACGCTCCCGTACAAACGCCACCATTCGCCGTTTCCGCTTGCGGTGCATCTCCCAGATCTCCTGGCCTGGGATCTCTTGCACCATTTCCCACATTTTGGTATCTTCCAGCCGCTCACGCCAATCTGGCTGTAGATATTGGTCGTAGAGCGCTGCCAGATCACCGTTGATCCAGGTCGGCGAATGCACTCCGTTTGTTATCGATGTGATGGGAACTTCATTGACGGGCAGCCGCGGCCACAAATCCTGGAACATGTCCTGTGAAACCGAGCGGTGAAGCACGCTTACCGCGTTTCGGAAGGCCGACGTCTTCAGCGCGAGCACCGCCATCGAGAAACGCTCCGAAGAATCGTTCAAGTTCTTGCGGCCAAGGGCCAGCAAATTGTCGAACGAAAAGCCGGCCTGATCGCAGTAAGTGCGGAAATAATCGTACACCATGCTCGAATCGAACAGGTCGATGCCGGCCGGTACAGACGTATGAGTCGTGAACACGTTACTGACACGCGTTGCTTCGAGCGCCTGGTCGAACGTCAGCCCTTCTTCCTGCATCAGGACACGCATCCGCTCGATAGCCAGAAATGCCGAATGTCCTTCGTTCATGTGGTGAACCGTGGGCTTGATCCCGAGCGCCTTCAGCGCGCGTAACCCGCCGATCCCTAAGACAATTTCCTGCCGGATCCGTTTATGGATATCGCCGCCGTATAACTGGTCGGTGATCTCGCGGTGTTCGGCGGCCTCGTTTTGCGGAATATTGCTATCCAGCAAATAAAGCATTACCCGGCCGACATCGATGTGCCACACCTTCAGGAATACCGGCCCGGTCGGCAGAGTGACCCGTACCACCACCTCGGCTCCCTTCGCATCCATGCAGGGGCGTACCGGCAACGTGTAGAAGTCATTAAGCGGCGTACGCTCTTGCTGCCAGCCGTCCGGGTTCAGATATTGCTGCAGATAGCCGCGTTGATAGAGCAGGCCCACGCCGGTCAGGGCGAAATCGCCATCGCTGGCCGCTTTAAGGTGATCGCCCGAAAGCAGGCCCAGACCGCCCGAGTAGATCTGCATGCAATCGAGCAAACCGTACTCCATCGAGAAGTATGCAATGCGCGGAGTAGCTGCCGTTGGGGTCCCCGCATGCAGGTAGCTGTCGTGCCTCTCACAGGCACGCCTATAAAGAAGAAGGAAGCGCGGATCAGCCGCCGCCCGGTTCAATTTCTCCTGTGGAATCCTGCCAAGTAGCTGGATGGGGTTGTGGTTGCTCTCTTTCCACAGAGCCGGATCCAGCCGCCGGAACACGGAGCGGATCGTGTGATCCCAACTCCAGACGAGGTTGTAGGCGAGCTCAGACAAGCGGATAAGTGCAGGCGGTAAAGCGGGACGGACTAGAAATTCTTTGAGTGGTTGGATTTGATACGGCATCGCGAGACTAACGGAACTCTGACTAGTAGTGGGGGGAAAGCTTGATTATTGCAATCGGTTTTCCAAACTCCGATCCCGACAAAACCGCGGATCGAGGCGGGCCATCGGTCGCGGCGTTCAAGCTTTTTCCATTATCCCATGTTCATAATGAGATAGAGGACCCCGCCTGCCTTATTTATCATTTCAAAACGTCAGCTACGCTGTCCAGACTCGGAAAATCCTGGACGACGTCAGCTTCGACGTGAACCGGGGCGAGGCGCTAATCCTGCTGGGGAGCAGCGGTTCCGGTAAGACGACAGCCCTCCGATTAATTAATCGGCTGCTCGATCCGACCAGTGGAACCATCTTAATTGACGGCAAAGACGTAAGTCAGAGCGATCCCATTCAGCTTCGTCGGCAGATTGGATACGTGATCCAGGAGTTTGGCCTACTGCCCCACTGGACGATTCTCGACAATGTCTCACTGGTTCCGCGCTTGCTGGGCTGGTCCGAGAAGAAACAGGTTCGCCGCGCCAAAGAATTGCTGAACCAAGTCGGACTCGCTAATCCGGAACTGGCCAGCCGGAAACCTGATCAGCTCTCCGGCGGCCAGCGCCAGCGGGTGGCGGTTGCGCGGGCGCTAGCGGCTGAGCCGGCTCTTTTGCTTTTTGATGAGCCGTTCGGAGCACTAGACCCGGTCACGCGTCACGACATGCAGCAGCAGTTTGCCAGGCTACGCAAGCACTACAACCTGGCGGCGGTATTTGTCACCCACGATCTGCTGGAGGCGCTGACCATCGGCACACGCATCGCTATTCTCGGCTGCGGCAAACTCGAAGCGATTGTTTCTCCCGAGGAGTTTTGGCGAGTCGACACTCCCGTGGCCCGCGCTTTCCGCGAAACGCTTCCGCCCGAGCTGAGGCCCAATTGATGGACAGCGCACAGAGTACGAACTCTCGGCTTTTGGGGCTGTGGGCGCGGTCCGTTGTGCGCGGGTCATTTACACGCTTGGCGGCCGCGCTTTTTCTCTGCTCCGCTGTCTCAGCGCCCGCCAGAGCGCCGGACGAACCTATCCCGGACGGTCGGCAAATGAAGCTGCGGGTCCTGAAAAGCTTGCGGCAATCGGAAGATGCTCTCGAAAAGTACTCCTGCCTTGTGCGCGATCAAAGCGACGATTTCAATTTCGATGGCTCGGTCAAGAAACATCGGTCCTCTGTTAAGGAACAATTCTTCGTCAACCAGATCGAAATCGATCACACCATCGAGCGGGAAGGCAAGCCCCTGAGCGCTGCCGACGCCAAAAAAGAACAGGACCGGGTAGACCGGGAGGTAAAAAAATTCAGCAACAAAGAGGAAGCGGAAAAGGCCCAGTTGAAAGACGAGAAGCAGGCCGACATGTTTCTGCGGGCGCTGCAACTGACCGGCGGCAGACGGAACCAACGCAGCGGCAGAAGCACACTCTTCTACAATCTTTCGGGCGATCCTTCCTTTAAACCGAGGAAACTGGAGGAGCGATTTGCCCAGGCGCTTACCGGGACGATAGCAGTCGACGAAGAGACTGGGACGCCCCTCGATGTGCGCTTCGAAACCATGCGCGATGTCAGAATTGGGGCCGGTCTGCTGGCCAATCTGCACAAGGGTTTTTGGCTGCACTTGGCCCAGCAGAGGCAACCGGACGGCGTTTGGCTCACCAAAGAGGTCCAGGGCAGCGGCGAAGCTCGCGCGGCGCTATTTGTGCATGCCAGGTTCCGCTTCCAAGAGGAGCTGGAGAAATGTCATCTCTTCTCGGTAACCACCCAACAATCAACCTCCGCACCAGAGCCGTCGAACCACCGCGCAGAATCGGCAAATCGTTAGCCAACGTGGATGAAACCGTTCTCAAAAGTCTCTTGGCCGATGTAGTCTCGCTCACCGGCGAGCATATCGAGATCGTTGCAATATCGTGCGGATTGGCGATTTTGATCGGTGTAGGGCTCGGGATCGCAGGCACGCGACGTCCGGTGCTGCGGCGCATCTCGGTCACCGTTGCAAGCATTCTCCAAACGATTCCAAGTCTCGCTCTATTCGGTTTTCTGCTGCCGGTGCCTCTAATCGGAGGCATTGGCAAACACACCGCTATTCTGTGCCTGGTTCTCTATTCCTTGCTGCCCATTCTGCGCAATACGATTGTGGGGATCAACAGCGTGGATCCGCCCGTGCGTGAAGCCGCCATTGCTATGGGCATGACGGACCGGCAATTGCTGCGCATGGTCGAACTGCCGCTCGCGGCGCCGACGATCCTGGCAGGCATACGAATTGCGCTAGTGACGAACATCGGAACAGCCGTCATAGCTGCCGTGATCGGCGGCGGCGGTTTAGGCGAACTTATATTTCGCGGCGTGGCTTCGGTAAACACGCTAGAGATCTTAGCCGGCGCAATACCTGCTGCGGCCCTCGCGTTGCTCGCCGACGCCGGGATGTCGGCATTGGAAAGGAGAATCGTCCACGCATGAAGCGATCTCTGGCGTTCGTCGCGGCGGCCTTGTTTCTGCAGGGCTGCTCCCGCACGAATTCGATCGTGGTGGGGTCAAAAAACTTTACCGAACAGATCATTCTTGGCGAGATCGCCGCTCAGCAACTGGAACGCAAGCTGCACATCCGAGTCGAGCGGAAGCTCGATCTAGGCGGCACGCTCCTCACGCATGAAGCAATCGTCAAAGGCGATATCGACATCTATCCCGAGTACACGGGTACCGGCGCAACGGTAATTCTGAAGCAAACCATACCCGAGGATCCGGCCCAGGCTTATATGGTGGTGAAGGACGCTTATTTGAGCCGTTTTCAGCTCGTCTGGCTGCCCCCGCTCGGCTTCAATGATACCTTTGCCATGGTGGTCCGGAGCCTGGATGGAAAACGTCTGTCTTCGCCGGACCTTTCGGCGGCGGCTTCGCGCGCCTGGCGCCTGGGTATCGGCTTCGAATTTCTAACCCGCCCCGACGGCTTGCGCAAATTGAATAAGGTTTACTCAATGCAGTGGGATGGCACCGCGAAAAGCATGGATCTAGGGCTGCTGTATCAGGCGCTCGAGCAGAAGCGAGTGGATATGGCGGCAGGTAATTCGACCGACGCGCAACTAAGCGATTCGAAGATCATGATGCTCAGAGATGATAGGAAAGCCTTTCCTCCTTACAACGCCTGCTTCATCGTGAGGCGATCTCTGCTTGATCAAAGACCTGAAGTGAACTGGGCTTTGTCGATGCTCGCAAATCGTATCAGCGACGAAACAATGCGAGGCTTAAACCGCCGGGTGGAGATGGGGCATCAGCCGATTGTGCACGTGGTCAAGGACTTCTTGGCGAACCAGCCCTAGAGAAAGCATTTCAACGTGATCAACAAATTAGTCTTTGAGAATTTGCGTCATCGCTGGGTACGAACGCTCCTGTCTGCGCTGGTCATCGGCGTTCAGGTCATGTTGATACTGACGCTCATCGGTTTAAGCAGGGGCTTGTTGCAGGAATCCGCCACGCGCCAGAAAGGGACCGGCGCCGACATCTTCCTGAAACCGGACAACGGCGGGGCAACCATCAGTTTCGGGACGGGGCAGACAAAAGAGGCCTTCGTATCTCTCGTAGCTAAACAACCTCATGTGGAACAGGCGCTGGGCGTGTTGGGTCAGCCGACCTCGGAACTCCTGACCACTGTGCAGGGTGTGAACATCGACGAGCTGCAAAAGATGAGCGACGGCATACCTCTGGTTGCGGGGCGTCTGCCAACCGACCCCAATGACTTGTTGGTCGATCAATACTATGCCCAGCAAAATCACATCCATGTGGGGCAAACGTGGAAGCTCTTGAACCATGAATTCACTGTTTCAGGCATCATGCGAGGCGGAGTTTTGGGACGCTTAATGGTGCAGTTGCCCACCCTTCAGAATTTGACTTCGAACACCGGGCGGGTGTCGCAAATTCTGGTCAAGCTTGACAACCCCGCGCTGACCGACCAGGAGGTTGCGCGATTGAACGAGGTCTTGAAGGGCAACTTGAAAGCAGTTTCGATGGAGGCCTTGCTCTCGCAATTCAACATCAATAGCGTTCCGGAGCTAAGGGTGTTCATTCGCGTGGTTAATGGGCTGGCGGTGCTGGTAGGCTTCCTTGTGGTGTTCCTCTCCATGTATACGGCGGTTGTGGAACGCACCCGGGAGATCGGGATTTTGAAAGCGCTCGGCGCAAAGCCACGCACGATCCTCGACATTCTGGTGCGGGAAGCTCTTGTGCTAGCGCTGCTCGGATGTGTCATCGGAATTGCGCTTTCGTTCGCGACCAAATCCTTGATAACGACGCTCAAACCCGCTTCGCTGCAGATCGTGAGTGTGCCCGATTGGTGGCCTTGGGCTGCTCTGATCGCCATAGCTGGAGCGTTGCTGGGAGCCATTTATCCGGGATTCAAAGCCGCGCGGCAGGATGCGATTGAGGCGCTGGCCTATGAATAATTCGGGCCCTATCATTCGCGTGCGCGGGCTGCAGAAAACTTACAAAACAGGCGACGTACCGGTCCAGGCCTTACGCGGAGTAAACTTGGATGTTCCTCGTGGAGAGTTTTTGGCCGTGATCGGCCCTTCGGGATCGGGCAAATCCACTTTCTTTCACATCCTGGGAGGTCTGGCGCCGCCTACCGATGGAGAAGTCTGGATTGATGGAAAGGAGTTGCGGCAAATGACCGAATCCGAGCGCACCGAGCTGCGGCAAAAAAAGATCGGATTCGTTTTCCAGAAGTACAATCTGCTGCCAACCCTAACCGCGAAGGACAATATTGCCATCGCTCGCTCACTCGCCGGCGTCACGGTAGAGTCTCCCGGCTTTCAAAACATCCTCCAGCAGCTCGGAATCAAGAATAGGTTGAACCACCGCCCCAGTGCGCTTTCGGGCGGCGAACAGCAACGGGTGGCAATTGCCCGCGCCCTGGCAAATCGTCCCGCGATTCTGCTGGCCGACGAGCCGACCGGCAACCTCGACAGTTCCAACTCGGAAGCCGTCCTCGATATCCTGCGCAAGCTGAACACGAGCACCGGACAAACGATCTTGATGATCACGCATAATCCCGAGGCCGCAGCTTTCGCCGATCGCACGGTTTCGATGCGCGACGGACGACTACAAGAAATCTAGATTCTGAACTTTCTAAAGTCTTCTCCGTATTCTCGATATGGTGATTCGAAGATGACCCGCACGATTCGGCTATTCGTCTTTTTGGAAGGCGCCCGCATTTGTCGTCGCGGCCTTAATCCATGGAAAGGATGCCACGCGTAAACCACTTGGGCCGAATCGGCCTTATGGGTTTTGCGTCTCTCGGCGTA
>CAWIFY010000042.1:0-9772 GCA_963835255.1 Terriglobia bacterium | reverse complement strand
TCTCGCGATAGCGCAGACCTTCCGAGCGAAGATACAAGCAATTCCTCTGTTGCGGTGATAAGGTTTTGAGCGCTGCCTGCACACACTGCATTTTTTCGCGATCGAGAATCCTGCGCTCGGGTGATTCGGTGATCCCACACATGAACCGGTCCCAATCCGGGCTGACTGCGCGGAACGTTTTCTCGCGCGACCGCACTTTGAGTGCGAGATTGTGCGCTACGCGAAACAGCCAAGCCCGCATGTTGAGAATGGTTTCGCCTTTGCGCATGGTTTGGTAAAGCCGCAGGTACGCCTCCTGAGTCACCTCTTGCACCTGGGCCTCCGGGATCCCGAGATAAAGCACGTAAGAGCAGATCTCGGCTCGTGTCTGCTGATAAATCTGCTCCACATCGTACTCGAGCCTTGCGGCTCCCTGTTCCGGCGAATCGCTCAGAACCGGATGCTCCTCGAAGGTGAGTGAAATAGCCACATTTCAATGACCGAATCGAAACCCAAAATCAGCCGTCCAGGACAGCCAGGTTTGCCTTTGAGATCCATAGTTCGAATACCCAGTCGAGTAGCCCCGCACTGAGGTTCCGAGCCAATAACGGCGCTTCCGGTCCAACGCCAGGCGGCCACCCAGGCTGGCTTGGGCCAGCAAAGAATCACGGAATTGGCCGTAATCGGCGTGCCAGGCGTGCGCGCCGCCAGCCCCAAGAAATAGTCCCACACGACCACTTACGATGGGCAGAATGCCTTTGGCTCCAAATGGCAAAATCGTCACTTGCGTCCTCTCGGCTACGGGCACAATGACGCACGCCGTACAACCTGGACCGATGCTCACCAAAGTCTGTCCGCTAGATATGACCGGAACAAGAAGCGCAGTATGAGTCGTCGGCAATAACATATCGACACCCGTCTCGAGCGCAAAATATTTCCAAAGCCGATATTCATAATGACCGCTAAATAGAGGTCCGCCGTGTTCGTCAAATTCATTGTAGGAATAGGTCTGGCCACCCGCGCTCAGTGTCACCGTGCTGGTATGAGACGGCTCCTGTGCCGAAAGGATTGAGGCGCTAAGAGCGAGGAAGAACGTTAAGAGCGATCTATTCACAGCTAGGAAGACCCTGCCGAACTGGTTTTAACGACAGGCTTAACTCGTGAGTTGAGTTTTGGAAATGATATGAGAACGAGACCAGAGGTTTTAGCAAAGATTGCTAATTCCGATACACTGCTTTTTAGAATCGCCCGTCAGTAAGGAGCGTCCAATGCCTACCCGGAATGTAAATTTGACTGATGAGCTGGAAAGCTTCGTCGTGGCGAAAGTAGAGAGTGGCCGTTACGAAAACGCCAGCGAAGTGGTCCGTGCGGCGCTGCGAACTCTGGAGCGTGAGGAAAGGGAGTACGAAGCGAAGTTAGGCGCGCTGCGGAGGGCAATTGATGAAGGGGACGCCAGCGGCATTGCCGAGGGAAATCCTTTCGCGCGTGTGCGGGAAACAGTCCGGTGTTCTAAGAAGCAGCTCTAGGTAAGTGGCTACAGTCCGTTTCTCACGCCTGGCCGAGGCCGACCTGATGGACAGGCTTGCGCCGGATGGAACACGAGAAGCACGTCGTGTTTTACCGAATCGAAGCTGCGGGTATTGTGATATCTCAGGATTATTCACTTGGCGAAGTGGCTGGGAGGCGTGTACGCTAGTTCCGAAGCCGCTTCCGGCCGTAGTCAAGCGGCTTACCGAAAGGCGAGTCGTGACGATTGCTGCGGGGTTTAAGTGTCGAGACGGTGTCGTAATATGCGCCGATTCCCAAGAAACGGCGCTGGACGGAGGCTATAAGCGCAAAGTAGTCAAGATAGAAATTCGTCCGCAGGCACCACCCGAAGACGCCGCCGCGCCGGTGGCGATCTTTACGGGGGCCGGGGATTCCGTATTCATTGACGAGGTCGTTCATGAAATGTGGAGCGCGGTAGAGCGGTGTGGAGCGAAGCAGATCAACGAAATCATCGGCATTATGCACGACGCCAACCGCGCATACCACGATAAGATTTGGCGGGTCTATCCATGTCTTCATTCAACGAGAGAGCTACCGGACTGTCATCTGTTATTTGCTGTGTGGGCAAAAGATGGTTTCGAGCTACAGGAAGCACACAGTATGAAGTTCAGATCCGTGAAAGACTTTGCCACGATCGGCTGCGGTGATTCATTGGCCTATTACATATGTGATGACGCACATCGCTCAATATCATCTATTGCCCGTGCGAGCATTCTTGCCCTATATATGCTCGAAAAGGTGAAGAATCATGTACCCGACTGTGGCGGAGATAGTCATGTAGCCGTCTTGACCCATACGGGGAGCGCAGACATGCTTGACAACATAAAGACCGAACATTTGTCGCGACAATTATCCCTGACCGAGGGATTACTGAGAAACATTCTTGTGACCAGCGCCGATCTTCGCATCGGCGATGAAGATGTCAAAAGCTCTCTTCGTTACACTGAAGATCAAATTATCAGCCTTCGGAACCAATCGCGGCAAGAAATAGAAAATATAAATCGTATCTTCCAAAAGATGATAGAAGGAATTCACAGAAACCGGACAGGAGATCCTACGTAGTCAACCTCTCAAACGTGAGCGGGTCACAAGTAACCATATGGCGCAAGGTGTCCAGGAACAACGTCTGCGAGTTGCGGCGATTGAATCGGAAGGTCATTTCTTCTAGGTAAGCCGGAAGATGCTTGGCGCTGATCTTATGCCACGTCCCGATAATCCCGCGCTTCAGGAGCGAAAATGCAGACTCAACCGTGTTTGTGTTAATGTCTGTGCCAACACGGACATACTCGCCAGCGCGATGGTTGACCGTTTCATGTTTAATATCACCCACGGCTTTTGGATAGGCACTGAATTCATCGGTAACAATCACGTCTACATCGGCGCTGATATTCTCTTGAACATACTTGGCCAATGTTCCAGATTTGACATCCTCGGCACGGAAGAAACGAAGATCGCCGCCGCGCTGGCGGATGCCTATCACGATCTCCTTGTTGTCGAGTTTGGCAGAGCGTCCCTTTCCGCGATTCTTGCCACCTACATAGGTCTCGTCAATTTCAACCGTTCCATCCAGCATGGGGCGATCCGCTTCCACCATCGCTCTACGAATCCGATGGCAGAGGTACCACGCTGTTTTGTAACTGATCCCGAGCGTCCGCTTCATCTGATTAGCGGACATCCCCTTCCGTGCTTCCACAAGAAGGAGCACCGCGAGAAACCACGTTTCAAGCGGAAGGTGCGTATCGTGAAAGATTGTTTGCGTAGTAATGCTGAACTGATAATGGCACTCAGAGCATTCAAATTTCTTTTGCGTAGCTACCTCGAACACATCGCGACTTTTACAGCGCAAGCACTCAACTCCCAACGGCCAGCGGAGTCTCTTAAGAAGCTCCCGGCAGCGGTCATCGGTTCCGAAAAGGCGGTTCACATCTATCAAAGTCATGCCGAAGCCTCCTCGCGATAAAAAGAGTCCATTGGGCCGAGTACCAACGCGAAAACTTGCTGCGGGTATCCGCAAAGAGTTATTGCAGAAACTGCATGAGAAAGACCCGAATTGGAAGTCTGGCAAGCTCCAGAAAGGTAAGCCCTTGCGTCCATCGCAAGAGTAGGATATCACCGTTATAATACTTCGTCAAGTAAATAATCTAGTGATATCTCGCGTTCTTCATCAGCGCATGTTGCCGGAGCACCAGAGCATGGACGAAAAAAATAAATGATCTGCTGAGGAAGTGTCGATTTTCCATCGCTCGCTCGTCGTAATGGCAGGAGGAATGAAAATGCAATACCTGCTGTTGATCTACGAAGATGAAAAGCGCTGGGCCGACCTAAAGTCGCCAGAGCTACAAGCCGAGCTTGGCGAGTACCGTGCTTTCGGCCAAGAGTTTGCCGGGGTGATTAAGGGCGGCAACGCACTGCAACCGACCACTACCGCGAAGACTGTGCGCGTGCGCAACGGTAAACCGCTAGTCACCGACGGGCCGTTTGCCGAAACGAAAGAGCAGCTGGGCGGTTACTATCTGATCGAAGCGGCCAATGCGGATGAGGCGATGGCCGTTGCGGCGAAGATACCGGGTGCGCGTTTCGGCTCTGTCGAGGCTCGCCCCGTCCAGAAATTTTCCTAGCTGGCGAAGCTTATTCAGGAGGAAAACATGACGACAACAAACGTTAGTGCGACATGCGAAGGACTCACGGCGCACGAGGTCGAAGAGGCGCGCCGGTATCTCGAGGAGGCACGCCATCGCGCACTCTTAACCACAGAGGGGCTGTCCGAAGCGCAGTGGAATTATCGGCCGGGGTCGGGCGGCTGGTCAGTTGCCGGGATCGTCGAGCACATGGCGGTGATTCAGGACTTTATTCTGGGTCCGATTGCTGAGGCGCTCGCCAACTCGCCCGAAGCTTCTGCCGCTGAGCCGGAAACAATCGACGCAATTATCAAAGCGAAGATTCCGGATCGGAGCCGAAAGTTTCAGGCGCCTGAGTCGGTGCAACCTACTGGCCGGTGGACTCCTTCCGAGTCGCTGAACCGGCTGTCGGCGAATACGCAGCGGCTAATCGAGCGCATGGAATGCACGTCGGGGTTACGGGAGCACGTCGTGCCCTCGCCGCCGATCAACGCGGTCACGAATGGCGAACACAAGTTGATGGACGGTTACCAATGGATCCTTGCTGCGGCCGCACACACCGACCGCCATACTCGACAGATTCTCGAAGTGAAGGCCGAGGCCGGTTTTCCTGCGAGCTGATCGCGATGCGCTACATGATGCTGATTTACACGAGAGAGGTCGAGAGCGGTCCCCCGCCCGAAGAAGGCGAACAAATCAAGGCCGCTCATCGCGTGGTGATTGAGGAAGCCGCGCGCAAGGGCATTCTGGTAGCCGCTGAACCATTGTCACGGACAGCGAGCGCTACCACTGTGCACATGCAAAATGGGAAGCCGCTGATCACCGACGGCCCGTTCGCCGAGACTAAGGAGCAATTGGCGGGATATTACATCCTGAATTGCGAACACCTGGACGAAGCCATCGAATGGGCCGCCCGAATTCCCACGGCGTGCAAGGGTGAGGAAGGCTGTGTGGAGATCCGCCCGATGCCCGGCTTGCCGACGGATGACTGATGTCCGTTCGCTGGCAGAAGAGGTGTTCCGGGGAGAATCAGGGCGGATCGTCGCTAGCCTGATCCGCATCTCCGGATCGTTCGATCGCGCAGAGGAGGCGATGCAGGATGCCTTTGCCGCTGCACTCGTCTCCTGGCGTGAAGGCGGCATCCCGGACAATCCGGCGGCCTGGATCACAACCACTGCGCATCGAAAGCTTATCGATGCGGTGCGTAGGGATCGTACGCGCCGCGACAAACAGGATTCGCTGCGCTACCGGATCGAATCGGCTGCTCCGGCGAGCTCGGAAGTTGAGGAGGAATTCGTGCACTTTCCCGACGACCGGCTACGTCTGATCTTCACTTGCTGCCATCCGGCGCTCAACCGCGAGGCGCAGGTTGCGCTGACTCTGCGGACGCTCGGCGGTTTGACTACTCAGGAGATCGCCAGGGCGTTTCTGTTGCCCGAAGCCACGCTTGCACAGCGGCTGGTGCGTGCGAAGCGAAAGATTCACGAAGCTCGAATTCCTTACGAAGTGCCGGGCCCGGAACGCCTGCACGAGCGTGTGGAGGCGGTGCAGGCGGTGGTGTATCTGATCTTCAACGAAGGGTACGCGGCCACTTCCGGCAATGACCTGGTCCGTGAAGATCTCTGCGCGGAAGCGATCCGCTTGGCTCGCGTTTTGTGTGAGCTGCTCGAGGAAGACGCGGAGAACCTCGGGCTGCTGGCGCTGATGCTGCTTCAGAATTCCCGGCGGGCGGCGAGGGTGTGTGGAGGCGGCCTAGTGACGCTCGAGGAACAGGACCGCAGGCTGTGGGACCGCGGCGCGATTAGCGAGGGCCTTGCGGTGTTCGAGCGAGCGCTCGGTATGCGGCAGCCGGGACCTTGTCAGGTGCAGGCGGCTATAGCGGCTCTGCACGCTCGGGCACGGACACCGGACGAAACCGATTGGCAGCAGATCGCGCGACTTTACGAGACTCTAATGGCATGGAATCCGTCTCCCGTGGTCGCGCTCAATCACGCTGCCGCGGTGGCTATGAGCGTAGGCCCGGAGGAAGGCCTGAAGCGGATGGGCGGCCTTACCGCTTCACTCGAGCAGTATTACCTTTTCCATGCCGCATGCGCTGATCTTTTTCGGCGCCTCGGCCGCAACGCGGAAGCTATTCAGGCGTATCGTTGTGCGGCGACTCTGGCTAGCAATTCCGTTGAACGGGAGTTTCTGAATCGCCGAATGCGGGAGCTAACGCCAGATCCTGAGGCGCGGGACTCGTAAGGGGCTCAACAAACTCCTTCCAACAAACGCCGGACGAAGATCTCAGCCACGGCTGATGTGAAGGAGGGTAACGCGAACAACGTGTCTGTTAAGGGCGCCACCATCCAGCAGTCTCGCCTTGCGTATAGTGTTAAAGACCGGTTTCACGGACGAGCCGGTTCAGTCCGTGACTAAAATTTACACCTAACATCCAGGAGACCAAAATGGGAAGTTCTTCTCCGCTCGTCGAGCGTGAAATTCCTTCGGCAACGTTGCCGGCGAACGCCGATCCGTCGCAGGTTTTACTGCAATTCACTGCCGCTTATGTTCCTTGCGCCGCCCTGTGGATCGCAGCGGAACTGAAGGTGGCCGATCTGATCGGCACCGGCTCGAAACCGGTGGCCGAGCTGGCCAGGGAAACCGGAACGAACGAGGACGCGCTCTTCCGCATGCTCCGTTTGCTGGCGATGGTGGGCATTTTCGCTGAGACTGAGCCTCGCCGGTTCTCGCTCACGCCGCCCGCCGAGTTGCTGCGCTCCGGCCATCCTCAATCCATGCGGGACACGGTCGTCTGGTTGGGCGATCCGTTCCACTTCCATGTCGCGGCCGAGCTGCTGCACTCGGTGCGTACTGGGCAGCCTACCGTCGAGCACGTCACCGGCAAGCGGGCATTCGAATACTTCGCAGGCGACCGGGTGGAATTTGATCGTTTTCATCTCGCGATGACTAACTTGAGCGCGATAGCAGTTGGCGCTGCACTCGAGGCGTACGATTTCTCGCCGTTTCACGCGATCGTGGATGTGGGCGGCGGGCATGGGTTCGCGATCTGCTCGATTCTGCAGAAATATCCGCAGATGCAGGGTGTCCTCTTTGATTTGAAAGACATTGTGGCGGGTGCGGATCAGCGCATTTGCGACTGCGGCCTCGAAGAACGCTGCCGGACTGCCTTCGGCGATTTCTTCCAGGCGGTACCGGAAGGCGGGGACGTTTACTTCATGAAGCACATCCTGCACGATTGGACCGACGAGCAGGCTACGACAATTTTGAGGAATTGCAGGCGCGCGTTGGAGGTCAAGGCTGACGGGAAGGCGCGCGGCAGAGTCGTGCTGGTGGAGTTTGTCGTCCCACCCGGGAACCAGCCGCATCATTCGAAGATCATCGATATCGAAATGCTCATGTTTCCTGGCGGCCGCGAACGCATGGAGACAGAATGGCGCGACCTGTTTGCCGGGGCCGGCTTTCGCGTGTCGCGTATCGTGCCTACCAAGTCGCCCTTCAGCGTAATCGAAGCGGAGCTGGCGTAGTTAGGTTGGCGGGGCGCGGGCGCACTCGGATCGTGCAAGACTCGGTATGTAGCGAGAGGCGCGCATCTCAGGCTGAGTGAACTCTCCTTGTTGCCCGAGGCTGCGTTTCCAGATTGTAATTTCGGTAGGACAACAAGACACGTCAAGCGGAGGCGCCTTCGGCCACGAAATCATCTTCGAAATTGAAGGTATCCTCCGGCACCTGCTCCTGCATAAGGTCTGCTTTCTTGCCCATAGCCGCTTCCACGAGACTAAGGAGTCGATTTCTCCGATCCTCGAAGAAGGCCGTGAAGTCATCTGCGCGAAGTAAGACCGGGTCGATGCAGTGTGTGGCCACAATTGTGTCCATTGCAGCGTTCGAGAGCCGGACGGCTGGATCGTTTTGGATTTGCGTCAGGTAAGCCGAAGGCGCATTTCCGCCGATCTTGCGGTTCGCCTTGTAGGATATCGCGGTCTTATTGACAATCGAATTGTAGCGCGACGGCTCAATGCCATGATCTTCGCACCATTTCCGCGGAAAAATGTGATGGATATCAGTTCCTTCCTCGTTACGATCGATTTCAATCATGGGCGCCTTCCAGAAAAAATCTCTTGCGCCCTGTGCCTGAAGCAATATGTAGAGGCCCCGATAAGCTGCCGAGATCCTGTTCCGCATAGTCTCTAAGCGAGAGGGCTGAAAGTTCGCTCCTGCTAGGGTCATAGGCGGGGGAGCAGTGTCCTCTTCAATCCAACGCATGAGTTGCTGGAGATCCAGTGCAATCCGGGTCTCCGTTGCACTGCCATAAAGTTCGCCGAATACTCCGGACCAGAACCAACGCGTCAGTTTGTCTTGGACCACCGGCTCTAGCCAACGTTCGCCTATTAGCGTCAGCACTGCCGCAAGGGGTACAATCTGCGGACGGTACGGAAGGAAGTTGGGATTATGAAATCCTAAATGACGAAGGAATTTGTCCGCTTCAACAAACCCATGAATGAGCGGGTCCGCCCATCTTTCATAAGCGCTCAGTGGCATTGCGAGGATGTGCTCGCGCTTGGCACTCACCGGAGTCACCTCTTTACCGCTTTTGCCTTTGCTGAGGTCCTGCTGCTGCCGCTCGAATGTGTGGAGTAGACTTACTCCCTGAAGAAAGTCCGTTGCGGCTGTGTCCCCGAGAAGTGGCTTAGGCGCAAGGGCTGCGAGGCGCCCTTTAAAGGTTCCTTCTCCGAACCAGTCCCTGCGAAGGTTGAATCCACTTGCGGCATATTGAGCTGTCACAAGCTCAAACACCGAGAGCTGGACGCCACCGGTGTTCACTTTTTCGAAAATGAGACAGATCGCTTCCTTACTCGTTTCCCTCTTAAGCTCGATAACGGGAATAAGATAAGACCGGAAAGCGCCGACGATTCGTTGCCGGAATTCCATGTACCTGGCGAAACGTTCCGGAAATTTGGCTATCAAGCCTTGTTCCCATGCGTCGGAATTGAGTATCTGGGTACAGGGAAAATGGAATGACTCGTACTCCTTTTCAGGGTTGCTCAGATCGAGCACGATGTCCCGATTGAAATTTGTGCGAATGATTCGATTCTCGTCGACAGCGATGATCGTCTCATCGAGCGATCCGTTGCCATCAATAACCTTCTCGATATCGAAGTAGTAATGACGTTTGATCTGGCGGTTCTTCTCATCGCGGGTGACGACAGGCTCCGGTGTTTTTAGTACCTGGGTCAGTGACGTTAGCCGCTGTTGGCCGTCAAGGATGAGTCGTTCGGGATTTGTGGATGGCGGTAACGTTACGCTCTCGACCGGGCGCGCCTGAAACACGGCCTCGCCACCCGTCTCCAAAAGCATTACTGCTCCAATTGGGAACGAGCGCGCTACGCTCACGAGTAGGGACCGAATATGGTCGTCGTCCCAAACCCATCCGCGCTGGAAATCTGGAAGCTGTATCTTGCCTTCTGCGATCTCCTCCAGCAGTTTCCTCAGCTCAGTTTTCGTTGAATCAAATGTTGTCATTGAAAGCGGTCAGGGTATCATAAACGACTTGACAAAACGGCTTCATTGCAACGTTTGCTGCTCGAGGTGAAACCGAAGTAGCGGAAGCGAGGAGAGCTTGAATCGGC
>CAWIFY010000041.1:0-19041 GCA_963835255.1 Terriglobia bacterium | reverse complement strand
TGATCATTGCGCTCGCTATCAACAACGGTTTCGCTAGTACGCTGCAGTCGAGTCTTCTCAGCGCGACTGCCCACGTCAGCATCCAGGAGCGCCATCCCACGTTTGGAATCGAAAATTGGCGCACGCTCATACCACGGCTGCAGCGTATTCCGCATGTTGTATCTGTGACTCCCGGGCTTTATGATCAGGTCGGTTTGCGCGGTCCGCTGGTTAGCGTAGGAGCCATTCTGAAAGGAGTTCCTCTCGGCAACGGAGCTCCGGTTCCGGAAATGCTTCGGCGGCTCAAGGCCGGATCGCTCGAGAGCTTCGATAATCCGGCTATTGGTTCGACGGGCATCGTGCTCGGCTCGCGTCTTGCGGAGCAGGCGGGTGTCGCTCTTGGCGCGCCTGTAACGGTAATCGGCAACGAGCTGACCCCATTCAGCATCGTTCCGACTCTCTTCCACTTTCGCGTGGCCGGGATTTTCGAGTCGGGCCTGTACGAGCTCGATTCCGCCTGGGCCTTCACTTCGCTTCGCGCAGCGCAGCATGTGCTGGATCTTCCCGATGTGGTCAACGCCATCGAACTGCATCTCGACGATGTGTATCAGGCAAGCGCAGTAGCGCGCGCAGCGGCGCCTATTATCGGACCAAAGCTGATAGCTCAAACCTGGATGAGCCAGAACCATTCTCTTCTCAATGCCCTCCGGCTGGAGAAAATCGTCAGCCTGATTACGGTGAGCCTCATCGAGCTTGTCGCCGCACTGAACATTCTCGTTGTGCTGGTGATGCTTGTGATGGATAAACACCGCGACGTCGCCATTCTCATAGCGATGGGCGCGACACGTCAGCAGATTCGGCGCATCTTTGTTCTGCAAGGCTTGCTTATTGGAGGCTTAGGATCCGTCCTCGGATTGCTATTCGGATACTCAGTGACTGCGCTCTTCAATCATTACCGCTGGTTGCGTCTCGACGAGCAAATCTATTCCATCAGCTATGTGCCGTTCGTGAGCCGGTGGACAGATGCTCTCTGGGTATCCGCACTGGCTCTTCTAATGAGTCTCGTCGCGACGCTTCATCCCTCCAGAAGCGCCTCGCGCATCGCTCCGGCCGAGGCGCTACGTTACGAATGACGGATGCCTCTCGACGATCTCGCTTCCATCTTTGCCAGTGGATTGTGATCGTGGTTGCTGCTGCGATCTTTTTGGGCTGTATTGCGAGCCCGCCCGCTCTGATGGATGATGTCGATGCGGCGCAGGCCAGCATCGCCCGCAACATGTTGACCACAGGCGATTGGGTCACCCTGCATCTGGACGGCGTTAAATACTTTGAGAAGCCTCCGCTCAAGTACTGGCTGATCGCGCTCTTCTTCAAGATCTTTGGCGTTCACGATTACATCGCGCGGCTGCCACTCGCGCTCATCGACGTTGCGCTGTGCTGGCTTGTCTTTCGCTTCGGCGTTTGGGCTTTTGGCGAACGTGCCGGATTTTATGCGGGATTGAGCATCTCCAGTTGCGTCGGCCTGTTCTTGTTTACGCGAGTTTTAATCCCTGATTCACAACTGACCTTCTGCATTACACTCGCCCTATGGTCATTTCTCCGCGCGCTCGATCCGGCAGAACGGCGCCCGGGGCGGTGGGGATTGCTGTATTGGATTTCGATCGCGCTCGCCGTTCTATTGAAAGGCTTGATCGGTCTTCTTTTCCCTCTTACCGCGGCATTCGTTTACCTCTTCTTCACGCGGCAACTGCTCGCACGCGACACATGGCGGCGCCTGAATCCTTCGTGGGGCCTGTTAGTCTTTGTGCTGATTGCCGCGCCCTGGCACGTTTTTGCTACGCTTCGCAATCCGCCATACTTCCGTTTCAATCTCACCAGTGGGCCGGGCCAATATCGGGGCTTCTTCTGGGAATATTTCTTCAATGAACATGTTCTTCGCTTTCTGAACCGGCGCTATCCGCGCGATTACGACACGGTCCCGCGCCTCTGGTTTTGGCTGCTCAACTTACTGTGGCTATTCCCCTGGACGGTTTATTCGCCAACCGTTTTTCGCCTGGAATACCGGGCGTCTGATCGAGCATCTCGCACGCGGCTTCTCGCTCTGTGCTGGATCGGCTGCGTGATGCTGTTCTTCACGTTCTCCTCGACTCAAGAATATTATTCGATGCCGATTTATCCAGCGGTGGCGCTCCTGCTCGGCTGCAGTTTGGCCTCTGCGGCGGAAACGAAACGGCTCAAGCCCGGCAGCATAGTTCTTGGGACAATCTGCGCGCTTTCTCTCGTCGCGATGCTGGCGATTCTGATGCACGTCTGGAATTTACCTGCCCCAGGTGACATAGCCGATGCGCTGAAATCGCAAACGACCTCAAACTACACTCTGTCTCTGGGCCATATGGGAGACCTTACCCTCGATTCTTTTGCTTATCTGCGGGCGCCTCTCATCCTCGCCTGCGTTGCCGTGTCGATTGGCCTGGCTGGACTGCTCTTGCTCAAGCGAAGACAGCAGACGATTGCGACTGCATTGATGATGGTCATTTTCTTTTATGCAGCGCGGTTGGCAATGGTAGCTTTCGACCCCTATCTCTCTTCTCGACCGTTAGCCGAGGAGTTACTCAGGATGCCGTTTGGAGAGCTGATCGTTTCAGACCAGTACTACAGCTTCTCGTCCGTATTCTTCTATGCGAACACCACTGCCTATTTGTTAAACGGACGAATCAATAATCTCGAGTATGGATCGAATGCCCCCGGCGCTCCGCATGTGTTCATCAGCAACAGCGATTTGGCGCGCATGTGGGGCGAGAATAAGCGTTGCTATTTGCTTGCTGAACATGAATTCATGCCCGCCATTGAACAGACCATCGGTCGGGATAATTTTCTGGTTGTGAAGCAGAGCGGCGGCAAGTTTCTGTTGACCAATTTACCGATAAGTGCTTCTGAATGACGGTCGCTTACGCATCCGGCTCACCTTCAGCGTTTTTGATAAGCGAAATCCCAAATCAGCAGCCGCACATCGTCCGTATCGTTCGCGTCTGAAAACTCGATCAGGGCGTACTCACCCGGCGTAAGAGCCTTTTCCGGCCAAACTCTATAGAGACCATCCGCAAGCTGCTGCTCGAACGTATCCATCTGCTTACGCTCTTCCATTGCCTGTTTAGCAACAGGGATGATCGAGATGTTCTCGACCACTCGCACGTCCTTCTTGGGTGTCAGGCGGACGATGCCGAAGCGTTCCTCTTTTTCGAGGCGCAGATAGAACGAAGGCCGGTCGTCGTTGACCGAAAATTTTGCGCGCTCACCTTTGATCACCACGGATGCTTTGCCCGGAATGAGCGGGACCGGGCTTACCATCTGCAGGACTCTGCGCTTTTTGTCGGTAATCACCTGATAATCCGCAACGGGAACAGCCTCCATCTTGCTGTCTGTTTTGTAGTACGCACCGGCTTCCATGGGAATCGAAGCAATTTCGCGCCTCTGCTCTCGCTCGGCCTTCTCTTCCTCGTCTTCCTCGTGCGCAGTCGTGATTTGTCCCTGGGCTACTGCCTTGCGCTCGCGCTCCGTCTTGGTTAAATCGACGAGCTCTACCGGAATCTCCTCCCATTCGCCACGTTCGGTGCTGTAATAGCGCACGCGGTCTCCCTGGACCTGATATTCACGTACGGCATGATAGCTCCCATCCTTCAGATAGAGCTTGAAGGTTGTTCCCAGCAGCAGGGTTGCGGCCAACAGCAATAGCAGAATCGCTCGCACTCTATCGTTATCTTCCCACCTAGCGACACCGAGTGAGATATAGATAGACACATGTCTTTCCTGGTAAGAAGAATCGGCACTCTGGGGTTAATGATCGTTAGTGGAGCATTTGGACAAAGCGCCAGCCGGCCGCCCGATGAGCGGGCCGACATTCTTGTTCGGAAAATGACGCTCGATGAAAAGATTCAACTGGTCCATGGCACGGGCTTCCCTGGGCTCGGCCCCACGGACCCGAGCATCGTAAGGTCAAACGGCGGAGGCGGTTTTGTGCCTGGCATTCCACGACTTGGGCTGCCCGATTTGAACATGGACGATTCGGCGGTCGGCGTGGGAGGAGGCGCCAGGAAGGGCCGTTACTCGACCGCTTTGCCGTCTGCGCTCGCACTGGCATCGAGCTGGGACCAGAAGCTGGCGAGAGAATACGGCGAACTGATCGGCCGCGAATTGGCGGATCAGGGCTACAACGTGTCACTGGCGGGCGGCGTAGATATTACCCGTGAGCCGCGCAACGGCCGCAACTTCGAATATGAAGGCGAGGATCCGATCTTAGCTGGCAACATGGTGGCTCAACTGATCGAAGGCATTCAGTCGGAAGGCGTAATAGGCGACATCAAACACTATGCCGTGAACGACTCGGAAACCGGTCGTTATTTTTCCAACTCCGTCATCGATAAGCGCGCCATGCGAGAAGGCGATCTGCTGGCTTTTGAAATCGGCGTTAAGCAAGCGCATCCGGGCATGGTGATGTGCTCGTACAACCTCATCAACGGAACTCACGCCTGCGAAAACGATTACACACTGAACCAGGTTCTAAAGAAAGATTGGGGCTTCCAGGGTTGGGTCATCTCGGATTGGGAAGGCACTCACAGCACAACGAAGGCGGCGTTGGCGGGGCTGGACCAGGAGCAACCCGGTAGCACCTTCTATGGCGCGGCGCTTAAGAAAGCGGTTCAGAACGGGCAAGTCCCCATGGCGCGCTTGAACGATATGGTCCATCGCATTCTTCGCACTGAATTTGCCATCGGAATTGTCGATCATCCGCAGCCAACAGGCGTGCCCGACATCTTCCATGGATTCTCTCTTGCCCAGCACATCGAAGAGCGAAGCGCAGTTCTGCTAAAGAACGCCGACCATCAATTGCCGTTAAATGGCAAATCGATCGGTTCCATCGCAGTTATTGGATCGCATGCAGATGTCGCGGTTCTTTCGGGTGGCGGATCGGCGCAGGTGGATCCTCCCGGCGGAAACGCCGTGCCGCAGAAAACACCGGCTGGCGATCTTGCCGCAATGCTGACTTCGAAAGTTTGGGATCCCTCGTCGCCCTTGAAAGCAATACGGGAGCATGCACCACAGGCACGCGTCACGTTCGACACGGGCGCAGATTCTCGTGCAGCTGCGGACCTGGCCAAGACGGCCGATGTGGCGATTGTATTTGTCAACCAACACACCCACGAAGCCAATGACGTACCAAGCCTGAGCCTGCCGGATGACCAGGACGCTCTGGTAGATGCGATTGCGGCCGCGAATCGACATACTATCGTGGTACTCGAGACAGGAGGCCCAGTCAGCATGCCGTGGATTGAAAAAGTCGGCGCGGCTCTGGAAGCCTGGTATCCCGGTATCCGAGGCGGCGAGGCGATCGCAAATATTCTCTTCGGCCAGGTGAATCCATCGGGCAAGCTGGCCGTCACGTTTCCGAAGAGCGATGCAGATCTACCGCGCCCGAAGCTGCCTGCGCCCCCGGGTCCGATTCCTGGGCCGCTTGATGGCGCCTTGAGTCCAAAGCCGCCGTTCGACGTGCACTACAGTGAAGGGCTCAAAGTGGGATACAAATGGTTCGACGCGGAGAACAGGCAGCCGATCTTTCCGTTTGGGTACGGGCTCTCCTATACAACCTTCCTTTACTCCAGCCTGATAGCCAAATCAGGCAAGACACTGGATGTGAACTTCATAGTTCGGAACAGCGGCAACACGCTGGGCGAGGAGATCGCGCAAGTCTATCTAGAATTTCCAACGAAAGCCGACGAACCGCCAAAGCGGCTGGTCGGATGGCAAAAGCTGGCACTCGCAGCGGGCGAAAGCAAGAACGTGAGCCTCAGCATCGATCCACTGTATCTGTCGGTTTTTGATGTCGATAGGAATCAATGGAAAATTGTGCCGGGCGAGTATCATGTGCTGGCGGGCAGTTCATCGCGCGATCTTCCGCTCACCGCGAGCGTCGAGTTGGCTGCAAGCCGCGAATCCCGATAACAAGTCAGACATTACAGATTGCGAACGCTTGCTCCAGACCGCGGATGGGTGGCGTTTTGGCAGGCACAAACTCATGCGAGAAGAAGCCTGTGTAGCCCGTATCTGCGATGGCCGCAGCCACTGCGTGCCAGGTCACTTCCTGAGTATCATCGAGCTCATGGCGTCCGGGATTGCCGCCGGTGTGGAAGTGGCCGAAGTACTGAATGTTGTCTCTGATGGTGCGGATTAGGTCGCCTTCCATAATCTGCATGTGATAAATGTCATACAGCAATTTCACTCGAGGCGAATTGACGCGCTTCACCATCTCGATGCCCCAGGCCGAATGATCGGCCATGTAGTCGTGGTGGTTGACCTTGCTGTTGAGCAGTTCGAGATTGATTGTCACGCCCTTCTCTTCTGCATAAGCCTTGATTTTGTTGAGAGCTGTCACACAATTGGCAAGGCCTTCATCATCGGGCATGCCGCCGCGATTGCCGGAAAACGTAATCACGTTTGGAACTTTTGCGGCTGACGCAAGCGTAATGTCATTTTTCAGGCTGGCAAGAACCCGGTCATGATTCTCGAGCCGGTTGAGGCCGATGGGAATTGTGTTTGGCGCCGTACCCGAAGTCATGGACGGAACCAGACCGTGCTTTTGAACCGTTGCATACTGATCGGGCGTAACGAGGTCGATGCCTTTAAGCCCGATGCGCACTGCTTCTATGCACAACTCGTCGAGCGTGAACCATTTCTGATAAGTCCAATAGGAGACGCCCTGTTTCAAGCGGACGGTTCCAGGTTCAGGAAGAGCATGGGCCGAGCGGGCCAAGACGGCTGCGCCTGCGGTAACGGCGGATAGGAGCGCCTTTCTGCGATTCATTCGAGAGCATCCTATCAGAGTGGGCATAAGAGCGTGGTTGTTGCGCCAGCCAGTGTGGTGTTCCTGAAGTTTGTTTACCGCTCCCTGAAGGGCCACGGCTCAGAAACGAGCCAGCTATTTGGCTTAGGACGAAAGCTGCTTCGCGATCTTGAGGTGTTGTTCTAATTTCGGGAGCATTGCCTTGGCATACGCCTGGAGATCTTGATTGAACCCGTGGTCGGCTTCGCGCTTGAAGGAAACCAAAGCGTTCTCGTGCTGATTGACGATTGCCTTCAAGAATGCATGGTCGAAAGATTGGCCCTTAAGCTTATTGAGGCGTTTAGCGGTGTTCATGTGAACGTCATCAAGAGTGTTGGGCGCCACGCCGCCCGTCTTATTGGCGATAGCGGTGAGCTTCTTGAGGTCTGCTGTATGCTCCTGCTCGATGGTTAGAGCAAATCTCTTTACCTGCGGAGAGGCGGCATCCATCTGCGCCATGCGCCCCAGACGGATAGCCGTGAGATCTACCTCGCCAGCAAATTCGATGAAGTCCTTATCGTTCGCGCTGAGTTGGTCGAGTTGGGCAGACAGCACCTGAAGAGCAAGGCAAGCCCCTATAAGGGCGGCCCAGACGAAGTTCTTAGGCATTACTAGCCAGGATAGCTTTATGCGGAAAAGGTAAAATTCGAAGCGTGCGCGAGTCATTAGAACGCAAGCAGCCGCTCGACTTTGCCGAGGCACGGAGGATCGTTATTGAGACTCTG
Organism: Terriglobia bacterium; assembly: GCA_963835255.1. Lineage (GTDB taxonomy): Bacteria > Acidobacteriota > Terriglobia > Bryobacterales > Bryobacteraceae > Bog-105. The sequence continues at coordinate 11,463 of CAWIFY010000041.1, read as the reverse complement.
CACGTACTGGCCGCTGAATATGCGACGGAGCCAGCCGGTTTGGAAGAGGCGCACGGGCGCGTACTGGCCGAAAACATAACAGCAGATCGCGATTATCCGGCTTTGCGGCGTTCTTTGCGCGACGGTTTTGCCGTGCAGTCTGGCGATCTACCCGGTGTTCTGCGAGTACGGGGCGAGGTGCGAGCCGGCGAAGGAGCGCACGCACCATTACGGGCTGGCGAAGCCCTCGAGATTATGACCGGCGCACCCGTGCCGGAGGGCGCGGACGCCGTCGTCATGGTTGAACACGTGGAGCGAAGCGGCGATCGGGTAGCCATTGAGCGTACAGCCGAGCCACTCCAATTCATCAACGAGCGCGGAGCGGAGGCGGAGGCCGGCGCCGTTCTCATTCCCAAGGGCACAAGAATCGATGCCAGCCATATCGCGACCCTGGCGATGGTGGGCCACGTTCCAGTGCTAGTCTTCCGCCGTCCACGCGTTGCAATACTCGCAACGGGAGATGAGATTGTCGGGGCGGAGGAGAAACCCGGACCGCACCAGATCCGTAATTCGAACTCCTATATGCTGGCGTCGCTGGTGCGCGCGGCTGGTGGCGTGCCAGAAATTCTGCCAGTGGCCCGTGACACGACGGACGCTCTCAAATCTTTGCTCGAACGAGGGCTCACGCACGACATGCTGCTTATAAGCGGCGGAGTTTCGGCCGGTAAATACGATCTCGTGAAGCCAACTCTCCGCAAGCTAGGGACGGCATTTCGCTTTGAGCGTGTCCGTGTGCAGCCGGGTCAGCCGACGGCATTTGGAACCGGTCAAAGCAAACCTGTTTTCGGGCTGCCCGGTAATCCGGCGTCATCGCTGATCACCTTTCAGTTGTTTGCCAGGCCAGCGCTTGAGATCCTGGCGGGCGATCCGGAACCTTTGCTACCGCTGCTCTCTGCGCGCTTTACAGCGCCTTTCCAGCATAAGTTGGGTTTGACACGCTTCTTGCCGGCGCGACTCAGCCCGGACGGCCAAACGCTGCGGCACATTCCGTGGCAGGGCTCGAGCGACATCCCGGCGCTCGCCAGAGCCAATGCATTCCTGGTGGCGGATCACGACCGCGAGCAATGGGAAGTGGGAGACTCGATTCGAGTGATGCTGAAGCCGTGAAAAGACTTTCGCATTTCAATACTGCTGGCGACATTTCGATGGTAGATGTGTCGCAAAAAAATATTAGCACTCGCACAGCGGCTGCTCATGCATTTGTAACCATGCCGGCGGAGGTAATTGCTGCGCTGCCTGACAACAAAAAAGGGGATCCCTTGCAGGTTGCGCGAATTGCGGGGATCTCAGCGGCCAAGAAGACCTCTGAGTTGATTCCGCTTTGCCACCAGATACCGTTGACGCATGTGGCTGTGGAATTCGAGGTCAGGACCGATGGAATCGAGATTAGAGCGACCGCTGCAACTGCTGCGCAGACCGGCGTCGAGATGGAGGCGCTGACTGCCGCTTCCCTGGCGGCTCTGACCATCTACGACATGACCAAGGCCCTCGACAAGAGCATCGAGATCGGCGAAATTTATCTGCTCGAAAAGAGCGGCGGCAAATCGGGCGGGTATCGGCGCGAGCGCGGCGGTAAGCATTTGCGGGCGCCGGACAAATGATCCAGGTGGCGATCTTGACGGTGAGCGATTCCGTCTCGGCGCGAAAGCGAGAAGACTTGTCGGGACCGGCGCTGAAGCGCCGCTGCGAGGAACTAGGCTGGGATGTAGTCACATCGGCCGTGCTGGCCGACGACGAAGCCGCGATTTCGGAAAAACTCTTCGCTTGGGCCGACAGCGGGGATGCCTTGCTCATTTTGACAAGCGGCGGTACCGGTATCAGCGCGCGCGATAATACGCCGGAAGCGACGCGCAAAGTGATCGAGCGCGAGTTGCCCGGAGTGAGTGAGCTAATGCGGGCCAAGGGGCTCGATCAGACGCGATTTTCTGTTCTGTCACGGGGCGTAGTGGGTGCGCGCAAACGAGCGTTGATCGTGAACCTTCCGGGATCGCCGGCCGGGGCCGTTTATTCTTTATCTGTGGTGGAAGCGCTCCTCCCGCACATCCTAAATTTGCTCGCGGGCGAAACGGAGCATTGAAGTCACGGAAACGCACGGCTCTGTCGCGACATCTCTAAGATGAAGATATGACGAATGCGGCTGGTTTGGCGCGCTTGGGCTTTAGGAACTCTGCGTTTCTGCTAGGAACGCTGCTGCTGGGCACGATCTTGGCAACGGGGCAAGCATTACCTCCCGGCGAGTTGCCGCCTGGACCGCCGCCTCAGCCCGGTCAGCTTGGCCCTGCTCCGGAGAAGCTGCCTCCGGGTGCGCCCACCACCGAAGTACCTGCCGCTAACTCAAAGGCGCAGCCCTACTCGGACACCACAACGGATGATTCCGGTTTCAAGATTAGAATCCCTGTCAGAAATGTGCTGGTTCCTACAACCGTGCTGGATCCCGACGGACACGGCTATGTGAATGGATTGAGGCCTAACGATTTCGAGCTGCTGGATAACGACAAGCCGCAAAAAATTACGACGGAGTTCACGCAGTTGCCGATGTCGGTGGTGCTGGTGGTGCAGGCAAACGCAGAGATTGAACCGGTGCTGCCGACTCTAAAGAAATCCGGCGTGCTGCTGCAAGGGCTAGTAACAGGGCAGGAGAACGACGTGGCGGTGATTGGATTCGATCATCGCATTCAGCATCTCCAGGATTTCACCAATGATCCGGCAAAGCTCGACGACGCCATGCAGAAACTTACGGCAGGTTCCAGCAGCGCGCGCCTGGTGGATAGCGTACTCGCTGCCGACCGCATGCTCATGCAGCACGATCCTCAGAACAAGCGGCGGCGAGTCATTATTCTAGTCAGCCGCAACCTGGATAAAGGCAGTGAATCGAAGTTAGAAGAGACAGCTCGCCAGATGCAGTTCGATAACGTGATCGTCTATTGCGTGGATATATCGAGAGCGTACACGGGGTTTATGAAAAAGATGCCGTATCCGCGGCCCGCCGCGGGGGGCGTACCTCCTGAAGCGCAGCCGAACATCGCCGGCGGCATCCCGCGCAGCGAAACTACCAACATTCAGCAGAATGGGTACAGCAACGCCTTGAACGGACTCCCTCCGATTTGGCACGGGATCCACGATCTGTTCAAGAAGACGCCGGCTGAGGCTTTTTCAACCTTCACTGGAGGCCGCATGTACGGCTTTGTAAAGCAGACCGGCTTTGAAGACGCGATCTCCGACATCGGCGCGGACCTGAATAGCCAGTATCTTCTCAGTTATGCGCCGAATAATGGTAATGAGCCCGGGTTCCATACGATTAAAGTGACCGTAGACCGGCCCGGGCTATATGTGCGAGTGCGTCCTGGTTACTGGACCGGCGGCGGCAAGTACTAGTTCAGGCGTTAGAGGCCAAAACGTATCGCGCCAAAACTCACTACGCTTTCCGGGTCGATCTGCCATTGGTGATAGTCGAGAAGCTCGCCGCGTAAGCCTGGCATCACTTTTAAGAACGTGTAAAACGGAGATGATCCGCACCACTTCAGATCATCGTGATTTTGTTGAACCAGCGACCAGTAACTCCGTGGATCGCCCGCATTGATCTCCGCTATGCGCTGCCGGTCGCGCTGCTCGATGGCGAGCATCTCACTGAGATTAGCTTTCGCGCGTAGCGGGTCGCCATAGCGACGTCCCATGTGAGCCATATCAACTCCGAGGATCCAGAAGAGCCGCTTCCCTTCTCGCGCGCCGATCTCGCCGAGCGCATCGAAGAATCTGGCGACATCGCTATTCTCTTCCGGCAGACTTCCTTCGTAGATGCTCTTGACGAAAGGGCCACATAGAATAGGCAGAATTTTTACATCCGGCCCGTATAGGTGCTGCAGAAACACGATTTGAAACTCGATCGAGTGTTCTACAGCATGGCAGTAATCTTCCATCCGGATCGCGCCAGGAGCAGCAGCAGCCAACTCTTCCACTAACGCCAGATCCGTACACGCTTCGCCGAACGGTGTAATAAACTGCTTGCGCGTGAGTCCAAAGCGGTCGGGCGCGCCGTAGTGCGAGGTGCCGAGAATGATGAAAGTTCGCCTCTCCGCTTCTTCGGCGGGCGGCAGGGTTTGATATGCGACGCGATACGTGTTCCAACCTCCATCGGGGCTGGCGTGTGGCGCGGCGATAGCAACTGTTCCCGGGTCGCACACCGGCGATCTTCCGATACGCGAGAGCATCAAGTCAGACAAACTCAGACGATCCGCGGGATAAGCCGCACCCGCAAAATTTGGCAGGCGTATGCGCTCGCCGGCAAAACTCGCCTCGCGTTCCGCTTTCAACTCCCGATAACGGTCATTTTCTAGAAAGCCCGCCTCGCTCAGCGAGTCGTAGAGATGATTCTCAAGATCGCCGACCTGTATTTCGCCTGTAATCCGGACAAGCTCAGCTCTCAAATCGATCGCCGATTGCGCTCCGTCGAAGCATTCTAGCGCGGAGACAAGCGGCGGAGGAACCAACAGAGTAGCTTCCGAATAGCCATAGGGGTCGCGAATGTAGAGGCCCGGTTTCTTTGGATCGGGCGAAGGCAAGAAATCCAGGTTGAAGCGCAGCCGGGGCAAAACATCAGGCACGCTCTATTCTACGAGGGTCAGGCGTTCTGACGGCGCCGCATCTCTTGAAGGAAGTCGGCCGGCACGCGAATGTTGCCGTCGCGGCCCGTGCCGAGCTGAACGTCTGGCTTTACAGCGCCGTGGAAATCAGACCCGCCCGACGGCAGTAAATGCAGCGCTTCCCCGAGCTGGCGGTAATGCGCCTGCAACTCAGGCGTGTGTTCGGAATGATAGATTTCGAGTCCTAGCAGACCGGCTCCGCGGTAACGCATGAGCAGCTCGCGTTCCTCGGCGCGAGGCAGTCCCAACCTGATCGGATGAGCAATCACCGGCACGCCACCCGCCGCGCGCACAATCGCAATTACTTCCTCGGCTGTCTTGCTCTGGCGGGGCACGAAGCTCGGAGCGGTTTCTCCCAAATATTTCCTGAACGCCTCCTCCGAATTGCGCGCGTAGCCTTTTTCTACAAGAATGCGAGCGAAATGAGGTCGCCCAGCGAGCGAACGGCCCCGAGCTTCGACCTCTGTCAGCGTAATGTCAATACCGTCGCGTCGGAGCCTCTCGGCTAGACATTGATTACGGTTGCGCCGCTCGATGCGCTCGTTCTCTAGCCATTCAGTAAAGACCGCGTCGGGCTCCTTCGAAAGGAAATAAGCGAGCAGGTGTACCGCCCGCATCTTGAGCGCCGAATCGCGGCCCATACGCGTATTCAGCTCTATGCCGCGCACCAAATCTAGCCCCGCAGCCTCGGCAAGCGGACGCGCCTTTTCGTATCCGCTGAATGTGTCGTGATCGGTGATTGCGAGCGCATCGAGGCCCGCCCCATGAGCCAGCGCGACCAGTTCGGCAGGAGTCAATGTGCCGTCGGATTCGTTGGTGTGAGTGTGCAGATCGATCAGGCCCGAGGCGGCCGGAGCGGGCTCCATGGGCGATGGCACTAACGCTTCTTCAACTCCGCGACGGTAATGAAAATGAATGTTTCCCCGCAAGTATGCGCAACTAGCCTGCCTGCGCCGAGGCCTTTTTCCTTAATGTGATTCTCGAAGAAGATCGCGCCGTCGGTGCTGTCACCGGGGTTGACCTTGATAGGCACGAAGGCTATGGCCGAAGCGGCCGCCGCAGCTTTGAAACCACGGTTGACGAACTGCGCCATGGCCGCCTCACGCCGCTTCTCATAGCCGTTCGTCGAGCGAAAGTTTGAGAGCCCGGAGATGCTGTTCTCGTAAAGCAGTTGCAGCTTGATCACGTCATCGCGATCCGCCTTCTGCAGAAGCTCCTCGACTACATAGTCGGCCGAGACGGAGCTGAGCGTTGTGCCGTCTTGCCTCACGAATGCGAAATCACTCGGCCTTACGGTCCAGGAAACCAGTGAGCCATTGGTCAGGGTGATCTGGACAATATTGAATTCTTTCAGGCGAGAGGGCAGTTGCGCAAACATGACTGTGATCCCGTTTCTCGTAATCGCTTCGTATTCCAGTCCATGAGATTCAAAGATCATGGGCAGCGATTGCGTATCTTCCGGCTTCGATTGCGGCGAGGCGCCGGACTGATCGCCGGGAGCACCCTGCGCGGCCACGGTCTGTACGGGCGTGCTCTGGCCGGAACTGATTTTGCCGGGTTGGCCGGGAGACTGTTTCGGCTGAGCCGCCTGGCCGGGATTCAACTGCGCTGGAGGAGTTTGCGCCTTACCGCTCTCAGTAACCAGCAAAAGCGCGACAAATAGCCAATGCATGGATGCAAAAAGCCTGCACTTGTGAAGAGAATGCGTCAAGAAGACCCTGACTTATCATAATCGGCGGGAGTTTCACGGGCTGGCTCAGCGGTTTCGAGGCATCGGTGTAGAGAGTGAGACTGGGCTGCTACCTGTATTCTCTAAGAGCAGATTGACTCAAGATCCCGATCGTAAGACACGCCGCTGGAGTATGCATTGCGCAAAGTCAGTTGCCGGATTCCGCCAATTTGGCGGTAATGCACCATCGCAAAATACCGCGAGGTTCCGTCCCGAAAGACTCGATGTCTATACGCAGCAGAGCACCCTTCTTGAAGTCGATTTTCATACTTGGATGGCCCAGAAGGTATCCGGCCAAATGTTCGAACTGTGGATTATGCCCGGTGAGTAACAGCGAAGCCTCAGCGCGATGGGTGCGAATTTCGTCCCATACCTGTTCCACGTCAGAGCCAGGCGCGAGCGCTTTGGTCTGTAGAATCTCACCGTGGTAGGCAAGCGTTCGCTTGGCGATTTCGGCGGTTTGCAAGGCGCGTTTCAGCGGACTGCTGAGTATGAATGTCGGCTGCACATTTGCTTTCGCGCCGATTTGCAGTACCTGGCGTAGCTTTTTGCGCCCTTCCGAAGTCAGCGCGCGGTCGGCATCGGGTAAACCGGCATGGCCATCTTCTGCGATGCCGTGACGTAGTAAGTGAACCTGCATAGCAGAGTTTTCGCCTTTCATTCTGTCATACTGGATCCGTTTATGTTACCCAGAAAGGAGGTCCAGGACCGCATTCTGCTGGCAGTTGCGATCGCCGCAGCGGGGTTGATCCAAATCTCGATTGCTGCGAGCCAAGTGCTGCTTGGCGCGGGCATCCTGCTGCTCTTAGTCTTCCGGCAAAAGCTCAATTTTCCGCGCATCTGGATACCGCTGGCCTGCCTGTTTCTGTGGACCGCGCTGGCGGATGTCGTCTCGCCTGACCCCTGGCTGGGACGCGCACAGATCAAAAAGTTTTTTGTTTTTCTGTTTATTCCATTGATTTACGAGGTGTTCGCCGAGCAGTTCACAAAAGTTTTCTATTTGATGATGGCCTGGGCGGCAGGCGCTACGGCATCCGCTTTATTGGCTATCGTTCAATACGTCCGGAGCGCGCACGCTTCTTACATCTCTTACGTCGGGAAAAGAATCACCGGCTTTGAGAGCCACTGGATGACCTTCGGCGGCCTTCAGTTGAGTGTTCTGCTATTGCTGCTTGCACAGTTATTCTTTTCCAATCGGCGCCTGCCGTGGTGGGCTTACTCGAGCATCTTAATCCTGGGAGCGGCCATCCTGCTCGGCGGCACCCGTAGCATTTGGCTGGCCGCGATTCCTGCTGTCGTTTACCTGGTCTGGCTTTGGCAACCGCGCATGATTCTAGTTGTACCCGTGCTCGCTGCGGCGGCCTTTCTCGCAGCCCCCCACAATGTGAAGGAACGGTTCCTCTCATTAACCCACCCGCAGGAGGATGTGGATTCCAACCGTCACCGTGTCGTTACCTTTTGGACTGGTGTAGAAATGGTCAAGGCGCATCCATGGTTCGGGCTGGGCCCTGAGGAGATCGCCCGTAATTTCGATGCTTACGTCCCCAAAGATATCCGGCGGCCGTTGCCTGTCGGCTATTATGGGCACCTCCACAACATTTATGTGCAATATGCGGCGGAGCGCGGAATCCCTGGCCTGCTTTGCGTTTTGTGGTTTATCGGGCTAGCCGTTTACGACTGCGTGTGGGCACTGTTTTCACAGCCGTCGAGGCAGCGTTCTCAGGAAATCTTCATACTCCACGGCGCCATCGCGGTCACGATCGGTATTCTGGTCGGTGGAATTTTCGAATACAATCTCGGCGATAGCGAAGTGCTCATGATGTTTTGCAGTGTCGTGGCACTGGGCTATGCGGCGCGCCAAAGCCTATCTTGCATTCACGATTTTTCACCCAGTGCGCAGACGGTCTCAAAGTGAGGCGGCTCGGATTCACGATGGACGACGGCGGTTTGCACATTTATAAAATCAGCCGCTTTGAGATAGCGCCGCAACTCTATTTCGCTAAAGCCCAGCCACACATCGGCGTACATTTCTCGCGCTTCTTCGAACTGATGGCGAGCCAGGTCCAGGATTGCGATCCGACCTCCCGGCTTCAAGATGCGCCACGCTTCGGCTACGGCTCGCGCGGGGTGCAACGCATGGTGAAGAGACTGGCTGAAAAATGCGAGATCCACTTCCGCATCCCGTAGAGGAACAGATTCCATGTCTCCCAAGCGGAATTCGAGATTGGATAAGCCGTGCTCACGGGCCAGGTTCAAGCCGAATTCCACCATCTTTTCTGAGTTATCCACCGCGATAACGTGCTGAGCGCGTTGCGCGAGCAACTGCGAGAATGTCCCTTCCCCCGCGCCTAGGTCCGCAATCACCATCGCCGGCATCAATCGCAGAAGCACTTCGGCCAAGCCCTTCCAGGATCGGCCGGGCAGATATTCACGCCCAAACTTGCCTGCGAGGGAATCGAAGTAGCTTCGCATCTTGTCGCTGCGCTTGCTAAGGATGTTTTCCAAAGCTTCCCGGTCGTCGGCAGCTTCCTGGATCTCTGTCCCCGCTGTTCGCAACAGGGCAAGCAGCGCCGTTCGCGCGTCTTCCTCTCCAGCTTTTCCAGATTTAAGCCGGTAGAAAATATTCCGGCCCGTGCGGCGGTCTTCTACCAGGCCCGCCTGCTTCAATTGCGCCAGGTGAGTCGAAATCTGACTCTGCCCTTTGGCCAGAACTTCTTGCAGTTCGGCGACCGAAAGCTCCTCGGCCTCCAACAACAGGAGCAGCCGGACACGCGCCGGATCGCCTAACAATCGGAGCGACTTGAGCAGACTCAACATTCATCTATCAACATATCAAGATACTTTGATAGAATGAAGTCGAGGTTGATGAATGGGTACTGCAACACTGAATCGCACCGGCACGGACTACAAAGTGGCCGACATGGGCCTGGCCGAGTGGGGCCGCAAAGAAATTTCCATCGCCGAGCACGAGATGCCCGGCCTGATGTCGATTAGAAAGAAATATGCGGCAGAGAAGCCGCTCAATGGCGTCCGCGTAACCGGGTCCTTGCACATGACGATCCAGACCGCAGTGCTGATCGAAACTCTAACCGAGCTGGGCGCCGACGTGCGCTGGGCGAGTTGCAATATTTTTTCTACGCAGGACCATGCGGCGGCTGCTATCGCTGCCACCGGGGTGCCCGTATTTGCCTGGAAAGGTGAAACGCTCGAGGAGTATTGGTGGTGTACTCTGCAAGCGGTCAGCCATCCTGAGGACAAAGGGCCGCAGCTCGTCGTCGACGATGGCGGCGACGTGACGCTACTGATTCACAAAGGCTACGAAATGGAAGAAGGCAGCGACTGGGTCAACACGCCGTCCGGCAGTCACGAAGAAAAGGTCATAAAAGATTTACTCAAAAAGACCCATGCGGAAGATCCGCAGCGCTGGCACAAATTGGCAAAGGAGTGGCGTGGAGTTTCAGAAGAGACGACCACCGGCGTCCACCGGCTTTACAAAATGCAGGAACAGGGCAAGCTGCTGGTTCCTGCCATCAATGTGAACGATTCGGTTACGAAATCGAAGTTCGACAATCTGTACGGCTGCCGTGAATCGCTGGCCGACGGCATCAAGCGAGCAACCGACGTCATGATGGCCGGTAAGGTCGCGGTGATCTGTGGTTATGGCGATGTCGGCAAAGGCTCGGCGCATTCACTCCGGGGCATGGGAGCACGCGTGGTTGTGACCGAGATCGATCCGATCAACGCTCTGCAGGCAGCCATGGAAGGATTCGAAGTCACTACGATTGAAGATACACTCGGCCGCGGAGATATCTATGTAACCTGCACGGGCAATCTCGACATCATCACACTCGAGCACATGCAGTACATGAAGGACCAGGCTATTGTCTGTAACATCGGCCACTTCGACAACGAGATTCAGGTAGATCGATTGAACAACGCACCGGGCGTAGAGCGAACTAACATCAAGCCGCAAGTGGATAAGTACACCTTTGTGGACGGACACAGCATTTTCATGCTGGCCGAAGGACGCCTGGTTAACCTCGGTTGCGCCACTGGCCACCCGAGCTTCGTGATGAGCAACAGCTTCTCAAACCAGACGCTCGCCCAGATTGATCTCTGGAAGAATCGCGACACGTACAGCATCGGCGTCTACACGCTTCCTAAGAAACTCGATGAAGAAGTAGCACGCTTGCATCTCGAGAAGATCGGGGTAAAGCTGACGATGCTTTCTCCGAAGCAAGCCGAGTATCTGGGAGTGGCGGTTGAAGGTCCGTACAAGGCCGAGCATTACCGCTATTAAGTGGATCTAAATGCGTCAAATCGCCGGGTGACCCACGTCGCCCGGCTTCTTATTAGATAGGCAGAACCGTACGCCTTTCTATTGGGATTTCATCCGATCAGACCGGTGTAAAGCCATGCCGCGGTAAGCACAATCATGGTGACCGCCGTAGCCCAGGCAATGACGTTCTGCCAGGATTTGTTTTTGAAGCTGCCCATAAGACGTGGGCGGTTAATCAGCAGCAGCATGTAGACGAGCACAAAAGGCAACAAGATTCCATTTGCCATCTGCGAGTACAGGATAAATTTGAACAGAAAGCTGTTATGAATCAGCAGCACGCAGGCGGCTCCTCCCCCGATTAACAGCGTGTAGAGCCAGTAGAAGATAGGCGCTTCCGAGAAACGCTTATCTACACCCGATTCGAATCCCAGCCCTTCGCAAATGTTGTAAGAAGTCGCGAGCGGCAGAATCGCCGCCGAGAGCAGTGAAGCATTGATCAATCCAATGGCGAACAGTATTGCCGCGAATTTTCCGGCGAACGGCACTAATGCCACGGCCGCTTGCGCCACCTCTTTCATCTCGGGTCGGTTCGGGTGATAAATCGTCGCGGCGCAGGCGACCACGATAAAAAAAGCAATCACATCTGTGATAATGCAGCCCACAATCACATCCAACCGGCACAGATTGTAGTGCCGGGCGTCCACGCCGCGCTCCACAACCGCCGCCTGAAGGTAGAACTGCATCCACGGCGTAATGGTGGTACCGATCAGGCCAAC
>CAWIFY010000040.1:0-62164 GCA_963835255.1 Terriglobia bacterium | reverse complement strand
CAGAGCACGGAGGCCTTTAGCGGCCCGGGGACTAGAAAGCGCTTGGGGCTGAGCCGACATCAGTAATGGGTTACTCCTGGCATGAATTCATTCGGGCAGTCTAGTTGGGCAGTGTTCACTTAGCAATTCCTCGGCCCATCACGCGGTAGACATAAGCCAGGATTTCGGCAATGGCTTTGTAGAATTCCGGTGAAATAGCGCGGCCCACTTCGACTGCGTCGTACAGAGCGCGCGCTAGCGGTGGATTTTCGATGATTGGGACCTGATTCTCCACTGCGATCTGACGAATTCTAAGAGCCAACCAGTTCTTGCCTTTCGCTACAACTACGGGCGAGGCCATGCTTTCGATTTCGTAGCGGATCGCTACCGCGAAGTGCGTGGGGTTTACCACTACGGCGGTTGCCTTCGCCACGTCTTTCATCATTTGCCTGCGCAGAAGATCGCGGCGCAAACGGCGGATGCGCGCTTTCATCTGCGGGTCGCCGTCCTGACGTTTGGTCTCCTCGCGAATCTCTTCCTTCGACATGCGGAGCTGCGACATATACCTGCGCTGCTGGCGTATGAGGTCCACCACGCCGAAGAGCATGAAGAGAGCTGCTGCTTTCCAAAGCAGCGACTGAATGGCATCTCCGACCTGCGCGGAAGCAGAAGCGGTAGATTCGAGCGGCAGCCGTAGCAGCGTCGCGGCATGTTCCTGTATGAGCGAATTGATGACCGCCGATAAGGCCGCGATGAGCAGCGCAGCTTCTATCACCGATTTGAGATTTTGCCCAGGCAGTTCTTTCAGCTTTGAGGCGGGGTTGAGGCGTCCGAAACTTGGCGCCAGCCGCCCGAAGCTGAAACCCAACTTGCTCAGACCCAGATGAGCCGCAAGCGTGACGGCAAAGAGCGCTCCGGAGAAATAAAGCAGCGGAGTCAAGTTCTGCAGGAAGATGCCGCGCAGGAGCACTGGCCAATCCGAGCTGCTGATCTCGCCCGTCATGGCGCGGTCGAGCAGCGTAGGCATCGAATGGCTCAGCGCATTTCTCCAGCCTGTTACGAGCTTGTCGAGGAGCACCAGCGCGACAACGAATTGGACAGCATTCAAGAATCCTCGCGAGACTAGAAACTGGCCTTGCTCGCGTGCTTTGCGCAGCTTTTGCGGTGTCGGCTTTTCGGTTTTGTTGCCACCTGCTGCCATGGTGCGCTACCGCAGGAAGTTGCGCCTAATGCTTCCCAGCACTTGTTCCGCATACGCGCTATAGAGGTGGGGAGTCACCGCAAGAATCGAGCTCAGGGCTACAAGTGTCAGGAGCATCTTGACCGGAAACGCGTGCATCCCGAGATGTAGCTGACCGTTTACGCGCCCGAGCAGAGCCAGCGTAATCTCGGTCATCAGCAACAGCCCGATGATCGGGAGCGCGAGTCGCAGGCCGAACGAAAAGATTCCGGAGCCGGTTCGCACCACTTCCTTCGCAAGAGGCTGAGTGAGCTTGAACGCGCCCGGCGGATAGCTTTCGAGACTATCGGCGAGTACTTTGATGAGAAAGCGATGAAGATTTGCAGTGAAAAAGAAGAGCCCGGCCAGCAACTGCGCCATCACCGCGAGCACGTCTGAATCGGCCTGGGTTGTTGGGTCGATAACCGAGGCGTAGCCGTATCCCGCCTGCAGAGCCAGGCTTTGCGCGCCTGCCGTAAATGCTTCCGAGAGGAAACTGACCATGAGACCGATGGCTGCTCCGAGCGCGGCATCCGAAACAACGAGCGCGAGCGTGGAAGTGAGTGTAAGTTCCGCGAAATTGATCTGCGGCCAGCGCGAGTACAGCGCGATCGTGCATCCGAGTGCCAGGACGATACGCGATACGCTCGGGCCGGCATCCTTTACCGGTAGCGGAACAAAGACAAAGACGCCGGTCATGCGCGCCAGCACAAGCAGAAAAGCGATAAGCGTGGCGGCCGAGACATGCAGGTCAACGTGCATATCGCGCCAGGTCTCCTAAAATCGCCAGAGCGTAATCCATGGCATGCTTCAACATCCAAGGAAGTAGCAGCAAAAAGCCGGCAAGACAGGCGGCCAGGCGCGGAATAGTGCTGAAGATCTGGTCCTGCATGGAGGTCACGATCTGTACCAGATTGATTACGATGCTCAAAGCGAACGCGATTGCAAGCAGGGGCGCGCAGATCCAGAATGCCGCCATTAGGGCTTGCTCTACGACGTGAACCACCAGTTGTGGAGTCATTCTGGGCGTTTACTATTGGAGAAAGCTCTTCATGAGCGAGCCGATGACCAGATTCCAACCATCCACCAATACGAACAGGAGAATCTTGAAAGGCGCGGAAATCATGGCTGGCGGAAGCTGCATCATTCCGACCGAAAGCGTTACCGAAGCGACGGCCATATCGATTACCAGAAAAGGTAGAAACAAAACAGCGCCAATCTGGAAACCTGCCTTGAGTTCAGACAAGATATAGGCGGGGATGAGGACCTTCAGGCTGAGATCTTTGCGATTGTGCGGCGCCGGCTCCTTGGCGATTTCAAGAAAGAGCTGAAGATCCCGCTCGCGCGCAAACTTGACGAGGAAATTGCGCAAGGGAGCAGAACCTTGCTCGACAGCCTGTTCAGTAGTGATCTGGCCTTTTTCGAGCGGCTGCCAGGCATTGCTGTAGATGTCCGAGAACACCGGCTGCACAATCAGCAGCGAAAGAAAAAGAGAAAGACCGATCAGCACCTGATTGGAAGGTGCGGTCTGTGTGCCCAAAGCCTGACGTAAAAAATGCAGCACGACGGCGATCCGCAAAAACGGCGTGATGCACATGATCACTGCCGGCAAGAGCGTCAAAAGGGTCAGGCCCAAAGCCATCTGCATCGGCATGCTGAGGGTCGGGCCACCATGTGCAACAGCCGAGGTTGTGATCCCGAACGAGCCAAGCGTGTCGGCGCCGGGCGCCGCCGCTGCGAGCGACTGGACGGCGAAAACAGGCAGCAGAAAAGCGCGTCGCCAAGTCATCAGTCGTGCTCCTGGAGCTCGACTGGGCTGTCCGAACCCGCAAGTCGAACAACCTTGTTGCAACCCGATGGAGAGACGCCGATCAGGAATACGGCGCTTCGTACGCTTACCAGGTGTAGTGAGTGTTGCGGACTTAGGGCTATTCTTTCGAGAACCTGCATCTGCTTCGGCCGGCTCCCCCCGCGGGCTAGCTTTCCGGAAAACTGCGCCAGCCCCCGCCGGCGAAGCAGATACAGCATGCCCATAAGGAGGCCGAGTACCAGGAGGATCGCTAGGATTTGCTGCAACATGAGCGTGAGATTCCGTACCGCATCAGACTCGTCATAAGTCAGTCCTGCGGGGGATGGAATAATCTCAACGCTGAGGAGTATTATCTTCGGAAAAACCCGGTAAGCTGGCGCATTTGTGAGGAACACGCGCAAGACGGGCACGGCGTCAGACTTGCCAATTAGAGGAGTTCCTTCTCTGTTTGGCGGCGCACTGCCGTGCCCTTTGCTTCTACGCGAGCTTAGTGGATTACGTTCAACAGGTCCTGCGTCATCTGATCTGCCGTGGTAATCACTTTGGAAGCTGCCTGATACGCGCTTTGATAGACGATCAGATTGGTGAACTGGGTCGCCAGATCCACGTTCGATCCTTCGAGCGCGCCGCCGTCGATCTGGCCTCGCCCGCCGGTCTGGGGCATTCCGATGGCAGGGGTCGCGGTATCGCTGGTAGCGGCATAGTTGTTGTTGCCGACATTGCTGAGCGAATCCGGGTTCTGAATGGAAGCCAAAGCGAGCTGAGCTTCCACTTTCTGTTGGCCGTTCGAGAAGGTGGCCACCACCTGTCCGCCGTTCTGAATCCCGATCCCGCTCAATTGGGCGCCCTGAGCGCCATCTTGCGTAGAAGAGCTGCTTGACGCTTCCGAGTATTGCGTGATAAGTGGCGAGCCGCTCGCGCCTAGCATGCTCCAGTTGATACTGAGGGGGCTGGCGCCATCTGCCAATGCGGCGGTGGACAGCGTGACGGGACTGGTACTCGAGGTCAAATTTCCGCTGGAATCAAAGCTGACGGTTCCGGGAGAGCTCAAGATAGATGTTTGCGTACCTGCGGTTCCGCCCGCCAAATTTCCGCTCGGTATCGTGACATCGTAACTCCAGCTATTCGCCGCCGTCTTGGTGAAGGTGAAGTTAAGTGGTTGCTCGTTTCCCAGGGTGTCGGTTACCTGCACCGGGACCGAAACACTGGCATCCGCCGAACCGACCGTCGCCGAGGCGTCTAAATTGGCCGTGATAGAAAGATTTTGCGTCGGAGTTGGGGCCAGCACTGCTCCCGTAGGCAGAACGATGTCTCCCGGCGCACCTGTTGTATTGATTCCGCTGGACGTCGCGGTCCAGCCTTGCACAGTTTCGCCGGTCTGGGTCTGCAAAGTGCCAGAAGCATCGACGGTGAAGTTTCCGTCTCTTGTAAATAGCTGCTCGTTTGTCGGACTATTCACAACAAAGAAACCGTTCCCCTGAATTGCGGCGGCATAGGATGACGTGCTGCTCTGTATCGCGCCTTGGCTGAACACCGTCCCGCTAACTGGTACGCCAACTCCCAGCCCGACCTGGAAGGAATTATTCGCTCCCAATGTTTCTCCGAAAAGATCTTTAAACGAGACAGTACTTCCTTTGAAACCGGTCGTGTTCAAGTTCGCAAGATTGTTACCAGTAGTGTTAATCGCCTCCGACTGTGCCTGAAGGGCTGAAAGTGCTATAGAAAATGTGCTCGACATTGATTCGAATCCTTAGAGATAAATGACTGCTACTGACTAATGCTGCCGCTGCTGGTTGTTCCGCCGGTTCCAGAGCCTTGCGAATCTGTGCTGCCATCGCTCGACTGCGTTGTACCCGATGAGGTGGTCGAAGCAACGCTCGACGTTCCCGCGTACTTACTGCTGAGCGCGTCCAAATCGGTCCGCATGGCGAGGTTCTGCTCGAGATCGCTGAATTGCGCGAGCTGTGTCACGAAGGTTGTGCCGTCCATGGGACTCGCGGGGTCCTGATTTTTCAATTGAGAAACCAGTAGCGTGAGAAACGTGGATTCGTTTGCCAGCGGGTCGGCTGTAGCTGTGCTGGAATTCGAGGAACTGCCGGAAGACGCG
This sequence comes from Terriglobia bacterium, assembly GCA_963835255.1. Taxonomy (GTDB): domain Bacteria; phylum Acidobacteriota; class Terriglobia; order Bryobacterales; family Bryobacteraceae; genus Bog-105. The sequence goes on along the minus strand of CAWIFY010000040.1, from coordinate 57,049 downwards.
TTGGAGCTTGTGGTTCCTGTCGGCGTGGTCGGGGAAGGAAGGCCTATTGATGCCATGAGTATTCTATCCTTTGTTGAAATGCTGTCGGGTTTTTTTCGAAATTTTCAAGCCACTCGGGTGCTTGGGACTGGTTGCCATTCTGCTTTTGCTGCTGGCTGGGATTACGTTCTCCGGAATTTCCATCGCCTTGCGATTGCGGATTTCCGCCGCTGGACTCGCGGCCGCTTTGGTTTTTCGCTTGGCCCGGCGTCCATAGCTCCGTGCGGAAATTATCCATTGAGAGACGCCCGGTCAACTCCGGCGCATGATCCTGCAGGGCTTTAGTCAAGCCACTATCGGCGGACCTTACGGTCACCGATAAAGCTCCCCCGCGTTCGAGCATGCGAATGTCTATGCGCTGATTGTCCGAGCCTGCAATCTGCACATGAGCGGCCCGGACCGGCTCCGCTAAAGCTTTGTTCAGCTCGGCTTCAAAGCCCGCCGGCTGCGCTTTGCCGCTTTCTTCGGTTGGAGCGGATTTGTCGGAATCTGAGGAGGCGGCGGACGATGCCACCCCCGCTATTTCGGTCGCTTGTGGACCTTCGGGCTGATGCCGCTGCTGTGCGGCCTCAACCACCGGAGCCAGTTGTGGCCGACTTGACAACGTGCCTGGAACACTGGTCTCTGCGGAGATCTCAGCCGCGCCTCGCTGCGCTAGCGGATCGAGACCGTCGTCCTTGCCGGAACTGATCCGCATCGCAAGGGCAAGATCACCTGCGGGCGCATTGCCCGTGTTGGCTGCCTCGGAATTCTCAACCGGGCTCTTTCTCTGAACTTCAACAGGTGACGGCTGTTCGTGTTTACCTGACTGTCCACCGCGTTGCCCGTCATTGCCGGTGAGATCGGAAACGGCCTGCTGAGCGCTCGGGGATAACTGAGCGCTATCGGTGTCGTTGGCGGCTTCAGCCGGTTCTTGTTCAGCCGCTTTGCGCTGCTTATTGACATTGGACGATGCCGTGTTGGGCGTTGCCTTCGATGGAAATTGCGAGCAGCTGCGGAGATTTGAGAAAGGAAGGGTTTGGGCAATGAGCGTCGCCGCCGGAGGAGCAGTTTGAGACATCTGAAGAAGAGCCGTGCGCGTTTGCATCGGACCGGCTGACTGCTTGCCGGGAGTGAGCTTGCCAGTTTCCGCAGGTATTTGCTGGGCGTGAGCCGGAAGCGCCTCAGCAGGTTCCTGGTTCGCTAACTGATCGCGCAGTTGCTGACCGAAATCGGAGTCGTCGTCCGCAGAACCGTCATTTTGAACGGCATTATTGTTGTTGCGAGCGGACTGGCTCGCCGGCAATCTGGGGGGCGCGGAGAACGAGGAAGGGGCGCTGACCGAAAGTTGCGATGCCGTCACGCAGCCGGCTCTTGCACGAAAAGGGCCAAGGCGTGCGAAACCGCTCTGGCGTGCAATTTCACTCTTTGCCGGGGGTTCGCGGCTGTCAACAAACTGATTGGCGCTTGCGCGAAACGGCAGAATCTCGACACGCCGCCCTTCGCCCTCGGCTCAATACACCTTCCATATCGCAAGAAAAGCGCTGCATTTGAGGAATTCTCGTGATGGCCACCGATTTGCATCAATGACAAGCGGCATGGACCCACTTACAGCTGCCGCCGCGAGCGGACTCCAGGCACGCATGGATTCTTTCGACATGCTGGCCAATAATCTTGCGAACGCATCCACCACCGGCTTTAAGGCGGACCGCGAGTTCTACAGCACGTATTTGGCTCCGGAGGCCAACGATCAATTAAATCCGAGCGTGGGCGAGTCCCCCCTGGTCCAGAAGCAATGGACCGATTTCGCGCAAGGCACTCTGCTGAACACCGGCGGCTCAACCGATTTCGCGCTATCAGGTGCCGGTTTCTTTGCCGTAAATGGTCCAACTGGCCCGCTCTACACCCGCAGCGGTAGTTTTCATTTCTCGCCGCAAGGGACCCTGGTGAGCGCAGAAGGATACCCGGTCCGGCTTACGGGTGGACAAACTCTGCATACGCAATCGGCCAGTCCCTTGCAGGTCGGGGCCGATGGACAAATAGTGCAAGACGGAAGCCCGGTCGGCCAGTTAGAACTAGCAGCCTTCAAGGATCCCTCCCAGCTTTCGCGAAGCGCTGGCGCTTACTTTCAGAATGCGGATGCACAAAACAATCCTCTGGCTCCTGCGACGGCTCAGGTGTACCAAGGAAAAACGGAATCGTCGAACGCCGCGCCCGCTGAAGCGGCTGCCCGCATGATTTCCCTCATGCGCCACTTCGAAATGCTTCAGCACGCGATCAAGATTGGAACGGACATGAACCGCCAGGCTATCGAACAGGTTGCCCGAGTGGGATCGTAACAGACTTTATGAAAACAGGAACAGTATTAGATGATACGAGCACTCTATAGCGCCGCCAGCGGTATGACGGCCCAGCAATTGAACGTCGACAATATTGCAAATAATCTGGCGAACGCCAACACCGCCGGTTATAAGATGCGGCGCGCTCAGTTCGAAGATTTGATTTATCAGAACATGATTCAGCCTGGCGCGGCCGCCGGACAACAGACCACGGTTCCCGCCGGCTTGCAACTCGGCCTCGGAACACGCGCTGCTTCGAATGAAATCATCTTCACCCAGGGAGCATTTGCGCAGACCAACAATCCGCTCGACTTGGTGATTCAGGGAAAAGGGTTTTTTCAGATACGTCAACCATCGGGAGAGCTGGCCTACACCAGATCGGGCTCATTTCAACTCGACCGCAACGGCAACGTAGTAGATGCGAACGGCAATCCGCTCGAACCGCAGATCACAATTCCCGCAAACGCCCAGAGCATCACGGTGGCGCAGGATGGCACGGTGAGTTTTACCGTCGCCAATCAGACCGCTGCCCAGAAAGCGGGTCAGATTACGCTTGCCAGCTTCCAGAATCCCGGTGGTTTAAACGCTATCGGAAACACGCTCTACACTCCGACAGACGCCTCCGGCGATGCGCAAGTCTCGGCTCCGGGCGGAACCGAAGGACTCGGCACTTTGATGCAGGGCTACACGGAACAATCGAATGTAGATGTGGTGGGAGAGTTCGTCAACTTAATTCAAAGCCAGCGGGCCTATGAAGCCAATTCACGCGTCGTCAAAGCTGCCGACGAGATGTACCAGCAGGTCAATCAAGTCACACAATAATGCTGGCCATTCTGCTTGCGATTATCCAGCCCATCGCGTGCCACGTCGTCAAGTCCGATTGGATTTACGGCCGCGACCTGGCCGCTGCCGTTCCCGCTTTATCCGCAATTTCGCCGGGCTTGCAAATCGGACTCTCTCCGCTTCCGGGTCAGCAACGTGTCTTCCGAATCGCTGAGCTGAAGCGTATCGCACTTACGAATCATTTGACCGCTGAAATCTCCGAGGACGCTTGTTTCGCCTGGACATTGACTGTTCCGGATAAGAAACAGATGCAGGCCGCGATGGCTAAATCGCTTGTTAATAGGCATCCGTCCATCGAAATCGTCGAGAGCAGTCTGCTGCCCGCGCCCGAAGGAGAAATGGCGTTTCCACTTTCAGGACTGAGCATGGGATCCGACAAGCCGTCCCTATGGCGCGGCTATATTCGTTATGCGGAGACCCGCAAGCTTGAAATCTGGGCCCGCGTGCTGGTCACCGTCGAAGAGGCTCATACGGTAGCTGTTGCCGATCTTCACCCCGGCGATTCTCTCGAGAAAGGCCAGCTCAAGATCGAGAACTACCAAGGACCGGTGCGCCGCGAGAAGTACGTAATCGATCCTGATCAGGCGGAAGGGCTGCTGCTGCGCCGTCCAGTGACGGCAGGTACTGCCCTTACGGAAGACATGCTCGAAGCTCCCCGAGACGTAAACCGGGGCGACATCGTAAGCGCCATTGTGCAAACGGGCGCTGCGCGGCTCGAAGTCCAGGGAGTGGCTGAAAACGATGGTCGTAAAGGCCAGGTTATTTCGGTCCGCAATCCGAGAAGCGGTCGAACCTTTCACGCTCGCATAGAAGACAAAGGAATCGTTGTGGTCGTGCCTGGCGGTCAGTACGGACTGGTCGTCGAGGCGAAAAAATCATGATGCGCGCCACTTGTTTGTTGCTCTGTCTTCTATCCGCGACCTTGTTGGAGGCACAAAAAGTGAAGAAGCCGGTGCCGCCGCAAGAATCGGCGCTCGATCAATACGTCGAGGCTGCCCACCGCCGGGCGGCTTCCGCACCCTCTGAAAGCCCGGGCTCTTTGTGGTCCTCCCCGGCGACGCTGGCTGACATGGCATCCGATTTCCGGGCCCGCAGTGTCGATGACATTGTCACGATTGTGGTCAGCGAACAGGCATCGGCTGTTGCCACCGGCGAAACGAAGACCTCGCGCGCCACCAACGCGAACGCTGCCATCACTTCGGCAGCGGGTGCACTCTCGGCAGCCGGAAGATTCGCCAATCTCTTGAACATGAATTCCACTCAGGCTCTGACGGGTGATGGCACTACTTCGCGTACGTCCACCCTCACTGCGACGCTCAGCGCACGAGTGACTGATGTCCTGCCGAATGGCTACCTCGTCATCGAAGGCTCGAAGACTACTCTGGTCAACTCTGAAAACCAGGTCATCACGGTCAGGGGCGTCGTACGCCCGGCAGACCTCTCCAACGCCAATACGGTTGTGTCCGGAAGCATCGCTCAGCTTGAGCTGAAAATCAATGGCAAAGGAGTTGTGAACGACGCTATTCGCCGGCCTAACATTCTCTATCGCATCCTGCTCGGGCTTCTTCCCTTCTAATTCCATTTATGCGTCTCTTGGTTACTTTTCTCTTGTTCGGCATTGCACTCGCGCAGGCGGCTGACGACCCTCGCCCCGCCACGCCGACACCCCCGGTAGAAGAGAACGTCCGTCTCAAAGACCTCGTCACAATCGAAGGTGTGCGCGCAAACCAGCTCGTGGGCTACGGTCTCGTCGTCGGGCTAAACGGCACCGGAGACCGCCAGCAAACCTTATTCTCGGCCCAAAGTCTCACCAATCTTCTCCTGCGCATGGGCGTGAGCGTATCGCCCACCCTGATTACAGTCAAGAACACGGCTGCCGTGATCGTCACCGCGACTTTGCCCCCCTTTGCGCAGCCAGGGACGAACGTTGACGCCACAGTAGCGGCCATCGGAGATGCGACAAACCTGCAAGGTGGTCTGCTGGTTCTCACGACGCTGCGGGGCGTCAATGGCCAGGTTTACGCGACCGTGCAGGGACCGGTGATCACCGGCGGCTTCATCGCGGGCAGGTCGCAAGCCAATTCCCAGACAGTCAATCATCCGACCGTTGGTCGCCTACCGAACGGCGTTGCGATTGAGCGCCTCGCGCCGTCGGTTCCATTAGGTAATGTGCTTAAACTGCAGCTTAAAGAGGCTGATTTTACGACGTCTGCCCGGATTTCCGAAGCCGTTAACCATCGGTTTAGTTCAAACGGCGGAGTCGCTCACGCGGATAATTCTAGCCTCGTCACGATCAACCTGCCACCGGCTTACACTAACCGGCCCACTGAGTTCATCGCCGAGCTTGAACGTCTTACGGTCGAACCGGACCGGATCGCCAGAGTGGTCATCAACGAGCGAACGGGGACCGTGATTCTCGGCAGCGGCGTTCGCATCGCGCCGGTCGCGATTATGCACGGAAACTTAACCGTTCAGATTCAGACTCACATGATTCCTGTCCCTACCGGCCCTTTCTCCTCCGGCCCGGGCTCAGTGGTCCCGGACGTAACCGTCGGAGCTAAGGACGAAAAATCCCGCAACGTGGTCTTAAAGGAGGGCGCGACAGTTGAGGAACTCGTGAGATCTTTGGCCGCGATCGGGTCCACCACGCGCGATGTCATCTCGATTCTGGAAAGCCTGCGCGCGGCGGGCGCGCTCGATGCCGAGCTAGAGGTCATCTAAACAAGCATGCCTATTTCACTCAACACGCCGCTGCTGGCAGCCGATTATTCCGGGCAGGGTGCGGGTACCCAAAGCTCTGACAGATTGCACACGGCTGCCCAGCAGTTTGAGGCTTTGCTGGTTGGCGAGATGCTGAAGTCGGCGCGCGAGTCGGGCTCCGATGGCTGGTTAGGCAGCGGCGAGAGCACCGGCGACGATTCCGCTATGGACATGGCCGAATCGCAGCTTGCCAATGCGCTTTCGAACAGTGGCGGCCTCGGACTCGCGAAGGTAATCGAGCGCTCGATGGCGAAGGCTTCTGGTCAAAAAACCACTGAAACGCAACCGGCGAATTCTACCGCTTCTTCGAACAAGCCGTAACCAGCCGCTGTCTCCTGCTCCGTCGTGGTCTCTTCGCGATAGCTCCTCGCCGGTGCAGTTCGGGGCTGGTATGTTTCAGCCACCGCTTTATGCGCCGCGGCACGCCATCCTTCAAGCATTGTCATAAGCAGCCGTTCGGCCTCGTTTAGAGGCTCTTTAGCTTTTTGCGTGTGCGCGTCGAGTAGCCGGCACTGAAGATAGCTGTAGATCCGCTTCAGATTCGCGCTGATTTCGCCACCCGCTTCGTGATTCAGCGAAACCAGCAGTTCGGTCAGAATCTTAATCCCCTTGTTGATCGCTTTCGAACGGCCGCAAACATCGCCCGCAATGAGGCACTCCCTGGCCTCCCGAATGGCGTCGACCGCCCCCTCATACAAGGCGATTACCATCCCAAGGGGATTTCCGCTAAACACGCTGCCTTCGACGTAGGCTTGATATGGATCGGTGAAGCTCAAAGCGTCCTCTGAACTCATATCGGCTGAACGAGGATCTCTTTTTAGAGAAAGGAGTTCCGGAATTTTCCACCCCCAGCATACAGTTGCCAGTTCTACCGGCCGATATATGTTTTGAGGAAATGACCGGAAAATGATTTCGATCGTTGGCATACTGGCCGTAATTGGCGCTATTTTGGGCGGCTATCTTCTTGAACACGGTAATCTGCGCGTACTTGTGCAGCCGGCTGAGCTGATCATCATCGGAGGCGCGGCAGTGGGAACTTTATTGATCGCCAATCCGCTGACGGTGATCATAAAAATCGTCAAATCGATACTTGGCGTGCTTTCGTCGAACAAGTACAACAAGGATCGTTATCTCAAGACCCTTAAAATGCTAAACGATCTGTTCAAGAAAGGAAGAAAGGGCGGCGTTACTGCTCTCGAGACAGATATCGAAGAGCCTGAAAATAGCGAGCTGTTCAAGGCATACCCGGAAGTCCTGAAAGATCATCACGTGCTCCACTTTATCTGCGATACCGTGCGCACGGGGATGAGCGGAACCGTTTCACATTTTGACCTGGATCAGATGATCGAGCTTGATCTGGAAGTACATCATCGTGAGGTCAACGTGCCTGTCAATGCCTTGACGACGGTTGCCGATGCGCTTCCCGGGCTAGGAATTGTGGCGGCCGTGCTGGGCGTCGTCATCACGATGGGTTCGCTCGGCGGACCGCCGGAAGAGATCGGCAAACGAGTGGCGGCGGCCTTGGTCGGAACATTCTTAGGCATTCTGCTTTGCTATGGATTCCTCTCGCCTCTGGCTGCCAGCATCACCAAATCCAACGATGCTGAGTCTCAGTACTATCATTCTTTGCGGACCGGCTTGATCGCCTTCTTCCGCGGCGCTGCGCCCATCCTGGCAGTTGAATTCTCCCGGCGCTCCATACCGGCTGACGTGCGCCCGTCGTTCAAAGAAATGGAAGAATCGTTCCGGGGCGCGAAGGTCGAATCGATCGCCGCCTGAGATCTTAGCCCCAGGAAACGGACTAGATCACAGAGCCCGTGAAACTCTATTTCCTGCTACTCGCCTTTGGATCGACGGCTCTACTTGGAACCGCCGCTCCTCCCGATTTAAAGAGCGCAGCGCAAGTCAAGCCGAGCGCCCTCGAGATGCAACGCGAGTCGCTCAATAAGCAGCGCGAGTCTCTACGCCAGCAGCTCGGCGTCAAAGCCGAAGAAACCAACTCCGATTTCGAATTTTTGACACCCATGACACCGTTACCAGATAACGATTGTCTAGCGCTTGAATCCGGCGAGGTTGAGCCTCTCATAGCGGCGGCTGCTAAGAAAGAGTCGCTGACGCCGGAGCTGATTCGCGCTGTCATGCGGCAGGAGTCCGGTTTTAAACCGTGCGCCGTTTCGGTCAAAGGAGCGCAAGGGCTCATGCAGTTGATGCCCGCGACCGCTAATCAATTTCACGTGAGCGACCCATTCGATCCGGAGCAGAACGTAAAAGCCGGCACCGCTTTTCTGAAACAGCTTCTCAAGAAATATAATGGCGACCTGCGGCTTGCGCTGGTTGCTTATAACGCTGGAGCTACCCGAGCCGATCAGTTGGATCCGTCGCAGTATCCGCTGGAGACACAAGGCTATTTGGCTAATATTTTTGCTGAACTTGGAAATCCCGAAACGCCAGCTGCCGAAACTCCCGCGTCACCGGCGGCCGAGGCTCCTGCGCCAACGGGCGAAACCCCTGCTCCACAGAATTAATCTAGGCGGGAGTGGTTTGGTCGAAAACGGATATCTCTCGAGCGGCGCACCAGTCAAGGAGAAGAGTCCATTCGGCGCGTTGCATTTCGAGCGCCGCCTGCTCCTTATTACTTCCGGGAACTAAGCGCGCTTGGTCGCACCATTCGATAAACAGGAACGGATCCCAAGCCGGTTTCAACTTCCAAGGCGCATCGCCGCGCTTCAAAATTTCGGCCGCTCTTTGATGTAGATCCGCAAAGATGGGATGTTCGCCCACGCGTCGGAACCAGTACGCCGAATTCGAAGAATCGGGCTCGATGCGGTGGGCGATGGCGTGCCAGTAACTTCCCTCGCGAGACGCAATGTTTTGGGATGCTTCGTGGCTCTCGTTCCAGCATCCGACGAGAAGTAATAGACCGCTGACTGCGGCTTCAGCCGCCCGTGAGCCCGGAAATAACAGGGAGGGGCTTACGCTCTCAATGGCCGCCGCATCCTCCCGGTTACAGCTTCCAGTCCTCGTTAGCGGCAGCATATGTGCCGAGTACTTTTGAAGTACGCCGCGCAATGGCTCTGCAAAAGTGTCCAGCTTGAGCGCCATAGCGCTCACTCCAGCTTATGCGAGCTTAACTGCGTGAGCAACCATTCAGTCATTTTACGCTTATAGCCGTCATAGCGAGCAGACGATTCCCACCACCGGATTCCATGCCCCGCGCCCTCGAGCGGATATACTTCGCAGCTCGCGCCGGCTTCTCTCATGCGCTCGCACATTGAGGTGGATTGGGTATAGGGAACCAGCGGATCCGCAGTCCCGTGAATGAAAAGGAAGGGCGGCATGTCCCGCCGAACGTTCTGAATCGGCGAGAGCTGCGCCAGCCCGGCGAGGATGATATTTTCCCAAGGCGTCCCTTCGACGGATTTGCGGATCTGGGCCGGAACGTAGTTCGAGTTCCTCAAAAGCTTGACCAAATCTGTTGGCGTATAGAGGGCAACGACGGCCTTGACAGAGCCTTCGGGCAAACGTAGCGCCGCCATGGCTGCCAGTTGCCCGCCGGCCGATTCGCCAATGAGAGCCAGCTTGTCAGCATCAATGTGAAATTCCCCGGCATGAGACCTGATGAAGCGCACCGCCGATTCGACGTCGTCGATTCCATATCCGAACTGCATCGCGTTGGCGACGAGCCGGTAATCAATCGAAAACCAGCCGATCCCTGCCTCGTTTAAGGGCTGAAACAGCGGTTCGACATCGGTCCGGCGATCACCTCGCACCCAGCCGCCACCATGTACGATAACGGCGGCCGGAACACGGAGCGCGTCCTTCGGGATCGAGGCGTCCATACGCAGACTCACGCCGTCGACTTGGCCGTATTCGATGTCGCGCTTCTGTTCGAATTGAACGGAAGCCCGTAACGTAATGACCATACTGAACAATAAGAATAGACAAAAGCGGCAAGTCAACGCAGCAGATCTTCCAGTCGAATCTTGGCTTCAGTGCGGGAATCCCGGTACTTAACAATTACCGGCGTGTACAGCGAAAGGCCCCACTCTTTGCCTACACCCGATTGGATGCTGCGCGAGCCCGCCACGAGTACTGCTTCTTCGGGAATGATGAGCGGGAGGTCATCGGTTGCTCGGTGCACCACTCCGCGAACCAGATCGTAAACAGGGGTCGATTGATTGAGAATGGCGCCGCTGCCGAGGACCGCGCCGCGCTTCACCACAGTCCCCTCGTAAACGCCGCAGTTGCCGCCCGCAAGCACGCCGTCTTCGATGATTACGGGCAGGGCTCCGATCGGCTCCAGAACGCCACCGATCTGTGCAGCGGCCGAAATGTGACAATTGCGCCCGATCTGCGCACAGCTTCCGATCAGGGCATGCGAATCGATCATCGTTCCCTCGTCAACATAGGCGCCAGCGTTGATGTACATGGGCGGCATGCAGGTTACGCCACGGCCGATATAGCAGCCATCCCGAATGCTCGAGCCACCGGGCACGACGCGCACCCGGTCCGCGGCGGTGATCTTGCGCAGCGGGTAGGTCGATTTGTCGAAGAACTGGCCGCCCATCTCGACGATTCCGCCCATCCGGAACCCGAGCAGGATGCCTTTCTTGACCCAGGTGTTCACGCGCCAGCCGGTCGGTTGGGAAGAATCGGGTTCTGCCGAACGAACTCGGCCCTGGTTCAGTGCGTTGCGGAACTCCTCGAAAAGCTGGCTATCTTCTTCTGAATATTCATCCGGCTGCTCGTCGAAGAGCCTTTCGATGCGGTCCGGATTCAAGCTCGCATTCCCGCCAGCAGGCCGGCGCTTTCGAGCACGGCCTCGATCTTCTCCTGAGACTGCCTCGTCGGCCCGACTAATGGGAGACGCCAGACGGGCTCGAGCAGGCCCATGCGCGACATGGCGAACTTCACCGGGCCGGGGCTCGTCTCGACGAAATTGATCTCCATTAGCGCTTGAAACTTGCGTTGCAGGCGGCGGGCGCCGTCGTAATCATTTTTCAGGGCGGCACGCGTTAGCTGGCCGAACTCGGCCGGTATCTCGTTGCTTACAACCGAGATAACGCCTCGGCCACCCAGCGCGATGAGAGGAAGAGCGATCGAGTCGTCACCCGAAAGAACAGTGAAAGACTCCGGCACTCGAGCCAGAATGCTGGCCATTTGCGAGATGTTGCCGGAGGCTTCCTTGACGCCGACGATATTCGGGATTTCTGCCAAACGAACTAGGGTCACGGGCTCCACGTTGACGCTGGTCCGCCCCTGCACGCTGTAAACGACGATGGGGAGGGAAGTCGATTGAGCAATAGCACGGTAATGCTGGTAGAGGCCCTCCTGGGTTGGCTTGTTGTAGTAAGGTGTGACCGACAGGATGCCTGAAACATGCCGAGCTTCCAATTCGGCGACTAGCTCGATCACTTTGTGGGTGTCGTAGCCGCCGGCGCCGACTAGTACCGGCACACGTCCTTTGGCCTCTTCGACTGTGATGTCGATTACATTAAGATGCTCCTCGTGGGTTAAGGTTGGACTTTCGCCTGTCGTGCCGCAAGGGCACAAGAAATCGATCCCGGCGTCGATCTGGCGGCGGACGAGGGAGCGGAGGGTTGGTTCATCGAGTGACAGGTCGGATCGAAAAGGCGTGACCAGGGCCGTGCCGCAACCGGTAAACATGCTTCCAGTCTAAAGCTCACGCTCGCCGAACAGAACGTCATCGAAAGTGTAAACGCCTTTGCGTCCGGTAATCCAGTTCGCTGATTTCAGCGCACCTCTGGCAAAGCCCTCACGAGTGCGAGCGGCGTGCCGTAACGTAATAGTGTCGGCCGCCGAATCGAAGCCGATCTCATGCGTGCCGGGATGCTTACCGGCACGGCTTGCGCTTACATTGATGGCGCGTTCGTAGCCATTCTGGCGCATAGTCTCAACAAGCTGCAGCAGCGTTCCAGAGAGAGCATCTTTCTTGGCGTCGTGGTGTATTTCCCAAGCCCAGGCGCCGTATTCGGGTTCGTTTTTGAGAAGGTCGGCCGCGAGTCCGGATAGCCTGCGAAAAACGGCTACGCCAACCGAGAAATTGGGGCTCCAGACCAGCCCTGTTTCATTCCGCACGATATCGGCGGAAATCTCGGGCAAGGATTCGAGCCAGCCGGTGGTTCCGCATACGGCCGGAATTCTGGCGTCCGCCAGGCGTTTCAGGTTGGCGGGCGCCGCGTCAGGATTTGTAAACTCTATCGCGACCTGCGCTTCTCCGAACGACTGATCGGTGCTCGATGTAGTGAGTCTCGCGACGACTTCGAAGCCATATTCGGGCGCAAGTTGGTCGATCAGCTTGCCCATTTTGCCGTAGCCGATAAGCGCCAGTGTCTTCGCCATGTTAATCGAACACCGCGGGGTCGAGTTCGGAGAAAAACTCCCGGTGCAAAGCGGAGGCGGCCTGTTCGAGATCAGCGGCCGCCATGACAAATCCCAGGTTGAGCACGGAGGCGCCTTGTGAAATCATGCGGATGTTGATCTCGCTCAGGACTTGAAAGGCGCGCCCGGCGATACCGGGAGTGTGCCGGATGTTTTCACCTACAAGGCAGACGAGCGCCTGGTCGCGCTCAATGCTTATTTCGGCGAACTGCGCGATTTCGTCGGATATGGTTTCGAGGCTCTCCGTGTTGTCCAGTGTAAGAGAAACGCTGACCTCCGAAGTTGAGACCATATCCACACTGGTTGAAAAGCGGTCGAAGATTTCGAAGATACGGTGCAGAAAACCATGCGCCATGAGCATGCGCGTCGACTGGACGTTCACGATAGTGATCCCGCGCTTGCAGGAGATCGATTTCACCGGGTTTTTGCAGGCGGCAGCTTGCGCGGTAATTCTGGTCCCGCCAGCGTCAGGTCGCCGGGAATTGAGAATGATCACCGGGATGTTCTTTTCGACTGCGGGCAGAACCGTCGCCGGATGCAGGACTTTGGCTCCGAAGTAGGCCATCTCGGCGGCTTCGGCGAACGAGAGGCTTTTCACGCGATATCCACCGGGAACGATGCGAGGGTCGGCGGTGAGCATTCCGTCTACGTCCGTCCAAATCTGGATCTCTTCGGCGTCGATTCCAGCGCCGACGATAGCGGCTGAATAATCGGAGCCGCCGCGGCCCAGCGTGGTTGTCTGGCCATCCAGAGTTGAGCCAATGAAGCCGCCCATCACGACCACGGAGTCCTGGCCGGCAGGCGCAACTGTTTCGCGAAGAGCGGCGTAAGTGCGCCCGAATAGCGGACGGGCCTCGGTGAAACGGTCGTCGGTGAAGATGACGCGGCGTGCATCGACGTGTTGAGAGCAGATACCAGTGGCGCGAAAGGCAAAGCTCACAATCAGACTTGAGAGACGTTCGCCCGTACTTGCGATGGTATCCCTGGAGCGGGGCGAGAGCTCGCCGACAACGGAGAGTCCTTTAACCAGTTCTTCCAGCCATTCAAAGTGGGTTCGGATGAGACGCTCGAGATCCGCGGCAGCCGCTCCTGCCAAGGGGAGCCCGTTGTGCAGATGACCGAGACGAAGCTGGTCGACCGCCGCCAGCGCCTGCTCGCGTCTGCCAGCCGCCGCATCGCGCGCGATTTCCAGAAGCTTGTTGGTTGTCTTGCCCATGGCGGAAACAACGACAACGGGGTGATGCTGCTGGTTCCGCTTGACAATCGCGGTGGCGCGCTCAATTGCCTCCTGCGATTCGACGGAAGTCCCGCCGAATTTCATGACAATCATTGGGGCTTAACCGACCAGGCCTTGCGAAACCATCAGTTCGGCGTTCAGTACGGCCGCGCCAGCCGCGCCGCGAATCGCGTTATGAGCACACGCGACAAACTTCAGATCGAGAACGGGGCATTCGCGAAGGCGTCCTACGAAAACCGCCATGCCATTCTCGCGTGCAGCATCGCGCCGCGGCTGCGGACGATCCTGCTGCGGCATGTAGATGACGGGCGTGCAGGGAGCGCTCGGTAAGTTTCGCTCCTGGGGAACTCCGCGAAAAGTTCTGATCGCCTCGCGCACATCATCAAGCGAAGGCTTACGCGAGAATTCGATCGAAGCGGCTACCGTATGTCCGTCTACGACGGCTACGCGGTTGCAGTGCGCGCTCACGCGGGCGTTCAGCGGCCGAAGCTCATCGCCCGAAACCTGGCCCAAGATCTTTTGGGTCTCCTGTTGCATCTTTTCCTCTTCGGAGCCGATGAAGGGAACGACATTGCCGATGATGTCCATGGACGGCACGCCGGGATACCCGGCTCCAGAAACCGCCTGCATGGTGGCAGCCACTATGCGCTCGAGTCCAAAATGCTTCAGGGGAGCCAGAGCCATCGTAAGGGCGACCGTTGAGCAGTTTGGGTTGGTAACGATCATGCCTTTCCAGCCGCGATTTTTCTGCTGCAGCGGAATGATCGAGAGATGGCCGGGATTGATTTCAGGAACGATCAGCGGAACGTCCGGCTCCATGCGATGATTGCGCGAATTCGATACAATCACGTGGCCCGCCTGCGCGAACTCGCGTTCGATCTCAGTGGCAACCGAGGCATCCATGGCGGAGAACACGAGCTGGGGAGCGTTCGCTGGCTTCGATTCGGAAACGGTCAAATTCGCTGCGCTCTCGGGTGCTTCTCCTTCCAGGCGCCAGGCCGCGGCATGTGAGAGTTTCTTGCCGGCCGAACGGTCGCTTGCTCCGAGCCAGGTAAGTTTAAACCACGGGTGCCCTTGCAGAAAGCGGATGAAATGCTGGCCGACCATGCCAGTTCCGCCGAGGATGCCGACTTCAATGGATTCCATGATGCAAAGAGTTCAACCGGAAAGGCGCTCGACTAATTGTTGGTAAATTTCCACTGCCTCGGTCAGCTCCGTTTTCGCTATGCGTTCCTCCGAGGTGTGGGCGACGTGGATACTGCCCGGCCCGATCAGGAACGGCTGCCCCCACGCTCCGTTGAAAGCAGGGATATCCGTGGTGAAAGCTACGACGGTTGTCGCGAAGCCGTCGAGAGGAGTAAGCTGGACCGCGGGAATAAAAAGCACCTCGTCGGCTTTTGCCTGAGGCGCAGCCGCCTTCTCGATTTGGCGGCGGAGTTCAGTAGGTTCAGAAACGACGCGGACAAAAATCTCGGCGCGTGCCTGGTCGGGAATTATATTGGGAGCACGGCCGCCTTCGATGCGCCCGATATTCAGAGTGCTGGGTCCAAGAAGAGTATCCACCGGCAGTTTCAGCTGGCGAATCCGGTTCAGCGCTTCGAGTAGTTTCTCAATTGCCGATTCGCCCAGTTCCGGGTAGGCTGAGTGCGCCATACGGCCGCGGGCCACGATTTCGTATCGAAGAGCGCCCTTGGAGGCGAGCGCCAGCCTATTTCCGGTCGGTTCTCCATTAATAAGGAACCTACTGTCGCGCGGATTCTGCGCGGCCGCGAGCGCGCCTGCGCTGTTGCGTTCCTCTCCTACCACAAACAGCAATCCGAAGTTGCGCTTCCCGGATTCGAGTAATTGAGCGGCCGCCGTGATCATGGCCGCGATAATGCCCTTGGTGTCACATGCACCCCGTCCCCAGATGTGGATCTCGTCTTCGCGCGAGGCGATGAAAGGCGGCACGGTATCCATGTGGGTGGAAAGGACAACTACCGGGTTTCCAAATCGGACGAAGATATTGTCGCGGTGCGGCTCGACCGGAAGGCGCTCCGCCTCCCCTTCGAAGCGTCTAGCCATTTCGCTTAAGCGTTCCCAGAGGTAGTTGCCGATTTCCTGCTCGTTGGGTGTTACCGATTCGATATCGATCAACTTTCGGGTGAGTTCAAAAAGGTGCATATGCCGGCCTGAAAGTAACCGTGGAAGGACAGCCAAGGTGGAAGGGCAGCCAAGAGGGGTTGAAGCCAGAATAGCAGAGGGGGCGTAGGCCGGCTCCGAAAGGGGACGGCAAGGCGAAACCGAGGCCTGGAACTGCCAAAATGAAGGAACGCAGCCCGTGCCGTTGAGGCCAAAGCTTTTCTGCCGAACGAACTACCGGCGGTCCAGCTTGCGATTTGAAAAAACGAAGCCATTGAGTCTCCTTTCGGGACATTTTGCGAAACGAACTGGGCGGTCCTGAGCTGACTTGAAAAAACGAAACCAAGGTACCTCATTTCCGCCGAAATTGCGAAACGAGCCGGACGGCGCTGCGGTTTTTGCGAAACGAACCCACTTCGCCCCGGGAGGCGGCGCTGAGAACACGAGTGAGTTCCAACCGGCACCCGTCTGCGTTATAGGATGTCGAGGAGTCAATGGGGTTCAGGGCGCACCGCTAAGTTCTTGAAGACGGATGGCAAATTGCGGGAGTGGCGGCGTGAACAAGAATGGCGACCTAGGGGTCGTCATCATCGGGGAGGAAAAAGGGGAGGCTAGGAGGAGCCACCCAGCGAATCAGAGGCTGGAATACCCTTGGAGCTTGTAGAGCCCGAGCGTGGATATAGCCAGGACATGTTGTTCGGGATCATCGATTGTCGTCTCCGCCGCCCGGCGCAACCATACTTCGCGCATAGGAGGAGCCAGGGCCGCCGCCTTTCGTCACGGATCGTGGAATTCTGCTCCTCTATAACGGGGCCGAGAGCCATGGTTTGCAGCTCATCGGCTACTATGGTTTGCAGCTCATCGGCTACTATGGAGCCGCCGATAAACGTCATCGGCGGTCTGAACGTCAGAATCGATTTTCCGCGCTGACTTACCATGGGTTGGACTAAACTCCGCATTGGCCGAGCCCATATCTTCCTGCTTCGTTATCCGCCTCAGATAAATGGAAAGCTAATTAGAAGTACAGCTTTAGCGCCAGTTGCACGAGACGAACGTTGTTGCGCAAGTAGGTGATAGCACTGAAACCGTTTGGATTTCCCGGGCCGGTACTGGTAAAGCCGCTGGTATTGCCGGGTTGTCCAAACTGCGGGGTGTTCGTCAGGTTGAACGCTTCCGCCCGGAATTCCAGGCGGGTCGCTTCTCTGATGGAGAATGACTTGAAAAGCGAAAAGTCCAGATTGTTGAAATGAGGGCCTCGCGCCACAAACGGAGGTCCGCCTAGAGGCGAATAATCCGTTTGGCCGACCGCGGTTGCCGTAGGCGGTTGTGCGAATGCATTCGGGTTGAGCCATTCCTGCGGCGTGCGCCCTCCAGTGTAAAGACCTTGGCCCGGAACGCGATCCGCATTGCAGCCGAAGTTTGCCGTCGTTGAAACTGGGCAGCCGACACCGAATGGAGTGCCGGACTGGAACGTATAAATGTAATTGGCAGACCATCCCCCAATGAAGGCGTCTACAATGCGGTTGGCGTTGCCAAGCAGGGCAGCTCCGCGGCCCACCGGCAGGCGATACGTTCCGCTGATGTGCACCACGTGCGTTGAGTCGTTATCGCAAAGACCATAGTCGCCTTGAATACCGAAGCCGGGCAGCCATTGTGCGCGGTAGCCTCCAATGATCGAAGCGTTCCCATTCTGATCCGTCAGGCACTTACTGTATGTGTAATTGGCAAGCAGCGACAGCCCAAAGCTGGTTTGATGTTCGTATGTAAGTTGCCCGGCGTTGTAGTTGCTATTTGCATTAGTCGACTCCCACTGACTGTTCGAATAATTAAAGTTCGGGAAAGGAGCGTACAGTTGAGGATTTGTACCCGGCGGCAGAATCTCGCTAGGTACATTGTGGGTGCCCAGTGTATCCAAGTGGCGGCCGAGAACGCCCACGTACGCAAGCTGAATGGCATCGTGATTTGAGAACTGATATTGCGTCGCGAGATTGAAGGTCTCGTTGTAGGGCGTCTGGAAGTTGTACTGACGTCCGTTCAGCATCACGCCGTAGCCGCTTACCTTAGTTGGATCCTCAAGATTGATGGTGGGGAAGAGGTTCTCCAGAGTTGCCGGTTGGTTGGCATTGTTTAGGAAAGGCGTCTGCGAGTTTTGGCTGAATTGGGACTGGCCGAAAGCGAAGGGATAATTGTTGCCTAAGTTTTCGTAAAAGCCGATGTTGTCCAAAGCTCCGTAGGTAATGCCGTACCCTCCGCGCACTACGAAATTGGACTTGACGCGGTAGGCAAATCCGATCCGCGGGGCAAAGTTAAGCTTTTGGGTTAGGCCGACTGCGTTGTTAGAAACGCACTGCAATTGGATGTTGCTGGAAGCCAGCAGCGCATCGAAGGTGGACGATCTGGGCACTTGACAGCCCCCGTTCGGCATATAGAATGTCGCAGTGTCTCCGTCCCCGCCTCCTCCTTGAATAAAATTTGCTTGCCGTCCGTGAATTTCAGCATAAGGCGTGTTGTAGTCCCAGCGCAGACCAAGGTTCAGAGTGAGATTCGGAGTTACCTTCCAGTCATCCTGAAAGTAAAGGCCCGTGTAATAACGGAGATCGTCCGCTGGCGCGACGTTCGATCCCTGCCAGTTTTGCAGCCCTCCCAGGTTAGAAATCCCACCAGGCACAGTCGCCGCGCCTGGAGTTATCAGCAAATCGGCCAAGCCTAGCAGGCCAGTCGAGGCATTTGGAATGTCTGAGTATTGGCCGCCATAGCTAAACTGTCCCCTGGGAGTCGGCGATTGAGTGACGTCGCCGCCGATGCGGTCGATCTGGAACCCCATTTTGAAGGTATGCGCGCCGAACACTTTAGTTACACTATCCATAACTTCGAGCACGGTAATTCTCGAGAGCGTCCACTCGTTAGGTCCCAGGTTGGTTAGGCCGCCAATGCCAATGAACGGCAAACCGCCATTATTTGCGAATTGAGGAATACCCTGGATGCCATACTGCGCGGGGATGCCCGGAGTTTGCGCGTAATCGGAAAGGTACGTGGCGAGGTTCTGACTCCAGCCGGCATGGATTTCATTGGTCAGCGTAGGAGTAAAGATGTGGGTGTAGCCAAGGGCGATCGAATAGACCGGGTTGGTTTGCGTTCCGGTCCCATATTGGTGACCATCGGCGATACCTGGCAGAGCGCTGGGAATTTTCGCGTCGTAATGGCTCCAATCGAAGACGCCAAAGAGAGTGTCGTTGGGAGTGGGGTTTTCATCCATGCGCAGATCGTATTGGTAGGTATCCTGTATTTCCCTGGGGCTCTGAAAGTAATCGTTGGCAAACCCTGGCCTATTGGCCGCAGGATAGACCCCCAACAGCTTCACCGCGTTGGGGTCGATCCGCGATAGAGGAAGTTGGTTCAGTTCCGGGGCAAGCCCGGTGAAGTTGGTAATTCCCGCGATGCTGCCGCCCGTGAAGAAGGGATCGCGGACATAAACCGCGCTGCCGCTGGTGTTAGTGAGCCTAGACACCGGATCTGTGGCGCCGGCCGCCACCAGGCGAGTGGTGGCAGGATCGAGAATCGTGCCGTACGGAAAGACTCGCCCAAGCCCATCTGTTTTTGTGCCAGGGTTGTAGGTAATCAAATCTTCCAGATTGGTGAATCCGCTGCTCTGCATGAGGGGCGTGGGTACGGTCTCGGTATATTGCAACGGGGTGTGCTGAAGGTTTGCCTGATAATCGAAGAAAAAGAAGGTCTTGTTCCGGCCATCGTAGAGCTTCGGAATCAATACCGGGCCGCCTACAGTCCCTCCAAATTGATTCTGACGATACGGCGGCCGGGGCGTGCCGTTTTGGTTCGCAAAGTAATCGTTGGCGTCTAACTTATCGTTCCGCAAGTATTCCCAGAGGTCGCCGTGGATACGATTCGTTCCCGACTTGACGACGGCGTTGATGACGCCTCCGGTCGAGTGCCCGAATTCGGCGTTGTAGTTGCCAGCTTGCAGTTTAAACTCCTGAATGGCATCGGGCGGAGGAGTTACATTCGCGCCGTAACCACCGTATGCTTCGACGTTATCGTCGATGCCGTTCAGCCGGAAATCGTTCTGCCAGACAAGGTTTCCATTGATGGAGAAGTAGGCGCTGCCGGGAGCTGCGCCATAATTGGCATTGCCTGTGTTTACGCCCGCGGAGAGTTGGGCTAATGAAGCCCAATTCCGGCCATTTAGCGGCAAGTCATTGACTTGCTGGCCTTGGATTGTCTGACCGATGGAGCCATTTTCGGCTTGCAGGAGGGGAGCTGCGGCTGTTACGGTCACCTGTTGAGTCTGCGTGCCCACTTCCATGGGAATATCGATGGTCAGAATTTGCGCTACGTGGATATCAATTTCCTGAGTAACATACTTCTGAAAGCCTGTATGAGCGGCTTGCAAAGTGTAAGTGCCGGCATTCACCCCGTTGAAGACATACGTGCCGGTAGAGGTGGATACCGTCCTCTGGGCCACGCCTGTCGCGTTATTGGTCAAGGTGAGGTCAACGGCTGGCAGAACTGCGCCGCTTGAATCTTTTACCGTGCCCGTGAGGCCACCGGTTTCGATTTGAGCGGCGAGGGAGAGGGGAAAAAACAGCAGGAGGCATGCAGGCCAAAGGCCTGCTCTACGAACTTGCTTCGGCAGGAAGAAATCATTGTAAAAATTCATAGAGATCCTGTTCTTAGTTGAGCTAGCAGGTAATCGCACGAGCGCCAGCAGAGGGCCATAATGGTCCAGGTTGGATTCTGGGCTGAGGCGGAGGTGAAGCTTGCGCCATCCAGTACGAACAAATTTTTCACGTCGTGCGATTGCTGAAACTGGTTTAATACCGAGGTAGCGGGATCGCTGCCCATGCGCGCGGTGCCGAGCTCGTGAATGGACCAACCTTCGGGGAGCAGTTCACTAGAGCTCGATACCACCTCGAAGCCGGCGGCTTCGACCATTTCGAGCCCGGTCGTAACCATGTCGGCGGCCATTTTCTTCTCGTTCTCACCGAACACGTAATTGAAGCGGAGCACGGGGATGCCCCAGGCATCCTTCATTTCAGGATCTAAATCGACGCGGCTTTCGTAGCGCGGCAGGACCTCGCCGAAGCCACCGAGATGAACTACCGCGCCGGCATAGTCGCGAACCTTGCGCTTGTACTCCTCGCCGAAGCCGGCGGTCATGTAGACCGTGCTCGGAAGCATGCCGCAGCCGCCCGAGCCTTCAAATCCATAGCCGCGAATGAAGTCGGGCTGGCGATCGGTGACGTTGCGAAAGCGGGGGATATAGAAGCCACCGGGGCGGCCGTCGTCGTTGGTCCTAGGCTTTCCGACGAGTTGCTTATTGAAGCCTACGACGGAGGGTCCCATGATGTGTTCGCAGAGATTGTGGCCAACGTAGCTACTGGAATTGGCGAGACCGTTGGGGTAAGTCGGCGATTTGGAGAGGAGCAGCAGGCGGGTGGATTCGAGAGTCGAGGCGCCTAAGAGGACTACTTTGCCTTTTGCCTGATAGCTCTTGCGCGTGTTGGTATCGAAGAAGGAGACGCCGCTGGCGCGACCCGTATTCGTATCGACGGTGACTTCGAACACGGTCGAGTTCGGACGAAGAGTGAGATTGCCGGTGTCCATGGCGGGACGGATCAGGCCCGTGGGCGAATCGAAGGCCGCATGAATATCGCACCCGCCTACGTGGCGGCCACATGCGCCGGCCATAACAGCGGCTGCGGTATTTGTTGTGCTTGAGGCCGTCGGTGGTGACGCCGGCGCGGAATGGCGTGAGCATGCGATGCATGCCCTTCAGCGTTTGCCGCAAGTGCAGCTCGGAGGCGTTCAACCTTACCGGCCGCTGGTACTGCCCGTCAGGCATTTGAGGAAGATTCTCGTTGTAACCCGAGACGCCGAGATAGAGATCGACTTTGTCGTAGTAAGGCGCAAGATCGGCGTAAGAGAGGGGCCACTCCTCTCCATATCCATCGTGGCGCTTGGCTTTGAAATCGTAATCGGAGAGGCGAAGCGCAAGGCGTCCCCACAAATTCGTCTTGCCCCCGACGACGCGAGCGCGCGCCCAGGCGTAACGGGTGCCGGTGTAGGGATGCTGTTTTTCCTCGACGAGCAGGTTTTTGCTGTAGTCTGAGTTGTTCCAGGCTTGGATGTAAGTGCGGACCTTTTTATAGGGGGAGTTCTGATCGTAAGGCGGCGGGCGCAAATTGTATTCATTGCGAGCGATGGCGTGATATTCGGGAGGCATGTCGCCGCGGCGAGGATGATCGTAGGGCCACTGCATGGAATGCAATTCCTTGCTGGTATCGACGTACTTGCCGGCTTCGAGCATAAGCACCTTCAATCCTGCGGAAGTTAGCACGTGCGCGGCCATGCCTCCAGCGGCGCCCGATCCTACGATTACGGCGTCGTAGGTGGTGTTCAGATTTGCTTCGGGAGTATTGATGACAGGCAGTAATTCGGTGGCCATGTTAGTAAGTAGCAGGCTGCGCGACCTTTAAGTCGGCACGCGTGTTCTCGTAGGTCGTGTGGTAGGCGAGTAAGTTGGGATCTGGCTCGATGCCCCAGTGTTTACAGGCAGCCCGGTAGATCTCCGGCCACCAGTTCCGGTGTTCGGTGAGCCCCTCGTCACGCCACTTCGCCCAATCCTCGGTAACGCGAGACCAGGCTTCATCTCCGCAGGCCAGCGCCTCGGTTTGGGAACCTATATCGGGCACGAGCCATTCGCGGCCGATGCGAGCGTGCAGCACTTCGTCCGCCCAATCGTAGTCTTGGATCACGGAGGCGAGGCGGTTGGCGGTGGAAAGAGCGACCTGCCATTCGTATTCTTTGCCATTTTTCTTGGGCATCAGGCCCTGCTCGATCGCGTAGAGCACGGCATGGCGTTCTTTGGGCGTGAGTTTTGTGTTGAGACCGAGAGACCAGGTAAAGTTTAAGGGAATTTTGGTCCAATCGATCTCAAGCGAAGTAAAGCCGACTTCGCCCATCATGGCGTGGCGCGCCTCGTCCCACAATTGACGGGTCATGTCGCGGTAGTACTCCCAGGGTTTGCCGGTGTTTTCGGTGATGATGCTGGACATGACCTCTGGCACGTCGATCTCGCGCATGCGCTTGAAGTAGAGCATGATGGATTTGGGCAGCGGATCGACAGCGGGATCGAAGAGCAGCGCTTCGGCGTTGACGCCCATGTTGTAAGAATCTTGGAAGCGCTCGTCGCGCCTAGGGGCGCCGTGATAGGGGCCGGGGGCCGCTGAGAAAATGCGAGCGACAGTTTCTTCGACGGGAGTGCTTGTGCCGTCGAGGCCGCCGGCGGCGGATAGCATGCGGTCCAGGGTAGAGAGCCAGGTGCTAAGGGAATCGATTTCGCCCGGCTGCACGAGGCACCGAACCGCTTCATGACCGTAGGTTTCGACATCTTGCATTTCAAGCAAGGTGAGGCGGCACACGCGATAGGTTGGGTGATCGAAGAGCTTGTTGGTATCGGCGATGAGCTGTTGGAGTGCGCGGGTGACGGCCGGTATAGCGCGTTCATAGACTCCGAGAAGCAGCGACGGGATACCGGGCGCGGCCTGAAGTTCGTCGAAGAACAAATCGAGAGAAGGGTGCAGCGGAACGTCGAGGCCGTGTGGCGGCTGACGCATCTCGCGAACGCGCCCGGCAAATTCAGGCACATGCTCGGCGCAATAGTGAGCGTGAAGGCTGAAGGCCATTTTCAGCTCGTAGATGGGGATGGCGGCGATGCGGGCCACAAAAATATGGTGCAAGCGCTTGAGAGCCCAATGCAGACGCTTCAGGCGATCGACAGACTCTTTCACGGTCAGGCCTTTGGTCATCGCTTCCTGCATAGACTGGAGGCCGACGAGCGGCGGGAGTCCGGCGTAGCCTGTGTAGGTTTCTGATTGGGTTGGCATGGTTTACCTATACTGGGGATCCGAAGGCAAGAGTGGAGCTGAAACTCCACGCGGGCTCAAGGCCGCCGCCCAGTTAACGAGGCAGGCCAAAGGCCTACTCCACGGCGGGCTGAACAGAGCTTTTAGGGTTAAGCTGGGGGCAGATTTGAGATGAAAGCGTATTTCGAAAAGGTGCCGCCGGGTAGCGGCTCGCTGGTTGCTTTCGAGCGAACGGATCCGGCTTTCCCGTTCGACTGGCATTACCATCCGGAATTTGAATTGACGCTGATCGTCGACAGCGCCGGGCAGCGTCTTATCGGGGATAATTTTTCGGAATATGGACCGGGCGACCTGGTGCTGCTGGGCCCTAATCTGCCGCATACGTGGCGTTCGGCGCAGCCGCCAGCCGCTTCGAAGAAGCTTCACCGGGCGATCGTGATGCAGTTTCGGGAGGATTTCCTCGGAGAGAAGTTTCTTAACTTGCCGGAAATGACCTCGGTTGCGCAGTTGCTTAAGCGTTCGGTTTGCGGGCTGGGCTTCGGAGAAACTGCCGCGGCTCGCAGCGTTACACAAACTCTGGCAAACATTCCGAGCATGAGCCCGGCGAGGCGAGTAATAGCGCTGCTGGGTGCGTTGCTCGACTTGGCGGACGAAACTTGCACGCAACAACTCTCGACCGGTAGCGTGCGTTCGATGAGCCGACCGGCGGATCAGCAACGGATTGACGCGGTCTGCCGCTGCCTGGATAGAGAGTTTGAGCGGGAGATCGATCTCGCGCAGCTTGCGAAGTCTGTTCACATGGACCAAGCGGCGCTGTGCCGATTCTTTAAACGAGCGACCGGAAGAACGATGAGCGGCTACGTCACGGAACTCCGCGTGGCCGCGGCGACGCATCTGCTGCTCGAAACAGATTTGAGCGTCTTGGAGATCGGCCTCCGCTCCGGGTTTGGGAATTATTCGAACTTCAACCGGCTGTTCAAGCGGATGAAAGGAGTTAGTCCGAGGGCTCTGCGAGAGCAGATTGGCAGTAGCAATGACTCGGCTCATTGAGGAAGCACGCTGCCCTTTCCTAAGTAGACGCGGAAGGTGATGCAGCCGACTTTGCGGCCGCCAGACTCGGCGTTCCAGGTAAGCTCCTGCCATTCGCGTTTACCGTTTTCGGGCGCGGTGACCTGCATGAGTAGCGGATACGAATCGCCCTGCGCGACTTGGAAGCGGCGGTAAGGCGATTTATCGACCCAGCCAGCCGGGAGCACGGGAGTAAAAGCGATATCCGCGGCATCAGGCGTTTCATTGTCGATGACGATGGGGACGTGCAGAGTGCCGCCAAAACGCACGCCGGCTTCAGGGACAGGCAGCAATGTTGCCAAGTGGTCGAGGTTGTGGGCCTTCCAGAACTGCGCGTAAAAGAGCCACGGATCGCCCATTGAAACCGAGATGCCCTGAGTAACAGCCGGGCGATATCCTTCCACGCTGGCAAAGGGCGCTCGATCGGGGCTGGTCCCCTCAAAGATATCGCCGGCAGCGCTGCCACCGACGACCGACTTACCGAAGATGAAGCGGACAGGAAACTCAAAATCTTTGAGATCGTTCTTTTGCAGGTCGACTTGCGCGAGCTTCGCATCCTGAGTGAGATAGAAGCCTAGTTGTTCGGCGGCGAGCCGGGCGTAGGACTTATGGTTTAACGACGAGACATCAGCTGTCGAGTAACTCGGGCCCTGACCATCGAGTAAGTTCTTGCGAAAAGGCGACAAGACTTTCGAGTCATGCCAGTAAGGGATGAAGTTATCGAAAGCGTCGGTGAAGTAGTAAATCTTCTGCGGCTGCCAGGTGTGAAGACCTTCGGTGTAATTCATCATGCCGACGCGGTCGCGCGCCGGGGAGACCTGCTCGGAGAACTTAGTACGGTCGCCAGCCAAATCGAAAGCCTCGGTGGCGAGCACGCCGGCGGCCTGGTGATCGGAGTGGTTTTCGCCGGCATCGGTATCGGGAAGCCAGGTCAGTATGACTTCAGGGCGCGTGAGCCGAACCAGGCGTACGACTTGATCGAGGGAACGGCCGTGGCCCCAATGGTCGAGGGCCCAAAGGACATTCTGGCCCGGAGTGTCGCTACCTCCCAGGAACCAGACGTTCTCAATGCCAAGCGACGCGAGGGCCTTGCGGGATTCCAGGATGCGCATCTGCCCTAACGAGCGGCCCGCCTCGTTGCCCACTTCGTCGCCGCCGCCGTCGCCGGAAGAGCAATAAATTACGGCCACGCGCTTGTGCATATCCTCCAGCCGGGCAAGATAGCCGCCGATGGTGGTGTCGTCATCTGGATGGGCGACGACCAGTAACACGTCTGCTTTGTAGCGGGCATCAGGCGGAAGGAGGGGAGGAGCCTTTTGGATCTCGGGCGCAGCCAGCAGCAGAATTAAAGACAGCGAGAAAACAGGGATCGCGAGCAGGGCCTTCATCGTTCTTAATCGCCGAATTTAGCAGCCTGAGAAGGCTGGCGTCCTCAACGGGGTTGACCAGGATGTGGCGTGTTTTTGCATGTTGAATTGGGCGGTAGCGAGACAGAAGCAGGGCTAAATCCCTGCGCGGGTTGAAACCCGCCCGCCAAGTGTCATGCGGCTTCGGATTGGCGGCGGACTTTGGCGATGGCCTCGGCGCGGAAAGCGGCGTGTTGGGCATCGGCCTGCGGTGGATCTGGCGGCGGCGTTCGCGTCGAATAAGTGGAGAAACTTAGCGAACGCATGTACATCACGGGTGTGTACAGGCACCGACTCGGCCATTGTAAATTCAACAGTCCCCTTCTTTAACCAAATGCCGCTGCACTCCACGCGAACGACACGAGTGAGGTCAACGTGCTGCTGACTTAGCTGCGGACTGAGCTCTTTGCGCTTCTGAAAGCGAATTCATCACGGCGTTTGTGACGCGACGGTTGCATTCCGGAACAACCAGAAGCTTTCGGCCGAGCCGCTCCTAACCCGGCTGCAGCGCCGGAGTATGTCCTCGCAATCGCACGCCTACGAGTATTGATCTCCTGCTTACTGCCCCACTGCCAGTCGCCGATGGAACAGCTCGAAGACGAGTCCGTAACAGTAATACGCGAGGGCGGGATCGTAGCGGTATCCCTCATCGCGCATGAAGGCGTGAGCGCCATTCACTTCGAGCCATTGGAAATTGGCTCCGACTTCGTCCAGCCGCGCCTTGATACGGTTGCGGCCCTCGAGCGGAACGTGCGGATCCTGGCGGCCCCAAATATGGAGCAGCTCGCCCTTGATCTCGGCTGCACGCGCGAGCGAATCGTCCTGTTTGCCTTTGCCTAAGCTGCCTGAGTGAATATCGGTCGCGTAGAAGCAGGCGGTAGCGCGGATTTCCGCATTCATCGCTGCGCGAAACGCCAGATGGCCGCCAAGACAAATACCAACGGCGCCCAGGCGGCCGTTACAATCTTCACGCGCTTTGAGGTGCTCGATCAAGGCGCGCACATCGGCGTCGTAGGAGGACAATTCCTTGCCGTACTTATGGGCATTACCCCTATCCGCGCCCGCCTGATCGTATTCTAGGACCGTACCGGCTGGCTCGAGCTCGTGATACACCTCTGGAACCGCCACCAAGTAGCCATGGCCAGCTAACATCGCGGCGGTCCGGCGAATTGGACCCGTCACCTGGAAGATCTCCGAGAAGAGAACGATGCCTGGAAATTTGGCTTCCACGCCAGGTCGAAGGAAGTAAGTGCGCATCGGCCCACTGGGCGTTGGGATTTCGGCAACGATATCGTCTTTGATCGTCATGGCAATGCGCAACTGTCACCGTGCACGCTGAGCTTCCTCGGTAGCAACCATAGCTTTCCCGCTCGAGAGATTTTTCTTTTTAGCGCGTACCACCTGACCAAGCCCGAACTGCCAGGTTTCGCCCTCGGGCGTCGGCTCAACGATCTTGTAGTAATCGCGGCCGAGGTGCTCCGCGCGAACGGCTCGCAGCACGTTGAGGCCTTCGCCGACTAACGTCACGTAAATCATGGTTTCCTTGCCGGATGGCGGAGGCGCCGCTTGGGCGACTGGCGGAGGAGCGGCTTGAGCGATTGGCGCAGGCGCGGCTTGAGCGATTGGCGCAGGCGCGGCTTGAGCGATTGGCGGAGGAGCGGGCGCGGACGGGGGAGCCGATGCGGGAGCAGGAGGGGGTGTCCAGGGCAGGGGCGGAGCTTGAGCCGGCGCGGCGGGAACGGGTTCAGTCCATACCGGCTCAGGAGCAGGCTGGCTGAAACTAGGCTGAGTGAACGTGCGGCCCGCAGGAGCTGGCGCGGGCGGCGGAGGTGCAGGGCGATACACGGGAGCGGGCGGCGCGACGGGCGCAGGGGCGACGGGTGCAGGCGGGGGTTCAGGGATGGCCGTCCGGGGCGGCTCCGGAGCATTCGGTGCGAAAGAAGGTGAGAGCGAAAACGTCGACGGTACCGCCGGGATGATCGCCTGCGGCACTCGTCCGCTCATGCGCGCCCGGTCGATCGGCCAAAACAAGACGGTAATACCCACCCAGAAGAGCGGCATCCAATGGCTGGAAACGCGGCCGCCAAAAGGCGTTGTCTCGCCTTGGCTTACAGCAGCGAAATTTAGCAGAACGGCCACCGCAGCCGTGACACACAGCGCGAACACGGCGGAGAACGCCAGGCTTTCGAAAAGGGTCCGGTAGCCTTCCCGGTCAAAGCCGAGCAGCACGAAAACCAGCACGAGTCCGCAAATACTGCCTAACCAGGCGAAAGGGCCAGAGAGAAGCGTAAGAGAGAGTGCGGCAGCCACCACCGCTACGAGCAAACCGGTCCCGTCAACCTGAGATTTGGGCATTTTTTCTCTGAAGCCCAATTTTAGCGGACGTGGGTAGAGGAACCGCCGTTACGGCTCAAGCCGCCGCCAAATCGGCGGACCGCATCGTTTTGGGAATTCGCGCACAGGTCGCCGCGATTCTCGTCTAATCTGGTAGACAGTCACTGATGACCTCGATTGTTTTGGATGTTCCGCAAGCAGAAGAGCTATTTCGCAGCCTGGAAGAGAAGGTGCGCGGAACCCGGCCCAAAGAAGGTCTGAAGGCGCTCGATCGGGCATACCGTTTCGCGGAGGCCGCGCACAAGGACCAGAAACGCAAGTCAGGCGAGGCTTACATCACGCACCCGCTGGCGGTGGCACACATCTTAGCCGATATGCAGATGGATCTGGTTTGCCTGCAGACCGGGCTGCTGCACGATCTGCTCGAGGATACCCCGGTTACCCTCGTTCAGATTCGGGAGAAGTTTGGCGAGGATGTAGCGCGGTGTGTCGATGGCGTCACAAAACTGACCAAGATCAGCTTTGCCAATCGGGAAGACCGGCAAGCCGAGAGCTTGCGCAAGATGCTGCTGGCCATGACGACGGACATTCGGGTGGTAATCGTCAAACTCGCGGACCGGCTGCACAATATGCGCACCCTTTCAGCTCTCTCGCACGAGACCCAGGAGCATATCGCGCAGGAAACGATCGACATCTATGCACCGATCGCACACCGGCTCGGGATGGGCAAAGTGCGCGGCGAGCTGGAGGATCTGGCCTTCGAGACGCTACATCCGGAAGCTGCGGCCGATCTGATTCGCGAGATGGAATCGAAGCGCCAGGAATACGAGGCGTGGGTGCGGCAGGTGCGGACCGAAATCGAGCAGCGGCTGGTTCGGGAAGATATACCGGCGCGGGTCGAGGGCCGCGTGAAGCGCGCTTATTCCGTCTACTTGAAACTGAAGCGCCAGAAGATCACGCTCGATCAGGTTTACGACATCCTGGCTATCCGCATCATAACGGATTCGGTGAAGAACTGCTATGGAGCGCTCGGAGTCATTCACAATGAGTGGCATCCGGTGCCAGGCCGGATCAAGGACTTCATTGCGATGCCCCGCCCGAACCTATACCAATCGCTGCATACCTCCGTGATCGGGCCGGGCGGCGTTACCTTCGAAGTGCAAATTCGCACTGAGGAGATGCACAAAATCGCCGAAGAGGGCATCGCGGCGCATTGGAAATATAAGGAAGGCAGCAAGGGACCGGGCCTGGAAGATCAACGGATCGCCTGGCTCCGGCAGCTTGTTGAGTGGCAGCGCGAGATTGATTCGGGTGATTTTCTCTCGACGGTGAAGATGGACCTCTACGGCGAAGAAGTCTACACGTTCACGCCGCGCGGCCGCGTGATTGTGCTCCCAAGAGAAGCGACGCCGATCGACTTTGCCTACGCGATTCACAGCGATGTCGGGAACACCTGCACCGGCGCGCGGGTGAATGGCTCGATCAAGCCGCTGAAAACAACGCTGCGCAACGGCGACGTGGTGGAAATTCTGACCCAGCCTGGACATCAGCCGAGCCGCGACTGGCTGGCCGTGGTCAAAACGGCTCGTGCCAGAAACAAGATTCGTCACGTGATTAACGCGGTCGAGCGCGCCAAGGCAGTCGAGATTGGGCAGAAGTCGCTCGAAAAGGAAGCGCGCCGGATGGGCCTGAGCCTGGGGAGGCTTTCGCAGAACGAGCTGGCTTCGGTGGCATCGGAATACGGCGTCAGCAAGGCCGATGATCTGTATGCGGCGCTGGGATTCGGGCGCTTCTCGGCGCGCCAGGTGCTTCAAAAGGTGGCTCCCGATGAGCACGCGCCTGAGCCAGCCTCTCTGCCGCTGCCGCCGCGCATCCCGCAATTGCAAACGGACGCGGTGCTGGCCAACGGCGACCTAACGATTCATGTCAAAGGCGCCGACGACGTGCTCGTCTACCGCGCGAAATGCTGCAATGCAGTGCGTGGGGAGCAGATCGTCGGTTACATCACGCGGGGCAAAGGCATCGCGGTCCATTCGGCGCAGTGCCCTAACGTACAAAAGCTGCTCTATGAGCCGGAACGTAAAGTGGCGGTCGATTGGGCGCGCAGCGCGAGCGATCCGCTGCCGGTCAAAGTAGTCATCTACACTGACGACCGGCCGGGAATTCTCCATCGGCTAACTTCCATCCTCGACGGCGAGAAGAGCAACATCCGCACGCTCGAAGCGCGTGGCGATGAGAAGCGCACCGATAACAGCGCCGTCATCGACATAACCATGGATGTAAAGGACAAGAAGCAACTCGAACGCGTGATTATCGCGTTCCGGCGCATCCCAGGCGTGCGCGATATCGAGCGCATGCAGAGCGGAACGTAACGAGCTATGCAACACGAAACGGATACTTTGCCGGCGGCCGCGGATCCGGAACACATCGCCATCTCTAAATCCACGGGCATCAAGATCGACTGGCGGGATGGCCACCACAGCGACTATTCCCTCGCGTATTTGCGTGATGAGTGCCCGTGCGCCACGTGCACCGGCGCCCACGGAACAGAACCGCGGCGATCGACTTACTCCAAATCAGAGCCATTCCCGATGTTCAAGCCGGCGCTCAAAATGAATTCAGTGGAGGCGGTGGGACAGTACGCGGTGCGGGTTTACTGGAACGACGGGCACAGCTCAGGAATTTATTCCTTCGAGCACCTGAGAAAGATTTGTCCATGCGAAAAGTGCAGAGGCAGCCGGACGAACTGGTGCACAGATATGTAAAGAGGTAGACGAATATGGCCGATGATACACCCGTCACAAGAACAGAAACTGAAACCGGGCTCAACATGCTCGAAGAGCGCCTTCTGGAGCGCCTCAATGAGCAGGACAATCGGCTCCCGCAAGGCATCGAGAAATCGGAAACTAACCTGCTCACCGCCTTCCGCACGTGGGCGAGACGATCCGATACACGCCAGAAGGCGACCAGCTGGTAAACAGTTTCGACGAGCGGTTAGGCGAATTCGAAGATCAAGTAGCGGATTTACGCGACAAGATTAAGTAGCCAGTCGAAAGCGGCTGGCCAACCGTTCTGGCTCAGGCGAATCTTAGATACCGCAACAGGCTTTTCCTTCCGATGGAGTGAATGCCGATATTCGGAAAAGGAAAGGAATGTTGATTTATGAAATTGAAATTAACGGCCATCGTGCCAACCGTAATAGCTGGTCTGCTTGCGATGAACGCGGCAGCGGATCAAGATCTGGTGTTACATGAGAGTACGCCAGTACGGATGAAGATTAATCGGACGGTTTCGTCGGGGACGGCTCACGAAGGCGAAAACGTCGATTTTCAGACGCTGGACGACGTCAAGGTAAATGACACCGTGGTTGTGCCGAAGGGATCTACGGCGATCGCAACCGTCACCGAAGCGGTTCCCAAGGGCCACATGGGAGAGGGCGGCAAACTGAACATGAACATTGACTATGTTCGACTGCCAAACGGCGATAAATTAGCGTTGCGAGGGGTTCAAGAGGTGAAGGGGCGCGGGCACGGAGGCGTGATGGTGGGCGGAATGGTCGCAACCGCGATTGTCTTTTGGCCTGCGGCGCCCCTGTTTCTGTTCATACATGGGAAGGACATCAGCATCCCGGAAGGCCACGAAGTCACGGTTTATACCAATTCGGATTATCAGCTTCTGCCTGCCAGCACGCAACCTAAGACGATGGAAAACAACGCGAACACCGTGGCTTCTTTGAGCAACTCAGATATCTTGAAGTTGAAGAAGGCAGGCTTCAGCGAGGAGATAATTGTGGCGAAGATCAAGTCATCGCCCGGAAAGTACGGTTTAGGCACCGACGACCTGCTAAACCTGAAAGCTGCGGGAATGTCCGAAAACATCCTCAACGCAATGATGACGGCAAGCATGCATTAGACGGGAGTGTTTGAAACGGAGCAGAGGCAGGCGGAAGCGCCTGCTTCACTCGCTTTCCCGCTTATAGCAGCCGGAAGCTAACCTCGATCGTCGCCTGTGTGGCGACCGCGTGGCCGCCCTTCATCCCGGCCCGGAATCGCCATTTTTCCACTGCCTCGATTGCTTTCTCATCTAGACCCAGCCCGAGCGGCCGGACCACTTTGATGTCGCGCGGCAAGCCATTGGCGTCCACTACCAGCGATAACAGAACCGTCCCCGAATATTTCGCCTTACGGGCTTCTTCCGAGTACTCCGGTTCGGTTTTGCTGATCAGTACCGGAGCCGAAACTTCGCCTCCGACGCGGTAGATGCCGCCGCCGGTCCCGCCGCCTTCACCGGGTCCATAGCCGTTGCCCCGCCCGCTTCCCACGCCACCACCGCTCCCGGTGCCGAGCCCCTGCGACCCGGTACCGCCCGAGAGGGGGGCCATCTTGGCGAGCGGATCGCCGTAGTTATCAGCTTGAATCACGGGCGCTGGAGCGTTGATGGTTGGCACGGCGGGAAGCTTGGGCTTCTCGACTGCCAGCATTGGCGGAATGAACGGCTTCAGAGCGGGTTTAGGCGCCGCCCCCTTGCTGACTGGCGTCGGCATGTGCTGCCCACCGCCTCCACCGCCGCCTGACTTTACGGCTGCGGGGGTCTTCGGCTGATAAGGCGGAACGTAAATGATTTCGCCGAGTTCTTTCGCCTTTTTTCTGACGGCCGGGCTTTGGAAAATCACCAGAAGCAGTGCCACGACCCCGACGTGTATCAGGACCGAGACCAGCCCCGATTTTTTCTCGCCGCCACCGTACGCGCCCCAAATGCTATCGATTTCCACCGGTTTAGAGGTGACTTCCAGAGGCGGAAGCTTGGGCGGGTGAATCAGATCCTTGACATTCGATACCAAAGATTTGAACCAAGGCTGCTCAATGGCGGCCATATCGCCGAGATGGGCACTCTCGAGCGGCCGCGAAGTCAATTCCAGCGGCGGGAGCTTCGGTGGGTTGATCGTTTCCCGAATTCCCCGGCCAATCGATCTGTACCACGGCTCTTCAATGTCGGTACTCATCAGCAGACGATCCAGGTGATCGCCTGGCTCCGACCCGTTCATAGGAACATCGGCCCTAAACCGATTCGCTTGTTCGCCGAGACGAGCCGTTTCCGAATGCTCCACAATTTCCTTTTCAATGTCGCTGGTCACTACACACTCCGGAGGTTAAACTTCTCGCGACTTAACTCCTCGAGACAACGCAGGCACACCTTGGGACGCAATGATTGAAACCGCAGTTGCAACAATGTGCTGAGCTCTCGGACCGATACTCACAGTTTATATCAGGAAAACGAGCCAGCGGGCGTTTTAGAGTTTGTAAAATTTCAGAAAACCTCATTCTGGCCCGTTAAGCAGGAATCTTTGCGCCTTCGGCCACATACTATCCAGTACGTCGGTCAGTTCGTGACCGGATTCAAAACGCTCGAGTCTGGCCTGCGGATGGATTTGGACAAAGGCGAGCGACTGCTCCACCGGAACTACGGCGTCCTCGTTGCCATGAAATATAAGCGCCGGCTGCCGCATATCGGGAAATGGCGGATACTGGCGGGCATCTTCGAAAAAGCTGTAGGAGAGCGGCACTTCCCTGCCTTGGCCATAATGGAATACGTTTAGAACTCCGCTCCGCTGCCATTCGGCCAGGCGTTCCCGCCCAAGCTCCGCCATCCACAACTGGTAAAAACCGAAGGCTGGGGCCAGCAGAAGCGCTCTTTCGACTTCCGGATGCCAGGCAGCATACAGAGCCGCCAGATAGCCGCCGAGACTGGAACCGATCAAAGTCGCGGGCTCGTTCGCGAGGAGGCCTTCTATAAACTTGAGTTGGCGGCTGATCGTAAGGCGCTCAAAATCTCCTTCCGCGAGATCCGGAATGCTGACCGGAATTCCCAACGCCTGGAGTCGTTCGGCAAAGAAGCAGGCCTTCCTCGATTGCGGACCCGAGGCAAAACCGTGCAGATATACGATACTCAAACTATTTAACAACCTCTATATGTTAGCCATGCTGAAGCGCGTGGGCTTCAGCCGAAAATACGGATGAGGTACGGTAGTGAGTTGAACCGCGAAGCTTGACCAGGGCGGTACGAGAAATTTGCGAATACAGGAGAACAAAGAATGCCGGTAGCAGAGAGAGTAAAGCAAATCATCGTCGAACAACTGGGAGTGGACGAAAACCAGGTGGAACCAAGCGCATCGTTTGTGGATGATCTGGGCGCGGACTCACTCGATATCGTTGAACTCGTGATGGCTTTCGAAGAGGCTTTCGACCTCGACATCCCCGACGAAGACGCAGAAAAAATCAAGACCGTTAAAGACGCCATCGACTACATCGAAGCGAAGAAGAAGTAGCTTGGCGGGGCTTTCGAGGTGGGCTGACTGCGCGCAGTGCTGGGAATGGCTAGCCGAAGAGTAGCAGTTACCGGCGTTGGACTGCTGAGTTCTGTCGGTACCGGAACCGAGGCGACCTGGGCCGCGATCCGTAACGGTCAGAACGGCATAAGCACAATTCAGCAATTCGACGCATCCAATTTTGCCTGCCGGATAGCGGGCGAGGTGAAGAATTTCGATCCGCTGCTTTACGTCGACAAAAAAGACGTAAAGAAGATGGGCCGCTTCATCCAGTTCGCCATGGCGGCCAGCGAGTTCGCCATGCAGTCGGCCGGACTTGGATATGCTTCCGGCGAAGAAGCCGAAAATATCGGCGTGTATATAGGCAGCGGCATAGGCGGATTCGAAGTGATCGAACGCGAGCACCGGGTCCTGCTCGAGAAGGGGCCGAGCCGCATTTCCCCCTTTTTTATTCCTTCGTGCATTGTGAACCTGGCGAGCGGATACGTGTCGATCAAGTACGGCGCGAAAGGGCCCAACTCGGCGACTGCGACTGCCTGTACAACGAGCGCGCATTCGATCGGGGACTCGTTCCGCCTGATACAGCACGGTTACGCGGATGTGATGATCTCGGGCGGAAGTGAGGCGTGCGTGACGCCGATGGGTATCGGCGGATTCGCTGCTATGCGGGCGCTTTCGACGCGCAACGATGAGCCGCATAGAGCTTCGCGGCCGTGGGACCGGGAGCGCGACGGATTCATCGTCGGTGAGGGCTCGGGCATTCTGGTCTTAGAGGAGCTCGAACACGCGCGCCGAAGAAGCGCCATCATTCTCGCCGAAATCGTGGGCTATGGTATGAGCGCCGATGCGTATCACATTACCGCCCCGCCTGAAGATGGCGATGGCGGTTACCGCGTGATGCGAAATGCGTTGCGTGACGCTGCTATCGAGCCATCGCGAGTTCAGTACGTAAACGCGCACGGCACATCAACCGGCTTGGGCGACAAGGCGGAAACGGTGGCCTTGAAGCACGCCTTCGGAGATCACGCATACCAGCTAGCCGTCAGTTCGACAAAATCGATGACCGGTCATCTCCTTGGCGGAGCCGGCGGCCTCGAAGCCGGCATCACCGTACTCGCGCTCAAAGACCAGATCGCCCCGCCCACTATCAATTACGAATTTCCGGATCCAGAATGCGATCTCGACTATGTTCCCAACCAGGCCCGGCCCATGGCGATTGAATACGCGTTATCGAATAGCTTTGGATTTGGCGGCACAAACGGGTGTCTCATTTTCAAAAGA
Source organism: Terriglobia bacterium (assembly GCA_963835255.1). Taxonomy (GTDB): domain Bacteria; phylum Acidobacteriota; class Terriglobia; order Bryobacterales; family Bryobacteraceae; genus Bog-105. The sequence goes on along the minus strand of CAWIFY010000040.1, from coordinate 21,032 downwards.
TTCGAAAATTAGATCCGCTGCAGGAAGCGCGTTTCCGATCTGCCGTCGGTTTCTAGAGCAGCCATTTCCGTCTGCCGCCTAACTCGTCCCCGAGTTCGTTCGGCAGAAATCGCCGACGCTTCCACAAAATTACCGCGTCCATTGTTCGATAGAATTGCCACGGACGAGGTAAACGTTAGCGCCGGCCTTATCCACCGCCACGCCAGTTAGGGTATCGAACCCCGATACCAGAGTTGTCAACTGCCCCGTGGCAGCGGTCAATTCCTCAATTGCTACGTTCTGATAATGGATGTCACTGAAGTATAAATTGCCTGCTCCATCCACGGCTACGTCGAGTGAGAAAATTCCCGATACCAGCGTCGTTAACTGGCCGGTGGCCGCCGTCCATTTCTTGATTGCCGAGTCGCCGCTATCCGCGATGTACAAGTTCCCCGCCCCGTCTGCCGCCAGACCTGCCGGATGGGTAAGCCCTGGAAAGACAACCGACGTGACTTGGCCCGTAGCCAGATTCCATTCCGCCACCTCGCCTGCGTAATAAGAGAAGTACGCGTTTCCGGCGCGATCCACCGTTATGCCCGGCGAAACAAACGCCGCACCCAAGCCAAAATTGTTATATGGAAGCAGCATTGTGAGCTGCCCCGTAGCGGCCGTCCATTTGTAAATATCGGGGGGACTGCCGATATACAAATTACCGGTGTTATCCAGCGCCACATCAGCCACGTCAAGTACTCCCGAGACCAGAGGTGTGAGCTGCCCGGTAGCCTCCGTCCATTTCTGGATCGCATTATGGCCAGAGTCGGCGATATACAAGTTGCCGCCTGCGTCCACTGCCAGACCTCCCGGAGTATCCAGCGCCGAGGATACGATCGCCGTCTCCTGCCCTGTTGCCGCTATCCGTTTCCTGATCACGCCATTATCAGAGTCAGAGATGTACAAGTTGCCCGCTCCGTCCACCGCTATGCCCCCTGCTGCACTCTGCGACCATGGCAGCGTCGTTACCTGCCCGGTAGCCGCCGTCCATTTCTTGATGGCGTTGCCCTCGGGGATGTAGAGGTTTCCGGCTCGGTCCAGCGCCACGGCCTCCGGCTCATCCAACCCTTTTATGAAGGTCGTCACGTATCCCGTAGAGGCACTCCACTTCCTAATGGCATTTTTCTCGTAGTCGGCGATGTACACATTGCCGCCGCTATCCACTGCTATGCCCTCCGGGTAACTCGGCCCCGAGTTCGTCCAAGTGGATGCCAACGTCGTCACCTGGCCTGTAGCTGCCGTCCATTTCCTGAGCAACAAGTTGTAGACATCGGTGAAAAACAAGTTGCCGGCGCCATCTGCCGCCAAGCCAAGGAAGAAGCTACCCGGGCCCCCCGGAACCAGCGTTGTCAGCTGGCTTGTTGCAGCCGTCCACTTCTTTACGCTGCCATCGGTAAAGTAAATGTTGCCGTCCTTATCCAATACCAAGTTCTCCGGAACATTCAGGCCGGATATCAGCGTCGTCATCTGCCCGGTAGCCGCCGTCCATTTCTCGATGGCGCGGTTGCCGGTGTCGGCGATGTAGACGTTTCCTGATGCGTCTAGTGCCAAGCCCCCAGGGTTATACAGCCCGTATATCAGAGTTTTTAATTTCGTCCCGACAGAACCGGTTGCCAGGCGGGAAGGTAATGCTGTTGCGAATGGTGCGACGCTTGCGGTTCCGGACATATACGTGCCGGTCATAGCTGCGGAAAGCAGTGGCGGATCTGGTTGCAGCTTGGCCACGAGCGCGTCAGGAATGCCGCTACCGACCGAGCCCGCGATCCACACCTGACCCTTCTGGTTAATTGCCACTGCGGCAATTCGTTCCAAGACCGAGTCGCCTAGTTCAGTCGTTTCGCTGATCCGGTCGGTTCCGTCGACTTGGCTCAAAAACGCGTGCGTTAGTTCATCGCCAGCAACGAATAGATTCGCATTGGGCGCCAGCGCAAGCGCGTTAGGGATCTGGGATGACCCGAGATTGGTGCGCCACGCAAGGGCCCCGGCGTCCCCCTGCACCCGAGCGACAAACGCTTTGGAACCTGTTACCGCTGCGATATAGGGCGTCCCGGCAACATCGAGCGCCAATGCCCGCACGCTTGTATTTGCCAGGTGCAAGATCGCGTCCCAGCCTTCGCCAGCCGGGTTCAGCCGGGCCAGGTAGCCGGCGCCTGCTGCCCACGTGACACCGCTGAGGCTGACCGACAGTGACGTGAGGGCCGCTGGCGCCCTTACCTCAAACGAATCCAGTTTGGTTACTGTTTCGGTCGACGCGTAGTACACGGCGCCCTGCAGATCGAGTGCAACCGCAACCACTGGAGCCGTCAACGGTCGATACCACACCTCCTTACCGGCCGGATCGAGCTTAGCGAGAAAGCCACTCGTCTTGGTCCCAGGTACGCGGTTAGCTCCTGCGGCATACACGCTGCCATCTGGCGTCACTGCAAGTGCGTCGATACTATCCGCCCCTACGCTGCCCAAAAAGGTGCGGTAGAGAATCTCCTGTCCGGAGGGATCGAGCTTCGTCACGAAAGCAGCATCCACACCGCCCACGAACGCGTTCCCCTGGCGGTCAAAAGCTAGCGTTCGTGCCGCCTGTCCTTGCGGGCCGCCTCTGCCGGCCAGCGTGTTCAGATATTCAATCTGAGGCGAACTCGCCGAGAACGAACGATTCGAGGAAATCAGGAAAGCAGACAAACACACCAAGGCGTGAACTAAACGCGGCATTTTGGTTACTCCTTCCCGATTTATGAAACGACAGCGCTCAACAGCGCCGGTTCCTAAACGGGTGCGCCGGAGCGCATGATAACCAGCGCTCGCGCGGTCGAAAGCGGCCTATTCTAGCATGTCCGCAGAATGCTCATGACTCGACCGTGTAACGAGTGACGAGATTGGCGCACATGAGTTGCTGTAGTTACCGGTCCAGTCCTACTTGATCGAAACAGACTGCCGATTATGCAAATGAGCTTGAGTATATCAAGGCAAAGATCTCGGCGAGCTGCGATACAGCAATCGACGATACAGGGATCCGCGATCCAGGCGGCGGCCTGCTCTCAGCCTGTCCGTCATACTGGAAAGGGTTGCCGATGAAAATCATAGTTTCCGTCAAGCAGGTCCCCGCGCGCGATTCCTCCTTGCGGATCAATCCGAATGGCAAATGGCTCGACGAGAGCGATGTTTCTTACGAGATGAACGAGCCCGACGCTTACGCGCTCGAAGAGGCGCTTCAGCTCAAGGAAAAGCTGGGCGGCGAAGTGATTGTTTTGAGTCTGGGACAGCAGCGAGCTACCCAGACAATTCGCGAGGCCTTAGCCAAGGGGGCGGACCGGGCGATTCACGTCGAAACAGACGAAAGTTTGTCGCTCGATGCACTCGGAACCGCCCGGCTGCTTGCTCAAGCCATAAAGACCGAGTCGCCTGAGATTGTGTTGACGGGTCTCCAGTCGGACGACTTGGGATACGGGCAAACGGGCGTGATCCTGGCCGAGTTGCTTGGCTACTCGCACGCGACCATCGTGATGGAAGTGGAGCCGCAAGGGAACACGGTGCGGGTAAAGCGCGAATTGGAAGACGGATGGTTCCAGAACGTGCTCCTCCCACTGCCCGTGGTGCTCACCATCCAATCCGGCATAAAGAAGCTCCGTTACGCCACACTCATGGGAATCAAGAAAGCGAAAAGTAAAACGATCCAGACGGTTCCGGCCTCTCGACTGCAAGCCGGCAGCGCGCCGACCGCCGCGATCGAAAAAATCTATTCGCCGCAGCGCAACAAACAGACTCAGATTCTTACCGGGAGTGCCAAAGAAGTCGCTCGCCAGTTAGTCGAAAAGTTAAGGTTCGAGGCAAGGGTCATATGAGCGTGTTGTCTGTTCTGGAACAGCGCGAAGGCAAATGGAACCGCATGTCATTTGAGGCGCTGTCGGCTGCCAAGAAAATGGCGCACGCGCTCAGCCTGCCGGTCGAGGCGGTGGTGTTGGGAGCAGGTGTGGCCGCGCTGGCTGAAGAAGCTGCTGCTTACGGCGTGGCAAAAGTGATTGCGATCGATAATGAATTGCTTAAGAACTACACCCCGGAGGGCTACACGGCAGCACTCGAACAGTTAATTCAGGCACAGCAGCCCAAGGTCGTCGTTTTTCCGCACACGTACCAGGTTCGTGATTACGCTCCCAAGCTTTCTACCCGGTTGGGCAAAGCGCTCGTCAGTGATGTGGTCGATGTGAAAACGGATGGCGGTGATTTGATCTTTGTACGGCAGCTCTTTCAAGGCAAGCTGAACGCCGATGTTCGCGCGGCGGGCGAGCCGGAGTTCGTGTCGATACAGGCCGGAGCGTTCAGAGGGGCGGAGCCAGGCGGCGACAAGGCTCGGGTGGAAAAGTTCCCCGTGCAAATGGAGGCTTCACAAATCCAAAGCAAACCGGAGGTGCCGTTTCGAGAGGCGCAGCGCTCTGTCGATTTAGGCGCGGCGGATGTGATTGTGTCTGTCGGGCGCGGCATCAAAGAGAAAGACAACATGCCCGTCGTTGAGGAGCTGGCGCAAGTTTTGGGCGCGGAGCTGGCAGCCTCACGTCCGATCTGCGATAACGGCTGGCTCGCGATGGAACGGCAGGTGGGCAGTTCGGGCCAGACGGTCGCTCCGAAGATGTACATGGCCGTGGGCATCTCGGGTGCGATCCAGCACCTCGTTGGCATGAAAGGGTCGCGCACCGTGGTAGCGATCAACAAGGATGAACACGCTCCAATATTTGAAACCGCTGACTACGCCGTGGTAGGGGATTTGTTCGAGATCGTGCCCGCGCTGGTTGAAGAGATTAAGAAGGCAAAAGCTTAGGATTTGATGAGCAGAAGTTTGCGGCGGAAGGGGCTTCACGGCGCGGTCCTGACATTTAGTGCATTGCTCGCGCTGACCACAGGTTGCCAGCATCCCGTTTCCAAAAACGTTGCGGCTACAGTTAATGGGCGGCCGATCAGCTACGCGGAACTGGACCGCGCATTAGCCGAGCAGTTTTCCAATGCGACGATGAAGGTAAATGCCGATCAGGTCACGCAGGTGCGACTTGAGGCTCTGCGGGCTCTGATCGACAATGAGATTCTTTTGCAGCGGGCGGAGAAGGAAGGATTGCTCGCATCTGACGGAGACGTCGACGCAAAATTCAATGAGGTAAAGGCGCCTTACACGCAAGAGCAGTTTCAAAAGCTGCTGGAGCAAAGAAAGATGAGCGTTTCCGACCTGAAGGCGCAGATTCGCCGGGGGCTGAGCGTGCAGAAGCTCATCAATAAAGAAATCGGGTCCCACATTTCTATTTCAGATGCAGATGTGGCCGCTTTCTACAACGCAAACAAAGGCAGTTTCAATTCACCGGAGAACAAGGTGCGTCTGGCGCAGATTCTGGTAACGCCCAATCCCGATCCGAACGTGAACAACTTGAAGAACGATAAGGCGCAGAACGATCAACAGGCGAAGAATAAAATCCAGATGCTCGATATGCGCGTGCGCCAGGGTGAAGATTTCGGACAGCTCGCGCAAGGCTACTCGGAGGATCAGTTCGCGGCGAACGGCGGAGATGTCGGGTTCGTCCCCGAGTCGGCGCTTGACAAAGCGAATCCGGAATTGCGGAAATTCATCCTGGAGATGACTCCGGGCCAGGTCTCACCCGTCCTTCATACGCCCGACGGCTATCGCATCATCAAGCTGATTTCGAAAGAGCCGGCTGGACAGCGGCAATTGAGCGATCCGCGCGTGCAGGAAGAGATCAGGCAAGGATTATTTCAGGCCAAAGAGCAGGTCTTGCGGTCTGCTTTTTACGAAGTCGCGCGCAGCGAAGCCAAGGTCGTGAATTACTACGCGGAATCGGTGCTCGCGAGCCGCGATAAGAAGTGAAGTAGCAAGGCAACGCTTATCACTCGCCGATATCTTCGTTCCAAAGCGCCGGATGAGCCGCGATGAACTGCTTCATCAACTCGATACATTCGCCGGCTTGAACTACCTCGACGGTAACTCCCACTTGGCGCAGCAGATTTTCGGCACCGAGAAAGGTCTGGTTTTCTCCGGCGACGACACGCGGAATTCCATACAGCAAAATCGCTCCGCTGCACATGGCGCAAGGTGAAAGCGTAGTGTAGAGAGTCGAGCTCCGGTAAACCTGCGCACGCAGCCGGCCGGCATTCTCGAAACAATCCATTTCAGCGTGAAGAATGGCGCTCCCTTTCTGCACCCGGCGATTATGGCCCCGGCCAATCACGCGACCGTCGTGGACGAGCACCGAGCCGATAGGAATACCGCCCTCCGCTAAACCGAGCCGCGCCTCGGCAATGGCAGCTTCTAGGAATGAGTCTGGCGTCACCTCTTATTGATAACAATCTGCTGATGGTTCATGCATCGCCTCGCTGGCGTGTTCCCATTGTTGCGGCAAACTAGAAACATGGCCGCTCCTCTGAACAAAATACGGATTCTGCTCTTACTGCTGTTCCCTGCTCTCCCGCTGTTCGGCCAAGGCGCTCCGCCCCAGGCAGCGGCCGACCAACCCTATGTGATGGAGTACTATTACAAAACACAGTGGGGGCATCAGCAGGAGTTCCTACAACTTTTCCTGAAGAATCATTACCCGCTGCTCAAAAAGCTTGTCGAGAACGGGCGCATCATTTCGGTCAAGATTGAGACTCCTGCCAACCATCTGCCCGAAGATGCGCGGTGGGATTATCGGGTAACGATTCGATTCAAGAACTCAGCGGTGGCGACGACCGCTAACCCTTCAGAGGAATCCATGATGAAGCAGCTCTGGCCTGACCAGGCTACTTACAAGCGCGAGGAGCAGCGGCGATTTGAGATTCTCTTAGCGCATTGGGACGTGCCAGTGACGGATATTACGCCCCCTGACAGATAGGAAGATTAAGGCCTGCTATTTGTGAGTAATCTGAAGATATGGCAGCCACGACTCACATCTCGCTCGAGAAGTTTCATGCTCGCTTTGGCGACGAGAGTGGCTACGAATACTGGTTTGGAGAGGTCGTACGAAAAAGCGCGCCTACTTGGCTTCACGCCATATTGCAATCCCTGCTCACAGAAAGTTTTTACCAACATGGATACTTTGCGGGATCGGAACTCGACCTTCGGATCAGCCGCGCGTTTCAACCTCGGCTCGACGTGGCGGCATCGCTCGAGCTCGAGTCGACCGGCTACCCGACGAAACCAACCGATATTGTGGCAGAGATTCTCTCGCCAGACGACGCAGCCGGTAAGGTCTTCGAAAAGTGCCAACACTATGGAGAGCTGGGGATTTCCCAGATCTACGTGTTCGACCCGATCGGGCGCTCGGCAGCTCAATGGAATCCTAAACAAACAAAAGCTGGAGCGGATCAGCGAATTGATCCTGACGAATGGCTCGATTCTTCAGGTCGACAGCATCTTTCACCGCTTCGATCAACGGCTAAAGCGTCGTGAATGAGTTCGGAAGACCCTTTCTGATTGTTGAGTTGGATAACTAATGCTCTGAGTAGGTTTTCCGTCCTCTGTCCGTTTAGAAGATCTGGTGAGCGCGGTAGGAATCGAACCTACAACCTAGTGATTAAGAGTCACTTGCTCTGCCAATTGAGCTACGCGCCCGGTGGGTGGGAAATCTGAGTGGCGCTAAACGCCAAAACAAGAATAGCATTTGAAGCACAAGGCACTCAACCGCTCAGCCCTTTCTGGTTTCTAGAATTGCCACGGAATCCGGCGGCAAGTGCAAAACATTTCCGCAGAGTGCACGCTGAGGCTCTGAGCAGAGTGCAACCTGCCATTCGCAGCCGATTGGAATACCCTGCCGCTCACGCGACAGGTTGCAGACAACTTCGATCGTTCCCCGTTTGGCGGTGATCCAGCGAGCAGTTTCGTCGAATCGGACTTTGACCTTTTCCATCCGGCCATCTGTAAGGCACGGGTGTTTGCGCCGCAAAGAGATCAGCTCTTTGTGCCATGCAAGCAGGCTGGAGTGAGGCTCAGCCGCAAGTTCATCCCAATGAAGTTTTGAGCGCCTGAATGTTTCCGCTTCCTGGGGATCCGGCACGTCTTCAGGTCTCCAGCCAAACGTGGCGAACTCGCTTCTCCGGCCTTCCGACACTTTTCTTCCCAGGTCAGCATCGTCGTGATGAGTGAAATATTGAAATGGCGAGGATGCGCCGAACTCTTCACCTTGGAAAAGCATTGGAACAAAGGCAGACGTGAGAACCAAGGCTGCTGCGATTTTGCTCCTTCCCAGACTGATCAGATGCGAAAGCCGTTCGCCGTTTGCGCGATTGCCGATTTGATCGTGATTCTGAGCGTATGCGAGAAAGCGATGCCCAGAGAGGCCGATAATGGGCCGGCCGTGGATCCGTTTTCGGTGAGGGGAGTGAATTCCGTCATAAACAAAAACCTGCTGAAGAGCCTTCGCAAGTTGCGCTAACGAGCCGAAGTCCTCGTAATAGCCTTTGTTTTCGCTTGTCAAGACACCGTGCAGCGCGTGGTGAAAATCGTCACTCCACTGAGCGTCGATTCCCAACCCTCCAGCCTCTCTGGGGGTAACAATTCGCGGATCGTTCAAGTCGCTCTCCGCAATCAGCACGAGATGGCGGCCCAGGTGAGCTGAGAGCGCATCGACTTCCGACGACAGCTCTTCCAAAAAGTGAATGGCCGAGCAATCGTAAAATGCGTGGATCGCGTCAAGGCGCAGGCCGTCGAAATGGTAATCGCGGAGCCACATGAGTGAGTTGTCGAGCAGAAACCTTCGTACTTCAAGGCTGCCCTCATGATCTAGATTGACCGCCGCGCCCCATGGCGTGTGATATGCCTCGGTGAAATAGGCCCCAAAGCGATTCAGATAGTTGCCGGTTGGACCGAAGTGGTTGTAAACCACATCCAGCAGCACTGCGAGGCCATGCGCATGGCAGGCCTCGACTAATCTCTTCAATTCATCGGGCGTGCCGTAAGCATGATGCGGAGCATACAAGTCTACGCCATCGTACCCCCAACCTAACTTTCCAGAAAACTCATTAACCGGCATGAGCTCGACGTGAGTGACACCGAGATCCACCAAATGCGCCAAGCGGTCGATAGCGCTCAAAAATGTGCCGGTCGGGGTGAACGTACCTATGTGCAATTCATAAATGATTGCACTAGCTAACGGTTGCGCCTGCCAGTGCGCATCCGTCCACTTGAATTCTGCATGATCGATCAGTTGAGAAGGACCGTGAATACCTTGCGGCTGAAAAGGTGAGCGAGGATCTGGAATGGGGTTCCCATCGATCTCGAACGAATATTCAGTGCCTGCCGTGGCCCCTTCCACTTGCCCCTCCCACCAGCCGCGCTCGCCTGCCTTAAGCGCATGAGAGGCCGAATGAATGTGAACTGCAACGGTGCCGGCCTTTGGGGCCCAGACACTGAACGTATGCATACTTGTATCTTGGCAGGGAACTCAGCGGCTTCTCACCAGCAAGGCCACTGGAAATGCGCGGAACACATCAGCCAATCGAGTGATTCCTCCGGCGAGTTGATCCCCTGAAAGCACGTTCTCCCAACTTCCGGCAGGTACTTCAATTTCGGTGTCCTGCCAATTACCGGCGAGCTCCCAGCTCAATCTCGGGACCATGACCAGCACCTCTTCGCCTCGCCGGTATGCAACCAGGTGCTTCTCTTTTGCACCGCGCGCGTACAAGGGATGGTAGGCTCCGGATTCACAAAGCGCCGCAGCTCTTTCGCGGTGGACGCGCAGAGCATGATAGATGGTCCACAGCTTAGGCAATCCTTCATCGCTTCTTCGTAAGACTTCTCCGGCATTGAGTCCTGGAAGCTCCCCGAGTAAGCGGTGGCGTAAATGGTAATCCACGGGCCGGCGATTATCCGGATCCACCAAGCTGAGATCCCAAAGCTCTTCGCCCTGGTATGTATCCGGAACGCCTGGCGCGGTGAGTTTAAGCAACGTTTGCGACAGAGAATTTATGCGGCCAGGCTCAATCAGAGTCGCGAGAAACTTTTCGAAGTCGCCCATGAAATGTCCCTCGTGGTAAATAGCTTCGATGAAGCGCCTGGTAGCAGCCTCAAACTGCTCATTCGGAGCAAGCCAGTTCGTTCGCTGCTTCGCTTCACGGCATGCCTTCTGCATGTATGGGAGCAGGCGATCGGTGGGAATCGGCCACGCTCCTAACATCGTTTGATAAAGGAAGTATTCGGTATTGCGGTCGGGCAGATCTTCTGTTTTGTATTTTTCGTTTGTTTGCTGCCATCTCGCGAGAGCTTCCCGCCAAAGCAGAGGTATCTCGGACAAGAGGCTAATACGGGCACGCACGTCTTCGCTTCGTTTGGTGTCGTGCGTGGAAGAGGCAAGCATAGTGCGCGGACGCGTAGCTTGCGCTTCCGCGCAGAAGCGATGAAACTCCTCGACAGAGACCCCAAATCTGCCTGGGTCGCCGCCGACTTCATTCAAGGAAACGAGGCGGTTGTAATTGTAGAACGCGGTGTCCTCCACACCCTTGGCCATGGCGGGTCCGCAGAACTGCTGAAAGAGCATGACGAACTCGGACTCGAGAGGCCCTCCGACTTTTAGCAGGAGAAGCTGTCCCATGAAGTCGAATAGATCGGGATCGATTTCAGTGCGGTGCTTCTTGGCAGCCGCAATCGCCTCGTTGATGTAGCGCTCGTCTTCGCCCGTAATCTCATTTCGCGCCGGCACGACGTACGTTCGGTAGACAGGAAAGCAAGCAACCAATTCGCGTACGGCGCGCAGCACATCATGACTGGTGTAGTCGCGCTGATCGCGATGATTTTCGCAGATCTCGGTCAAGAGGTTAGTGAGTCTGTTTACATCACTGCCCAGGAGGTCGCGCAGTACGCGATGTTTTTTGTCACGGCATACAGCGAGATAATCGGTCGGCTCGCCGGTGAAGTCTGCGTAGATTATGTTGAACTGTTCTTCGTTTTCGCGGTTGACGAAGAGCCCGCCTGCTTCGTTCAGGTAATCGTATCCGGTGGTGCCATCGATTTGCCAGCCGGGACGAAGCTGCTCGCCCGGCTCCAATATTTTTTCAGCTACGATCCATACGTCGGGGGCTTCTCCGCGCAGCCGATCGAAGTAAAATTTCGGGTCGCGCAATCCGTCAGGATGATCGACTCGAATGCCGTCCAAGACTCCTTCGCGTAACCAGCGGAGAATAAGCGCATGGGTATCGGCGAAGACTTGCGGGTTTTCCGAGCAGAGAGCCACCAGCGAGTTCACATCGAAAAAACGGCGGTACGGCAGCTCCTGCTTGGCGGTTTTCCAGAACGCAAGCCGGTAATTCTGCTGCTCGAGGACTGCGTCGAGGTGGTCAGAGTTTTTGTTGATCTGATGGAGCACTACATCGACAGCTTCGGCTATGAAAGGTGTCTCGCCGAAGAGCTTTTCCAGCAATTTGCCGATGATGCTTTTATCCCGATGCCGTGCAGTCTTGCTCGCCGCATCGGTAAGCGTCGGACCCGGCAACGCGGCTAGCGAATCGGCCAGAAAACCGAGATACTCGGAGCCGGTTGACTCCGCGGCGGAAGTCAGAATGGGCGGCTGAGAACGCGGCGACAGGGGGAATTCATTCTCGAAGTATTGGACGAAAAAGTCTCCGCCACGCCGTTTTATCTGAATCTCATTCCGGCTGAGCACCCGGCCGTAATGGTCGCCCAGCACAGGGATTAGCAGCTTATTGCGCAGTTTCTCGTCGGGGGAGTTCCAGTTGATGTCGAAATAGGGAGCGTAGCGGCTGGATGGGCCATTCTCCCAAACATCCCACCAGAGCCGGTTATTGCGGCCGCTGATCGCCATGTGATTGGGCACAATATCGAGCACCTGCCCCAGGCCACACTCGCCCAGACGTTTCGAAAAGCGATCGTGAGCGTCCGCGCCGCCAAGTTCTTCGTTTACCTTATGTGGATCTACGACATCGTACCCGTGCTTGCTTCCGGGCGCAGCCTGCAGGTAAGGCGAACTGTACACGTGGGAAATACCGAGATCGCGCAAGTACGCCGCGATAGCTGCCGCTGAATCAAAACCGAAGTCTGCATGAAGCTGTAGTCGATACGTGGCAACTGGGACCCGAGGCATTTTCAGGTAAGAGCCTCAGCGGGGGCACATCGTTCCGCCAGCAGGACGAGATAGCAAGGCATACATTGGTAGTGGAGCACATGCTGTACGAAATAGAGAGCCCGCCCACTCAGGAAAATGCCGCAATACTACTTCATAAGAGCGACAACGTTGCGATAGCTCGAGTGCCTTTGCAGGCTGGCCAGCAAATTAACGTGGCGGCCGCTCTTATCACGCTCCGGTCCGCCATTCCCGCCGGGCATAAGCTCGCGTTGCGGGCCATAGGGCGGGGGGAGCGAATCTATCGTTACGGACATCCGATCGGAGTGGCAACCGCCACGATACAGGCGGGCGAACACGTACACACGCACAATCTCGGATTCGAGGAGCTCGGTTCAGAAACAAGCGAAACGCGGGAAAAAATGCGAAGCTTGCCTAGTCTAACTCCTGCCAGCTTTTTGGGGTACCGGCGCAGGGACGGCAGAGTTGGAACGAGAAACTATATCGCCGTAGTAGCGGCAAGCAATTGCGCCGCTCACACAGCTGAGCTGATTGCACGAAGTTTCGCAGATGAGAAACTGCCGCCAAACGTCGACGGCATTGTTGCGTTCCCCCATAGCGAAGGTTGCGGCCAAACGATCGGGCCAGATACCGAGCAATTGCAGCGAACCTTGACCGGGGTTCTTCATCACCCGAATGTGTCGGCAGCTTTGATTCTCGGGCTGGGCTGCGAAGTGAACCAGATCAGTCATTATCTGGGGGACGCGGCGAGTTCGCTCGCGGGGGCGAGCAGTCTGCACGGGCTGACGCTGCAAGAATCGGGCGGGACCCTAGGCGCCGTCGAAGAAGCACGCAAGCACGTGCGGGGATTTATCGAGCGCGCCGCTGACGAGACTCGCGCGGAAGTGCCGGCTTCCGAAATTGTGCTCGGTCTGAACTGCGGGGGATCGGATTCTTTCTCCGGTATCACCGCGAATCCCGCACTCGGGTACTGCTGCGATCTGGTTGTGAAGCACGGCGGAACGGTGGTGCTTGCTGAAACAACGGAAATTTTTGGCGCCGAACAGATTCTTGCGGCCAAAGCGCGCAATAACGAAGTGGCTCGCAAGCTGTTGGGCTGCGTCAGCCAATATAAGTCCTATCTGCGGCAATTTGAGGGCAGCAGCTTCAACGACAATCCGTCGCCTGGAAACAAGGAAGGCGGCTTGACGAATATCATCGAAAAATCACTGGGGGCTATTGCCAAGGCGGGCTCGACTACGCTCGAAGATGTCATCGCTTATGCCGAACCGATCACATCGAAGGGCTTCGTTTTTATGGACACGCCCGGTTATGACCCCGTCTCCATCACTGGGCTAGCGGCAGGCGGCGTGAATCTGATTGCATTCACTACAGGACGGGGAAGTGCTATCGGCTTTCCGAGCGTCCCCGTACTCAAGATTGCGAGCAACTCCAACACGTATCGCCGGATGACCGGAAACATGGATATCAACGCGGGGCGCATCGCGGAAGGGACCGCGACCTTGGAAGAAGTGGGAAAAGAAATCTTTGAAGCGCTGTTGCGCGTGGCATCCGGCGAGAAAACGCATGCGGAGCGACTTGGGCATCACGAATTCGCGCCCTGGCGCATAGGACCCGTACTCTAGCTGAACCTCTCTTGCTTACACTGCTAGAGTGCACCTTCGTACCGCTTTCTGCTCTCTCTTAGCTTTCCTGAGTTCGGTAGTTTTCTTATCCGGCCAGCAAACCGCTAAGAAACCTGTCACGCTCGACGATATCCTTTCTCATCACCGGGCGTTTCCGATCCATCCTACGTGGGCGCCGGACGGCAAACAATTTTTCTACGAGCGGAACGGCACGGTTTTCCTGTATACGGTTGCCGACCACAAACCCCGCGATTGGTTCCACGTTGACACGCTCGAAAAGCTCGCCGAGAAACCTGTCCGCCCGAAGGAGTTCGGTTGGCAAAACAGGCGTGTCTCGAACGCTTCATACCAGTGGTTCCCCGATAGCAACGACCTGCTCGCGGCCATCGGCGGCGATCTATTCCTTGTCCATCGCGACGGCAAGTTCGATCAGATCACAAAAACGAATATCGACGAAGAAGACCCGCGACTATCCCCCGACGGTAAATCGGTGCTGTATCGCTGGAAGGCCAACCTCTATGTTCTGGACCTCTCCACTAAAGCAATCCGGCAACTTACACACGACGGTACGCCTACTCTGCTGAACGGACAACTGGACTGGGTTTACCCGGAGGAGTTGGACCTGGGCGAGGCCACATGGTGGTCGCCCGATTCGAAGCGCATCGCATATCTCCAGTTCGATGTCAGCCATGAATTCGTCTATCCGCAAAGTGACTTAGTTGGCGAGCGCGCCATCAGCGAGCCTGAGCGTTACCCACAGGCGGGCACGCCCAATGCAGACGTGAAGCTGGGCGAGGTCTCTCGGGACGGCGGTGATACGAAATGGATGCAAGTGGGCGACACGAATGCGACGCTGCTAGCTCGCGTTGCCTGGCTACCCGACTCTTCGCGCATTGCGGTCGAACGGTTTAACCGCGTTCAGGATCAACTCGATCTCTTATTTTGCGATCCGGCAAGCGGAACAGCAGAAACCGTTCTGCACGAGCAATCGAAGACCTGGATCAACGTGGCTGACAACCTGTTCTTTCTCAAATCGCGGCCGGAATTCCTCTGGACCAGCGAGCGCAGCGGGTTCCGGCACATCTACCGCTATTCGGATAAAGGCGAATTGCTCGGCCAACTGACAAAGGGCGATTGGGAGACGGTCACAATTTCGGCCATCAATGAAGAGCAGAGGCGAGTGTTTTACACCTCCTCCGAGGCGAGTCCGCTCGAGACCCAGCTGTATAGCATTCCCTTAAGCGCCGGTGCGAACTCGCGCATCACCAAAGAGGCGGGCACGCACCAAATTCATGCTAATGAGCAAGGCACGTACTTTCTCGACAGCTATTCGAGCCTGAGGCAGCCGGAGCAGACGGTGCTGGCAGATACGAACGGGCAGGAGCTGGCCATTCTGGAACCGGCGGACAGAGCTGTTATGAACGAATATGCCTTGGCGTCAGAAGAAATCGTCACAGTGAAGACAGCGGAGGGCGTTACTCTGTACGCGAACTTGGTCAAGCCGGTCAATTTCGCGGACGGAACCAAATACCCGGTGATTGTTTCTGTGTATGGCGGACCGGGCGTGCAGTCGGTAAGGAATCGATGGTACGGACTAGGTCTGGAGCAGGTGCTTGCCGCGCGCGGGTACGTGGTCTGGCAGTTAGACAATCGAGGCTCGAAAGGCCGTGGCGTGGCATTCGAAGCGCCGATCTACCGCAATCTCGGCAAGCAAGAGGTAGCAGACCAGCGGCTGGGAGTCGAGCATCTTATTCAGATGGGATTTGTCGATCCAAATCGAATCGGAGTCTTCGGGTGGAGCTATGGCGGATACATGACCATTCATTCGCTACTCTTCGCCCCGGACCTTTTCAAAGTTGGCGCGGCAGGTGCGCCCGTGACAGACTGGCACAACTACGACACGATCTACACGGAAAGGTATATGGGTCTACCCGACCAAAACGCCCAAGCATACGACGCGAGTTCGAATGTGAAGAACGCCGGCAAGCTACAAGGCAAGCTGCTGATTATTCACAACATCGAGGATGACAATGTGCTCTTCCAAAATACGATGCAGATGGCCAGTGCGCTCGAGCACGCGGATAAGCCGTTTTTTATGCAAGTCTATCCTCAGAAGAGTCATGGAGTCACCGGCCCGCTTGCTAAATCGCTCTATTCCACTTTGCTAGAGTTCTTCGACGAGAACCTCAAAAATGGCCAAGAGCCTGTTAGCTCAGGGCGATGAAGAAGTCTGGCTGTCGAGATACTTGATCAGCATCACAGCGTTTCCGAATTGGTTGTAGATGAGTTCGTCCGCGACCTGTTTGGCCAGCATGATGCCGAAGCCGCCGGGCCGGAGACCCAGCTGCGAGCGCAATTCCGTGTGCCGCAAGGGATTGTCCGGCGGATTATTCACGGCTGCGTGTCCTAGATTGCCGATCGAAAAACCTGCACCGTCATCGCGCACAAAGAGCAGAATCATGCGGTTGGTTCTGATGAGCGAGACATCGACACAACGATCAGGTTCCAACCTGCAGCCGTGTTCCATGGCGTTACCGACTAATTCGTCTAGAGCAAGCAACAAAGCTTCAGCCAGGCCCTCCGTCAGTTCATCGAGATGCGGACGAAAGCACTGCGCGATCTGCTCTTTGGATTCGAGTGCCGGACGTACCGCAAGACTGATCCATCCAGGGCGGTTCGATTTGACCTGGACGCTCGAATTTTCAGAAAAGGTGTCTCCTGCGCTCACCACTCGCTATCTTCTCACTCATCCTTATCGCACGAAAAATGATATTTTCGATAGAGAGAAGTAATTACGTATGCGCTGGTTTGTAATCTCGGGACTCATCATCGTGTCGGCATGGTCCGCGTTCGGCGCCAAGAAAGTCGTTTCACCCATCACGAGCGCTGGCAATGAGCAAGTGGACATCGTGGCGACGATTGTGTTGGACGAAGATGAGGTCAAGCAAAAACTCGGGGCGGATCCGGGGAAGGGGATTGTGCTGCTTGAAGTTAAAGTGACACCCAAAACGGATCAGCCTGTGCAGGTCAGCCCAGATGACTTTATTTTGCTGGCCCATGACGACGGGGAGCGCTCAAAGCCATTCGCGCCGGAGGAACTAGCCGGAGAGGGCGCAATGGTACTCTCGAAGACTACAGATAAAGGTCAAAAAACGGGATCAAGCTTTGGGCTCGGCGGGATGATGGGAGGCGTGGGGGGTTCCCCTGGAAATCCAACTCCGACCGCCATCAAAACGAAGATGGACGAAAAAAGTAAGGGTAATGCTCCCTTGCTCGATGCGCTGAAAGCAAAGCAGATGCCAACGAAGGAATCGGCCGATGAGGTAAGCGGATACCTATACTTTCCCCTCGACGGCAAACACAAATTGAAAAATCTGGCAGTTCTTTATCGAGGTCCGGCTGGAAAGCTGGACCTCGAATTCCAGCATTAACTCGCTACTTTGCTTCGCTGATCGAGCTGATTTTCACCGCATCGCCGTCCATTGATCCATCAATGGTGACGTTCTTGCCCGCGTAGGCCTTGGCCTTGTCTTTCGACTCGTCATCGAACTTCATGACTTTTCCATCGCTGACCAAGACTGGATCGGATCCGCCCTTCAGGCACTTCTCTACACACTTCGTGTTGGCGGCGCTGGGAGAACTGTGCGTGGCCCCGCAATGTGACTCGGAAACGTAGCCGGTCATCTGATCGGCGGCAGCAGCAAACGAAAACAACGAAACCGCAAAGAAACATCCAAAAGCTAACTTCTTCATTGATTAAACCCTCCTCGGGTATATACGAGATTTATTCTATAGCAGATGAAACGAGGGTCAAACTTCGAGGATCACTGGCATGATGAGCGGGCGCCTCTGCGTCTGCTTACTCAAGAAGCGTTTCAGGTCGGTCCGAATTTTTTCCTGCATCACGCCCCAATCGCCGCGTTCCTCGGGGGTAGATGTTTCCAGAGTGCGCGCCACCACCCCACGCGCTTCCTGCAGCACGGATGAGCCGTCACCGGAGACGAATCCCCGGCTAACGATTTCGGGCAACCCCTCACTCTTTCCAGTGTGCTTATTGATGGCGATAATAGGGAGTACAAAACCGTCTTCTGAAAGGTGGCGGCGATCTCGAATGATGATGTCTTCGACTACATCGTCGAGCGAGCCGGAATCGATGCAAACGCGGCCGACAGTAATCTTGCCGCCCCGGCGCGCGCCCAGATGATCGATCTCCAGCGTATCGCCAGTTTCAAGCACAAACGTGTCTTCCAGACCAGCGAAGCGCAAATGCTGAGCGAGCGCAGCGTGTTTGGAGAGCTGGCGGTATTCGCCATGAATTGGGATGAAGTAGCGCGGGCGGACCAGGTTGAGGATGAGTTTCAACTCTTCTTCGCTAGCGTGTCCGGAGACGTGAACCGGAGGCTTCATGGTACCGTAAACGAGCTCCGCGCCGCGCCGTGCGATGTGGTTCATCATGCGGCCGATCGCTTTCTCATTGCCCGGAATGATACGCGAGCTGAGCGCAACAGTGTCGCCTGGCTGGAGGAAGAGATGCCGGTGGTTATCAACCGCTACTCGCGAGAGCGCGGACATTGGTTCGCCTTGTGTCCCTGACGCGACGACAGCGACCTTCTCAGGAGCCATCTGCATGATGTCCTGAGGGCGCAGCAACGTAGAATCCGGGATTGAGAGCAGGCCAAGATTGTGCGCGATTTCAGTGACATTCAGCATGCTTCGCCCCAGGAAGGCGACCTTCCTGCCGTACTCGTCCGCCAAATCGAGAATTTGCTGAAGACGGTGGATAGAACTGCTGAAACACGAGATGATCAGGCGCCTTTCGCTGCGCGCAAACAGATCTTCCAGGCGCGGCCGCACCGCCCGCTCGCTTTCCGTGTAGCCTGGACGATCGACATTGGTCGAATCCGAAAGCAAAAGAAGAACACCGCGCTTGCCATAATCGGCGAATGTGTGAAGATCGAAGAGCTCGTTGTCTGTCGGGGTGGGATCGACTTTGAAATCTCCAGTGTGGATCACAACGCCCAAAGGGGTAGTAATCGCCAGCGCGACCGCGCTTACGATCGAGTGAGTGACGCGAATAAATTCGATTTCAAAGGGACCGAGCGTGATACGATCCCCGGGTTTGACGACATGAAGCTTTGCCTGGTCGAGCATCTCGTGCTCGTCGAGCCGGCGCTCGACCAAAGCCAGGGTGAATTCGGTGCCGTAGACCGGCAGATTCAACTGCGAAAGCAGGAAAGGGACGCCGCCAATATGATCCTCATGGCCGTGTGTGAGTATCAGGCCGCGAACCATGCTGGAATGCTGCTCTAAGTAGCTGAAATCGGGGGTGACAATATCCACGCCGAGCAGTTCAGATTCCGGGAACATCATGCCGGCGTCGATGACGATAATGTCGTCGCCATAGCGTAAGGCCATGGAGTTCATTCCGAACTCGCCCAACCCTCCGATGGGCACCACCTGCAATTTCCGGTCGGCCATAACTCTATAGGAAGCCCAAGAGTACCATGCAGGAAAACCATCAACGAGCCCGACGATGGCCCTGAAAACGCGCGTGGGAATTTGAAACCTGAGATCCTATTTGTAAATGCAAGAATGCCTTTCGGTGGTCATCCCCGCGTACAACGAACAAGCCACGCTATTGGCTGTGACGCGCCGTGTTTTGATGCAGCCGCACTTGCAAGAGATCGTGATTGTTAATGACTGTTCGCGCGACGAAACAGGCAGAATTGCGGACGAGCTGGCACGCTTGGACTCGCGCGTCAAAGTGGCTCATCACTCGGTAAACCGCGGCAAAACGGAAGCGCTCAAGACCGGCTTTGCCATGACCCGCGGTGAGATCGTGATTGTGCAGGATGCGGATCTCGAATACGATCCGGCGGAAATCATCGAGGTGATCTCGCCGATTATCGAAGGGCGAGCCGACGTCGTTTACGGCTCCCGCTTTCTGGTGCGGAAAGCCTCTCGCGTTCTCTATTTCTATCATTACCTCGCCAACAAAAGCCTGACGTTCCTCTCGAATCTGCTCACTAACGTCAACATGACCGATGTGGAAACCGGCTATAAAGCTTTCCGCGGCGAGATCATCCGCAACATGATTATTACCAGTTCGGGATTCGGCTTCGAAATCGAGGTCACCGCCAAGGCGGCCAAACTCAAATGCGCAATTTACGAAGTTCCCATCTCGTATCGCGGGCGCACCTATGATGAAGGTAAGAAAATTGGTCTCAAGGACGGCTTTGCGGCGCTTTGGTACATCCTGAAATTCAATCTTTTTTGCAGCCTTAAAAACTCTTACAAAACGATCCCTGTACTTGGGGCTAGCTCTTCTTACCCGGCGTGAGTTGTCGCGAGAATCTACAAAATTTGTTATAAAACGCGAAAGGCAGTTTCGCTGGCTTTGTTTTCCGCGCAGGCCTGCGTCTGGTCGAGTACTCGCTTCCTCGGCGCAGGTATTTCTAAATTCGGCAAAGGCTTGGCCTGAAACAGCCGCCGGCAAGGCTTGGCAAGCAGACGCGCCCAAAATTGCGCCCGGCTCTGCCTGGCGCTGTCGGTCGCAATCCCGGTGCCCGCATACATCTGCCGGTACAGCTTCGAGACGAACACAAACGCCAATCGTGCCCGGATAGTTTTTACGCAGCCTGATCGTTTCCAAATCGAACCGACGCTGTAGAACACATCCCAGACCTGCTGGGTGCGCGCGCCGATCTCTTCTGAACTCATTGACGGATGCGGCGTAAACATCTTCGGCCGCTCTGCGGGAGGGATCAGCCAATACCGGGTAAGCGGGGTACCGTTGACGTTGGCTCCCTCTTGTTGCTGGGCTTTCTCCCAACGCTCGAAGTCCACAGTTCCTGGGAAAGGGGTTAGCATCACGAACTGCGCGAAGGTAATTCCCGCCCGCTGTGCAAGTTCGGCCGTGGCGTCGAAGGTATCTGGCAGGTCGGTAGGCAAGCCGAAAATGAACGATCCCAGCACGTGCACGCCATGTTCCCGGAAAGTCTGCAGCCGCTGAACCAGGGTCTCGCCCGAGCAATTGAAGTCCTTGAAGACGGCCTTGAGTCCTTCGGGAGTCACGGCTTCCACCCCAACCAATGCTCCCTTGATATGAGCTTTCCGCATCGCTTGAGGAACTCTGGATCTTCCGCCGCCTCCATGGTGATTTGCGTATAGAAGACCATGTCGGAAGGAAGTTCAGCCAGTCTTTCCATCAGCTCGAATCTGTCTTCCCGTATCGAACGAAGTTCATTCAGCTTGTGCTGGTTATTCTGCCGTTCCGCCAGTCGAAGATCCGTCAAGGTAACGGGATAAAAGTTATCGT
>CAWIFY010000039.1:0-54805 GCA_963835255.1 Terriglobia bacterium | reverse complement strand
TTGTTGCGAGCTTTGCGCGTGAATTCAGCGAGCAATTTGCATAACGCGTGAGGCTCGGAACGCTTCTAGATTCGATTAGTCCTGGTACTCCTGTGACGCGCCTAACGCCCGCCGGATAGAAGAGAATAGGAGAACACAGAACTCCAAATTGTCGGAGGTATACAATGCGTTTTCGAACGTCTCTTCTCGCCCTGCTGGTAGCTGCCGCGCCTTTTGCTCTGCGGGCTGACAATCCTCACATCCTGATCAAAGGCGATCCGACGGATCCAACGATCATTACAGGCACATCTTTCGGTTTCGGAGCAGATGGTTCGGGCGGCGGCGATTTTTCTTTCCAAAACGAGAGCGGCCAAAACTGGCTCCAGCTGACGGTCACGGCTCTTTTGTCTAGCTCAACGGTTGCCATCACCTGCGGTCCTGGACCCTTTGAAACTTGTACGATTTCCAACCATGCTGCGCCTGGCGGATTCCTTTACGACATTGTGTTTGGCCCGGTAGCGAGCGGCGGAATCACGAATGGAGAGATCTTCTCAATCGATCTCAACAATGCCGGTACGGATCCGAGCGGGCCAGGCAGTTGGCCGGCGAACCAGGATTTTGGCGCGCTAGCTAACGCGAGTACGCCCGAACCGTCGGCAATCTTTCTCGTCCTCGTGGGAGCCTCGCTAGTCGCCGGTGTGTTTCGCTACCGCTGCAGGCCGTTGCCGGAATGAGCCCATTTCCTCTTGAGCGCCTTGAAGCCGGGTGAGTCGCGCACCGCTTTAAGGTCCGGATCGCTCAGACAATTTTCGAACGAATAACCGTTTGCCAAGGCATTCCCCAACGCCCTTAATGCTTCGGGTATACGACCGTCGACCGCGTTGATGAAAGCCTCGTCATACATGAGAAGGTTATCAGCGCTATCGATGCCCCGAGCTTGCGTAATCAGTTCCCGTGCCTTTGCGGTATTTTTCTTGCCCGCAAAACAGAGAGCCAGAGTACCGAGCGCAGAGGAGTTTCGCGGATTGACCTCGAGTTGTTCATAGAGCAGGGCCATGGCGCGATCGTAGTTCTGATTCGCCTTTTCGGGCTGGCCTGTGTGAGCGTAAGCATTGGCCAGATTACGAAGCGCCTCGGGGTCATTACTGTCCAGGGCTAGCGCTTTTTCGTATAGCGGAATGGCTTCTGCGAACTCCCCCAAATGATAATAAGCCGATGCGAGATTCGAGTATGCCTCTACGGAAGGATTGATACTGATGGCTTTCTGAAATTCGGGGATTGATTTTTTCCACTGTCCCTGAGCAAGATAGACGCTGCCCACATTGTTGTAGCCTTCGTCGCTGGACGGATTGAGAGTTTTTTGCTGGTTAAACTCTTTGAGCGCCTCGGTGTTCTGTCCGAGTATGAAAAAGGCCTTCCCGAGCGCATAGTGGTTGTGCCAGTAATACGGATTGAGCTCGACGGCCTTCTTTAGCGCGTTCAGGCCTTCCTCTTTTTGCCCGGTGGCGAGGTAAGCTTTGCCAAGCCGGATGTAGCCATCATCGGAATTGGGCGAGAGCTGAAGAGCCCGCTTTATTTCGGTTACAGCCTCCGCGTTTCTACCGGTAGCTGTGTACACGCTGCCGAGCGAAAAATGCACTTCCGGTAGATTGCTATTGCGCCGCAGCGCTTCGCCGGCAGCCGCCACGGCCTTAGATGCGGCTAGGCTCTCTTTATTCAGGCGATAAAGAATGAGATTCGCGTCGGCTACACCGGTCCAAGCCAAAGCGAACGAATCGTCCTGCTTGCAGGCCTGTTCGAACAGATCGAGCGCAGCTTTGGCGCCAGCCGTGTTGCGTTCTCTTTTCAGAATGTCGCGGCCTTTCAGATACAGATCGTAAGCCGCCAGATTCTGCGTCGGTGCCGGCGCTTGGCGCTCACGCTCTTCGATGGTCGGCTTTACCTTGAGCGCTCTTTCTGTGTCGTTCGAGATTTCGTCTTCGATAGTGAAAAGGTCGCCGGTGACGCCCTCGTAAGACTTGCTCCAAAGAACGTGGCGTTTCTCGGTGTTGTAAATCGAAGCGTCGACTTTGATCCGGTCGCCTACACTCTGTACGGTTCCGTTGACCAGAAGATTCGCACCCAATTGCTTGCCGATATTCTCTTCCGATTGCGACAAGTTGATCCGCTCGAGAGCCGAAGCCGAAATGGGATGCAGGCTGGCGAGAGAGGAAAGCCGGGCAGAGATAGAATCCGCAATACCTTCGGCCCGATACTTCAGATTGGGATCGGAACCGACAACACGGAACGGAAGAACGGCAATGTATTTGCCATTGGGAGGAGGCTCCGCCCGAGGCGTCCGCCACTGCCAAAACCAACCGGCTCCGGCGAGGAGGACCAGGGCACCAAGGCTCGCAGGGAGCCAGGCTCGTTTAAGGCGGCCGACCTTCGGATGCATCGGGCCGCCGGGAGCCGCCAGGGCCAGTTCGGGTTTGCTCCGCAAATCGACCAGCAATTCACGCACGCTCGCATAACGCTCCTTTGGTTCTCGTTCGAGGCAGCGCATGATGATGCCGGCCAGTCTGTCTGAAATAGCGGCGTTGAGCAGCTTGGGAGAAACCGGTTTCTCGGTGAGGCGCTGCGTCATCGTCTGGAACACCGAATCGTCGTTGAACGGGATCCGGCCCGTAGCCATCTCGTAAAGGATCAGGCCGAGCGAGTAGATATCAGTCCTGTGATCAATCTCCGCGCCGTCGACCTGCTCGGGCGACATGTAGCGCGGAGTACCCGATGCCGACACCGACTGAGAGTCGGAGGCCGACGGCTCCAGCCGCTTAATCGCCTCCGCGGCAACGGAATCGACGCTGTGAGCGAGACCGAAATCCGCAATGCAGGCATGGCCGCCAGAGGTGAGCAGGATATTGCTCGGTTTCAGGTCGCGATGAGTGATGCCCTGCTCGTGTGCTGCCTCGAGTCCTTCGCAGATTTCGCACGCAAGCTCGAAAATACGTTCTTCAGGTATCGGGCCGGTACGTTTCAGCAGGTGCCCGAGATCTTCGCCTTCGGCCCAGGCCATGGAGACGAACCGCAGGCCGCTGGCCTCGCCCAGGTCATGGATACGCAGGACGTTCTTATGCGAGATCTGACTGGCGATCGAGATTTCGCGGATGAGCTGATCGAGCGATTGCGAACTGCTCACCAGGTCGGCCCGGACGACCTTTAGCGCAACAGTCCGGTGGAGGTCGAGGTCGGTAGCGCGGTATACCTTACCCATGCCGCCTTCGCCCGCTTCCGCTTCTATGCGGTAGCGTGAACCGACCATGGTGCCCGGCGAGAGCGACCCCGCCTGGAGCCCGAGGGGAGTGTAGGGGCACACATTCCGCGCCAGCAGTTCAGAACCGACCGCCTGAGCGCTTTCATAACGGTCCGAAGGATTGCGCTCCAGGCAGCGCATCACGATGCGGGCAAGCCAGGACGGGAGTGCGGAATTTACCTGTTCGATTTGCCGGGCTCGCCCGCGTGTCCGGCTCAGCAGGGATTCCGAAAGGCTGTGGCTTGGGAAGGGCAATTCGCCGGTGAGCAGCTCGAACGCAATCACGCCCAGCGAAAAGATATCGGCACGCGCGTCGCCCTGCTGACCAAGCGCCTGCTCAGGCGACATATAAGCAGGTGTCCCCAGGATCACTCCCGAATGCGTAATGCCGGTGTTTTCAAAAGAACGAGCCAGACCGAAGTCCACAATCCGTACGCGATTGTCCGCCGAGAGCAGCACGTTTTGCGGCTTCAGATCGCGGTGGACCACATCTTCGGAGTGCGCGGCGCTGAGGCCCTGGCAAATTTGCGTAAGGATCTCGATCGCTTCCTCGACCGGGAGCTTCTTGCCGTGGTCGAGCAGCGCCTTAAGGTCGTGACCCTCCACGAACTCCATCGTGATGAAGCGGAGCCCGTCGGCCACTCCTAAATCGAAAACGCGAATCACGTTGCGATGCGCGATCTGGCGGGCGAGCAGCGTTTCCTGTTTCAGTCTGCGCAGCGCGGCCGCGTTCGAGGCGAGATCCGGGCGGATGGTTTTGAGCGCAATGACACGATCCAGCTCATGATCGAGCGCCTTGTAAACCGTCCCCATACCGCCCTGTCCAAGGCGCGCAAGAATCTCATACCGCCCGATTAGGACGCGGCCAATGGGAAGCTCCGAGCCGGAAGACCGCACACGCGCTGGAACTGCCGCCGCGGCAGCCACCGATACCGGGCTAGCAACTACCGTCTGCTGCTCGTCGGGCCCATTATTCGAAAGGATAGTTTCGCCGCTGATGATCTGCAAGGCGCAGTTGCAGTGCTCACACGAAACGGAGCCATCTTCGTTGAGCGTATCGCAAACAGGGCAGGTGAGCATGGCAACTCGTATTCCGCGCGTATGACCTGAGGACCGGCGTGCTGCCCTTTCGGAGCATGTAGCGGGCCAAATGCTTAGCGAGAGGCAGGGCTGTTATTGAGTGTACTCAATCAGAGCTATTGAACTCAATACGCGCTTGCATCGAAGATGCCGGTCTCGACGGTTTGTCCGTGCTTCATCTGTACGAAAATGCGGTAGCGGCCAGGCGATGGGAATCCGTACGGGAAGCTGACCTCGTTCGGCAGCGAAGCCGACGCAACCGCCTCGCTCATTCCCCGCATATTCATTTGCATGCCGCTGGACTGGGCGATTTCGTCTGTCTGCCCTTGCGCCAGCATGAGCGCCGCCATGGAAACGGATCCGCTTGGGTGAATGTGCGCGAACACCGTGCCGTCAGTCTTCACGAAAGCAGCATGCCCGAGCATTCCCATGTAGAAAGCCATATCCCGCGGGGCAACGCCATCCGGTCTGGTAAGCCGGAAGCGGAAGAGCACGGGCTGCTTGACGCGCAAAGGGTCGCCTTGCGATCGTATCCAGGTCATGCGGTAGCCATCGGGCAGCGTGAACTCCTGTTTGGAGTCTCCGGCACTCTGATTCCATGGCGCTGAGCTACCTTCGGCATCATCGCCCGCCGGCAGCCTCCCATTTAGTCGCGACCCGAGATGAAGCGTGCTGACCATCGTTTCGGGAAAGCCGTTCGCATGGACGACGTCCGCGTAAAGATTATATGTTCCAGCGGGTATCGAGGGGAGTTGCAGCCGGAATGTGCCGGGCTTAGCCAGTTCCGGATGAAGATGATAGACCACGTCCAAACCAGGCTCGCGAATCGCATAGAGGTGCATGAGGTGGCCGTGGTCGGGGATGAGGTCGTCGATCGAGCGTGTGAAAAGCGAGCGAAAGCCAGGGTCGTTGAGCCAGCCCGGATCTTTCAACTTAAGCGTGAGGACGTCGCGCTCTGAGAGTGAGGCCGCCATGTGAAGCGGCTTATAGACTTGCTGGCTGTACGAAGCCGCTTCGCTACTCCACCAGCGGTTGCCAAGCCAAAGCACCGCGACAACAATGATGAACGCTACTCCCATGGCGATCCGGCCGGCCCGCACGCGGTCTGGGGTGGGCGCTACGCCCGGCGCGAGCCGTGACTCCCGGACGGACGCGCCGGCCATTGCGACCACCCCACCGACTAGAAACAGGCCTAACACCGACAGCAGCGCTCCGAGTCCGGCTTGCATTCGCTTGGTCGTCAGCGCAGCCGAGGGTACCGGCACCGAGAGAGATCCGGCGCCCTGCGAACCGTCAACCGTGAGCCGTACCTGCCACGACCCCGGCGCCATCATCCATAGCGAGCCGGTAAACTCTTGCGGATCTTGGGCCGAAATGATAAGTTTGTCCGGCACGGGCGCAAATTGAGCGCCAGGACCCGACAGGGGAAGAGGCACAGCACGCATTGCGGTGATGCCCTCCGTCGCGGAACGGACCTCCAATTCGGCAACTCCGGGAATTACCAGCGGCGGCCGAATGGTGACAAATAGCTGATACGGACCAGCCTTACCATCGAGATAGATGTCGGGGCTGCCTATATGAGCAGCGGCCGGCGAGGCGAGCGCTGCGAACGCAGTGAACGCTCCGAAAAAGAAGTGGAGCAGGCGCTTTCTCCTGCTGGCGAGCGGTTGCGAAACGACCGGGCGGCGCATACTCAACGCTTCAACTTGCGCAGCCACTCGCCTCGCGAAAGACCCCAGCGAAAAGACACCGTGCCGAAAACAAGAGCCAGCGCCATGCCGCGCCAGAAGTGCCCCGTGCTTTCCTGATCCCAAAACAAATACCGCGCCGAATGCGAAGTGGGTGGAAGGCCATACCAGAAGTACATGGTTCCGAAGAACCGGTTGCGCGCGGCCGCGCTCATCAGAAAACTAGCAAAAGGCCACTCAGCAGCCACTAAGAAGAGGACAAACACAGCAGCGCTGATGGCCGCCAGCTTCCAAAGATTCCAGGATCTCGTTCGCTGCCACTGTGAGTCCGCTGTGCGCGATCTCCATAAAAGCGCACAGGCCACAAACCCGCGCCACCCGATGAAAGCAGGAACTTCAGCGGACTTAGGCGCGGGTTGTGAGTCCGCTGTGCGCGATCTCCATAAAAGCGCACAGGCCACAAACCCGCGCCACCCGATGAAAGCAGGAACTTCAGCGGACTTAGGCGCGGGTTGTGAGTCCGTTGTGCGCGATCTCCACAACAGATCGAGTGCCAAGGCGGGGACGATCAGCAGGATCGGAAATGGCTCGGGAATGAAGTGCGTGAAGTGCTGATACACCGGCCCCAGCTTTGGCTCTGCCGGGAACAACGGCAGAATCAATACCAGGCCGATATTGAAAAGTGTGTAGAAACCAGCGACGAAAGTCGCGGCGAAAGGAAGATCCGTCGCGCGCGCGGCCACCGTGAGCATGATAGGCGCGAAGATAGCCAGGACCAGATACGGCTGGGAGGTGTGGAGAAAGATGCGTTCCAAATACTCCATCAGCATAGTCATCAGCATCACGAGCATGATGCCGCAGCTATACAGCAGCAGAAGCTGCGAGTGCCGCCTGACTATGCCGCTTGAGCGGTTCATGTGCCCAGCGATCAGCACGATGGTTCCGAGCAACACGCCGTAAACGCCCAGGAAGAGCACGATATGCGGCGGACTGATGATCTTTACGTCGAGCCCGTACGCATCGTGCCACCAGTTGTCGAAGGGTGCGGAAACGAGCATGGTGATGCCGCCCCAGGAGGCGATAAATGCGCCAAGCGGGGCGCGAAAGCCCCAGATGTGAACCGATGCCGCGCTCAAGGGAGACGAGCGCGAAAAGCTTGTCGAAAGAATGATGTAGCCGACTGCCAGGCCGGCCAGTACGCCGCAGAGATAGATCGCCATGTGGGCTGGCGTCCAAAAGGTGTCGCGCCCGATCGACATGTGCCACGAAATGTCCCAGTTCGCGCCGACCGTGGCGGATGTCACGGCCAGCACCGCGCACCAGATGTACCACGGAATGGAATCGGTTCGTTCCCCGGGCCGAGCATCGTCTCGCGCCACGGAGGGCAAAGCTGTCTTACGACCGGCGATGCTCGCCATAGTCAGCTCCTCGTTGTAAAGCTACGTTCTCATTATCATGCGGCGTCAAGAAAATCCGAAAACATAACAAAAGCAAGCAAAACGAAGAAAATTGTTTTCTTTGCTTCCGTTGCGTTGTAAGATAACACCAATCCGAAAGGCACAGGCTGCCGCAAAGATGAGTCGAAAATCAAAAAATGGCCAAGGCGAATACTCACCGCCTGCACGCTGAAGAGCGCCGCCGGGAAATTCTGGACGTGCTTGGGCAAAACGGGCGAATTACCGTTGAGGAGGTGGTCAAGCGTTTCGGGGTCTCCGCCGTGACCGCCCGGGCCGATCTGGATGTGCTCTCCGAAAGCGGCGCGCTCGTGCGTTCGCACGGCGGTGGAATCAGGCCTCTCACCGCTTCGCCTGAGCACCCTCTTAAAGTGCGCGAGGGAATGCACCATGACGAAAAGGTCAGGGTGGCCCAAGCCGCTCTTCAACTCATCCGGCCTTTGCAAACCATCATCCTGTGTACCGGATCCACCTCGGCGGAACTGGCTGCCCAGCTTCGCCGTAACACCCCGGAACGCGTTACTGTCATCACTTATGCGCTGAATATCGCCGCCAAACTCGCCGACTCCCCGAATCTTTCGCTGATCATGCTGGGCGGATTTCTCCGCCACCCGTCGACCGCTTTTGTCGGCCCCCACGCCGAGCACGTCATGCACTCCTTGCATGCCGACCACTGCTTTATGAGTACCGTCGGGTTGGATCCCGACGTGGGCCTAACCACCCTCGACATCATGGAAGCCCAACTCAACCAGCGCATGATCGCCTCGGCGGCGCAGGTTACCGTACTGGCCGATTCTAGTAAGTTCGGCCATCGTAGCCTCTATGTAATCTCGGATTTCCGCTCGGTGCATCGAGTGATTACCGATACCGGAGCACCGTCCCTCCAGGTGGAGAAACTCCGCGCGCGCGGCGTGGAAGTTATTCTCGTTTAGAGTTCTGCCTCGCTATGAGAAAGCATAAATCAGCTTCCAATTTGTGAATGGTTGGGTTTGCTTTCTTTTTGTTTCTTTTTCCTTGACACGGGCTGGTATTCCTTTTACAATTCCGTCAAAGCTCTCGTTTAGCTCGGATCCTCGTGGATCCCGAATCGCAAAGAAGGAGTCGTATCCCATGAGGACAAAACCGCACACGCAAAGTCATCTGTGGCGTCTTGCAGCGAGCTTATTGCTATTCGCATTGGCCTTACTGATGCCTGTTTCGCTAGTTGCCCAGGAGGTTACCGCGGCCATCAACGGCGTAGTAACCGACCCTTCCGGTGCTGCGGTAGCCGGAGCGAAGGTCACCGCGAAGGATCTAGATCGGGGCAGTACCTTCCCGACCACCACCGACGGGAGCGGGTTCTATAACCTGCCTCGCCTGCCAGTGGGCCGTTACGAAGTCCGCGTCGAGAACGCCGGTTTCCAAGCGGCTTTAAAGTCAGAAGTTGTGTTGCAGTTAAACCAAAATGCCAAGATTGACTTCTCGCTGCAGGTTGGGAATGTAAACCAAACCGTGGAAGTTACCACGGCGGCGCCGATTCTGGAAACGCAAGCAACGCAACTCGGGACGGTTCTCGATGCAAAGACAAACGTTCAGTTGCCATTGGCTACGCGAAACTACGTTCAACTTACACTGCTCGCTCCCGGTGCGGTCACGACCAACCCTTCTTCTTTCACGGGAGCGCAGTCGACCTTCAATGGCGGTCGCCCGCTCATCAACGGCAACCGTGAGCAGACCGATAACTTCCTATTGGATGGTCTGGACAACAACCAGATCTCCGAAAACGCTGTCGCTTTCACACCGAGCGTTGACGCGATCCAGGAATTTAACATGATCACCCAGAATGCGTCTGCCGAGTTCGGGAACTTTATGGGAGGAATAATTAGCGTCAGCATCAAAGGTGGCGCAAATGCCTTCCACGGCGACGTCTTTGAGTTCTTCCGGAATGACAAGCTGAATGCGAATAATTGGGCTAATAACTTCAATGGCCTGCCTCGGCCTTTGCTTCGCTGGAACGAGTTTGGCGCGTCGCTCGGGGGGCGGGTCATTCGCGACAAGCTATTCTTCTTTGTGGATTACCAGGGCTCGCGCTTCGATCAACCGGCCACCAGCAGCGCATTCTCGGTCCTGACTACCGCTGAACGCAAAGGCGATTTCTCGCAGTTGCTTTCACTACCCACGCCTATCCAACTCTATTATCCGGGGACAAAAAACCCAATTGCCAACAACAATCTGGCCGCAGCCGGACTCCTCAGCCCGCAGGCAGTATCGATTGTAAGCTCCTCTTTGTATCCGCAACCCATAAATAGCGGACTGACTAACAACGCGGTAAACACCACTCACAGTTACACAAATCAGGACCAGGGCGACGTCCGGCTCGACTGGAACGCCTCAGATAAGGATCATCTTTTTGCACGTTACTCCCAGGCGCATATCCTGAACCCAACCACTAACAGCATCCCGCTGCTCTACAACAACAACAATATCTATCCGATTTACAACGGCGTCATCGACTACACGCGTTCCTTCAGCCCCAGTTTTGTCAATGAACTGCGAGCAGGTGTTAACTACAGCCCCATCGTCACCGGATCTCTTTCCGGTACCGGAATTACCGCTGCCAGCGTAGGCATTCCCGATGTTCCAAGTAACATCCTCCCGGCATTCGGTTTCTCAGGTGGCTTTGCTTCCACCTTCGGCAATGCCTACGTCCTTGAGGAATTTTCCGACACCGTGGCCCAGGCTGAAGACACCGCCATCATCACCAGGGGAACGCACACCATGCGGGCCGGCTTCCAGGTCTTTCGTGACCGCATCAATACGTTTTACTCTGGCAACGCCGGCATCTCGGGACAGTTTGGATTCAACGGGCAGTATACGCAAGGTCCGCCTTCGGCTTGCCCCACTCTAAAAGCCTGTCCGGAGTCTCCGGAAGCTGATTTCATGATCGGTCTGCCGGACAACGTTCAGGGCGGAATTTCAGGCGGTACCTGGGGCCAGCGAGCGACTACCTATGGAGCTTTCTTTCAAGACGACTGGCGAGTTACTTCGACTTTGACGTTGAATCTCGGGTTGCGCTGGGAACTGCACACCCCTTGGATAGAAGTGAAGAATCGCCAGGCTAATTTCAACGAGATCACAGGCGCTCTCGAACTTGCCGGTCAGAACGGCAACAGTGACGCCCTGTATAACCAGTACAACGGCATCGCTAATTTCCAACCCCGCCTCGGGTTTGCTTATAGCCCGACTCACAACACCGTCATCCGCGGCGCCTACACGCTTTCAAACTTCTTGGAAGGCACCGGAACTAATCTGCGCTTGACTCTCAATCCGCCGTTTGCCACCGAGCATAACGTGAACTATGTCCCGGGTCAGCCGTCCTCGACTCTGGCGCAAGGTTACTCGATCTTCGGCGTGAGTACCGTCGATAACATCAACTACACTGGTACATCAATCCGTCTCTGGGATCCGAACTTCCGGCCGGCAGTTTCGAACCAGTGGAACTTTTCCATTCAGCAGCAATTTGGCAACTCACTCACTGCGCAGATAAGTTACGTAGGTCAAAACAACGACCACTTAACGGTCCCGGTCTGGGCGTCTCAATTGCAGAAACTTCCCGACGGCTCTAACGTCCCGGGCTATCTTAGCGGAAATCCAACGCTGTTGAGCGAGTTAGGTAATGCCAAGCTCACCGCTACTAACGGGATTCAGAATTACAATGCGCTCCAAGTGGCTGTTCAAAAACGACTGAGCACCGGGCTCGAATTCCAGGGGAATTACACCTGGTCTAAATGCTTATCCGACGCGGTTGGATATTACGGCGGCTACGGACAGGCGGTGGGCAACTGGTATTACTGGCAGGACACTTACGATTCGAAGCGCAATTACGGGCCTTGTTATTACGATGTTCCCCAGGCATTTAACGGGTTCGTAACTTACGACCTACCCTTTGGCCGGGGCCGCAAGTTTGGCAATGGCATAAATAAAATTGTGAATGCGGTGGCGGGCGACTGGTCCATCAACGCCATCGTGAACTGGAGAGGTGGCTTCCCCTTCACGATAGATTCGAGTACCGATCTGAGCGGTACCCACAACCCGAACCAGCTCGCAAGTTGCATCGGCCCGCAGCATACCTACGGGACTCTCAATATTAATCCGGCTTCCGGTACGAAGAACGGCTATCAATGGTTCGACCCCAGCGCTTACGCCAATGAATTTCCCGGCCAGTTCGGCACCTGCGGCATTGGCACCATACGCGGTCCAGGACTGCATACCGCCGATCTCAGCCTGACCAAGCTGTTCACGGTTACCGAGCACCAGAACCTCGAGTTCCGGGCTGAAGCGATCAACTTTACGAACTCGGTAATCTTGAATGCTCCAAGCACGGGCATCGGTTCCACTTTAGGCCAAATTACCAGCTCGCAAGGTGAACGTAACATCCAGTTTGCTCTGAAATACAACTTCTAACTCAGTGCTCCTGTGAGTATGGGAGGTGATTTCGCCTGTCTCCCCTTGGGCGAAACCATGACCGCGCACAGGGAACTCGCGCACCGTATCGAAGCTCTCCAACGAATCTACGGCCAGCACGACGAAGATACTCAGGCCGTTTTCGACGCAATTAGAAGTTCACTGGAACCCCCGGCCGATGCAGCTAGCGTAGTGTCTCATTATTAGACAGTTATGTATCGAGGCTCATTTTATGACTAGGAGACCTCGATATGCGTATTGCGGAAGAGGGTTAGTTGCGGATATTGGAGACGTGGACCCTCCGTTTTCTCCACGCGACTAGGATCGCCCGGCAATGCCGATGCCAGGACGAGCGCTGCTCCCGCGAAGAGCAATGTGTCCGCGACGTAATTTAACGCTTCAGTGATCTCCGGCGTTGATCCGCCGTGGGCCAGGATCAAAATAAGCAGATATAGGAATACAGTGAGGATGGTCATTAATGCGCCAATCGAGGCTGCGGCTATCCGAGATTGTTTGTTCAGGGCCAAGCCGATTCCAGCGGCCAGTAGGATCGCTCCTGCGAGATATCCCCATACCCTGGGGAACGGAACCCATGATGGCGTCATCTTTTCCAAAGGAACGCCGGGCGCAAACTCTGGATGAAGAAAGTGTTCTACGGCAAAAAAGATCGCAGCAATCGCTACGACGATGCGCCCAAACAAAATCATCCATCTCGATTGTTGCCGCGACGAGGCTCGACTATGCAGTCCGGCGAGAGCCCATGCGCCTCCGGCAAAAGAGAGGTCTCTTAGCGCGACGGCCCACGCGAATCGATCTTTGGGATGCGCGAGCGCATTCGGTATATGAATCGTGCAGACAAATAGAAAGAACATCAATCCGAGCAGGCTGGACGACAAGCGTACGAACTTCCTCACAGTAAGACTGGTAGCTGCTGCGAGCAGCGCGCATCCGACAAAATACGCCCAGAACAAGTGCGCCGGCATCCAGGACGGGACCATATTCTGCATAAGCCTCGCGCCGCAGAAATGCTCGGTCGCGAATACAGCGAGTGGAACGGCGATAAAGACACAGCCCAAGGTGATGAGCTTGTCCCAGCCGCGAGCCGCGCTGATCTCTTTTCGAAGTATAAAAACTCCAGCGACAAGATAGATAAGCCCGGCAAAACACATCCAGAAATTTGTTGATGAAAGCATCAGAACATCTTTCGCGAAGGTGCTACGCGACGCACAAGCACGCGCGCGTCCAACGCTGGCTTGAGGGTAAGCGTAGCATGGGCTTCCAAATCGAGGCGCCCTCCTCAAATTGAGCCTGACATTCCTCAAGCGGACTTCGCCGTCGCTTGCGCGTTCAGTAACTTCTCCGCATTCAGTGCGCCAGCAGGTGTGTCCTCATGCTTGAATATCGCGTAAGTCGGATACCCATTTGACCGGTATTGACTCACCCGGTAGCTGATGCTCTCCAACTCTGACTCGCTGTAATCCGGTTTGCGCAAGCGCAGGTACACGAAGTCAGCCGTCAGCACATGAGGCGTTTCGAGATTTTCATTTTCAGCAATACATAAGCCCACGTTTGCATTCCGCATTACCTGATAGGCGCTTTCATCGAACCAGGTCGCGTTGCGAAACTCAAATGCCGCGCGCACTGCGCGTGGAAGTCCGCCCGCAAAGAGCGCCAGCCTCTCGGTATCGATCTTGAAGGAAGGCGGCAATTGAAACAGAATCGGGCCTAACCGTCCGGCCGCGCGCAGCGGTTCGAGCGACTCGAGAAAAACACGCGTAAAATCTTCCGCCCCCTCAAGCTTCAGTGAATGCGTGATCTTCATGTGAGCTTTCGGCAGAAATAGAAAGCCCTCCGGCGTGTTCGCTATCCACTTTTCGAAAGTTGCCGCCGAGGCGATGCGGCGATACGTGTAGTTCACTTCCACCGCATTGAGCCGCGAGGCGTAGTAAGGCAAAAACTTGGAGGCGGCAAGCTTCTCCGGATAGAAAGCGGGCTTCCAGCTCGGATAAGCGAAACCGGAGGTTCCGGTGTAGAGAGGAGCGTCGGGCACGGATCAGAGACCTGAGAACCAATCGTATCCTTCTTGCGCCCAATAGTCATCCGGTTTTTCGCTGGTGTACTGAATGGTGCCGATTCGCTTGATGTTCTTGATCCCGTACTTTACCGGAATAGCTAGGCGCAGCGGAGCCCCATGTTCGCTAGTAAGCGCTTTGCCGTTGTGCTCATAGGCGAGCAGCGTCTGCGGATGCATCGCGCTTTTCGTGTCGAGTCCCACATAATATTCTTCGTCCGGTGTCGCCATGTACACATAGGGCGGAAGCGCTTGCCCCGAAGGGAAAAACTTCCGGGTGAACTCCGAAAATCGCGCTCCTGCCCAGGAGGTAATTACACTCCATCCTTCGATGCAGCAAAAGCGCGTGATCATTTCAACTTTGGGCAGCGCCATGATATCGGACAACCGAACGTCCAGAGGAGTCGCGTCTTCCACCGCGACTTTCAGCCGCCAATTTGCCTTGTCCAAACTAGCATCGAGACCGATATCGCCGTTCGGTTTCAAATAGGTGATCTGGTTCGCGGCGTACGAGGGCATCAGGTGCGTCTCGCTCAGGTAACCGTGCGCAAGCTGCTCGTTAAGATCGAGCACGCGGCGTTGCGGCCACGGTGTCCCATCCTCTTGCCCGGTTTTGGTGAGCCACTCGTATGCGCCTACGCCAGCCACTGCCCCCAGGCCACCCACCAGAAAACCGCGCCGCGACCGTCGCTGCAGTTCTCGCCTCAGTTCCTCGGGCGGAAGGACGATTTCGGCGTGCCGGTTAGCTTTTTTCATCTGCCACTTCGTACCCGATCACAATACTGCGGAAATTGTTCCACCCGGCCAGAGCGACTTGCGCGACGTGCACGACAAAGAAAAGCAGATAACCCATCGTCAAAGCAAAATGGACGAGCCGCGCCATGGTGTAGCCGCCGCACAAAGCTGTCAACCACGCCAGTTGAGCCGGTTTGTAGATGGCAAGGCCCGTGATTACCGATCCCGCGCCCATCAGCACAATTCCCGTATACGAGATCTGCTGGGCCGCGTTGTACTTTTCCTGCGGGGGTGCCTCTTTACGCAGGTTGAGATCATGTAAGACCACTTCCCATGCGTCCCGAAAGGCTGACGCTGATTGCGGGACCAGATAGCGCCATTCGCCCGAGAGCAGTGTGTACCCGACGTAGGCCACTCCATTCAGTACGAAGAACCACATGAGGGTGAAATGCAGGGCCATTCCCTCGGCTAATCGGTGGTCGATATGCAGGGCCGAATAAACACGATCCGGGAAGAAACGAACCGGGCCGATGTGATAAGGTGCGTAGGACCAATAAATTAGAATACCGCTCCAGATCATGAGGAAAAGGAGGGGAAAGTTGATCCAATGGAACCATCGGATGGCCACCAGATGCTTCAGCTTCAGTCGCGCCATACGAAAAATGTTTCGCTGCCGGGCGCATTATAGTTACGGTGTTGAATGACCACCTCGCAAGAAAATCATAGCTGCATTTGCTAAGCCGGCATATGCCAGACTCAGCATCCGCCAGCAACAACTCGCCACTCACCTTCCTTTGCCTGGCCAGCTATGAGAAAGGGCATCAGGCGCTCACAGCCCTCAAACAACAGGGCTGCCGGGTTTTCCTGCTCACCTCGCTCAGCCTCAAGGACAAGGCGCAATGGCCGCAAGACTGCCTCGAAGATATATTTTACCTGGAAGATCACGACCACGAATGGGACTTGCACGACATGCTCAAGGGCGTAAGTTACCTGGCGAGGACTGTGCAGATCGACCGCATCATGGCGCTCGACGATTTCGATGTAGAGAAGGCTGCGTTTTTACGTGAACACCTGCGGACCCCCGGTATGGGCGAGACGGCAACTCGCTATTTTCGTGACAAACTCGCGATGCGTATGCGCGCCGCCGAGAGCGGCATCCGCGTACCCGAGTTCTCGCCCACATTCAATTATCGAAGGGCCACCGACTTCCTAGAAAAAGTACCAGGACCGTGGGTACTCAAGCCGCGCCTGCTAGCCGGGGCGATTGGCATTAAGAAGTTCTATCGCCCCCAGGATGTCTGGGATCGCATCCACAGCCTGGGCGACGAACAATCCTTTTTCCTACTTGAGCGGTTCGTGCCCGGGGATATCTTTCATGTGGATTCGATCTGGTTTCAAGGCAAAATAGTCTTCGCGATTACCAGCGCTTATGGAACTCCGCCCCTGGAGCTAACTACGGGCGGGGGCGTATTCACGACGCAAATACTGGAGCGCGGCAGCGAAGCCGACCAGGCGCTCAGATCCATGAATGAGCAGGTTCTGGCGGCCTTCGGGCTGAGCGACGGAGTGTCTCATACGGAGTTTATCCGCGCTCACGAAGACCAGGCCTTCTACTTTCTCGAGACCTCCGCCCGCGTCGGGGGCGCCCACATCGCGGACCTCGTCGAGCAGGCGAGTGGGATCAATCTCTGGGCCGAATGGGCTAATGTAGAAGTAGCAACCGCCAGGAATATCGCGTATAATCTTCAAACAGAGCGGAAAGACTACGCGGGCTTGTTAGTTTCTCTTGCCCGGCAGGAATGGCCCGACATGTCGAGCTTTACTGATCCGGAACTGGTTTGGCGCTTGCATAAGCGTAACCATGTTGGCTTTATCGTGAGATCGAGCGATCGCGGGCGGGTAGAACGGCTGCTTTCGTCCTATGCGGAGCGGGTCCGCAGGGAATATCAAGCTTCTGCACCGCCGCGGGATCGGGTAAGTGAATAAACTCGCAGTGCTGGTCAAAGTACTATTACAACGTTTGTAAATGTTAGTCTGGGGACTTAGATGCGACCTTCGACGCTGACAGGTTTTACTGCTGGGGCAGTTATGGGCGGCCTTTCTGTTGCCGCCGCTTATAGTAGTGTTTCCAAAACTTCCCAGCTTTTCGGGCCTACCGTATATAAAGGTTCGGGACGAGAGCGAACGATTGCGCTG
Organism: Terriglobia bacterium; assembly: GCA_963835255.1. GTDB lineage: Bacteria > Acidobacteriota > Terriglobia > Bryobacterales > Bryobacteraceae > Bog-105. The sequence continues at coordinate 37,867 of CAWIFY010000039.1, read as the reverse complement.
ACATTCGATGACGGACCGAGTGAAGGAACCTTGCCTCTTCTTGAGTATCTGGATCGCGAGAAGGTCTTCGCGACATTCTTTCAGTGCGGCATGAACGTTAAGCGCTTGCCGCATATTGCCGGGCAGGTAGCTGCCGCCGGCCATCAATTAGGCAACCATTCTTACTCTCATCCTAAATTGCTGTTTAAGTCGCGCGCCTTTATCGATCGCGAATTCACCGAGGCACAAAAGATTATTACCTTTGAGACCGGTCTCACGCCTATGATCCTCCGGCCTCCCTACGGTTTCCGCTGGACTGGCATGCGCGCCGTTCAGCAGAAGCTCTCTCTGCTGAACGTCCTCTGGACCGTCATCGGTAACGATTGGTGCTGGCCCGCCAATCAGATCAAGCAGCATGTTCTTCAGAACGTTTCACCGGGAGGAATTGTTTGTCTGCACGATGGACGCACCGTGCAACCTAAACCCGATCTCTCAGAAACCTTAAGCGCGGTCCGCAGGATTGTTCCTGTGCTGAAAGATCAAGGCTATACCTTCCTGGTTGTGAGCGATCTGCTGCAGTCCTGATCCTGGAGTCTACCGGTTCAGTTCCACAACAGCCAAGGTCTGCGGCCCCAGGACAATCGGTTCCCCTAACTTGAACTTCCGGGCTTTCGGCATCTCAGATTGCTTGAGCAGCGTTTCCACTTGCTGCGGAGTAGGCGATACCGGCGATCCCATCTTTTTCCAGTCCTCTAGTACCGACCCGTGTCCGGGACTGACAAATCTCAGGCTGTACGATCTTGCTTTGAGGCCCTTGGCTGTTAACTGGAAAGTCTTAGGGCCCCCCGCTTCACCTGGCTCCGCATAGTTCCAAAGTGCGATCACAAAATCGCCGTCATTGCGCTTGGTCACTAGCGTGTCCTCCGAATCGATGGCCATGCGCTGATCTCCCAAGCTGTGCAACAGATCGAAGGCCCAGAAAGCCGCTTTGGGCAAGTGCCGCTCGGCGATCAGACCGTATCCTCCATAGAAAGGCGTTTTCACCACGCCTTGTTCCTCAAATACATCTGAAAATGCCCAGTACGACATCAGCGTCTGCAATCCATCGCATTCGCGTATGTTGTTCGCCAGCCACGGGCCCATGAACGCGCTATCGGTTACCTCTTGCTGAGTCATATAAGTCGCGTTGTATTCAGACCAGATAATCGGCGTCTCTGCTGCCCCCGAAGCTTTTACTTCCTCATACACCTTCTTAGTTGACCGCCCAACCATATCTCTGCGCGAGATCGGCAGTTCGCGGCCGAAAACGTTCTTTGAGTCTTCGTTCCCATACACGTGCGTCGAGACAAAATCGAAAGGTATATTGTTTTGCTTGCAGTGAGTAATAAACGCGCCGACCCATGCCGCCTGCGCGGTTGCCGGGCCACCCACTCTTATTTTTGAGTCGACGCTCTTCACCGCTTTTGCTGTCTCGTCGTAAAGCGCGAAGTAAGTCGCCTGCTTCGGTTCGCCATCCCAAAAATCGATGTTAGGCTCATTCCAGACTTCGAAATACCATTGCTCTAGCTCAGCCTTTCCATAACGGTCGACCAAGTGCCTCGTGAACGCCTGAACCAGCGCGCTCCACCGAACCGGATCCTTCGGCGGAGAGGGTAGCGGCTTGTACCAGAAAGGATGCGGCGTCAGATTGGCCGCCAACTTCCGCGGCATAAAGCTTATTTCCACAAACGGCTTCACCCTGTTGGCCAGCAGCCCGTCGTAGATCTCGTCGACATAAGAAAAGTTATAAACCGGCTGCCCTTGCACGTCCTCGTCATAAACTCCGTTCTCGTCGTCAAGAATGGCGTGAAATCGCACGTAAGTAAATCCGGTGTGCTCCCTGACCGTGTTTAGATCTTTACGGTAACTTTCGCGCAGGCTCAGGTTCGCCCGCCCTGAGCCAAACATCTGCTCCCAAAAATGAGGGAACGGCTTAGCCGGAGCCGCCGCGTCGATGGTAATGCTCTCTTGAGCCGCTACCGATGCAACCGTTAGCGCGAGCATGCCGAACACCAGCCGCAATCGTTTCACGATCTCTTATAACAAATTGGGACAGGCTACTACCCTCAACCCAATTCGAGCCCGATCGCAGGCTGTTAGCATTGGGATGATCTCCGAATTCTGAGGTATCCATGAAGCGCTTATTGGCCGCGCCTTTCGCGTTCGTCATTTGGGCCGGCTTTTGTCTCGCGCAGCAGAGCGCCGATCCGGCCAACACGCACGTGAAGGACAACGCGTCGTTCGGCAATCAAAAAGCGCCGAAAAAAGAGAAGGCTCCTACCACGCGCACCGTCAGCGGCCAAGTGACGGACGAGACCGGCCAAGTGCTCGAGGGGGCGCTGGTCACCTTGACCGACAAGAAGACCAATGAAAAGACTTCGTTCTTCACCAAGAAAGATGGCCGCTACAAATTTGAAGACCTCAGCTTCAACAACGATTACGAGGTGCAGGCGCGCTACAAAGATAAATCAAGCGAACCGCGCAAGTTGAGCCAGTACGACACGACCCCTCGGCCCGTTCGCATCCTCGCGGTCAGCACCGGTTCCGGAACCGCGCTAAATTCCGCTGCTAACAAAGCCACTTCGGCACCTAAGCAGTAGTTCCTACCGCTTACAAAACTCGGGATATTGCTTCTTCAGCGCCGCCAGCTTCGGCAAATCGTTGTAAACGATATATGGATACGTCATATTGTTATCGAGAAAGTGCTGGTGATAAGCCTCAGCGGCGTAAAAGCCCTTTAGCGGCGCCACTTGCGTCACAATTGGCCGTGAAAAAACCTTAGCTGCATTCAACTGCTGAATGTACGCCTCGGCAACTTTCTTCTGCTCGTCATCGAGGTAGAAAATAGCGGAACGGTACTGTGTGCCGGTATCCGGCCCCTGCCGGTTGAGCTCTGTGGGATCGTGCGCGACCGAAAAGTAGACCATCAGAAGCTGCCCGTAAGTGATCTGCTTCGGATCAAACGTGATCTCAACTGACTCTGCATGTCCCGTCGTTCCGGTGCTCACTTTTTCGTAGTGGGCCGTCGATTTCTCGCCGCCCGCAAAGCCAGAGACAACTTTCTTAACGCCTTTAATGCGTTCGAAAACTCCTTCGACGCCCCAGAAACAGCCGCCTGCCAGCACCGCTTTTTGCATGCCTTGCTCGGCCGAAGCAGGAATATCCACTGCGGGTTCAGGGAAATGGTTCTGGGAGGCTCCAAACGAGCAGGAAGTCCCTAGCAAGAAAGCTGCGAGTAAAGCACTACGAGTTGTCGGCATATACCACCTTTCGCAATGAGGCGCGATTGCGTTACGCAAGATTCTCTTCTTAGACGGTTCTACTTCAATTCTGGATTCTTTCCAAGACTCACCAAATTCGCCAGAATCCGGTAAGCGCCTGGTACTCCGTTCGGCAGTTGCCGATAGAGCGCCAACGCATCGTATACGTAAATGCCCTTTCCGTAGCGCGCCAGCAGTAGGCCCCCGCGCTGAGGAGCCTGATCGGGATCGTGCATTTCGAGAAGTGCCTGGTACTGTCCCTTCCACTTATCCATGAACCCATGCCCGCGTTCTTCCTGCCAGCCGCTGAAATCGGCCTCGCTGATCTTGTTGGGCCAATTAAGGGCCGGACTCGCCGGCTCCAGAAATCGGACAGATGAGTTTTCATCTACCACCTTCTGCGGATTCGACCCGAGCGAAAACTCATACGGACCGTACCCGTCATCCAGATTTTGTAGGTTATACTGCACGACCAACACTCCGCCCTGCTTCACGTAATTCATCAACCGCGCGTTCGCCGCCCGCAGCTCGGGCCGGGCGCTGTAGGCCCGCACTCCCGTCACAATGGCATCGAACTGGTGCAAATCGCCGTTCTGCAAGTCATTGGCGGAAAGGATCGGAACAGACAGCCCGAGGTCTTCCAGGGCCTGCGGCACATCATCGCCCGTGCCAGGAAAAAATGCAAGTCGTAGTCCCGGCGCAGTCTTAACGTCGACGCCGGTGGCCTCATAAACTGCTTTGCGGTAATAGGGATAGGGCCGGAGGCCAGGATATCCCACCAGGCGATATCCTTCTTCGTAATTCTTGCCGTCGTATTTCGCTATCGCCCGGATCTCGTAACGCTTCGGAGCGACCTTTCCGGGTTCGATCTGAAAGCTGAACGTGTCACCATCGCCGTCGCGCACGAAAGCGAACGGGTACTCGGCCGGCACAGAATGCCAGCCCTTCGGCAATTCCAGATGAAGCGTCCCTTTTGCCGCGCCTTTCGCATTGCTGTGCAGGCTGCAAGCGAAAGCAAAAGACTTAGAAGTAAGCGGGACCGCACCGGCGCTCGGCGACACTGATACCGAAATCGCAGGTGCCATTAACAAAGGCTCCTGTTCGATGCCGATACCGCCCAGCCTCGAGTTCGTCTGAACAACTTGGCGCAAATCCCAATCGACACCTCGGAAGCTCACCTGGGCCGTGGCATAGAGCGGGTACGGAGCTAGCGAAAGGTTCTGAAATCTTTCATCCGTGAGGTTGTAATACGGCTGCTCCTGATCTGGCCTTTCGAAATACGGCTTGACGAGTTGGGCGTCGGGCGGGGCTGTGACAGCAAAGCGCCGCTCGATATCCTTTGCCGCTCCGAGATCCACCGCCTCCGCGCTCTGTCCCGAAATCTTCCAGTCTTTCCCGTCTGAACAGCTCACCGCGAGAGAGCTTACTTTGACCGGCTCAGGACCGCCGTTCAAAAGATGGCTTTGAATCGTAAAATGCTGGCCGGGGATCGCGATAGTGAACGTAACCGGCGTGCCGGCGAACGCTCGGAACGGCCCGCTCGGCTCCTTATCAGGGGCCACCGTTGCCTGAAATGAAAGCCCTAACGCGAGCGTTAGAGCTTGTTCGAACTGCTCGGTTTTGCGCTCGAGCTCGAAAGCGATATCACCTTTGCCGGGTTCGGAGAGATCGCTCGCTCGTACCTGTTCGAGCAGTTTGCGCGTCCTGTCCAGGCCCTCGGCAAGCAAAGGCGCGATGCCGCCCGGCTCTCCTGGGCGGTAATGGCCGGATGCCGTCTCGATGCATTCGGCCAATCGCGCCAGGCCCTCTTTCACAAATCGCGAGTCGCCCCCGCTTGCGAGCGACGCGATGCCGCCCAGCGAAACATCAATTCCGTCATAGAAAGAGCTTTCTTTTGCGCCCGTTTCGACACGCGATCCGTAGCGGTGATACGGCGCTGAATACAAGCTCGGCGGCGGAATCGTACCCCCGTCGTTCTGCGATTTTTGATGTCCCCAACCCTCACGCCCGATCTGGAGAGCGGTCAATCCGGCGATCGGATTGAGCGTGCCTTCCGGCACCGTCACGTCGGTCGAAGGCGTCTTGTCGATCCACGTCTTGTTCACGTAATCGTAGAAGCGGATCGGCACGTACTTGTCGGTCGCGTAATCGTAGATTGTTCCTTCTTTTGTAGGTGCAAAAAAAGGCACGCGCGAATAAACCTTCAGCGCCTTCCAAGGTCTCAAGCCCTGCCGGATCTGCTCTGGAAAACGGTTCGGATCTCCCGCCGCATTAAAAACTTCTTGCGCCATCTGCCCCGCCACCTGATGATTCCCGTGTCCATCTGTAGGCGCGCCCGCGAACACGGAAGTGATAATCAGCGGGCGCGTCATCCGCACCACCCGCACCGTATCCGACAGCACGCGCTCGTAACCCCATTTCTGAAGCGCCTCTTCGCGGGTCTTGGAAAACCCGTAATCGATGACTGTGCCCCAGTACTGGTCAACCCCGTAAAAGCGATCCGATTGCAGCAGTTCCTCAGTCCGCACCAACCCAAGTTCGTCGTAAAGGTCGGGGGACATGGCATTTTGGCCGCCTTCGCCTCGCGTCAAGCTCAACAACGCCGCACGCGCTCCCACTTGCCGCGTCTCATAAGCCAGCATGCCGCCGTCCTCATCGTCTGGATGAGCGGTCACCATTAGCAGACTGGCGCGAGTGCGCAACTCTGCCAAGCATCTCGATAAACCCGCCGCCCCGCGGTTCAGGTCGATCGGCATCGCGTTTGGATTTAACTTCGCCGCCGCCACAGGCGAGAGCGGCGCCGGACTGGCCGCCCAAATTCCAGCCGCAACGGTTGCAATCAGTCCAACAACGAATACAAATTTCAGGGAAAGAAACCTCTTCCGTATGGTACGTCTACACGCCTTCGGGGCCACTGACTCGACGTCCTTGGACTGCTGGCAGCAACACCTGCCACACAGCAATCTGTGATATCTTTGGTGCCGCAAATCAGGAAGGACTAACATGACTTCTGCTTCAATCGGCCTCCGGCAGCGCCGGGCGGTGTTCTTTGCGGCGTTACCTGCCGTTTGCTTCCTGCTCGCCGGCATCCCGGCCCATGCGCAGGATCAAGCTTCTTGGGGCGACGTGGAACGCAACCACTGGTCCACTCGCGGTAACCGGATTGTTGATTCGTCCGGGCGTCCGCTACGCCTTACAGGTGTGAACTGGTACGGCTTCGAGACCACCACGTTCGTCGCTCATGGCTTGTGGGCTCAGGATTACAAATATATCTTGAACGCCATCAAGTGGGACGGCTACAACGTTATACGCATCCCCTTCTCAAATCAAATGGTGGAAACGAATCCCATTCCCAACAGCATCAGCTATTCGAACAGCTCCGGCCCGATCAACACGGACCTGCAGAATCTGACCGCCCTCCAAGTGCTGGACAAGATCATCTCTTATGCCGGCTCCATCGGCTTGCACATCATCCTCGATAATCACCGTTCCGAAGCTGGCAACTCCGCTGAACCAAGCGGACTCTGGTACACGGATGCGTATCCCGAAGCGGCATGGTTGAACGATTGGCTTATCCTGACCACTCGCTATAAAGACTCGCCCGCGGTCATCGGCATGGACGTCCGCAATGAGCCGCATAACGCCTATGCCGGAGGCTCCTGCTGGACAGGAGACACAAATGTAAATGTTGGCGTTCCCGGCTGTCCTCTCACTGACACCGCCCACAACTGGCCGGGTGCCGCCCAGCGTGCCGGCAACATCGTCCTCGCCATCAATCGACGCCTCCTTGTCTTCGTAGAAGGCGTCGACGAATACGACAACGATTACTACTGGAACGGCGGCAATCTGGAAGGTGTAGCGGACTATCCCGTCGTGCTCGGAGAACCGAATAAGGTGGTGTACTCGGCGCACGATTACGGACCGAATCTTTATCCTCAGCCCTGGTTCAACAGCAGCACTAGCCCGGCAACTCTTTCCGCCCTCTGGGACAAACATTGGGGCTATATCTACAACGGCCAAATCGCTCCGGTGTGGGTCGGCGAATTCGGCACCGGCAATACGCCGTCCGATATCGTTAACACCGCGCCCGGCTCACAGGGTCAGTGGTTCAGCAGCCTCGTTGCCTACATCGCTCAGCAGCGATGGATGAATTGGACTTATTGGGCCCTGAATGGCGAAGACGAGTATGCTCTGCTCGACAGCAACTACGACGCAGCGCCCGTCAGTCCAATCAAACAAGCATTGCTTTCTGCCATTCAGTTCCACTCCTGGTAAGGTCAGCAGACAAGGACTCTAGTTCCAACTCACGTGGTCTCCCGGCAAAAGTGGCAGCCGCAACGCATTCGGATCCTGAGGATTGATTTCGACCGGGATTAGCCGTCCAGCGTAAAGGCGCCTCAGTTCCAGGTGCTGAGGTCGATCTGTGAGGCTCGCCAGAATGCTGCCCCAGAGCACGATTTGCGGTTTTCCATTCACCACAATTCTCATTTCCACCGATACCGAACACGCTTCAGGAAAGGCCGTGCGGTGCTTAGAGGCCTCGTTGCAAACCGTCTCTGGGTGACTGAGCTGCGCGGAAAGCCGATCCAGTTCCTCAATTGAATTCGCAGCTAACAGCACCGATCCGTGCGAGTTGTTGTTGCGCCTGAAAATAATTTCGAAGTACAGCCGGTAGTAACGAAAACCCGTCTGCGTAGGCGGGATAAGATCCTGGACCGGCGCATCGCCCTCAGGACGTTCCTTCATGGACTGCACGGAAAGTAGTCGCAACCCGTGAGACCCTACTTCGTAGCGCGCAACTTCCGTTCCAAGAAATCCTTCTAATCCTCGCCTGGAAGCGCCTTTTTCGTAATAGGCATTCTCAATCCGCAGTTCCATCAGCGATCGCAGCTCGATCCACCCTCGACCTGGTTCAAAACCGTTATAAGCTCGAAGCACCTCCGGAAATGGCGTCTCACGCGAATCAGGCGATCGCAACAAATAATTTGGGCTATGAGGAAGAACCATGAATGCCTTCCCATACCGCGACAGGCAGCAGGTCGATAACAAAAAGAGAAAGATCAAGGCACTCTGATTGATGCCGCGCAGTAGTTCCTCCACCGGCTTATCCGACTCGCAAAGCCGTCATAAGATCGATTTGCACCGCCCGGCGGGCTACACCCAGAATTTCCAGGAAATTGGCCGAAACGCACGCCCCCTTGAGCGCCTCAGGTTCCCCTCTGCCGGAGAGAATTACATTCTCAGGCGACGACCATAGCAACGCTCCTAGTGCGGACAAGGATCGCGCTGCTCCCTTCACTTGGTCGAAATGTTGCTTAGTGAAGGTCGTGTCCCACACCTCGCGCCCGGGGTAGTCCGCTGATACCCGCGCCACCCGGTCGGGATCCGATATTGCAGCGATCGAGTGACCGTGTGCAAGGCCAAGAACCAAAGTTTGACGGATGAGCATGTCGTGCGTCCCTTGCAAGTCGTAATTGGGAGTTGCACTACTGTATGCCAAAAAGCACCTGAACTCTTAAGTTTCCGCTATACTCCTGACTGGAACGGCATGCAGACTCAAGTTACCCTCACTCTGCCCGAAGACATCGCCGCCCAGTTAGCTTCATCGGACGACCTTCCTCGTTTGGCGTTGGAGGGACTGGCGCTCGAAGGTTACCGGACCGGGAGGCTCTCCAGTGCCCAACTTTGTCGCCTGCTTGGGTTCAGTACCCGCATGCAAGTCCATGATTTCCTGAAGCAGCACCAAATTCCGCTTCATTACGAACAGGCGGATCTCGATCAAGACCGCAGAGCGTTCGACCTTTAGCCCTCCCCGCATGATCGTCGTAGCGGACACCACGCCGCTGAATTACTTGCTGCTGATTGCCCATGTCGATCTCTTGCCGGCCGTGTTTGAGCGCGTCGCGATTCCCTTAGCCGTTTTCGCCGAAAGCTCTCTGTCATCGGCACTCTCGGCATTCTCCGCGAAGGAGCGCGCCGGAACCTCCTAGATCTCCCAACGGCTCTTAATGCCCTAAGTCGAACTTCCTTCTATGTCTCTCCCGAAATCATCCGATCCTTGCTCGAAGAAGATGCTCAATGGAAGCAGATCGCGCCTCTAAGTTCGAAACTGGCCTGATACCCGCAGCCCGCCTCGGTGCCTGTCAACCTCGTTACCGAAAAACACACTGACGGCCGCCTCTACGCCTCCACTTACCCCACCATAATGACCCTCATCGACGAGACCCGCGATGGCGAACGCCGCTTCGGTCCGGGTCACTTCGATCTCGTCATCGTTGACGAAGCGCACCGCTCCGTCTACCAGAAATACGGCGCATCTTTGACTACTTCGATTCGCTTCTTGTCAGTCTGACCGCCACTCCACGCGACGAAACTCATGGAGACACCTACCGCCTCTTGATCTCCAGCCTAGCTCCCCACCGAGTGCGCGGCCTCTCTACTCCCGACGAGGTCGATACGGTTTTCGCTACCCTGAACCAAATACGCCAGAATGCGTGCGCCTGAAAGGTGCCTCTACCCCGCCCGCGCCTCCAATATCGCCCGATTGTGCGAGCACACCGGACAATCGCACCCGCCCCGCTCCTCCGGCCTCGGCAAGTTCCCTCCGCATGGCAGCAGATGCCCCGTCCCCAAGGCTTTCTCTTTCTCGATCACTTCCAGCCATGTATCGACCGTCATCCGCTGAATCCCCATCCCGCCAGCCGCGCGAATCCGCTCATCGCTCGTCGTCCACGCATACTCATGCGGCACGCCATGCACAAAGTGCATCCGCCGGTACACCATCTCCGGCGGCGGCCACTTCTTCTGCCCATCCTGAATCAAAATCTCGTTCGACGGATGCAGCGTCGTCACCGTCTTGCCAGCCGGCGAAACTTCAATCTCCACCCACTGATCCAAAATCGGAATCTTCTTCCGCTTCTTCGGCGACTTCTGCCCTTGAAACAACTTCTGCGCCGGCGTTAAAGCCGTTTCGCTCTTGGCTTTGGGCGCTGTTTGCTCAGCTTTTGCCTTTTGCGCTTCTCGCTGCAATTCGAGGAGGTCTACCTTGTGTTGTAATGCCGTTTCTCTTCTGTTGTCCCGCATGATGTCCTTTCCTAAACCCCGCAAAGCGCTCCAGGCGCGATAAAACGCCCGTTCCGCCGCCGCTTTGAAGCGCTGCGCCGCCTCCAGCTTGCGCTGCTGCTCGACCGGCCAATCCATCGGATCGGGACCGTTCTCTCCCATCACTCTCGCCTCGGCCGCCAATTGCCAGCGCTGCGCCCGTCTATGCAGCCAGTCGTTCAGAATCAAGGTCTCGACCAGCTTTTCTTCCTGGTAATCGGCCGGTTCCCAGTACTCGTTCCAGCCGCGCGCTACTTTGTCGTAGTCTTCCTGCTTCTCCCCCGCCAGAACCACCACACTCGTCCGCATGCACCCGCAGTGTCCAACCACCCCCTTCCACCGGGCCCTCCAATCCGCCCCTAACTCTATGCAGCTCTAGTACAAACAAAATTCCCGCTTTGCGTCACCGTGGCGCGGCCACTCTTGGCCGCCGCGGCCCGACTCATCGGGCCGCTTGGTCAGTTCGTTCGGCAGAAACGAGTTCGTTCGGCAGAAATCGCCACTGTTCCCACCCAAAGCGGTATTTCCCGCCTAGGTTTGCTAACATCTGGCGATGGCGACAATACTCAAAAGCTTCGGATCAGCCGCAATGTTGGCGGCAGGGCTCCCGTTACTGGCGCAAACCGTGATTACGTGTTCTTCGAACAACGGCCGTCGCAATTATTGCGCCGCGGATACCCGGGGCGGCGTAAAGCTCGGCCGCCAGATCAGCGGTTCACCCTGCCGGCGCGATTACAGTTGGGGCTACGATCAGCGGGGCGTCTGGGTGGACAAGGGCTGTCGTGCTGACTTCGTGATCCAGCGCGTTGGTTACCGGCCCGGCGTGCCTGGAAGGCCGGGCCCCGGCCCTGTGCAGACCATCACCTGCTCCTCCAACAACGGCCGCCGCGCATACTGTGCGGCCGATACCCGACGCGGTGTTTCGCTCGTTAGGCAGCTAAGCGGTTCCGTTTGCCGTCAGAAAGTGAGCTGGGGCTACGATCAACGAGGCATCTGGGTAGACCGGGGCTGTCGCGCCGAGTTCCAACTTGGCCGTCCGGGTCCCATGCCCCGCTAGCCTTTACCCCGCCAGCGCCTATTCATGAAGCTATACCGGACTCAACAAGGTGCTTTCACCGAACACGAAGGCATTCTGTACCGGATTGCTGAAGATTGGGACGCTCTTCTGTCCCACGATGATCTCTTCGCGTTTCTAAGTACAAAATTCACCCCCGGGCAGGAGCTCAGCCCGTCTAGTCTCGAAACCATTCTGGCGCCCATTGGCCAGCAGGAAGTCTGGGCCGCTGGGGTCACTTACTACCGCAGCAGAGATGCTCGCATGGAAGAATCCAAGTCCGCTGGCGGCGGTGACTTCTACGACCGTGTATACAGTGCCGAGCGCCCGGAACTCTTCTTCAAAGCGGCTCCCCACCGGGTAGTCGGGCCCAATCAGCCGGTCGCCATCCGCAGTGATGCGAGTTGGTCTGTCCCGGAGCCTGAACTGACCCTGCTTATCACCCCGCGCGCTAAGATCACCGGCTACACCATTGGAAACGACATGAGTTCGCGCGACATCGAGGGCGAAAATCCGCTCTATTTGCCGCAAGCGAAAGTCTACGATCGCAGTTGCGCGCTTGGCCCTTGCGTATTAGTTTCGGATGTTGCCCTGCCGAAAACGACAGAGATCCATCTTGAGATCCGGCGCAACCGGCAGTCCGCCTTCGCAGCTTCCACTACGCTTGAGTCAATGAAACGGGAGCTCGCTTCTTTAGTCGAGTTCCTGTACCGCGACAATAGGTTTCCACACGGCTGCTTTTTGCTAACCGGAACAGGTATCGTGCCGCCAGATTCCTTCAGCCTCGCCGCCGGTGACGAGATTCGGATCACTATCCCCCCGATCGGCACCTTGATCAATCACGTCGGCTGATCCGCAACTTCGGATTTTGCCCGCGAGACTAACGCAGTGTTGACATCGAAGAAGAATTTGTCTTTACTGCTAACCACCTTGCCCCGCCACTTCTCCTGCCCGTTCAGCAAACCGCTGATTTCGGAATCTGTGGCCTGTTCGAGAACCAGCGTGTCCCCGGTGTCCAGCTCCAAGAGAGTTCGAGCGGAGATGGTTCCCGCATTCAAACGCGCTTCAAAGCTGACGGACGCCTCCTCCATCAATTGCTTCAAACGCTGCTGGTCTTTTTCCGAAGAGTCTGCCCGGCGCACCTGCCGAACCTGGTCGAATTTGTGGCGCAGCCGCTTGACCAGTATCGAAGGGATCGCAAGATTCATCACGCCAGAGAAGGTTCCGACGCGCATCTCGACGGCGATCACCACCACTGCGTCGCCATGTGCCAACACATGCTGCAATTGCGGCTCGCTCGCCAGCGACTGCACTCCGAACGAGATCTCCGCGACCGTTTTCCATGCTTCCGAAAGATCCCGCAGCATCACGCGCAGTAACGTCTTAATCAGATTCTTTTCTATATCGGTGATCGTGCGCTGAACCGCGGTTGTCGATCGCGCCTTGCTGCCCAGCAAGAGTTCAATCAAGCTGAACATCAATGTGAGATCCACCTCGAGTACCGCGGTACCCTCATAGGGCGGCATTCCGATGTAGGCCAGGCAGGTCGGCGATTCCAGCCCTTCCACGAACTCGGCGTAAGAAATCTGGCTTAAGCTCACCAGGTTCAAAACTACATACGACCGCAAATACGCCGATAGGCTGGCCGCCAGATTGCGCACGAAGCCTTCATGCATCAAGTGCAGGGCACGGAGCTGCGACTTCGAAATGCGGTCTAGTTGGCCGAAATCGAACTGCGCGACGTCCTCGGATGAAGATCTTGAATCCATTTTGAGCTAGCGCTGCTTACGAAACGCCTTTCAACGCCATCCGGTCCTGCCGGCTCATGATCTCTTTGATGCGCACCCCATAGTTGCCCTTCACAGACACGATCTCTCCTCGCGCCACAACCGTGCCATGCACCATCAGGTCCACGTACTCGCCGACATTCCGGTCCAGTTCAATCAGAGATCCCGAGCTCATCTTGAGGATGTCGCGAATCGGCAAAACAGCCCGGCCAAGTGAAATCGCCATAGGCATCTCCAGGTCCATCAGCCGCTGCAGCATTGGGTTGCTGCCCTCTATCTGCTGTTGTTCAATGTTCATAGTCTCAACGAGTACCTTTCGGCGCTGTATCGCTAGCGATTTCGGCCAGGCGAACGGCTAACGCTCTGTCGAGTAAGAGGATCTCGCAACTGGCGATATACACGTCGCTCGCATACAGATCCACGTTCTCGCCGGCCGGCCGCGACAAAGGCACTACTGTTCCTTCCTGGTATTCCATCAGCTCGCGGATGGAAACGATCTTCCTGTCCAATTCCGCCCGCAACACCAGCGGAACGTCCTCGATAGTCTCAAGGCTCTTCATGCTTCCCTTACCCGCCATTCGTGGCGCTCAGTTCCCAAGGCCGCCATCAATACACGTACTCCTCGTTCGCCGTTCCGCTTAAGCTGATGAGCCCTTCTTTTTCCAGCTCCTGAGCAATCGTAATCACCGATTGCTGCGCTGCATCCACATCTTTCAGCCTCACTGGTCCTAAGTTGGACAACTCCTCGCTCATCATCTCGGACCCGCGTTGCGATTGAGTCGACAAAAACTTCTGTCGCAGCGATTCATTCGCTCCCTTCAAAGCAAGCAGCAGCGAGTTCCGTTCAACCTTGCTCATGATGATCCGGAGCACGCTAATATCCAACCCTTCGAGATCCCGGAACACAAACATGAATTTGCGAATGTTCTCGAACAGCGGCGGGTTGTCTTTTTCTACCGTCTCGAGTAGCTGCATGCAGGTCGTCGGGTCCAGCCGGTTAAACATATTCGCCACCGCTCGCACCCCGCCCACCGCCTCCCGGCTTAACTCCCCGAGATTTCTGAGCTTCTGATCGAGCACGCTGGCGATGTTACGCACCACTTCGGGCGAAATCTGGTCGAGATCGGCCATCCGGGCCGCCACCTCCACCCTCGCCTCCGTCGGCAGCGAACTCAGCAGGATAGCCGCCTGAGCCGCTTCCAGGTTCGAAAGAATCAGCGCGATGGTCTGCGGGTGCTCGCCCTGGATGAACTTGGCAAGCTGCTGCGGATCCACCTTGCGGAAGTTCTCGAATGTCACAGAATCGTTCTGCAGCGATTTCGTCAGCCGTTCCATCAGCCGTGTCGCAATTTCGACACCGTAAGCCTCGACAAACAGCTTCTGCGCGTACTCGAATCCGCCTTTCGTCATCAGCCGTTGCGAAAACGACTCATGTTCGAATGCTTCCAGACATTCCTTAAGTTGTTCCGCCGTCGTCGAGTCCAGTTGTACGATTGCCTTCGCCAGCTTGTCGGCCTCTTCTTCGGTCACGTGACGCAGAATGCCCGCGCTCTCAGCCGGGCCTAAAGCGATGAGAATGATGGCCGCTTTTTGCAGTCCAGTTAATTTAGGAGCGGGTAGCGCTTTTGCGTTCCGTCCGGCTTCCTCGGGCATCAGTAAAACCTTAGTCGGCTACTGACGTCCTAGCTCTCACCTAAATCTGAGTCAAGTCCCGGCTGATATAACAACGAGAGCAATGCAAACCAAGACGAACCGGCGCAGCTTTCTCATGGCCGGCGGCATCACCGCCCTCTCGGCTTCGAGAGTTCTCGGGGCGAACGATACCCTCAGCCTGGGCGTGATCGGCGCAGGCGGTCGCATGAAAAGCCTGCTCCATTCCGCGGATAAATCGGCCCCCAATCTACTAGTGGCGGTCTCTGATGTTTACTCGCCTCATCTTGATGAAGTCAAGCTGCGCGCCAACGGGGCCGACGCGACGACACACCTGGATTACCGGGAGGTGCTCGCGAAGGAGCTGGATGCGGTCCTGATCGCCGCGCCCGACCACTGGCACGTTCGCATGGCCTGCGACGCTCTCGCTGCCGGCAAAGATGTCTATCTCGAGAAGCCCGTGACCCACACCATCGAAGAAGGAGATACGCTTACCCGCGCCGTCCGTTCCTCCAAGCGGATTCTGCAATGCGGTATGCAGCAGAGAAGCTGGCGTCACTTCCAAAGCGCCGCCGAGCTGGTTCAAGGCGGAAATATCGGCCGCATCACCCAGGTCCGCACCTACTGGTACCAGAACTACCAACGCGACTGGCCCTCGCAACCCATCGACCCTCAACTGCTCGACTGGAAGCGCTGGCTCGGTTCGGCTCCCGACCAGCCCTTCAGTGAGGAGAAATACCGCCGCTGGCGCTGGTTCTGGAACTTTGGCGGGGGCGCTATGACCGACTTATTCACCCATTGGATCGACGTCGTCCATTGGGCCATGAACACCACCCAGCCCGTCAAGGCTCAAATGCTCGGCGACAAATACTTCTTCGAGCAATGGGACTGCCCAGATACCGTCCAGGCCGGCTTCCGCTACGGGGGCTTCGATGTCGGCTACGAAGGGACCATGGTTTCCTCCGTCGATGACGGCGGCCTGGAGTTTCGCGGCACGGAAGGCACTCTCAAACTTACCCGCTCCGGTTTCGAGATCTATCGCGAGGGCGTGGAGAAAGGAAACCCGGTATTGACCGAGAGCAGCTTTGAGGACGGCACCATTTCCCATATGCAGAACTTCTTCGCCTGCCTCACCAGCCGCAAAGACCCAAACGCGCCCGTTGAAGCCGGCGTTGCCGCCGCCCGCGCCGGCCACATCGGCAATCTGGCGCTGCTTCGGGGTGGCCAGCTAAATTGGCCCATAAAGGCGTGATCTCAGCGTGGAAGTCGTGATCTCAGCGTGCCATGATGTTCCATGCGCCTTCTCGGCTTATTTCACTTCCTTTTGCTCACTTCCTTCGCGGCAGACAACCTGCCCCCTGCCGCCGACCGGCAACTGGCGCACGACCTTTATAAGCAGATCGTTGAAATCAAATCCGGCTATACAACTGGCGCGACCACGCCTGTAGCCGAAGCAGTTGCGGCGCGCCTCAAAAACGCGGGCTTTCCCGATTCCGATATCTTTCTCGGTGGTGTCATCCCGAAAAAGGGCAACCTGGTGGTGCGCTATCACGGTACCGGAGCGCGTAAACCGTTGCTCCTACTGGCGCATACCGACGTGGTGGAAGCCAAGCGGGAAGACTGGAGTACCGATCCGTTCGTACTTACCGAGCGCGACGGCTATTTCTATGGCCGTGGTACGGCAGACGACAAGGCGCAGGCCGCTATCTGGATCGCGAACCTGATCCGCTACAAGCGCGAGGGCTTCAAACCGGACCGCGACCTCATTGTCGCGCTGACCGCCGATGAGGAAGGCGGAGGACCCTACAACGGCGCGGACTGGCTGGTTAAGAGCCACCGCGACCTCATCGATGCCGAATACGCGCTAAACGAAGGTGGATTCGCTGAAGAGCGGAACGGCAAGAAAGTCTCCAATGATGTGGAGGTGAGCGAGAAATACGTCATCAATTTTCGCCTCGAAGTCCATAACAAGGGCGGCCACAGCTCCATGCCCGTCCCCGACAATGCCATCTATCATTTGGCAGGAGCTCTGCAGCGGCTTTCTGAATTCGGCTTTCCTTTAAAAACTAATCAGGTTACTCGTGCTTACTTCGCTGAAATGGCGAAAATCGAGACGGGTTCCGTCGCAAACGATCTCGCCAAAGTGCCTGCGAACTCGCCCGATGCCATGCAGCGCGTCGCAGCAGCTTCTCCGGCCTGGAACTCCATGCTGCGCACCACCTGCGTAGCCACTCAACTGGAGGGCGGCCACGCACGCAATGCTCTGCCCCAGCTTGCGGCGGCAACGGTGAATTGCCGCGTTCTGCCTGAAGATTCAGTCGATTATGTGCAAAGTACC
This sequence comes from Terriglobia bacterium, assembly GCA_963835255.1. Classification (GTDB taxonomy): domain Bacteria; phylum Acidobacteriota; class Terriglobia; order Bryobacterales; family Bryobacteraceae; genus Bog-105. The sequence continues at coordinate 20,659 of CAWIFY010000039.1, read as the reverse complement.
CTGGCCAAAGTTTTTGCCGATCCGCAAGTCAGCATCAGCATTCTCGGCGAGGTGGACCGCGGCCCGGCATCGCCCCTCAATCCTGAGCTGATGCACACGATTGCCCGGCTGACCGACACTATGTGGCCGGGCGTCCCAACGGTTCCTGTGATGCTGGTAGCTGCGACCGATGGACTCTACCTGCGAAGTGCTGGCATCCCAACCTACGGAGTGCAAGGCTTGTTTGTGGACCGGGATGATCTTCGTATCCACGGCCGCGACGAGCGCATGAGCGTCGCATCCTTTTACCAGGGCCAGACCTTTCTCTACGATTTGGTAAAGGCGTTGTCCTCTCCCGCGCCGTAAGCGGGATCGCCAGTTTTAATCTTTGGTTGGATTGAGGCGCTGACTTTGTGAAATAATTTTGCTTCTCACACCATCTCGATGCATAGTAAGGAAGTGCGAAGGAGGAGAGCGTGAATTGCGCGTACTTTGTATTAGCCGATAAGCAAGAAGATGACTTCGACTACGAAGATGAACATATTGAACTCGAGTCGGAGAAGGATGAATACAACCAGGACGAAAATGACTTGGATGATGACGATGACGACGAAGAAGAGGTGGAATCTCTAGAACCGGCGCGGTCGAGGCCTGCTGAGAGATCGGCTTCCGCAGACGACGAGAAGCCTGGCGGGTCAAGGTCGCAGGGCGAAACGGTCTCCGACACTCACCCTGGCCGCGAAGAAGCGCCAACCAATAGACCGCCTCGGGCAAAGCGAAGTCGAACTGCTTCGGGTCCGGCTGCTCCGAAGGGCGCTGAGGTCACCTCGACCACTACTTCGGAGCCGAGCAGTCCGCCCCCTGCCGGCAAGAAGACCGCTCCGACGGCCAGCAAGTCTGCCGCGCGGCCGGCCCCCAAGAAGGCCGCCAGCAAGACTGCAATCGCTAAGAAAGCTGCGCCCCAGAAAGCCCCAGCAAAGAAAACTGCAGCCAAGAAAACTGCAGCCAAGAAACCGACAGCGAAGAAGGGTGCGGCCAAGAAAGCTCCTGCGAAAGCGGGCGCCCGCAAAGCGACCGCCAAGAAGAGTGCTGCAACGAAAGCTGGCAGCAAGAAGGCAGTCAAGAAAGCGCCGGCCAGGAAAGGCCCATCAAAGGCGACCGCTAAGAAGAGACGTTAAGGCATAGAGCCGGGCTCCGTTCACGGCTGGAGTCCGGCCCTTCAATTAAGCAGCCGCTTTTGATCCCTTGCGAACGACCGAACGGCAACGCTCAAACAGGTCGAGTAACGAATCGGCATACTCTTCAGCCGAGCGTGGGCCCTTGCCGCCGAAACCAGTACTCGAGATCCCTTTGCCGTAACCTGTGGTCACAGCAATGAACTTCATAAGCTCTAGAGCCACCTCGTCTGGACTCGCCGCATGCTGCTTTTCAGAAACCTCGTCTGCCATTGATCAGTTTTTCCCCTTCTCAAAGATATGTTCTAGCCTGATTCTCGCACCCGTTTAACTGAATTGAGTGATGCCGATCCGCGCGAGCAAGCTGATCCGAAAAATGCGGGGAGGAGCGCAAGCGCACTTAGTAGAAGGCGAAGACGGGCTCTTTTACGTCGTGAAGTTCACCAACAACCCGCAGCACCGGCGAATTTTGATCAATGAATGGCTCGCCTGCTCGTTTCTTCGCTACTTGCAGATTCATGTGCCGGAAACCGCCCTCATCGATCTCTCGCCGGAATTTCTTGCAGATAACCCGGAACTCTACCTTTCGATCGGTTCCCGTAGGGAATCCGTGCCGCCGGGCATTCACTTCGGATCCCGTCTGGCGGTCCATCCCGACCGGGTAGCGATCTTCGACTTCCTGCCAGACAAGCTGCTCTCCAAAATAGAGAACAGCATAGATTTTCTCGGCACGCTGGTATTTGACAAATGGGTCGGCAACACGGATTCACGGCAAGCCGTCTTCTTTCGTGCCCGGGCCAAGACTTGGACGCCGTTGCGAGGCGAAGCCCCTGCCCGCATAGGATTCTTTGCCCAGATGATCGACCACGGATACGCGTTCAGCGGGCCACACTGGCAGTTTCAGGACTCGCCCATACAGGGCTTGTACTTTCGCACGTCGGTCTACGACGCTGTCGAGTCACTCGATTCGTTTCAGCCCTGGTTATCTATGGTGGAAAATTTCCCGCTGGAAGTGGTCGATGCTGCGTGGAAGGAAATACCCCGCGATTGGCTGGAAGGCGATGCCGACGATTTAGAGCAAATGCTCGAGCTGTTGCTGAAACGCCGCTCGCGAGTCGCGCAGATGATCTCCGATCTCCGTCAAAAGCGCACTAGCGCGTTTGCAAACTGGCGCTAATTTCGCTTTCGATCTTGTGCGCCGTGATCGGAGCCAGTAGAATGCCATTTCGGTAATGCCCGTAAGCGAGATAGAGCCGGTCGGAATGCCAGGAGCCGATATGCAGGGCCTCGCTACCGGGGCGGAATCCAATCCACGTTTCCGATGGACTAGTCTCGGCCAGGTGAGGAAGAACGAAGCCCGCCTCTTTCGCCAGTAGAGCGGCGATGTTCCGGTCGATTCCGCGGTTCCAGCCGGCGTCTTCCACCGATGCGCCAGCGACTAGCAAGCCGTTCGCGCGCTGTAGCAGGTAAGTGTGGCCATGCCGGAGAATCGTATTACAGGTCTGCTCGGGCTGCTGAAATCCGACTAAATGCCCCTTAACAGGGCGCGACACAGGCAGCGCCGGAACGTTCTTTAGAGGAATAGAACTGCTCCAGGCGCCTGCGGCGATCACGAGAGCATCGAACCGCCGCGTGCCGCTTATCGTGTTCAGCGTAACCCCGTCCGCAGCGACTTCGGCTGAGATGACGGAGTCGTTTTCTACCAACTCCACACCCACACCACGGCAGGCCGCCGATAGAGCAAGGATGAGCTCGCGCGGATTGACGATGGCGTCTTCCGGATAAAATAGCGCGCCAACCAGCCCTTCGCTACGTACACGGGGCCAAAACGTGGCGACCTGTGTTGGCTCGAGCACTTTTGAAGCTATCCCAAAGCCAGCCTGCTGCTCAGCCCTGCGCAGCACTGCGCTCCATTGCTCGGCGTCGTAGGCCAAATCCAGAGCGCCGCATTCCTGGTAATCGATTACGAGCTGCGTCGCTCTTTCCAGCTCACGAACGGATTCCCGATACAGCCGGCGAGACGCGATGGCGAGCTTTGCTAGTTCGGAGGGCGCTTCCACCTCGCCTCCAGGAGCCAACATGCCTGCTCCCGCCCAACTGGCTTCTCCCCCGACAGGACCTTTGTCGAACACCGAGACAGCGAAGTCTCGCTGAGCCAAACGCCATGCGATCGACATCCCGATGATGCCCGCTCCCGCTATTGCTATGGATATTCGTTTCTTGTCAGTGCCGCTCTGGCTCACACCGGTTCCTGGATGGGCTCCGGTTCTAACGTATTGCGCTTGACGACTTCGAGGAAAGCTTTGGCAGCATGGCTTAAGGCCCGCCGCGCCGGGTAGACGAGGCGAATTTTACGTTCAAGATTCAGCTCTCTCACCCTGATCTCGCGCAAGAGATTCTGCTTGATCTCCTGTTCCACGCACATGCGAGGCAGAAACGCGACACCCTCACCGTCCTGGACCAATCTGCGGATCGTCTCGATGGTGGGCATCTCGACATCCATGTTGATAGGCACCTTGTGCTTCTGGAATTCCCGCAACACCGCTTCGCGATACGGAGAGAGTACGTTGTGCGCGATGAAGGTCTCCATGTCGAGTTCCCCAATGGAAATCTCCGGGCGGTTCGCAAACCGGTGCTCAGGAGAAACGATCAGGGTCAGCCGATCCGTATAGATCACTTCTGACAGCAGGTGATCGTCACTGGGGTCGTAGCTGATCACGCCGAGTTCGAGCTCGCCATCTAGCAACTGGGACGGGATCTTGCTCGATTCCGAACGCCGCACTTGGATCTTTACCTTCGGGAAGATCCGCCGGTACTTCTCGATGTGCTGAATGAGATACAGCGACATCGATTCATTCGCACCGATCGAGAGCCGGCCCGCATAGTTGTCCTTCAGCTCCCGTAAGGCATTTTCGAGGTCGCTTTCGATGTTTTGAAAACGCTTTGCGTACTCGAGCACCACCCGGCCCGCATCCGTCAAGAGCAGCTCACGGCCGGTACGGTCGATGAGCTTCTCCTTTAAGTCACTTTCAAGACGTTGAATCGCGATCGAAATAGCCGGCTGGGTGCGAAGCAGCTTTTCACCGGCACGTGAAAAGCTCCGTTCAGTAGCCACCGTGAGGAAAACCTTTAGAGGATATAGTTCCATAACGTCCACTCCGACTGTGGCGTTTATGCCATGATTATAGCTAATGGCAACTCGCAATACTATAAATTTGCGTAATCAGCCTCATTAATTTAAGATCAGAAAAAATCCGAATCGCCCTTAGGAGTCAGCATGAGCCGAGTCTACATCTTCGACACTACGCTTCGCGATGGCGAACAGTCACCGGGTTGTAGTATGACCACGCTCGAAAAGTTGACGCTGGCATCGGCACTGGTCGATTTGGGTGTCGACATTCTCGAAGCTGGCTTCCCTATTGCCTCCGAAGGAGATTTCGAAGCCGTAGACGCGGTTAGCCGTCAATTCCCATGGGTGCAAGTGGCCGCTTTGGCGCGCTCCTGCACGCTCGACGTTCAACGCGCTGCCAAGGCGCTTGAGCATGCGAAGCGTCCCCGGATTCACACTTTTCTTGCGACTAGTGACATACATCTGAAATACAAGTTGCGCAAATCGCGGCAGCAGGTTCTGGACGATGCCGTGGCTGCCGTCGCGCTGGCGAGGAACTATACCGATGATGTGGAGTTTTCGGCTGAAGACGCCACACGCACCGATCCCGATTATCTCGAGCAGATCAGCAACGCGGTAGTCGAAGCAGGAGCGCGCACGGTCAACTTACCAGATACTGTCGGCTATTCAACGCCTGATGAGTACGCGGAGATCATCGGCAAAGTTGTGAAGGCGCTCGGGGACCGGGCGGTGGTGAGCGTTCATTGTCACGATGATCTTGGGTTGGCAGTTGCGAACTCTCTGGCGGCTGTCAAAGCCGGCGCACGGCAGATTGAATGCACGATTAACGGGATCGGAGAGCGGGCGGGGAACGCGGCTTTAGAAGAAGTGGTAATGGTCATGAAAACGCGCCATGACCGACTGCCGTTCGAAACCAAAATCAATACTGAGAAGCTATTCCACGCGAGCCAGACACTGACTCAATTCATTACGTTTGGCCCGCAACCGAACAAAGCGATCGTAGGGGAGAACGCCTTTGCGCATGAAGCGGGCATTCACCAGGATGGCTACCTAAAGGAGCCAACGACCTACGAGATTATCAACCCTGCGACTGTGGGAGTGCCCAAAACCAGAATTGTGCTCGGCAAGCATAGCGGGCGGCATGCTTTGAAGCAGCGCGCGGAAGACCTCGGTTTCCAGTTATCGCGCGAGGAGTTGGAAGAAGTTTACCATCGCTTTACTCAGATGGCCGATAACAAGAAGGGTCTGCGGAACGACGAGATCATTGCGCTGATCGAGCTCGTAGTGGGTAACGAGAGTGCCCAGGGACGAACGTCAGCAGCCGTGGGCGCCCAGCGATGATGGCGAAACGCTAACTGATGGAACTCAAGATTCTGCTCTTGCCGGGCGACGGCATAGGCGTCGAAGTCACACAGGAAGCGGTGAAAGTACTTCGCGAGGCTGCCGCCGCCTTTGGGCACAGCGTCTCACTGACGCAAGGCTTGTTGGGCGGCATCGCCATCAAGCAGACCGGCGATCCATTTCCAGAAGAGACGCGCCGTTTAGCTGCCGAGGCGGATGCAACTTTGATGGGTGCTGTCGGTTTGCCCGAATTCGACAATGCGCCTCCCGAAAAGCGCCCCGAACGCGGGCTGCTCGAAATTCGCAAGGCACTGGGAGTCTATGGCAATCTGCGGCCCGTTCGCTCGTATCGGGCTCTGATTGATTCTTCTCCCCTCAAGAACGAGCTGGTGGACGGCACGGATATGATTATCGTCCGTGAGCTTACCGGTGGACTTTACTACGGCACCCCGCGGGGGATCTCCGGAAGCGGCGCAGAAGAGCGGGCGGTGAACACGATGGTTTACTCGCGCCCTGAGATCGAGCGCATCGCTCACCTGGGTTTTGGACTCGCGCAAAAGCGGCGCAAGAAGGTAACGAGTGTCGATAAATCGAACGTGCTAGAGAACTCGCAGTTATGGCGCCGGGTTGTGACGGCGGTCGGCTCCGCATATCCAGATGTTGCGCTCGATCACATGCTGGTTGATAACTGCGCTATGCAGCTTGTTCTCAATCCCAAGCGCTTCGACGTTGTTCTTACCGAGAACATGTTCGGGGATATCTTAAGTGATGAGGGGGCTGTGCTGGCTGGCTCTATCGGCATGTTGCCGTCGGCATCGATCGGTTCGAAGCGCCCGTCTGGCGCCTGGGTCGGGTTGTACGAGCCAGTGCATGGATCGGCGCCCGATATAACAGGGCAGAACAAGGCGAATCCGCTCGGAGCAATCGGCTCGGTGGCTGCCATGTTCGAGTATAGTTTTGGGCTGACGGACGAAGCACAGGCGGTCTACAGTGCGATGGAAACGGTGCTGGATAGCGGCCGCGTAACCGCCGATCTTAAGCCGGCCGGCAAGCCGGCAACCACGGAAGAAATTGGCGATGCAGTGTGTAGAGCCATCGCTGTAAAAAGGCAACAATATGTCAGGTAGCAGGCCGCGGACAATTATTGAAAAAGTTTGGAAGAGTCATGTAGTCGCGGAGCGCGCAGGTGCGCCGACGCTCCTCTACATCGATCTCCACTTAGTACACGAGGTGACTTCGCCTCAGGCGTTTTCAGGTCTGCGCGAGCGCGGGCTCAAGGTGAGACGCCCAGATCTTACGGTTGGCACCACGGATCACAGCATTCCGACTTATAACCGCTCCCTCCCTATCCTCGACAAAGTGGCGGAAGCGCAGATCACGCAGTTCGAGACGAATTGCCGTTATTTCGGCATTCCTTTCTATGGTCCGCACAGCGATAAGCAGGGCATCGTGCACGTGATTGGACCTGAACAGGGATTCACTCAGCCTGGCATGACGGTCGTCTGCGGCGATAGTCACACCGCTACTCACGGCGCATTTGGAGCATTGGCTTTCGGCATTGGCACCAGCCAGGTTGAGCATGTACTAGCAAGCCAGTGTCTGTTGCAGACGCCTTCGAAGACTTACGAAGTGCGGGTCGAGGGCTCACTCAAGAACGGCGTCGGCGCGAAAGATATAGTCCTGAACCTCATCTCGCGCATAGGGATCGGCGGCGGCACCGGCTGCGTGTTCGAGTACGCCGGCTCGGCCATTGGCGCGCTCTCGATGGAAGAGCGCATGACGATCTGCAACATGTCGATCGAGGGGGGCGCCCGCGCGGGACTGATTGCTCCGGACGATACCACGTACGAGTACCTGGCAGGCCGCCCTTACGTGCCGAAAGGCCAAGATTGGGAGCTTGCAGTAGATTTCTGGCGGCAATTGCCGACCGATGAGGGTGCGGTTTTCGATAAGCGCATCGATATAGATGCAAGTTCGCTGGAGCCCATGATCACTTTCGGCACGAATCCCGGCATGGGCATTCCCATTACCGCGCCGGTACCCGATCCAGCTCGCATGAGCGATCCCGTGGAACGGGATTCGCTCGGCAAGGCGCTTCGCTACATGGACCTGCCTTCGGGCAAGTCGCTGCTTGGTCATCCGGTGAATGTGGTGTTTATCGGTAGCTGCACCAATTCGCGCATCTCTGATTTGCGCGCAGCCGCGCAGATTTTCAAAGGCCGAAAGGTGAGCCCGAATGTTCGCGTCATGGTGGTTCCCGGATCGCAGCAGGTCAAGGAGCAAGCGCAAGCGGAAGGGCTCGACAGAATTTTCAAGGATGCGGGAGCGGATTGGCGCGAGGCTGGCTGCTCCATGTGCATCGCCATGAACGGCGATCAGCTCCAGCCAGGCGAGTACAGCGTTTCCACGAGCAATCGAAATTTCGAGGGACGGCAGGGCAAAGGTGGTCGCACATTTCTGGCGAGTCCCTTGACCGCCGCTGCTACCGCGGTCACCGGAGTTGTTACAGACGTCCGAACGATGCTCTAGGCACAAGACATGGAAAAATTCACGACTTTCACCAGCCGCGTCGCACCTCTGGCTATCGACAACATCGATACCGACCAGATCATTCCGGCGCGATTCCTGAAGACAATCTCGAAGGCAGGTCTAGCCGATCAACTGTTTTATGACTGGCGCTACGACGAAACGGGCAAGCCGAAGCCGAATTTCCTGCTTAACCGGCCGGAAGGGCGGGCGGGCGAAGTTCTGCTGGTGGGCGATAACTTCGGTTGCGGCAGCTCGCGCGAGCACGCGCCCTGGGCCCTTACCCAGTATGGCTTTCGCGCGGTGATCAGTACTTCTTTTGCCGATATTTTCCGCGGCAATGCGCTGAAAAATTCGTTGTTGCCTATCGCGATTCCGCCCAAGGCGCATAAGGCTTTGTTTGCAGCGATACTGGCCGATCCAGCCACGACGGTAACGGTCGACTTAGTGCAGCAAAAGGTTATTTTGCCGGATGGCTCGGCGGTCACGTTCCCGATCGACGAGTTTGCCCGCCATTGCATGCTCGAAGGCGTCGACGAGTTGGGCTACATTCTGCAGCAAGAGCAAGCGATTGCATCTTTCGAAGCAAAGCGGCAGTTGAGCGTGAACACGCTTCAGACTGTCTGATTGCCCCTCGGCCCTTGCCGTAGAATGCACGGAAAAGGAGCGCTTCGGACGTTATACCTAGATGAGCGGGCCAAGTTGGGCCGTGCCTCTGCTCGCCGAGGCGAATTGCTAGAGCATGATGAGGTCGTAGAGCGCATCGAGCAGACGCTGCGCTGGTGACGCGCATTCGACGGACGACCAAAGCAGCCGACGACCTTGGCCGCATTATGGCGCGCATAGGAGAGGATAACTTCTCAGAAGCGCAGCTGGTAGCCAAGACGATTTACAGCGCCCTTGCCGGGCTTCGCACGTTTCCTTACGTGGCCGTGTAGGTTTGGTCGAGAACACCCGGGAATTGGTCTTTGCCCCGTGGCCTTACATTGCTGTATACGAAATCATACAAGGCCACGTGAATGTGCTTCGCATTCGGCATGCCTCCCAGGACTGGCCTTAGAGTACTAATACAGCGTTTTTTGCGTGTTACTGTGAAGCTAATGTCGACGCCCTTTAACTTCCGTCTAGAGCAGTACGAAGGGCCTCTTGACTTGTTGCTGGACCTGATTCGCAAGCAGCAGATTAACATCTACGACATCCCGATCGCCGCAATCACCGCGCAATATCTCGACTACATGCAGCGCGCCATGGAGCTTGACATCGACCTAAGTTCCGAGTTCGTTTACATGGCTGCGACTTTGATTCACATCAAGAGTAGAGTCCTGCTGCCGAGGGATCCGGAACTCGATAAGATCGCGCCCGAAGAAGATCCGCGTAAAGAACTGGTTGAGCGTCTGATCGAGCACGAACGCTTCAAGAACGCGGCTGAAATGCTGCAGCAGAAGCGCATCATCGAAGAAGCAATCTGGTCGAATCCGCAAATTGAGCAGTTCCTGGCGGAGGATCAGGGCCCGGGTCTTGCCGCAACCATCTTTGATTTGGTCAAGACGTTCCAGGGAGTGCTCGAACGCGCGAAGCACCGCCCCATTTACGAGATCGGCAAAGAGCACGTCAGCGTGCCGGACATGATCCAATTCCTGCGCCATCAGCTTGCGCGCTCGCATCACGAGCCGCTCTCCGCTACGCGATTGTTCGAACGCCAGCGCAGCCGCCGCGCGATGATCTGTCTGTTTCTCGCCATACTGGAACTTGTCAAGCATCAGACGGTGGAACTCACGCAAGGCGAGGCGTTCGGCGATATCGGCCTGCAACGCGGATCCGGATTTGACGACGGTGCCGATTCCGTTGAACAGCTTGCCGCGGTGGAACAGGATTATCGCTGACAAGTGACTATGGAAGAAACCGGAAAGGAAATCGAAACAGATCAAAGCGGCGCAGAGCAGATAGCTTCCGATTTTGCCGAAGCAGAAGACGTGGTCATTGCTGAAACAGTCGTCGAAGAGTCGGCCGCTTCCGTTGGGCCGTTTGCAACTCTGAAAGCTGTAATCGAAGCTGCCATTTACATCACTGATGAGCCACTGACTTCCGAGCAGATCGCAACTGCCGTCCAACAGCCGCTTGAACGGGTTAAAGAGGTTCTCGGGCAACTGGTAACCGAATACTCAGGCCTTGATCGCGGCTTGTCAATTCGAGAGCTCGCCGGCGGATATAAGATGTCGACGAAGCCGGAGCATCATGAAGCGATTCGGCGTTTCGTGAACAAATTGCAGTCTCCTCTGAAACTCTCGCTGGCGGCGCTCGAAACGCTCGCGGTCGTCGCTTACAAGCAACCGATTACGGCGCCGGAAATCTTGGAGGTGAGAGGCGTGCAGGGTGCGGGTGTGCTGAAGACTTTGCTTGATCGCAAGCTAATCGCCGCTGCTGGGCGGAAGAATGTGCTCGGTAAGCCGATCCTCTATAAGACGACCCGCGAATTTCTGATTCAATTTGGCTTGAATTCTCTAGCGGAACTGCCAACTCTCAAAGAGTTTGAGGAGCTCGGGCGATTCGCGCTCAGCCAAGGGGACGAAGCCGGCCTGGCGGCTCGGTCCGAAAATCCGCAGCTTCCTCTCGAGTTACCGGCGCAGGAATTGGAAACGCCCCGCGAAAATGGCTGAAGAGCGTCTGCAGAAAATCCTTGCGCATGCGGGCATCGCAAGCCGCCGCAAAGGCGAAGAGCTCATAGCAGCCGGACATGTCTCTGTGAACGGCGCAACCGTCACCGCGCTTGGCTCGAAAGCCGATCTCTCGCGCGATCAGGTCAAGGTTGATGGCCAAGTTCTTAGCGCTCCCAAACACCACCTCTACATCGCGCTGAACAAGCCGAAAGATTGCGTTACCACTTCCAGCGATCCGCAGGGACGGCAAACCGTGATGTCGTTCTTCAAAGGGATGCGCGAGCGCATCTATCCGGTCGGGCGGCTCGACTATGCCAGCGAAGGACTGCTACTGCTTACCAACGATGGCGAATTTGCAAACCGCTTGATGTCGCCCGCCAGCCATGTGAGCAAAACGTATTTAGTGAAAGTCAACGGCGCGCTTCTTCCAGAGCAGGAGGAAGAGTTCCGTCGGGGCATTCCGATGTATGGCCGGCGGACCGCTCCGGCCGGCTTGAAGCTCATCCGAAAGAGCTTGAATCCCTGGTACGAAGTGAGGCTGGTTGAGGGCAGGCAAAATCAGATCCGGACGATGTTCAAGCATTTCGGGCGCTTGGTCGAAAAGCTTAAGCGCGTAAAGATCGGATTTCTTGAATTGGGCACTCTCAAGCCCGGGGCCTATCGGACGCTGACTAGAGTCGAAGTGGCGCGGTTTCGCAAACTGATGGATATGGAAGATCCCGAGCCAAAGCGTGCGAGTATGAAATCGTGATGAACGACACGGAACTCGCAGGAATCCTGAAGTCTTCTAAAACGATCGCGGTGGTCGGCCTGTCGAGCAATCCTGCCCGCCCCAGTTTCGGAGTTTCGCGTTTTCTGCAGAGGCAAGGCTTCCGCATCATCCCCGTCAATCCTCAGGAAACCGAAGTGCTTGGCGAGCCCGCTTATGCTTCGTTGAAAGATGTTCCAGATGCGGTAGACATCGTTAACATTTTCAGGCGCCCGGCCAGAGTCCCTGAAGTAGTCGACGAGGCTATTCAAAAGGGCGGCGCGCGATGCATCTGGATGCAGGAGGGCGTCGTGAGCCCTGAGGGCGCGGCCAAGGCCCGCGCGGCTGGAATTCCAGTGGTAATGGATCGTTGTATCTTGAAAGAACTGGCCCGTCTCCTTCCTTGAGGAGAAATTTCTGAGCTGTTCTTCCGGCGCTCAATCGGTTACATTCTCCCGGCCTGTCATGCTCCGGGCGCTACTGGTAGCCTTTCCCTTAACCCTGCTCTCTCTCTTGCTCGGATGCAATGGCGGGACACAGGAAGCTCTGCCGCAAGCGTACATTGGCCCGGCCTCGGTCAATCTCCGCGCTCAATTGAATCAGAAAAACAGCACAGTCACAGTTCTGAAGCATGGCGAGCAAGTTGGCGTTATCGACGTGCGCCGCCGCTTTATAAAAGTGCGCACCAGTAGCGGCGCGGAAGGCTGGGTGGATTCGCTCGACCTCTTAAGCCCCGATGACATGCAGCGTGTGCAGCGCGAACGAGCACAGGCGCTCAAACTGCCTTCCGAGGGAACCGCGACCGCTTATGAAACCCTGAACATTCATCTCGATCCGAGCCGCCAGTCTCCCGCTTTCGCCCAAATCCCGGAAGGCGGACCAGTCAGTGTCCTCGCCCGTAGAGTTGCTCCGAAAGCGACTGAGCCTGCCCGGCCTTCGCTCGCCTTCGAGCGTTCTAAACCAGCCCCGCGTAAACCGCGAAAAGACAGAACCGCCAAAAGCAATTCGGGGCAGCCGCCGATGCCCTCTGCGCCCAAGCCGCCTACCGATCGCAAAGATCTCTGGGGCCTTAGCGATGATCTGGAAGGCCCCGACCTCCCCTCGTTTGACTCCCAGGAGAAGGCCGCTAAAGAAAAAACTTCGGGTACGCCGGAGAAACCCAGCAAGCCGATTCTGGAAGACTGGACTCTCGTCCGCACCAAGAGCAATCAGACAGGTTGGGTTCTCTCGCGCAATCTGATGATGTCGATCCCTGACGAAGTGGCGCAGTATGCGGGCGGCAGGCACATCACCGCTTATTTCGATCTGGGCGCTGTCAATGACGAGAAAGATGGACAGAAACACAACTGGTTGTGGACCACAGCTTCCGAACATCAGACCTTCGACTTCGATTCATGGCGCGTGTTTCTCTGGAACCGGCATCGTCACCGCTTTGAAACCTCTTACCGCCAGCGTGACTTGGAAGGATACTTCCCGGTTGAGGTCGAGCCCTCCGATCCCGCTTATCCGGGGCGGAATTTCAAACTGATTACCAAGGATGAGGATGGGAAATTTCGCAGGCGTACCTATCTGTTCGACGGCACACGAGTCCATCTCACCGCCACGGAGGATTACCGGCGCGGCGAGCCCAATCATTTCGGCGGTAGTGAAGGGGATGCGAATGCGTCGGCTCACAAGCAGCAGAATAGCTGGCTAAAGCGCGAATGGTTCTTGTTGAAGCACCGTTTCGGCACCGGCCGTTAGACATCTTCGATCTTTCCGCTGATTTCGACTCGATCCATGGCAAGGAACTGCTTCACATGAGGGTGATTGCAGGTTTCCAGCTTGCTCACAGGTCCGAAATAAATCGCTTCACCTTTGTAGAGAAACATCACAGAATCGGCGACCTTGCGCATCAGGTCAAGATCATGTGTGACCACGACTGCCGTCAGCTTCATATCTTTCTTGAGCCGCAGCATAAGATTGCTAATGTGATCCGACATGATCGGGTCGACCATAGTCGTCGGCTCATCGTAGAGAATACATTCGGGCTGAGCCGCTAACGCTCGCGCGATGGCAACCGACCTCTTATAACCTGTGGCTAGAGCGTCTGGGTAAGTATTCTCCACATCCGTCAGATCTACCTTCTTCAGCAGGTCGTTCACAATCGCAACCTCGCGCTTTCGATCCTTACCGTCCCAGGTCTCCATCGGAAACTCGATGTTTTCTTCGACGGTCAGCGAATCGAAAAGCGCGCCTGATTGGAAGACCATGGTTACCTTTCGCCGGATGTGCCGCAATTCCTGCTCAGACATGTGCGTTATGTCAGTATTAGCGACGATCACTTGCCCGCTGTCGCCTTTCAGGAACCCCATCATGTGCGCTAGGGTGACAGATTTGCCGACTCCGCTCCTTCCGATAATGGCCAGTGTCTGACCGGCATCGACATAGAAACTAACGTCCTTCAGGATGGGCCGGTCAAAAGTCTTGCTAACGTTTCTAAATTCTATGTAGTGCGGAAATTCTTCAGGCATTAGCTGAAAGGAGCCGCTCCTGGAGTTCACGAGCCTGCCAGGCGGTCCACTCCTCGGGAGTATTCACGTTCGGAATGGCGTCGGAAATCGAAACGTATGCCGGATTCAGCTCGTTGATCAGTTGCCCGACGCGCAAGCGGCCCTCATCTAGCGCTCTCTGGACGCGGACCAAGCAGCTCTTTTTCCACGCGGAACAAAGAGGGTGAACAGCGCCTGTCGCGTCCTGGCAAACGATACAATCGCTCTCGTCTTGCGACGCTTTCATAACCAACTGCTCGAGCCATTGCACTCGGATGCCAGGCATGTCGCAAGCCACTATCAAATTTAGATCGCCTCTCCCGCTGGTGAGAGCCGCCTCAATGCCAGCCAGAGGTCCGTAACCGCGGCGCAGATCATCCAGGCACTCCATCTTTAAATCGCCATACAGCCGCGAATTCCCCACCAGCGCAACACTTTGAGCGATATAACTCACCTTTGCAGCCACATCTTCTACGAGCAGATGCGCGTTCACTGGCAACCTCGCTTTGTCGCATCCCATACGCGAGCTGCGTCCGCCTACAAGTACGAAGCCGGCCACGGGCATGCCCAATTATGGCATTGGGTTACCGATTTTCCAGGTATAATCGAGGAAACAATCTGCGGGTCTTTTGTCTTATGTGCCTGGGCTAACCATCGGCTCACTCTCATGTTTCCCCCTTCAGTCCGTATCGCTCCGCTGCTGATGATCGCGTCGCTCTTTGGGTCAAGTCCAGCTTCTTTTGGCCAATCAAGCTCAGCCGCTAGGGTGCAGGCGATCCGCTTCTGGTCTTTCGGCGATGTGACGCGAGTAGCCATAGAAACCGAGGGCGATTACAAGCTCTTCTCGGATCAGATCGAAAAGCCGCCGCGCATTTATTTCGACCTCACAGGTCTGCGGCCTCCCACGACAGCGCACCACGGTTCGCAGACCATCGAAATCAAAGACCGTCTGGTAAGGGAGATTCGGGTAGCGGAAGTCCTGCCGGGAAAGACCCGCGTTGTGTTCGATCTCGAAGCTCCGGCGGACGTGGTCTCTTCGCAGCTGGTCAATCCGGATCGCCTTATGATTGAGCTTCGTCCGAAGACTCAGCTCAAGCCGACTGTTTCGCTGGCGCGCAGCACCACGGGTTCTAAGAAAATCGATTTGTCCGCCTCTGAAACGGACTCAACGTCCGGGGAGAATTCTGCCGGCCGCCCATCGTGGTGGTTGCAAATAGCGCATCGAGAGCGCCGGATGTAAGCCAGACGGAGCCTTCAGGTGAGCAAGTGACGCCTGGGGACAAACCGCTTCCAGTGTCTCGCGAGACGGCGACGGCGCGAATTCCGCTTACTGTAATGAATGTACCTTCCGCGAGCAACACGACAACGGATGCCGCATCCTCGGCTGCTCTGGTGTCATCCCATGAAGCCGCTCCGCCTCCTGTTACCACGTCGAAGCTCAGCGGCGGTGTTGCGCCAGCGAAACGAGACAGCAGTGGCGACCGCTCGCTGGTCCGGGTGCTCGGTCTGAAACTTGGCCGCGTTGTAATCGATGCTGGCCATGGGGGCTATGATACGGGCACCATTGGCCCGAATGGTCTGATGGAAAAAGATCTTGTGCTTGACGTGGCGCTTCGTCTGGGCAAACTCATTACCCAGCAATTGGGCGCGCAAGTCGTCTATACGCGCTCAGGAGACGTCTTCATTCCGCTCGAGCAGCGCACCAAAATCGCCAACAACGAAAAAGCTGACTTGTTTATTTCGATTCACGCCAATTCCTCGCCGGAGCCGAGCGCCACGGGTGTCGAGACTTTCTATTTCAACTTAAACGGCGACCGCGTGGCCCTTGATTTGGCGACCCGCGAGAATGCCACGTCCTTGAGCTCGATCTCGGACCTGAATGACCTGTTGCATAAGGCTGTACTCGAAAATAAGCTCGAAGAATCGCGCGAGTTCGCTCAGAGAGTTCAGTCGGCGCTTTGGACTACTTCGCTAAAAATCAACTCCCGCTCGCGCGACCGCGGCGTCCGTCAGGCGCCGTTCGTCGTTCTCATTGGGGCCAGTATGCCTTCCATTCTCGCGGAAGTCGGATTCGTTTCCAACCCTCATGACGAACGTCTCCTCAAGCATGCGGACCAGAGGCAGAAAATAGCAGAAGCTCTCCTCAAAGGCATTTCCCAATATGCCAGCACGCTTAGCCACGTGCAAGTCGCTCGCGCGCATACCGCCGTTCATTAGCTTTCGGAATTACGTGTGGGCTTTTCGCGGCAAATGCCGCGTTTGCTTTCCCTGATAAATTGCACTAGATGCGCCGTGTGTTCAGAAGGGCATTCAACCTGTATTCGCCGGAGGGCATCCTCCTGCTTCAGGCCCGAGCGAAAAAGAATGCGATAGGCGGTTTTGATTGCCTGGATTTCCTGCAAAGTAAATCTGGCACGTTTTAGACCAACAACGTTTATTCCCTTTGCCGCAACGTTGAAATTGGAGTACAGAAAAAACGGCGGAAGGTCGCTGTTTACGCGTGTATTTCCCCCCACCATGGCCAGCCGTCCCACGCGGGAATATTGGTGAATAACCACACCTCCGGAGATAAAGGCCTGGTCTTCTATTTCCACATGGCCGGCAACTAAGGCGCAACTGGCAATCACAATGTTGTCGCCCAGTTTGCAATTGTGCGCGATATGGCCTGAAGTCATGATGTAGTTTTCACTGCCAATGCGCGTCTCCGATTCCGGCTGGGTTCCACGCGAAATGGTAAAGTGTTCGCGGATTTTATTGCGAGCGCCAATCGATAAATAGCTGCGCTCACCGCTAAAGCTCTTATCCAGCGGATCTGTGCCTAGAATTGTTCCCGCAGATATCTCGTTTTCATCTCCCAGTGAAGTCCAGCGCTTCACGTACACATAGGGCTCAAGCAAGCAACGCGCCCCGATTACCACGTCGGACTCAATGACGCAGAACTCGCCGATGAGCGTGCCAGGTCCGATCTGCACGTCAGGATCCACCCGGGCAGTCGATGCAATGTGGGCCGAGGGGTCAACCGGCATTCATGCTAAGTATGGGGCATGCCTGCCCTGACCGTCGCCGAGATTGCACGTGCCTGCGGGAGCATTGCCGAAGGTGACCCAGGCCGAATTATTCGGGGCGCCAACGCTTTGGAATCCGCCGGCTCAAGCGATTTATCTTTCGTTTCCAATGCCAAAGCGCAGGCCTTAGCCGAACGGTCGCAGGCTGGATGCCTCCTCGCAACTACTTCCTTTAGTGCTTCTGGAAATTGGTCGGTGATTCGCGTGCCTGATCCTCGGAGCGCCTTTGCGCGAGCGCTCGCTCTCCTGTATCCCAGACGCCAACCTACGCCATCCATTCACCCCAGCGCCGTTATAGCCGAAACTGCGCGGGTTGCGAACGGCTGCTGCATCGGCCCGAATGTTGTAATCGAACAAGATGCTGAGATTGGGCGCAACTGTTATATCGGCCCGGGCGTGCACATCGGGGCAAGCGTGGCCATCGGTGAAGAAGCCACAATCCATTCCCATGTCACTCTCTATGAGGGAGTTCAGATCGGCGCTCGCGTAATTCTTCACGCCGGCTGCGTAATTGGCGCCGATGGCTTCGGTTTCGCACTGACTGACGGCCGCTACGAAAAGTTTCCACAGGTCGGCACTGTTCACATTGAGGACGACGTCGAGATCGGAGCAAATTGCTGCATTGATCGCGCGGCCTTGGGCACAACCCGGATTGGTACTGGAACCAAGCTCGACAACCTGGTACATATCGCTCACAACTGCGATATTGGAAATCACGTCGTCATCGCTGCTCAAACCGGATTCGCGGGCGGAGTTACCGTTGGCGACTATGCTGTGATCGGCGGTCAAGTGGGAGCGGGCGAAAAAGCCCAGATTGCATCGAAAGCAGTCGTGGGCTCTAAAGGCGGCATTCTCAGCTTTCAAAAAGTGCCTGCAGGCGAGCCCGTCTGGGGCATCCCGGCCAGACCTGTACGGCAGCACCTTAAAGGACTCGCGAATGTCGGCAAGATTCCTGAGCTGCGAGAAGAAATTCGTCAGCTCAGGCGCCGTGTGGGCACCGCAAGTACCGAATCATGCTGATAAAGCTCAACTATGTAGCGGATGCGTGATCCAGAATTCTATTCGCTCTCGTCACCATCAGCCGGATCTGTTCAAGATGTCGGCACACACGATCGTCCGGCGTAGTCATCTCGAGAAAGTACGCGAGCGATTCAATCGTGCTTAGCGGCTGGCGCAATTCGTGTGCAAGTTCATCCGTACAGGCAGGGTGAACACCCGTGCCCTGAAGAAGATGATTCATTTCATCATCGTTCTTGAACGAAGGGTCTTGCGGAAAGGTAGAAACCTGGGGAACAGCGTTGTTCATTGGGGTTGGAGATCCAGATCCCAGCAGTCCTCGAAGAGAGTGAGCTGATTGATCCGACCGTCTGATTGTGCGCCCGATGTGGCCCCGAGTCAAGAGCATTTGATACTAAAAGTTCGAGTACTGACAAATCAACTGCCGTGAGTATCGGCTGGTACTTGGCTGTGTTATTCTCAGGACGTAAATCAACAACCAAGGGGCCTGTGGCGCAGTTGGGAGCGCGCTTCCATGGCATGGAAGAGGTCGACGGTTCGAACCCGTCCAGGTCCACCAACCGACTACAGATCGAGGGTGCTGCCGAAGGGCTTCAGCAACTGAAACGTCACGGTCCGGCTGGCTTCATGAACCTGCGCGGAACGAATGTGTCGCAGTGGACCTTGCAAACTGCTCCCGGCACCGCTTCGTCCAGAGCAGTAGCGATGGCTCCGACGTGCGGTTCTATAGTCGGCCAGTGATTCGTGCTTAGCAGGAGGATGGCGAATGGACGGCGCGACAGGTTCTGTTCGTGTTCCATCCGCTTATCGTTTGTGATGAAGGCTCGGAATTCGCTAGCCTCAATCGCATCAAGCAGGTGACCATTGGTAACTCCCTTCAGTCCTAACTGGCGCACGCTCTTAACGTCGTGGCCGGGAAGATGGGCCGCTATTTGCTCAGGAACACCTTCTTCCAGCGATCTTAGTCAAGGCTGTAGCTGATGTTCGTGGGCGGCCTCATAGGCCAAGGCAGCACGCAGTCCTTCAACGCCGGGGATCGTCGGGAAGGATTCCAGGGTGGCCTTCACAGCTTCCTTGTCAGACATTCCTTGCAGCTCGCGGTAGGCGTAATAGTTCTCGATTGCGGTCTCGACCGGCATGCGAGTTCCATCGAACACAGGTTCGCCGTGAACGATTTCGGAGTCTACTCTGACCAGCGGGCAACCCTTCCAGTCCTGCGCTTCCATAAACCATGTTAGCGGTTCCAAGCTCAGAGGCAAGCGGCATGGAAGAGGTCGACGGTTCGAAGCCGTCCAGGTCCACCATCACTCTTTCTGCTGCTTCCATTCAAACCCAGCGTAAGCGTACATTCATTACGTCGTGGTACTCACCTTTCTCCAGAATGAGGTGTGCACGCTCTCGAGTCGGCTCAATGTTATCTCGTAAATTTAGAATATTGATTTGCGCCAGATTTGCTGAGCAGTTTCGATCGCCTCGGCCCTCGAAAACTAGCATAACGATGGAAATACGACGACTCATTTCGAAACACGGTCTCGCGTAAACGCAGGAAGCGTTCCACATACCAGTGCTCGATCGTGGTTTCGTCTGCGTCGAGATAAATAGAAAAATCAAAAAAATCGGAAACGAACACCCGCGAGGAATCGCGCGGAGATTCCGGCGACTGCAAAACGTTCAGCCCTTCCAGAATTAAGATATCTGGCTGCTCTATATCTTGCGATGCGCCCGGAACAATATCGTAGTGCAAATGCGAATATACCGGTGCCGAAACAACCGGTGCTCCCGCTTTGATATCCGCCAAAAAGTTAAGCAGCCGCCGCTGATCGTAGCTTTCCGGAAATCCCTTTCGCTGCATGAGCCCGCGCGCATTCAGAACCTGGTTGGGATAGAGAAAGCCATCTGTCGTCACCAGATCCACCCTGGAATGATCCGGCCATCGCGCCAGGCACGCGCGCAACACACGCGAAAAGGTGCTCTTGCCGACCGCCACGCTGCCTGCGATTCCGATGATGTAAGGAACTTTCTGCGGGGTCGGGGAGCCGAGAAATTCGCGCCGAGCTTGATACAAGTGTTGAACCGCTGCCACGTGCAGGTTTAGCAGCCGCGATAACGGCACGAAGATATCTTCTACTTCCCACAGCGAGACCTGCTCGTTGATTCCGCGAAGAGATGTAAGCTCCTCCTCCGTTAAGAGCAAGGGTGTGTTCGCGCGCAGACCGCTCCAGTGCTCCCGGTCGAATATCGTGTAGCGGCTGATCGCCGGGATGGGAACCGATGTCGACGAGTTCACGGGCTGCTACCGCCTTTTATCTTGACAGACCATGCCGGCGACGGGCCCAATCTGACGCTCCTAGCGCAATGCCTACCATTCCGATAGGCATTTGACTTTTGCCGCCAGCGCGGGCTATCGTCAAAGGGTGACGTCTCAAGCGAAAGAGACCAAGGCCCAGCGTGTCGAGCGACTGAAAGTCGAAAAAAATCCGTGGGATGCGC
>CAWIFY010000038.1:0-72544 GCA_963835255.1 Terriglobia bacterium | reverse complement strand
GCACTGCTCGGGCATGCCGACCTCAAGCCCACGTCTATCTATCTTCATATGTCCGAGCGCCACCTCAGGGCCGCCGGTACACCGCTCGACAAGGCAGAGCTGTCCAGCCTGGACCAGGTGAAACGGTCCCGGAAGCTGCACAAGAGATGACGCCGCCACCCTTTGAGGTGGCCGACATCATTCGCACGCATGGCAAGAGCTTTATCGAAAAGAATCGATCCTGGTTAACGTGGCTGCACGTACGCGTGCTGTTTGCTATTGAGCACTGCCGCACGGCGGCGCTCGGTGGACACTGGATCGCTGGTGCCAATGCGGCCGTGAGGCCACCTGTTTCAACTCGTGCCGTTCGCGGCATTGTCCTAAGTGCCAGACCAATGCCCGTGAGAGTGGCTCGCGGAACGCGGCAAGGAACTGCTGCCAGTCAAGTATGTGCACATGGTCTTCACGATCCCGCACGAACTATCGTGGCTTGCTCTGCAAAACAAAAGGTCGTCTATGACCTCTTGTTCCGCGCCAGCGCCGCAACGCTACTGGCGATCGCCGCCGATCCGAAGCACCTGGGGGCGGAGATCGGTTTCCTGAGTGTGCTTCACACCTGGGGACAGAATCTCCAGCACCACCCACACGTTCACTGCGTCATTCCATCTGGCGGTCTCTCACCCGATCACCAGCGATGGGTTCACCCGCGCTATCCTTTCTTCCTCCCGGTCAAAGTCCTGAGCCAGGTGTTTCGTGGCAAGTTCATCGCTGCTTTGAAGTGCGCTTTCCACGAAGGCAAACTGGTGTTCCCGGGCAGCCTCAAACCACTGGCCGAGGCAAAAGCGTTCCATTCGTTTCTTCGGCCATTGTTCCGTCACAACTGGGTTGTCTACGCCAAACGGCCATTCGGAGGACCGCAACACGTTCTCCAGTACTTGGCCCGTTACACACATCGTGTGGCTATCTCCAATCACCGGATCGTCGACGTTGCCGATGGCAACGTCACGTTCCGGTGGAAAGATTATGCGCGTAGCAGCAAGCAGAAACTGATGACCATGACTGCCGAGGAGTTTTCTCCGGCGCTTCCTGCTTCACGTCCTGCCTCGTGGTTTCGTGCGCATTCGCTTTTACGGATTCCTCGCAAATCGGCGCCGCGGCAACCTTCTGCCTCTCGGCCAGGAACTGCTACGAGTTCAAACAGCGTTGCCTCCCGCAACGACAATCGCACCTGACACCACTCCTCGCTGCCTTTGGCGCTCCCCACACTGCGGAGGCGCGATGGTCGTGATTGAAAAGCTCACCGCTCAACAGATCCGCTGGAGACTTGCTGGGCGGGAGAGCTTCTGTGACACCTCGTAGAACGCGTTCAACCACAAACTCTTGGCTTGCTGCGGCACGCACAGCTGATGTGTGTCTCAGCTGCATCAACAGTCAAAAACAGCCGGAAAATACCGTTTCATCCCGCGTCCCGCAGTACCTTTCTCGGGGTCCGGGCCCGGATCGCTTGTTCCTCACCCGCCAGCCGTCATTGCAAACGACCGTCGCTGCAATGTTCCGGACGATTGAACACCCATAGTCTGCCGCGTCCGCCCCAAACGCGGGCGCCTTCCTTCAAACGTCTCTATCTAAAGTGACCCGGCGCCCGACTCCTCGCCGCAACCCAGCCTCTCGTCGCCGGCTCACTCCAGATAGAGTCATAGCGTTTTCCGGGACCATCGCTCATCTTGGAGACGTTCGGCCACGGCTGACGAATGCGGCTGGATAATTTCCGTATGGCGTGATCCAATAACGGTCAAGTAGTGTTTGACGAGGAGAAGCTTTTTCGGCTTGGGAACCTGGATGCGGACCTTCTCTGCGATATAGGCCGGCTCAGGATTTCTGATAAGTTTCCAACGCCAATCGCGTACATCTGGAAGCGCTCTGACAGCATAATCAGAGATATGTCGGACGCACCAGACCAACGCCTGCTTGAGCCTTTGCTGGACTGCTTGATGGTCCGGACGCCCTTTGGTCTGGAACGCGGCGGCTCCGTTCTCGAAGAACTCTTTCTGCCAACGATAGAAAACCGTGCGCTGTAATCCCAGCTCGTCACACAGCGTCCAAACCGCTGTCCCTTCCAGCAAATGCCGCCTCAGAATGGCGACTTTCTCTTCTGCGCTGTAATGTTTTCGTTGCTTCTTCATGCGTTCTCCCCGTTAGCTTAACGGCGGAACGCTCCCTCCATTTCCAGCTGAGGCGGGACAGTCATACTTTGGGCATACCGCTGATCGACCACGCTACCCTTTGTCTGGCTTCCGAAATAAACAACGTCGGGATAGTGCTGGAGATCGGGAATCTTGCAATATTTACACTGGCAAACGATCAGGAGTCCAAATATTGTCGGGTCTCTTAAGCAAGAACCCGTGAGGTTGAACTTAACTGAATAAACCGAACAGGGTGACGATGGCGTGATGAAGGAAAGTGATGATGACGGGTGTGTGCATTGTATTTTCATCTTGGTAGTACTACGAGTACTGTAACTATTTCACACAAATGCCAGTCAACCACGTACTATTTACATTATTTATCAATGACAAACTTTCCACACCCCAAGTTAATTTAGTCCTCTTTCCTAACGGAGGGGAGATGGCTCATGTACAGAAGCGGAGATGAAGGAAATAACACTATGAAAAGTTTTCTTGCCTTTGCCGCCTCTTAGTGGTAATTTATACCTGGTGAGCGTTCTCGCCGGCTCCTTGTTGCGAGCTGAGTGCCGCACTTCTTGGCTCGCTAAGAGCGGGCAGCGGATTCTATGACCCGAAGCAAATATGTCTCAAATTCTGAGATTCTGGCAGTCTATTCCGAAGGGGGAAAAAAGGGGACCCTGTACGTACCTGCAGGCTCCATAATCTTTGCAGACACGAAGCCCGACGATAGTCCGCTTATCAAAGTATCTTGGGACGGTAGAAAGCTTCAGATGTTTTTTGAGGACCTTGAGCGTCGAGGCCGGCTGTTGCCAGAGCGAGTCACGGTGTCCGGTGATGAGGGTGCGGAACGGTTACAACAGTTTTCACCTGCTTGCACCAGATGCGAAAATCCGAAAGAGGCACGTTTGATAGCGAGGCCAAAGTCGGCAGACAATCATGATGACCTCCGGTCCACAGGACTAGGCTCGGATCATGACTCCTCTGACCTGCCTGCCGCATTGCTCTTTCGAGCTCTTGGTGCAAGCAAATGAGCCGTGATCCCCGAAGCAGCTAGCGCCTCACCGTGACGGCGATCCGATAGCGATTCCGGGGTGAACGTGAAAAGCGTTCCGGGGCGAAGGCGAACAGGATTCCGGGCTGAAGGTGAAAGGTGATTCCGGCGGGAAGGCGAACGGTTTTCGCAACAGCCCGGAATGATTTTCACGATGAGCCCGGAATGATTTCCACAGGCAGGGCGGCGCTGGGCATTAGACCGGCACAATGAATCCTCCGAGGGAGGAGCAGAGTGCCGGCCAGGAGAGTGTCCATGCGGAAACTACGGGAGGTGCTGCGCCTCCGATTCGAATTACATCTGGGCTATCAGCAGATCGGGCGAAGTTGCGCGCTCGGGGTGAGCACGGTGTGCAAGTACTTGAAGAGAGCCGCCGGGGCAGGTGTAACTTGGCCGTTGCCGGAAGGCTGGGACGATGCGCGTGTCGAAGCGGCGCTGTTTCGGCGAACGGCATCGCCAGCCAAAGTGCAGACGGCGGCCCACTCCCAGCCGGACTTCGCCGCGATGCATGAGCAGTTGCGGCAACATCGTCATCTCACTTTGCAACTGCTGTGGGAAGAATACCGGCAGGCGAACCCGGACAGTTATCGTTATTCGCGCTTCTGCGAACTGTACCAGCGTTGGCGCTCGAAGCTCGACGTAGTACTGCGGCAGGAGCACAAGGCGGGCGAGAAGATGTTCGTCGATTGGGCGGGCGCGACGATTCCGGTCTACGACCGGCACACAGGACCGCATGGCAAGCTCCGCTGTTCGTGGCCGCGCTCGGTGGAGCAGCTACACCTGGGCCGAGGCCACGCGTGATCAGCAGATGGAAGCATGGCTGAGCGTTCACGTGCATGCGTTCGAACACTTCGGCATACCGGCGCTCGCGGTTCCGGATAACACCAAGACCGGCGTGACCAGAGCGCATCGCTATGACCCGGATCTGAATCCGACCTATTACAACTTCGCACTGCATTGCGGCTTTGGGATTGTGCCGGCGCGACCGTACAAGCCGAGAGATGAAGCCAAGGTTGAAAAATGCAGTTCAAGTGGCACAGCGCTGGATCGTGGTGGCGCTGCGCCATCGCAAGTTCTTCTCGCTCGAAGAACTGAATGTCGCCATTCGAGAGCTGTTGGACAAGTTAAATCACCGGCCGTTCCGTAAGAAAGATGGAACGCGGACAAGCGTTTGGGAAGCGATCGACAAACCGGCCTTGAAGCCTCTGCCGATGGAACCGTTCGATCTGAGCGAGTGGTCGCGCGCCCGCGTCAACATCGACTATCACGTGACATTCGATGCGAACCTCTACAGCGTTCCTTACAACCTGGTGCACGAGCTGGTCGAGATTCGTTCGACGCCAACCACGGCAGAAATACTGCACAAAGGCATGCGCGTCGCTTCGCACCTGCGCAGTCGCGGACGCGGGCAAGTCATCACCAATGAAGAGCACCGGCCCAGGAGTCATCGTGCGCACCTGGAGTGGACGCCCTCGCGCATGGTGCGTTTGGGCCGAAGCCATCGGACCAAACACGGCCTGGCTGTTCGAGCGGATCATGAACGACAAGCCACACCCGGAGATGGGCTATCGCGGCTGTCTGGGCATCATTCGGTTGGCGGAAAAATACTCCGTGCAGCGCGTGGAAGCTGCTTCCGGGCGTGCGTTGCTCACCGGCGCGTGTCGCTACAAGAGCGTCGAATCGATCTTGCGGAACTCGCTCGATCGGGTACCGCCATCTTCACCGCCGCCCGCTTCCACTCCATCGCACGACAACATCCGCGGTTCTGAATACTTCGAGTGAGGACCAACATGCTGCAAGAACCCATGATGGAAAAACTGACGGCCATGCGGCTGCCAAGCATGGTGGAAGTCTTGAAGGCGCAGGAGCAAGATCCGGCTGCACGTGAACTGAGCTTTCTGGAACGGCTCGGTCTGCTGGTGGATCAACAGTGGACCTGGCGCGAGAATCAGGCCCTGGCGCGGCGATTGCATGCCGCCAAGCTGAAGGGCGCCTCCGTGGAAGACATTGACTATCGCACTTCACGGGGACTCGATAAAAGCATCCTTCGTGCACTGGCGCAGAAGTCGACCTGGGTCGCTCAGCACGAAAACATTTTCGTGCTCGGACCCACCGGCGTCGGCAAGAGCTTCGTGGCGTGCGCCCTGGCGCAAAAATTCCTCCGCTGCGCTCCGGATAAGTTTTTCTTGACGAAGCCGAACACTTCCCGCACAATCGAGTTGCCAGCGTCGCTACGCTCCGAAAACTGTTCGCCTTCGGCCCGGAATGCCGTTCGCGTTCCCTTCGGAATCAGCGTTCACCTTCGCCGGAATCCGCAAGCCAGGTCGATGCGGACGAATTCGTCCGCAGATTGCGGCTGGAGCAGAGGCGTATTGGCTGGCCAATAGCAAAGACGAGTCCTGATAAAGTCGCTCTTTAGATTAGGTACCCCTCAGAGGCTTCGATCTGAGTGTGCGGCTGCTCTGCGTTGCGATACGTCTTTAAGCTGCCGGATACAGCTAATGTTTCGGACCAGTGCCGAACAACTTCTAACGTATCCTCTTCTCCCGCTTCCACAGACAAGACTCGATTTTTCGATTCGTTCTTCGGCGATCCGTTCTAGCTCGGCAGCTTATGGTCCTGATAATCGGTCGCCATTCTTGCTTATACGACGCGCTGGGGCTGCTGTCCAATAATATGCAGCCCCTTAGTGCTTCTCCTCCATTCGCCTGAAAACATTATCGGCAAACAACGCAATTTTCAGCATATGCGCCGGTTCCGGTACGTAATTGCTCCCGAAATCCTCTGCGTGAATGTGTACTCGCTTTTTTGTAAAGACCAGCCCCCTACTGCCGATGAGACCTTTAGAAGCGAAGGCCGTGCGACTTCGCTTCTTCACAAACGGGCTGGCATTTGAGCGCTGGCAGCCCCTCATAGGATCAGGGGTAATCTTTTAGGAAGCTCGTCTATTCGGCCAGAATCAGCATCCATTGCGGGTCTGTTTCGTCACCGGCCCGTTTTCAGGAGAAGATCGCGGCGCAAACTGTAAGCAGCAATCAACGAAAAGAGCTGCAAAAGAACCAAACTTACGATGTCTAGCTCCCGCAATGTTACGATTTCCGATTTCGAGCGCATTGCCGAAGAGCAGAAAGCTGCGGTCGCGCTCGCCGTCAGACGCGGTGAGGAGGATTGCACCGATCTGCTCCGGCGCTGGCAGGAAACATTAGACGCGATCCGCTACATGAAAGAGCACGGTGTGCCGGATTCAAAAGATTGAGACGATTCGCTCTAGCTCGACACCTTATATTCAAATCTGTTGCCCTTCCCGAAAGGGTTAACCACCTCCAATTAAAGTTAGCGGGCCGCTTGGGCAAGGGCGGCCCTTTTTTTCAGGTCTGCATCTCCTAGGGCACGAATGGGCAAGTGGCTCAGGCATTACGAAACGCTAAGGCTATGATCTTCCGAGACAACAAGCCGGTCTAATGGTATGCTCCAGCTCCGGTGAGGCGTCACAGTAGTGGGATCGAGTTCCACTATGACCCAGTCCTTCGCTACGGGAAGGCAGTGACGGTTGCTGAGAGCCCATCCAAAAGGCGAGCGCTGCCAACTTGCTCAATGGCCCGAATTCGCACTTTTTCTCCGATGGTCGGTTTCATTCTTCAATAGAGGTGAGACGTCAGTGCGCCGTTTTTCCCACGACGGCGCTCAGAAGTGCCCGGTTGCACATCTTGGGAATCAGCGGGCGGGATTCTTGCTCTTCGCCCACCGCGCCTTTGAAGCCTTACTCGCTTCTGCGCTTCTTTGTTCCGGCGTCATCTTGGCAAATCGATTCGGTCCCAACTTGGCCCAGGAACTACCGCGAGCAAACTTGCCAAGGATGCTTCGAATCTCTTTCTCGCTTAGTGCCTGCTTGCAATGCGGACATGTAATGTAGCAGAAGAGAGTCCCAGCTCTTCAGACTCGGAATTCATGCTGCCGTCCGTACCGCCAATCTCGTGTGGAAACGAAAGTTGATCCTGATCTGCTTCTCTAAGCAAAGTCGGGCAGATTCGATCCGCTCTTCAAGCCAGTGTTGAGGAATTGAGTACCTGTTGGCGAGCGTCTGGACTGTTGCGCCGCGTTTAAGATCTGAGTAGAGGCGAAAGGGCAGATACGTCCCAAACAAGGTTTCGTAGGCGTGCGCTTGAGCCATATACCACCGGGGTGGTAGCCGATTAGGATTTTGTCTCGATTTTGCCAGCCACCCAGACTGTCGAATTCAGTTCGGACTTATCGAGGCGGGATTAAAAAGATTTTTTGTTCATCCCGCCTCGGTCTCATTTACCTCAATTCGGGTCTTAAACGGAGAAGCTCTCGTACCAAGGAAGGAACGTCCTGGCGCAAGACTCGACGAAGTACCTGTTCAGCCGAGAACGGGGCTGAATGTGGATTATCGACGTAATCATCCGAAAGTTTCCAGCGGATGAGAAAACCATCGAGCCAATTGCGATCGACGGATTTCTCTGTCAGAGCAGCGGCGCTCATGGATTCACTAATATCACATTCTTACGAGTTCGAAGCGAGAATCTCGTAGCGACCACGCTCACCTCACGAAGCCAGGCGGCTGGTTATATGAGCCACATCTGACGTCTAAGCTCTGCCATCGAACCGGGAGGTCTGGGGGTGGGGGTAAGTCCGGGAGGGTCCGAATTCCAGCGAAGGACGGCGCATTGGCCGGCAAAAACGCCTGCCGGCTCTACGACTGCTGCCGGGCTCGTGAATCGAACTCGTGGCAGCCAAGCACCAACTTCAACTGCGTCACATCACGGCACGTTGGAGTCGCTAAGACCTGATTTGCGATTGATGAGGTCGGCTACGTTCCGCTGGCCGAAGTAGAAGTTGAGTTCCTGCTTCAGGTAGTGGCCGAGCGGACGGGAAAGCGGCCGTGATTCTCACCGCGAATTTGCCTCCTCCGAATGGACCCAAGTCGTACCCAACGCTCGCCTCTGTAAAGCGCGTTACTGCATCGCATTACGGACTGGGCCACAGCCTGGAGACCGGCTCAGAATCTTATCGCTTCCGCCGAGCGGCTGATCGACAGAAGAAAGGGGCAGAGCCGACCTGAGGCCGACCAAGCTGTGGAGATGACGCGCAGATGGAAAGCCAGCTACCGGAAGGGTTAAAGATGGAGTGAGCTAGAGCACCCGATGCCACTGCCCATCCCAGAGATAGTCGGTTCTAGCAGTGAGCGAATAGCGTCAAATGTTACGCATGCAGCGGGGGAAGAACGTATGAGCATGCAGAGCCATTCCCAACGCTCAAGGTTCATGCCGCCGGGGAATGTCCAACTTTCCGTTAAAGTAGCAACTTTCAAGTGACCCCAATTTAGGGTGCTTTTTTGCGTTTGGCAAGATGCGACTTACAAGACGTAAGAGCTTCAAGTTCTGAAAGAAGAAGTGGGATCTGCTTGTATCCCTTGATGCGGCGAAACTGTTTTTGGGCAACTAACAAACCGGATTCCACCCATCGCTCGCGTTGATCGCCGGAATGCCAGCCTTTCAAATTGAAACAAACGCGTTCGACAATGGAGAAGGCTGACTCGATCACGTTGGTGCTGGCCAGCGTCAAGCGCAGCTGCTGCCGAACATGTAATCGTAAGTGTTTCCTCCGGCCCTTCGGCCAGGCTGCGGGCGGCGCTGGGATTGAGAAGCATCAGTTCGTGCTGCAGCCCTTCCAGCGCTTGCTTGGCGGCAGTATAGTCTTCCAGCGCGTAAGCCGCCTCGATGGCAGCCGTTTCCAATATCCGACAAATGCGACTCGCTCTCGCCCTTTTTCATTCCTCATGATGACGGCCTGTAGCTTCGTCATTCTTGTCCTTCGAAAACGGGAATCCTTCGAAAACGGGAATTTTTAGTGCTTGTGTTTACAGTGGATTGCGCATTCCGCGCATTTACAGGGACGGCCGCGTGGACGCTTAGGCGGCAGCGGGTCGGCGGGCTGCGTTGGGGGGCGGACGACGACTTCACGCACGGGCTCAAAGGCGCCAGATCGGGGCCGACCTTCTCTCGCTAGCGGGTCTTTCGATTCTCTCTCAGCTCTAACCCGTTTTCATTTCCTCGTTGTGGCGCCCTACCCAGCCGCCATGGAGGAGTCCTTCGAAAACTGTATTAACAACGCTCGTGTTTACAATCAATTCCACGTTTAGCGCACTTACAGGGGCGGCCGCGGCGCTGCCGGTGCGAAGAGACGGGCAGCGGGGGAGGCGAGTCGAGCCTGGGCTGCAGGACAACGGCATGTCCGAGGCGTTCCAGTCGGCGAACGAGGCGTTGGGTGGTGCGCTCGGGAGGGAGGCGATCAAAATAGTCGCTGCCGAGTTCTTTGTACGCCACGGGCTCGGCAATACGCAATAACGATAAGCCGGTGAGCGATGACCGCCTTTTTGACTCCGCCCCGTGCCGCGAGGGATAGAACAATGCGGTCAGGAACGTGTCTTTGGTGTGCGAGGTCGCCCAAGCAGCTTGGCAGAGACTACGGCGTCAATAAACGTTTCCTTTGCGCGTTTTTCCTGTCCTGGGTTTACCCGCACTTTCGCAGTTGCCCGGACACAAGCCCGCCCAACTAGCCAGATGCGCGGCATCCGAAAACTGGGTCATATCGAGCCCTAGTTCGGCGATGAGTGAGCAAGCCGTGATGCGATCAATGCCCAGAATGTCCAGAGGCGCCCGATCACATCAGCATGTGCCGAGCGCCGCCGTTCGATCTCTGTTTCCAGCCGCGCAATCCGTGACTCGATAAATGCTAACTCCTCCAGCAACTCTGCGAACAAGAACCGATGATGTTCGGCAATGCGGCCGCGCAATGTTTGTTCCAGCTCTTCTCGCTTGGCGCGCAGGTTCCCGCGAGCGTAATCGGCCAACCAGCCGGGGTCCAACTGGCCGCGTACAATCGCGGCCAGCATCAAGCGTCCCGAGATGCCAACAGATCGCACAGCACGCTGGAGAGCTTGATGTTGGCGTCTTCCAGAACTTTATGCATCCGGTTGCGAACACGATTAACCTCTTGAGATTGCACGAGTGTCGAGTGATGGCGCAACCGGGTAGGCCGGCTTCTTTCAAACCTATGGACGGGCTGGGCCTTCGAGGCCGGTGACCTGTTGAAGGAGAAGAAGCGCAGATTCCATCAGGGCCCGAGGGTGACGACCCTCAACTTCGAGGCCGGATATATGCCCGCAGTCTTACCTCAAAACGCTTGATCGAGAACTCTTGCAAACCGGGCCGAGTCCATATATGCCTGTTCCGATGACGATACTGGAAAAGGAATCGCTCCAAATCACGTTGGGTGTTTTGCGCAGCAACACTGACCACCCGGACTTTCTCAGCTCCTGGCTCCAGGATTACGGGCGACAAATCCTGTCCCCGAACCCACCGCCGCCGCTCTTGCCCGAGATGTCGGTTGAAGAAGAACTTGCCCTCATGATGCAAGATGCTCCAGCTTGTGTCAGCTAGGGTCAAGGGAAAAGAATATGAAAATCCAATGTTCGTTTGCGATTGCTGGCTTGACTCAGCCCGAACTCCGCAGCGTTCAACTGCTCATCGATCTTGTCAGGAGTGTCCCCGAGAAAGCTGAAATGATCGCGGCCTGGCTTGAGGGAGCAGTGGACGAATTGCGGTCGCAGCCGGGCGACTAAGCGGAAGCGTGCAGATGAAGCTGCGGAAGAAAAGAAAGAAGAAGCTAAGCAAGACTGGTATTGGCGTCAGCAAGCAAACGAGTTGCTGGTGCTGAAAGCGCGGATGGAACAGGCGGTGACCCAACCCGCATTGCACGATGCCCTCTCGGACTTAGGACAGTTCATTCGTAAGAGCCCAGCGTTCCTCCGCTTGTCGGGGAATCGGGAGTTCTTTTCTTCATACTGCGGAACATCCATCTTGAGGAAACTATTACCAGGAAATGCTAGCGAACGTACAATCGAAGGCGACGAATTCTCCTCTCTCAAGAGTGGAGTGCTGAACGACCTTCCAAAGCTGATGGTCCCTCCGCTAGAAGTGATCGAGCGGATGGAACAAGAAGAGCGGCAGGCCATCATCGAACATCTCGGCTCCGCCACTCCTTCTTAAACGAACCCTCACGCCAAACGTCACGAGCGGCAGTCTGATCGTCACTCATTTCTTGTGGGGACCACCTTCAGTTTCCCCATCAGGCGAGCCCTGAGCCTCAGCGGAGCCAAAACGATCTCAAGGCACAAGGCTAATGCTTTCTTCGATACCCTCGAACGATTTGGGCCTGTACAAAACTGCGGATACCCGCTGAGGCGATAACAGGAGCTATTGAGTGTAACGAAATTCGAGCGTTTTCGAGGCCAGCAGTTGCGAATAAATCAGACTTCGCGCCTTCAGGGGAACTCAGAAGTGCCGCCGTGGGCTTGGGAGTCGCTCTTGCCATAGCGGTCCATGTGTTCGGGGATGTACAAAGCCAAAGGAAGGAGCCATCCATAGAGGGATTCAAAAAAAATAACTGGCCAAGGCTGCAATTGGCCGGAAGCTCAGCTCCTAGGCTCACAGGGCGTGTAGTCGGGAAGTTCGCGAAATCAGCATTGTAAGCCTGCCTTGCCAAGTCAATTTTTGTTGCAGATTGAGCCCACACTGAAGGTTCGGCGCTAACGATTATGAAAACGATCAGAAATCCCACATATAAGCAGGATCTTGCCCGTACAGGACACGAGAACTCAAGATTGATCGACCACGCCATGCGCAGATAGCAGCCGAGCTTCAGAAAGGGCTTTGACATCTTCGTCAAGAGTAGAATTCGTTTCAGGTTTCCATAAATGAAGTGCGCACCTGAACCATAACTCTCGCCTTTGCCACATATCTGATCACCGTAGGAAATCAGATGATTTACAGGCGCTCTCTTTTGTCTATTTCTTCGCCCCAAGCACCCAACTGACGTGCACTCGATAAACTCGACCGCGTAGAATTGAGGATCTCAGCTTCGGCGTACAACGACGAAGGAGGATCCAAAGACGAAGAAGGGCCGATTCAGCGAAGAGCAAATCATCGGCACATTGAAGCAGCACGAGGCAGGCCGCAAGGTGGCGGACCTAGCACGTGAGCACGGCATCAGCGAAGCCACGATTTACACGTGGAAGAGCAAATACGGGGGCCTTGAAGTGAGCGAGGCACAACGCCTCAAGAGTCTGGAAGACGAGAACCGCCGGCTGAAGCATCTGGTGGCCGATCTCAGCCTGGACGCTGTACGGTGCCGGATTGCGCATCAGCGAGGCGCTCTCTCTGAGGCTGCAGGATGTGAACCTTCCAATCGGGTTGCTCACTATTCGTGACACCAAGTTCTACAAGACTCGGATTGCCGCCCTCGGCCCGCAACTGCAGAAGGTCCTCATGCAGTATGCAGAAGACGAGAGCAAGAAGGTCATTCGACGGATCCAGAGTCCACCTTCTCCGTGACCTGCCACGGCAAACCTGTTGCCCGTCGCGTCGCGGAACGCGCTTTCGCCTGCTTACGCCGCCATGCTAGAGTGTGCCGCACCGACGGATTTCAGCAGCCGCGACTGCACGATCTACGCCACGCTTTGCAACACATCGCGTTGTCGCTTGGTATCGAGAAGGGAGCAGACGTGCAAGCCTGGCTGCCCAAACTGGCAACTTATCTTGGACATCTTTGATATCGGCTCTACACAGCGGTATCTCAGCATGACGCCAGAGCTGCTTGGAGAGGCATCGCAACGCTTCGCCCGCTATGCCTTCGCTGGAGGTGATTCATGACTAGCAACACCCTGCTTGGTCCATGGTCCGTCGCTTTCTGCTCGAGCACCTCGTAGGCGAACGGAACTTGGCCCGTAACACTCAGAAGAGTTATCGCGATGCGCTCTGTCTACTGATTCCATTTGAGGTTATCAAGACAGGTCGCTGTTGAGCTGATCACTGTAGCGGACGTTTCAGCCAACCTCGTACGATTGTTTCTGAAAGACTTGGAGCAATCCCGGAAGTGCGGTGGGGCTCAGCAGGGACAGGCGGCGGTGCGTATCGTCGGAAAGGGAAACAAGATCCGCCGGTGCCCGCTGTGGCCCCAAAAGGCGGCCGAGGTGGCGGAACTCACGGTTGGCCGGAGCCCGGGAGAACGGGTTTTCCAAAATCGCTGTCGGCAACCACTGACCCGCTTTGGCATTCATGGCTTGGTGGAGCGATATGCTCAGCAGGCGGCCGCGCAGGCGCCCTCCTGATCCACCAAGCGTGTGAGCCCCCACTCGATTCGGCACGCTTCGGCATACTACACCACCTTTCAGAGTCTGTTCATTCTAAAGGCAATTGCGCTTGGTTAGGCACAATCAGCGGCAGTCTACGGCCGTTATGGACGGCTCGCACTTGCGCCTGCACCTCTGGCAAGCGGAGATCCTTCGGGTCGATCACCCAGGGCGCGCATTCGACGACCTGCATTGCGGGAAGAATCTGTTCACGGATGAGGCGTTTGACGACCGTATTGCTCACCTTGAGTTCTTCCGCCGCTTGCTCCCGGGTTACCCAGCCATCCTGCTTCAGAAATGGCTGGATATGGTGATATCCACGCAAGCCGGCGACCCGGGAAGCGTTCCAGTTCTTCTCTTGACCAGTTTTATATCCGAGTCGATTCAGAATCGCAGCGATCGCTTTATCCGGACAGACCTTGGCCAATTCACTTACCAAGTCGATGACCGTTCGCTCCGCTTGACGTCGATGTTGACCAGATGGATTGCGCTCCACGGATAATTCGGTATGGACACCTCCAGCCCAGTGAAGGATGAGCCGGTGTGTGCGCGATTCCCGCTCGCTTTGAACAATGATCTCGTTGAGTACGGTTCGTAGAATGCGCTTCTTCAACTGCACTGGCGCATCCGGATGCTCCCATACCGTACGCACATCGTCACCGAGCGCCATCAACTCAGTCCGCTGCTCCTCATTGAGCGGCGTCGATCGTTCTCCCATCGCTGCAATCCGCGCCTCGAGTGCCGCGACCTGTTCCAATGTGCCATTCCAGCGAGCTTCCAGTTCGCCGGCGACGAGACGATTTTCCGGTTCGACCGCATCGAATTGTCGGCGTGCCCGGTTGGCCTCGTATCGAGCTCGCTCCAAGGCGAGTTCGAGTGCTTTGCGCTTCTCCTCATCCTCGGCTTGAGCACATTCGCTGATCTTGACAGCAGCCTCTATGCCGGCGGGCTGAATCGCTGCCAGGACGTTATGGGCGACCGCTCGATCTACACGCAAACTGCCGATAGTCAGGCAGGAGCCAGAGCCACGGTTGCCCCGATCCCCCCGACAACCATACCGAGGCACCCGGCCGCCGTTGCCGCTATAGACCACCTGCAGTTTTCGTCCACAACGGCCACAGCGCAGCAAACCCGAGAGCAGAGCCGTGCCGGCCTTAGCGGCGCCGCTGCTTTCTCCATCGCTCCATGCCACATTCGCCTCCAGGCGCCTTTGATTCTCCAGATACTCCTTCCAACTGATGTACCCCGGATGATGATCGACAAGCAAGACCTTCCACTCATTTAGCGGTTTCCGATAGCGCGATTGGTGTCGCGCTCGTCCGTCTTCGATGACAGTTCGCGGCGCTGTCTTGCCGTAGGCAAATGCGCCACCGTAGCACGGATTTCTGAGCATCTGAAGGATTCTTCCACTGCTCGGTAAAGCCCAGAGGACTTCCTTGCCGGCAGTACCTCCTTTGACATGTGGCAATGAGATCTGTTCTTCACGAAACCAGATGGTGGCTTGCCGCGCACTTCCGAGTTGATGAAACTTCTGAAAGACGGTGGCGATCGCCTGCTGCACCTGGCGGTCTGGCGTCTTTTCCAGCCGACCCTCCTCGGTGCGAATAAAACCAACTGGAACTTCCCACAACGTGAAGCCGCGTCTCACTTTTTGTTCGAAGGCCACGCGAGCCCGTTGTCGTAGCAGCCCGAGCTCAAACTCTGCCATCGAACCCTTCAGTCCAAGCAGCAATCTATCGTTCAGTGACCGTGGGTCATAAATGCCATCGGTATCAATGAGGAGCGTTTCCGCCAGTGCACAGAGATCGACCAGATGGTGCCAATCTCGATTGTTGCGGGCCAGTCGCGAAGCTTCCAACGCAAATACCGCGCCTGCCAGCCCCTGGCACACGGAAGCAAGCAGTCGACCAAATCCTACTCGCTCCTGGGTGCCACTGCCGGACCGGCCAAGGTCCTCATCAATGACAACCACTTTCGAAAAGCCAAGTTGCTTGGCTCGCTCGGCCAACGCGTACTGCCGTTCTTTACCTTCCAGATGATTGCGAACCTGATACGGCGTCGATTGGCGGACGTAGACGAAGGCTCCACGTTGGAGGTGCTCACTCTTGATCTTCTCGCTCATGCTGTCTCCGCTCACCTTTCTTCGCAATACTCGCCAGCAGTTCCTTCCATAGATTTCGGCAGTTCTCCTGCGCTGACTCGGGCAGTCTGTTCCAAAGTTCGTCGTCTTCGAAGTGAATCTTGCGCTGCCGTGTCACCGGATTCTCCTTGTCGTGCATCCTGACCTCCTGATGCGGATTCTGCACAACTGTGAGCGACGTGGCCTCCGATCAACTGGCGCACACCGAAAAGAGAGCTCACCGAAATGCGCGGCTTCGCTTCAAGCTTCAGCCCGTCGCACGTTTCCGGCTTTAACATCCATTCCGGTATCGCCAACTGAGAGCTATCCGGAAATCGGACGATTACGACCGCAGAACTGCCGCGCCGTAGGTATCGAACCAGCTGGACTGCTGCTCCATAGCGCGGGTGATAGCGATAGCAGATCCTTGCGGAGTACAAATCATGAGCAGTACGGGAAATCCTTACGACATAGTTTTGCCACCCACCTGCTGGAAGACGGAGCGGATCTGCCAACTATTCAGATGTTGCTCGGCCACGCCGACCTGGAGGCTACCAGCATCTATCTCCACTCTGTCGCGTCGCCATTTGGAGAAGACGGTCAATCCTCCCGAGCAGCTTGCGATTTCCGAAACATCTGATCTTCTCTACCACCGGAAAAGACAAAATGAGCCGCCCCACCGTGGAGGTGGCCGATATACTCCGCGCACAGGGCGACCGCTTTCTCGAGCAGATACCGGTCGAGCTTCAGCTTTCAACAACTGAAAGTCTTCCGCGCTATCCAGAACTGCCGCACGGCAGCGTTGGGCGGACATCTCGATTCGTGTTCCAGTTGCGGTCATCAGGCCATTTCCTACAACTCGTGCCGTAACCGGCATTGCCCCAAGTGCCAGCGGACACAAGCGCGCCAGCGTTGGCTGGCCGCCCGCGAACAGGAAGTCCTGCCTGCGGCATACTTCCATGTCGTGTTCAGCGTCCCGCATGAACTGAACGTGCTCGCGCTCGAAAACCCGCGCTGCTTTTACAATCTGCTATTTGCCGCCGCTTCCGCCACGTTGCTGGAAGTAGCGGCAAACCCCAAGCGCCTCGGTGCCGAAATCGGCATCATTGCCATCCTGCACACTTGGGGACAGAACCTACTGTTGCATCCACACCTACACTGCGTGGTTCCGGCCGGCGGTTTAGCGCCCAGCCACAGCCATTGGGCGCCCGCAAGAAGTGATTTCTTCTTGCCGATCGCTGTCCTGCGGAAAGTCTTCCGCGGCAAGTTCGTCGCCGGATTGAAGCGGCTGCGGCCAAATGGCAAGCTTTGCCGCACCGGTCCGGCGCGTCTGTTTGCCGATTCCAAGCAGTTTGCCAAACTGCTTCGGCGATTGCATCTGCGGCGCTGGGTGGTTTACGCCAAAGCTCCTTTCGGCGGCCCGATCCAAGTGTTGCGGTATCTCGGCCGCTATACGCATCGGGTCGCCATTTCGAACCACCGCCTGATCGCCTTCGATGGCGAGCACGTCAGCTTTCAGTGGAAGGACTACGCACATGGCAGCCCACAGAAGGTGATGACTCTTGCTGCCACCGAGTTCCTGCGGCGGTTCTTCCTGCACGTGTTGCCGAAAGGTTTTGTGCGTATCCGCCATTTCGGCTTCCTCGCCAACCGCTTCCGCACGCAAACATTGGCGCTATGCCGGCAACTCCTGGCCGTCTCTCCGCCCCTGGTCACGGCACCCTGCGACCAGACTGCAATCTGGCACTGTCCTCGTTGTGGCGCAGGCATGCAAGTGCGCCAGACGCTCACCCCCGCGGAACTTCTCCGGCGATGTCCTGTCCTCGATTCCTCTTAGCGCCTCACACCATGCTTGACCATCTGGCGTGCTGCTCGCATGCCTGCGCACTCGTGTGTTCGTACACCGCCGTGGCTGATCTCAGAATCATGAGCGGCCATAGTTCCGCACCCATGCTGGTTCAAAATTCGGTCCTGTTCGAGAGGATGCGCACATTCCGGACTAAAACCCAGTCAGCATTCCGGCGCGCTATCAGCCTTCTTTCTCCATAGCCGCGTCCGCCGCACCCACCAGCGGCTTCCTTCTAGTCTCCTTATCGAAAATGACGCGAATCGAACCCCATCGCTGCGCCTCACCTTCATCGCGCCGCGTCATTTCCGATCAAGGCTAGCGACTTTCGGAGACAATACATAAACGCTGGCCCGTTACGAAAGTTATATCGGCATCGCAGGGAACTTTGCAGACAACTGTTGTCTAATACGGCTATGGTCCGCACTATTGTGTCTGCATACTAGCGGGCTTGCTAGGAGCTACGTGTATGGCACAAACACCCCGACCGCACGACGTTGAAGCGCAGCGGGCAGCAATGAGAAAGCTTGGGTTTCTCATCGGCGAGTGGTCCGGCGAAGCGTCAGTTCTTCGCGGACCCGGCCAATATGTAGAGCTCGCGCAGACTGAATCGGCACAGTTCAAACTGGATGGACTTGTTTTAGTGATCGAAGGCATTGGAAAAACCAAGGCCGACGGCAAACTCGGTCTTCAAGCCCTGGGATTGATTTCCTTCGACGATGAAACAGGAACCTATAAAATGCGCGCTTTCAACGACGGACGGTGGCTCGAAACCGAGGTCAAACTAGCCGATGGTGGGAACTCGATCTCTTGGGGGTTTGCACTCGGCGAATTCAAGACGAGGACGGTAATGCGTATCAATGAAAACGGTGAATGGACCGAGCTTGGGGAACTGGTCATCGGCGACCGCCCAGCGCAGGAAATGATGGATTTAAGGGTTCGGCGCAGTGCCGTCCAAAAATAGCGCACGATCTGTCCCCAAGGATTTATCAAAGGTGATTTCCGGATTGCGGTAGGACGACTGGCGACTCGGAGATTGGCCGCCCAGCGGCTCCAGATGCCAAACGTAGGATCAGAGTTTTTCAACAGCATCCTTCGTTTACGCAACGCGCTGAACAGGCACTCATATACTACTTCCGACTAGCCCGTCATCTGCGAACCATAGGTGTTCCCTCAGTGACCGGAACTCCTATCATCACTCTGAGTGTTGACCTGGTATACCAAGAAAGTCCATCCGCTTTTTCCAATTGCGCCATTCTTCAGCGGTAATCTCCTATACCTCAGCCGGGAGTCGACCGGACACGTAGTCGCGTTCGAGAGTGGCAATCACACGCATACCCGTCTTCTCCGAGATCCGCCTTGAGGCGACATTGGCAACGGCCTTTGGAGCCCGCAAAACATTGAAACCAAGAACATCGAACCCAATAATCATTGACAGCCGCCACGGCCTCCGTCATCAGGCCCTGAGCCTGCCAAGGCAGCCCCAGCCAGTAACCGCGGTTGTCCCACTCACCTTGGTGAAGGCTGATCTTTCCAATGAGGTGCTCCGGTGACTCCTTCAGTCTGAGACTCCAGTGCCATTCTTCGCCACGCTCCATCGCTGGAAGTATGACATCGCGATAGCGGGGAAAGACCTGATTTGCGGGATAAGGCCAGGAAACTTCAGCGTTAAGAAACTTAACAACCTCCCACTTCGGAAAGAGACGTTCCGTCTCTTCTGCATCGGCAAGTTGGAGAGGCCGCAAAAGGAGGCGCTTCGTTTCGAGTTCAACGATCATCAACCCAGTACGATACAAAGGCTTAACCCTGAGGCGCAACACAGTGGAGTTTTTCATCGCTCTATAAATCAGGGGTGACCGGTCGGCTATTCGGAAGTAGCAACAGCTAAAGGGGCGGGAAGCCGTTACCGCACGATTTTTGACCTTTGGTGCAGTGACCCCCCAGCTTTCACGCTTCAGTCGGAACGAAGAACGGAGGTGGCATCCACCTTAGTAGCTCGGCGGGCCGACAAATAAGTAGCAGCAAGAGCAACTCCCAATATGAGCAGGCTGGTGCCAGCCAGGGCAAGTGGATCGCCCGGCGTGGTCGCAAACAGCAAACTGGCGTATAGACGGCTTAACAAAATCGAACCGGGAAGCCCGATAGCGAATCCAACGCCAAGCATTTGGAACGTTTGACTGAATAAAAGTCTGCGCACGCGGCGCGCATCAGCACCCAACGCCATTCTGATGCCAATCTCCCGTTTGAGCAACCGAATAGGCACTCACTCCATATATGCCAACTGCGACCAAAAACAGCGCTGAACTTGCAAAAAAAGCGACAACCACTGTCGTCGTCCGCGGACCTTGCAAGCGATTTGAGACGATCTCTTGTAAGGGCTTTACGTCAGCGACAGCTTGGTCAGAATCCACGCTTCGAATCCGTTGCCGAATAGCCGTCGCGATACCTTGCGGATCAACCGTTCGGATGAGCAGCTTCGCAACTAGCCAGGGGCGCTGGGCAAGAGGAAGATAGATTTGCTCATCGACCCCGATGTCCTGGATACCAGACCGAACGTTGCCCACAGCTCCAACGACTTCACAGTAGATCCGGTCAGTTGAGTATGTAACGTGTTTGCCTATTGGGTTTGCACCTTCTCGGCGCAGGGGGCGTGCTCCCCCCCAGACATAGGCATCCTGCGTCGGCGCTCGTTCCGTACGCCGCTTCGCAAGATTTCCAATGCCCGACTGAACGGCATTCCGCGTCCGATTTTCGAAAGTTGTGCTTGTCAAGTTCTGCAATTTCGAAATGGGTCAGACTGGACCTTTGAAGCCGGGATGGGGTCCAGGGCAAGGGCGGCTTGGAAGCGCCTTGCCCTGGTCAGCCCTGTAGAAACCCTCACGCCGCATCTCCCAGCTTTCGTCAACGCTTCCTTTTTCTGCTCGCGCAGCGGTTCCATGTTGAGGTACTGCATAGTCTCAATCCAGTTCTCATGAGTTTCCACCGCCAATGCTGGCACGAGCCGC
Organism: Terriglobia bacterium; assembly: GCA_963835255.1. Lineage (GTDB taxonomy): Bacteria > Acidobacteriota > Terriglobia > Bryobacterales > Bryobacteraceae > Bog-105. The sequence continues at coordinate 52,145 of CAWIFY010000038.1, read as the reverse complement.
AAACAGGCGGGGGAATTCGGGAAGATTCGCACGACCAGTGTGCGCCGCTTGATTTCCTCCATCAGCCGCTCGAGCATGTTGGTCGATTTCAGGTTCTTGTGATGTTGCCGTGGCAGACGATAGAAGCTCAGCGTTTCCTCGATGTTTTCTTCCGCCCAGGCGCAGAGCTTGGCATAACGTTTGCCCCACTTCAGCAGCCAAGCCGCCAAGTCCTGCCGCGCTTCTTGCGCGTCCCGACGGTCATAGATCCAGCGCAGCTCCTGCAGACAATCATCGTCGGCTTTGCGCGGCAGATAGTCGAGCGCATTCCGCAGGAAATGAACATAGCAGCGTTGCCATACTGCCTCGGGCAGCGCTTCCTGAATGGCACGCCGCAGGCCGGCGTGATCGTCGCTGACGACGAACTCCACTCCGTGCAGTGAGCGCTGCCGCAGACCGGCCAGCAGTTCCTTCCAGCTCGACAGGCTTTCGCGGCTAGCGAGCTCGACCGCCAGAATGTTCCGCCGGCCTTCCCAGTTGATGCCAATCGCGATCAACACCGCTTGGCTGCGCACCGCGCCATCTTCGCGCACTTTCTCGTAGCGAGCATCCAGAATCAGATACGGATACGGCTCTTCCAAGCGCCTGCGCGCAAACCGCTCCAGCTCTTCATCCAGCTTCTGCACGATCCGGCTGATCGTCGAAGAACTGAACTCGTGCCCGCACAGCTCTTCGGTGATCGTCTTCACCTTGCGTGTGGATACGCCCTGTACGTACATCTCCAGCATCGCGGCCACCAGCGCTTTTTCGCTTCGCTGATATCGTTCGAAAACCTCCGTCCGAAAGCGCCCCTGCCGGTCTTGTGGCACGCGCAACTCGATGTGGCCTACCCGTGTCACCAGCATTCGGTTGTAGTAACCGGCCCGGTATCCGAGTCGGCCCGCTGTGCGCTCGCTCTTGCTCGCTTGCAATGCCTCGTCCATCTCCGCTTCCAGCACTTGCTGTAACGTCTCCTCGATGATCGTCTTCAGCAGATCCCGATCCTCCGCCAACAGCTTCTTCAGATCCTCTGCCGTGATCTTCCCTTTCGCGCTATCCTGCTTTCGGGTCACCTGTCACCTTTCCTTTCTTCAGCCACTAACTGAATTCGAAAGGTCCAGTCTGACCCATCTCCTTTTTGCAGAACTATTGAAGCTTAACCTTTTCGAATTGCTTGCGCTCCTCTTCGGCTAGAGATTCGCCGGTCGTCTGTCAACCACCGGCGCAGCAACTGTCTCCCGTAGACGCGCGTCTTCCGACGCAGTTGGAACGCTAGCGGTACTGAACGGCACGGCCTCACCAAGACCTTTCTTCAGAGCGGGCGCTTTGAAGCGATACTCTGGCTATTAGGAGGTCTTCGGAGTGGGTCTGACAGATTTCTGACAAATCCGCGCCGTTTGTGCGGTTTGAGAGATTTCTGCGGTTCGTAAGTTGTGGAAGTTATTGATCTTCGGTGCTAGACGCATTCGAACCCCATGCCGTCCACCAAATTGAGTTTTGCTGTTTACCGCTCCTGCACTTCCCAGAGGACCGCAGAGTTCGCCCGCTGACGGTTGGCCAATTGGATCAAGTCCGCCACCTTTCCCGCGTGACTTTGGGCGTTGAACTCAGCTTCAAACCAGGGACTGGGACGGCACTCGACACAGTTCATCTGAAAAAATTGTAAAACCAATCGATCCACCTCGTTTGCATCGCAAGATGGATAGACACACTGATAGGGAACTCCACCCTTTTGTAGAATTCTTTCCACCGGCGAGTTGGATGGAATAAACGCCAGAATCGGACGGCCTATCTGGAGATATTCAAACAGCTTGCCGGGTACCTGCAAGGCGGTTTGCGGCTGAATTAATAAGAGAGCGTCCGAGGTTTGTACGATCTGGTGCGCATCTTTTTGAGGCACGCGCTCGGGATTGACTTTGACCCAACCCTCCATGCTCGCTGTGGTCATAAAAGCAGAATCGGGGATCGAGCCTTCCACAAGCGGCCCTGCCAGATAAACCTGAAGTTGCTGGGGCCGGAGCTTACCGGCGTCGATCAGGCGCCGGAGTGAATGTAAAAGGGGCGATGCGCTGCGGCCTCCATAAAGTTCCCCCACGTGCGAGACGACTTTGCGGCCGGGAGACATCACCGCTAAGGGCGGCAACCGGTCTTCAGGATCGAAGCCATTCCAAATCAGTTCGATGCGGTCAGCTCGATCCGGGTAAATTTGCTGCAGCTTGGCTTGGGCGGCATCGGTATTGGCGATCACGAAATCTGCCGAACGAACTATTATCCGCTCCAGTTTGCGATAGACGTCCTTGGTAAAGGGGCTGATATGGAGGTAAACCGGGTTGTCGCCGAGCGGATCGCGAAAGTCGGCAATCCAGGGGAGGTTGTGACGTCGGGCAAGCCAATAGGCGGCCAGATGAGTGCCGACGGGAGGAAAAGTAGAGAAGACTGTGACTCGCTGGCCAGGGTGCTCCCGAATTCGCCTGAGAGCCGCCTGATAGGCGTAAACGGCCCACTGAGAGCCAACAACTCCAGGGAGAAGGAACTTTCGGATGGCCCGCTCCGCTTGCCAGCCCATACCACGACGCGGCTTGCTTACGAAGGGATCGGGCACAAACTGCCCATCGATCCCCGGTATCTGCGTAACGTCCGCAGCCGAGATCACGTGGCATTTGTACCCCATCCGGGAAAGGTACTTATAAAAGCGGAAAGGCCGGAGAGCCCCGATGACATTCTCAGGCGGAAAATGATACGCGAAAATGAGGGCCAAATCTTCGGGCATGTGCTGCTTACTGCTCCACGGCGTTTCCGGCGTAGAATCGTTTAATTGCCTCGAGACATCTGAGACCGGCGTTGCCGTCCCACAGCGGCGGAATGGAGCAGGTTTTCGAGGTAGTACGAACTTCCCGCCAAGCGGCGAGAATAGATTCTTTGCTAGTGCCGGCAAGTCGGTTCGTTCCGTAGTTTAAGGTTGCGGGCCGTTCGGTATTATCTCGCAACGTAAGACAAGTTACTCCGAGTACGGTGGATTCTTCCTGGATCCCACCGGAATCGGTAAAGATAGCGTCTGCTTTCGCTTGCATATGCAGGAAATCGAAATAGCTCAGCGGATCGAGCAGATGAATCCTCTCTGAGAGATGTACCGCACCCTGACTCAGGCGGGCTCGGGTGCGCGGATGGACCGGCCAGTAGAGCGGTAGCTCCTCAGAAATCACGCGCAGAGCATCGACGATCTCGCTCAGTTTGCTTTCGTCGTCGACGTTGGCGGGCCGGTGCAGCGTAACCAAACCGAAGCGTGCCTGGCTAATGTCGAAGCGCTTCTGCACATCCGACTTGAGAGCATCCTCAAGATGCCTACGAAGGGAATCGACCATCAAGTTGCCGACGAACGCAATCTGCGACTCGCGTTTGCCTTCTTTAAGCAGATTGGTACGGCCGCTCTCTTCTGTGACCAGCAACAGGTCGGAGATGGCATCCGTCACAACGCGGTTGATCTCCTCCGGCATCGAGCGATCGAAGCTGCGCAGACCGGCCTCGGCGTGAATCACGGGAATGCCGAGTTTGGAGGCAACTAGGGCGCCAGCCACGGTCGAGTTTACATCTCCCACGACGATCACGCCGCCGGGAGTTTCTTCGAGCAAGACGGGCTCGAGCCGGCGCATGATTTCCGCCGTCTGCTGAGCGTGGCTTCCGGAACCGACCTGGAGGTGATGATGCGGTTGAGGAATCTGCAAATCACGCAGAAAGGTGCCGGACATGCTGTCGTCATAGTGCTGCCCGGTATGGATCAGAATCGTTTCAAAATGCCGGTCGCGTGCAATGGCCGCCATGAGGGGAGCCACCTTCATGAAATTCGGTCTCGCTCCTGCCAGGACCGCCAAGCGTATGCTCACTGGAGCGCTCCCTTCTTTGCTAATCCTTCTTCGTAAATCTGGCTAATCCGATCGAGCGCGACTTGCATACTTAAACTCCGCGCTGCAAATTCCGCGGCATTGCCAGCCAGTCGAGCGCGCAAGTCTCGATTCTGGATGAGGAGCGCGAGCTTCTCGGAGAGTTCGTCCACGTTGCCGCTTTCAAATAGCAGACCTCGCTCGCCATCGGCAATGAGCTCAGGCGTGCCTCCAACGCGCGACCCGACCGGACAAGATCCACAAGCCATGGCTTCGAGTATTGAATTGGAGAACGCTTCGGAATATGAGCAAGAGACGAAAATGTCGATGGCCCGCAGATACGGGGCAACAGCCGGGAGCGCGGGTATGAAAATGCAATCGCGCTCTACGCCGAGTTCGGCGGCCTTCATCTGAAGTTTCGGCAACTCAGGTCCGCTCCCAACGATAAGCAGCTTTAGATTGGGCTGCAAACAGCGAACACGGGCGAAGCCTTCTAGCAACATCAGCAAGTGCTTTTCCGGGCGCAGTACGCAGACCGAACCAATCACCAGCGATGCGTCTGCGACAGGCTCCGGCTTCGGGCCAGGTTGCGGATGGAACTCCGACGTTTCGACGCCGTTGTAGCAGAGGAAAGTTCGGTCCACCGGTACGCCATAATCATTCACCATGTGACGGCGCATGGCTTCACAATTGACCACAATTCCGTCGACTAAGCGATCAGTGAAAGGAAGTTGTTTCCTGGTTCTGGTATCGAACAGATTACGGTGACCGAGGGTACCCGAGAGTACGAGCGGAACCCTGAGCAGTTTGGCAAGCGGAGTGGCGAAGACGGCGCTGGCATCGTAGGCATGCACGACGCGAATTCGGTTTCTCACAATCCAGCTAGCGAATTTCCACGCAGAGGCGGCGATTTTTGGAGAAGCGAGGCTAGTCACCTGGAGGTTGAGAACGGGCACGCCTGCCCGCTTGACTTCCTCGCTGCGCAGACCACCTCCCTGATAAACAGCAATATGCGGCAGAAAACGGCTACGGTCCAAGCCGAGGGCCATCTTAGTTACGTCCCGCTCAATGCCGCCCCAATCAAGCTTTCTTACCGTTAGCAGAACTGGTATAGGAGATCTTTTGGATCCTGCGCCGGACAGAATCACTGTGGGACCGGCACTCCGGGCGGTGTAGACGGCTGCTTGCGGGCCATCACGCTCTCAAAAGCATGCAATACGCGGCGGTTGTAAAGTTCGGGACTGAAACAATCGCGGACCCGCTCGAAGGCCGCGTTAGCCAATTGGCGGGCATTGTCGCGGGCCATAAGGAGCTGCGAAATGGCATCGCCCAGCGCACTTGCATTTGCCGGTGGTACCAAGAGAGCGGACTCGTGATCGGTGAGCATCTCCGGTATACCACCCACGTTAGTGCTGACGATAGGAACTTGCGAGGCCATGCTCTCGAGCAAAACCATGGGAGAGCCTTCTGAGAGCGAAGGCAGGACAAAGAGGTCGGCGAGCATAAACAGCGGCCGAACATCCGCGTGATGCCCGATCAGCTTCACCGTCTCCGAAAGGCCCGCAGCCCTAATCTGCTCGTTTAAGCTTTGCTCGAGAAGTCCTGTTCCGGCAATGAGGACTCTCAAATTCCGAGCGCTCCCAGCCTGGGTAATCTGAGAAACAGTTTCGATCAGGTATTTATGACCTTTTTCCGGCGATAGCCGGCCGATGCTAAGCACAACCGCATCACTAGGCGCAATATCCAAGCGGGCTCGCCACTCGTTCCTGATCTGCTCATCGCGTTGAAGAAAACGATTCGAAATTCCGTTTGGGATGACGGTGATCTTCTCGCGCCGCACACCCTGATTTTCGATTTGCGCGGCAAATGCGTTGCATACAGTGACGACCTGATCGCAAGCTCTCAACGAAAAGCGATCAGCCTGATTGTAGAGCCGCATTTTAAGGTCTTCAGCCGTGTAGCCATGATGAAATGCGAGCCAACCAAAGTTCCGGTTACGGATCATCGAGAGGAGGAAGTGCGATTTGACGCTATTGGTCTGCACGATATTGGGCTTATGCTCGCGGCAAAGACGTTTCAACTGCGAGACTGGCGCGAGGTCGAAACGGCCGGACTCGTGCACGGTTAGCAGGGGAATGCCGCAGTCCGCCGCGGCGGCCGTAAAGGAATTATGCGGAGCGGCTCCGAGCGTTTCAGCGCGTTCGCGGACAAATGTGACCAGCGTGAGATCGACCTCGTCCCGGCAATCCTGCGCGAAATTCAAGACAATTCTGGCTGGTGCGGTAACGAGCTGTGCCTCGATTAAAGCCAGAACTTTAATCTTCTTTGAATGCAAGGGGGTTCGCGTGGGCGCCTACCGCGCAGTCCTCTCGTGACGAGCAATCATCTGATTGATGGCAATAGTAAAAGCGCCGATCGTCAGCATGTTGAACTTGTAGGCGTTAGCTAGAAAGATGATGGACGCGCTATAAGCCACGGCCATAATGGCGAATGTCTTAGCCGCAGCTGGAACAAAGGGCAAATCAACCTTACTCGCCCTGTTAAGGGATTTGAAGGTAATGAACACGGCTGCCAGGTAGAAGAGGAGGGCAGGAATACCGCATTCGCTTGAAATCTGCGTGTAGCCGTTATGGGTCTCATGCCACATGCCCTTTTGGTGGTGCTCCGCCGCCAGATCGGCCTCATACTCCTCGAACGTCCCAGGTCCCACGCCAAACAGCGGATGATTGGCGGTCGCTACTAAACTTGCCATAAGTAAGGCGCGCCGGGCTTCGGACGATTCCGCAGCCGTCCTGCTTTCCTCGTTGGAGTTGAAAATAGACTCGAGGCGCTGAACCGATTGGTGGGGTACGAATGGCAAAGCCAGCATGCCGAGCAGAGGAATACCCACCATCAGGGAAAAGCGGACCTTGGGAGAGGCGGTTAGGGCAATGTAAATAGTCGTTATCAGAAGCGCAACGAAACCTCCGCGGGAACCAGTGCTCATGATCTCTAGGAGAGCGGCTCCAATGATTCCAGCGCCAAACACTTTCACAAAGATCGAGCGCTCTTTCGCGAACATCACGTACGCGATGGCCGGAATGAGCATGATCAAGTGGGCGGCGAAGTCGTTCGGATCCTGAATGGTGCCGCCCTCAGTAGCAATGTCCATGCGGCCCTGGGTGAAGTCCCGATGGACCAGACCGAAGAGGACGGTCGTGGTGCCAGCGATTCCAATTACATTCAAAATCTTCTTGAGATCCTCGAAGCGCGTGGTTACGGCGGGGATGAGTAAGAGCAGCGGGAAAACGGTGCGGAGATAAGGCAGAATTACGCCTAGAGAGCCGCCTTTCCAACTGCTGGTCACGGTTGCGAGGCAAAACCAGAAGAGGAAGCCGGTCCAGACCCAAGCCAGTCTCTCGCTATACGCGGCAAAGATCCCGCCAGCCACGAACCAAGCCGCGTAACACACCACGCCGAGAATGATCATCATGTGCGTGTCAATGTGTATGGCTGACGAAATGAATTCGTGGACGAAACTATAGCGAAAAAAGAGAAAGACCAGGGTGCACTTAAAGGCAAATTGCCGCGCGGGATTATCAATTAGAAGACTGTCGGCAGATAACGGGAGAGGGCTTTCGAGACCTGCAGGGGCGGTGACAATAGCCGTATCAACCTTGGGAGAGCGGGTAATACTCGGTCGACGGAATCCCGTCTCAAATGCAGTGCTGGAGTTGGAGGAAACGGTTTCGCGGCTTGGCTTGAATTTCGACACGTTTACCTGGAAACAATAGCTTGCAATCAGAGCGCACGCAAAGTTCACGCTCGTAATTGGATCTGTTGCCGCTAAACTAGTGTACTGTACAGCAGGATTGCTCTCCAAAGGGTTTGCGGACCGGCGCCATGGCATCCAGCGAGCAATTCCATAACGAGGCTAGCGAGATTGGATGCTACTTTGACGCGCCTGCTAGCACGACTCTATCTAATGCCAACTGTTGAAACTGCCGGCAGCACACCAAATCTGACCCAACGAGCGGTGTCGGGTACTGCTTGGTCGAGCCTGTCGACGGCGGGGCGGCAGATACTCTCTATTGCGTCGGTGGCAACCGTCGCCCGCTTGCTGGGTCCGAGCGCTTATGGCGTCATGGGAATGGCCAATCTGCTGATTGTTTTCATTCTCAATTTCCGCGATCTCGGAACCGGAAGCGCCATTATTCAGCGTAAATCGGTTTCGAATCGATTACTTTCCAGTTTATTTTGGGTGAATAATGGTCTCGGTTTAGCGCTGGCAGGGCTGGTGTGCGCGGCGAGCCCAGCGGCCGCAAAGTTTTTCAAGACGCCGGAATTAGTGGCAATTCTGTGCGTTCTTTCGATCTCTTTCTGGCTGATGTCCTGCGGGATTGTGCATAGCTCCCTACTGATTCGCGAGATGCGTTTTCGGGCTCTGGCAGTAGCTGACCTGAGCGCAGGGCTGGCCGGCTATCTGGTCGCACTCACTTGTGCTTATAAAGGCTTCGGAGTGTGGAGTCTAGTTTACGCGAATCTTGCCAACTCGCTGGTCTCCTCGGCCGGGTATTGGATCGGTTCAGGCTGGCGCCCGTCGCGAGAGTTCGATGCGGCTGAGGTGAAATCCATCGCGCGGTACAGCTTAAATCTCTCGGGCTTTGGTCTGGTGAACTACTTCTCGCGAAATGCAGACAATATCACGGTCGGAAAAGTTTTGGGAAAGCTGGCGCTCGGCGACTATCAACTGGCGTACAACTTAATGTTGACTCCGGTACAAAACATCAGCTCGGTGATTGCGCAGGCGACCTTTCCTGCTTTTGCGAAAATCCAGGACGATAACGAACGATTTCGCCAGGCCTACGTACGGAGCTGCATGCTGATCGCTTTGATTACCTTTCCTGTCATCGCCGGCATGGGCGTGGTAGCGGATCCCATGATACGCGCCGTCCTGGGGACAAAGTGGGTAGGAGCGATCCGCATTTTTCAGGTCCTTGCGCCGGTGGGTATCGTGCAGTCGGTCCAGACCACGGTTGGGCCGATTTACATGTCCAAAGGACGTACGGACTGGATGTTCGGCTGGGGCATCGCTTCGGGCTGTATTCTGGTCACCTCGTTCCTGGTGGGCATCCGTTTTGGGGTGCTCGGCGTAGCTGTGGCGTACTGCGTTGCGTATTTGGGCATCACAATGATTCCCAGCTTCCTGGTTCCGTTCCGGTTAATTGATCTGAAGATCTCGGAATTCGGGGCTGCGCTTGCGCCACAAGTGCTAATCACAGGCGGTATGACGCTAGCGTGTTGGCTATGGCTAAGAACTCTGCCGAGCTTGGGGATTCAGAGCCCGTGGATTTTACTGCTATCGACGTCCGCGCTCGGAGCAGTGCTCTACATTGCAGTCATGCTGATGGTGTGGCCAAGAGTGATGCAGCATATGGAGTCGGCGATGAACAGCTCGAGGAGACTGCGAGTAGCGCAAACGCTGGCGAGAGCCAGGCAATTGAGCCTGGGAGGACGCCGGATACGCCCCGAGGAAATATAGGTGGGCCAAGTACAGCAACTTTCGGAGCCAGCGACCGGCACGTTCCAGCCGTTACCGGAACGCAAGTATCTGTTTTTCTCCTCCTGGCCAGTGCGGGCCGGCAGCGGCGTTAATAATGTAATTCTCGGATTAAGCGGCGCTATGGAAGAGAGTTACGCGGCCCGGATCGTGATTACGGGATGGCAGGAGCCAACTAACGGCCAGTTGTGGCTCAAAATGCCCTCACCCACTATGCCTGGACGCAACCTGCTCGGGTTTGCAGTTTCCCTTATTCCGAATATGATGCGGCTGAGCCGGCTTACGCGGGGCGCTATAGCCGTCAACCCGCATTATTTTGGGCCGGAGATTCTGCCGCTTGCCATTTTGCGGAGACTGGGACTCTTCCCAAAGCTCATCCTCTCGGTTCATGGAGCGGACGTGGCGGAAGCAGCGAATGGATCTTGGTTGGAAAGAAGGCTCTACGCCTGGATCTGCAGAAGCGCAGATTCCGTGGTGGCGTGCTCGAACTATCTCGCTTCAGAAGTGAGACAAATCAGTCCATCAGCTAAAGTGATATCCGTTTGGAATGGCACTTCGCGGCCGCCACAGACAGTTGGGAAGCGCCCACTGGAGGCGCCTTACCTGGTCTCGGTCGCGGCCTTCGTGCAAAAGAAGGGACACGATGTGCTGCTACGGGCCTTCCAGCAAATTTCCGCCAAGTTTCCGAATCTGAAGCTCATTCTGATTGGGGGCGAGGGCCCGGAGCGCAGCCGTGTTAGCCAGCTGGTTGAGGAACTGGGGCTTGCATCACGCGTTCAGATCTTGGTGAATCTGCCGCATGAGGAGATTTGGGACTGGGTGGGGCACGCAGAGTGCTTCGTACACGCCGCGCGAGAAGAGCCTTTTGGAATCGCTGTTTTGGAGGCAGGGTCAGTCCGCACACCGGTGGTTACGACCGCAGTAGGCGGCATTCCCGAATATCTGATAAACGGATTATACGGCTTCACGTGTCAGCCCAACCGACCGGATGAACTAGCGGCTGCTGTGATCGAGACTTTGAGCGATCCGGAGGCGGCTCGCAATCGGGCTGCCGCGTTTTATGCGCAGGCTGGCAAGTTCACCTGGGAAGCCGCTTGGGAGAGGTACAGGGAAGCGGCGGGTCTCGAGTGAGGCGGAAGGAACAATGCAGTCGGATTGCCGGGATTAAGCCAAACGACATCGAACGCACTGCGCAAGCTACGCCCGAGGCCAGGGATACGCCAAGACCCACACCGAGAGTGGCGAGTTCCCCGCTTTCGCGCAATACCATTCCAAGGTCTTCTTTGCTTTTGAGCTCCAAGGACTGTTCGCACGCCAATGGCACATAAAAGATGGGTCTTGCCGCAACCAGGACTACCGAAATGCGTGCACAAATTCGGAGCCCATTCATTGCGTGTAATTCTCCGGAAGGTTAGTGAGCTTTATCTGTAGTCTTCTAATACCCGTGCTTACGGTGCAATTCACAGAAAACTTGTTTCTGGTCTTCTAAAACGATATTTGCTTCTGGCAGAGCTACTTCGAAAGGTTGAATTCATTTTGGAGGTTGGCTTCCGAGGGTTGTAGGCGGATGGTACCCATTTTGCCTTCTAGTGGTACGCAGATTGAACAAACACTGCACGAAGGAGAACAACAATGAGAACGCGTTTACCGCTTTTAACATTAGCCATAGCCCTGATGACCACTGCCGCGGGAACATCTCAGGCTCAAGCATACTGGAGCACACCGGCTTCGGGGTGTGTGATTCAAACAGCGGGCCACAATTCGGCGTACTTCAGTGCTGTTTATGGGACTGTTTCGTTCGCCCCTGGAAACTTTGGCGACATCAAACTGACCTGTCCGATACCATTCCTGTTCGCCTCACCTTACGGGCCTCAACCAAGTGCGTTGTATATTACCTACTACAATGACAACGGCACTACGGCAGGAGTGAATCATTGTTACATTTCCGCTGATTTACTTCGAAGTAATCTAAATGATCAAGAGCGGGGCGGAGATCTAGCCTCCCTGAACACTGCGGCTGATCCCTCGGATTCAACGGCTGGGAGCGTACTTTCAGTTCCTCTTTAACGGAACAACTCGATTTCTCAACCAGCTACTACTGGGTGGATATTCGATTACATCGAGACGCGGCAAACGCCGCCTGCAATCCAACCCTTGTCGGAACGTATCTGGGCGACGCTGTAATCCAGTAATAAGCGGACATCTGGTTGAAAGAAGGAAGCGTGTCTTGGGTAGTCGGAGCCAGCTTGGCGATCAGGAAAACAGCGTCAAAGGGCGAGGGATGCTCGTTAAGGCTGCGCTGGCCCGTATGGTAGAGCAGCTAGCAAGTTACGCGAGCTCGAAAAGATCGATGCTAGCTTGTTGATGCTTTCGGTTTCACGATTAAAGTAGGGGAAGGCGATTGACTTTAATGTTATCTTTGATGGCTTGCCCTTTCATCTACCATGCACGCCGCACTGGAGCAGTGGCGTGAGTTTATCCATGAATATGCGAGAGAAAGCGCCGGTCGCCACGGCGGAGCTTCCTGCCAAACCTGCCTGCTAGCTTAAAATTGACTTATTCCGAGTAATCGAAAAACGGGATGCCAAGACCTACGTTTGTTTGATAACTGCTTTTCGGTGCGATGGTGCGATACGGATATTTAGATTTTCATCGGGCATAACCAGCACAACCACATTTTTCAGGATGGCGCGCTCCCCTGTATCACGCCGCCGCCCATCATCGAGATGACAGGCTGGTTGCACACCGGGAACTGCCATACCGCAACACTGATATGTGGTACTTCGTAACGCCCGGCAACGTGCGCGACCAGATATCGGCGCAATCTGGGAAGTTGCAGCTTGCTGGGCATTGCCGAGAACAGTAAGGTAGCAGCCTGACCGCGTAACGCTGCTGAAATCCAGAATGGCACCAGTGACGCTGTTTTACGAGCATAACCGTGGAAGAGTTATCATTCCGGGATGGAAGAAGAGTACGGCATGAATTTAGCTACGGGTATTGGATAAGGGCGGACGCTGCAAGGGAGCGCGGAGAAGCGAGTTTTGATGTCTTCACAAAATGGCGATGATCACGACCGTAGCAACTATCTCGCCGAGGACCGCACATTTCTGGCATGGATCCGAACCGGCATTGCGCTGATGGGATTCGGTTTCGTAGTGGCGCGCTTCGGCCTGTTTCTGCGGGAGCTGGAGGCCACGCAGAGCGGATCTCCGTTGGAGACTACAGCGTTCTCGGTGATCCTGGGCACGGCACTCATCGTCTGTGGGGTGTTCGTCATGGTTCTGTCGTCCTGGCAATACCTCCGTCGTAATCGTGAGCTCCAGCATGGCGTTAAGAGCAGTGGCACTCCGTCCAAACTCGCGCTTTTTGTCGCGCTAGTCTTGTCAGCTGCGGGTCTGGCCATGGCCGTTTACATTGGGTCTCAAAAGCCTACTGCCCACTTCACAACCTCGCTCAACTCGCGAAAGCATGCGATTGACTCAAGCCAGGCAAGACGCACATATACGCCGTTTCTGGTTCAGACGTCGAAGCCTCAGGCGGGCAGCGTCCGATGATGCCCGCCTGAGGCTTTCTACGCTGTCGAACTGTTCGTGCTTTGGTCGATGGTGAGCCCCTCTTTCTGGGCTGCATCCTTGAGCGTGCGCCCGGCCTCGCCGGTAACGCGCTGGACTTTCTCAGCAGCTTCGTGAGCGACGGACTTGGCTTGATCCACCAGGCGGTCCCGCGCTTCGCCCATATACTCGCCTTCCACCCGAGTTGTCGGCAAAGACAGTCCGACCAGGGCGCCCGCCGCTAACGCCGCTACTCCCAAAGCAATTGGGTTGTCCTTCAAGGTGCTATTGAAGCGATCACTTGCAACCCGCGCACCCTGCCGCGCACTATCACTGACCTGATTGAACTGCTGCCGCGTGCTGTCAGCAGCACTGCTGGCCACATCCCGCACGGTACTTGCTGCGGAGGTCACGGCACCCTTGGCCCGGTCGGCCGCTGCACGGGCGGTATCCGCCACATTCGCGGCAGCTTCACGAGCACTGTCAGCTACGCCGCTGCCTCCGATATTGCGCGCATGGCCAGTCATCCGCGTTTGGGCATCGTCCCAGTCGTCGCCTTGGGAAGAATAATAGGATCTCGACCCGATGTTGCGGCCCGAGGCATACGGCAAATCCTCGTGCCGGCGCTTATTCAACGCCAGCATGCCCACGCCGAGCCCGAGTAAGGCAAACGGAATCGGGTTATCACGAATGTACTGCACCAGCGATGAGCTCGTATCCTTAACGGCTGTTCCAGCACGCCCGGTCATATCGTTCACTGTCTCGCTCACGTTTGACATGATCTTTTCGGCCCTTCCTATGGTCGCTTCTCTGACTTTACTTTTGGCGGAATCGTAGGCCTCGCTGGCCTTGTCCCGGATCTGATCTTTCACTTGCTCAGCGATACGCGCGGGGTCCAGCTTTTCCTGCAGCGCGTCGATTGTCTCGCTTAAATCCGCCCGAGTCTGCTCAATGCCGGAGCGGATTTGAGCTGCCTCCAGCCCACCCTGGTCGACGTCGTTGCTCGGAGCCGGCCCGGCGGATGGTGTTTTCGTTGTCGGGTCGTCATAATCGTCGACGCGCCTCATTTGATCTGTTGCTTCGCCCATTGTGCGTCCTCCTTCAATGTTTCTACGGTTTGTCGGGGTGCGACATCCGTCTTTCTTAATGCCGTCAGAGCCTTGGAAACCAATACGCCTGCGATGATGCCGACCAGCACTGCCACAATCAGCGCTGCCACCCACCACGGCATGACGTTCGCGAGCAATATGATAATCGCGGCCAGCAGAGCCAGTAGGGCTGCATAGGCCACCGCGCCCCCAAGCACGAGAAATCCTACGTTCCGGCCAACGCTATTTGCCTTCTGAGTAAGTTCGACTTTGGCGAGCGCAATTTCCTGGCGAATCAAATGGCTCGTCTCATTAGCGAGCTCAGAAAACAACTCCCCAATCGAACGGTCCTGCTTATCCTGCATTTCCTACCTCGTACGGCTGCTTCGGCCCCAAATCGGTGATCGGCGTACTCGCCGGTGGCAAAGCGCGATTGGGATCCGGCATATTGGCAATAAAGTCGGGTGCCGGACGGGAGCTCTTCAGAAACCGGCTAGCCAGCAGGCCAAGGGCAAACGCGCCGCCCAAAAAAACGGCCGGAGAGCGCCGCGCAAAATCCTCCGTATCCGCTACCAAGTGGCGGACGTCTCGCCCCCGTAAGTAATTCGCGAGCCGCTCCGCTTGGCCGCCTATCGCCTCCCCGAGCTCGGCAGCATACCGGCCGACCGGCCCCTGGTCCTGATTGCGGACGTTATCACCCATGCTCCGAAAAGCATTTGCAACCGCCTGGATGCTCGACGCAACGGTCTCACGTTGCTGGTCGGCACGGGTAGCGGCTTGGTCCTTCGCATGCTCGAATACATGGCTCGCCGCTTCTTTGGCCTGACTTGCGGCTTCCTTGGCGGAATCGACCACGCTATCCCTCCCGGACGAAGTGCCTGTACTCTGCGGATCCGACTGCGGACTGTCGTCATCGGCCTCGGCTAAGCCCTCGTCGGGCGTTCGTGCTACTGAATCATCTGCTTTCGTTCTCTTCGCCATCTCGTCCCTTCTTGTTCTGCTCCGGCTCTAGCTGCCCGGCTTCGTTTCAGCAGCTAACAATCCCAGTACCGCTGAATCTCGGTGTGTATCCGCGCCGCTTCTTCTATAGGACGCCCCTTCCCCGGTTTCTGAGACTAGGAGAACAGCGGGTACGTGAGCACCGATTGGGGAGCTATGATGGTCCCGTCATGTCCCAGCTTGCGGAGCTTGCCTCACCTGCGCCATTAACGTGCCTGCAGGAAGAAGAGCGTCTTTTTCAGAGCTCGGTCCGGCAGTTTGCTAAAGAGCGGCTCGCGCCACATGTGCGGGCTATGGACGAGGAAGCCAAGTTCCGTCCGGACCTCCTGAGCGAGATGTTCGATATGGGTCTGATGGGGATCGATATCGAAGAGCAGTACGGGGGACAAAGCGGAAGTTTTTTCCAATCCGTGCTGGCGATCGAGGAGCTGGCGAAAGTGGATCCATCTGCGTCGGTGATCGTAGATGTCCAGAACACGCTAGTGAGCAACGCATTTGAGCACTGGGGCACGGCGGAGCAGAAACAAAGGTATCTTTCGCGCTTGGCGACGAAAAGCGTGGGAGCCTATGCGCTTTCGGAGCCAGCATCGGGTTCGGACGCGTTTGCGTTGAGTACGCGCGCGGCACGGGACGGCGATGGGTTCCGGATTTCGGGACGCAAACTGTGGATCACGAATGCGGCGGAAGCCGATATTTTCCTGATCTTTGCGACGGTGGACCCTGCGGCCGGCTACCGCGGCATTAGCTGCTTTTTGGTGGAACGCAGCGCGAGTGGTTTCGCGGTGGGCAAGAAAGAAGACAAGCTTGGGATTCGCGCCTCGTCTACTTGCGAACTCATCCTAGATGACGTCCGGGTAGAGGGTGCTCAGGTGCTGGGCGAGATTGGAAAGGGATACAAGATCGCAATCGAGACCTTGAATGAGGGGCGCATTGGGATCGCGGCGCAGATGCTCGGCTTGGCGGAAGGGGCTCTGGAGCATGCACTGCGGCATGCACGCGAGCGAAAACAGTTCGGCAAGAGCATTGGCGAGTTTCAGGGAGTACAGTTTGAACTGGCAGACATGGCAACACAGATCGAAGCGGCGCGCCTAATGGTTTATAACTGCGCACGGCTGCGAGATGCGGGTCAGCCATTTGTCACGCAGGCGGCGATGGCCAAATATTTTGCTTCGACTATGGCCGAGGATGTGGCTTCGAAGGCGATCGAGGTGTTGGGCGGGGTAGGTTTCACAAAAGACTACCCGGTTGAAAAGCTCTATCGGGACGCCAAAATCGGCCGGATCTATGAAGGCACGAGCAACATGCAGCGGGTGACGATAGCGAAAGCACTGCTGAGCAGCTAGCAAACTCTATCCACCCGGTAACGCCAAGCACTGGCTCATACGTCAAACTGGTTATAGTGTCACCCAAAGGTTTAACTCTAGCTTTCGGCGTGTTGACTTGCGCAGCGTTTATGAACGCCGCCGACACGAAGCCCGCTCCGACTCCTGATCAGATTCAGAATATTATTAAGCAGTTCACGCAGAAGGAGACGGCGTTCGCCGCCGCTCGCGAGAACTACACCTACCGGCAGACAAGCAAGATGGAAGAGACCGATCCGCCCGGGGGCACCTACGAAATTGTGGAAGAGGTCAGCTTTGACGACCGCAACCGGCGCATTTCGCACGTGACCCATGCGCCAGTAGGCGGTTTCGAGCACATCATGATGACGGGCGAAGACGAGCAGGACTTACGCAACGTAATGCCCTTCGTCATGACAAATAGTACGGCTGACCAGTATGACGTGAGCTATGTCGGGCGAGAACAGGTGGACGAGATTCCCTGTTATGTATTTTCCGTTAAGCCGAAGACTCTGACCAAGGATCGCAAACGCTACTTCGACGGGCAAATCTGGGTGGACGATCAGGACATGCAAATTGTAAAGACGTATGGCCGGGGAGTCGGTTATCTGCGGCGCGGTGAGGATCAGCAGTTTCCAAAATTTGAAACCTACCGGCAGCAGATCGACGGCAAATACTGGTTTCCTACCTATACGTATGCCGATGATACCTTGAACTTTAAAGATGGCCAGAGCCAGCGCATCAAAGTAATCGTTAAGTACGATCAATATAAAAAATACGAGTTCAAGACCGAAAGTACCATCAAGTATGGCGATGTGGGAAGTGGCACAGCGCAACAGCCCTCGAATGGACAGACTCCGCCACCGACCCCGCCGGCTCCGCCGCGCTAGGCTGGCGTGCCTTTCAGGCGGTTTTCTCGCGGTAATTTCAGCCTGGGCTGGTCCACCACCTCCTGAGCACATTCGCAACTTTGGTGTTGTTGATCAAACGCTGTATCGCGGCGCTGAACCATCTGCAATCGGCTTGCAGGAACTAAGTGCTAAAGGCATCAAGCTGGTAATCGATTTGCGTGAGAGCGGGCAGAGCACGCTGCTAGAAAAGCAGGAAGTTCAACAGCTTGGAATGAAGTATCTTAACGTGCCGTTCCCGCCATTATCGGCTCCTACGTCCGAGCAGATGAGGACGGTTCTCTTTCTGCTCATGAACCGCGGCAACAATGCAATTTTCGTGCACTGCCGGCGAGGGAAGGACCGGACGGGAACGGTAATCGCGTGCTACCGCATGCAGCACGACGGGTGGAAGAACGTCAAGGCGTTAGAAGAAGCGCGCGAGTATGGGATGAGTTGGACGGAACGCGGAATGCGCTCTTTTGTCTTGAGCTTCTCGCCGCTTCCGAATGCCGGCTTGATTCCAGCTGGTTCACCATCGTCGGTGTTTCCCGCTCACCCGTAAAGCTTCTACCTTCAGCCGTTTAAATCGCTTTTTCAAAGGATTTCAGGGGGCAAAACTGCCGCTCTGTGTTTTAATGAAAGTGTCTCTCGTTAACGGTGGAACAGAAGACGAATAGCCTACGGCGCCGCCGTACTTTTGATCGGCGCTTGCGCGAAGCCAAATTATTGATGCGGGGAGCGGTCTCAACCGACCACCCTATCATGGCGCACGTCATTCCCATCCGGCGATGTAATCTCTCGTGTACTTACTGCAATGAGTATGACGATTTTTCGAAGCCGGTACCTCTGGCCACGATGCTCCAGCGCTTGGAGTTACTGGGCAACTTAAGGACCGGAGTGATCACGCTGAGCGGAGGCGAACCCTTGTTGCATCCGGAGCTCGACGAGATCATCGAGGGTATTCGCAAAAACGCAACTCTGGCCGGTTTGATAACCAACGGATATCTATTGACGGCTGACCGCGTGAAGCGGCTGAACGATGCGGGCCTGGATTATCTGCAGATCAGCATCGACAACGTGATGCCGGACGATGTGTCGAAAAAAAGTCTCAAGGTACTCGACAAGAAGCTGCAGGTGCTGGCGGAGCACGCCGATTTCCATGTCAATATCAATTCGGTTCTAGGCGGAGGCATCCATAATCCGGAAGATGCGCTGGTGGTGGGGCGGCGAGCGATGGAGCTGGGCTTCACTTCAACGGTCGGGATTATTCATGACGGCGACGGGCAGCTACGTCCTTTAGCGGATCGCGAGCGCGAAGTCTTCCTCGAGATGAAGAAGTTCGAGAAGAAGCATTTCTCACGCGTGAACTATTTCCAGGAAGACATCGCGAATGGGCAGCCAAGCGATTGGCGCTGTAGAGCTGGCTCCCGCTACCTATACATCTGCGAAGACGGTTTGGTGCATTATTGCTCTCAGCAGCGTGGCTTCCCTGCGAAGCCCCTAGAAGACTACACCGTGGAAGACATCCGGCGCGAATACATTACCCAGAAATCATGCGCACCTTTCTGCACCATTTCCTGCGTGCATCAGATTTCTTATTTCGATTTTTTCCGCGGCGAACAGACCAGAACCGTTGAGCCGGTTCCGCAAGAACGGCTTGTTCACATAAAGGCAGCCAGCGCCTGACCGAAAAACTGAGCCGAGATGTCAATGACCGGTCTGGCTGCCGATGATCGTGTAAGGCAGCATGATGGTGGCCCGGGTCATCCGGAGCAGCTTGCCCGCTTTACCGCTATATTGAATCAACTCAAGAGCACGGGACTGATTGACCGTCTGGGGCGGTTGGATAGCCGCACCGCTACCGATGACGAACTTGCTCTGGCCCATAGCCGCGACTATATAGCATTGGTCGAACGGGAGGTCTCGCAGGGCGTGAGCCAACTCAGCACGGGCGATACGTCGATTAACGCTCACTCGAGCGAAGCGGCTCGAGCCGCCGCAGGCTCTGCGCTAGCGGGCGTTGACGCGGTCTTTGGCGGCCACGTGCAAAATGCCTTTTGCCTGGTGCGGCCGCCTGGCCATCATGCCAATGCGACGCGCGGCATGGGCTTCTGCCTGTTCAATAGTGTCGCGATTGCAGCCCGCTACGCGCAGCAGAAGCACAGCGCAGAACGTGTGCTGATCGCAGATTGGGACGTGCATCACGGCAATGGCACGCAGGATATCTTCTACCCGGACGGTTCGGTTCTGTTCTTTAGCACGCACCAGTCTCCGTGGTATCCCGGAACCGGGGCCGCTCAGGAAACGGGCGAAGGCGAAGGGACGGGGACGACGATAAATTGCCCCTTTCCGGCGGGAACCGGATCAGCAAGAATTTTCACCGCCTTTCGCGAACGGCTGACGCCCGCCGTGGAAAAGTTCCGGCCCGATCTGATTTTGCTCTCGGCAGGATTCGACTCGCGCGTGGGCGATCCGCTCGGGCAATTTCTGCTGACGGACAACGATTTCCGTGCCCTTACAGCGTTGATGACGGACTTGGCATCCAAGTACTGTAATAGCCGGCTCGTTTCGCTGCTGGAAGGCGGCTACAGTCTGGAAGGGCTGGCGCTCGCGACGGAAGCGCACGTCCGTGGCCTGCTCGGCGAGAACTGACCGACGAGCCGCGATTTCAGAGACGACAAATCAGCAGTTCGCGCTCATAAACCATTTCCGGCGGCAGATGATCATGCAGTTCGATGAAAAGTTCTTCGTGGCCGATTACCTCCGCGCGCCATGCGGAGCGGTCGAACTCCTCGAGTTCTTCGAACTTTTCTCGTGAGAACGGGAGACCTTCCCAGTCCAGGTCTTCGTAGCGCGGCATCCAGCCAACAGGAGTTTCTTTGCCGCCAGCCCGGCTATGCACGCGGTCCACAATCCACTTCAGGACTCGCATGTTCTGGCTGAAGCCGGGCCAGAGGAAATTTCCTTCCGCGTCTTTGCGGAACCAGTTCACGTGAAAGATCTTCGGCGTGGCGCTAAGCGCGCGCTGCATACGGAGCCAGTGCCGGAAATAGTCGCCCATATGGTAGCCGCAGAAGGGGAGCATAGCCATAGGATCGCGGCGTACTTTGCCAACCGCCCCGGCGGCCGCGGCCGTGGTCTCGGAGCCCATAGTCGCCCCCACGTAGACGCCGGCGCTCCAATTGAATGCCTGGAAGACCAGCGGGATTGTTTTGGCGCGACGGCCTCCGAAGATGAAAGCGCTAATGGGAACTCCGTTCGGATCAGTCCAATCGGGATCGATGCAGGGAGCTTGATCTGCCGGAGCGGTGAAGCGGGCGTTAGGGTGCGCTGCTTGCCAGCCGGTCTCTTTGCCTATTTGCGGAGTCCAGGTTCGCCCTTGCCAGTCTTCGCACTGGGCGGGCGGCTGTTCGGTTAAGCCTTCCCACCAAACGCCACCTTCAGGCGTGAGAGCCACATTAGTGAAGATCGTGTTGCGGGAAAGCGCGACGATGGCATTTGGATTGGTTTTGGGTGAGGTGCCTGGCGCCACACCAAAGAAGCCGGCTTCGGGATTGATGGCGCGCAGATGACCCGTTTCATCCGGCTTGATCCAGGCGATATCGTCGCCCACGGTCCACACCTTCCAGCCCTCGAAGCCTTTCGGGGGAATCATCATCGCGAAGTTTGTCTTGCCGCAGGCGCTCGGAAAGGCCGCCGCCACGTATGTTTTCTCGCCATGTGGATCTTCTACACCGAGAATGAGCATGTGCTCGGCCATCCAACCTTCATCCCGCGCAATATTTGAGGCAATACGTAGAGCGAAGCATTTCTTGCCAAGCAGCGCGTTGCCGCCGTAGCCTGATCCATATGACCAAATCTCGCGCGTTTCGGGGAAATGCACGATATACTTTTCCGAGTTGCAAGGCCACGCTACGTCTTGCGTGCCTGGCGAGAGCGGAACTCCCACGCTGTGCATGCAAGGTACCACGCGTTTGATGTCTTTATCAATTTCCTTGAAAACCGGCAGGCCGATGCGCGCCATGATGCGCATATTGACGACTACGTAGGGCGAGTCGGTGAGTTCGACTCCTATGCGGGACATGGGGGAATCGATCGGGCCCATGCTGAAGGGCAGCACGTACATGGTGCGCCCCCGCATGCAGCCGCGAAACAGCGCTTTTAGCGTGCGCCGCATTTCGTAGGGATCGACCCAATTGTTCGTTGGTCCGGCGTTATCTTTCGAGAGCGAGCAGATAAATGTCCGATCCTCCACGCGCGCCACGTCCTGTGCATCGGACCGAGCCAGGTAACAGTCGGGCCAAAGCTCCTGGTTCAGCTTGATGAGGGTTCCGCTGGAGACCATCTCGGAGCAGAGGCTCTCGTATTCTTCCTGCGAGCCGTCGACCCAGTGAATCGCACTAGGCCTGGCCAGTTCGGCCATTTTCTCGACCCAGCGCAGCAAATGCTTGTTCGTGCTGAGTGGGACTGAGGGAGCCGGAATCGTCGAGGATTTTATAGCCATACCGCAGTTTTGAAATTATCACGGCTTAGGGCCCGAGATAAGGTACAGATTCGAGGGCTGCGCTAGAGCTGAAACGCGCGCACCCCAGATGTTCGTCGGTTGTGTGGCTTTTATCGAGTAGTTCCGTGCAGACGGCGCTTCAGTTCATCAGGAAGGTTTAGCAGGAGTTCGAAGCGGCTCAAGTCATCGTTCGAGGGTGGCTCGGCTTCTGTGTAGACCACCATGCGACCATCTGGAGCGACGTCGAAATCCCGGTACACATCCGAAAGCGAGAGCCGCTCTTGGGACCAGCACCGGGGCTTGCTGGCGCTGAATGCGTGCCGCTTGATCCGATACTCGACGGCCATCAGTCTCGCTTGGCTCCCATTGCTGCTGACATAGAACAGGCGATGTCCATTGCGGGACCAGAGCGCCTTTTCGCCGCCCTCATTCGAAATTTGCCATTTGACTCCGTCATCCGGATAGGGTTTGACGTAGACCTCGCCTGCGCCAGATTCAGCAGACGTGTAGGCGATGAAATGTCCATCTGGCGAAAAGCTCGGGTGGTTTTCGACGGCCGGGCTATTCACAAACGGCTGCGGTATGCCGATTCGAGGATGATCCGACTCAGCATTGTCGATTGCAAGGATCACAACATCGGCCGATGTTTTCCGGTTTAACTCGATTGCACAAAGATGCTGGCCGTCAGGCGCAAAAGACGCAGGATAAATCGGGGCGCCTCCGTCAGTAATGGGTTGCGCGCTTCCTGCCCCATCAACCCGAGTCCAGTACATACGCCAACGCCCGTCTCGATTGGAGACGAACGCGATATGCTTTCCGTCCGGGGTCCATACCGGACCTTCGCTCGCACCCTTAGCGAACGTTAGCCGGAGCATCGCACTACGATTGAGGTCGAGAATCCAAAGATCCGATCCCAACTCCCGGCCAAGGGAGAACGCGACAAATTTGCCATCGGGTGAAATGCGAAGAGAGCGATATAAACCGGGAGCCGCCCTGATTGTCTCCATACGCCCCGCCTCATTCAGCCACGCGATTTTCCGGCGCAAGTAACCGCTACTCGTCAAGCTGTAAATTAGCGATCCCGCCTCGGACGCCGTAATGTTCGCTAACCCGCTAATCGTGCTGTTATCTACAGGGCCGATCACCGGCAGCGCAGAGCTTATTATCTTCGGCGGGTGAAGGTTCATGGCAGCCCCGAAGAGCGTGCCCGAACGAACATAGAGGAGATATCCAGGAGCGAAATAGCGTCCGAAATAACCGCCCTGAACAAGAAGCTGCCTCCGTCCTGTCTTTAGATCCTGCGACTGAATCGTTGCGAAATCGTAGTCGATGAGAGTGTTGTGCACGGTGAACAAAACGACGCTCGATCCGGGCAGCATCTGTGGCCAGCGATGCGTCATTTCTCCCATGCTTTTGTCGAGTTCCGTTATCGGTGAAACTTCTCCCCCGTTTGCGGAAACTCGCGATAAACCTCCTTGCGAATGTCCCGCGAAAACAATTTCGTCATCATCGCCCCAAGTGCCGCCTCGCGGATCGGGCGCGTCGCAGAGCACAACGGAAGTACCGCCCTCGATGGAGACCTTCTTCAATACTCCATTTGCAAAGAAAGCAATCCACCTCCCATCCGGCGAGAAGAACGGGAAAATACCTTCTGCGCCGGGCAGGGAGACAGAAGCTTGCTGGTCAAGACGACGAAGCGAGAGCTGAAATCCTCCATCTGGTGCTTTCGACCCGTAGACGACTTTCGTGCTATCCCGCGAAATGGCAATGTTCGGCCAGGGTGCAGACGAGGCCGCCTCCGGGCCGAGGCCTAACGAAACCCGCATTAGAGGCTGCAATGCAGCCACGCGCACATGTTGGTAAGTTACTCCGACAAGAACGGATAGTGAAGCCAGAACAGCAGCGGCCACTACTGACCTGAGACGCAAAGAGGATACCCTTTGCGGCGCGCCAAACGGAATGGAGGTTGGGTTCGCTAAATACTCTTCGATTGCTAACCGCGCATCGCCGATGTCGCGGAGTCTGGATTTGGGATCTTTTCTAAGGCAACGCTCAAGCAACTCACGCAACCAATGGGGCAGGCGCTTGGGAAGAACATTCCAGTGAGGTTCACTTTGGCTGACTTCGTCGAGCAACTCGGCGGTAGTTCTCCCCGGCCACGGGCGCTCTGTCGCGAGCAGTTCGAACAGGACTACGCCGAAAGCCCATATATCCACACGGCGATCGCAAGCCTTACCTTCCATCTGCTCGGGAGCCATATAGGGCGGCGTTCCCGCAACGAGCGGCCGTCTGGGGACACTTTCTCGCGATTGAATTTCTAAAGAAGCTCCGGTATCGCCGGTTCTCGGGAAAAACTCTGCCAAACCGAAATCGAGGATCTTGAGATTACCGTCAGCGGTGATCTTCAGAT
This sequence comes from Terriglobia bacterium, assembly GCA_963835255.1. GTDB lineage: Bacteria > Acidobacteriota > Terriglobia > Bryobacterales > Bryobacteraceae > Bog-105. Next base: position 27,928 of record CAWIFY010000038.1, on the reverse strand, counting down.
TAGCCGGCTTCAGGTCGCGGTGGACAATCCCCCGCTCATGTGCATACTCGAGCGCACCGGCAAGTTGATGGGCCAGTTGAAGTGCCTCATTAAGCGGAATCGGACCACGGCTAAGCCGATCGCTCAGTGTGGGACCTTCAACGCACTCCATGACGATGGCTGGCGTGGAGTTCACCTCGAGCAAGGAATAGACGGCAGCGATTCCGCTGTGATTCAAGGATGCAAGCACTCGCGCTTCGCGGCCGAGCGTGGCGTCTGGCGCGCTGGCAAATTCCGCGTTCAGAAGCTTGATCGCAACATCCCGGTCAAGCATCTCGTCCCGAGCGCGATACACTTCGCCCGAACCGCCGGTACCGATTAGGCCGAGAATACGGTAGGAGCCAACGCGGTCGCCGGACCCCATGAGTGCGGATGCAGTCAACTCGCCAGCAGCGTCCTCCATCGCACCGCGAAACAGAAAAGTCCCCGCGCTTTGATCGGCTGAGAGCAGCGAATCCACCTCGGCACGAAATTTCTCGTCCTCGCCACAGAGTTCCGTAATGATCGTGCAGCGCTCTTCAGCCGGGAGCGCAAGAAGCGTGTAATAAACATCCGAGATTTGCTCCCATCGTTCTGGTGTCACAAGCTTCGCGCCCCTAGTTGCCTTCGCTTGATCCCCCACTGAGTTCGCGGTAAAGCCACGCCCGCGCTGTGCTCCAGTCCTGCCGAACGGTCCGGGGAGCGATCCTGAGAAATTCCGCGATCTCAGGCTCCCGCAAGCCGCCGAAGTATTGCAGCTCGACTACCTGTGCCTGCCTCGGACTGAAAGCTGCGAGGCGCTTCATTGCTTCGTCTAGCTGGAGCAAATCGAACAGCTGACTGGAAGAGCACGCGATCGACTCATCGAGAGGAATGCGCTGTTGATCCCCGCCGCGCTTCTTATTTCGGCGAGCGCGCGCGTAATCCACCAGAACGCGCCTCATGATCTGGGCGGATACGGCGAAGAAATGAGTACGATTCTGAAACTTGACCCTGCGCCCATCAACGAGGCGAAGATAAGCTTCGTTGACCAAAGCCGTTGTCTGCAACGTGTGGCCGTCTTTCTCACATCGCATGTAACGGCGTGCCAGACAATGCAGTTCGTGGTGAATGAGGGGGACCAGCCTCTCGAGAATCGAGTCATCGCCGTCGCTCCAGGCAATCAGGAGAGTGGTGACTTCGTCCGCTATCGCCGATTGCATGAGGGCTTCCAACTGCTGGACCGCTAAGACCGCCGATAGGAATTATATCCCGGACTGCCGATTTTCAGACTTTTTCCGCTTACCTGTAGTGAAAGCGTCGTGATCGAAGACAAGGTTCGCGAACGCTTGAAGGAGAAAACTATGTTACGAATGATCGGTAAAGTGTTCGCTGCCTCGTTACTGGCGAGTGCGGCATTGATGACGCCCGTCTGCGCCCAAACAGATCAGGACACGGACAGTGCTTCGCGTCGCTCTGAAGACTTCACGAATGCCAGCTTGTGCGGAACTTACGCAAGCGTCGGTACCTACGGGGCAAATGTCGCTCGCCTGCTTGGAATCGGGCACCCGGATGGGAAAGGCAACACTCATGGCAACGCAATCGTGAACGTTCCCGGACCGGACGGTACGCGCGTGGTCGTCTCTATTTCGTACCAGGGAACCTATACGATCAGTGCCGACGGTTTCGGTGTGGTCCATTACGTTGTGACGTTGCCCAATGGAACAACAACTCTCACCGACCTCAATTTCCTCGCAACCAAAGCAGAAATCATCAGAGGCCGAAAGATCATTACGGCATTCGCAACCGCACAAAGAGAGCCAAGCTCAGTCGTTAACGGTGAATTTGTTGTGCATACCGGCACACGTCTTCCGGATTGAAAGCAAACGATGTACACTTCCGTCAGCAGGCGGACCGCTCCACGGCGGCTATGGCTTAGACTGCACCGTCGAATCTCCGCCCGCGTATTGAATTTCGCTCTCGACAGAAGTCCGCTTGAAATTGCGGTTTTCGAGAGAGACGCTGATGTCGCGATTGATGAAAAACACTGCGTGAATGCGGAACTCGCTGCCGAAGCTTACCGGAAACCAGACGTCTTTTCCGACCCGTTTGTAACGGGTGCTGAAGCCAAGACCGGGCAAATCGGTTCCAAGAAGCGTTCTGACAAGCAATGGGATGCGGCGCGACAGGCGTGTGTATACCGAGACGGGCTGTAACTCCTCTTTGTCGATGAGCGCTTCACCAGCCCAAGTAATTTCATGCTTGTCCGACGGCCCGAATCTAATGCGGTAGGTCGGCCGCCCTTCTATTATTTCTTCGCCATCCAACTCGAATTGCATGTCTTTCTGTTCCTCGGTAGTGAGCGGGAAGAGGTCTTTGGCCAACCCATCTTTCGAATCGTCATTGGTGAGGTCATCCTTGAAACTGTGGGCTAAGCTGCCATCCAGGCTTCCGGTGTCCGGTACGGGCTCGCCATGGAAATCTACGTACCCGGGTTTTTTCCAGTACCGGCCTTCGATCGATTGTTCTTTTTTCTGAGTTCCCTTGGCGGTTGGCGTCACCAGCAGATCGCTGAGTTCTTCGCGAGCCAGTTTGCCATTAGTCCGCCGGATAACCACTTTTACGTGCTGATCATAGAGATATTGTGCGCGCGCTTGCTGAGCCTTGTCCTGGTTAACCGCGACTTGCTGCATGATTTCGGCAGCGGTCATGGGGTTTGAGCCGGTTGAGATGGCACCACAGCAAAAGGCACTCGCGGCTGCGGTGAATAGCAGAAAACGAACGGCTACCATAACGCACCTCTTGGAACACTACGATCAGGCGAGCCAATTCGATTCACGATTCGACGACAGGCTAAGCTAAGAGTTAAGGTTGTTTTCTGCTTTGGTGCTAACCAAGTCTCCAGTACAGTACTGTTTTCCGATAATTGCCTATATACTGAGTGCCGCATGCGGCCTGAGTGGCCAAACCCCGACGCCTTCTCAGCCGCCGCCCTCGACTGAATCCACCAGCGGCCAGAGTACGTCCGCTCCCACAGGCCAGACCACCGCGCCGCCGCAACCAGGCGAACTTCCAACCAAAACAAAAGAAGAACTAGCAAAGGAGCAGATTAAACGCCAGGAGCATCAGCGCGTGCTCGGCATTTTTCCGAGCTTCAACGTAACAAGTATTCCGGATGCCGTGGCGATGACTCCGAAGCAGAAATTTGAGCTCGCCCTGAAGTCGGCCACAGATCCAGTCACGTTTGGAATCGCGGCTTTCGACGCGGGAATCAGCCAGTGGGAAAACGATTACAAAGGCTATGGCCAGGGCGCGCAAGGCTACTTCAAACGCTGGGGCGCCTCCTACACCGACACCTTCGACGGGGACCTTATAGGCAATGCTATTTTCCCGATTCTCCTGCACCAGGATCCGCGCTACTTCCGGAAAGTCATCGGTACCAAAAAGAGCCGCCTTTGGTATGCGGTCGAGTCCACCTGGCGCGCGAAGGGCGATAACGGCCACTGGCAGCCGAACTTTTCGAATATCCTCGGCAACCTGGCAGCCGGCGGCATCTCCAATCTCTACTATCCTTCCACCGATCGTGGCGCGGCGCTGACGGTTGAGCGTGCTCTAACGGTGACAGCGGAAGGGTCGTTTGGCGCCATCTTCATCGAATTCTGGCCTGACGTTGCGCGCAAGCTCAAGAAAAAGAAGTAGTGCCTGAAAGATCAGGTTCTTTCAGCCCTAGGCTTTGATATCGCGGAAGCGAACCGCCAGCGTTAGCTGTTCTTCGAGCACGGTGGCGATGTTCGGGTGATGCGCTCGCAGATGGTCGAAATACTCGGCGCAAGTTTCGGGAGAACATCCGGTGCGAGCTGCGGGCCAGGTCAAGCGAACCCCATTGGAGAAGGTTCGGAACATTTCGAACGACATTTCTTCTAGCAGCTCATAGAGAGGGTTGCCCGAAATCCCCGCCGACCGTAAGGCGTGCTGAGCGCTCACTAAGAGCTGCAGGGGCAAAGCGGTCGCGAGCAATTGTGAGGCGAAATAGAGCGGCTTGGCGCCGGGACGCAGCTCGAAGGCCCGAGCATCGTTCCGCTCAAGGAATTTGCGCACTTGGCGGACAGCGGTAAGCTGGCCCTCCACTACGAACCAGCGCTTACGCGGGGTCTGCACAGGTACCAGCGTGGCGGTGAGAGCTCCTCGCATCTGGAGCGGACTCAGAACAGCCGCGCTCAAACAGCTTTCGCAAAGCACGAAAACAACGTTTTTCAAAATCATTCCAGAGGCGCAAATTTCATCCACTATGCGAGGCGTCGACGCGTCGGGAAGGCGCAAGAAAATCAGGCGGGCAGGTTTCAGAGCATCATAGCTTCCGACCGCATACCCGGCCCTCAAGAAATTTGAGAGGCGCCGGGCTACGCGAAGAGCTCCGGCTTTGACAGGACCAAGCTCTTCAGAGATGCTGGGCAATCGCAAAACTGAGGAAGATGTCGCATTCCCCTCAACCACCAACCCGAGTAACCGCTGGCTGTTCATAAACCCCACTTATCTTTAGGGCCTTCAGGCGATCCCGAAACTGGGCAGCCTTTTCGAACTCGAAAGCTTTCGCCGCCTCCCGCATTTTTACTTCGAGTTCGGCGATAAGGCTCTCTTTTTGATCCGCAGACAAGTCGACATCGGAATCCGTCTCCTCGTCGAGCGGGATTGTCACGTAGTCACCTTCCGCTAGGGCAACCAGGCTCATATCGACCGGCTTAATGATGGTCTGGGGCACGATGTGATTGGCTTCGTTATAAGCCCGCTGGATAATGCGCCGCCGTTCAGTCTCCTGAATTGCGCGATTCATGCTGTCTGTAATGACATTGCCGTAAAGAATTGCCCGCCCGCTTACATTTCTTGCCGCACGGCCGATCGTCTGAATCAGCGACCCTCCGGATCTCAAGAAGCCCTCTTTATCCGCATCGAGCACTGCCACCAGGGACACTTCGGGGAGGTCCAGTCCTTCCCGAAGCAAGTTGACGCCAATCAGGACATCATATCCCCCGCGGCGCAGGTCGCGCAAAATCTTTATGCGATCGAGTGTGCTGACTTCCGAGTGGAGATACGCGCATTTCACTCCCACTTCGGAGTAATATTCCGCAAGATCCTCGGACATGCGTTTAGTTAGCGTGGTGACCAACACGCGCTCGTTGCGTTCGACTCGCAATCTGATCTCGTGGAGCAAATTGTCGACCTGGCCCTTGATGGGGCGGACCTCGATTTCGGGATCGACCAGACCGGTGGGACGTATGATTTGCTCAACCACAACACCGGCCGCCTTCGTGAGTTCGTAGGGCCCTGGCGTGGCGGAAACATAGACGACCTGATCTACGCGATTCTCGAACTCCTCAAACGTGAGCGGACGGTTATCGCGCGCGCTTGGCAGGCGGAAGCCATAGTCAACCAGGATGTTCTTGCGCGACCGATCGCCGTGAAACATTCCCTGCAGTTGGGGAACGGTTTGATGGCTCTCGTCTATGAACAGGAGAGCGTCGTTCGGAAGATAATCGAGCAGCGTCGGGGGCGCTTCGCCGGGCAACCGCCCGGAGAAATGACGTGAATAATTTTCGATACCGTGGCAGAAACCGATCTGCTTGATCATTTCCAGATCGAACATGGTTCGCTGATAAAGCCGCTGCGCCTCGATCAGCTTGCCCTGGTTCTCAAGCTCTTTGTGCCACCACTGCAGCTCGTTCTCAATACTCTGCATGGCCTGTTGGCGGGTGGGCGCATCCATAACGTAGTGCGTCTTTGGATAGATTGGCAGTCGCAAGTAAGTTTGTTTAATCTGCCCAAGCAGGGGATCGATCTGGCTCAATGATTCGATTTGATCGCCCCACATTTCTATGCGGTAAGCGTTGTCATCGTAGGTAGGGTAGAGCTCAATCACATCGCCCCGGACGCGAAACGTGCCGCGGCGAAAATCGTGATCGTCGCGATCGTAGAGAATTTCGACAAACCGCTGAAGCAGTTCCTTGCGCGTGATGTGCTGGCCTTTCTCGAGCATCAGCAGCATGCCGTAATATGCTTCCGGAGAACCCAGGCCGTAAATGCAGCTAACGCTCGCGATGATCACGCAGTCGCGGCGCTCGAATAAGGAGCGGGTGGCGGAAAGCCGCAGCTTATCCAGCTCGTCATTGATCGTTGCTTCTTTTTCGATGTAAATGTCGCCCGAAGGAATGTAAGCTTCGGGCTGATAGTAGTCGTAGTAGCTGACGAAGTACTCGACCGAATTTGTTGGGAAGAAACTTTTGAACTCGTGATAGAGCTGTGCGGCAAGTGTCTTGTTGTGGGCGAGCACCAGCGCGGGGCGATCACAGGCCTCGATGAGCTTGGCCATCGTGAAAGTCTTGCCGGATCCGGTTACGCCCAAAAGCACCTGGTGCTTCTCGCCATCGAAAATACCCCGGGTTAGCTGCTCAATAGCAGTGGCCTGATCCCCGCGCGGTTTGTAATCGATTCCAAGTTTAAACGGCACGCACTCAGTATAGGAGTCGCCACGATCGCCAGCTCGGTTAGGTCGGCTCGACGAGCTGCTCAACGTTTACCGAGTAAATTGCGGATTTTCCTTCGCGATCACTCTGGAAGTAGACGCGGCGGCTATCGGGAGAAAAGGCAGGCCGGACTTCTGAAGGACGACTGGCACGATGTTCGCACAAGGTAAATTCTCGTTCGGGCGAACGGAGCAGCAGCACTACGTTCGGCTGGGCCTTGCTCCGGCTGGCTCCTACGAATACTGAATCGTTGCCGTTGGGAGCAAAAGCGGCAAACTGGCTGGTTCTCGAAATGCACCTTTCCCTAGCCTCCTCCGGCACAACCTCATGCAACTCGGAGAGAAGCACATCATTCTTCGGTACTTCGCGCAGGAACAATATGGAGCGGCCCTCAGCGGACCACCAGGGATCGGAGACACGTCCGCTTGCCATCAAAACGGGCGTGCCTTTTGCCGGCGAGACCGCGGCATACCACAGCTCACGCTCGGCCGCCGGCAACGGCCGGGTAAAGAGGCAGCCGCTGCCGCCGGGGCGGACGCCGCACGGTCCAGCTGCATTTTCCGCAAGCGGCGCGGGAGATGCTCCCGCTACCTGCAACAACTTGCCAGCGCGGATGGCAAAAAGCTCTGCCCGCGAAGAGCCGATGCCGAAACTGGCGACATCACTGCTCAGAACCTCAAGTCGCTTGCCTTCCCGCTTCCCGTTGACCGCCGATTCAATCAACGCTCCGCCGTCGAGAAAATAGAGAAATTTCCCTTGCGCGTCCAGGCTCAAAGAGGCGGGGTCAAGAGCTTGCGCTTCCGTGACCTGCCGAATCGCTCCAGTTCGCAAGTCGACCTGAAAAGGGAGCAGGTGGCCGTTGAGGCGGTCCGATGAGCAGTAGAGAACGCGAGGTTTAAGGGAAACGAACCGATTGCCTGGCGACGGCAGAATATGAGCATAAGCCGGGCTGGTTAATCGAACGACTGTGTTCTCGGTGGTCGGATCGGCGAAACGCACGAACTCCCCGGCCTGGGGAAGCGACTGGCTTTTCGGAATTGAGGTGGCGGCAAGGCAGCCGCCGGGCAGCAGGCCAAGTGCGGCGCGGCGGGTAAGTTTCAGGCCCACTAGGAAAAAAGACGCTGCGGGCCGGAGCCCTGTTGCATTACAGCCCTAAGTCGCTGTTGGTGGCTGAAAACCCCTGAGGATTCGGCGCCTTGGCCATGTATCGATGCGGATTTACGGGCGTACCGCTTAAGCGGACTTCGTAATGCAGGTGCGGACCGGTGGCGTGCCCAGTGCTGCCGGAGAGCGCGACTATTTCTCCGCGTCGGACTTCCTGACCCGGAATTACCATCCACTGGGAAAGGTGGGCGTAGTAGGTGTCCAGCCCGTTGCCATGGTCCACCACTACCAGCTTGCCGTAGCGGCCGCTCCAGCCCGCGCTTACTACCACGCCGTCCCCGGTGACGTGTACCGGCGTTCCGACGGGGGCCTGGAGATCTATTCCGGTATGAAAGGCACCTTCTCCGGAAAAGGGATCCGACCGTCCCCCGAAAGAGCTTCGCAGGATACCTACAAGCGGCCACAAGCTGGGCTCGTTGTGAGACTGCCAGCGGTACGCGTAATGGTGATAGATGCCAGAGAACGATGCTGATTGGAGCAAATTGTACTGCTCGATTGACTCACGGAGCTCCGGCGCTGAGTCTGCATCCAGCGGCGTCCCATCCTCCGGGCTTGTGGCTTGCTGGTTTAGCCCATAGGCGGCTGAAACTTCACTGGCTAGCTTCTCGAGCGATGCTATCTGCTGCTTGTGCTGATTTGCCTGCCGTTCAAGCTCCACGTACTGGATGCGCAAGTGATCGAAGTCGGAGCGCATACGCCTATAATTCGATACTTTCCTGCCCATCCAGAAATAGCTCGAGAGCATCCCGCAGAGCACCAGCGCAAGCGCCAGAAATGCTCCGCCCGCGTAAGCTAGCGCTTTGTAACTGATGTGTATTCGCTTGACCCTGCCATGCAATGAATGGGCAAAATCGAGGACAAAATACTCTCTGTTCATTCAACTCCTCGGGCGGGACACCGGTAGGCGTGTACCACAACGCCCGCAGGAAGTATCCCCCCAGGTAATAGCTCGGAATCTTAGTGAAACTTCAGACTACAACCAAGCTATAAACGTTGTCAATACTCCTAGAAAGTAAGATCACCTACTTTAATGGCATGACGAGACTGCGGTGCGCGGGCTCCCGTCGCAGAGGCCAGATGACCCGTCTTCCGGATGAAGTAACCAGGGCCATAGGATCCAAGACAGTTCAAGATCGCGTACAGCGGTCCTTCCGCTACCGGCCGCCCACATTGTGGACGCTTTGTCAGCCTTTGTTTTGTCGTCCTTTAGGAGCGAGGTTAGGGCTCAATCCAGCACCCGGACGGGGCTCGGCTTGCGACTCAGCGAGAGGAGCCGCCCTGGTATACATAATGTACATGTCGTTCAAGCGTGAACTCGAGCTAGCCAAACTGGTGGCGCAGGAAGCTGGCGCGTTGGCGCTCGATTATGCGCGACGGGGGGTGACGGCGGAAGCGAAGTCCGACGAATCGCCGGTGACCGCGGCCGATAGGGCGTGCGAAAAGCTGATCGTGGAGACGATTTTGCGGGAGTTTCCGGAAGACGGCATTTTAGGCGAGGAGGGCGCCAACCGGGAAAGCCGGAGCGGGCGCAAGTGGATCATCGATCCGATCGACGGCACGCGCGATTTCGTGCGCGGGATTCCGCTTTGGGCGGTCTTGATCGGGCTCGAAGAGAACGGCAGGGTAGTCGCGGGGGCGGCGCACAGTCCGGGGCAGAATGCCTTGCTCTGGGCAGCCCGGGGCCAAGGTGCATGGGCAAACGGCGCACGCATTGGGGTATCTGAAAAAACGCGGCCCAGAGATGCGGTTCTCTCTTTCAATGGCTTCAACAAGGTCGGCGTGCGGCCTTTCGGAGCGGGTCTTTTGCCGTGGGTGCAGCAGTTCTGGGCGGTTCGGAGCATGGGCGGAGCGGTGGATGCGATTTTGCTCGCGCAGGGCAAGGCTGACGTTTGGATCGAGCCTAATGCCGAGCCCTGGGATCTGGCTCCTCTCAAGATTCTGACCGAGGAGGCTGGCGGAGTTTTTCGAAGTTTCGCAGGCGAAGACACGATCTATGGCGGGAACGCCTATGCCTGCACGCCCGGACTGGAGTTTTACGTGAAGGAGTTGCTGACTCCTGGCAGTTCGTGAGGGCATCAAAGACATAGACATTCATGAAGGGTTATGAGGCGCTGCGCGAGGGTGCTGCGCTGGTCGATCTGTCTACGCGCGGCAAGATTCGCGTCACGGGCGAGGACCGGGCGCGGCTGCTGCATGCGATGAGTACCAACCACATCCAGTATCTGGCCCCGGAGCATGGATTGTATGCGTTTTTCCTGAACGACAAGGGCCGGATACTGGCCGATGCGCGGATTTACAACCTGGGCGAGGCGTTGTTCCTCGATTTAGAGCCTGAGACCGGGGCAAAGATTTTTCAGCACTTGGACCGCTACATCATCGCGGACGATGCCACTCTGGAAGACGAGACGGCGAGCCTAAGCGCGATCGGACTAGAGGGTCCAAAGAGCCTGGAAATCGCCGCGCAGCTCGGTATTCCAGTCGGAGATGTTCGCTTTTCCGTTCGAGACTACGGCGCTGGTTTCACTGCGCGTGTGACAGCCAGCGGGGCGGAGGGGCTGCGAATTTTTGTTCCCGTTTTCGAAAAAGACACGTTGGTGGATCGGCTGCACGCGGCGGGCGCGATGGATGCCAGCGCGGAAGAAGTGCGCGTGGTGCGCCTCGAAAACGGGTTGCCTCGCTATGGAGAAGAGATCAGCGAGCGGTATTTGGTGCAGGAAACGCAGGTTGCCGAAGCGGTGCACTCAAATAAGGGATGCTACCTGGGCCAGGAAATTGTGGAACGGGTTCGCGCGCGGGGCCAGGTTCACCGGCTGCTCACGCCGATCCGCATTGCAGCCAACACGCCGCCAGGTCCAGGAACCAAGCTGCAGTCGCAAGGAGCCGACGTAGCGGAGATCAGCTCCGCCGCATACTCGCCGGCGCTGCACGAGGTCGTTGGTTTGGCATACGTCCGGACGGAAGCGGCGCATTCGAAGCCGGTCATGACGGTGGCGGGAAGCGAACCAGCGATCAAGGCATTCGTGCGGGCGGTTAGCGCCTGAGCTTATTCGGCCCTTAGAGCCATGGTGGGATCGATGTGAACCACACGCCATGCCGGAATCATGGCGGCCCCGAGCGCAATTAGCATGAGGATGAAAGCGACCGCGACAAAAGTTCCAGGATCAAGCGGACTGGTGTCGTAGAGCAATGCGGAGAGCGCTCGAGTTACGAAAATGGATATTGCCAGCCCGACCCCGATCCCGGTGCCGGACAGTTGCAAACAATGCCGGAAGACCAGCGCAAAGAGGTCATGGCGACTTGCTCCCAAGGCGATACGAACACCAAATTCCTGCGTACGTTGCGTAGCGTTGAAAGCAAGCAGCCCGACGATCCCCAGCATGGCCAGCAGCAGGGCTGCGAGAGCGAAAGAGGCCAGTAGCCAAGTTCTAAAGCGCTCGGGCGACAACGATTGATCGAGGACTTGATCGAGTGTCTCAACCTTTCCCAGAGCGAGACTAGGATCGATCCCGGTTATCTCATGCCGGATCGCGCTTGAGAGCGAGAGCGGATTCCCTGCAATCCGGACGATTACATCCATTTGGTTGACCCAATCGTCTGGAGTGGTAAACAGAAGCAAACGCGGGGAACTGCTGGTAAGGCGCGCCTTCACATCTGCTACAACACCAACTACTGTCAACCATGGCTCGTTGTTATTCGGAATATTCACGCCGAATCGAATGCGTTTACCGATAGGGTCGCTATTCGGCCAGGTTCGCTTCGCCAGTGACTGGGAGATCACAGCGACTTGCTGCTTTTTGAGATTGTCGCCGGGTTGAAGCCGCCTTCCACGAAGAAGCGGCACGCGTAAAGCATCGAGGGCATTGCCGCGGCAGAAGATCATGTCGACTCGTTCAGTATCGCTACCGTGACTTTCAACGGAAATGATTACGTTAGATGTCGAGGTAAGCGGCAGATCCGAAATCGCGCCCGATCGCCGGACGCCTGGGAGCGCACTGAGCCGGACGAGGAGGCGATCGAAGAAGCCGGTGATCTGGGCAGGTGTCTTGTAAACAGCTGTCGGTAACGCGATTCGCGCGCTAAGGACGTGCTCGGGGCGAAACCCTGGATTAGTCTCCGTTGCCTTGATGAAACTGCGCATCAGCAATCCGGCTGTAGTTAGCAGAAGGAAAGCGAGACTGAATTGTACGATAACGGCTGCCGACATGATCAGGCGTTGATGCCTGCCTCGCGTACTTGTACGTCCTCCGCTGCGAAGTTGATCGGCTAAAGCAAAACGAATGGTGCTCGCGAGAGGCCCCAGACAGAATACTAAAGGCGTAGCCAATGTGACTGCGACCACGAAGGCCGTCATACGCCAGTTCAAACCGATTTCGTTCAAGCGCGGGAGGTTATCAGGGGCGAAACGGATTAGCAGCGGCAAAGCCCAGAACGCAAGGCAAAACCCGACTGTGCCGCCGGCTACCGAGAGAACCAGACCTTCGGTTATCGTCTGACGAGCAAGACGCCACTTTCGAGCGCCCAGAGCGGTTCTGAGAGCAAATTCCCGCTGACGGCCTACCATGCGGCTGAACATGAGATTCGCGACATCAGCGCATCCAATCAGAAGAACGATGCCGACAGCGGCTAGCAGTAACAGGAGCGGGCGTTGCACATTCCCTATAAACTCTTGGCTAAACGGAATGCTCTGCGATTCCAGAGAGAAATTCGGCACATGCTGCTGGAGGGCCTGTTTCATCTGTGGCGGGTAGCTTCCGGCGACGCGTTTGAGCAACCCGTGCATCTCCGAGTTTGCCTGCCGAATCGTCACGCCAGGTCGCAAGCGGCCAATCATGCTGTAGTCGAAGTTGCTTACATTCTGTTGCCTGTCTTCGGAAGTCCATGAGACTGGCACATATAGCTCAGCGGGATCGCCGTTGAATTGCGAGCCTCGTATTGGGAAAGAGAATGATCGTGGCATGATCCCGATCACTGCATGCGGAATGCGGTCGAGAGAAATCGAGCGGCCGAGCGCTTTCTGCGGTGTCCCAAACACAGTTTGAGCGAACCCGTAGTTCAGGACGACGACTCTCTTTGCGTGTTCATCTTCTTCATAAGTAAATGCCCGGCCGATGGCGGGTGACACTCCCAAAACCCGAAATAGCGAGGCCGTTAAACGCGCGCCGTGCACACGCCGGGGCTGCCCTGCCCCTGAAATCTCGTAGGAATCGGTGCGGTAGGTTCCAGTCGCGGCGAAGGAACGATTGTTGGCTGCGACAAACAGGTAGTCAGGAGGCGAAAACGGAAGGACAGGGAAGCCCAGGCCGGGAACGCCTTCAGTAATAGACACAAGGCGGCCCTGATCTGGAAACGGCAGAGGACGAAAAAGTATCGTGTCGACTACGGAGAAAATGGCGGTGTTCACGCCGATACATAAGGCCAAGGCGGCAACAACGGTAGCAGTAAATGCCGGCGCTTTGCGCAGGGTGCGGACTGCGAATCGTATGTCGCTAAGACTCTCTTCCAACCATCGAGTGCCCCGCGTGTCGCGGCATTCTTCTTTTAAGCGCTCCGCGCCGTTCAAGCTAGACAATGCAAGTCTCCTTGCTTCTTCCGGAGAGGATCCGGCGGCAATCCGGTGTTCAATTTCACGATCGAGATAATCGCGCAACTCGTCTTCGAGATCGATTTCTAGGCGCGAACGATCGAACAGCGATTGAGAGCGCAGGCGCCATTTCCTGAACTATCGCATAACTTAACCTCGGGCGGAAAGGACGATTGCGGAGATGGCTCCGGACAAGCGCTTCCAGTCCGCTGTCTGGGCTTGCAACTGCTTCCGGCCTTCTTTGGTCAGTGAGTAGAACTTGACGCGGCGGCGGGTGTCGCTGATCAACCATTCAGCGCTGATCCACCCTTCCTGTTCCAGTTTGTGAAGCGCCGGGTACAAGGACCCGGGGCCAACCTGCAGGATGTCCTCAGAGATTAGCTTTAGACGTTGGGAAAGAGAGCCCACCCGTGCATGGGTTCCAAAGCTAGGATTCTTAGGATGAGCAGACCCAGCGTACCTTGAACGAGATCATTGGGCTTCATCAGTCTTATCGGTATTCGATAACAGCATACTCCCCGTTTGTCGCTGACACAAGTCTTTGCTCAAAAGTCTTTGCTCAAAAGGATCTAAGTGCTTGCAACGTACGTGAGCTGCAAGTTGGCGTTAATCTTCGCCGAGCAATCGCCCGAGAGGTTCGAGGGATTCGACATTGTCACAGACGCCTTTGAAAGCGGCAGTGATTGGAATGGCAAGCACGAGGCCGACAGCGCCCCAGAGCAATCCCCAGAACATCATGGCGATGGTCACTACGAGCGGATTCAGCTGCACTCGTTTGCCGATGAGTTTGGCGTAGAGGAAATTCATTGAGATCAGGTGCAACGAGGCGGTGATTAAGATGGCCGTGAACACGATCTTGAACTGGTTCGGAATGGCCAGCGCGGCAAGCACGGGCGGTACCAGGCTCAAGGCCAGACCCACATAAGGAATCAGGCTGAAAAAAGCGCTGAGCAAGCCGATGAGCGGCCAATAAGGCAGACCGAGAAAGAAGAAAGTGATCGCACTCACCGCGCTGAGAAAGACCCAGAGCAGAAAATTGCCGAGCACGAAGGCGCGGGTGGAATCGCCGATGTGCGACCAACTCTTACCGACTATATAGCGATTCTCGCCTGGGAAGAGGAGCAGGAAGCGGCGGTTGATGTGGTCGCGCCAGCTCAACATGAAGTAAACCAGGAACGGCACGAACGAGGCCATCACCAATGCGTGAACATAACTTGAGAGGTAACCATAGACGGTGCCGATCAGCGGAGGCGGTTCGGTATGGATGCGCACTTCCTGAATAGGGGGCGGTTGAGCGGGCACAACGGGCGCTGAAGCAACCCCGCGCCGCTTGCGCGCCCGTAGCGCTTCCTGCGGCTTCTGCTGAATTTGCTGTTGCTGCTGACGCAGGTTCTTAGGGAGGACCAGGTCGAGCGTCTTCTTCTCGACGTCGTCCACTTTCGTGTTGATGGAATCGACTACTTCGCCCATGCGAGAGCTGTAGGTAGGCAGGTCTTCTTTGATTGTCGATACCTGGCTCCACGCCAAAGCCCCGAGCAGATATACGGCCACAATCGCCAAAACAATTACGATGGCGGTAGCAGCCCCGCGCGGCACTCGCAACTTAGTAATAAGCACTACAACGGGATCGAGGATGAAAGCGAATACGGCAGAGATGATTAAAGTGACGAAGAAGTCGCGCCCAAAGTAGAGCAGCGTGACCAGCGCCGCAATTGCAATCAGAGTTCGTCCGAAACCGAACGTTTTTTGAGAGATCTGCGGAGGACTGAGGATTGCCAAAGCGGTTCGCGTCCCCGGTACTCGCTACTTTAACATGCTGCAGGCACACTATAATCCAAACTGGTATCGATGGAGGATGAGCCCGCGCTTTGTCAGCGAGGCGAAAATGCAAAAGGACGAGCAGCATGGCCGCATTCTGGCTCTGGACGTAGGCAAAAAGAGGATTGGCCTGGCGGTTAGCGACTTATTGGGTGTCACCGCGCAAGGGCTTGAGACGTTCGAACGTACGCGCATTCGCGACGATCTGGAGAAGCTGAAAGAGATCGCAGGAGACTTGAACGTGGGCTTGCTGCTGGTTGGCAAGCCGCTGCACATGAGCGGCTCGGAGAGCCGGCAGAGCGAATACACGCGCGAGTTCGCCGACCGGTTGAGCGAGCACGCCGGCTTACGGGTTGTGTATTGGGACGAGCGGCTGACTTCGCGCGAAGCGGAGCGGATGTTGAAGCAGGCGGGCGCCACGCTCGAACAGCGAAAGAAAGCCGTAGACCGGCTGGCCGCGGTGTTGCTGCTCGAAAGTTATCTTGCTTGCGTCAGCCATGAGCGGGACAAAGCCGTCGGAGGACAGTTTGGCTGAGAAGCGAGGTTGCCTGGGAAGGGCACTATCGGCTGCCGCGCTGCTAGTGATTCTGTTAGCCCTTGCGAGCGCTGGGTTAGCGGCTTACTGGTATTTCACGCCGTATCGCGGCTTCCGCACAGAGACGTTCGTCGAAATCGAGCACGGAACATCGTCGCGCGAGATTGCGGAAAAGTTGCAGCAGCAAGGGGTGGTGCGATCGCGCTGGGCGTTCCTGGCGATACACCTGCTGCATCCACGCGCGCCGCTGCAAGCGGGCGAGTACCGCTTCGGCACTACCCAGACGCCTTGGCAGGTGTTCGATAAGATTCGGCGCGGCGAGATCTTCTACGAAGAGTTCACCGTCCCGGAAGGCAGCAACATGTTCGATATTGCGGGATTGCTGGCATCTTCCGACACAGTCGCACCGGCAGCTTTTCTCAAGGCCACAGCCGACGCGAAAAGCATTCGCGATCTCGATAGCCGGGCGCCAAACCTGGAAGGGTATCTCTTCCCTTCTACTTATCGAGTGACGCACAAAACTACTGCGCGGCAGCTCTGCCGGATGATGACCGATGAATTTCGCAAACAATGGAATTCGCTCGGCGGAGAGAAACAAGCGGACAAAATTCATCAGGTCGTGATTCTCGCTTCGCTGGTCGAGAAAGAGTCCGCAAGTCCTGCGGAGCGGCCCGAAATCGCCTCGGTTTTTCTAAATCGTTTACGCTTGGCGATGCCGCTGCAATGTGATCCAACGACGGTTTACGCGGCGCTTCTCGAAAACCGGTACAACGGAGTGATTCATAAGTCCGATCTGGCGAGCCGGAGCGCATACAACACCTACACGCACAGCGGATTGCCCCCTGGGCCGATTTCGAACCCGGGAGCTTTATCGCTGAAAGCGGCGCTGTATCCGGCAGACACGAACTATCTGTTTTTTGTGGCAAAGCCCAACGGCGGCGGCACTCATGCATTCTCATCGACACTGGCCGAACACGAGAAAGCGGTGATGGGATATCGGAAGGGCAGCCGCTAAAGAATGCTCAGTGGATATGTGGGATTCGGCAGACAGAATGCCCGGCTGTTGCTGATTGCCGCCTGCCTGATTCATCTAAGTGTGGTAGGAGGCCTTGCAATTACAAATCTTCCTTTGGTGGACGAAGGCTTCTACGGAATTCCTGCTTACACGCTCACTAGCGCAGGCAAGCTCCAGAATCACGTAATGGAGTCGGCGGGCGTGCCGTATTTGACCGGCATTGACCGTGTCTTTTATTGGATGGTGCCGCTCGGGATGGTTCTCCAGGCCGCTGCCTTCAAGGTATTCGGGTTCAGCATCTTCACCCAGCGAGCTTTGTCGGTAAGCTGCGGGATTGGTACGTTGCTCGCGTGGCTGAGCGCGCTGTTCGCTATCTGGCTCGCGTTCCTCTGGGAGAGGCAAACTGCGCTCACAAAGGCATTAGCAGCGCTGCAGGTCTTAATTTCTCTGTTGGCTTTGGGGAGTAGTGCCGTCAATATACGGAGCGAGAATTATCAGCGCCAGTACCTGCCGCTGATCTCATTCCTCAATTCGCACGTCCATCCAAACGATATTGTGTTTGGCCGGACTGAGTTGTTTTACAAGCTGAACTGCCGGGCTTGCTTGCGGGACGACGTCTACTTAGGCGCAATCACGAAGCGACAGGCCGATTTCATCGTTCTCGACACAGATCATATGAAACAAATCGCAAAAATCGGAGCGATGGACAAAGCTTCTCTCGCCTACATCCGTAACCTGCTCGCGCGTGGGGGATATGTCGAAGTATTCCATGATAGAGCTTATCAGGTAATCGAGAACCCGGGAGTGAGCAGCCGAAAGCACCAGAGTTCCGGCGAGTTTTCGCGATGAGGCGGTCAGCCAATACGCTCACCGTACTAGCCTCTGCTGTTTTGACTCTACTTGCGCAGAACAGCAATTCGCAGAGAGCCTCATGGAATATGCCTGTCGCGCCGTTCCGAATTATTGGCAACATCTACTACGTGGGAGCGGCGGGCGTTTCATCGTTTCTGATTACGTCGCCGCAGGGCCATATTCTCCTCGATGGCGGATTCGCCGAGACCGCGCCGCAGATCGAGAAGAACATCGCGGCTCTCGGTTTCCGGGTGAAGGACGTCAAGTATCTCCTGAGCAGCCACGCGCACTACGATCACTGCGGCGCCCTGGCAGAGTTGAAACGCGCTTTCAAGGCGCAGATGATTGCAAGTAAGGCGGACGCCGAGACACTCATCACCGGCCATCAGTTGAGTTATGGCAAGGGCCAGAGTGACACTCGCTTTCCGGCCGTGAAGGTAGATCGAGTTATCGCGGATTGCGAGACCGTTTCGCTGGGAACTCTAACTCTAGCCGCACATCTCACGCCGGGTCATACAAAAGGGTGCACGACGTGGACTATGCCGGTCTCGGCTGACGGCAAGATCTATCGAGCTGTGTTTTACTGCAGTACGACGGTACCGGGTAATCAGTTAACCGGCAACTTGAAATACCGGGGAATCATAGCCGATTACGAACGCAGCTTCGCGTTGCTACGGAATTTGCCATGCGATGTTTTTCTGGCACCCCATCCAAGTTTCTTCCACATGGCGGAGAAGGCGAAAGAACTCAAGCTTGGGAATCGAAACGCACTTGTGGACGCGACGGAGCTCAAGCGGTTCGTTGAGGCATCGGAGCAAGATTTCAGAGCAGAGTTAGCCCGGCAGGAGGAAGCCGGTCAAACGCAGTAGGATTTGTCAATCGGGCTGAAGTTGACGCCAGCGCGTGACAAGATCCTGGCAAGCGCCGCGCCAGTTCGGGAAATGAAAATCGAAGCCGGCCTCAAGCAGCCGTTGGGGAACAACTCGGCGGCTTTTAAGCACTAGTTCGGTTTCCGTGCGCAAGAGTGCGGCACCAAACGGGAGTATCCAGGAGGGCGCGGGTAAGCCGATGTAACTGGTACACCAGGAGCGGCGAAGGCAACTCATGAATTTGCGGTTGGCAACGGGAAAGGGAGAGCAGAGGTTCACCATGCCGGCCATTTCATCTCGCGCAATCAGGAACTCGATAGCGCGCACAAAATCGACATCGTGAATCCACGAAATGTATTGACGGCCAGACCCGGTCGATCCGCCTAGACCCCAGCGGACTAAACGCAGTAAAAGGTCGAAAGCACCACCCTGATCGGGGCTCATCACCATAGCGGTACGCATAGCAATCCTGCGAGTGTTAGGTAGGTTCTCTGCGAAGAGAGCCCTTTCCCACGCCGTCGCGACTTCGATGCTAAAAGCCCATTGAGCGGGCGTGTCCAGCTCATGGCCGCCGATTTCGCCAGTAGCCTCGTCCATGGCCCGGTCAAAGCTCTGGCGGTAGATGGTGGCTGTACTGGCATTTAGCCATAAACCCGGCGGGTGTGCGGCTTGAGCAATAGCCTGGCCGATAAGTCCGGTGGTGATGGTTCGGGAAGTGAGAATTGCGCGGCGGTTCTCAGCAGTGTAGCGGCAGTTCACGCTATGCCCCGCGAGATTAATTACGACGTCGGAGCCTTCCAGCACTCCAGCCCAGTCACCAAGATCGTAGCCGCTCCAGACGACGGTCCGCCAGTCGCCGGACTTTGGTCGGCGCGCGAGAACTGTTACGTGGTGACCCTGCTGGTGGAAGTGCCGCGCCAGAAGTTGACCGAGCTGGCCGCTTCCCCCAGGAATGACAATACGAAGCGGCCGGGATAACGCCATCGTGGACAGTCTTGAAGTGATTGTCCCATGAAGGAAAACAGTGTCGCGCGTCCCTAAAAAGCTCTGGTTCGAGCCGGGATCGAGTACATCCCGGCTCTGTATGCACGAGCGCTAGTAGCGGTGATCGCGTACCGCTCGCAAATCCTGAACATCGCGTAGCAGTGCATCGCGAGCGCTGGCTTGGAGCGCATTATGATCCAACACGCTTTGCACGTCGTGAATGGCTCTATCCAGCTCACTCTTGTCGAAATGACCTTTGGTCAAGTGGCGATCGAAGGTTGACAAGTGCCCTTGCGCGTTGCGGTACCTCTCGCGCTGATCGCCGTTATTGTGTTCGAGTTCCGCGGAACCCCGCAGATCGTTCTGGGTGCGGTCCACCAAACCGCGCAGGTCTCCGAACCGGTCGCCATATTGGAACCAGCCGTTCGGCGCGGCTGCCAGCGGTATCGCGGTCCCGATTGCCATTACCCCACTAAGACAAAGAATTCCTAACATTCGATTGAGTGACTTCATAATCGGCCCTCCATGTGATGCCACTTTCTAAGACGCAAGGCCGGACCGGCTTTCTTACCGAAATACCAGTAGGAGACATTAATTAGGATTAAGCGGGCTGGGCTGGGTAAGCTTCCACGCCGTAAGTTTAGACTCTTCTACGATCAACCAGGAACAGGACAAGCACAATGATCAGCAGCAAGCCCAGACCGCCGCTCGGGTAATAGCCCAGGCCCCAGCCCGACGAATATCCCCAGGTCGGCAACATGCCAATCAGCAAAAAAAACAAAATAATGATCAAGATTAAGCGGAGCATCGGACTCTAATCTCCCTCTGACAAACAGTTAAGTAACGCCAAGTTCATCGCTCGACTCGAGCGGTTCTACCTCCATGACCATACCAGAGTTCAGGAGGGCATTCCTGAAGTCCTCGTCTTTGCCTTCGGCCACATCATATTCCCAGATCTCGCTACCGAGACTAAGGAAGCCGTCGTCTTCCTCAATCAGATCGGAAGAATGCAGAGCATCCGGCTGCGTGCGGCCGACAAATACTGCATCCAGAAATGTCTCGTCGTCTAACTGGATATCCAGGAAGCTCGAAGGCTCGTCTGCTTTTTCGCCTTGCTGATCGGAACGTCCTCTAAAAACAACTCTATATTTCATGATGTTTGCCTGACTCCGCTACATAGACGAGCGGCCGCCCATTTTCGAGTGGATCGACTTGATCTTTTCAAGGTGGCCTTGCAAAACGGGCAGAGTCTGCGCCGCGAAATTTTTCAGGGTCGAGTCCTTGCCGGCACGCGCCTCCTTCTGAAATTCCTTCACAGCGGCCTCATGGTCCCTCAGCATGTCCGCCACGTAAGCCTTATCAAAAGCCGCGCCGGACAGATTCTGAAGGCGGTTGTACTGGGCCTCGTCCTTGGCGGTCATGCCTGAAGGCAAGGTCATATTTTCCTGGTGGCAGACCGACGCCAACTGGTCATTAGCCTTCGTGTGATCGTCGACCATCTGCTGGCCAAAAGCCTTCACATCCCGGTCGCTTGCCTTATCTGCGGCGAGCTTACCCAGTTTCACTTCGGCAGCGCCGCCCTGAGCGACGTTCAGCGCAAAAGCTGTGTCGCGCGATTTGAGCATCTGATTTGTGCCGGTGTCGATGTGATCACGGACTGCAATTTGGGCCCATAGGGCGAAAAGAGTCTGCGCAATCCAGAACCCGACCGCCATAAGTTTCAGGGCTGTCCCGAAATTCAAGGACATCGAGAACCTCCGCTGTTGGACTTCGCCATTTACCCTCAGTTACCTCAAAAGCGTGGCAAATAAAAGTCTGAGCGGGTTCAGGCGCGCGGTGCACTAAATGCAGAGAACCTGAGCATGTCCGCGCAGCAATGGACTTTAAGAGTCAATCTGAACGGGGAGTGGGAGGAATGCCGTTTTCAAACTCAAATGGAGGCGTTGGAAGCCCTTCATTCCTTAACGCGGGACTACAGCGGCGGCATCCAACGAGCCATCCTTTTCCGGACCAGCCCGCTAAGGCCGACCCCCAATGTAAGCTCTCCGGCAAACAAATATATTAATTAAGTACGGGTCGTTAAGCGATATTGTTCGCGATCGCGTAGCGAGTCATCTGCGCGGTTGAGTGCAGACCGAGACGCTGCATAATGGCAGCCCGGTGAAATTCTGCAGTGCGAACGGAAATATTGAGTTGGTTGGCGATATCTTTAGCGCTGCTACCAAGCGCGATTAAGCGGAGTACTTCACGCTGGCGGGCAGTCAACTCGCCTTTTACCGGTTGCGGAATGCTCGACTCCTCGCGAGGCATTGAGGTCGGCAGGAGAACTTCGCCCTCAAGCACGGCGTGAATAGCTGAGATCAGTTCTTGGGCTGGGGCAACCTTGGATAGATAGCCCTTGGCGCCCACCTGAGCGGCCCGGTCTACATATCTCGATTCCGCGTACATGGACAGAAAGACGATCGGTAATCCTGGCTTCCGTTCCAAGACCTCTCGGGCTGTACTGAATCCATCCACGCCCGGCATATTTACGTCGAGGATGGCAGCGTCCGGCTGAAATTTTTCTACCGCATCGATGAACGCGCGACTGTTATCCACAGCGACAACGTCAAAGTCGCCGCTCATCATGGTCCGCAGTGCATCGAGAATTATGTGGTGGTCGTCGGCCAAGAGAATCTTTGGGCGGCCATTTCCGCCGGCAATAAGCGGACGGATTTCTTCGGAATGAATTGCTGAAGCTTCAGGTGACAAAGATGCTTCTCCCGCTACTAACAAGCTCGATTCAATGATGTAGAAATAATCTACAAAGTTACAGCATTACTACTACGGTACTTCCACTATCTTTCCACAAACATGGCGGCGTGGAACAGCGCGGATACGACTTCTTCTGAATGCAGGAAATTGGGAACAATATAATCCGCTCCGGCTTTGATTAAACGTTCGCGCTTCCAGGAGTCCGCCCGGAGACATTCGGGCTCGGAGCTCGCTACTCCCACCGCCACACCGCCCGCTTTCTTCACCTCTTCGATCTCGACGTATCCATCGCCGAAGACGAGGAGCTGATTCGCGGATATCGCTGCCGCATTAGACAAGATTCGCTGGACCAGCAGCGCTTTAGAAAAACTCTTGAGATCCTCCTGGGCTCCGAAAATACGCCCTTCAAAGTAACCGGCGATGCCGAGCAAAGCGGCTTCTTCCTTTACATTCGCGTCATCGGTTCCGCTCGCAAGATAGAGCCGGAGCCCGCGCGCCACTAAGTCCTCAAGCAACTGCTTCGCGCCCGGCACAAGATAGCAGTCAGCTGCGATCGAGCCCGACCGCAGCGCCTCGATCCGGTCCCGGATCTTAAGCCAAAGCCGGTCGAGATACATTTTCTTGTAGACGCGGGGTTCGAGCGCCTGGCCGCCTCGGGCGCGAATGGCGTCGGCGAGAGCCATCATCTGGTAGATGGTTTCCTTGCCGGTCAGCCGCCAGACGAACTCCTCGACAACTTCCTGTAATTGTGTTCTTGACTCTCCAGTATCGAGCGCAGCTAACTGCTCCACGCCGAGCGGTACCATCACTTCCATCCAACCGGATCGGATGAGCGACAGAGTCCCGTCGAAGTCAAAAATGACTACTTTCGCCTCGGCAGCGGTTACGCCCTCCCGGATGACTTCGATCACCATAGTATTTTCGCATACTATCCCTTGATCCGAGGGGTTGACGAGGAATCCTACGAGGTTGGGTTATGATGACGACATTGCCGGAGTCGGAGGCCGGTTTTTCTAAGAAATATGCGGGTTGCGATCATTGGAACAGGATATGTCGGGCTGACGACGGGCGCTTGCCTGGCCTTAATTGGCCACTCGGTTTGTTGTCTGGATACAAACGAGTCAAAGATCAAGGAACTCAAGGCGGGTCGGGTACCGATTTACGAGCCTAATCTGGAGAACGTACTCGAAGAGGCTCGACCAAATCTCACCTTCACAGGCAGTTACGCCGAGGCCATTCCGGGGGCGGACGTAGTTTTCATTGCCGTGGGAACGCCGCCGACGCCTTCAGGCGCTCCGAACCTAGAGTATCTGTCGCAGGCTGCGCGCTCGATCGGGCAGAACGCCAGCGGAAAATTCACGGTTGTTGTGAACAAGTCGACGGTACCGATCGGCAGCGGTAACTGGGTAGGATCTCTGTTGCGCGATGCAACGCAACAGCGTCAGGACGGGATTAAAACCGATTTCGCAGTCGCCTCTAACCCCGAGTTCCTGCGGGAAGGCACAGCCTTGCACGACAGCTTGTATCCCGACCGGATTGTGATCGGAGCGGACGAACCGAGAGCTCTCGAGACCCTCTATTCGCTTTACCGCCCGATATTGGATCAGACGTTCCAGGCGCCGACTTACCTGGAGAGGCCGGAGGATGCGGTGGCGGTCCCGCTGGTATCGACTGACCTGGCCTCGGCCGAGCTGATCAAGTATGCAGCGAATGCATTCCTGGCACTAAAGATCAGCTTTATCAATGAGGTGGGACTGCTGGCCGAACGGGTGGGCGCCAACATCTCGGAGGTAGCACGCGGCATAGGTCTCGATTCGCGCATCGGACCGCGTTTTCTGAGCGCCGGGCTGGGATGGGGCGGCTCCTGCTTTGGAAAGGATACGGCGGCCCTGATCGCAACCGCCGGTGAATACGGGCTCCATATGCCGATTGTGGAAGCGGCGCGCACAGTGAATTCGCGGCAGCGCGACCGGGTGGTGGAAAAGCTGCTTCATGAACTTAAGATTCTGAAGGGCCGAACAATCGGGCTATTAGGCTTGGCCTTTAAGCCGAATACGGACGACTTGCGGGAGGCACCCGCAATTGAGATTGCGCAGAAGCTAATCGACCGGGGAGTGCGGGTCAAGGCTCACGACCCTATCGCCTCGGAGCGATTCGAGCGGGAACATGGCGGGATGGGGATCTGTTTGTGCAAGGACGTATGCGAGACCGCAGAAGGATGCGACGCGTTGGTGCTGGTGACGGAATGGAATGACTACCGGGATTTAGATTGGGAATCGCTGGCTAAGAAGATGCGCAATCCGTTCGTACTCGATGGGCGCCATGCGCTCGATGGCGAGAAATTGAACAGGGCCGGTATGCGCTATACGACGATCAGCTAATCAGGATTATTCGTTGCCGCCCTGCTTTTCGGTAGTGAGCCCTCGTGATCGGCCGAACGGCCGGCTCCGTGCTTAAGCCAGCGGGGAGGACGACCGCGCGGCGACGCATCTGAGACCGAGAGCCGTTCGAGCGCCAGGATGGCCTCGTCTAAACGCTCCCGTTCAGCTTGCAATTCGGTGATTATCTTTTGAAGATTCATCGGCTGACTTCTCGCGGTTGCGGCTGTATGACGCCTTAAAAGAGTAATTGGCAACAAAAAACCCCGGCGGGTATAGCGGCCGGGGTTTTGTGATTAATCGGGCGACGTCCTACTCTCCCACACACTCGCGCATGCAGTACCATCGGGGCTGAGAGGCTTAACTTCCGTGTTCGGGATGGGAACGGGTGGAACCCTCTCGCTGATATCACCCGAAAGTCGTAAAACTTGGGGTAAGGTCTTTGAATAGTTATTGGCGGCTGCCACAAGTTACAACACGCGCGCTTGATTGAGTCTTCGCTTCGCTGAGAAGCGCGAGCTCATCTTCCATAGAGTAAATTTTATGGTCAAGCCGAACGAGCTATTAGTAACGGTAAGCTCAACGCATTACTGCGCTTACACATCCGTCCTATCAACGTGATCGTCTTTCACGGCTCTTCAGGGAGATCTCATCTTGGGGAAGGTTTCGTACTTATATGCATTCAGCACTTATCCTAACCAGACTTCGCTACTCAGCTGTGCCACTGGTGTGACAACTGAATCACAAGAGGTCTGTTCATCCCGGTCCTCTCGTACTAAGGACAAGCCCCCTCAAATCTCCTGCGCCCACCACAGATAGGGACCGAACTGTCTCGCGACGTTCTGAACCCAGTTCACGTACCGCTTTAATGGGCGAACAGCCCAACCCTTGGGAGCTTCTACACCCCCAGGATGCGATGAACCGACATCGAGGTGCCAAACCGGAGCGTCGATATGAACTCTTGACTCCGATCAGCCTGTTATCCCCGGCGTACCTTTTATCCGTTGAGCGATGGCCCTTCCATACAGAACCACCGGATCACTAAGTCCTGGTTTCCCACCTGCTTGACTTGTAGGTCTCGCAGTCAACCTGGTTTATGCCTTTGCACTCGCCCTCTGATTTCCAAACAGAGTGAACCAAGCTTCGAGCGCCTCCGTTACAATTTAGGAGGCGACCGCCCCAGTCAAACTACCCGCCTTGCAATGTCCCTCTCCCGGATCACGGGAGTAAGTTAGAACCACAGAACGATCAGGGTGGTATCTCACCGTTGGCTCCCTCAAGCCCAAGAGCCTGAGTTCAAAGCCTCCCACCTATGCTGCGCAGACCGCACCATAGTTCATTGCAAAGGTATAGTAAAGGTGCACGGGGTCTTTCCGTCTAGTGGCGGGCATCCGGCGTCTTCACCGGAACCACAAGTTCGCCGGGCGGAGCGCGCCGACAGTCGTCAGATCGTTACGCCATTCGTGCAGGTCGGAACTTACCCGACAAGGAATTTCGCTACCTTAGGACCGTTATAGTTACGGCCGCCGTTCACCGGGGCTTCAGTTCAAAGCTTCGCCTTGCGGCTAACCTCTCCCTTTAACCTTCCGGCACCGGGCAGGCGTCAGCCCCTATACGTCGTTTTCGACTTAGCAGAGACCTGTGTTTTTGTTAAACAGTCGCCTGACGCGTTTCACTGCGGCCCACCGAAGTGGGCACCCCTTCTCCCGAAGTTACGGGGTTAATTTGCCTAGTTCCTTCGCAACTCCATCACCCGAGCGCCTTAGAATACTCATCTCGTCCACCTGTGTCGGTTTGTGGTACGGGTACGATTGCTCTCCTTAGAGGATTTTCCTGGCACACGACCCGGCGGATTTGCCCTTCCGGATCTCACTCAATCCATCCTTGACCCTTCTCGCAGATGGACCTCTGTGGTGCGTCCCCCCATCGGTCTTTATCGAACAAACGTAGTCACGGAATATTAACCGTGTGTCCATCAGTTACGCCTTTCGGCCTCACCTTAGGCCCCGACTAACCCTGAGCGGATTAACCTTTCTCAGGAATCCTTAGACTTACGGCGGCCAGGGTTCTCACCTGGCTTTTCGCTACTTATGCTGGCAGAGTCACTTCCTAGCAATCCAGCCCTCCTCTCGGTAGACCTTCATCTCGCTAGGAACGCTCTCCTACCACCCAAAATGGGTCCATAACTTCGGTGACATGCTTGAGCCCCGTTGGATTGTCGGCACCGAGTCCCTCGACCAGTGAGCTATTACGCTTTCTTTAAAGGATGGCTGCTTCTAAGCCAACCTCCTGGCTGTCTGAGGAACTCGACTTCCTTTCCCACTTAGCATGTACTTGGGGACCTTAGTTGATGGTCTGGGCTCTTTCCCTTTTGACGATCCAGCTTAGCCCGGACCGTCTGACTCCCGTATTACTCGTTCTTGGCATTCGCAGTTTGGCTGAATTCGGTAACCCGGAAAGGCCCCTAGTTCAATCAGTTCTCTACCACCAAGACGGACCATACGAGGCTAGCCCTAAAGCTATTTCGGAGAGAACGAGCTATCACGGAATTTGATTAGCCTTTCACCCCTACCCTCAGCTCATCCGAGCTGTTTTCAACCAACACCGGTTCGGACCTCCATCCGTTGTTACACGGATTTCATCCTGGCCAAGGGTAGATCATCCCGCTTCGCGTCTAATCCCAGCGACTGAACGCCCTATTCAGACTCGCTTTCGCTACGGCTCGCTTTCGCTTAACCTTGCCACTGAGACTAACTAGCCAGCTCATTATTCAATAGGCACGAGGTCAGACGTTGCTCCTTGCGGAGCCATAGTCCTCCCACTGCTTGTAGGCATGCGGTTTCAGGTACTATTTCACTCCCCTCACAGGGGTTCTTTTCACCTTTCCCTCACGGTACTAGTTCACTATCGGTCGCAAATGAGTATTTAGCCTTACCGGATGGTCCCGGCAGATTCCCGCAAGGTTTCCCGTGTCCCGCGGTACTTAGGAGCCACTTGAAGCTAAGATGGCATTTTCAGATACAGGGCTATCACCTTCTTTGGCCGGCCTTTCCAAGCCGTTCTCTTAACACTTTCTTATAACCTCGTTAGAATAAGCTGCGTTCGAAAAGTCGCCTCCTCGCCCCACCGCTTATTCTTTGTGGTCCTGCAACCCTCCGCTCTCCTTTCGAATCGCGAAGTTTAGGCTGTTCCGAGTTCGCTCGCCACTACTATCGGAATCACAATTGTTTTCTCTTCCTAGGGGTACTAAGATGGTTCACTTCCCCCCGTTCGCTCCAGCCGGCTATGTATTCACCGGCAGGTAAGCTCATTACTGAGCTTGGGTTTCCCCATTCGGAAATCCCCGGATTATAGATTGCTTGCATCTTCCCGAGGCTTATCGCAGCTAGCCACGTCCTTCATCGCCTATTCGCGCCAAGGCATCCACACGCATGCCCTTAGTAGCTTGACCATAAAATTAACA
>CAWIFY010000037.1:0-212377 GCA_963835255.1 Terriglobia bacterium | reverse complement strand
TCTGGCGGTTGCCATCGATTACCTATTTCGCAACCGGCCGCACTGGCGCGCCAATGCCGGCATTGGCAAGACTTTGGTAAGCAGCAGCATCATCGATCGCGTAGCGGCGGATCTGCCGCGCAGGTTGGACGAAGTGCCGGTTGGCTTCAAGTGGTTTGTCGATGGCTTGCTCGATGGATCGCTTGGATTTGGCGGCGAAGAGAGCGCCGGGGCTTCGTTCCTCAAACACGATGGCGGCGCATGGAGCACCGACAAAGACGGCTTGATCCTGGGGCTGCTCTCGGCCGAGGTTACGGCAAAACTCGGCAAGAATCCGGGGGAGCGTTATCGCGAGCTCACTGCCAAGTTCGGCGACCCGGTTTACGAGCGAATTGATGCTCCGGCATCGCCCGATGAGAAAGCCATTTTGCAGAAGCTTTCGCCCGAGCAAGTTTCCGCGAAAGAGCTCGCCGGCGAGAAGATCGAAGCCATGCTAACCAAGGCGCCAGCGAACGGAGCAGCCATCGGCGGATTGAAAGTAACAACCAAGAATGGCTGGTTTGCCGCACGTCCTTCAGGCACCGAAAACGTCTACAAGATCTATGCGGAAAGCTTTTTGGGCAAAGATCACCTGCGGCGCATTCAGGAAGAAGCGCAGGCTTTGATCTCGCGGACGTTCGCGCACGCTGGAGCGGCGAAAGCATGAGTAGGCGGTTCCCTAAAGCCCACTTCATAAATACCCGAGGATGGCCAAGACTCGTGTAGGATCCCAACAAGTCAGAGCCCAGGAACTCTGCGGCTCGCGAAGGTCAATTATTATTTGTGAAGGATATCTTCCGCATCAATGGCCAGGCCAAGCAATTGTTTCAATGCCTGGACGTATTCGGTAAGGGCTTGGCGGCCGAGATCACGGTCACAAAAAGGTGCTAAACAGTACTTTGCCGTCAAAGGCAAGCTAGAAAAGCTACTTCGCCGGTTCCTTTACTTTCAAAATTCGATCGCCATCCACATTCCGAAAGCTCTGAACCGCCCCCGCCGGCCAGGTGATTTCGACCGATTCGGCCTGCTTGTCTGGGCCAAGTCCAAAATGTACCGGACCATCGCTTGAGGAAGCATAGCCAACACTGGTGGTCATGTGGTTATACTGCGCGCCAATGCTCCGGCTGACCACCTTGATACGCGCTCCGATGCCGTCGCGGTTGCTTCTGCTCCCTTCGAGAGCAATATCGAGCCAGTGTCCCGCGTTCGGGCTCCGATTCATCCAGATCTCCGCTGGCCGCGCAAGAGCTGTCGTGACGACGTCGATTTTGCCGTCGCGGTCCAAATCGCCGAAAGCACAGCCTCGGTGCCGGGCCGGCGGAGTCGCATCCAACCCGGCATCTTCCGTCAGAGCCTGCCACTTGCCGCTGGCGCCCAGGTTGCGAAAAACGGTGTTGTTCTGGTCGACGCCTTGACCAGGCTGCGGAAGAGACCCGACATGCCCGCGCGTGACGAACAAGTCCTTCCACCCATCGTTATCTAAATCGAACAGCCCAGCCCCGAACCCAGCCATGTGCAAACTCAGACTGCGCATCCCGCTTTCACTGGTAACGTCTCTAAAAGATCCCTTGCCGGTGTTCAGGTACACGGGGAAGCTTTGATTGTTCAGGGCGATCAAGGCAATATCCGGCCATCCATCATTGTTGACGTCGCGAAAATCCAGGCCCATTCCTGAGATGAAGTTCCCGTCTTCGGGCAGGGCTACGCCGGCGGTCATGGCGACCTCTTCGAATTTGGCGCCTAAATTGTGAAATAGCGAATTGTAATACCCGTCGTTGGTCACAAAGAGATCGGGACGTCCGTCGAGATCGTAGTCCGCCACGCCAATGCCCATGGCTTTTCCGACATGCTCGCGGATTCCCCATTGCGCGGAGACATCGCGAAACGTACCGTCGCCGTTATTCAGAAAGAGCGAGTTGGGCTGCCCCTTGTAGTACCGCGGATGGCAGTAGTCAGCTGTCGTCTGGAAACCGCAGAGTGGGTGATCGCTATATTTCCATTGCAAATAGTTGGCGACAAACAGATCCAGATGGCCGTCGTTATTGACGTCTATCCAGGCCGCCGTGACGGCCCACAGCGGCCCGAACTCGGGGTCATCGCTAACGTTCAGTCCGGCCTTGGCGGTGACATCGGTGAAGGTGCCGTTCCCGTTGTTGTGGTAGAGCGTATTGCGGTGAACGCCGGCCACGAAGATGTCGGGATATCCGTCGTTATCGTAATCGGCAATCGCTACGCCAATGTCGAATCCGGAGCCCGTCAGTCCGGCGGCTTCCGTAACATCCGTGAACGCGCCGTTGCCGTCGTTGCGGAACAAGCGATTACGGTACTTTGGCGAATCTTTGCGAAGCGTAGCGATGTTCGCGCCATTGACAAAGAAAATGTCGGGTCGGCCGTCGTGGTTGTAATCGAAGATGGCGACTCCTCCAGCCATTGTCTCCGGAGCGTTGCGCGCCGGAGTTTCGTCGCTATCGAGCTGAAAGGGAATGGGCTGGTAAGAAAATCGGATCGGGGCGGAACCGGCCGGGGTCGAAGAGAGTGCGGCTGCGGCAAGCATCAATGCCAGAACAGCGGCACAGACGCCGTAATGTTTCCTCAACGCATGATTAGATCACAAAAAGAAGTGGGGCAAGCCCTGAAGCCATTCGTCGGGCGTTTGCACCGGAGCGCCGCTCGAAAAGCGCTTGGCAGGCTGAAAGCGGCCAATCCTCAGAAGTAGAACTTGGCCGCAATTTCGATCAACCGGTTACCCTGCGTGAACGCCGGTTTCCCGTTAGTCTCCGCATTCGTATTGGTCAGCGACTCTGAGCCGTTGGGATTGGCGAAGCTGAGCTTGATATCGCCGTTGTTCTGAACGTTGAACGACGCGTTCGGGTGATTCAAGAAATTGAACGCTTCCAGCCGAAACTGGAACCGCCTGGCGGTTTCGCCAAACTTGAATTCCTTAAAAATAGATAGGTCGCTATTGATGCTCCCTGGGCCATGGATGTAAGGCCAAACGAGATCGCCGTTGGTGCCTGGCGCGGGCGGAGCGAAACACGACGGATTGAAGTACTGGCCCGAGGAAAGATGGCTGCGCGGGTCGCAGGTTAGCACGGGCTGCAGGTTGATCGCGTTCGTGCCGAGATAAGAACTGTTGGACACGTTGTTCGGCCACAGGACGTTCAAGTTGCCCCCCGTATTAGGTTGCAGAGGGACGCCGCTCTGGATCCCGGTCCAGCCGGACATTTGCCAGCCGTTGATCGCTCCCTTGAGAATTCTGTTGCCGTGGATCGGCTTCGGGAGGTTGAAGAAGTACGAAGCGTTGAAGATGTGAGTGTGATCGTATGCCAGAGGGCCGTAGTTGTGGTTGAGGTTAGTCCCGTCGACCGCCGAGCCAGATCCGGCACCGTTGCCGGAAGTGCCGTCGTAGGTGCCTAGAGACTTGCCGAACGTGTAGTTAAGAGTGAAGACAGCCGGACCCGCTCGCTTGGTCCAGGCGGTTTGGAAGGAGTTGTAATTGGAGCGACTCCCATGGCTCTCGAGATAGATGTCCTGATAGTTGCGCAAGGGGAAGTAATCGTTGGCGACGAAGCTGGAGTTGCAGGCGACACCCTGGATGCAGTTAACCGCGCCCGTGATCGGATCGGGTTTGAAGTAAGTCCCCGGAGCAATGATGTTCAGATCGTTGAGCTTGTTATTACTGCTCCCAATCAACATATCCCGGGTTCGGTTGCCGACGTAGGAGAATTCCACGAGCGAACGCCATGGAGCGGCCTGTGAAATGGTGAAGTTATAGTCCCATGTGTTGGGCGTGCGACTATCGCCCATTTGCAGCGGGAAGATGGTCGCGCCGTTGAGCGCACCCTGCCCGGACGGAAGATTGGGTAGCGAATTGATCTGAGCCAGCGAGGTCAACGCGGGTGACGTATAGGTGAACTGGCCATTGGAGTTGGCATCCGCCCCGGCTGCCACGCCGGAGCCTACCTGGAACCGAAACAGGGAAGCGCCGCCACGAAGGACCGTCTTCCCGTTTCCGAACAAGTCATAGGCTGCGCTCAAGCGAGGCAGAGGGTAAAATATCGGCGAAACCCATCCTGACAGCGGGATCGAACTGTCTATTTTGTGATATACAATTCCGGTGTTCGCCGGTGCATTGGACGAGTTGTCGTACTTGGCCAAATCGAATACGATGGCGCCATTGCCATTGGGATTGTAATATTGGCCAATATGATCCATACGCAGGCCATAGTTCAGAGTGAGCCGTTTGGTAGCTTTCCAGGAATCCTGCGCGTAAAGTGAGTACTGCACCGATTGGGAAATAGGCGCCAGAATGCTGCTGGTCTGAGTGTAACTATTTGCGTGCCCCGTTAGCAGGTCCGCGATCGTGTTCCCTGTGGTCGTAGAACCGTAGTTTTCGAAGTCGAAGCTGCCCTGGGCGCCCGTCGTGGTTTGTTGATTGCCGGACGAGGCCCAATAGAACCCAAATTTCATGGTGTGGGTGGCCAGCACTTTGCTGAGATTATCGGCGAAGGACGGGTCATATTTATGCGCGCCGAACTTGCCGCCCTCGAAGCTTCCGCCAAAGTTTGCCTGCGGAGCAAAATCAGCCAATCCGCTAGAATTGCTGATAATATCCGCCATTTGCGTCTCCTTCACGCCGAACAGACCTTTGTAGGTCAGGCCCAGATTGCTGGGATTGATGGCTGCCGGATTCACCGGTGCAGTCACATTGACGTAGTCTGCGTCGGCAAACACGGCCTCGTTCACCAGCGTGGGGCTAAACACTTTCGTGAAGTTCACGTTGATCACCCGGGAGGGAGTGTTGGCGACAACGGGTGAAGGATAAGGCAGCGCCTGGCTGGGCGCCCACCACGTCGCGATCGGGTGGAAGTCGGTCTCCTTCTGATAGTTGAAGGAGGCGCTCACTTTGGTGGTGTCGTTAATGTTGTAGTCGATCTTCTCGGCCTGTTCCCAGCGGTTCTGAGGGTTTGAGTTTACAAATTGATAGTTATAGCCGCCGTGCGTTGCCGGATTGATATTCGGCGCCGGGTATAAGTTCAGGTAAGCTACCCCGTTGGGGTCGAAGTCCGATGCCGGAATGATCCCATTCACGATCGGCGCAACCAGACTTGAACAGCCAGGGGCGATTTTGTTCGTCCCGGTTGGAGGGGCGCAGGGTTGAACGTAAGCCGGACCCCACCCAGAGGCTTGAGGAAGCGAACTCAGATAAGCTGGCGAAAAATTCCCCTGCTTCATCTGCGCTGTCGGAACGAAGTACTCAAGCACGTTGCCGGCCGGATGTTGATCCATGTACTCGTACCCGAACCAGAAGAACAGCTTGTCATGGTTATGATTGAACTTGGTGAAGGGTATCAAGACCGGGCCACCGATATTCCCGCCGGGATATAGATAATGTGAATCCGGCTTCTGCACGCCCTGGTTTTTGCTATAGGAGTCTTCGGCATCGAAGATGGAATTTCGGGCGAAGAGATAGCCCTCGCCATGGAAGCTGCTGGAACCGCTCTTGCTGATAGCCTGGAACACGGTCGGACCCTGAGCGAACTCGGCGCCATACGAGGACGTCAGCATCTTCACTTCCGAAACCATTTCCGGGTTAATGTTCGCAATCTGAGTTCCCATGTTGCTGTCGAGCAGGCTAGCGCCGTCGAGCATGTAACCCATACCCCCATTGGGCAGCGTGCCGTTCGCCGAGTACGAGCCGGCGGGACCGGTATTGCTGCCCGTCACGTGATTCGCGCCGTTAAATGAGGAGTTGTTGTTCAAACCGCCATTCACTCCCATCCCAGGAAGTATCTTGAGAAATTCCCCAGCATCACGGCCTGAGATGGTGAACTCCTCGATCATGGTCGTGTTCAAGGTGGTACTGACCTCGCCGGTATCGACGGGCGCGATCGATTCAGCTCCTGAGACCACCTCCACCTGGGACCTGACATCGCCAACCGTGAGATTGATGTTGGTTAGGGTGCGCGAATCGCCTTGCGTCAGTACGATTCCATCCGCCTCATAAGTCTTGAAGCCAGGGGCAGCTATCTTAACGGAATAAGTTCCCGGGGGAACGAGCGTAAGGTCGAAATAACCTTGCCCATTTGTGACCGCGCGCCGAACGTCGCCGCTAGCCATGTTGCGAAGTTCGACTGGCGCACCGGCGACAGGGGCTCCACTCGGATCGGTCGCCGTGCCGCTTAAGGATGCAGTACTGGTCTGGCCGAAAAGGCTTGTGCTCAAAAGTGAAAGCCACGTGACGAGAAACGCGGTCTGTACGGCTTTCGAAGAAAATCTAAGCATAGTCCTCTAACCTCTGAAAACCCTTACAAAAACAGGGCAGATGACCAACTCGAAGGCTGGCTCAGATCGAACGACCGGCTGAAAGTTTGTGATCTACCTGAACAACGCTAGAACATACATAACCAATGCCACCCCCCTAGTCAAGAGAAATCGTTGACCTGTCAAATTGACTAGGGGCTCAGGCCTAAACGCGGATTTGGACGGCTTCTGCGCCGTATGCAACCGCTCCCATTCGGCTTTGTGCTCTTAAGCTAGCCCCGATCGGGCGCTGCCCCTGTTGTATGCTCGGGAACAAGAGCGTGGAACGCGGCCTGTGCGACTTTTAGTGTTGCTTTCCGTTGGTTTTCTGGCCGGCGCGCAGAATCCCGATCCACGGCAGCTTTTTCGGGAGGCCATGAGCGCGCAGCAGCGCGGCGATGATGCTGTTGCCATCCAACAATACCGCCGGGTGGTGAAGCTGAAACCCGACCTCCTGGCCGCATGGACCAATCTGGGAGTGGCGTTGGTGCACGCCGGGCGGTTCCCGGAAGCTATCGACAGCTACCGCTCGGCCTTGGCACTCGATCCGTCGAACCGCGAAGTTCAGTTCTATCTGGCTCTGGCCTACTTCAAGCAGGGTGACGCCACGAATGCGTGCCGCCGGTTCGAGGAGTTGTTGCAGGCTGACCCAAAAGATATCCGAGTGGCCACGTTACTCGGGGCGAGCTATCTCCAGTCGGACGAAAGCGGGCGCGCACTGGCAGTGCTGGAGCCATTGGCGGGAGCAGCCGGTGACAACCCGGATTTCTTGTGGGCGCGGGGTTCCGCTCTGATTGCTAACGGCAGACTCAGGGAGGGAGTGGCGGCGGTTGAGCGAGTAGCAAAGCAATCTAATGCCGCCGAGGCGTGGATGCTAGCCGGACAGAACCTTTTGCGCATAAACGAATTCGTTCGAGCCAAAGACGATCTTGAAAACGCCGCCCGTGTGAATCCCGATCTGCCCGGCGTTCAATTGGCGCTGGGCCAGGCAAGAGAAAAGAACGCGGACTATACAGGCGCCATACAAGCTTTCGGCAAGGCTGTCGCGCAGAACCCGAAAGACTTTGCGGCGTGGCTTGGCCTTGGCGGAGACCAATACTTCGAGCGAGACCTCGACGGGGCCCGGACCAGCCTGAAACGTGCTTTGGCGATAGATCCTCGTTCGGCCCCGGCCCTGTATGCTCTCGCGCTGGTCGATAAGGCTCAGACACAACCGGCGGCGGCTCTGGCGGGGATGGAAGAATCCGTAAAGATCAGGCCCGACTGGCTGGAAGCCCACGTTCAACTCGCTGCACTGTATTTCCAACTGCATAGAACGGCAGAGGGAGTTCGCGAACGAGAGATTGTGGACCGGCTTTCCGAGGAAGCACGCAAGGCGGGACCAGCAAAATTCTGAGGCTGGGAGATCATGACCAGGGTAGTGAAGAGATGAGGCCGGCGCTCTTTTGGGCGCTGCTGCTGGTTGCCGCAGGGTCTGCTCAAGAGGGTTCGGGAAGCTTTGCCGATCTGTCTGCGCAAGCTGCCAAAGCGCGAGATGCGAATGACCTCAAATCCGCCATTCGGCTCTATGAAGAAGCCCTACGGCTCGAGCCGAATTGGGAAGAAGGTTGGTGGATGGCTGGCTCGCTGCAGTACGATACCGACCAGTACGCCGATGGCGTCCAATCGCTGCGGCGGCTGGTGAACTTGAGACCGGGCGCGGGTGCCGCCTGGGCGCTCTTGGGACTGTGCGAATACGAGACGGATCGTTACCCCGCAGCGTTTGACGATATCGAGCGAAGTCTCACCATCGGTGTTGGGAATCAGCCGCAGATGATTGCGGTTCTAAAGTTTCACGAAGCGCTGTTGTTAACGAAGCGAGGCGAGTTCGATGCCGCGCTCCAGAAATACACCGTTTTTGTTACGCCCTCAGTCTCGGACGAGCAGGTCTTGCTGGGGCTTGGACTGACGGCATTGCGCCGCACCGAAGTTCCGAAGGAGGTCAGGCCCGAACAGATGGATCTGGTTACGAGCGCCGGGCGGGCGCTAGTCGCGTTTTTGGGAGGGGATTACGTAGCGGCTCAGACGGCCTACGATCAACTGCTCGCGCGTTTTCCCAACAACCCGGATGTGCACTATGCGTACGGCTATTTTGCGCTTCGCTCCGATCCGGTGCGAGCCATCAAAGAATGGGAGCGCACCTTGAGCATCGATCCGTCGAATGCTGCCGCGCACGCCATGCTGAGCTGGACATTCTGGTTGCGCAACGAGAACGAGCGGGCGCTTGCGCAAGCCCGGAAGGCGGTAGAAAACGACCCGAAGATCGCGGTTGGCCAGACGGTACTGGGTCGATTGCTGGTGCAGAAGGGCGAGATCGGTACGGGTATCGAACATCTTGAATACGCGGTGCGCCTGGAGCCAGGCAATCTGGAATCTCATCTCGCTCTCGCAACGGCCTATTCTGAAGCCGGCCGCAAAGTGGATTCGCAACGGGAACGGCAGCTCTGCCTCAAGATGCAGTCGGGGGAAAGTGCTCTTACTCAGCGCTAAGCGGCTGATGCTGCTGCTCTGCGTGGCCGCGGCTGCGAACAGCCAGACGAAGCAGTACACATGTGCGACTTGCCATGCGAAGGAAGCGGCCTCTCAGCCGGCAACGCCAATGGGCCGGGCGCTGCTGCTTTCGGGGCACGATACCACGCTGAAAGCGCATAGGGAGTTAAGTTTCAAGAGAGGAAAATTCAGTTACCTGATCGAGACGCACGGCGATGTGAGCACGTACAAAGTCACCGACGGGGAGCGCACGATCTCTCTTCCTATAGGGTGGACGTTCGGAGTGGGCGCTCAGACCTTTGTTTTGAGCCGGAACGGCCAATTTTTGGAAAGCCTGGTGAGCTACTATCCCGAAATCGCGGGCTTAGACATCACGGTTGGGGATAGCGCTCTGAACCCGCAGACGCTGGAGGAAGCGCTCGGCCGCCGGCTTGAAGCGAATGACATAATTTCATGTTTCGGCTGTCACAGCACGCACTCAGACTCCCCGGATCATAAGCTGATGTTGCAGTCGCTCACCCCAGGCGTGACGTGCGAGCACTGTCATACCGGCGCGCCGGCCCACCTCAGCGCCATCTCATACTCTGGCGCGGTGACAAACATGAAAGACACCATTCCGGAGAAACTTGGCAAGCGGTCGGCTGAATCGATCTCTAATTTCTGTGGTCAATGCCACCGGTCGTGGGAGACGGTCGTGCGGAACAATTGGCGCGGTGAAGCCAATGTGCGATTTCAGCCATACCGGCTCGCGAACAGCAAGTGCTTCGACGGCAGAGATGCGCGGATCAGTTGCGTCGCTTGTCACAATCCGCACGAGGATCTCGTCAGAATCGACACGGCCTACGATGCCAAATGCCTGGCGTGTCATGCCTCGGGAGCCGCTGCCTCGAGTGTTTCCGTAAGGATGCTTGACACCGCGACGAAGAGCACCGCGAAAAGCTGCCCGGTTTCGCAGACGCGCTGCGTCGGTTGTCACATGCAAAAAGTTCAGCTTCCCGGTGGTCATCAGACCTTCACGGACCATGATATTCGCATTGTGAAACCCGGAGAAGCATACCCAAACTAGATTGTTCCCCAATGACTTTGCTAAGTGGTGCCCGGGGCGGGACTTGAACCCGCACTCCGCTTGCGCGAAAAAGGATTTTAAGTCCGTTCTAGAACGTTCCCGAGACACCGACTCTCTTTATTCTTACAGACTTAGAAAACCGCGGGCACGGCGAAGATATTACGAATCTCAGGCGCGTCATGCGGGAAACCTACGGAGTGATTTGCGCGCTCACGCGCCTAGCTGCGTAAGTTATCGACCTGTCAAGCCTCGTTGGCAAAGCACCAACAACCGTTGTGCCCCCGGCACATTCCAGTTGGCACTCTGGCTCGGATTGTCGTGTTCGGAGGTGCGTTGAATGGCCGGCGTTCAAGAAGCCCTCGGGCTCCGACAAGCCAGCAATCTCACAAGTCTTTCCGAGCGGCTACTGCCGCTTCTTGGGCAGGACGACACGCTCGACGTTGTGGGAAACGCCGATGGAGCGCTTTGGGTGAATCGCCTCGGCAGAGGGTTCAAGCACGAAGGACAGTACTCCCCGACAAAGACCACCATGCTCCTCAGTGGCATCGCCACCATGCGGCAGATTCAACTCAGCCACGACAACCCTGTGCTGGAAACGATCTTTCCGCTCACCGGCGACCGGATCGAAGGACTGATATCGCCCGTTGTTGCAGCGCCCGTGTTCGCGATTCGTACTCGTCCGAAGAAAATCTATCGACTTTCCGATATGGCTGAGTCGGGCATCTTAACGGACAAACGCGATCCGCTCAACTCCAAGCGTCATCACGACGACTTTCTAGAGCGAGCCTCCGGCTGCAATCACACCGAGATCATACGCCTGGCCTGCAGATATCGACGCAACATTCTACTGGTCGGTCCGACTGGATCCGGGAAAACATCCGTCGCCAACGGCATCATCGCGGAATGGGCAGAGGTGACACCGAACGATCGAGTCGTGATTATCGAGGACACTCCCGAGTTGCAGTGCAGTTTACCCAATCACGTGCAACTCCTCGCGACCACTCATGTCTCGCAGGCGGATTTGTTGGCGACCAGTTTGCGTTTGATCCCGCGGCGAATTGTGGTCGGGGAAGTTCGAGAAGAAGAACCGGCTCGCGTGTTGTTGGGGGCTTGGAATACCGGGCACTCAGGCGGACTGGCGACCATCCACGCGAATGATGCCCTAAATGGGCTGAGAAAGCTTGAGACGCTGATCGGCGGTCACGGCGCATCCGTGCGCGAACGACTTGCCAGTGCGATTGACGTTGTGATCTTTATCGACGGGGAAGAATCTCTTCCGGCCGGTCGAAAAGTGCGAGAGGTCATGGTGGTTCGGTCGTTTGACCGGGATTCACAAGACTACGCAGTTCAGTACGTGTGAAAAGGAGAGAGCAAAACGCATGAAGAGACGAATACAGAAGGCAGCCACACAAGCTGGCCTTTTCCTTGCCGCCAGCGTACCAGTCCTCGCGATGGGCGGTGGCCGGCTCGCAGCTACACAGGCAATAAACGGTTTAGGCAGTGAAGTGTCGGGGCCACTCGCTTACGGCTTATCACTGATTGCGATCGTTGGCACCGCGACCAGCTGGTATCGGCATCACCATGATATGGGCGCCCTGGCCCAAGGCGGAATGGGCGCACTGTTTGTGGGCGGCGTGGCGTTAGGCGCCACTTCGCTGATGGGAATGATTCCTGGAGTAGCGGGCGCGCTCATTTAGGAGCCAATGGCGTATGGACATCCCTGCGTTGTATTGCACGCCCTTTCATGAGAGTTCCAATCGGCCCCACCTTATTGCGGGCTGTGAACCCGCCGCGATCGGGGTAGCCTTCGTGCTTTGCCTCATCCTGATCATCTCTGTTCCCACCTGGTGGGGAATAGGAGGAGCCGTTTTTCTCTTCCTCTTCCTTCGGCAGGTACTTCGGGAAATGGCGAAAGATGATCCGCAGATGCTCAAGGTCCATCACGAAGCGCAGCGATACAACCAGGGAGTCTGGACGGCGAAAGCCGTTCGTGAGCAGCGATGGAGAAGCAAGTAGATGTTTATCAAACGTGAATCTCGCAAAGACGTAAACGGGTTAACCAATCTCATCGATCACTTCGCTCTCGTGGCAGAAGGCGTGATTCTCACCACCACGGGTCTATACCTTGCCGCGTGGGAATTTACCGGCTCCGATATGGATTCACTCACCCCAGATGAGTCGTGGCACGTCGCTAACCGCCTGGCCAAGAAGCTGCGGCTGGGAAGAGGGTGGACGGTGCAGTGTGATTTGATCCGACAGGAGTATTCCGAATATTGTCCGGAGGCCGAATGGCCAGATGCGGTTTCTTATTTGATCGAACAGGAGCGAAGGAACCGTTTTCAAGTCGCAGGCGAAGCGGCTACCCGGCTGAGCCGCTATTTCCTGGCCCTCTCGTTTGAACCCTCTCTGCACGGTGGCAGGAAGGCCGCGCGGCGGGTTTTTTCGGCAGAGGACAGCGGTCAGGACGGTCCGGGCGACAAGGCTTTGGCGCTCTTCCAAAAGCGGGTCTCTGAAATCGATTCGTTGCTACAAAGCAACCTGTTGCAAGCCCGACGCTTACTTTCCACCAAACGTCGAGTTGGAGAAACCCACCAGACGTTTGATCTGTTTCTGCAGTACATCCGGCAATGTATTACCGGCGAAGATTATCCATTCGCGCGGCCGGAAGCTCCTGTCTTTCTGAATCAATATCTGGCCACCGACGACTTCACCGGCGGGGCGGAGCCGCAGCTGGGCGACCCACTGAATGAGTTGGTGCCTGGTAAACGCATCGCGGTGATTGCGATTGATGGGTTTCCGGAACAAACCTTCGCGGGGAATTCTGCGTGAACTTGATTCGATCCCCTTTAATTTCCGTTATTGCCAACAAGCGCAGCTGCTCGATGAGCAGGAAGCCAAGGAAGAACACGAGGCTAATAAGAGCAAGTGGGGATTTCGCAAGACCCCACCTTTGAAAAAGCTCTCGCCCATCAAGGTTGGGGAAATGACCCT
Organism: Terriglobia bacterium; assembly: GCA_963835255.1. Lineage (GTDB taxonomy): Bacteria > Acidobacteriota > Terriglobia > Bryobacterales > Bryobacteraceae > Bog-105. The sequence continues at coordinate 199,470 of CAWIFY010000037.1, read as the reverse complement.
CGATGGGTTTGCCGCCGAAATGGAGCAGGATGCTAAGCAAGCGATGAGCGCCGCCGAACACGGACGAGAAGTATTCGTTCGCTTCTCAGCCAAGGTAATCATTATGGAATCCGATGCCGAGCGCTTGCGGCTGGTCGTCGAAGCCATCATGCGGGTCGTGAAACATCACTGCGGGTTTTCGTGCAGGATCGAGACGATCAATGCGGTCGCTGCCTGGTTAGCAACGTTTCCGGGGCAGCACTACAAAGAATGCCGAACTTTCCTGGTGAACACGGCAAACATGGTCCACATGATGCCGCTGTCCGCTCCCTTCCTTGGGCACAGATTCAATCCGTCCCAGTACTTTCCACCTGAGTCTGCGCCTTTGTTTTACGGCGTGACGAGCGGCGGCTCACCCTATCGCTTCCATGCGCATGTCAGTGATATTGGCCACCAATTGGTTGTCGGCCCTATCGGTTCGGGGAAAACCACTTGGTTGGCTGCGGGAGTGGCGCAGTGGTTTCGATTCCCGCACGCTCAGGTATTTGCTTTCGACAAAAAGAAAACGCTCTATACGCTCTGCAAAGCCATGGGCGGGGACTTCTACGACATCAGCCCTGACAACCCGGACATGAAATTATGCCCGCTTCAGGACCTGGATACCCCATCGGACAAAGATCGAGCGGCGCAAGGTATCGAACTGCTCCTGGTGCAAAACGATCTCAGGATGAACCACGCCATCCGGAACACCGTGAAGCAGACGATTGAATTTCTCTCTGACCAGCGGGACCTGCGCTCACTTACCGATTTCCATATGGCGGTGCCCTCAAGGGAGGTGAAGGATGCGCTGGAGGTGTATCTCGGCGGCATCTTAGACGGCGACGGCGACAACCTCTCGATGAGCCGGTTCTGTGTATTCGAGATGGATGAACTCTACCGGATGGACAAGAAGACCATGAATGGCGCTTTGTTTTACATCTTTGGGAAGATCCGACGGCGCTTGCGGTCTGACGTTCCCACGCTTGTCACCGTTGACGAATTCCGGGAGGCGCTCTCCCATCCAATGGCCGCTCAAGCTTTTGATGAGTTCCTCTTCGAAGGGCGCAAGTTGAATATGGCGGTGTGGCTGGTTGTGCAGGAACTCTCGAAAGTTCTCGCGTCACCGTTGAAAAACGCCATCATTCAGGAATGCTTCACGAAAGTCTGTTTGCCGAACCCGCAAGCAATTTTTGATGGAGCCGTGGATTACGAGGCGCTCGGGCTCAACGCAACCGACCGCGAACTGATCGCCCACGCGGAGCCCAAATCCCATTACTATGTGACCTCGCCGGACGGAAAGAGGATGATCTCTCTCGAACTCGGCCGCGTGGCACTGTCTTTCCTGGCAGCCTCGAGCGATCGGGACCGCGAAGTAGTCGACTCCCTGATCAAGCGCGAAGGAGCGCACTGGCCCGCGGCGTGGCTTCGCGTGCGCGGGCTGGAAGATTGGGCCGAGCTACACGAAAGTCTTACCATTTCTGCCGCAAAGGAGGCGGCGGCTTGTGCGTAAACACGGATGGATCACTGTTCCGATGTGTTTGTCTTTACTTTGCGTACCGGCGCAAGAAGCGCGGGCGCAATTTTGGAATCCGCTTGGCGCAACGGAAGTTACTCAGCTTCTCAACCATGCGCAACTTGCTATGACGTACATCAAAGAAGCGCAAACCGCCCTGAATGCGATTCAAATGGCTCAGATGATGGTTCGCGAAGGTGTTAACCTCGCGCAGCATCCCAGTACAAACATCTCCTACGACTTGGGTATGTTATCGAGCATCCTGGTTCAGTCGCAGGGGTTAGCGGGCGACATGGCCCAGATGGATGCCGCGTTCCGGCAAACCTACGGCATCTACAGTGGCCCGGATGCAGCCATGAACTACGCCCTGCAATATAACAACTGGGCGAACACGACACTCAACACCATCCGAGGCTCCGTCAACGCGGCAGGATATCAGGGGAGCATGCTGCAAAACGAACAGATGTGGATGACGCAGATCCGGACGATGAATCAGACGACAATGGGCCGGGATCAATCGCTCCAGCTCGGCAACACGATTGCGACAGAAGAGGTGGCGCAACTGCAGAAGCTTCGACAGCTCATGATCGCCGATATGGGCTCGAAAGGTGCGTTGGCAGCACAGCAAGTGAACACCGAGCAGGCGCAACAAGCCGCTCAACAGAATGGCTTCGCTCATGCGAACTGGGCCGCTGACGGGAGGACATGGTAATGAAACAGGGCTTTACCTTTGCATCTTTGATTGCGGTATTGTTCTTGACCGGCTGCTACGACCCTCACGCTCAAGATTCACCCATTGTTCGCGAGGTCCAAGCGGCAGGGGCAGGCAATCTGTCCACTTTTACGTATCAGGGCTTGGCAGAGTGGTTTTCGCATCGCCCTGCTTTCACCAAGAAGATATATGCCGAATGCGTTTCGGTCGCGCAGAACGCACCGGCGAATTGGACAACAACGGCGGAGGGCACCATTTGCCATGCAGCCCAGGTGATGCTGCCACCGCCGGATATCACGGCGGATACACGGACATGGTAAAAACGTGGAAACTTCTTATGCCTGGCGCATCTCTGTTGATTCTTGCGCAAGCAGTAGCGTGGGCGCAGCTCCAGCCGGTGGTGCCTCCACCGCAGGGCGTACTGCCTCCGCCACCCAATCCGATCATCACAGATCCGTCTCAATTGACCGCTGTTTATCAAAACATGATCGGCAATTGGTTTTCGGCAGTGGCTCCTTATGCTTATGATCTGTTCTACGCGTTAGCTGGTCTCGAGCTGGCTGTTTTCGGCTGGAATCTCTGGATGAATTATCACGGAGATATTCGGGCCGCCCTCATGATGACCGCGAACAAAATCCTGATTCTGGGTTTTTTCCTTTCGCTCCTGATGAATGGCCAAGCCTGGATGGGGGACATCATCAATATGTTCGTCACGATCGGCAAACAGGCGAGCGGCATTCCGGGATTAGGTCCGAGCACAATGCTCCTGCAGGGCTTTAAGATCTTCGGGACGTTACTCTGGCAAGCCACGAAGACTGGATTGATGTTGGACTTTCCGACTGCGGTTTCGCTGATCTTAGCAGCTTTGGTGATCTGCTGCGCTTTCCTGGTCATCACATTCCAGTTCATCGTGACCCAAGTGCAGACCTTCTTAGCCATTGGCATGGGTTATCTGTTTCTCGGTTTCGGCGGTTCGCGTTGGACCACCAATTACGTCGAGCGCTACTTCGCCTTCTCCGTCGCAAGCGGTGTGAAGTTGATGGTGCTTTACATGCTGGCGGGTGCCGCGTGGCCGCTAACGAACACGTGGATCACCAAAGCGCAACAGAGCCCGTTCTCGGCCGCGAGCGTTGAGAGCTGCTGGGTCATCATGAGCGGCGCGATCCTGTATGCCGGCATCGTCTGGTTCGCCAGTTCGCAAGTCTCTCAGCTTTTCGGCGGCTCGCCGAATCTGTCCCACAGTGACTTCGTCACCTTTATGGCTCCTGCAATTGGTGCTGGCGTCCAAGCTGGACTCATTGCCGCCGGTGTTGTCACAGCCGGGGCCACGGCTGTTGCCGGAGCTGCGGGAGCGGCTGCAGCCGGGACCGGGAAAGCAGCGGGAGGCGCGGCAGGCACTGCAGCCGGAGCTGCGGCTAGGGGAGCGTCTCCGAGCGGTGCGACTCCATCTCAGCCATCGGCGGGTGGCATCACTTCCGCAGCGGGTAAAGCAGCCGCCTCAATGGCACAGACAGGTGCCTCCGCCATGGGTCGTATGCCTGGTGGAGGATCACACGGCACACCGCCGCAGTTCAACGGTTTTCATCACTAAGAACTAACAGAAGAAGGGGACCATGCAGGCAGCCACCACAGAACGAACAGGCGAAGTGTGTCTTGACGAGGGAACACGCCGAGCCAAACGGATTTTTGAAGAGATCTGGAGCAATCCGATTGCCGCCAAACAGAATTGGCAACGGATCGCATTTCTCGAAGCAGTCATCATTCTCTGCGCAGTTTGGTGGCTCGGTTATTTGGGGCAACTGCCGAAACAGATTCTCTACGTAATAGACCGCGACAAAAGCGGCAATGTCGCCTACGCCGGCCCTGCCAAGCCGGTCGACATGAACGCGAAGACCTGGGACCTGGTCAAGGTGCAAGCCCTCAAGACGTTTCTCGAATCCTGGCGTACGGTCACAACGGATCGAACTGCTCAAGCCAATGATTGGGACCGGGCCTTCCTGTTTGTCGGAGATGGCAGCCAGGCTAAAGGCGCGCTCAATTCCTGGTTCGAGCAGAACGATCCTATCAAACGCGCCAACAGCGGTGAACTGGTCAGCGTGCATTTCAAGACGTTCGACGTAGCAGGCGCCCACACCTTTGGAATTTGGTGGCAAGAGACGACCACGTCTCTGGCCGGGCAGGTTACTTCCCAGAAGACCTGGCGTGCCCGCGTTACCTACGACATGCACATTCCCAGCTCCGAAAAAGCTCGGGAAGAAAACAGTCTGGGCTTATTGATTACCGAATTGAGTTGGGAGCAAGTGCAATGAGAAGAGCATGGATATTGGGCGTTTCGATTGGCGCATTCCTCGCCCAGGCGCAACAGCAGCAGCCGATGCCGAACGCGGCGGCGTACCAGCGAGCGGCAAACATCTTGCAAGGCGATCCGGCTCCGCCCAGTGGCGCTGAGCCTGCGAAGCCGAAGCGCAAGGGCCGCTCGGTTCTGCAGATCCAAGGCACGATCAGCAGCGGCTCTCTCGAAGTGGAACGACAGGTCTCATTGCCGGCGAACGTCCGGCTTGCCCTCGCGCTTTCGGAAGGCTGGCTCAACAGCGGGCCCGCCCCCATTGACCGGACCAGATGGCCGGGTTTTTTACGTCTACGGCCAAGGCGTACCCACCGTTGTGTGTGCCGTCCTGCAGGTCTGCGAACTCGATTTGGAAGCGGGCGAAATTCCGAAAGAGGACGCGCTCGATTGGGGCGATCACCGCTTCGAAGTGAGCACCAGGGCAGCCGGAATCGGAGCTGGCGAGTTCACTTATCTCGTGCTCAAACCGACTGAGCCTGGTCTCGACACCACAATGACGATCGGGACGAACAAGCGACCGTACTATGTCCGACTGGTCTCAACGAGCCACGAGTATATGGCGCGAGTCGGATTCAGTTATCCCGGAGAAGAGGAAGAGAAGAAAAAAGCAGAAGCGAACGCCAGGAAAACAAAGACCGATCGAGAACAGGCCGAAACAGCCAGATTGGCGGCGCTCAACACGGCGAAGCCGATTCGGAATTGGAAATACCGCGTCAAGCTTCACGGCAAAGATGCTGCTTACCTCCGGCCCGAAAGGATCGGGGACGATGGCATTCACACCCACATTGTTTTTTCGGAAGAAACACGGCACCGCGGCCTGCCGGTCGTGCAACTCAAGGATGCCCGAGGAGCAATTCCGGCGAATGCTCGCTGGGATGGGAATGAACTCATTGTGGACACGCTGTTCGAGCATGCCTGCGTTTTGGAAGGGGTCGGGAGAGCCCAGCAACGTGCCTGCATCACCAATGAAGGATTGATTCCAGGGAGTGCCCCTCATGGCAACGGGAATTAACCTGCTGGGCCGTATCCCGGCCATTGTGAGGCCGATCTCCGGCAAAGTCTTTATTGTCGGCATCGTACTCGCTCTCTTTCTGATTGGAGCCGTCGTTTTCGGTTTCTGTTATCGCATCAAGCGCCAGGAGCGCATGAAAGAGGCGCAACAGACCCAAACGGTTGCTTCCGACGCTGCGACAAGTAATCGAGAGCAGGTCGAGGGAGGCCAGCCTGCGCCGCCTTCGACCCTATCCGGTCTGCCTATAGGGACATCGCAAACCGCCAGCGGTCAAACGGCAAGTCCGAGCCCTGCGCACGCTGGCAATGCTGCTAATCAAAACGTCATTCCGGCGTATCAGCCGAGTTACTATCCCACTTCTCCCGTTGCTTCCATGAATGGCCCAGAGCAGCTTCGCACGCAAGCTCTGACCCGCCAAATGGAGCGCGAGCAGCAAGCCAGGGAAGCCCCCACAGGCGTGCAGGAACAACGCACTACCGCCGCACAAGCTAACCCTAGCTCTGCGCTCGATGCGGCTCAGAATGACCTCGCCCGTATCAACTCCATGCCGCCCGCATCGACACCAGCGCTTTATCCTGGATCAGTTCCGCCCGTAGGCGTATCCGGGCTGGCTGAAAACGAGGGTGCGCAGGGGTTCCGAAGTCAGAATGACCAGACGGGGAAGCGGCAGTTTGACGGCGGCGGGGAAGGCGCGGGTGACGACTATCTAAAAACGACGCGGACACCTCCGCTAAGCCCGTGGGTCGTCCAACGCGGAACGGTTATTCCCGCTGCTCTTCCCAACAAGGTCGTATCCGATCTTCCCGGTGACTTGATTGCCGAAGTGGTGCGTGACGTTTACGATTCGCCCAGCCAGAAGTACGTCGAAATTCCGGCCGGCTCTCGCCTGGTCGGAGAATACAACTCCAGCGTAAGTTACGGACAGAACCGGGTTCAGATCGTATGGACCGCCGTTTACTTTCCCGATGGGAGTTTTATCGATCTGGAGCGTATGCCGTCGCATGCTTCAGACGGCTCGGCCGGCCTCCAAGATCAGACAGACAATCATTGGAAAAGAATCATCGCGGGAGTTGCTCTCAGCTCCATTCTTTCTGCCGGGCTCCAGCTTTCTCAAAACCGCACGAGCGGGAGCGTCTTAAACTATCCGTCCACCGGCCAAGTGATCGCTTCCGGCGTCGGTACCCAAGCTTCGCAATTGGGAGAGCAGCTTACCAACCGAAACCTGAATATCCAGCCGACGTTGAAGATCCGGCCCGGCGAGATCTTCGCTGTCTCAGTTAAAAAGGACATCATCTTTCCCGGCCCTTATGAGCCGATGGCGACCAAATAAAACGAGATCCGTATGAACGCCCGCCCAAAGAAACCCATGCTCCTGACTTGCGCAATTATCGCCGTCTTCTATATCGCGACAGACGAGCTACTGAAAGCGGCGCGGCTGCATATCAATTTCAGCAATTCCGTACCGGTCGGGTTGTACCAGGAAGCTCCTGAACTGTCCGGTGGCTACGCCGGAATCTGCCTTCCCACAGAGATCGTCAAGCAAGCCATTCATGCCTGGTTAGCAATCGATCCGGGCTCTTGCCCAGGTGGGTTTGAGCCGATCCTAAAGCCCGTGCTTCGGGCGACTGAGACAAATCCAATTCGATACGACCTGGACGGCTTTTCCGTCGACGGAAAGCTGCTGCCCAACACCGCGCCAAAACCTCGATCAAAGACGGGCGCAGCGCTCGCGCACGCTCGCTTTGGGATTTATCGCAGCGGTCTTTGGGCCATCAGCGACTTCAACGCAAGCAGTTTCGATTCTCGTTACTTCGGACCGGTCGATCCGGCCACCATTCAGTTTCACGCCAAGCCAGTCTTGACTTTCTAGAAAGGAAAACAAAGTCACATGCAAATTACCATCAAACCGCAAGATCGAACGAGGCCGGAGAAGCTCGAATTACACCTTCATCCTGCCCTTATCAAGCGCCTGCAGGATTATGCCAGGTCGCTGAATGATAGCGACCTGAATTATGTCGTTGGCCAGATCTTCGAGCAGGTTCTTCCCGCCGAAAGAGGATCGAAGCGGACCAGGACGGAACCGGCTGACAAGCCGAAGAAAGAAGCAGTTGTGAAAGCGGCGTAAGCGAAAGGAGGACCACACAATGGCATTCACATTTGAGAGCTTTCGAAACCTGTTCAGCGGTCATCAGACGGAGCAGGTTCAGCCGACTTTTACGCCCGCATCCGGTCGCGAACTGGAGCAAGTCAGAGATCAACTCCTGGGGGCCGCTCTGGAGATTAAACAGGCTTGGGCAAACGATCTCATAGAAGACCACGCGCCGGCTGAAGTAACAGACATCTACCACCAGGGCCGCCTAGACCAAATCAACGCAACTTTCGACGTTCTTCGCCAGCTAGACCCGTCTATCACAGCAACGCTCAACGGCGAAGAATTTCGCGCCGCAGCCCGCCGTCAAGCGCAGAACGAACGGGACGAACAAAGCCGCCGCGAGAGCTACGCGCGCACTGACGTCGCGGAGCATGCCGTCTCGCCTTCGGGACAGCTCAGGCAAGCTGCTTTCGAGCAGCAAGAAGCTGAGATGGACGCTCGCGAGGAGTTGCTTCATAACCTGGAGGAACGATATGCACCGGAACCTTACGAAGAGAGGGGCCTCTCGGATAGTGAGATCGAATCCCGCGACCGCATTTACGAAATGGATTGGAGAGCTGCACAGAACACCGCACTACGAGAATTGCAGGAGCTTGAGCAGAATAATCCCGGCCTATCCTACGCCGAATTACTGCTCCAATACGAGACGGAAGTAGAGCGTGAAAGGGAAGGACCGGCCCAAGAAATCGTTGCGCCGCACCTTGTCGAGAATGCGCCAGATCTCGTCGCAGGAATACTCGGCGATCAGGAAGAAAACATTCGCCAGGAGTGGCAGCAGGATCTACAATCGGGCCGCCAGGACCAGCACGATTTGGAAGCTTATTTCGCCGGCAAAATCGACCAGCACAACACCATCATCGAGCTTGCAGTCGAGGCCAATCCGAAGCTGCAAGAGACTCTCCCGCCACAGATCAACTACGAGCAGATTCGGCAAACGATTCAGGAGCAAATTCAACAGCAACAGCGAGCGCCAGCGCAAGCTCTGGAGATGGCGATTTAGTCATGTATCTGAGGCTACAAGCGTCAGCTAAAACTCGCTATCACGGAGTGTGTTTCTCGCTTCGCGACCCGAAGCTTTTGTGGTCCCTGGGGGTGCTCGTGCTTCGCACGCCATGATCACAACGATAGGGCACCCCTTGCAGGGATACAGCGGGAGACCATTTGTATTCATTGCCTTTCAGCCTTCAAGGTCTCCCGCTGTAGACGTTCATTGCAACGACAGAAATCGGTGATCACAGTGCATAAAGGCCAGCGACTTAAGACTCTCACAGCCAATGCCACGGCGAAGCTAACCTTCGACGAAGAGCAGCGGATTCGTAAGCATGCGACGGAATGTGGACTCACGAAAAGCGAGTGGTGCAGACAGGTACTTCTGGAGGCTCTTGATGCATCCCAGGGAACGCGATTACTGCTTTCCGAGTTCCTTGCGTTGCGCACCGTTTTTCTTCGATTACACGCCGATCTTTTGCAGGGCATTGATCCGTCCGATGCAAGGCTAAAAGCCGTGCTCGACAGAGCCGACTTGGATAAATTCAACCAAGCCGAAAATCGGATTAACTCCTTTCACGCCCGGCACATTTCGAGAGCGGCAAACAACCCTGAGAAAGCGACTGCATAATGATCGAAAATCAGAACCGCACAGCTTTGCCGTGGCGCTTTCCAGTCTTCCGCTTACTGGGATTAGTCTGCGCTCTCGCGTGCTCGTACCTGACCATTCAAACGTGGCAGTGGACCAGAAGCCCGCTCGAAGAGTTTTACTTCACGAAGTACGCCTGGCTGAGCATGACACCCAACCTGTCACATGCTCACTTCGCTATCAACCGAGGCTTACCCCCAACCAAGTCGTTTGCCGTCGCACTAGTTGGCGAGACCGTCATAACCACAGCCAATTTCTCCAGGCTGCGCGGACCGTTCCAGGTGCGCAGATTTCAGATGGAGCCCAAGGCTTTCCAAACATGGCTCCGAGCAAACGTGTTCCGAGGCCAATCGCTGGTCCAGGTCGCTCACGTTCCACTGTATGCGGCAGAGACCTTCCTGGTGTTGCTTTTCTTCGCTGGAAGTTACCTGGATTTCCGGCAACGCTCTAAGGCACGGAAGGGACTTATTCTTCGTGGCCCGGGACTCATGAGCCGCTTCCGTTTCAACGTAAAGACCAAAGGAAGTGGCCTGGCTTTCCCACTCACGAACCGCCGCAATTTGATCGAGTTCTTCATGCCGGGAGAATCCGGCAAATACCTCCGGCTCCAGCGCGAGAAGGAAGCATTGCACATTCAAATCTCCGGTGACACGGGGTCGGGAAAGAGTTCTCTTATCCGCGAGATTCTTTACCAGGTTGAGGAGCGGGGAGACGAGGTAGTAATCGTCTTCGACCCGGGCCGCGAGTACATTCAGGAATTCTTTCGGGAAGATCGTGGGGACTGGGTTCTGAATCCGAAAGATGACCGATGCCCGTACTGGCCGATCGAGGAGGAGGCAACCGATGAGGCCGACGCCACCCCGGTAGCAAATGGCTTCTTCCCGGATGGCCCGACTGTGCAGAAATTCTTTCTCTCGCACACGCGAGCCATCTTTGCGTATTTGCTGGCGCGGTACAAGCCCACGGTCAACGAGCTGGCTTACTGGATGGCGCACCCGGAGGAGATCGATAAACGGGTAAAAGGAACGGAGCACGCGCATACGTTGACCGCTAACGCCGCGCCGCAGCGCGCCGGTATTCTCGGCACTCTGAATGAAGCTGGCAAGCCGCTGCGCATGATGCCGTCGCACAGTGAAGGCCGACGTGTTTGGACGGCTAAATCCTGGTCGGAGAATCGCCAGGGCTGGATCTTTATCACGTCCACTCCCGAAACACTCGATGCCCTCCGTCCGATACAAAGTCTCTGGCTCGACATGCTCATCCTAAAGCTGCAAACCAGCGAGCCGAAGGCCGGGCAGCCCCGGGTGTGGATGGTTCTGGATGAGTTGGCTTCGCTCAATGCGTTGCCTCAGTTGCACAGCGCCCTTACCAAGCAGCGTAAATCCGGCAACCCGATTGTGATTGGCTTTCAGTCGATGAGTGATGTCGACGCGCTCTACCCGAAGCAGTCGGAAACGATTCTGTCTCAGTCCTACTCGAATTTCGTTTTGAGAATTCGCGATCCGAGAGGTGCAAAGCATCTCAGTGATCTGATTGGCAAAGCCCAGTTGGAAAGGATTCGCGAAAGCATCCCTGCCAAGCTCTTTATGCGGTCTGGGCAGGGCAGCTACAGCACAGAGCGCATCGTGGACTCTGTCGTAATGGAATCGCAGATCCAGGGTCTGAAGAACCTCAACGGCTACTTCGTGCAAGAAGACAAAGTCGTAAAGATCCGTTTCAGTTATCCGTCGAAGCGAATCATCGCGCCCGCCCTGCTGGAGCGAACGATTCCCACCGCGGAGTTACGGCCTCTCGACCCGGAAGCGACCGGCGAGAAAACCACAGCGGCTGCTCCGGAACCTGCGGCTCTGCACACCGGCAAACCAGCACGCAAAGGCCGGATTAGAAAGGCGAAAGATCTGGTCCTGCCGCAGAACTCGGTCGATGCCGGAATCAACATCTTCGAGTAACAGGAAAGAACAGTATGGTACATGCATCCAAGCCCCTGACTTCTGGCAAGGTCCAAAGCTACTATCGCGCTGAATACTCCTCCGCTTCTAACTCCTACTTCACGCAAAGAGGAACGCTTCAGGGGCACTGGCATGGCCGGCTTGCAGCCGGTCTAGGTTTAGGCGGCGAGGTGACAGCGGAAGCTTTTGACAGACTCGCAGAAGGCCAGCATCCCGATAGTGGCGAACAGCTCATTAAACATCGCGACACCATCAAAACAGAATCCGGCGAAGAGGTGGGACATCGCGCTGGTTGGGACTTCACGTTCAACGCACCGAAGACAGTCAGCCTGACCGCCACCGTTGGCGCGGATGAGCGAGTCCGCCAGGCGCACCAAATTGCGGTAAAGGCCGCTCTCGATGCGATAGAGAAATACGTCCAGGCACGCATGGGTGGGGATCACGCCGCGGAGACGACGGCGAAGTGGATTGCCGCCACATTCGAACACGATACAGCACGCCCGGTAGACGGGTATCCGGCTCCCCATCTCCACACCCACGTCATCGTCTTCAATATGACGGAAGATCGCATGGGGCAGGCCCGTTCCCTTCAGCCCTACGAGCTGTTTCGCATTCAGTCGATGGCCACCGCCATCTATCAGAACAAGCTTGAAAGCCAGCTTCGGGAAATTGGCTATGGTATCGAGCGCGGAACCAATCACGCGCCCGATATCAAAGGCTACACGAAGGAGTATTTGGAATCGGAAAGCCTGCGGGCCGCGCAGCTCCATAAGGAAATGGAAGAACGGGGCCTTACCGGGCGAGACGCGATGGTCAGCATCGCCCATCAGAACCGCGAGAAGAAGCTCGTCCTGATACCTGAGGAACTTCAGCAGATCCACAAGCAACATGCCGTGGAACACGGCAATCAGCCGCAGCAAGTTGTTTCCGCCGCAAGCCGTGCAAACGTCAAATCCATTCGACCCGATCAAGCCATGAGCAAGGCTGAAGCTGCTGTCAGCTTCGCCCGCAATCGCTTGGCGGAACGGACTTCTGTCTTCGAGCACTTCGAAGTCATTCGCGATGCTCTGCGGCATGCTCGCGGCCGCATCGGCTTAACGGAAGTAGAAGCCGAACTGGAACGGCAGAAAGCGGCCGGAAAGTTCATTGAGGTTCAGCACATTCGTCCGAATGCTCCAGCGTTTCGTTATACGACTCCCGAGCTGGTGGCCATCGAACGCGAAACCATCCAGATCGTGTGTGATGGACAGGGCAAAGTGGCACCCGTATGCTCGCTTGGAGAAGACGCCATTACCGCGCGTTACACAAACCAGGGCAATTTTGACCGCCAGCCTGATCTGAATTCAGATCAAATTCGATTGATTCAACAGACGCTCGCCAATCGGGACGTCATCTTTGGCATACAAGGCCGGGCAGGAACGGGAAAGACCACCGCGCTGACCGCGATTCGAGAACTCGCCGAAGAGAACGGGTACAAAGCTTACGGTTTAGGTCCTACCTCACGGGCGGTCAAAGGCTTGAAAGAAACCGGCATGGCTGCCGAGACTCTGCAGGCGTATCTGTTGCCGAAACAGCAACCCCAAACGGACGACACCCTTCGTCCCCGGCTTTACTTCGTAGACGAGACCAGCCTTGCATCGAGCAAGCAGTTGCACGGCTTTCTCCAGGCGCTTAAAGCCGCACGATCGCGTTCTCCTGATCGGAGATACCCGGCAGCATCAATCGGTCGAAGCCGGCCGGATTTTCGAAGAATTACAAGATGCCGGCTTGGGCGTCGCTCGTCTTGAAAAGATCGTCCGGCAAAAAGGCAACGATCTTCGCATGGTTGTGGAAGCTATGGCAGAAGGTCGGATTGCTGACGGCGTAGAGCTTTTGCAATCCCAGGATCGCGTCCAGACAATCGAACATCGGCAAACTCGCTTCGAAGCGATTGCACGGGCCTTCGCTGAAGCGCCACAAAGCACGCTCGTTATCTCTCCCGACAACCAGTCGAGAGAAGAACTGAACACCATCATCCGTTCCCTGCTCAAGGAAGAGGGCCAAGTCGGCGATGACGTTTTCAAACTCGGTGTTCTAACGAATCGGCAAGACCTGACCAGTGAAGATCGCAAGGCGACCAGTTCCTACCACGTTGGCGATTCTGTCCGTTACCACAGAGGCAGCGAAGCCCTCGGGCTCGGGGCTAAGAGCTACGCCTCGGTTGTTGAAGTGAACGCAGATGAGAACCTGCTGACCGTCAAAAGAGCGGATGGTAAGTTCGTCACCTACGATCCAGCCAGGCTGAGCGGAGTTGCGGTGTATCAGGCCGAAGTACGGTCCTTCGCTGTTGGTGATCGTGTCCAATTCCTGACTCCCTGGCGGGACAAAGCGATCTGTACTCGGGATGCGGGCACCATTAAATACCTCGACTCAGACGGGAATGCGCGGGTACAGCTGGACGGATCAGATCGTGTCGTGAGCTGGAACCTGAATCAGAACAAACATTTCGATTACGCCTATGCGATGACTAGCCACTCGTCGCAGGGTGCGACAGTCGATCGGATCATCGTTCACATCGATACGTCAGACAGCCGCCTTCACGCCTTGATAAACGAAGTGCTCGCTTACGTCGCGCTGTCCCGGCCGCGCTATGACGCACAAGTATTTACGGATAACGCCGAGAAGCTCGAAAGGTCACTTTCCCGGTCGAATCAGAACACCACCGCTCTCTCACAAAAAGAAATTCAAGAAACTTACGCGATGGCCATATGAAAGAGAAGTTGTCATCCGCCCTAAGCGAAGCTTTTCATTCCAATGCCGCACTCGATTTGCGGCCAAGAACGGCGAATAAGAACAAAAAGCAGCGCCTAATGGCTCCGCCCTCGCGCGTGTCGAAGCCGTATCCCCAGGCTTCCGCGCTTCGCTTGTGCAGCCCTCCGCTGCGCTTCGTCCTTTCCGCTTCGCTGCAAGGATGGGCGATCCCCCTCGGCTTGACGCTTGCTACCCCGGACCTCGCCGGTCAGGCAGGGGTTGCATTGCGCAACCCAAATTCCATTTCTGAAAGGAACAAACCCATATGAATATCAATCGCGTGACTCTCTGCGGGCATACCGGCAAGGATGCCCGGACCACCGCAAATCAAAACGGCAGGAACATGACGAGGCTTTCTGTCGCAACCTCGAAGCGCTACAAAGATGCCAAGGGCGATTGGCAGGAAAAGACGCAGTGGCACACCTGTATCTGTTACGGTCCAACTGCCGATTATGCAGCGGAGATCCAGACCGGCTCCCATGTCTTCATTGAAGGCGAGCTGATCTACCGCGAATACGAACGCACCATCGAGACCGATAGCGGGCCAGTCAAGGTTCCGTGGCCGATAACTGAAGTCGTCATGGATTCGATTTCGGTGCTGGACCGCAAGGAAAGACAGGAAAGGCGCGGGGCCGCATAAGGCCCTCTTGCGGGCTGGAGGCACCATCGACATGCGTCATACATCCATGTATTCCGTTGAATGCGTTTGCGGACAACATCTCGAGACCGATGCAGCGGAGCTCGATTGCCCTTCGTGCGGCCGGAAGCTCCGGATCGAATGGGATGCCGAAGCAAGGGCAGCTGCACAGATACCCGAGCCAAAGGCAATACCGGCAGCAGCGTGAGCCGGGCACGGGCTGAAAAAATCTAAAAAAGGAGGTGAACGTGAATCTCTCGAACCGGTTCGCTCATTCGCCGAGCGACCACTGTAACGGAAGAAACGGCTTCGTTTCAATCGATGCGTTTCGCGATCTATCCACTCCCTCCAATCTGGCTGGTTCCGAGCTTGCGAACGCTGATCTGCTGGCGTTGGAAGGACGCTGGATCGATCGCCACATCGCTCAAGCTGCTTTTCTGCGGCGCGTGGATTCGTTTACGGGCGCGCAACTCATCGGACGGAAAGGAGGGGATTACTCAGGTATTGCGATTCCGTACTTTTCGCCGGGCTCACACCAGGTTCGCGAGTACCGCCTGCGGCGCGATCACCCCGAGTTCGAAGCCGGCGCAAATGGCGAGTTACGGGTGAAGCAGAAATACCTGAGTCCGCCTGGCCGCGGGAACATGTTGTATCTGCCGCCAGTTGCCGATCCGGCTCTGCTTCGCGAAATAGCGTTGGCGGTGATTCTCACGGAAGGTGAGTTTAAGACTCTAGCCTTGTGGCGGCTCGCGACTTGGAATGCTGCGGATGAACCGCGATTTCTTCCTGTTGGGATCGCCGGCGTCTTCAACTGGCGGGGAACAATTGCCAAGGCCACAGGACCGGACGGGCAGCGATTGAATGTGAAAGGACCGATCCCGGACCTAGATTGGATCACGTGGAAAGATCGCAAAGTCATTATTGCTTTCGATGCCGATGCGCACACGAAAGAGCAGGTCCGATATGCGCGCGCGGAACTTGCCCAGCACCTGCGCCGGCAAGGAGCCGTCGTCGGTTTCTACGAATGGGAGCTCGCTCAAGGCAAAGGAGTGGATGATCACCTGGCCGCCGTTGGACCTGAGATCGTGCTCAATGAGATCTCAAGGGTTTCGTCCACGAGCTTCGATTGGCGCAACGAGCTGATCCGGTCCAAACCAACAGCGGCCAACCGCGAGGGACATATCTATCCGGTCCTCGCGAATGCGATCAGTGCTCTGCGCTATGCGCCCGATTGGAAAAGCGTGCTCGCGTTCAATGAATTCGACCTGATGCCGGTCGCCGTACGCACCACTCCCTGGGGAGCGCTTCCAGACAGCACTAGCTGGACCGACCACGAAGATCGCCTGACGGCTGATTGGTTGCAGCGCAATAGAATTTTGGTTGACGTGCATACCGCCGGGCAAGCTGCGCAGACGGTGGCGAAGGATCGCGCATTTCATCCTATTCGCAGCTACTTAGAATCGATACGGTGGGACGGTGTGGAGCGGCTGGATCGCTGGCTACCCACGTATTTGGGCGCTCAGGACAGCGACTATACACGGGCAGTTGGTTCGCGCTGGCTGATTTCGGCGGTTGCACGAATTTACCGGCCCGGTGTCAAGGCAGACTGCTGCCTGATTTTGGAAGGACCGCAAGGCATTAAGAAGTCCACTGCTTTGAAAACTCTTGCCGGCCCTTATTTCACGGACGAGCTAGCGGATTTAGGTAGCAAGGATTCGGCGCTCCAGGTCCGCGGCGTGTGGATCATCGAACTTTCCGAACTAGATACGCTCAGCCGTTCGGAAGTCAGCAGGATCAAAGCGTTCATGAGCCGCACCACCGATCGCTTCCGGCCGCCTTACGGCAAACGTCTGGTTGAATCGCCGCGACAGTGCGTTTTTGCCGGAACAGTGAATCATTCGAATTATCTGCGCGACGACACGGGTGCACGCCGGTTTTGGCCAGTGGCATGTGGCTCGATCGATATCGACGACCTCGCGCGCGACCGTGATCAACTTTGGGCCGAAGCAAAGGCGCGATTCGATGCCGGAGCCGCTTGGTGGTTGGAAACCGGCGAACTTGTGGAGGCCGCTGCTCAGGAGCAAGCGGATCGCTTCGATGGAGATCCATGGGAAGAACTCATCGCACGCTGGTGCGAAGATCGCGAGCGCGCCTCGGTTTCGGAAGTTTTATCGTGCTGCCTCGATAAACCGAAGGCTCAGTGGACGCAGGCAGATAAGAACCGAGTGGCTCGCTGTTTTCGAGGATTGAGTTGGGAGCGCTACCGCGAACGTCAGGGTGCCAGGCTCGAATGGCGGTATCGACGGGTCGAGGCGTGATGTTCCCGGTGTTCCCATTCTTGTTCCCGGCCCTGTTCCTAGTCTATGTGGTTGAGAATAAAAATCATTCCCAGTGTTCCCAGTCCCGCTTACGGAGATCCGTTGTCGTGAGCTTGATTTTCTTTTTAGATTTGGGGCCAAGCGAGAACACTGGGAACCGTGGGAACTAAGTTTTGAGATCATCGGCTTGCGGTGTTCTCAGTATGCATTTTCAACTGAGAACATTGGGAACAGAGGGCTTTGTTTGTCCTGCCGATCCTGTCGACTGATATCCTCGACAAACGGCCAAGAGCTCGCTACTGGCGCCGGAAGGCAAAGCTATGAAACCATAAAGGAGAGACGACCTGCCATGACCATTGAGATCCACAAACCCGAGCTTGAAACCCTTATTCTGGAACGAATGAGATCGGGCCGGTTTCAAGATATCGAAGAGGCCCTCATACAGGCCTTAAAATCATCTCCGCCCTCATCTTCTGACGAGACCGTCGCGACGGGTGAAATGCGCCTATTTACGAGCGCTGATCTCATCGCCGTAATGCAGGCTTCGCCATACAGAGATACCGACTTGGAGCCGCCACGCGAACGTCTTCCCGTACGTGACGTCGTGTTCTGATGGCATGGTTGCTCGACACCAATGTCTTATCGGAGCTGCGCCGACCTAGGCCCGAACCGAGAGTTGTCGCATTCATCGCCAACCGTCCGCTTCATCAGCTCTACATAAGTGCGGTCACTCTTGTTGAGATCCGGTTCGGCATCGAACTCGTTGCGGAGGCCAACCGGCGCGCCGAACTGAATGATTGGCTCACTCAAAAGGTACGCCCCATGTTTCATCAAAGAGTTCTCCCGATCACTGAAGACATCATGTTCAGGTGGCGATTGCTGGTGGAAGATGGCCGGAGAGTGGGGCACACTTTCTCTCAGCCCGATCTCATTATCGCGGCAACCGCTATACATCACGGCCTTACCGTTGTCACTCGCGACCTGAGCGACTTTGACTTAGCGGGTGTACCGGTTATCAATCCATGGGATGCCCATTAGCCCGACCTCTAACAAGCTCGTTATACCTGCTTTTGCACCCACAATCGCGCTAGACAGAAAGTCCACGAAGACTTAAATCGACTCATCCGCTACTTTGGGGGCCAGAAGTTTACCTGGCTCAAACGAGAACTTCGCGCCTAATAATGCTTCGAGCGCAGAAGGCACTATATAGAGGGTGACCTCGGCCTCGGGGTCATCGATGCGGCGGTTTTCGATCCGGCTTCGCCGGAAGGTTTCTATTTGAGTCTGAAGGGACGATCTGAATTCCTCCTGCGCCAGCGGCGGCCCATGCATGTGCGTGCTCCCGACGATCTCTTTGACATCCAGTCCCACCATTGCCATCTCAAAACCAAATTTAGACTGCCGCAATTTCTCTTTCCTCTGATCTTGAAATTCAGGCTTGTACGGGCGGGCATAGTCCTCAACCACCTGTTCCCTAAAGTCGTCGGTTGCAAAGTGGTAAAGGGATGCCGCAATGTTCAAATCGAGGAGGATTCGGGCGATACGAGCCTTTTCCTTATCGGCGCAAGATGCGTAGACAAAACCGATAATCCTGGTGTAGCGCGGGTTCACGATCCGATTCGTGTCATAGAGCTCGGCATCTCGAATGGATTTCCATTGTTGGTACTCCCACTTCACTTTGTCCTCGGGCCATATTTCTTCGGTCCAGTCGTGGAAGTTTTGATTCCCGCCGGACAACAGGCTCTGCTTCAGTTCGAACGTTACCGGCGGACTTAGACCGATCCAGTTACCAACCGCACGCCATTCATGAACGATTTGCTCAGTCGGGGATGCTTCCGGCAAAGCATCCCACCTGTCCGCAGTGATAGAAAGGCTATCCCTATTCCGCCTGATGCGTAGACGGTGAACCCACATGTGTGGGAACACGCGGTCGTCTCGCTCTTCCGGTTTCGGTGCTGCGTACAGCGTAATCTTTGATCTGCCCGCGATGGTGAGCCGTAACGGCTGAACGCCGCGGTCGCCTGCCAGAGTTTCCACCTGTTGCACGAGGGAGTTCTTATTCATTGTCACCATAAGCGTAAGGGACAAATGTGCGATCTAATGTAACGACGAATCTAAGACGGGGGAGACCCCAAAAGCAACTATCTCCCGCGCCGTTTCAACGGTCCTGCGGAGCCGTCCGCCTGGTTGGTGGTCTGTAGAGACTTGACATGGCTTCGCATTTCAATTTGATACACTCGCGCAACGATTCCGGAGCGACCACCTCCATCGCATCGCCCCATCCCATGATCCATCGCTCGATTTCAAAAAATCCTCCTGCGCAGAATGTTAGCTCAATACCGCCGCCAGACAATTTCTGAATCTTCTGGCTGGGATGCCATTCACGCTCACTAACGTAAGGCGCTTGGTCCGCCCGAACACGGACGACAACTGTCATTGGATCATCGTCCAAAGTTACGCCGAATGCCTCGCTTTCGTAACGGCCCAGATCGAGACCCGGTTCCACATCAAAGACGGTCATGGTGAGATTGAGTGAAAGAATACGCTCTGTTGCCAGTGTTGTCAGACCGCCAATATCAGGAATCCGGCCCAGACAGTAAAGCCCACCTCCGACAAAGCGGAGCCGGTACGGATCGTATTCGTAGAACTTATCCCTTTTGCTCTTTGGGGAACGATACGTCACTTGACAACGACGTTTTACGAGAATCGCTTCTACCAGATTTGCCATGATGTGATGGCTCGACGGTTGCTTCATTCCTGCGGGGGACGAGCTAAAAACTTGGTCGAGGTCCGGCTTCTCTGGAGAAGAGATCCCTTGGATGGCCTTCAGTTTTGTCGCGGCGGTCGTCAGATTCCTTCCGAGCGGAATCGTCTTTCCGCCATGCCGAATCAGACAGACCAAAGCGGCGCATTCGTCGCGTGTTAGCCGAAGCTCCGGGCCTCGGGCGTTTTTCGCGTCAAGTAAACGCGGTCGGCTGAATCGGCCGTTCTCGTCGCCCTGGATCGGATAGCCGATATCCTCCAGGGTCCGCAAATCTCGATAGATCGTCTCTCGCCGAGTGCCAAAGCGTTTTGCCAACTCTGAAACCGACAGTTGGGTGCCTTCGCCGAGAGCCCGCAAGAGCCACAGCACCCGCACGATCTGTCGGTCTCGGCGACGAACGTTATTCTCACCCATTACTGATTAGTGCGCCGCTGTGACGCTAGATCGCACATTTGCTTCTTATACTCAGGGTGATGATGCATCCCGATCCATTGGAACGATTGCATCCTTAACGGGGAGGATTTTTCTGATGCGAAAGCCAATCGAAACCGGATGGCCGGCAATAGGGGTCTTGACAGCGTTCCTGTCGGGCATCTTTTGCGGCTGTCTGTTGATATCGGGAGACTCGCCAGAGCAATTCTACGAACAGTGGCAAGTCCTGTTTTGGGGAGCCGGGGCACTTCTCGGGCTCTGCATGTTGGCCGAACTGACCCGACTGAAATGCCCTTATTGCAGGTCTCGGGCGATTGAGTTCCTTTTAGGGGAGGAGGTCGATCGCTGGCTCGGGCAAAAAGTTGTTACGGAGAACACGATCAGCGTCGGAGCGTTCCAGACAGTCGGGCATTCGAAATTCAAAGGAATAACCGAGGGCATCGCGGTCGGCAACCGCACGATTCTGATCACGAAGAGGTGTATTCTTCAAAAACATCGTTGCAAGAGTTGCGAACATGAGTTCGAGCGGAAAATAGTTGAAGAGATGCGGTGACGCAGCTTTGCGAACGAAGCTCTATGGCTATCGAGCAACAACCGCGCGAAGTACGGTTGGTATTTCAAGATGACGATGACTGTGAGACGTTACTCGTTACGGCGATCGGCCCCAATCTCTATCGAATGGAGGAAAGTTCTGTTCTTGGTGACGTGCACTATAGCGATGTCGTTGAGGTGGAACCCCAGCCTGACGGGAGCGTTCGGTTTTTACGCGTAGTTACACCGTCAGAACTGAAGACCCGGTGGTGTTTGGTTTCGCAGATTCTGGTTGAATCGTCATCGCTGTCTGTCTTCTTGGACAAGGTAGTAGCGGCTGGCGGGAACTGGGAAAGGATATTCGGTGGGATTCTCCTCCTGCACCTGCCCCCGGTAGAACAAGACCGCTTGGTCGCTGAGTTCAACAATCTAACTATTCCGCCCGCTGATTCGGTGGGAGGCGACTGTACTGCGCAGCCCGCGATTGCGGCACGCGACATTGAAGATGACGCTCATCACTCCACAATTAGCCTTGGGCGATTCCGAAGATCCCGCTAAGCATTGGCTGGACATCGATGCCTTCCTTTGCTGCGCCGAAGAGATCTCCCTGCCGAAGACAAAACCAGGGCATCATTTGGCTCTGCGCGACGGATCTCTGATTGACGATCAAAGCTTCGATGTGGCGTTCCGTTTCTTAGACGAGCAACTCCAGGCTAAACGCCTCGTCCTTGTCTATTGCGGGCGTGGGCTTTCTCGATCGGTTTCCGTCATTACCGGATATCTGGCACTGAGACATTCCAAAGCTCCGCACGTGATACTGAGACGAATTCGCAAATTACGACCGCAGATTTGCCCATCGGAACTGACATTTCAATCAATGGTTCAGTATGTGAACGAGATGCAATGGAAGTGTAGATAAAACCATGTCTGCATTACCGGTCGTCGGTACTGCGGCATTCCTGAGCGCCCAAGCTTCTCAGCCATAATCCTCTACGAAGCGAGCAAGGTCTGAAGAGATCGGCACGACACTCGGCTGCTGTTATCTCCCGTTCGATGCCAGTACCGTCAACTTGCCTCCTTCGAGGAGGCCGTAGTGCCTGAGGTGGGTGTCGAGGCACACGCTTGCCTTCTTGTAACCCACCTTGTCGGCGGGCGTATGGCCCACGACCTGGTGAATTCCAGGAATCGGCTTAAACCGTTCCCAATCGCACCAGAGAATCCCGCCGACTTTCTGCGGACCGCCGCGGTCAACACCGGCTAAGAAAGCCGGGTGTGCCACGCCGGCAGTCAAGGCGTTCTCGGCGTCGTTTACCCAATGGAAGATTTCCTCTTCCGTTTTCCGCCTCGAGAACGACCGGTAGAGGTCATTGGAAAGGCCCGCGTGGCTAATCAGCCAGTCTTGGCAGCGTATCAGCCATCGGCAGTGGCGCAGAAGGATGTCTCCAGGGAAATAGTCGTGGAACACCTCCTGCTTGGCCGGCGTCCACCCGCTACAAAAGCCCCACCGTACACCAAGTTCATAAGAGAGATAAGCGAAGCAGTGATTTCCCATGAGGAACACGTCGTCCGGATCTTCGAGCGCCGTCTTAAGCCATTTGCATGTTTTTCGCATGTCGTCCGGGTTGTCGTCGAAATCATCGAAATAGTCGCCCAGGTCTCCAACGAGATACTGCCGAGTGGTGTCACGAAGGGCATCGGCAATTTCGCCGCTGCTGATTTTAATAATTTTGGCCATAGCATGTGAACGACCTTACAAGAACATCAAAACATGCCGATGACTCAAGTCGTCATTAATTAATGAGGCGGCAGCAGCAGCATCTTTAGCGTAGCCTGCTGAAAGTGCCTCATTCTGGACCGCCCGCGCTCGCTCTATCCAGCCGAGTTCGTTTGCCGCCCGCATGAGACGAATCTTCCCGAGTTCGACCTGTATCGAACCCCACCAGTGCCGGGGATGCGTGCTCCGATAGAAAGCCTCCGCTTGCCCGATCAAGGTTCTGGCTTCGTCGAAAGAGGTGCGTTCAATTGCCAAGTGGGCCAGCCCAAGGTGCAAATTTCCGAGCCAACCGGGAATGAAAGTGGACCTTGCTAAATCGATCGCTCGCTCGAAGTAATCCAATGCCGCCGCGTAATTCTGTTGTTGCCGTTCCAAATCACCTAGGCAGCCGAGCACGTAGATGCGTTGACGGGTTCCTCTACCCCGCGCGGATAGTCTTAGCGCTTCCGTCAGCGCGACCTTCGCCAAATGCAGGTGACCCTCGTAACGAAGGAAGTCCCCATATTTCCTGAGACATCTGGTTAAAAGATAGTGATCTCGCCTGCGGTTCGCATGACGCGTTGCAAGTACGAGGAATCGTCGCGCTTCGCTGTATTGACCCCTGAGAGTACCGAGGTTGCCTCCTAACATGAACAGAATCTCTCCGTGAGATTCGGCATCTTGCACACAGTCGGAGCACGCAAGCAAATCAGTCATCTGCGCCCATAACTCATCGATTGGCCGATAGAACATCTGATGATGCACCAAGCGGATCTTGAGAGGAACCAGTAACGGCGAGTGCATCTCGTCGTTACTCGGATGAAGCGCCAATTCTTGGCGTATCAGTTCTGCGGCGTCTCCGTAACGTCCTCTAACGTGCATCATGTCAAAAACGATCGACGCAAATTTGAGACGGAGACTTGGATCGGAGATCCCGTCTAGCTGCGGATTTAACAGTTCAAGAGCGAGGCCGCTGGATCCCCTCATTTGCAGATCGCGCACGAGTGCGAATGTCTGATCATCGAGACTGTGCAATGCTTTTGTCGACTCGTAATGGTCTGCATCTTCCAGGTCTGCAGTGTCCACCGGGCTTGCAGCGGAGAAGATTGGGGCCACCGTCCCGAATGGCAACTGCGGCAACCGCGAGCGCAACGCCGGTTTCTGGCCCTCCGAAACAGGAATCACATTGATCTGTAAGCGGAGCGTTCCCGGCTGGGCCAGAAAGGCGAGATTGTTTGTCGCCCGATCTTGCTCTCCCGGCTTGGCTTCGTCATGCCTGTCACCGCGTTGTGCGACGCCGGGATTCTCTACCAATATTTCGAGTCTGCCGACTGGTCTGCGCAAACGCTCTCGATGCGATAAACCGAGGCTACAGCTGATGAAATCCTTCTCCTCTGGCGTGAGGTCGTTTGCGCGCCGCGACAACCAGAGCCTTGCTTCGTCGAGTAACGGACCCCGCAACAAAAAACCATCATCGCGGCCAGTTTGTTCCCATTCGTGAAGTATTAAGCGAAGACGTTGACGCCAAACAAGAACTTCGCGGTCATCTTGGAGCCATTGCGTGAGTCGGGGCCAGCGCCGAACAAGCGCTTCGTGGGCGATCTCGACCATCTCCTGTCGACCGCTGCTCTCAACGCCAACCGTCACCAGCCGCGATTCGGCTAACACTGCCAATACCCGGCGTCCGGCGTCGCTGTTCAAAAGGTCTTCGCTAAACAGAGCCGAAACAGGAATTCTATGCCGGGTGTCCTCCCCGCCATCATCCGCGAGACGGACTAACCGGGTGAGTATATGGCGAGCAACTTCTTGCTGTAACGAGTTGAAGCTTCGGTAGACTTTCTCAGCTCGTTGCGCAATCGCTCCTGCCAACTGCCCAATGCGCTCATAGGCCGAGTGTGTAAGTATCTGATCGACCTGGCGGCTCCACAGTTCTGCCAGAGCGAACTCCAGAAGCGGCAGGACTCCGGGTTCGCGGCCAGTGTCGTTTAATATGCGTTCTACCAGTCCATCTTCGAATCTAACGTTGTGTCGCAACGCCGGCTTCCGTATAACGGAATCCAGCTCCTCTCGATTCATCGGCCCGATCTTTACGTCGCCATCCTGTGTTTCGTCCACGAAACGGCGGTGTGATAGCAATCGGCTGCTGAAGTCGGCGCGAATCGTGTAGACCACCCTTATGTTCGAAGTGGTGGAAGAAACCGATGCGAGCGTATCAAACAAGCTGTCCCGCGTACGTTGAGCAGTACACAGGGTGTACAACTCCTCAAACTGATCTGCGATCTGGAGCAGGCTATCTTTGCGGGCGGCTCGCAGGACCTGGGTAAGCAAATACGGCAGCTGGCCTTGCTCTAGCACCTCACGCAATTCCGGGAGATGTGCAGCCCTCGCAATATCAGCCGCATCCGGTTCGAGGTACGGTATCAGAACCGAAGCAAGAGCACCGAAAGGATCCGCGCCCGGGCGACAATACAGAATCTCCCACGAACCGGAACGTTTCAGTGCCGGGATAAGCCCAGCAGCTATTAGCGAAGACTTGCCGCTACCGGAGCATCCTGACACTTGAACCAGGTTCTTTTGTGCAAGTTTTTGTTCCAAAACGTCGACCAAGGCTTCGCGTCCGAAGAAGTCCTCGGCATCTTGCTCGCGGAAAGCCAACAGCCCTCGGTACGGGCAGGGAGGGAGATCGATGCTAGCGTTTGGGATCGGTTGAGCCTGGTGCTCAGCCGATAACGGGCTCGAGACAATGCACTCGTTTGAGGTAACCCCAAGTGCTTCGGCGACCTTCGTAATTGTGCCGAGCTGAATCGACCTTCCCCGTTCGAGATTTTGAATCGTCCGAACGGAAAGGATAGCCTTCTCTGCGAGCTTTTCTTGGGTCCAACCGCGGCGACTGCGGAGCTCTACGACGGTTTTCCAAGCAGGTTGAACGTGATTACCGCTCGTCGATGCGTAATTTTGCGTAAAACTGCGTTCCAAATGCACCTCCGATTCGTGTTCCACACGGGCACATGGGTATCTAATGGGAACGTCAGATGGTTGCAGAGCCTCGGAGAAGGAATTGGCAATCGACTAGGCCAATCTTCAAGCTGAAACTCCACGCTGCTTCGGGTCCCATCGGGTATATGGAAAGGATATCGAATTTCACGTGAAAAGGCTGTTTTGTTTTATGCGGACCATCCTAGTGTTGGAGAATGATCGGAGTTGAGGTCCTCAATGCAAACAAGTACGTCAGATTTCATTAATTTGCCAGCATTTGCAAAAGCGGTCGCGGAACATTTGAATGATTCCTTCGGCGGCCGCGTCAGCGCAAGACGCGTGCTCAACCTCGATGAAGCAGCCGCGTATTGCGGTCTCAGCCGCGACAGCTTCAAGAAGAAGGTCGTGCGCGATCGCCTTCGCAAGGTGCGGCTCGACAAGTGCTGGCGTTTTGATATTGCGGATCTCGACGAATGGATCGACGGTCATAAAGAGCAGATAGCCCAGGAGAACGCCGCGTGAGTAAGAAACGTACAGCGAAGCGAACGAAGGGCCAAGGCAGTGTCTTTATGGATCCGCCCTCGCCTCACTGGCAACTCTCCTATTGGAATGGTTGGCGCCAGGTGCGCGAGTCTGCTCGCACGACCGATCATGCCGAAGCGGTGAAGACGCTACAACGCAAGCTCGGAGAGATTGCTATTGGCAAGTCTGCCGGAGCTGAGCGCATCCGCATCGCCGCCTTGCTGCAATTGCTAATTGAGGACTACCGCCGGCACGACCGCGCGGACTTGGGCGAAGCGGAACAGCGTGCAAATCGACTCCTCAAGCCCCAGTTTGGCCACTTGCGCGCGGCTGGATTTACCACGAAGGCGTTGAACGATTACATCTCGCGACGCCAGGAAGAGGGAAAAAAGAACGCGACTATCAACCGAGAACTAGCTCTGCTTCGGCGCGCGTTCCGACTCGGTTACGAGCATGACCCCCAACTGGTTTATCGTTTACCTGTCATCAAAGCGTTGAAAGAGGACAACGTCCGTGAGGGCTTCCTGGAGGCAGAGCTTTACCGCCTAATCTTGGACGCACTTACTGAAGAGATCAAACCCGTCTTCGTTGTCGCATACCACTTGGGCATGCGAACCGGCGAGCTGCTTGCTCTCAAACGAAACTGGGTCGACTTGAAAGAGGGTTTGATTTACGTCAACGGCCGCGTCACAAAGAACCGTGAGCCGAAGACGGCCCCCATTTACGGCGATATGGGGCCATGGCTCGAAATGCTGCTGAGCCGGGGTCAAGTTGAATCGCCCAAATGCGTTTGGCTTTTTTCGAGAAAGGGCAAACCGGTGAACAGCTTCAAGGGCGACTGGAAACAGGCCTGCGAAGCGGCGGGCGTTCCCAATCTCCTTTTCCACGATCTTCGGCGAACTGCTGTTCGCAATATGATCCGCGCCGGCGTTCCCGAGAAAATCGCCATGCAGATCTCAGGCCACAAGACGGCGAGCATGCTGTGGCGCTACAACATCACCGACGCCCGCGACATCAAAGATGCGGGAAAGCGCACGGAGCGGTATCTACAGGCGCAAAACGAGCAACAACATGCGGGAAAACCTACGGAGTCAATTCATGCCAAAGCCAGCTAAGTGGTGCCCGGGGCGGGACTTGAACCCGCACTCCGCTTGCGCGAAAAAGGATTTTAAGTCCTTTGCGTCTGCCGATTTCGCCACCCGGGCTTGAGCCTATTGACAGTTTTAGCACCTAGCCGGTTTGAAATATGTGGCGCGCGAAATCAGACGAAAGTTTAGAATGATCGGTATCTTACGTGTTGTATCCTATTAGCTCTTCATTCGCGGCTCCGAACGGGAGAGTCGGGACATACCAGAGAACTAGTCCGAAATGGGTTGAAGACCAACGGGAGCTTTTACTGAAGAAGATTCCTGCCGATGAGCGCGGTAACGCCAGGAAGGAATTTAGCCCAGTACAGGTTGTAAAGGAGAGTCTATGATACTAGCCGCCAATCAGCCCACGAGGCGCTTGAGGCGGCTCGTTGAAGCCTCGCTGCTAGCCTACCCTCACCACTTCGCCCGGCTTGATCGCTCTCAGCGATGCTCCGGGTTTGAAGATTCTGTTGATAGGGAATACTTCGATCGACCGTAATGAGCGCCTCGAACCCCGCCCCTTCCGCCATTTTCAGCAACTCGCCATTCTTCTTGCCACCGAATCCAGCTCTACGCGCCGCGTGACATTCGTGCCCGGCCAGGCTCTTGCAGAAAGGTTGAGGAACACATTCGTCAAGCAGAATCCTCATGCGATCCGAGCAAGCAGTGACTCCTTCGCGCTTTCGAGTGCTGCAATGGCCATCTCTCGGCTGACCCCGGGAAAGTGCTCCAGAAATTCGTCCAGAGTCTCGCCGCCCTCGATATAATCGAGCAGCGTTTGGAACGGCACACGGGTACCAAGAAAGACTGGCTCACCGCCGAGGATCTCGGGGTCGCGGACGATGATTGAAACGGCCATATCTCAGTGTCGCGCAATCACTCGCACTTCCTTACAAGCCTCTTACGAAAGCAGCAGTTCGAGATCTTCGCGCTGTAAATTTCGCATGAGGCTGTTATCCGCGCTGATGATCGAATCGGCCAGATCCCGTTTCGTCTTCTGCAGCTCGAGAACTTTCTCCTCGACTGTCTCGCGCGTGATCAGCCTGTAAGCGAACACCTGCTGCGTCTGCCCGATACGATGGGCGCGATCAACCGCCTGAGTTTCCGCTGCCGGGTTCCACCAGGGGTCCAATAGGAACACATACCCGGCAGCCGTTAAATTCAATCCCAAACCGCCAGCCTTGAGACTGATCAGGAAGAGCGGGCACTCTCCATCGCTTTGAAATCTTTCCACTCGCGCCTGCCTGTCGCGTGTGGCGCCGTCCAGGTATTCATAAATCGTGCCATTCGCATCCAGACGCTCGCGAACGATTTTGAGCAGGCTGGTGAATTGTGAAAAGACCAGCGCCTTGTGCCCTTCGTCGAGAACCTCGCGCAAGCGATCGAGCAGCATATCCAGCTTTGCGCTTCCTTCGGCCGAGCGCCTCACGTCGATCAAACCTGGGTGGCAGGCGGCCTGCCGCAGCCGGAGCAACGCCTCCAACACCTGGATCTTCGACTTCGCCAAGCCCTGCTTATCAATGCGCTTGAGCAGAGCATCGCGATAGTGCTGGCGCAGTTCGTTGTAGAGCTTGTGTTGCAATGAATCCATTTCGCAGTAAACCGTTTGCTCTGTCTTCGGAGGAAGCTCACGCGCTACCTGTTCCTTGGTCCGCCGGAGAATGAAGGGCCGTAGAGCGTGGGCCAGAAAACGGCGTGCCGGCTCATCGGGAGTGCGGCCGATAGCGCCCACATCGAAGACACCGCCTCCGCCGAGCATGCCCGGGTTCAAAAACTCGAACAGCGAAAAGAGCTCGCCCAAGTGGTTTTCGACAGGCGTGCCGCTGAGCGCTAGGCGGTGCTCTCCACGTAAGAGCCGCACCGCTTTGGCTGATTCCGTGCTGGGGTTCTTGACAGCCTGCGCTTCGTCCAGCACAAGATAGTCGAATGCTACGTCCTTCAAGCGCGGTGCGTCCCTGCGAAGAGTGCCGTAGGTAGTGAGCACCACGTCGTATGCCCTGAAGTCTTCGCCGGTTCGTGCCAGGCCGGTGTAATCGAGCACGCGGAGCTGGGGAGTAAAGCGCGCCGCCTCCTCTTTCCAATTGAAGACTAGCGATTTCGGCACCACGACTAGAGAGGGCGACACTTTCTCTCCGGCCCCGCGCAATTCGCGGCGGGTCTCAAGCAGGGCTAAAACTTGCGCAGTCTTTCCCACGCCCATGTCGTCAGCGAGACAACCACCGAAAGAGAAGTTGCGCAGAAAATTCATCCAGCCCAGGCCTTGCCGCTGATAGTCCCGCAACTGACCAACAAATCCCGCAGGCTGCGGAGCCGGGTGAACACCCAGGAACTTGCTCAGTTGCTCGCGAATGCGTGTGAACGTTATGTCGCAGCTCGCCTCGGGTTGCGCCGCAAGTAATGCATCCAGAACGCCTGCCTGGTTCTTGCGAAAACGAATGTGCCCGTCTTCAGCCTCGCCGAGCCGGGCGAACATTCCAGTACACTCCAGCCACTCTTCCGGCAGCATACCGTAAGTGCCGTCGTCGAGGCGGACCATTTTCTCTCCGCGGCGCAACGCCTCGAGTAACTCAGGAAGGCGCGCCTTACTGCTTCCGTAGTTCACTTCACCGTGCAGTTCGAACCAGTCGACCCCGCTCGTCACGTCCATCCGGTAGGAACCAGGGCGCCTGAAGAGTTTTCCTTCGGCCTCGACATGCCAGCCCGCCTCGAGTAGCTCCCTGACCACACGCGGTAACTTGCCTGGCGACATTTCCCAACCTTCCGGGGGTTGCCCGGAATATTGCCGGCGAAGCTTGAAACCAAGTTTGCTGAGCATCGCGGCCGCGCTCTGCTCGGCTGGCTCATCGCGCAGTAGAAAGCGGCGGCCCTCGGTCCGATACATGCCCCGGCTCGGATCAAGAGCAGGTACCAGAGTGCCCTCGTAGTCAAACGACAACTCAGCGTGCAACTTTGCCGGGTTCGCAAAAACCCGCGTTGAGCCATGAATTTGCAGGAACGGCCGCGGCTCGATCTTCACCTCCTGATAGTGCAGCTCCTCCGGCACCTCGAGCGCCGGCAGCTGCGGAGAGCACAGCAATTGAGCCAACAGATCTTCTCCATGCTCTTGCGGCACTTCAATGGAACCTAGCCTGCGTAAGTGAGAAATCCATTCACCGGTCGCGTCGTCCACAAGAGGCGCTACCAATTCCTTTGTGAAGACCAGTCCCCGCGTGATGAGTTCCGGAGACCGCACATCTACTCGGTCCTCACCGCGGCGCAAGATTCCGTTGAGCGCCCACCCTCCTTGCGGGCGGCCTTTAATCTCCAGTCCAAAGCGCCAGCCGCCGCCCTCGTCCCAGGCAAGCAGATGCAAATCATCCGGCCGGGCAGTGTCTTTCAGAAAAGCGCGTCCCGTATGCAATATCAGAGGCACAACTATCGCGGCCAGCGGCGGAGTTAACACGCTCGAGGTAGGGACTTGGCGATAGCTGTCCCCAACGGCCCAGCCGAAATATTCGATACTGCCGACCATCGCCGACAAGATTTCGCGATCTTCAGGGAGCGGCAATCGCGCTACCTGGCTGTACTTCAGCTTTGCAGCGGTGATCCGTGAGTAAGCGCCATCCGCTTTTCGATCGCGCGCACCGAGCGAAAGGATCAAGTTGCCTGAGGCGATGCTGGCGCGAACGTCCACTTGATAAACAATTTGCTTCTTAGCCGGCCAAGCCTCGCCAGGCGGTGTTCCCAGAGTGGCGGCATTCGTAACGTTTGCCAAATATTGCTTCCAAGCGGGCGGCGCATCCGGTTTGGGGAAAGAGCGGGGTCCGGGAGCTCTAAGCTCGAACGTTTCGTCGTCGACCGCCTGATCGGAAGCTGAATTGGCTTCTTTTATAACAACCTTCGCTGCCGTTGCGGCCTCCAAGAGATACCGTTCATCGTCAGCCCTCAGCAGTGCCGCCCAGACATGCTTGCAAGCGCCGTCAGAATCGAAGTACGGACAGTCGCACGCGACAGAGAGGACCGGCTCGGCCCATCGCAGGCCGACACGGTAATCCTGCGCTCCCACCACGCGCGCTTGTACCTCATGCCCGCATCCATGCTGGATACGTACGGCCCCCTGCCAGTAGTAGCTTTGTCCCCGTTTTCTTACGGCTGGGCTGAAGTAGCCAGTTAGCCTGCTAGAGAGTTTCATTCGTTAACAGAGCGCGGGGGAGAGATGCTGACTTCATTTTAATGTGCGCCCATCTGTTCTAGGGCGCACCACGAAGGCTCCAAAGCTTCAGTAATTTGACGGCCGCAGCGGTTTTCACCCTGTCTGGCTGTACTTTCAAGCAAAGAGATCAGAAAAAAGCCTGAAAAACGCCGGTTTTCAATCGCTTTTCGCTTTACATCCTGTTTGCAGTCCCGTATCATCAAGTTGACAAGAAAGAGCCCAAACATTTCCAGATCGTTCTGTTTCAAGTCCCGCAGCCCGATCAGACATGTGAAGCTCTTCCATCACAATCCAGGGAGATTTACATGGCAGAAGTGAAACGGATGACTCAAACCGCGATCGTCAGAGAGCTCGCGGAAACAACCGGCGTCAACAACAGAGTGGCCAAGCAATTCATGGAGTCGCTGGCCGAGCTCGCGGTCCGCGAGACAAAAAAGAACGGCGTGTTTGTCCTGCCGGGCATCGGCCGGCTCGTGCGCGCCGAGCGCAAGGCGCGTATTGGGCGCAACCCTTCGACTGGAGAATCCATCAAGATCCCTGCCAAAAAGGTGGTTAAATTCCGGGTAGCCAAGTCTGTCAAAGACTCGATCGTTCCCCCGAAAAAAATAGCACCCAAATAGAATTTCGAGCGGCAAAGCCCCGCGAGATGACCGCGGGGTCCTTCGCTCTCTTTGCAAAAACTTCCCTGACCTACTCCTCACGCTTCATCTTTCACCAGCTCCTGCTAGAGTCGGCGAAGAGATAACACATGGATGGCACCACCTTTCTGGAGACGGTTTCGCGAGATCTGCTATATGCGCTGAGGACAATGCGCAAACAACCTGTCTTCGCGGCGACCGCTGTCCTGACGCTCGCCTTGGGGATGGGGGCCAATACCGCGATCTTCAGCGTAGTTCATGCTGTCCTGCTAAAACCGCTCGAATACCGCGACCCGGACCGGTTGGTGGGTGTTTCAGGCGGCGCTACGCCCGTGCGGTTCGAAGAGATGAAGGCCAGTGCGAAATCTTTTATTGAACTGGCTGCCTTCACCGGCCAGGAAACCCTTACCTTATCCGGTGGTCTTCAGCCGGAAGTACTGAAGGGGGCGCGCGTGTCGGCCAGTTTCCTTCATATCTTAGGCGTTACTCCGTTGCTGGGGCGTGGCTTTCTCCCCGGGGAAGATTCGACTCACGGGCCCGCAGTAGCGATGATCAGCGCTGGGCTTTGGCAGCGCCGGTTTAATGGGGATTCCCAGATCGTCGGTAAGACCATCAATCTGGCCGCTATGCCGTACACGGTTATCGGAGTTCTCCCGCCGGGTTTTCGCTTCCCTTTTCCGGATCTCGACGTCTGGTTGACACAGCCGTCCGAGTGGCCGGCGATACCGCCCAAGTCGCGGTCCCTTAGCCCGTTCTTGGCCGTATTCGCACGACTGAAACCAGGACTCACTCTCGAACAGGCAAGCGCTGAAATGAAAGTCATCCAACGGCAATACGCGCGAGCGCATCCTGCCATGCTCGATGCGAAATTGAAGTCTCCAGTTCGAGTCGCGCCGCTCAAGGACGAACTCGTCAAAGATGTCCGTTCCGCGCTTTGGATGCTGTTCGGCGCCGTCGGCTTCGTATTACTCATCGCCTGCGCGAATGTGGCAAGCCTACTGCTCGCGCGAGCCAACTCCCGCTCACGCGAATTCGCTATTCGTTCCGCGCTTGGGGCCGCTCGTAGCCGCCTCATCGTGCAACTGCTCGCGGAAAGCGTGCTTCTCTCATTTGCGGGTGGAGTACTTGGGATGCTTCTCGCAGTCTGGAGTCTGCGCGCGATTCGCACGGTCACTTCTTTCGATCTGCCCCGGGCGGGTGAAATCCATATCGATTGGATGGTGCTCGGATTCACTGCGGCGCTCTCTTTGATAACCGGAATTCTATTTGGGCTGGCGCCCTCGCTGGCTGCGTCCCGGCCAGATCTCATGGGCGCGTTACGGGCCAGAGGTGAAGCCTCCGGACGCGAGGGACTTTCAGGACGTGTTCGGATTGGATTCACGCTCCGCGGCATCCTGGTCATGGGGCAGGTGGCGCTCTCTATCGTCTTGTTGATCGGTGCAGCGCTGCTGATCAAGAGCGTGCTTCATCTCCGCGGCGGCAATCCGGGATTCAACCCCGCGAACCTGCTCACCCTGCGGCTGTCTCTACCGCCGCTACGCTACGACACAGATCAGAAGAACAGCACGTTTTTTCAAGAACTCGTCCAGCGTGTGGGATCGCTGCCCGGTGTTCGCAGGGTCGCCGCAGCGATAACCCTTCCCATGACCGCGTATGCGGGCACTCCCGTACAGGATGCAGGAAAACCGCCATTGAGGTTGAACGAACGTCCTATCGCGACCCTCTTGATCGTTACGCCCGGCTATTTCCAAACGCTGGAGATTCCTTTGAGACGCGGCAGGGACTTTACGGAACGAGACAGGCAAGGCACGCAGCGCGTGGCCATTATCGATGAAAGCTGCGCTCGGCACTTCTGGCCAGCGTATCCGGGCGGTCAAGATCCTGTCGGCCAGCGGCTTCTGATCGGGGGCACGAATCCCCAGCCTGCGGAAATCATCGGCATCGCCGCCAACGTCCATCAAAATATCGACAACAGCGCCTGGCCGGAGAGCGTGTATGAATCGTTTGCGCAGATTCCTATGCCATTTGCCATGCTCGCGATCCGGACGGAGCGCGACCCCCTGCGCTTTACGACAGCCGTTCGCGAACAAGTGCAGACATTGGATCGTGATCAGCCCATTTCGGAAGTCCGGACCATGGATGATCTGATGAAAGCTGAACTCGGTCACCGGCGCTTGCTGATGGTCTTATTGGCATCCTTTGCCGGTGTGGCGCTGGTGCTCGCGCTGGTTGGAATCTACGGTGTCGTTGCATACTCGGTAGCGCAACGCACTCACGAGCTCGGCATCCGCAGAGCGCTGGGGGCGCGAGAAGCCGACATTCTGTGGCTCATCGTAGGGCAAGGTCTTGGGTTGGCATTGATGGGCGCGACGCTTGGGGTCGGTGGCGCCTTTGTTTTAACGCGCCTCATGAAAACTCTGTTACTTCAGGTCAGTACGGCTGATCCTTCGACATTCGCGAGCATCGCGCTGGCGTTCATTTTAATCGCGCTTGTTGCCAGTTACCTTCCAGCGCGCCGCGCCACGCGCATCGATCCGATGTCCGCTCTGCGCGTCGAATAGACTAGTCGGCTTTCGTCCTTACCTTCTCCCCCGCTTCGGTCCTTCCGGTCCGCGCTTTGCTTCGCTCCGCATGGCAATCGAATTAATCTGAATCACCGGGACCAGCGATTGATTGCTCTCCGCCGGGCGGTTCGCCGCCCGTTCCGACAATTCCTGGTTCAGCGTGCGCACAAAGCCTTCCATCTGGCGCTGCATCGCCTCCATCTTCTCGCGCATGTTGAGAATGATTTCGACTCCCGCCAGGTTCACGCCCAACTCA
This sequence comes from Terriglobia bacterium, assembly GCA_963835255.1. Taxonomy (GTDB): domain Bacteria; phylum Acidobacteriota; class Terriglobia; order Bryobacterales; family Bryobacteraceae; genus Bog-105. The sequence continues at coordinate 164,628 of CAWIFY010000037.1, read as the reverse complement.
CGGGTGAGCTTGAGAATGATCTCCAGGCGCTCCAGGTCCTCGTCGGTGTAAAGGCGGGTATTGCCTTCGCTGCGCGATGGCGCCAGGAGTCCTTCCCGTTCGTACAAGCGCAGCGTCTGAGGATGGATCTCGTACTGCTCGGCCACTGCCGAAATCATGTAAGCCGCTTTGCCCTTGCCTCTAGTCATTTCGCTGCCTCTTATGCTGTCTGTTGCACTTTATCCCAGATGTCCTGCCGGACGTCCGTCGTCTGCACTTGCGCCAGCTCTCGCAATAGCTCGCGCGTCCGCTCGTTGTGTACGTCGGGCGCTCGCAGAACCACCTCCACAATCTCATCCCCCCGCGAATTTTTTCGGCTGTTGAAGACGCCCTTGTCCCGCAAGCGGAACTTCTGCCCATTCTGCGTGCCTTGCGGAATCTTCAGCAGCGCGCGCCCATCGATGGTCGGCACTTCGATCTTCGCGCCCAGCCCCGCCTCGCTCACCGTCAACGGCAGTTCTATATCGATGTTGTCTCCATTGCGCTTGAAGAACGGATGCTCTTCCACGCGAATCGTGATATACAAATCGCCTGCCGGCCCGCCGCCAACTCCAGCGTTGCCCTTGCCCGCCACTCGCAAACGCGATCCCGATGCGACGCCTTGCGGTATCCGCACCTCCACCGTGTCCGGATGCGCAATGCGGCCCTCGCCTCGGCACGCCGGGCACGCGTTCTTCAGCCGCCCGCTTCCACCGCAGCGCGGACAGGTCAAATTGAATTTCATCGCTCCGGCCATCTGCGTCACCGTGCCGCTGCCGTCGCACTCCGGACATACCGCCACGCTCGAACCCGCCGAACCAGTCCCGTGACACGTCTCGCAGGTCTCCTGGCGCGTGATATTCAGCTTTACCTGGGTACCTCGTATCGACTGCCAAAAATCGACGTTCAGGCCGTACTCTAAATCCGTTCCTCGCTCGGGTTGCGGCGCCGCTTGACGGGCGCCACGTTGGCCTCCAAAAAAGCTGCCAAAAATGTCACGGAATGAGCCGCCAAATCCTTCTTGCTCTTCCGTTCCGGCGTTCGCCCCAGCCTGTTGCTGCTGCCGCATGTACTCGGCGAAATCGAAGCCGCCAAATCCCGGGCCGGCTCCCGCTCCTCCGCCTCCGTTCGGGGGAATGTTTGGTGAGTAAAAGCCGTATTGGTCGTATGTCTTGCGCTTCTCGTCATCGCTTAGGACGTCGTACGCCTCTTGTACATTCTTGAAACGATCTTCTGCACTCTTGTCACCCGGGTTTACGTCCGGGTGATATTTGCGCGCGAGCTTCCGGTACGATTTGCGAATCTCGTCCGCGTCGGCGCTCCGGCCCACGCCGAGCGTTTCGTAATAATCCTTTTTTGTTGCAGAAGGCATGCTAATTTCCTAATACAGTGAAGGCGCGCTCTTCGCGAACGCGCCTCGTCAATTTAACTACTCTTTGTGGGCAGGTGCGGCCGCCGGCCCTCCTCTTACTTCTTGTCTTCCACGTCGACAAACTCTGCGTCCACGACGTTGTCTTTCGGCTGGCCATCGGGTTGGGCGCCGTTTGTACCTGCGCCCGCTCCAGCCCCCGGGGCTCCCGCCCCTGGGCCGCCAGCGCTCTGCGATTTGTACATCGCTTCGGCCAGCTTGTGGCTCGCCGTCGTTAACTTATCTGTCGCCGAGGTGATTGCCTCGAGGCCGCCTTCGCCGGCCATTGCCTTCTTGACGTCCTCGACCGCTGTCTCCACCTGCTTCGCGTCCGCGTCCGAAATCTTGTCGCGATGCTCCTTCAACATCTTCTCGACGTTGTAGACCATTGCATCGGCCCGGTTGCGAGCTTCGATCTCGTCCCTCTTCTTGCGGTCATCCGCCGAATGCGATTCGGCGTCGCGCGCCATCTTCTCCACTTCGTCCTTGCTCAGGCCCGAAGAGGACGTAATGGTGATCTTCTGCTCGTTGTTGGTCGCCCGGTCCTTCGCCACAACATTCAAGATGCCGTTGGCGTCGATATCGAACGTAACCTCGACTTGCGGAATGCCACGCGGGGCCGGCGGAATGCCAACCAGTTGGAACACGCCCAGCATGCGGTTGTCCCGCGCCATCGAACGCTCACCCTGGTACACCTTGATCTCGACCGAAGTCTGATTGTCGGCTGCCGTCGAGAACGTCTCGCTCTTGCGCGTTGGGATCGTCGTGTTGCGCTCGATCAGTTTGGTGAACACGCCACCTAACGTCTCAATACCTAACGACAACGGCGTCACGTCGAGTAGCAGAACGTCTTTGACTTCACCGCCCAGTACGCCGCCTTGCACAGCCGCGCCGACTGCGACGACTTCATCCGGGTTCACGCTCTTGTTCGGCTCTTTGCCAAACAGATCGCGCACCATCTGCTGCACCTTCGGAATACGGGTGGATCCACCTACCAGCACCACCTCGTCGATGTCGTTCGGTGTCACTCCCGCGTCCTGCATAGCCTGTTTGCAGGGCCCGACCGCGCGCTGCAGAATGTCGTCCACCATCTGCTCGAACCGCGCCCGAGTCAGCTTGATGGTCAAGTGCTTCGGCCCGCTGGCGTCCGCAGTCAGGAACGGCAGATTGATTTCTGTCTCGAGCAGTGTCGAGAGCTCGATTTTGGCCTTCTCAGCGGCTTCTTTCAAGCGCTGCAATGCCATCTGGTCCTTCGAAACGTCGACTCCCTGCTCCTTCTTGAATTCCTGGATCAGCCAGTCGATAATCCGCTGGTCGATGTTGTCGCCACCCAGGTGAGTATCGCCATTGGTCGACTTCACTTCCACCACGCCGTCGCCGACTTCCAGGATCGAAATGTCGAAGGTACCGCCGCCGAAGTCATAAACCGCGATCGTCTCGTCCTTCTTCTTATCCAAACCGTAGGCCAACGCCGCGGCTGTCGGTTCGTTGATGATGCGCATCACTTCCAGACCGGCAATCTGGCCGGCATCTTTCGTCGCCTGCCGCTGCGAGTCGTTGAAGTAGGCAGGAACGGTGATAACGGCTTTGGTGACTTTCTCGCCCAAATACGCTTCCGCCGCTTCCTTCAGCTTGGTCAGAATCATGGCCGAGATTTCGGGCGGCGAATACTTTTTGCCTTGGATCTCTATGCGTACGTCTCCGTTTTCGCCCCCGACGACTTTGTAGGGGACCAGCTTCATCTCCTCGGTCACCTCGCCAATACGTCGTCCCATGAAGCGCTTGATCGAATAGATCGTGTTCTCCGGGTTGGTAACGGCCTGACGTTTCGCTACCTGGCCCACCAGTCGCTCCCCGTTCTTGGTAAACCCAACTACAGACGGCGTTGTCCGGCCACCCTCCTGGTTGGGAATGACGGTGGGTTGTCCCGCTTCCATAACGGCGACCACCGAATTCGTAGTACCCAGATCGATTCCGATAATCTTACTCATATAGTTTGCATTTCCTCGCGCATGCTTAGCACAACTCCAGTATCGAATATGAGTCTTAGATTGTCAAGTTGTTTGCTGTTCTTCGTTCTGGTCTGCCCTATGATGAGCGTGTCTCAGACTACATTAACCATTGCCGCCGCCGCCGATCTTTCTCCCCTCGAATCCGATCTAGCCGGTTCGTTCGGCAAAAACTACCCCCCGGCCCACCTCCGGTTTGTCACCGAATCTAGCGCTGCCCTCGCTCAACAGATTGAAAATGGAGCGCCTTATGACGTTTTTCTCTCCGCGAACGCCGCCTTCGTCGAGCGCTTGGCTTTGAATCGCAAAATCCAGCCCGATTCCGTGCTGAACTACACCGAAGGGCGCGTCGGCCTGCTCTGGCGCGACGGCAAGGAGCACCCTCTTAAAGACTTATCGGCAGACTGGATCCATTTTTTAGCGCTTCCGAATCCAAAATTGGCCCCCTACGGAGTTGCCGCGCAGCAGGCGATCAAGCACGCCGGTATTTGGGAGTTGGTTCGGAAGAAAGTCGTGTATGGCGAGAACGTCCGCCAGGCCCTCCAGCTCTTTACGAGCGGCAACGCCGACGCCGTACTTACGTCCGAGTCCCTACTGATCGGCAAACATGGGCAAATCATTCCCGCGGGTTGGCATCAGCCGATCCTGCAGAAGGCCGGCATCGTGGCCACAACGAAGAATGCCGAAGCCGCCCACGCCTTTCTTCATTTCCTGACCAGCCCGGTTGGCCAGGCCGTTTTCGCCCGATTCGGCTTCAGCTCGCCGCGATAGGTCAAGCCGATGACGCTTTTTACGCGGTTTTCAAGAGCGCCGGGGCAACGGAGGCCGGTGCTATTTGCGATTTAGCCGGCAAGCCGTCAGGTTGATTTTGGGGATTTGAAAAAACGAAGCCAGTTTCATTTGGGGCGCTAACGGTGACAGGTTTGGGCTGCGGTTTTTGCGCTTGCTCGGCTGCCTTGCGTTCCTTTTGCAAGCTGCGGAGTTCGGCCATTTCCTTTTCGTAGCGGCGCTGGAGACGCGATTCCTGCAGCTGCAGGTTCTTGAGCTGCTTTTCGTATTTGAGAAAGGTGCCGAGCTCGATCAGGCTCGCGCCGGTGGTGGGGTGCTGGTCGACATAGTCCTGATTTTCGGCGCGGCCTTGAGCATAGATGGCCATCTCGAGACCGGGGATGCGCTGCAAACGCCATTGCGTGTCGGCGAGAGACTGGACGAGCTCCTGCTCGCGGAGTCCGACAGGCCGGTATTCGTTTTGATAAGCGGCGAGGTGGTTCTGATAGACGGCGGCGTCATCTGAGTGGAGCAGCACGGTACGGCCGGTCAAACCCGTTTTGACGGCGTTCAAGGAGGAGATAGCTTTTCCGTTGTGCGTGACAGGCCCAGTACTGTGGAGAGCGTTGGCGCGATTGATCTCAGCGCGCTGGAGTGCGCGATGTTCCTCACGCAGCCGGTCGAGTTCGGGGTTGGTTCTCATGGGAGAGTCTGCCGGAAGATAGCACGGCAAAGCGCGGAAACGAACTTCGGGCTTTTACGATTCGGGGTTAAAGCGTGTGGAATGAAAGGGTAAGAAATTTTTCGCAGGCGCGTGAATGGCCCACCGACCTGAGCGGCAACGGAGGATGAAAACAGCCTAGAGAGGATATTACGTATGCCGGGAGCGAACCGAGTTCGGTACTCGTCTGGGGCAGGCCGAGCGTGAATGTGGTCTGGACGCGTGAGTGGTTGTGCGTGGCACAACGGATTGTCGCCCCTGCCGCGAGATCGAGAGCACGTGGAGGTAGAGAGCACGTGAAGGAAAGGGTTGGACATCTACGATGGCCGACCGACCCGACTCATAAGCCGCTTGAATCGAGCATCACTACGGAGGGCATCAAAGCGAGGATCTACTCCTAGGAAGGCAACCCGCGGCGAGCGCTCCTCGACCGCTCGCGCGAGCAACGTGAATGCCTGATCTGTTTCGCCGATCCCCAGTGATGCGAGTGCAAGGTCATAAGAGGACACGTATCTCTGTTTGGACAAGTTCCTGAGGTCGTCGCATAGCTTCTTCGCTTGGCTTTGCCTGCCGGCAACTCCGTAGGCGTGGGCTAAGGATGCCATATAAACCGGGCTGCCGCCGGATAGAGACTCACTGCTTTTTCGAGTTCCGCGATGGCCTCCTGGTACATGTGCTTCTGCTCGAGCGCGTGTCCGAGTACTAAATGCACCGGAACAAAGCCTGGATCCATTTCCACGGCATTTCTGTACTGCTCGATCGCCTTGTCGTACTGGCGCGCAAAGAAGTACCGTGAGCCCACCCACGTGTTGATGATATTCGACAGCGGATCGAGCTCCCGGGATATCGGCGGGCGTGATGATTTTGGCCGGCACGCCAGCGATAGTCTGCTCCTCGACCTTCACTGGGTAAAGCTTCTGAAACCCAGCGCCCGCGCCATTCTGCCATTTATCCGTTTTGCTGCGGCGCTCCGCAAGGGTTTCTTGAACGGCAGAGCCTCGACGGAACGACGGTGACCTACGAGTTCGTCTACGATGCGAATGGGTATCTGACCTCGGTGAAGGACCACATCGGAAGTGGCGAGTCGTTCAGCTTCTCGTACACGCCGATCACGCTGACCTCGCCCTTTTCTCCGGCGAGCGGGTTCGGGCCAGTGAAGCTGTTGAGCAGCATCACGAACAACGCAACAGGGTTAGTCATGTCCTTCGGCTACGACACGTCGAATGCTGGAGAGCTGACGCAAGTCACATTTCCTTATGGCGGGCACATGCGCTGGCAATATGGCGCGACGGCGTACGCGCAAGCTGCGTTGCGAGGCGTCCAAAGCCGTTATTTGCTCTGGGACAACACCATCGGGGAGCGCTCGTTCAGCATGGCGACCGTGTTGTCCGGGAACTCTTCTGTCACGGCGAATACCGTGATCGCCGACACGCACGCGAATGCCGGCAAACAGTGGATCTTCGATACCGCCCAGGATGCGACGCAAGGGCTGGTGACCACTTATCAGGAATCGCGGAGCAGCGATGGCAAGCTGCTGCATCAGGTGAATTACACGTGGTCGCAGGATCCTGCCGGACGAAACTACATCAGCCGTACCCAGGACATTTTAGATCCCGGACAAAGCTATGCGGCAACCAAGCAGACGGATCAAACCATCGACCAGTACGGAAATGTGGTGCAGACCAAGCTGTACGCCTATGGGAACTTGTCGAGCGCGGCCAAAACATATCACAATACGTATGTGACGGACAGTAACTATACGTCCCTCTATATCTATAACCGGCTGCTGACCAGCACGGTGACGGATGCAAGCGGAAACACGCTCACTTTGATCAGCAACACCTACGATCAGGGTACGGTGACGGATGCGCCGGGCGCGCTTTGGCTCGATACTCCGAATTCGGATCCCAGCTTCGTGTATCGCGGCAATGTGACCGGCTCGCTCTCTTTCGGGCACACCGTCAACCAACAATACGACATCACCGGGACGGTGGTGTACACGGACGATGGCAATGCGAACCATGGCCTGACCGTCACGAACAGCAGCGCAATGAATTACGCAGCTCCGGCTGCCATCACAACGGCGAACTCGCTGACCACGAACATGACCTGGACGAATGTGCTGGCGCCTTTGAGCAGCACGGGGCCGAATGGCGATACGGCTTCGGCGGCGTACGATGCAACCACCGGCCGGCCGACCTCGACCACCTCTCCGTTTGGAGCAGTTACGACTTACAGCTACAGCAACACGGCGCCGCAGGTAGTGGCTACCGTTAACGGCCATTGGACGCAGACATCGTTGGACGGCTTGGGGCGAACAGCGCGGGTGGCCACGGGCTACTCCAGCACGGCCACATCGTACGTAGACACCGTGTACGATACCTGCGGGTGTACGCCGGTAGGCAAACCGTACCAGACCAGCCTGCCCTATGCTCCCGGCGCGACACCCGTTTGGAAGGCGAACACCTACGATGCGATCGGGCGCACCCTGACCAGCGTGGCTCCAGACGGAGTTTCCACAACCACCTATTCGTATGCAGGAAACACTGCGACGATCACAGATCCCACCGGCAAGTGGAAGCAATATGTGACGGACGCATTCGGCCAGCTGGTGCAGGTCACGGAGCAGAGCCCGAATACCGGCACCGAGCCGAATCATGTGACCAGCTACAGCTACGATTTGTTGGGGCATTTGATTCAGGCGCAGATGCCGCGAACGATCAACAGTCAGGCCGTGACGCAAACGCGGACTTGGGTCTACGATCCCGGCACGCAATTGCTGACGAGCCAAACGGCGCCGGAAAACGGAACCACCAGCTACAGCTATAACGCCGACGCGACCATCGCGACCGTGACGGACGCTAAGAATCAACAGAAACGCTTCGGCTACGACGCTTATGGGCGCGTCATTCAGATCGCGCGGGGCACACTGGTGAACGGGCAGTTTACGGAAGACGTGACGCAAAGAGCGACCTTTGCGTACGACGGAACGAATGGCGGTTTTTCCGCGAACACGGCGGGACGGATATCGCAGGTCAATTACTCGGGGCCGCACGGGTTGCAGCTTGCGGAGCTGTACAGTTATCACGCGGCGGGAGCGGTGACGGCCAAGCGCCTGAGCGCGAGCGGAACGGCGCTAGGGGCAAATACGGCCAACTTCGATGCCCTGTACGTATATGATTCGGTCGGCAATGTCACGGCCGTGCAATATCCGTTTGCGCAGTGGAACAACGGAGCCATCGTGACCGGCGGGCCGCACTACAACTACACGTACGACGCAATGGGCCGGTTCAACACCATGACCGGACCGAACAACCAAACGCTGGTAAGCAGCATCAGCTATGGACCTGCCAATCAGATGCTGCAGATGAATGCCAGTGCGTTCACCGAAACGCGGAGCTATAACGCGAACCTACAGTTAATGGAACTGGTTTCGGGCGCTTATCACTACAAATACAACTATTCGGCTACCCAGAACAACGGGCGCATCACTTCGATGCAGGATGTAGTCAGTGGCGAGACGGTTGCCTACACGTATGACTCGCTGAACAGGCTCATCAATGCAGGTGGAACGGGCGATCCGTCCGGAGCATGGTCCCAAGCCTTTACCTATGACGGTTTCGGCAACCTCACTCAAAAGTCGGGGTCGAACGCGCCGAGCAACTTATTTCTGGCCACAAGCCCGCAGACGAATCGGCTGACGGCGAATGGCGCTGGTTACGATAACAACGGCAACCTGACTGCTTACGGGACGGGCTCTTTCGCGGTCTCATACAGCTTCGATAACGAGAACCGGTTGACCGCTGCGGTCACCGCTGGCGCGGCGGTGCAAACGGTATTTGGCTACGATCAGTCGAACCAGCGGGTGTATCAGGGCACTTACAACATTGCGACTTCAACTTACTCAAACGAGCAGATTTACTTCTATGGCGCCGACGGCAAGAAGCTGGCGGTGTACTCGCTGCAGATTTCGGGCAGCAATGTAACGCTCACGTCTACGCAGGCGAACATCTGGTTTGCCGGGCGGATCTTAGCGCCGCAAGACCGGCTGCAATCGCAGGGTAAATACTTTCCGTATGGCGAAGACCGCTATAACCCGAGCCCGGCGAATCCAACGAACGATCGGGAGAAGTTTGCGACGTATACGCGGGATTCGGCCACGGGGCTGGATTATGCATATCAGCGGTACTATGCCAATGGGCTAGGGCGCTTCACGTCGCCAGACATCTCACATTTGAACGTTTACCTAGGGGCGCCTGTTACCTGGAATCACTACACCTACGTGAACGATGGCCCCGCTTACAGCAATGACCCAAGCGGGCTATTTCTTGCTGTTGAAGGACCAGGGATGTTGAGCGAAGGAGATCTGTACTTTGACCCGTTCTTCACTGTCTATATGCCGTACATGGTGGCATCACCTGGAGGTGGTGGTGGAAGCAACAAAGTTTCACTACTGACCGTAACTGCGCTTGCAAAATCTGGGCGACAGTATGACCAGGCAGCCTCAACTTTTCAGAAGATATCGGCCAACATCGACCCTAACTGTCTCGCGTTCTTGGATAGCGGTGGGCAGAATGTCAAAAGCTACATTTCTGATTTATTATCTTCTAATCTGCTGGCGGTAGGAGACTTTACAGCTAGCGTAGCTGCATTCACCGGAACCGCCGGTACGACTATCCAGGCAGGCTTTGCAGCAATAGTGGTTAATAGACTGAGCGCTTTTTACTACAATACTTACAAAGTTGATCAGGGCAAGATAACCGGAGGCACATCGCAAGCGGATGCGTTCATTTTATTGCATGAATTGGGACATGCATTAAGCGCAAAGGGATTCCAGCCCGACTATAACAACAACTCGGCCGGAGCTTCAAACGACAAGCTGATAGAGCAAAACTGCAGTAAAACACTGGCTAAGTTCCAATGATTATAAACGTGTTATTCTATCTAATCGCTTTAGTCACAGTGGGAGCTGGTAGCTGGATCCCTGTATCCATCGTATCTCCTACCTATCCGGCAATCGCCACTCAGGCACGTATTGAAGGTCTCGTCGAGATGCAGCTCACGTTAAACAAGTACGGCCACGTAAGTAGCATCCGAGTATTATCTGGAAACAAACTTCTTGCCGAATCTGCGAAGAACAATATAAAGGAATGGGCGTTTGCAATTGTATGCGTAGGACCACCAAAGGGATCTACTATTCATTTCACATATGACTTCAAACTGAAAGGAACTGTCAATAGCCGCCCGGGAACGTACTTTCGGTACAGTCATCCATATAAAGTCCTGGTCACATCGGAAGCATTGCACTGGAATTCGGCAAATAATAAACTCCAATTTCACTAGATGCTGCTCCTTCGATGGCCACGACAGGCAATTCACTCAACACCGCGTTAGCCTGGAGTTTATTTTCGAGTGTTACGAATCAGACCGGTCCAAACTCGGATCAGAACACGACGCAGTACGACAGTGCCGGATAGCCGGGAATCTAGATTCCTACAACGCGACCGCGACCGGCGTGCCGAACCGGACACAATCTCAAGTGAGTGGCAACGGGAACAATGATCAGAAGTCGCGGATTCGGTGGACTCTGTATGTCGAACCTGCTGTACTATCCGTATCATCCGGTTCTATTTCAGCCTCAACCTCCGAAGCCTAGCTCATCAGTTCAGTGCGATATACAGCTCTATTTTCAGCCTGCTGGCAACAATCTGAATCCTTTCAACCATACATATGTTGGGGCCTTAGAAAGGTAAACGGCGTGGCTCTGCCAGAACAATATTTCGAGGCAGGGCCGGCATTAAAAAGCAACCCGACACAGTTCACAGGAAATCCGATATCGATTCTGAGTGGCCAGACGTGGTTGAACCAGCTTGATAAGAACAATCACGGCTCACATGCGTATACAACAACCTCTACTCTGGAGTGGCAGACGGGGTTTGCACAGTCCAACTGCTCGGCGCTGAGCGCGGTCGCCACAAATGCGGCGCGTTATCCAGACAATAAGACAACCTACGGGTTACTTGGGCCTAACAGCAATAGCTTCACTCATTCCCTGCTCACTCTTTCTGGAATTACAGTGCCGGTGAGTATATCTGCTGACCTTACGATCGCTGCGCCTGGCTGGGGAACCACGATCAAGTGGTAGATAAAACGTGCCGAACGAGGATGAAACCAAAGATTTACCAACGGATCGTAGTTGTCTATTATCAGCAGAGGCGCTTTGCGATCCAGCTAGTAACTTCGTCAATGTTGTACATTTTTGCGATGGTTAGCTGCGGCGATGGCGGATGGTTTCTTCAAAACGATAAAGGACCGTTCGTTCCAGCCGCATTAAACCTGCAGGCTTGTAATCTACTAGCCAAGAAGGAGTTCTCAGTTTTGTCTCAGAAAGAGCGATCCGCATATGCTGGTGCTGTTCGATCAGGCGATATCATACTGCTTAATAACGGCACGAATATCGAACAGGGAGATGCACTCAACTTCGAGAACGGCTATCTAACGCCGTACACTAACACTGGCCCAATAACTGCGTCGGAAGAAGTCAGGCGTCACATCGGAGTATATATGTGGGTCCTTCTTAAAGACGGTCCTAATAAGGGAAAGGAAGTCTGCGTTTCAGTCTCTATGAGGAAGGGCAAATATCCGCCTTTATGAATCCGTCAGAATGCGGACTCACCCGGGGCGAACCTGACGATTCCCTACGATCCGGTCACGCCCGCCGGGCTGTACCAGATTCTCTGGGATCAGAACGTCCCGGCTGGCTTCGTCAACTCGGGCACGTTCACACTAGACGCGCAATGGTGGAGCGGCGATCCAATCAATGGCGGCACGCTGATCGGCGTTGCACCTCCTGCCAGTCAGCCGTACTTGGCGACGCTAACCCCGGAACCCGCGCCTAGCACTCTGATTGCGTTGTCAATGCTGCTGGTTGGCGGAATCGCAGTACGGCAGAGCCGGAAGAGGGTGCGATGAGAGCCATCAAGTGCGCGGGGATTGGCGAAAACGGACATCCGCATTCCCGGGTTGGACATCTACCCCGGGTTGGACATCTACGATGGCCGACCGACCCGAATCATAAGCCGCTTGAATCGAGCATCACTACGGAGGGCATCAAAGCGAGGGTCTACTCCTAGGAAGGCAACCCGCGGCGAGCGCTCCTCGACCGCTCGCGCGAGCAACGTGAATGCCTGATCTGTTTCGCCGATCCCCAGTGATGCGAGTGCAAGGTCATAAGAGGACACATATCTCTGTTTGGACAAGTTCCTGAGGTCGTCGCATAGCTTCTTCGCTTGGCTTTGCCTGCCGGCAACTCCGTAGGCGTGGGCTAAGGATGCCATATAAACCGGGCTGCCGCCGGATAGACTCACTGCTTTTTCGAGTTCCGCGATGGCCTCCTGGTACATGTGCTTCTGCTCGAGCGCGTGTCCGAGTACTAAATGCACCGGAACAAAGCCTGGATCCATTTCCACGGCATTTCTGTACTGCTCGATCGCCTTGTCGTACTGGCGCGCAAAGAAGTACCGTGAGCCCACCCACGTGTTGATGATATTCGACAGCGGATCGAGCTCCCTGGCGCGTTCCGATTCTGCGATAGCTTCTGCATGGCGGCCTACCAGCGACAGGAATTCGGCGTACCAGTGGTGCCCATTTGCGTAGTTTGGATTCAACTCGATAGCGCGCCGGAATTCACGCTCAGCGTCGGCCCAGTCGCGATCGTAGTAGAGTGTCACGAACGCCAGCGACGTATGTGCCTCTGCAAGCGAGTCGTCCAGGGCCAGCGCCTTCGTCACCGCGGCCTTCGCATACGGAAAAGTCTCTGATGGAGCCATGTATGCGTACCATCCCAGCGGCAACCAGCAATCCGCAAGGCCGTCATAGGCCAACGCGTAATTAGGATCTTTTTCAATCGCCTGCTGGAAATAACCGATGGCTCTTTTCAGGTCCACTTCGGTCCTCCTGTTCCAGAAAAACCTCCCCTTGGAATAGGCCAAGTAGGCAACCGGATCGGGAGTGTGTCGACGCGCCAACCGCGCGCGATCAGGCGGTCTCAAAGTTGCCCGGATTTCATCAGCTATTTTCTGGGCCACTTCCGCCTGCAGCGCAAAGATATCCTTCAGATCGCGATCATAGCTGCCGCCCCACACGTGTGTGTCGCTCGCGGTCTGAATTAACTCGACGTTGATGCGCACCCGATTTCCGGAGCGCAACACCGAGCCCTCGACAACTGCATCGGCGTTCAACTGACGCGCAATCTCTGGAAGCGGCTTACTGCTTCCCTGGTAGTACATGGATGAGGTCCGAGAAATGACCCGCAGAGCGCTGATGACTTCCAGGTGCTGTCGAAGGGAGTCGGCCATTCCCTCGACAAAATACTCTTCGCCGGGATCTCCGGAAAGATTGGCCAAAGAGAGAACGGCTAACGACCGGATTGGAGCGGAACCGGTGTGAGTCGGCCGCCTTTCGTGCAACCCGATGATGAAGCCGGCAACTACTATGACGAGCAAAACGCCGGCCGTTACACGTGGGAACGCAAGGAATCGCAGCCGATTTACCGCCTTTTTGGCCTGGGCTACAGTCTGGGACTCGTCAACGTGCTTCCGGGCCGCGGGTGCCGCTACATCATTAATGTGCTCGCTGAGTGGAGCGATGAAGCGGTATCCGCTGCGAGCGAGCGTCTCAATAAAGCGCGGCGAATCGGCCGAGTCACCTAAAGCCTGCCGAAGCCTCTTGACGGCGGCGTTGACACTATGCTCGAAGTCCACGTAGGTGCCTGCCGGCCAGAGTCTCTTTTGAAGGTCCTCTCGGGTGACTACCTCGCCGGGGCGTTCGAGGAGCATGGCAAGTACGCTGATCGGCTGGCCGCTGAGCTTGATCCGAAGACCGTGCTTCCGCAACTCGCGGGCCTCGACATGGAACTCGAATGCTCCAAACCGGAAAACCCGGCCCGAGGCGCTCGATTCCGGCCTGGCTGCCATGCTCGACATCAATTGGAGGTTCGATTTTACACTAGTGATCTTTCACCAATCGCCGGAACTCGAGATCACTCAATGAGATGCAATGTCACCTTCGTTTCGCCTGCGTTGCCTTGCCCTATTTGCCCAAACCCGCGAAGCTGTTGTCACGCACAAGATGTCCAAATATCTTTGCCAGATTCTCGGTTGGTTTTTGAGGAACTCGCGCACAACGGACTCGCCGGAAGCGGCCAAGTGCGCCGATTTCCTCTTTTCTTTTGCGCCGCATCCGGCGGCCTGTGCGCTTCTATGCGGCCTGATCGCCGTGGCGGTACCTGGCGCCGCCAATTCGGAGAATCATCAGCACGACGCCGGGCACATACATTTTCCCGTATCCTGTACTCCCGAGGCACAAAAGGCCTTCGAACACGGCGTCGCCCTTGTCCACTCGTTCTGGTACGACGAAGCGGAAAAGACATTCTCTGGAATAATCCGCCTCGAACCGGGTTGCGCGATGGCTTACTGGGGCATCGCTATGAGTCTCTATCACCCTATATGGTTTCCGCCCACGCCGTCCGATCTGCGGAAAGGGATTGCTGCGATCGAAAAAGCCAAGGCGATTGGAGCGAAAACCCCGCGTGAACGCGACTACATCGCCGCCATCGAAGAGTTTTACAAGGATTCCGATAAGGTCCCCCATCGGCAGCGCGCGCTCGCGTGGCGTAACGCTATGCAGCGGCTTTCGGCGCGCTATCCGGAAGACCACGAAGCCGCCGTCTTTTACGCGCTTGCCTTAATTTCAACTGCGCCTCCGGCCGACAAAACCTATACGGATCAAAAACAAGCGGCGGCGATCTTGAACCGCATACTGCCGGAGCAGCCGGACCATCCTGGCATCGCCCATTACCTGATCCACAGCTATGATTCGCCACAGCTTGCGATTCTTGCGCTGCCCGCTGCGCGGACCTACGCGAAAAGCGCTCCGGCATCGCCGCATGCCCTCCACATGCCGTCGCATATCTTCACGCGATTGGGGCTGTGGGATGAGTCGATTCAATCGAATCTCGCCTCCGCTGCCGCTGCGAAGAGTCAAATGACGAAAACTCTTTCGGCCGCTATCTCGCAGGATCAACTCCATGCGATGGACTATCTCACCTACGCCTACCTCCAGACGTGTCAAGACGAGAAAGCGAAGCGCATCGTTGAGGAAGCGGCATTCGCGTCAACCGTCGATCAGCAAGTCTTCCAAGCTGCTTATGCGTTCGCGGCCATTCCCGCGCGCTATGCGCTCGAGCGGCGGCGCTGGTCGGCAGCGGCTGCCCTTCAGGTACGGCCGGCATGGTTCCCCTGGACGAGCTTTCGTCACGCAGAGGCCAACACGCATTTCGCGCGTGCGCTCGGCGCGTCACGTGCCGGAAACCTAGCCCAGGCCCGAGCCGGAATCGAAGAGCTTACGAAAATTGAGCAGACAATTCGACAGCGTCAAGAGGATTACGACTGGTCTGCGCAAGTAGAAGTTCAGCGGCTTACGGTCTTGGCGTGGCTCCAGCATGCGGACGGAAATCAGCAACCAGCACTGCGCACGATGCGAGCCGCAGCCGATCTCGAAGACACAATGGAAAAACATCCCGTAACTCCGGGCCCAATTTTGCCGGCGCGTGAGCTTCTGGGCGAGTTGCTGATGGAGCTGGACAAGCCGGCACGCGCGCTTCCCGAGTTCGAAAGAGTTTTGCAGAGTTCTCCAAATCGGTTCAACGCGATCTACGGCGCCGCGCGTGCGGCCGAGCTTTCACGCGATCGAAAGAAGGCGGAAGAACGCTATTCGCTGTTGCTCCAGTTATGCGGACACGCTGATGCCCAAAGGCTTGAACTTCAGAACGCCCGGGCTTTCCTCGAAGCGCGCCGAAACTGAACGGCGTAAACAACCAACACCGTCACAACACCAATCCACTTCGGCAAAACAATCACCAGAAAGGACTATTACACATGTCAACACTCGGAAAGTGCGTCAACACGATCGGTTTATCGGTTCTCCTGCTCCTTAGCTGTGGAATCGGGCTAGCCGACGAAGTAACTGACTGGAATCACATCATGCTCGAAGCGACGCTCACGCCGCCGGCAACGCCAGCGCCCATTTCGACGCGGAGCACCGCCATCGTGCAGGCTGCCGTTTTCGATGCCGTGAACGGCATCGACCCGCAGTACACTCCTATTCATGTCTCGCGCAGAGGTCCTCGAAACGCGTCAAAGCGTGCCGCCGCAGTACAAGCGGTCTATGCTATTTTGATTCGCCTTTATCCGGCACAATCGGACATGCTGGATCAACAGCGGTCGGCATCGCTGATGGGCATCTCTCGCGGTTGGGACGCTGAGCGCTCCGAATCGATTCAAAAGGGAATTGAGTGGGGCCAGACGGTTGCCGATGCGATCTGGGCTTGGCGCAGCAACGATGGGTTCGCCCAGACACTCCCACCATTCAACGGAGGAACCGCTCCCGGAGAATGGCGCCCAACGCCGCCAGGGCTCCTGCCAGGTCTCACTCCGCAACTCGCCCACGTGACTCCATGGGTCATTCAGTCACCGTCGCAGTTTCGGCCTTCGGCGCCTCCCGCCTTAGATAGCGCCGAATACACAGCCGATTTCAACGAAATCAAAGTCATGGGAAGCAAATCCAGCACGAGCCGTACACCCGATGAAACCGAATATGCGCTCTTCTGGAACCTAGGCAATCCGCCCGACTACTGGGATCCCGTTGCCACTACCCTTGCAGAAAAACACCATTTCAACCTGTTGCAAACTGCACGTCTGTTCGCGCAGGTGAATCTGGCCATGTCCGATTCCATGATCGGCTGCTGGGATGCCAAATACACGTATGTATCCTGGCGGCCGATCACGGCGATTCAGTTGGCGGACACAGATGGAAATCCCGATACGCTGGCGGATCCAACATGGATGCCGCTTCTCGTTACTCCGCCGTTCCCCGGCTACCCGTCGGCTCATTCCTGCGCCAGCAGCGCAGCGGCCCGAGTGCTTTCACACTACTTTGGAGAGGACACGGCAATCACTATCACCAATGATGCGCTGCCCGGACAAACGCGCAGTTTTTCGAGCTTTGCCGCAGCTCTCGAAGAAATCGTAAACGCTCGCGTGTTCGGCGGCATTCATTTTCGGTCAGATTGCAATGCCGGGCAAGCGCTCGGTAATACCGTCGGAGAATATGTCGTCAAACACTCACTTCGGCGAATTGATGGGTGTGACTGGCGCGATGAGCGGCGATGCGATTGGCGGCACTGAAATCCGCGATTGTGGATGGGGCGAAGGATTCGCGAGGCCTCTCCGAACGGTCAGCAATCCGGACAGCACTCATCCTGCGGTCGATAGATCATAGCGTCAGCTGGCAGGTACAATGGACTGGATCTCCGCTATGACTCGGTCGAGTTCGTCATCCGCGGTATAAAAGTGCGGCGCGATGCGAATTCCGGCGTTCGGACGGTAGTCGACCAGCACCTCGCGGCGGGCAAGCTCACGGGTGACTTCTTTCCCGTTGGGAACATGGAGTACCACCACCCCGCCGCGCAATTGCGGATCGCGACAAGAGCGCACGGGGAATCCTGCTTCATCCGCAAGCTCGATCAGGCGCTGAGTTTGGCGCAGCGATTTTACACGTATGGCTTCGACACCGATCTGACCTACGATCTCGTAGCCCGAGCGGGCCGAGTACAGAGCAGGAATCCCCGGCGTGCCATTCAAAAATCGGAACGCATCGTCAGCGAAGTCGATCGGACCGGACTCGAAGTCGAAAGGATGCCGGTGGGCCATCCACCCTGTAGCCGCCGGACGTAGCTGTGTCCGCAGATCCGGCCGCACATACAAGTAGCCTGCACCGGGGCCGCCGCACAGCCATTTCACTGAACCACCCGTTGCAAAATCTACATCAAGGGCGCGAACGTCGACCGGCACTGTTCCGGCCGATTGATAAATGTCGGCAAGAACAAACGCGCCAACTTCGTGCGCCCGCTTCGTGATCGCGGTCAGATTCTGTACGAAGGAGCTGCGAAAGGCAACGTGTGACACGGAGACCAGTTGTGTCTGCTCATCGATTGCGTCCAGCACGCGCTCCAACGGCAACGTCATACCATCGGGCGAAGTAACCTGGCACACGCGTGCTCCTTGCCGCTCAAGCCCGTAGTAAATGTAATCGTTTGTCGGGAAGTTCAGTCCGTCCGTGACGATCTTGTCCCGCGGTCCGCTCCAATCAAAACAGGAAACAACCAGTGACTGGCAAATCGAAACATTCTGATGCATGACCACTTCGCCAGAACCGGCGCCAATGATCGAGCCGATGAGATCTCCCAACTTAACGGGCATTTCCCACCAGCCTTCTTCCCAGGCACGAATGCCGCGCGATGCCCAAATTTCTGCGAATTCCTGCAGCGCAGCTGCCGTGCGGCGCGGCATCGCTCCCAGTGAATGACTGATAAGGTAAGTGGTTTTCGCAAGGATTGGAAACTCTTTCCGCCACTCGAGGAGGTCGTGCATATGGTGCTGGTAGACTAAGCCGCCGCCGGCGCTCCCTTCGGTCCCTCCGCGCTTTGCCGGGATCGGCGCCAGAAGAAATACGCCGGCATACCCGACAAGATCAAGCCCAGACTCACGAACGAAGTTCCGGGTCGCGTGGTTAGCATGTTGAACAGGAACAACAGCGTGACGATCAGAAATACAAATGGCGTCACGGGATAACCCCACATTCGGTATGGCCGCGGCAGGTCGGGCCGGGTACGCCTTAACACGATGACTGCCGCAATCATCAGACCATAGAATACCCAGATGCCGAACAACGCGTAATCGATTAGAGATTCGTACGAACCAGTGAGCAGCAGCACGGCTGACCAAACCGCCTGCGCGACAATGGCGAAACCGGGTGTGCCATAAACCGGATGGATATCGGCGAATCTCCGGAAGAAGAGTCCGTCCGCGGCTTGCGCGAAATAAACCCGCGGGCTAGTGAGAAAGCAGCCGTTCAGAGTGCCCAGAACCGAGATGATGATCAGCAGCGAGATCACGGTACCGCCCGCCGCGCCAAACACTTGGGCCGCGGCATCCGCGCCCACGTGTTTGCTGGCTGCAATCTGCGGAACTGATAAGACCCGCAGGTAGGCAATGTTCGCGAGGAGATAAATCGCCGCTACTGTCAACGTGCCGGCAGTCAGCGCGCGCAGCACATTGCGTTTTGGATTTCGGATTTCGCCTGCGACAAAGGTCAACTGCACCCAACCGTCATAACCCAGCAAGCATGCGACGAGTGCTACTCCGAAACTGCTGAGTGAGGTGCCGTTAAGGATTTGCGAACGCATACCTGGCGCAGTGTTTTGGGCAGCGTGGCCGCCGAGCAGCAGTGCACCGGCGATGATGACGAGGATGCCCGCAACTTTTGTGAAAGTGAAGCTGTTCTGCACAATTGCCCCGAGCCTCACCCCCCGATAGTTCACCCAAGCAAAGAGAGCCAGCACCGTCAGGCTGAGCAGCTTCGCGACCACAGGCGGAAAAGCCGCAAAGTAACCAACGTAGATGGAAAACACGACTGCCAGCCACGCCACTTGTGCCGTGCGCGCAACTGTGAACAGCGACCAGCCACAGAGAAAGGCGGCTGCCGGCCCGTACGCTTCGCGTAGGAAGACGTACTGCCCGCCCGTTGCGGGGAATGCAGCGCCCAATTCAGCACACGCCAGCGCGCCGATAAGTGAAACTGCGCCCGCGAACATCCATGCGCCCATGATCAGGGGAGTTGAATGCACACTGCGCGCCACTAGATTGGGAACGACAAAGATGCCGCCGCCCATCATCATTCCAACAACGATGGAGATCGAATCGCGGAGGGATAAACGCCGCGTCAGTTCCGCTCGGGGATGTTCGGTTGCGCTTTCAATCGAAGGCTTCGGAATCATGAGAAGAGTTGCTCAAGCTTCCGCGCTTCAGCCGCTGATTGCAACCCTAGTAGACCTAGTACCGGGCACGCCACATCTGATCGGCCCTGGAGGATATCACCCATAGTCCAGCACCGTATCAACCATGCTCCCAACCGATCTGGATGGAGCGAGTCAGCCGCGGCGAACTCCATCTTGATCGCACGCTCGCTGGCCTTCGCCCGGGCGATCGGCCCTTTGCGGGCTGATTGGAGCGGGGTGGCGAGTTGATGAGCATCGATTCGCGGCCGGTTGCTTCGGGAGGTCGATATTGTGCAGTTGAAGAAGTGACTGAGCTATCGCAATAGAACGCCTGAATGGTCGTGTTGAAACGTATACCGGCCACAACGCTCATGCATAGAAGCGAGCGCAAGTGGGCACGACCGCCCCAGATCCGTCGCCTGCCCCGCGATGGGCAACTGCTCGACCGCTTACGAGACTGGTTAGGTCATTCGCTCGGTGAGTCATCCGCCTTCAGATCACCCAAAGCGTACTGGATGCCTGCGAGCAAGTGCTCCAGCATGGGCGTCATCGCGTAAATGCGTTCGTCGTGCCCATGCGCTTCATAAAAGACCCGGCCTTTTCCTTCACGGCGAATCCAACTGAGCCCGTAATCGTGATCCGGTCGCGGGTAATCCTCCTTCAGCTTGTCCGCTTCGCTCATTTTTGAGTAGTCGATGCTCGTAAGAACGTGCAAGTTATGACGCGACCAACTCCGTTGGCTGAACGTATAGGTCTCATCATCAACCGCGAAGGGACCTGGCCGGAACATGGCGGTTAAGGGGCTGGCAGGATCGTCGATCTTGTACACGATGTGCGTCGGATCTAACCAGTGAAATTTGAAAAACCCGCCGATCAGGGTATTGAAGTCCGGCCACGTTCCTAGCTGAGGATCCGGGCCTTGCCGTCCAACCTTTGGCATTGCAGGCGTTTTACTGCCGCCAGAACGAAAGATCGCGAAAAGGAGATGCGAGCGCAGGTCAGCATCACTCAGCTTTCCGGTTTTCTCCTGGTCCATGCTGTCGAATAGAGTGTCACTGAAGCCGCCCAACTCGGCCGCTGTAAGGTTCTTATCGTGATTGCTGTCGGCGGCAGCCATCACGATTGGAGCGAGCATCGGGCCCATGCCGCCGGCGCCGGGCTTGGCTTCGTGATACGAATCCGCGGCAGCGTGAATGCCCGCTAATCCTTTGCCGGACCTCACGAATTCCAGGAGTGCCTTCTTTCGCACAGCCGAAACCGCCGGATCAGCATCGTCCAGGAACGCGCCCGTGGTGTTGTTGAGGAAAACGAGATCGTATCCTTTCAGATTATCCGCGGTGATGGCGGCGGAATCGTAGGTGATGGTCGTGCTCCATGCACCTGTCTTGTCGCCAAGGTCCTGAACCGTCCTGGCAGCAAGCGGTATGCAGGAGTGAACATAGCCGGCGGCTTTCGAAAGAACGAGGACCTTTCGCGCACGTGCAGGTTTCGCAGGCGCGGTGGAGGGCAGTGCGGCCTCCATTCTCTCCACATCGTCCTGTTTCGGCGTCTGATTCTGCGGACCGGGAGTAGCCAGCATCGATGTGAGCACGGACTCCGGGAAGGCGGAATCGAGAGCAGCCGCAAGCTGCTGCTCATCGCCGCCATTACGGAGCCAAGTCTCAGTTGCAGCCCGAAACTCCGCGCGCGTAACGAAGCCGTCGTGATCGGCGTCGACCTGATCAAAAAAATTGGGCACCTGCTGAGCAACTACCAATGTAACGAACACGGCCGTGAGCACGATGGCGCACCCGACGACCAGCCTGTAGTTTGTAAACCTCGGTGGCACGATCACCGCTCGCTCCCTAGTTCCCAAGGAAGAGTATACGCACTACGGCTTCAAAGGGCAGATTCGTAGATTGTTCACGGAACAAGATCGGGGCGAACGGAGATGTCGGCGCTCGGAGCGAACAAGATAGATTACTAACTGAAGAACTTGCAGATTCGGTTCGAGGGAGCAAAATTTGGAGCTATCTATTTACGTTCGGGCCGCGAGCGGTTTGCTGCTGCTCGCGTCGCTAAGCGCCGGTCAAGCGGACCAGGTCGCCGGCGCGGAAAAGGAGAGGAATGCTCAGCAGCAGAAGAAAGATCCGACGCAGAAGGAGAAAACCGCGACAGCACTTGCCGATTTGATGGGTGGGCCGCACCTGGACGCAGCGGCCGTCGAACGTGGCCGAAAGATTTTTGTTCCAACCTGTGGGTTCTGCCATGGTAACGATGCTCACGGCAAGAGCGGACCGGACCTCGTTCGCTCGGCACTTGTATTGCACGATAACAAGGGCGATACGATCGGTCCGGTGATCCATAATGGCCGGGCGGAACGGGGGATGCCTGCTTTCCCCTCGCTTGCGTCTGAGCAGGTGGCCGACATATCGACCTTTCTGCACTCGCGTGCAGCAGATGTGTCGAACCGGTTCGCCTACAAGATTGGCGATCTCATTACGGGTGATCCTCGCAATGGCGCAGCGTTCTTCAAGGGCGCGGGGCATTGCGACACATGTCACTCACCTACCGGCGACCTGGCACATATCGCAGCGAAGTATGAACCCGTTGAGCTGCAACGCCGGATGCTATACCCTGTGCCGAACTTAATTGACGTATTTCTGGGGAAGGCGGTGAAACCTCCTGCACCCACAAAAGTCACGGTCCATCTGCCTTCGGGGCAGGTCGTATCGGGCACACTCGATCATCTTGACGAGTTCACCGTTTCCTTGCACGACTCCTCCGGCTGGTATCGTTCGTTCTCACGCGAGGACGTCAAGGCAGAGATCGACGATCCGCGCGCCGCGCATGAGGCGCTGCTTCCGAAATACACGGACGACGACATGCACAATGTCCTTGCCTATCTGGAGACGTTGAAATGAGAGCCTGGGTGGTCGCGGTTTTCCTGCTGATCCCTGCCATTGACTATGGACAACAGTTGCCGTCCGATGCGCTGCTCAAGCCTGCGCCCGACAGTTGGCCGACGTACAACGGAGACTACTCGGGACGGCGTCACAGCTCGCTAGATCAGATCAATGCCTCCAACGTGGCATCACTATCGACGGGTTGGGTCTATCGTGCTACCAATTACGGTGCTGGCGGCTTCGGTTCGGTGGTCAAATCAACGCCCCTCGAAGTGAACGGTGTCTTGTACTTCACCATGCCCGATAACGTCTGGGCTGTCGATGCACGAAGCGGCCGGGAAATCTGGCACTTCAAGTATCCTCCAAACGAAGGTGGTCACATCGGCCAGCGCGGCGTGGCAATGTGGGGTGACTGGCTTTACTTCGAGACTCCCGACTGCAACCTCATCTCTCTGAACGCAAAAAATGGCAAAGAACGTTGGCGTAAACAAATTGCCGACGTGAAGCTTGAATACTTCTGCACAATGTCGCCGCTCGTGGTGGCGAACCACATCATCGCTGGGGTGGGCGGCGATTCGCTGGATAACCCCGGATATCTGGAATCACGCGATCCGGAAACGGGTTCGGTTCAGTGGCATTGGAACACAGAGCCGGCAGCGGGTGAACCAGGTGCGGAGAGTTGGCCGAGTGACGAGGCGCGCGGCCATGGCGGCGGCATGACATGGATGACCGGTACTTACGATCCCGAGTTACATCTCCTTTATTGGGGCACGGGAAATCCCAACCCGGTGCACGCAGGCGGGGCGCGCAAGGGTGACAATCTGTGGACTTGTTCGATCGTGGCCCTGAACGTGGACACGGGAAAGATGGCCTGGGGTTACCAGGTGTCGCCTCACGACACACACGACTGGGACGCCGTGCAGACACCCATCCTATTCGACGCGGAGTTTAAAGGGCAGCCGCGGAAGCTCCTGGCGCAAGCGAGCCGTAATGGATTCTTCTTTGTCCTGGACCGCACAAGCGGCGAACACCTTTTGACCACTCCGTTTATCAAAAGCAATTGGAGCCTGGGCATCAACGCCAAAGGGCAGCCGGTTCCTGATCCGAAGAAGGAGCCTTCAAGAAACGGCACGCTTGTTTCGCCGAGTTCAAACGGAGCGTCGAACTGGTTCGCACCGAGCTTCGATCCGAAGACCGGTCTGTTCTACGTTGTGGCCTCGCAGAGCTACAGCATTTTTTATCTCACGGCGGAGGGGAAGGCCGAAGGCTTTGCGGGTAGAGACGATTTCCTGAATTATCCGGGGACGGTAGAGGCCATCGATTACCGAACGGGCGACATACGTTGGACACACGATATCGGCGGAATGGGCCCTGGGCTTCTAAGCACAGAAGGAAACCTGCTCTTTACCGGCGACAGTTCCGGGCACGTGCTGGCCCTCGATGCAGCCAAGGGTACGACATTGTGGCACACCAGCGTGGGCGCCAACCAGGCGAACGGCGCGATCACCTATAAACTCGATGGGAAACAGTACGTGGTCGTTGGAGCAGGAGACACGCTGGTCGCGTTCATTCTGGCGGGTGCTCATTAAGCGTGCTCCAGATGCTCTTCCACTGACAGACTCGAGGCGCGATTTCTTAGTTAGGGGAGCGGGCGGGCCTGCTAGAGCATCCGCATGTTGACCGGGTCCCAGGAGACCATACGGCGCTCAAAGTAAGATACGTTCGACATGAGCGCCGGCCCGGCGGCCCGAAGACCGAACACAGCATCTTCGATAACTGGCGTGCGGGTTCGAAGCGCATTTTGGAAAGTCTGATGATGCGCAACCTGCTCGGAGTAGCCTCTCGGGAGCTCGTACGTTTCAAGTGCGTCGACCTGTAAGGAGTCCGCGGTTTCGGGACGCGGCGGATACCTGGCGCTGTGCTCGGCAAGGATTTGCTCCTGAATCTGCTTCGAGAACGTTCCGGCCGTAGTTCCGGGATCGAGTTCGCGCGGACGTTTGGAGATGGAAAGAGAATTACCGACGGAGAGATTGAGGACACCCTCGGTGCCGATGAAGCGGAAGGCTTCCGAATCCGCGCCTTCGCCGCTGCCGGCTTCGAAGTTCACGCTGAAGTTGATCTGGAAGCCGGGATGAGACGCCGTGTCGGAGTAATCGTACAGGCCAGTCATAAGGTCCGGCACGTCGCGACCGTCTTTCCAATAGTAAATGCCGCCAGTGGCTGCGATGCGCTGTGGGCCGACGGCGTCCATAACAAAGTGAATGCCGGTGAAAAGATGCACGAAGAGATCGCCTGGAATGCCTGTTCCATAGGCGCGATAGTTTCGCCAGCGGAATAGGCGGACAGGCTCAAAGGGGCACTTGGGCGCGCTGCCAAGAAACTGATCCCAATCGATGGTTTCAGGAGAGGCATCGGGCGGGATGGTGTATTGCCAGGCACCAAGGGACGAGTTGCGGTTGATGTAGGCCTGAATCAAGTGAATCTGGCCGATCATGCCGCTCTTGACGAGTTCTTTGGCTTTGGCGTAGAGGATAGAACTCACGCGCTGGCTGCCTACCTGGAGAATGCGGCCGGTTTGCTTTTGCGCTTCGATGACCAAGTGGCCATCGGGCACTTCGCGAACCATGGGTTTTTGGCAGTAGACATCTTTGCCCGCGTGGAGAGCGTCGGTGGCAATGCGGGCGTGCCAGTGATCGGGCGTGGCGATGATGACGGCGTCGACATCGCGGCGGGCAAGTAGTTCACGGTAGTCGCGGGTGGTAAAGACGTGCTTGCCGTAGCGTTCCTGGGCGAGGGTGCGGCGACCGTCGTAGACGTCGGAAACAGCGACGATTTCGACGCCAGGCAGAGACGATTCGGTCTTCATGTCACCCTGGCCCATGATGCCGAATCCGATGCAGCCAAGCTGAATGCGATCGTTGGCCGAAATTGGTTTGGCAGGTTCTTGGGCAGCGGCTTCGCCCATGGCGAGCGTGGAGGCGGCAACGCCGGTACTCTGCATGAAATGGCGACGACTGATGGGCATGGTCTGACGGGTTCTCCGGAGTGACGGGTCCCTGCTCGCGAGGCGAGCGGTCTCACTCACATTGTTAAACAGGTGTGCTCTGGTACGGTTTCACTTCGCGCCTGCTGGGCTGGTTGCGGGTCATAATCGGCGGGATCGGTGATGTGGTCTGGCCGAGGGGTATGGGGGACGGTCCACAGGATTGGTTGACGTACTGGGGCAGACGAGGGGCATTTGCCCTACTACTCTGTTGTGTTTGTAGAATCAAATGAACTTTGGACGCTGCTGCGAAAACGTGGTAAAACAATCATAGAACCGTTTGTTTCATGGTAAGCGACCAGAGAAGACCGGTCGGCGTTGACCTGTTCTCGGGCGCAGGAGGAATGAGCCTCGGCTTCGAACAGGCTGGTTTTGACGTTGCAGCCAATGTCGAATACGACCCTGTACACTGCGCAACCCACGAGTTCAACTTCCCCGATTGCGCCGCGATCTGCCGCAGCGTGGCTGATATCGACGGGCAGTATATCCGCCGAAATTCCCGGATAGATAATCGCACGGTAGACGTTGTGTTTGGAGGCGCGCCGTGTCAGGGCTTTAGCATGATCGGCAAGCGCGCGCTGGACGACCCGCGCAACTCCCTCGTGTATCATTTCGTGCGCCTAGTGGTCGAGTTAAAGGCATCGTACTTCGTGTTCGAAAACGTGCGCGGCTTGACCATCGGAGAACACAGGCGTTTCCTTGAAGAAATCATTCAGGAATTTGGTAAGAACGGCTATCGGGTCGTCGAGGATTATCAGGTACTCAATGCAGCGCATCACGGCATCCCGCAGGATCGCAAACGGCTCTTCCTTCTCGGCGCGCGCAAGGGGTTCCCACTTCCCACGTATCCCGAATCGACCCATGAGGCCACGAATCGCAAGACCAACGGTGCAAGTCTCTTTCTCGAACAAACGCCCACCGTGTGGGATGCTCTGGCAGACTTGCCGGAAGCCGACGATTACGACGAACTTCTCGAACGGGATTGGGTAAAAGCCAGCTTCAAGAGGCCTGCCGGCTACAGCGCTTGGTTGCGTGGAGCGGCAGAGGACAGACACGACTACGCTGTGCCGCGGGAATTCGACCCAACCGTTCTGACGTCTAGCCTAAGGACGGTGCACACCGATTTTTCCATAAGGCGTTTTCTTAAAACCAAACACGGGGATATGGAACCCGTGTCCCGGTTCCTGAAGCTCGACCCGAAGGGCATTTGTAATACGATACGCGCCGGGACGGCGAGTGATCGCGGCGCCTTCACGTCGCCTCGGCCGATACATCCGTATTCCCCGCGCTGCATCACAGTGCGCGAAGCCGGCAGATTGCATTCATATCCCGACTGGTTCCGTTTTCATGTAACTAAATGGCACGGGTTTCGGCAGATCGGCAACTCTGTGCCTCCCCTTCTCGCGCGCGCAGTCGCCTCGAAAGTGAGGCAAGCTGCCTGGGATGCCGTCCCATGCAAACGGTGCCATCCGGTCGCGCGCGGAAATCCCGCCCTCTTGTCATTCGATATGTCTGAGGCCGCCGACCGGTATGGCGTTCCCTCGGATACCGTTCCGCAGCGCATCCGCCGCAAGAACGGTGCGCATGGCTAGAAAGAGCCGCGAACCGAAAATCCGCAAACCGAATCGTTACGCCGTCATCATCGCAAAGGTCTTCTCGCGCCATTACAAGCCGGGCGACACGGAGTTCCAGTTCACGCGCGACGAATTTGTTCAGATCGCCGGTGAGCATAGCATCGTTCTTCCCAAAAACCTCGGCGACTTGCCTTATACGTTCCGGTTCCGGGTCAAGTTGCCGAAGTCGATTGTAGACACGGCGGGCGCGGACCAGGAATGGATCATCGAACTCGCCGGAAGGGCTGTCTATCGCTTCCGGCTCGCGAAGCTCGCGAATATACTACCCAACCAGCATATGATGGCGATAAAAATTCTGGATGCCACGCCGGAAATCATCGCCTCGTATGCGCTCACCGACGAGCAGGCGCTTTTGGCTAAGGTCCGCTACAACCGCCTCATGGATATCTTCCTTGGTCTGACGACGTATTCCCTCCAAAACCATCTGCGTACCACAGTCAAGGCTATGGGCAATACACAGATCGAAATCGATGAGGTGTATGTCGGCGTCAACCGGCAGGGCGAACATTTCGTTCTACCGGTCCAGGCGAAGGGCGGGGCGGACAAGGTCAGCGTTGTACAAACGACACAAGACGTGACATGGTGCCGCGAAAAATATCCCCTTCTGACGTGCAGGCCGGTCTCGGCGCAATTCATGGCCGACGATGTTATCGCGCTGTTCGAACTCGTTCTCGACGGACTGGAAGTGAAGCTCGTCGAGGAAAAGCATTACAAGCTCGTTGCCGCCGATCAGATCACTTCCGAAGACCTCAAGCTTTACGGAAAGCGATAAAACGGAAGTGGTGTCCTATGGATCACGTCACGAAGGAAGTCCGGTCCAAAATCATGGCTGCCGTCCATTCACGCGGCAATACCACGACCGAACTGCCGGTGCGCCGGCTTCTTTGGGCCGCCGGGATCAGGGGGTATCGAAAACACTGGCCTGTCGCGGGTAAGCCCGATTTCGCATGGCCGGGCCGGAAGGTCGCCGTATTCGTGGACGGATGCTTCTGGCACGGCTGTAGGTGCAAGTACCTGCCCCGCACCCACACGGAATTCTGGCGAAACAAGATCGAGACAAATAAGCGTCGCGATAGGCGCGTCGCTCAATCCTTGAGGCGTGACGGGTGGACCGTTCTGAGAATCAAGGAGTGCGTCGTGCGTAAGCCAGCGACCCTTGCGCGAATCGTCCGCGCTCTCGGCACGGCCCAGTGATTCCTGCGCCGCGATGTGGCCCCGAGGGCGCTTGTCTGGAGTAGACGCTGCGGCACGGCATCCCGCCACAGCCTTCCGGAGACGATTTGTCCTCAGAGTTCACTCACTGTAAGATGAGGGCATTCGCTCTATTACTACTCCCCATCGCGGTGCTTCACGCTCAAACACCAGCGGACCTGTTCCGGTCTACGCGCGCCTCTTTATTTTTGATCAATACTGATTCCGGTGCAGGCTCCGGCTTCTGCATAACTCAGGGCGGACTCGTAGCAACCTCACTGCACCTAATAGATGGGGCCACTAGAGTTTCACTGATCCAGACCCAAACGAATATCTCACATTCACGTGTCAGTCTCGCGGCGGTGGACACCGACCACGATCTCGCACTCTTACAGTTAAATGAGCATCGCTGTACGCCGCTGCGACTTGGCAATAGTGATGCCTTAGAGCCTGGCCAAAGGATTTATGTGCTTGGGAACCCTCTGGGGAGCCAAGATTTATCTGCGACGATTTCAGATGGACTGATATCGGGTCTGCGGAACTGGCAAACAATCGGAAGAGTTATCCAGGTAAGCGCACCCTTATCGCACGGCAACAGCGGCGGACCTGTGCTAGACGAACACGGGATGGTGATTGGAGTGGTAGCTTTCAAGCTGGCCAAGGGAGAATTGCTCAATTTCGCAATCCCTAGCAGAGATTTGGCTGGTCTCCTCAAGAACGTGAACTCAACGATTTTTAATTGGGGTGGGCAGATCGACTCTTCCGCGTACAGATCCGCTGCATATCAGGTCCGAACTTCAGTGGACAACATCTTCGATGAGGC
Organism: Terriglobia bacterium; assembly: GCA_963835255.1. GTDB lineage: Bacteria > Acidobacteriota > Terriglobia > Bryobacterales > Bryobacteraceae > Bog-105. The sequence goes on along the minus strand of CAWIFY010000037.1, from coordinate 135,232 downwards.
CGTTGAAGCATCCCGAACCTGTGAAGTGACGGACGGCATCCAAACATCGGTCTCGACCATGGCGGATGGTGTGACCATGAGCATTCAGGAGCTATTCCGGTATGATTTTCGGGCAGTGTCGCACTACGACGGGATCATTGACGGCCAGCGCAAGAGAGTGACTCTGGGGCTCAATCCGGACATTGCTTGGGGCGACTATGAGGATCGACCGCCTCTAAGACGAACGCCTCATCCAGCGGCGCTGATCTCGGCCGTGACTGTTCCCATATGGGTTTACTGTCCAGATCGAAGAAAGCTCTGGAAAGATCTCCGTATTTTAGGCGACGACGTCTTAGACGGCGAACTGGCACTCAGGGTGAGGCTGAAAGAGCCTATTTCAGGCGGAAGCCTGTCTTTATGGTTCAGCAAAGCAACTCACTTTTTAATTGCCACAGAGCGCGTTAACGAGGACAATACCGGGCTATATATAGAACGCATCAAGTATTCGGATTTTCGCCGGGTTGACTCATCGGTGATTCCCTTTCTGTCAAAACATATGAGAAACGGCAACTATGAATTTTCAAATCAAGTGTTGACGTTTCAGACCAATCTCGGTCTTCCAGACTACCTCTTCCGACCTCGAGAGTGAGAAACGACGCCCTGCGGTACCTTCGGCCCGACTTACCAAAGTGATCGAGTCTTCGCTGAGTTAGGCAATTTTTGAGTTTGACACCTCAGACTCAATATTGTAGGGATGGTGGATCTCGTGCTCAAGCGCCCAATCGCAACTTGGCGTCGCCGCAACCGATTGGTCTGGCTCGGGACGTCGAACCTTCAAGTGACGCGGCTGGCGCTCGGAACAGGAACGCACTCCGGTGCGAAACAACGTCATTTGAGGCAGGAGGAGTTCACGCGTCTGGTGCGCTACGCGGCTGGGAGCACGAGGAGAGAGATACCCAGCGCGGACGCCAGCAAAAGCGATTGACGAACGAAGGGCGGGTAGAGGCGACGCGATGCGGACATGGAGTCTCGTGCCTTCCGATTGAGATGATTCAGAACCAATAGGAGTTTAGCGTGAGGGAGTCTTCAACGACAGCTCTCAATCCGGTATGTTGGCTATCGACGAGGATCGTCACTTCTTCGATTGAGACGCGAGTTTCTTGCGTTTCCGGTGACAGGCCGGGTACCTGAGAAATTGGATACCGCAACGGCAGCAAGTGTCGCCGTAGCGTTCCTGGGCGAGGGTGCGGCGGCCGTCGTAGACGTCGGAAACAGCGACGATTTCGACGCCAGGCAGAGACGATTCGGTCTTCATGTCACCCTGGCCCATGATGCCGAATCCGATGCAGCCAAGCTGAATGCGATCGTTGGCCGAAATTGGTTTGGCAGGTTCTTGGGCAGCGGCTTCGCCCATGGCGAGCGTGGAGGCGGCAACGCCGGTACTCTGCATGAATGGCGACGACTGATGGGCATGGTCTGACGGGTTCTCCGGAGTGACGGGTCCCTGCTCGCGAGGCGAGCGGTCTCACTCACATTGTTAAACAGGTGCGGTTTGGAAGCTTTTCGCTTTGCGGCTGCGGCGGTACTTGCAACTCATAAGGGCGGTTCGGTTCCGTGATCTTTCCAGAATGCAATTCGGCTATTTGACTGCCACTACTCACCGTTATCAGGTTGCTATGAGAAGAACGAGACCAGCTAGTCGAACCTTCGGAGCCAGATGTCGCGCACAAAGATCTTACACAGCTGGACGCGCCTTCACAGAAGATCGAGTTTTGTGTTTGCTGCAGCCCCGAAAGGGAGTCGCGGAAGTTGAATCTCCGTTGCTGGCAGCCCGGCGCACCGTTTGATTCTGTGTCTTTTTCGCCCGCCCAGTAGGCGATCTATGCCGCCGCCGTATCGCGATCTTCTGAGGCGACGAAGGCTCGTTGGCGGCGATGGAGGGTAACGAAGTGATGCCTCTCGACAATTTGGCCGAACGTCGCTGGTACTGGCCGTTTTTGCGGAGCCGGAGTACCTGGTCTTTTGCTCTTTCTCCTTCGGGCGGGTATAATCCTTTGGGACTCCGGACGGGCTCGCGACCGGATCGTTGAAGTGCGGGTGCTCCGCCATCGATAAATCCGGCTGCAATAAATAGGGTCGCTGGCAGGTGAAAAACCGGGGCTTTTGACAAAGGGGAGGGTTTCATTTAGGATGAGAAAAAAATTCGTAGTCTCGGCGACACTGCTCTTAGCGGCGTCGCTCCCGTGGCAGGCAAACGCCAGCACATTCGACTTCAGCTTCATAGGTACTGGGGTAAGTGGCACGGTTGAGTTGACGTATGGCGCAGCCACGGACGCGAAGTATCCGCAGGCCTTTGAGGTCACCGGAATTAGCGGTACGTTTTCTGACTCGAATAATGGCCTCGGCATCGTGAACGCGCCGATTGGTCCGCTCGAGCCAATCAAGCACGACACGCCGGACTCCACCAACTTGCTGGCGCCGCACGATTTCAGCAGGTTCGCGGTAGCGAGCGGCCTGCCCCACGGCTCACTGAGCTATGACAACCTCTTCTATCGCGGCGGTTCGCCGCAAACCGCCTCCGCCTACCCATTGCATGGCGGATTCCTTGATATTTACGGACTGCTCTTCGATATTGGAAACGGCAGAGTGGTCGACTTCTGGAGCAACGGTGACCCCAGCGCGACCGGCTCCGGTCCGATCTACGGCGCAGCGGTCGCTACCCCCGCAACGTCGCTGGATTATGTCAATGGCGTGTCGGTGACTCCAGAGCCCAGCGCGGTTGGCCTGCTCGGTAGCGGACTGCTAGGGATGCTGGTCTGGCGGCGGCGTGCTTTCCGTCAGAGGTCGCTTTGAAGGAACAGTTCCAAGCAAGCTTTGGCAACTCCCCCTTACGAAAGAGACTAACATTCCGCAGAGATAAGCTATCTTCGAGAAGTAACCGCGGCGCGGCTTTGGGCCGTACTTGGACTCTTCCATGCTGCGCTTACTGTTTTTCTTGAGGTCGTACCAGTTCTACCCAGCGCCGGCTGGTGGTTGGTCCAGATTGATTCGCGGTGTGTGGCTGAGCGATCGCTCTCAAGGTGCACGGGCCGGTGGCCGCAGGAACATCGAGGTCGACCATTATGCTGGTTTGTCCAAGCGCCGCTACGGCAAACGGCTGCTCCCGTTTCGCAAGGCTGCGGCCCTGAGCGTCTTCCAGGACCAAGCTGAGCTGACCCGCTGTATCTACATCGTTGTCGTTGACCATCATCACGGTAAATTTCTGATGGCTGGACGCGTTAAGAGTTGGCTGCCAGAAGTTGAGGTAAACTCCGAGCGGCGCGAATGCATTCCCGACGTAATCGGCAAAGTGCGGTTGCAATTCCAGTGACCGAATATCCCGGAAGTTGTCGCATGTGTAACCGTTGGGATCGCAACCGGTCAGGTAGACGAAGTGATCTACGCCCGCATAGTGCCGGTAAGCGCGCCAGAACTCGCTAAGGCCCGCCAGCAGGTACGCGTTCCACTTCAAGCGCTCGGCTGTCGTGTTTTTATCTTTCAACAGCTTCGGAAAGACGTCGTAGGTGAGCTTTGTCGGGCTGCCGTCGCGGTTGAGCCAAAGCCATCCATACTCATTCACAATTTCTGCATGCCCGGTAGGCGCAGACACGCGCTCCGGGGCGTCATCACGTTTCTGGAGGTCCGGCAGGGTGAACGGGGGTGATGATTTCGCCTCAGTGTCGTGCAGGCTGACGAACAAATACGGGTGGACCTCGACGGGATCGTTGGCGCCTACTGGCAGATTGTAGCTGTTTTCCCAGGGGCGGTTCGATAAGTCAAGCGAGCGCACGGCCGGGATTATCTTCCTTGTGAAATCCGGATAAGCGCTCTCGTTGTTGGCATCCCAGATAACGAGGCTGGGGTGATTCCAGTTATCGCGCATCCACTCTTTCAGTTCTCCGATTAGTTCATCATCGTCCAGATGAACCTCATAATCTCCGCCGAACCATCCTCCCCCGAGCCAAACGAAGTACTCATTCTGAATCAGCAGCCCGGCTTCGTCTGCAATCTCGAGCCAATGCTCCGGAACAGGGCCGATACAGAAGCGGAAGCTGTTCCAGTGCATCTGCTTCGGTATAACCGAGAGCGCTCTTCGCACCCAAGCGTCATTCCAGGGCAACGTTCCTGACTGCGGATCTTCGAACAGCCGGTGGAGGGTTATGTTCGATCCCCGCATGAAGAAAGGTTTGCCGTTCAGATAGGCTCGCCGCGTCGTGGTTTCGAACCGGAACTCGCGAAGGCCGAAACGAGTCGTGGCACTGTCACCGGCGGTGCTGCTTTCGAGGACGTACAGGTTCGGAGTGTCCGGAGACCAAAGCCGTGCATTCGGCAGACTCAGTTTCTCTATTACCGTCTTCTCCTCTCCTGGGCCAAGCGAAACACGGAGGCGCGAACGCGTCACAACATTTGACTCCTTCCAGCCGTGCACCTGCTGTCTCAATTCGAAATGCGTTGGGGACGCGCCGTAGTTCTTTAGTTTCGTCTGAATGGTGATTCCGGTGACGGGCGAAATGTGCGGGGCAACCTGAACGGTTTCGATCACCGGGTTGTCGCTCAGGAGAAGAGAAACGTCATCGTAAATTCCGGGCGTCCAGCGGACCTTTTCGAAATCTGTGCCGGCTGAAACGTTCCGGGGTAGAACACCGGGATGAGCGCCTATTCGAATCAGTATTTCATTGGGACCGGACGGGCGCAGGGCAGAGGTGATATCGAAGAACGCGGCGGTGAAACAAGGCAAATGTTCGCCCACCTTCTGCCCGTTCACCCACACGACGGTACCGAACTGAGCCTTGTTAACTTTGAGGATGACGACGTGTTTCTTTCGAGGGATTTCGACAATCCGTCGATACCAGAAGTAGCTTCGCTTCTGGTGCGGAACGCCTGCATTGGTTACCAGAGCAGAGCGTGGCAGCGTGCCGTCTCTCACCAAATTGACGATGTGCTCGCGGCTCTCGAAGAGATCCACGTCTGCGAAAGCTGGTTCAGCCGAATGCACCAGACCAGGAACCGGAACTCGATGAGTGAAGTGCGCTGGCGGTTCGCTTCCTAACGAATCATCGATCTCCCACATGCCATCGAGAGGAATAGTATTCCGTTGACCGAATGCATAGGGAGCAAGGAGGGCAAAGCAAGCAAAGAGAGCGGATTTCGTCATGAATACCTCACGAGGCTTACAAGGCTGATACTCACTCGCATATCTTATCTGGAGACTTGAAGTGAAGACTGCCTCTGAGCTCTGAACGGTGCGGCCTCTATTTACGGACGAATTGTAAATTGATAGACTTCATGCGACAAGATATCAGCCCTTCGAGAGGTAGAAAGATGGCGTGCAGACCGTGTAGTCGAACACTTCGGCTTCAAGCGAGCGTTCCCAAAATTTGCTCAGTTTTGTTTTGCTTTGTTCTGCTGGCGGCAGCTTCGGGCGTTGCATATGCTCAACTCACTACGGCGGACCTTATCGGCACCGTGACGGATGCCTCAGGAGCTGTTATCGGGGGTGCCTCCGTAACGATTGTCAACACGGCAACCGGCGTGTCGCGCAGCACGACCACGAGCTCGGGGGGTGATTACGGCTTCTCGAGCCTGGACGTTGGCAGTTACAATTTGACCGTCAAAGCGAAGGGCTTTGCCGACTTCGAAGCGCGCTCTATCAAGCTGGAAGTCGGTGACCGTTTACGCATGGACGCCAAAATGGAAGTGGGTCAGCAGGCGGTTGAAGTGGATGTAAACGCGACTGCGGCCGCACTGCAGACTGACAGTTCTTCGGTGGGCACAATGATCACGGACCGCGCCGTCCAGGATCTTCCTTTGAATGGACGGAACTACATCAACCTGGTGCAACTATCGGCAGGCGTTTCCCAGGGATTATCGAATGCGATGAATAGCGGGTCGCGGCCCGACGACCGGCGTTTATCGTCCTCCTATTCGGCCAATGGCCAGACCGATGAGGTGAATAACAATCTTTTGGACGGCATGGATAACAATGAGAGATTTATCGGCACCATTGGGGTGCGTCCCTCCATCGACGCCGTACAGGAAGTTCGGGTCACTACGAATCTGCCTCCAGCGGAGCTCGGCCGGACAGCCGGAGCTGTCGTGGATCTGATCACGAAATCCGGCACGAATCAATTGCACGGATCGGCGTTCGAGTTTTTCCGTAATGACGTCCTGGACGCGAACAATTTCTTCGCGAACAGCGCCGGACTGGCGCGAAACGAGCTGCGCCAGAATCAGTTTGGGGGCAGCGTGGGCGGACCGATCGTTAAGGATAAGACTTTCTTCTTCGGCGATTATGAGGGCTACCGCCAAGTTGCGGGAACCACTTCCACGGTCACCGTACCGACCGTCTTCGAGCATGGCAATCCCGGCAATCTGACCGACATCGGCGGCCCGGTTATCCCGGCGGCTCAGCTCAACCCACTCGGGCTGAATCTCTTCAGCCTTTACCCCGCGCCGAACGGTCCGGGCACAACCAACAACTTCACAACCAGCCCGCGAAGAACGCAGTACAGCACGACCTTCGATGGTCGCGTCGATCATCACATCAATTCGCAGCAATCCGTTTACGGCCGTTACTCGTTCAACGATGTCACCACGTTCACTCCGAACATTCTGCCGCAAACTACATTCGACGGGGTCACGCTCTATCCGGGCGACGGATACAGCGCAGCGGGTGGCTCGAGCTTTGCCGGGACTGCTAAGGAGCGCGCACAGAACGTAATGCTCGGATACGTAAACGTCCTAAGTCCAAGTGTCGTGCTCGAGTTGAAGGCCGGTTATCTGCGTACGGCTATTCGCTCGAACCCTCTTAATTACGGATTGAGCGTGGCAAACAAGCTGGGTTTCACCTGCAATGCCACGTCCTGCATTAATACTCCTGAAGACATTGTCGCGAGCGGTCTGCCCTTCATCAGTATGGGTGGCGGGTACGAAAGCCTCGGAGACGCAAACTACATTCCGCTGGCGACAATCGATAACAGTTTCATGTACCAGGGATCGGTGGGGTGGACGAAGGGCGCGCACAACTTCAAATTCGGCGCGGGGCTCATTCGCCGGCAGCTGTCGTCGGGCCAGAGTGCGCAACCGCGCGGCGAATTCGATCTGAACGGAGACAGCGTACAGGTGCTAACCGACTTGCTGACGGGAATTGCATCGACCGCAGCGCGCAACGAAACTCTGAACTTTGCCTCGTACCGGTCTTGGGAACCGAACGTGTATGCACAAGACGATTGGCATGTTCGTCGCTGGCTCACACTCAACATCGGCCTTCGCTATGACGTTTTCACCCCCTTCACCGAGCACCATGGCCAGTTCGCCAACTTCGACCCGAATACCGGGTTACTGTACGGGCCCAATCTGCCGGGCGTACAACATAGCGGCCCGACCGCCGGAGTCAATACGGATTACGGCGACGTGGCGCCGCGATTCGGTTTCGCCGCTACGCTTGGCCACAATATCGTGATCCGGGGTGGCTTCGGAATGACTTTCTGGCCGGGCAACTCGGCTTCTGGCGCGGCTATGAAGAACGCTCCCTACACCTTTATCTACGGATGCGGGGAATCACCCTACAATCAATCCCCCTGCACGGGTCCATACCAAGCCAATGCTCAAGGTGCTGCGCTTATCTCAGCAGCGCTTCCAGTCTCGGTGATTGATCCTGTTCTGGCCACGAACCCGGTCCTGTACCGCGGAACCACGATTAACGCGACTGAGTTTAACGCTCAATCCAGCTACCTTGAGCAGTACACGCTGCAAGTGCAGAAGCAAATCGGGGCGAATGTTATTACGGTTGGTTATGTCGGTAACCTGGGCCGCCATCTCACCGCGAACCCCAATATTAACCTGCCGGGGAACCCAAATCTTCCCCTTCCGTTTCCGAATTTAATCGGCACTACGATAAACCAGCGGGAGACCGGAGGCGTCTCGGAATATAATGCCTTCCAGCTTCAGTTCCAAAGGCGTTTCACTCATGGTTTGACGGCTAACGTCAATTACACTTACGCAAGCTCGACCGGCAATACCCCAGTGATCGACGAGGGGCCGGGATCCGCGTACAACTGTGTTGGTTATTGTTCCGTTGACAACCCGGCCAATCCAAGTAGTCCGCTGATCTATCACGGCTGGCAACAGTACGACATGGGGAACACCGATACCTACGTGCAGAGCGCATTTTCGGCGATGGTGAATTATGACCTTCCATTCGGGGGCAACCTAAAGGGAATTGCCGGAGTGTTCGGCAAAGGCTGGGCGATCAATGTAATCGGGCTGTGGGAGACGGGCCAGCCCTTCACGGTGACGAACAATCACAACCAAAGCGGCATACCTGGCCTCGGTAGCGACCGTCCAGATCAGATCGGTTCGACGTCGGTATCAAACCAGAGCATCGCCGAGTTTTTTAATGTCAACGCCTTCGCACTGCAAACAGCGGGTACGCTCGGCGATGAGAAACGGAACAATCTCTTCGGTCCATCCCAGCGGCACATCGACCTTTCACTGTTCAAGGAATTCCCTATAAGGGAGCGCTTTACCCTGCAATTCCGGGCGGAGACTTTCAATCTCACTAATACTGCGAACTTCGCCGCGCCAAACTCTACGTTTGGCAATAGTAACTTCGGAACGATCAGCTCGACGGCAGTCGGGTCCAATCCCCGTCAGATTCAGTTTGCTCTGAAGCTGCTGTTCTGATTAGAAGTGCACCGGGGAGGAGGACAGAGTGGGGGCGCTTACCGGCCGAAAAACGCGGCGTTCTTTTGGGTAAAATCAGCCCACTTATCAGGCAAATCATCGAGCGCGAAGATGGCCGAGACCGGACAGACGGGTACGCAGGCGCCGCAATCGATGCACTCCACCGGATCAATGAAAAGCATCTCTTCGCTCCCGAACTTTTCCTCGTCTTTTTTGGGATGGATACAATCCACTGGGCAAGCGTCCACGCAGGCGCTGTCCTTGATTCCGATGCAGGGTTCGGCGATTACGTATGCCATTTTGAATCCAATACTTTCCTAAACCTTAGAAGTAACATAATGCCGGCTCGCGTTCAAAGCGGCTTCGGCGAGCGGGGAGAAAGCGGCGGCGAAGCGCGTACAATGGCCTTTGATGACTGCGCGCGTACGCAAAGCGGTTTTCCCGGCGGCTGGCCTGGGAACACGATTTCTGCCTGCCACCAAGGCACAACCCAAAGAGATGCTACCACTGGTCGACAAGCCGTTGATTCAATACGGCGTCGAGGAAGCGATGCACTCCGGAATACAGAACATCATTATTGTAACCGGACGCGGGAAATCTTCGATTGAGGATCATTTTGACGTCAGCTTCGAACTCGAGCAGCTGCTGGAATCGAAGAACAAGACGGAAATGCTCTCCATGGTACGCGCCATTTCGGACATGATCGACGTGTCTTATGTGCGGCAGAAAGAAGCGCTGGGGTTGGGGCACGCAGTTTTGCGGGCGAAAGAACTGGTGGGGCATGAGCCGTTTTCGGTAGTTCTATCCGACGACATCATCGCTTCGGAGATCCCCTGCATCCGTCAACTACTCGACGTGTATGAGTTCTATGGAGCGTCGGTCCTGGCCTTGATGGAGGTGCCCAAAGACCAGATTTCCGCATATGGGGTGGTGGACGCAGAACTCGTATCGGACAACGGGCGCGAGAACCGGTTGTACCGCATCCGCAATATGGTGGAGAAACCAAAGCCGGCGGAGGCGCCATCAAATCTCGCGATCATCGGGCGCTATATCTTAACGCCCGAGATCTTCCGTTGCATCGAAGCGATTGAGCCAGGCAGCGGCGGAGAGATTCAGTTAACAGACGCACTGAAATACATGCTGCGCAACCGTCCGATTTACGGACTGAAGTTCGAGGGTACCCGGTACGACGCGGGCGACAAGCTGGGATTCCTGCGCGCGACAGTAGAGTTCGCGCTGAACAGGCACGATTTGGGACAGCCCTTCCGTGAGTACTTAAAGAGCTTGTGCCTCCAGTAATTTTGCGAACGTGGCTCGCTGCGTTTCTGCTGCTGGCGGTCAGCGGCGTGCATGCTGTTGCGCAGACATATGGGCAGCCAGCGACGCCGCGGATAGTGGCTTACGTCGAGCTTGCTTTGCAACAGGGCGATTTGGCGAGCGCTTCGGCTTTAGTAGGACAGTACCGGCGACTGAACGGCGACACACCGGAAGCAATGGAAGCGTTTTCCTGGTTGGCACGCGGCGAGCTCGCTGCCGGCGACCTGAGCAAGGCGATGCAAGATGCAGACGAGATCACGCGACTCGCGCAAGCATCGCTATCGACCAGAAAGCTCGACGCTGAACCGCATTTGCCACTTGCGCTTGGGGCGGCTTACGAGGTGAAAGCGGAAGTTCTGGAGAAAGAGCACAAACGAGGCGAGGCAATTCAGTTGCTGCGCTCGGGAATGGTGACCTGGCGAGGTACTTCGATGCTGGATCGCCTGCAGAAAAGCATCAATCTGCTGACCCTGCAAGGAAAGCCGATGCCTGTGCTGCGCGAAGCCGAGTGGATCGGCGCAAAGCCCGCTGTGCCGGCCGAATGGCGAGGAAAGCCTCTGCTGCTGTTTTTCTGGGCGCATTGGTGCGCCGATTGTAAGGCAGAAGCGCCCATCATTACCCAACTTGCTCAAGAGTTCGAGCCGAAAGGGCTCCTGGTGATTGCGCCGACCAGGCTCTACGGCTACACGGCGCAGGACGAAAATGCTCCACCGGCCGAGGAGAAAGCTTTTATCGAGAAGGTTTTTGATAGTTATTATGCGGGAATTCCGAAGGTGCAGGTGCCTTTAGATGGCGGCAACTTCGGCCGCTTCGGAGCCAGCACGACACCGACTATTGTTCTGGTGGACCGGCATGGAATTGTGCAGCTCTATCATCCGGGAGTGATGGACGAGCCAACGCTGCGGAGCAGCATCGAGCATTTGCTAGCTCCGGCGAATTTGACGCACAATGTCGCGCGAACTGGGCGATAATGCTGGCATGAAAGTTCGAGCGGTACTGCTCACGATTGTTGTGCTTTTCGCTGCGACGCTGGCGCTCTGCGCCGATCAGAAAACCACGATCAAGGTCATCGTAAAAAACCAGTTCGACAAGCCGGTAGATAATGCGGCCGTGATTCTTGATTTCCTGGGCGCGCATAAAGTGGCAAAGCTCGGCATGCGAGGGAAGATGCATTGGGAACTGAAGACGAATCAGCAGGGCATCGCACACTTCCCGCCGGTTCCCGAGGGCACAGTGCAATTGCAAGTGATCACGCAGAAGTATCAGACGTACGGCAAGAAGCTGGATGTCGAAGGCGAAGAGAAAACCGTCGACATCACTCTCAATCCACCGCAAACGCAATACAGCGCGCACCCACCTTTGAAACCGGCGGACGCGCCAAAATAGTAACGGCTACTTTGTAAACGGATAAGTGGTGTGCCTCTCGACGGCGATCGCATCGATCTCGATGCGGGCGTCACGCGGCAGACGGGCCACTTCGATGGTGGTCCGCGCCGGGGGATGGGAGCTGAAATGGCTGCCGTAGGTTTCGTTCATTTGCGCGAAATCGTTCATGTCTTTCAAATACACAGTGGTCTTCACCACGTCTTCGAGTGAGAGCCCAGCAGCGTCTAGCAAAAGCTTGAGGTTGTCGAGTACACGCGCCGTCGCAGCCTGAATCGAGCCGCTGACAACTTCGCCGGTTTGGGGATCGGCGGGGATCTGGCCGCTTATAAAAATGAAGCCATTTACTTTGAGCGCGGGAGAGTAAGGGCCGGCAGCTTGGGGGCCCTTTTCAGGCGTGATGATTTCTTTCATTGCTCCATTGTGCACGGGCGATCAAGTCGCGCACACTGGCCGCGCCCGATCTCTTAAGGAAGCGACCTAACTCGCGAGCTACCAAGAGGGGTGCACGCGGGTCGATGAACGTCGCGGTTCCTACCTGCACGGCGGAGGCTCCGGTGATCAAAAATTCGGCCGCATCGTTGCCGTTACTGATACCACCTATGCCGATAACCGGAATTTTCACTGCGCGCACTGCTTCGGCGACCATGCGCAAGGCGAGCGGCTTGATGGCAGGGCCGGAGAGCCCGGCGAACCCTGCCGCAATTCGGGGCTTTCCGGTAGCAGGGCTGACCGCAAATGAGATTACCGTATTGATCAACGAAATCGCATCAGCGCCAGCGGCTTGGGCAGCCTGCGCGAAAGGCTCGATGCGGGCAACATTGGGCGACAGCTTGACGATCAATGGCCGGCGGGAGACTTGCCGCACGCGCCCGACGAGATCGCTCAGCAGAGCGGGATCGCTCGAAAAAAAGATGCCACCTTCTTTGGTGTTGGGGCAAGAGACGTTGAGCTCATAAGCGGCTACGCCATCGGCATCTTCGAGTGTGCGGACGACTTCGACGTAATCGTCGATAGCGTATCCGAAGATATTGGCGAAAACGGGAACCGAGTACCGGCGCAGTTTGGGTAGTTTTTCACGGACGAAAGCCCGGACGCCGACATTGTGGAGCCCGACGGAGTTCATCATGCCGCCTTCTGTATGCCAGAGGCGCGGCGCAGGGTTGCCGGCGATAGGATCGCGCGAGAGGCCTTTAGTAACCAGGCCTCCAAGACTATTCAGGTCAATGATCTTTTCGAATTCGATGCCATACCCAAAGGTGCCGGAGGCGGCCAGCACCGGGTTGCGAAGTTCGACCCCGCAGAGAGTCGTGCGCAGGCGCTCGATCACGTTGCGTGCGCAATGCGGCGGGTCGCGGAAGTTTCCGGCTCAGCTTGGACGGTGCTGGCTGTTTGGCGAATCAGCTCCCAGGTTTCGCGTACGTCGGCTTCAGTGGTTTGAAAGTTACCGATGGCGAAGCGCAGGACAAATTGCCCGTTAAGCACAGTGTGAGAAAGAAACGCTTTCCCGCTGCGATTGATCGCTGTCAGCAGCCGCTCATTAGTGGCGTTATCGCCGCGATATCGGAAGCAGACTAGCGAAAACGGAACGGGCGCGGCTACTTCGAACGCAGGATCTTGCTCTACGAGTTGTTTCAGCATCTGGGCTAAGCCCAGCGATTCGCGTAGCATGCCGCTGATGCCCTCACGCCCGTAATAGCGCAACACGTACCACAGTTTCAGCGCGCGGAAACGTCTGCCCAATTGCACGCCGTATTCGTTATAATTCACCACCTGATCATCTTCGGTAGTGCGGGTGTATTCGGCACTTAGCGAAGAAGCACGCCGGAGGATGTCAGGGCGAGTGGTGTATAGAATGCTGCAATCGATCGAAACGTAAAGCCACTTGTGAGGATTGAATACCAGCGAATGGGCGCGCTCGGCGCCCTCGAAGACGTGACGCATTTCGGGGAGTATCGCCGCCGAGCCGCCATACGCAGCATCGACATGCAGCCAGATGTCATGTCGGGCAGCAATCTTCGCGATTTCGGGAATGGGATCAATCGCGCTAGTCGAGGTGGAGCCGACAGAAGCGACAATGCAGCATGGCCGCTTGCCGGCGACGAGATCGGCTTCAATCGCTTTCGCAAGCAAATCGGCGCGCATACGGAACTCGTGATCGACGCCGATTTTCCGCACATTCTCTTGCCCAAAGCCGAGGGTAATCGCGGCTTTTTCCGCAGAGAAATGAGTCTGCTCCGAAATGTAGATGGTAAAACCTGGTCGCATGCCCTTGGTGCGGCATTCGGGATCGGCGTATTCGCGAGCCGCTCCAATGGCCTGCATTACAGCGATCGACGCGGTGTCGTAGATAACGCCGAACTGCGAATCGTCGAGGCCGAGCCACTGTCTGATCCAGCGGAGCGTGACCTCCTCCAGTTCCGTGGCCCCAGGTGAGGACTTCCACAGCATGGCGTTCACGTTGACGGTCGCAGCGAGGAAATCAGCCAGGATGGAAGGCGGCGTGGAAGAAACCGAGAACCAAGCGAAGAAGCGAGGGTGGTTCCAAAGAGTCAGAGCGGGAAAAACGGTGGACTCGAAGTCGCGCAGGATTTCGTCAAAGCTGTCGCCATGCTCGGGCGCGCATTGGGGCAACTTGGCGGCGAACTCTCCCGGTCGAATAGAAGGCAGGACCGGGTACTCACGAACGTGTTCGAAGAAGTCCCCGATCCAGTCGGCATGGGCGTGAGCAGCCCGGCGAAACTCGTCCGGAGCGCCGCGATTCGCGGCCCTCTGTTCTTCTTTCTCCACATACTTACGTTCGCATGAGCGCGGGCTGAGTGCACTCAGGTAGCACGTCGGCAAGCCATTCGCGGAACCAGGCATGAAACAAGATGACCTCCGCGGCGGTATTGTCGTCGAACGGAACGGCGAGGTGATTCAATTTCCAGCCGCGCACAGACGCTGCCTGCCGGATCGCGACGGTTGGAGAAAACTTGTCGACATAGCGCAGGAACTGGCGTAAGCGCTCGTTTAGGCGCTGAGCGAGTTTCTGGTCGCCGCTCATAATCGCGCGGTCGAGTGCAACCATTAGCTCGGGAATCGCGCCAGCAACGCCGGAGACGGAGCCATCCGCGCCTGCTGAGCGCTCTTGCAGATAAATGGATTCGTTTCCAACCAGGAACTGAAAAGGTTTGTTCTGCTCAAGAGCGCGTAGGGAGTCGAAATAGCCCGGATCACCGCTCGAATCCTTGATGCCGGCAAACAGGCCCGTAGCAAACAAGCGTGCGGCGAGCTGGGGCGAGATCGGGTTCAAAAACATGGGCAGGTTGTAAAGATAGACCGGCGATTCCTGCCCGACCAGCTCGTTGAACTGCAGATAAAACTCAAACAGCTGATCGTCGCGATACCGGTAGAAGTGGGGCGGCGCGAGCAGCAGTCCGGAAGCGCCGCTGTCGATCGCATTTTCCGCGATCGCTACTGCTCCGGCGAGCGTGGAGTGCGAAGCGTTGACCAGCACCGGCACACGGCTTCGTTTAATCGCCAACGCTGCCGCGCGCATCCTCTCATCTACTCCGAAGTGGACGAATTCTCCCGTGGAACCGAAGAGTACGACTCCGCCTACTCCCGCTGAGGCGATTACGTCCAGGTAATCGAGGAGCGCCGCAGTATCGGCCTCGAGTGAATTGTGCCGGCGCGGAGTCGCAAGCGCGGCATATACGCCGCGTGCCAGCGAGGGTGATTCCGTATGCTCTGCCATCCTAACGGGGTAAGTGCTCCTTATTGAACCAGGAATGGACCAGGACTTTCGCGCTGCGCCAGCACGCGGTCCACAATCTCCCGCGGATCAAGCAGGTGCTGTGGAACGAAATCCCGGATCGACCAGCGGCTATGCTCTTCAAACTCTATGCCAAGGAAGTAAGCTCCGTCGCGATACACCGCATAGCGAACAATGCCCGCCAGCTTGCGGTCGAGTGAGGTCATCCGAACGCCGGTACCCACGTGAATCGGAACTTCCACTTGAATGCACATTCCACACAGCGAGATATCTTCCAGGTTTCCAATCCTCCTTCGCTCCCTGCCGGAGTCATCACACCATATCAGCTCGATAAGATCCGCGCAAAGCAGGCGCGCATCCGTTCGGCGTTCTTGTATTTTGTCCATACTTTCTCATCGGACGATATGCTGCCAGTTACGATGAGATTGTCGCGCGCCAAGTACTAAGAGTACTTCACAACTGGGTCAATCGGCTGGCCGGATTGAGCGAAGCGGCAACTTCTGCGATGAGCCTACAGCCTGATCTCTCTACCCGTTCGACCGGTCCGGACACCCCGTTGGGAATCGTTCTGCGGCTTGCGTTCTTCGTGGCGACCGTATTCGTAGGGCTTCGTTTGCTGGTGCTGCTGCTCTTTACCGTGTTCGGGTTCGTGGTGGCGGGAACGGTGGGCCTGTGCGCGGCAGGCTTAATAGCCAATCTCCTTACGATGAGAATTTTCGACCGCCGGCCATTTACCGACATAGGACTGCGAAGCGGATCTGTTTCCGGGCTTAACTTTGGTTTAGGTCTGCTGCTAGGGGCTGCGGCAGCAACTCTGATGTTGGTCGCGCCGCTGATTGCTGGGACTGGACACCTGGTAATGAGAAATGGCGTGGTGTTTTCCTGGCCGAGCCTGCTTTTCTATCTCGCGGCGCTGGGCATCGCGGCGGCCGGTGAAGAGATGATCTTCCGCGGCTATGCCTTCCAATTACTGATTGAAAAGATCGGCCCATTTGCCACGATTTTGCCGGTGGCAGTCATCTTTGGCCTTGCGCATTCTTCGAACCCGCACTCTTCCCGGATCGGAGTGCTCAACACCGCGCTCTGGGGCATCGTGCTCGGATTTGCGTTCTTGCGGAGCCGCGATCTCTGGCTACCAATTGGACTGCACTACGGCTGGAATCTGATCCTGCCGTTGTTTGGAGTCAATTTGAGCGGGCTTACAATCGATGTAACGAGGTATTACTATCGATGGGATCTCTTGCCTCTGTGGAGCGGCGGGGATTATGGTCCGGAAGGCGGCTTGCTGGCCACGATTTTCATTGCAGGCCTGTTTTTTGCTCTTCTCAAAGCGCCCGTAAGAGCGCAGCGTGCGGAAATCGCCCAAATTCTCAACGAGCCTGCCTGATCGCACTGGCTGTTTCGGGTTTATTGCTGTCGCTCGCCGTCCCACTTCGCGCAGACAAATTGAGCTTTGACGAACGGATGGAAATCGAGCGCGGCTTAAATGCCGAGTTCGCCACTATGAAGGTCATCCTGCCTCGTTCGAAAAAGCCGCTAGTCATACATAGTAACGGTCAATACGACAAGAACACCTGGGACAAGGCGCTCGACGAGCAGGGTCCCGCGGCGCGGTTTGGCGATCAAGTGCAGATCACGCGCGTGCAGATAGAGTCTAACCGGATCGTCTTCGAAATCAACGGCGGTGGCAAGTCGGGCCATTGGTACGATCATGTGCAGGTCGGGATGGGAGGTACGATGGGTTCCCCGACCAACCAGAGCGGACAGGCAACGGCGAACGGTTCCCACCTGGCGCTGGTGTTCCCAGGACCAGTACCCTCATTAAAGGCCGCCGAGATCAGGCAGATGCTATCGCCAGTTCTGGATTTTGAGAAGCACTCAGCGGCCGCTCAGTACGTAGAGCAACTGCCACCTCCGATCCAGAAGGCGATTAAAGATCAACGAGCCATTCAGGGCATGGATCGGGATCAGGTGCTCCTTGCAATGGGCAAGCCGCGCAACAAAACGCGCGAGACGAATCCCGATGGCGATTCGATCGAGGACTGGATCTACGGGGATCCGCCCGGTAAGATGACCTTTGTTCGTTTTAATGAGGGCAAGGTGGTGAAAGTGGAAGACTCCTACGCAAACATTGGCGGGACCACTGCGCCGCCGCTGCCGGAGCCGAGATAAAAGCTCATGCGGGTAACTGTCTCTCACAATAAGCCGAGGGAAGAAATTATAAAATCAGTGGACCGGTCGTTTGACGATTTCTTCAAGGGTCCAGGTTTTGTTCCGCTGCAAATTGTGAACCAGCGCAGAAGCTGGCAAGGCAACACCATGACGTTTTCCTTCGACGCGAAAGTAGGCATTCTAAGCATGCCGATCAAGGGCTTCGTCGAGGTCACCGGCAAAGATGTAACCGTGGATGCAGACTTGGGATTGCTCGAAAAACTGCTTCCGGCGAAGCAGGCGCGCCAGGCGATCGAAGCTAAAGTGCGAGGATTGCTGACGTAAACCTTACGCGATCAGGGGAAGAGCTTCCATTTCCAGGCCTTCGATCTCCTGAATGGTTTTGCCGGCAATCCCCTGCAGGTCGCCATACATGCCCACGGTGGCTTGCATGACGCGCTCAATCTGCTCCTGCCGCTTGGCCCATTGTTTCATGATGATCTTGCGCTCTTTCTCCAAGTCCTCCTGCATTCCGGAGAATGCTTCGACCAGCGCTTGAACGCGCTGGCGAAAGCGCGGGCCGGTAAGATATCCGTAGACCATCTCGGCCTTCGTTTGCTGGCCTTCCGAGGACTGGCGGACGCCGGCGACTTCAACCAGCATTTGGCGCAGTGAGAAGCCGACCGGAATCATGGTTTTCGGATGCGTCACCCAGACGCCATCGACCAGTTCGAACGTCTCGATCTCTTTAGGCAGGGCATGGCTGACAATCACGGCGATCTCGGCTTTAGCGACGCGTTGGTCTTCGCGCAACTTGACGAGCCACCCGTCGCTCCAGTTCCTGGTCCGCTTGATCTCCCAGAGTATAGTTCCGCAAGGATTGCCATAAGGGCTGCGGACACGCTGCAGAACGTCCCCCCCGTGCTCGCCTTTGGGAACGGGACAGATATTGTCGAAAGGGAATTTGGCGCTGAGGAGAGCTTCGAGCTGGAGTTCCTGCGCTTCGCCCTGCATTTGTTGGGAGCCTTGGTCAGCTTTGCGCCGGAGATCCTCGATTTGCCTCTGCATAGAGGCGATGGTTTGCTCTTTCTCGATAACCTTCAGCTTGAGCACTTCTTCGGCTTCGTGCCGCGCCTGAGTACGAACCGCGGCTAGGCCCTCCCGCACGCGCTTTTCGACAGTGAGGTCCAGCTCGCGCTGCTGATCGTCGAGTGCGCGCTCCTTCTGAAGAAAGTGGGCTTGAGCCTGCTGCGCTTCGGCCAGCTTTTCGTCGCGCAGCTTAAGGACATCCTGTAATGAGGCAATTTCACGGACTTTGCCATCCAGCTCGGCTGAGAGCGAGGCCTTGGCTTTCCGAGCTTCTTCGGCGCAGATCTTTGCGCGCTCCTGCTTTACCTCCTCTTCGACCCGGGCAGCGAGCGACGCCTGCTGTTTGGCGAGCAGTTCTTCCTTTTGATGAAGAGCGGCCTCCCGTCTCACGCACTCGGCATCCTTCTGCGCGAGACGGCGCTCGTACTCGCGGCGGGTGGCCGCAACCAGCGGAGCTGCAAGCGACTCGGTCAGCTTGATCTCGGTTTGGCAATTCGGACAGGCAACGATCGGGTCGGACATAGTGATCTTATCGGCAGTCGCGGCTTCGGTATGAGCTTTCAGAGGAAAGCTGCTCCTGAACCAATAATAAAACAGGACGTTCAATAAATGTTTGGCCTCCGTTGACGCCGGTTGTCTTATAGGGCCGGGATTCAGCCGGCGCAAATATCCATCCAGACTTACTTCGAGCCGTTGGTACAGAAACGCATCGTAAGCTTCGCGGTGGCAGCATTCTCGATTCCAGGCAGGTTGAAGCCCGGTTTCCTCCGGAGCATGCGCACGCCGTACCGAATGTCCTGCAAGAGAGTGTCGAGCGATGCTCCTGTTCTCCTGCCTCGAATATTTTCTTTCAGTTGTTCCAAACCGCCGATCTCCATGCTTGCTGTGCGCTGCGCTTCCTGTTCCGGCATGCCTCGCGAGGTCTTTTCATCCGAAAGCAAGTCTGCATAGGAACGGATCTCCCGATCGAGCTCTCGGTCTTTCTTCTCTTTTCGAAGAAGGTTGGCCAAGAGATACCATGCTTGCCTGACACGTGACATGAATGCCGGTTAGTTAGCTTCGAGTGCTTGCTCGATCGCCAGAGAAATGCGACCCCAACGCTTCTTTTCGCTTTCGAGCTGGCGTCGTCCTGCTGCCGTCAGCTTGTAATATCTCGCCCGGCGCCGGTTCTCCGATTCGCCCCACGACGAAGCAACCCAGCCTTGTTCTTCCATGCGGTGCAAGGCGGGAAATAACGAGCCAGGTTTGACCTGGAACGTGCCGCTGGTTACCTGGTCGATCCGACGCGCAATACCCAAACCGTGCAGCGCTTCCAAATTGATGGCTTTCAGAATCAGTAAGTCGAGTGTTCCCTGCAGCAGTTCCGTTTGCTCGCCCAAGAAAAGCTCCTAGTGACGTTCTATATTCAAAGGTAAACCGTACCTATAGATTGTCAATAGGAAATCTTTTCCACACGGCTGTACGATGGTCTGAGGTGGAGCACCGACTCTCCTGCGACCGGAGGACTGCTGACATGGCGCTATCCGAAGAAGACAAGCAATGGATCTCGAACCAATTGAACAGCTTTAAAATCGAGTTCTCCGAACGATTAGAGAAAGTAGAAACTACTCTTTTGACCGAGTTCCACAAATGGGCAAGCCCGGTCGAGGCGCGGCAGCGTACGCACGCCGCCGCGCTTCGCGCAGTGGATGTCGAAATGGAGTTGCTATCCGACCGCATGAAGAAACTGGAGGGACCCGCCCGATGAAACCTCTCTCGCTGTTTTCGCGCCGTGCCGACGAGTCGCACACGCCAGAACAGCTTCGGATTCCCATACGGGGTCTGACGCCCGAGTCCGCAATGTCGTTTACGAAGGCGCGCCTTCAGTGAGCGAGGAGCTTTAGCTCCACTCCCACTGCTCAGAACGTCAAATGCAGATCCGCCTGTAAGAACCTCGGGCTGCCAATGGTGTGCTGAATCTCGCCCAAACTCCCTGCAGGCGGAACGGAGGGGGGCGGACTGTAGCTGGGGAAGAACAACACGTTACTGTTCGGAGCATCGAAGCTGGCGTGGTTGAAGACGTTAAACGCGTCGAAGTTAAAGCGCAGTTTAAAGTGCTCACTGAGCGAGAAGGTCTTACCGACCGACAAATCGAAGCGGGTCTGGAAAGGGCCGCGGAAGAGATTTCTTCCGCCATTCCCAAAGGCCGATTCGTAGTAATCGCAACCGCCGGTGGATTGAGCAAACGCATCACAAGGTGGCACCCCATTTTGGCCTGGAGCTAGGAATTGTGGGAAAAAGTCACTCGAGTTCAGTACTGGCCGGCCGGCGTTTACGCCCGTGGTTCCCTGTAGCTGCGCCTGGCTGGAGGAAACACCGGGCTTAAGCGGCACGATGGGGTTGGTGATTGAATCGAAGCTCGAGTAATAGATGCTGGCAACGGACCCGGAGTAATCGTAGACGCTATAAGGTTGGCCGCTTTGGGCGACAACCTGGCCGCTGAAACTCCATCCATCAATGAAACTGCTCAACGCCCGGTACGAGGTCAGCTTGGGTATCTGGTAAGTGAAGTTGACCAGAGCCACATGCGGCTGGTCGAAATCCGAAGAGCCATAGCCGGATTTCGGATTGGAGGGATCATTTCCGGTGTAGAACAAACCGAGGCCGCTTTGCTCATCGAGCGAGTGAGACCAAGTATAGGTGGCAGTGAACTGCAGGCCAAAGGAAAGCCGCTTGCGCATCTCGAGCTGCAGCGCATGATACCAGGCGATTCCTTCGGCCGTGTAGAAGACGGAGTTCGGACCGTAGCCGAGATAGGGAACACGTACGTCGGTGTTGCCGCCAGTGAAGGTTGTTAAGGGCTCGTACCCATTCTGATTGAATCCGTACGAATAGATTTCGCCGTGCACGGGATTCTGCGGGGTGGCGATAAGGGGTTGATTGAACGGAATGGGCAGCACCTGGTGCAGGCTATGATTGCCCACATACCCGATGCTGAAGAGCCAACTGTTAGCGGGCTGGTACTGGATATCGAAGGTCCAGTTCTCCGAGTAGGGCAACTTATTGGTCGGATCATAGCCGCCGAAATTGAAAGGACCGAAGAGGTTTCCGGCGGGGAAATTCTGGCTCGCAGTCTGGCTCAGATTAGGGAGCAGGGCTAGGAACGCCGCGGGATTCCCAGGAGGCGGAATTGGTGGAACCGTACCGAAAGGATTGGCGAACGTCGCGCCCTTTGAAGCAAAGATCGGTGTCACAAAGGGTGGAGCGAGAGTTACCCCGAAAGGTCCGTTGTAGCCGCTGCCTGCGCTAGGTGAGAGTTCACTGAAGAACTCACCGCGGTCTGCGTACATGCCGAAGCCGGTTCGCACCGTTACCTTTGACGTGGGGCTATAGGCGATTCCCAGGCGCGGTTCGAGCATCCATTGCCGCGCGTTCACCAGCGAATTGTTCGCCCCGGGAGTGCCGAATCCCTTATTGTTGCCGGCCACGAGCAATCCCGAGTTGACGATAGTATCGCTAGCAGCGTCGTACTGATAGGTATTCGGGTCGAAGGCGGTAAGACGGCCATACTTTTCGCTAAGCGGCCCATCGTAATCCCAGCGCAGGCCCAGCGTGAGATTCAGATTGCTCGATATCTTGTAGCTGTCATTGACGAACGCGCCTATTGTATCGGAGCGATAGTAGCGGTTGCTGGTCCCAGCGAAGGAGACAGAGTTGTTGCCCGGTCGAACATTGCCCTGCAGGAAGTCCGGAAAGGTCTTGAAGTCAATCACATCCGTTTGGTCATCGTTGTTGATGATGTTGAGCTGCGTGTGGTCCCACTGCGCGCCAACGGAAATCGTGTGGCGGCCCTTGGTCCAGCTCAGCGTGGTGCCGTATTCCCATTGGTTCTGAAACATGCCCGCATTGCCGAAACTCGTCGGCGTGCCGAAGCTGAATCCATTCCCGAGGGTTGCGTCGGCAGTATCCATCGAGATGGTTGGGAAATTCTTCGCGCCGAAAAGATTGATACCGAAATCGCTGGCCGAAAACGGCTGCGCGGTGGTGGCGTAAGCCCTCAGACGAGTGAAGCCGACGCGCTGCTGCCACGTGAGCGAAGGCGTCAGAATGACGGTGTTGTCGACTGAACCTACCTGGCTGCCGGCCGCCAGCTGAGTAGGAAATCCGAGCGCATTATTACCGTAGCCGAATGGATTGGTGGTGGGATCGTCCTGTACGTAGTACTTGACAGCTACGCGGTCTTTGTCGCTGAAGATGTAATCGATGTTGGCATTGCCCTGATTCACGGTGGATTGTGCATTGGGACCCCGTGTCGTGGCATCGTAACCAAGCTGTGTGGCCAGGCCGGGATCCGTGATGGTGGGATTCGGAATGAGATATGACCCGTTCTTCAGCTTGGTATTCATGATTTGGAGGGCCTGAGGCGTGATTTGGCTCGCTGTGAGGCTGGTGCCGAAACTTGCATTCGCGGCTGCAGCCAAGCCAGTCGCCGAGCGATCGCTGGTTAGGCTGAGAGGTACGGTTACGTTCTGGGTGGACAGGCTGCTATCGGCAACACGTACACCCTGATACGCCACGAAGTAGAACAATTTGTTCTTTTTAATTGGGCCGCCCAAAGTTGCGCCGAACATGTTGCGGTTGAGAAAGGGAACTTTCTGATTGGCTGGAATCGAGGGATCGGAGTTATAAAAGAACGGTGCAGCATTCCAGAAGCTGTTCTGGAAGTGCTCATAAATCTGCCCATGCAGCTCGTTGCCGCCCGACTGCGTAATAACGGAGATGTGGGCCCCGCTGTTTGCTCCCTGCGAAGCGTCATACATTGCGGCGTTCACGCTGACCTCTTGGATCGTTTCAGGTGCCGGAGTTGGAAGGGCCTGACCGATTGCGCCGTAAACGGAGGTGCTGGTGTTGATACTTCCGCCCGCGCCGAAGCTCTCTCCGGTGTTTAAAACAAATCGATTCTCGCCGACCTGACTAGTGGAATTTCCGTTGAACAGATTATTTGTGCCGACGCCATTCAGGGAGAAGCTGTTGCTCGAATCGCGCTGGCCGTTCGCGAAGATAGCTTGATTGCCAAGACCCGCGTTGCTGCCGGAACCGCCTAAGAAGTCGGCGTGCACGCCGGGGGCGAGAATGGCGAGCTGAGTGAAACTGCCAGTGCCAAGCGGCGTTTGCTGGATGGTGAGGCGATCGACCACATACCCGTTTGTCGTGTCCACCTGATTCATCAAGGGAGTGCCCGTCACCTCCACCGTCGTACTTTGCTTGCCGACTTTCAACGAGCCGTCGACCGTTGTGGTTCGATCGGCCTGCACGACAATCTGCGTGTGAGTCTCAGTCTCGAAGCCTGCTTTCGAGAACGAGACTTCGTAGGCGCCGATGGGCAGATTGGAAATCACGTAGGAACCGTTCGATTTGGTGCTGGCCGCAACCTGCAAATTGGTTGCGATGTTCCGAACGCTTACCGCTGCCTCAGGAACGGAGGCCCCGGCAGGATCTTTGACAGTCCCGGTTACGGTGCCTAGCACCTGCTGTGCCCAAAGGGGGGCGACGTCAAGAGAAAGCCCGAGTATGAGTGTGACTGCAAATGCGCAGCTAGAAAGAAAACGCAAAGCTACCTCCCTGAATAGATCCCTTAGTTACAACTACTCAATGTAGAGCTAGTTTGTCACAATTGCATGACGGCCGGTAATGACTGGTACCGCCAGTCCGCTACGCCGCGTTACCCTGAGAGTGAATGGAGCTACCCCAAGCCCGCACGCCCGATCCCGCTCGAGAAAGGCTCACAGAAATCCGAGAGACACTTCTCGTGCTGCACAAGGCGCTGCTCGATTCGGAGCGAACATCGTATGAAATGGTGCATGGGCCGATCGCGTCGCCAGGCGCATTTCTGCAACTGCTGATTAACGACAACCGGTTCGCCTGGCTGCGTCCCGTGACGACGCTGCTGGTACAGATCGACGAACTGCTGGCCGCGAAGAAACCGCCCGCCACCTCGAAAGACTTCGAGCAGATGATCGCGGATACTCGCGCGTTGCTTTCACCATCGAGCGAATCGAACGGATTTTGGAAGCACTACGCGACTGCGGTGGAGCGCGATCCAGGCGTGGCAGTGTATCACCAGGACCTGGAAAAACGGCTGGGCTAGGCCGTTTTCAGCGGTAAGCTGGGATCCCAGTGACTCGCTCACCGATCACGAGCGTGTGGATGTGATCGGTCCCCTCGTAGGTCTTTACCGTTTCGAGATTGCACATGTGGCGCATGATCGGGTACTCGTCCATGATGCCGTTGGCGCCGAGCAGATCGCGGCTAAGTCGCGCGCATTCCAGAGCGATCGCGACATTGTTGCGCTTGAGCATGGAGATGTGAGCGGCTTCCACTTTGCCGGCGTCTTTGAGCTTCGCGACCTGTAAAGCCAATAGCTGCGCTTTGGTGATTTCAGTGATCATCCAGGCCAGCTTCTCCTGCACCAGTTGATGGGAAGCGAGGGGCCTGTCATCGAATTGCTTGCGTGTGAGGCTATAGGAGCGGGCCGTTTCGTAGCAATCCATAGCTGCTCCAATCACACCCCAGCCGATTCCGAAGCGCGCTTGAGACAGGCAGCTCAGCGCGGCTCTAAGACCTTTCGCGCAGGGTAACTGATGCGTTTCCGGAACCGAGCAATCGGCGAAGTGGAGGCTGGACGTGACCGAGGCGCGCATGGAAAGCTTGCCGTGGATATCGCTGCTGGAATAGCCGGGCATACCGCGCTCGACCAGGAACCCGCGCATGCCCTCGGACGTGCGCGCCCAGACAACCGCGACGTCCGCTACCGAGCCGTTCGTGATCCAGGTCTTTTCTCCATTCAGCACCCAGGTGTTGCCGCGCTTCTCGGCGGTGGTACGCATGCCGGAGGGATTAGAGCCGAAGCCGGGCTCAGTAAGACCGAAACATCCGATCGCTTCGCCCGATTGCAGTTTAGGCAACCAGCGCTGCTTCTGCTCTTCGGATCCGAAAGTGTGAATCGGATACATAACCAGCGCGCCCTGTACGCTAACGAAACTGCGCAGGCCGGAATCGCCGCGCTCGATCTCTTGCAGCATGAGGCCGTACTCGATGTTGTTCATGCCCGCGCAGCCATACCCTTCGAGGTTGGCCCCGAAGAAACCGAGTTCGCCCATTTCATGGATCAACTGTTTCGGGAACGTTGCGCTATTGTACGCTTCGCGGATGATGGGAAGCACGCGATCATCGACAAACTGGCGGGCGGTTTGCCGAACCAGCAGCTCCTGCTCGCTCAACAGAGAATCGAACTGGAGATAATCTACACCGGGGAAACGGGCCATAGCAGGGTACTGTTTCAATGTATCGCGGCAAAGAGATCTGCGTCGCGCCGAGACGTGAAAGAATCGAACAGAGAGTGCTTTCTTTGTTCCATCCAATTGTTCAAAAGTGGTTCCAGGAACGATTTGGCGTGCCCACTCCGCCGCAGACATTGGGTTGGCAGGAGATTGCGGAAGGACACGATTCAGTCATCTCCGCGCCGACAGGTTCGGGCAAAACTCTGGCGGCTTTTCTGATCTGTTTGGATAGGCTGGTTCGGGCCGCAGGCGCCGGTACGCTTGCAGATACCACGCAGGTCATTTACGTCTCTCCTCTGAAGGCGCTGAGCAACGACATACACCGCAACCTCGAAGTGCCACTGGCAGAGATCGCCGAACTGGCGCGAAAAGAAGGAATCGCGTTGCTGCCGATCCGAACCTCTGTTCGAACAGGTGACACACCGATGCCGGAACGGGCGAAGATGCTGAGAAAGCCGCCTCACATTCTGGTAACGACGCCGGAGTCTCTCTTTATCCTTCTCACTGCGGAGAAGTCGCGGGAGATGCTGCGGAATACAACTACCGTGATCGTCGACGAAATTCACGCGATGGCGGATGATAAGCGCGGATCACATCTCTCGCTTTCGCTCGCGCGCTTGGACGCGTTGACCGGGAAGCGCCCGCAACGAATCGGACTTTCCGCAACTGTCAAGCCGATCGAAGAGGTAGCTCAATTCCTCGGGCCTGCTACGCGCGTGGTGGATGTCGGACACCGGCGTGAGATGGAGCTTGCGGTCGAGGTGCCGGGCGATGAGCTGAGCTCAGTGGCGAGCACCGAGATGTGGAACGAGATCTACGACCGATTAGCCGAGCTGATTCTGCAGCATCGCACCACGCTCGTATTCGTGAATACCAGGCGGCTGTCCGAGCGGGTGACACACGCATTGAGCGAACGCCTGGGCGCGAATGTAGTTCTTCCCCACCACGGGAGCTTATCGCGTCAAATGCGGCTGGACGCCGAGTCCCGATTAAAGCGAGGGGAATTGCGCGCAGTGGTCGCGACGGCATCTCTCGAGCTCGGTATTGATATTGGGATGGTGGATTTGGTTTGTCAGCTTGGGTCGCCGCGCTCCGTGGCGGTGGCGCTTCAGAGGATTGGGCGCTCGGGACACCTGGTGGGCGCTACGCCTCATGGCCGGCTATTTCCGACTACACGAGATGAGCTGATTGAATGTGCGGCGCTGATTTCAGCGATTCGGAGAGGCGAACTCGAACGAATCGAGATTCCGCAAAACGCACTGGATATTCTCGCTCAGCAGATCGTGGCTGCGGCCGCCGCCGAATCATGGCAGGAGAATGATCTTTACGACCGCGTCCGGTCCGCTTATCCTTATCGCGATCTCCCTCGCGCCGATTTCGATTCCGTGATTGAAATGCTTTCCGAAGGTATTGCCACGTCGCGCGGGAGAAGCGGCGCTCTGTTGCATCGCGACGGAGTAAACCGGCGCGTGAAGGGACGGCGAGGTGCGCGCCTTACAGCGATCACTTCCGGCGGCGCGATTCCGGAGAATGCGAATTACGCCGTGATCGCTGAGCCGGATGAAAAGATCGTCGGCACTCTCGATGAAGATTTCGCGGTAGAGAGCCTGGTGGGAGACGTGTTTCTACTGGGAACGCATTCGTGGCGGATCAAGCGAGTGGAAGCCGGCCGCGTGCGCGTGGAGGATGCGCATGGCGCCGCACCTTCAATCCCCTTCTGGCTAGGGGAAGCGCCGGGACGCTCGCGCGAACTGTCGGCGGAAGTCGCGCGCATTCGCGAACGGGTCAGCGTCGATCCGGAATCCGCTGTCTCGTTCTTGATCGATGCTTGCGGTCTAAATGAAGGCGGGGCCAAACAGGCACTCACTTATATTCGAGCCGGAACTGCTGAATTGGGCGCGCTGCCTTCTCAAACGACCGTGATTGCCGAACGCTTTTTCGACCAGGCAGGTGGCATGCAGCTCGTTTTGCATGCTCCGTTCGGATCGCGGATCACACGTGCCTGGGGCTTGGCGCTTCGCAAGCGTTTCTGCCGAACCTTCAACTTCGAATTGCAGGCGGCCGCCACCGATAACGGTTTGGTGCTTTCGTTGAGCGACCAGCACTCGTTTCCGCTGGAACTTGTATTCGCCTTTCTCAAATCGGCTACGGTAGAAGATGTGCTGCGGCAAGCGCTGCTTACCGCGCCGTTGTTTGGAGCGCGCTGGCGATGGAACACGACTCGCGCGCTGGCCGTCTTACGATCCCGGGCTGGAACGCGCGTGCCCGCGCCTATCCAGCGCATGCGGGCTGACGATCTTTTAGCTGCAGTTTTTCCCGACCAGGTTGCGTGCGCCGAAAATCTGAGCGGTCCGATCCGTATACCCGACCATCCGCTCGTCAAAGAGACAATAGATAACTGTCTCTACGAAGGGATGGATCTGAGGGGATTGCGGAAGATTCTCGAGGATATCGAAGAAGGCCGCATTCGCACGGTTGCGATTGACACGGCCCAGGCCTCCCAGTTCTCGCACGAGATCTTGAATGCGAACCCTTACGCTTTTCTGGACGATGCTCCGCTTGAAGAGCGCCGTACGCGAGCGGTTCAGTTGCGTCAGACTCTCGGCGCGGACGTGACGGGGGAAGGCGTGCTGGACGCAACCGTGATCGACGAAATCTCTGCCGAGGCGTGGCCGGAAGCTCGCGACGCAGATGAACTTCATGACGCGCTGCTCACGCTTATCCGGCTGCAACCCGTTCGAGAGTGGCAGAGTTTCTTCGAAGAGCTGATTACAGCGCGGCGCGTTGCAACGATTCAGCGGCACGGGCAAATCTTTTGGATCGCGGCGGAACGCATTTCTTTGGCCGATGATGCCGACGCAGTCGTCTCCGGATGGATGGAATCAATTGGACCTGTAACTGTAGCGGAGCTCGCGAGTAAAATTGCTCTTTCCTTGGAAGAGAGTGAGCGGGCGCTCCTCCAGCTCGAAGCTAAAGGACAAGTACTCCGCGGACATTTCCGTCAGAAGGCGGGCGAGACGGAATGGTGCAACCGGCGCATCCTGGCACGTATTCATCGCGCGACGTTAGGCCGTTTGCGTCGCGAGATTGAGCCGGTCACGTCGCTCGATTTCGAGCGCTTTCTGCAAGCCTGGCAGCATGTCTCTCCTGGAACGCAGCTACACGGCGCAGACGGAACATTGCAGATCATCAGGCAATTACAAGGTTACGAAATCCCAGCTTCTTCCTGGGAATCGGAGATCCTGGTGCGCCGCATCGCCAAGTATGAGCCTGCATTTCTCGATGAGCTCTGTTTGTCGGGCGAAGTTATGTGGGCCAGGGTCTCTCCGCATCCTGCCATTGCGGAGAACCGGCGGGTCCGGCCGACTCGCATCGCGCCCATCGCATTGTTCTTGCGCGAAGATGCGGATTGGCTGATCGGTGCGGAAGCTCAGAGGGGCAAATCCGGGTTGTCCGATACTGCTCAGGACATTCTGCTTGCACTTGAAAGGAACGGCGCTAGCTTCTTTACTGACTTGGCAAGGCAGACACACCGTTTGGCCAGCGAAGTGGAAGACGGCCTTTGGGAGCTGCTCGCTGGTGGCTTCGTTACGGCGGACGGCTTTGATAATCTCCGCTCCCTGATTGATCCGAAGCGGCGGCGAAGGGAGGGTCGCGGAAGCAAGAGGCGGCCCCGTCATGCAGCAGGAAGATGGGCGTTGCTGGCGAATGTCCACGCGGCGGTAAGCGGCGAAGAGCTGTTGGAGCGTTTCACACGGCAACTGCTTATTCGTTGGGGTGTTCTCGTCCGGGATTTGCTCATTCGGGAAACACTTTCTCCGCCCTGGCGGGAACTGCTGCCTGTGCTTCGAAGACTGGAAGCGCGCGGTGAGCTTCGCGGAGGAAGATTCGTAGCTGGGCTTACCGGCGAACAGTTCGCCCGGCCGGAGGCGCTTGACATGCTTCGAATGATTCGTCGCGAACCGAACAGAGCGATGGCCGGAACTGTTTCGAATGCCGATCCCCTAAATTTGAGCGGCATCATTCTGCCCGGCCCGCGCGTAAATCGCTTTAGCGCCATGAGCCAGGCACTCGCTTGAATAGATAACGGCCCTGAGTACCAGGGATCTCTGAGAGTTTTACCGCCTACTCCAAACTCATTTCACAGGTTGTGCTGAATGTGTCCCAAATGGTTATCCGTTTATGGGCGGTAATGTGCCTTTCGTTCGCCTTGGCAATCAATGGGCCCGCTCAGGCGAACGGTGACGGCGACCTGAACCGGGGTTACAACGCGCTGGCCGAAAAGGATTATGACGCGGCGGTCGAGTTTTTTCACAAGGGACTGGCTCAGCAGCCGACAAACGCCAAAGTCCACAAGGATCTTGCCTACACGCTGCTGAAGACGGGGGAGAACGTGCAGGCTCGTGACGAATTCGAGCAAGCGCTCAAGCTGAATCCGCAGGACGAGACAGCAGCGCTGGAATTTGCATTCCTGGCGTATGAGACAAAAGAACCCATCGAGGCGCGCCGGACGTTCGACAAGCTGCGGCACTCCGCAAATCCCGCGACACGCGCCACGGCAGAGCAGGCGTTCACAAATATCGATAAACCTTTAGCGGAAGGGATCGCGCGCTGGCAGCAAGCATTGAACCGCGCGCCAGACCCAAACGCGATTTCTACCTTCAGCGCGCACTGGGAACTGGCTCAACTGGCAGAGTTGCGGGACGAACTGCCGCTGTCGGCAGAACAGTTCGAGATTTGTAGAAAGCTGAAGCCGCAACTGCCGGAGCTGCTGCTGATTCTGGCACGGGTTTGGGGCAAGTTGAACCGGGTGGACGAATCGAGGGCGGCGCTCCTGGCTGCTTCGCGTTCAAGCGATTCGCGTACTGCAGAGCTGGCGCTTGCTCAGTTGGGAACGCGTTATCCGTATCCCTATGAGTTTCTGGCAGCATTGAAACTCGATGCGGGCAACGTGGCGCTGCGCAAGGAGCTCGCGTATCTATACCTCGCGATGCACAAGGAGCCGGAGGCTATCGAGCAGTTTGAGGCGTTGCTCGCCATCGATCCAAATGATGAAGCGACGCGCAAGCAATTGGATTCGCTGCACGGCTTGAAGACGCGGCCCCCTGGTCCGGCGAAGGAGAGTGCAAGCAGCGGAGCCGCGCCTCCGCTTGATGCTAAAGCCATGGGCAAAAAAAGCTTGGCGCTCGGGTATTTGCACGATGCCATCCGATATCTGCAGCAGGCGCACGAACAGAATCCAGACGACGCGGAAGTTATGCTGCAGCTTGGCTGGGCCTATAACCAGGCGAAAGACGACGCGGATGCGATCGATTGGTTTAACCGGGCGCGACGCTCCGATGATCCGCAAATTGCCGCTGAAGCTTCCCGAGCTTTTCATAACCTGCGTGGGGACTCGCTGCCGCAGACCACAATTTGGACGTTGCCGATGTTTTCCTCACGTTGGCATGACCTCTTTAGCTACGGGCAGATCAAGCGATCCATACCGGTGCCGTGGCTCGGAAAGGCGAACAAGCTAATTACGTTCTACTTGTCGACCCGGTTTGCGGGCGATTTGAAGAGCGGTCTCCCCACTCACGTGGAGACGCCGCAATACTTATCGGAAAGTTCCTTCATTTTCGGAGCGGGCGTGTCAACCAAGACGTGGCACCACGTCACGCTCTGGGCAGAAGCCGGCGAAGCGGTAAACTATCTGCCTTTCCGACGTGATATCGGAATCGCCATGCCGGATTACCGCGGTGGCTTGAATTACGCGAAGGGGTTCGGACACCTACTTGGCAGCCACACATCCGGACTGTTCTATGAGACGACTGCCGACGCGGTCTATATAAGCCGCTTTGACAAGGACTGGCTGTTCTATTCACAGCATCGCGCGGGCGAGACGTTCCGGTTCGGCAGCGGCGCATCCGGCCAGTTGCTCTTTAATGTGAACTACGTGCGCGATGTGAAGCGCGAGTATTGGGCGAACACCGTCGAGATGGGACCTGGTTTGAAATTCCACTTACCGTGGATGCCGCCCAACATGTTTCTCTCGACCGATCTCCTGCACGGCTTCTACACCGGGCCGTCGCCTAAACCGAACTATAACGACGTTCGGGCGAGCATCTGGTACGCGGTGACGAAATGAGATTGCGACGTACTTTGTTGCCGATTGCGCTGACGCTCTCGCTGCTGCCTGGACTGGTGAAAGCGACTACCTTTCAGGTGCGCGGCGCTGAGGTCGGACCATGGGCCGCCATCTTAGGATCTATTGGCATTACGCAAGATGCGAAACGTGAGCCCGAAATTGTTGTGGCTGCCGGCTCGGCGCCGTCGGATTTAGCAGGGGCTTCGCAGGACCACATCTTGATTCTCCAAGGCACAAGCGCGGCGGCGGCTCGGCTCGGGATTACTGCAAAAACTGAGCAGATCGCAGTTCGGCAGATCACGGACATTCATGCGCCGGAAATGCAGATCATTTGGGAAAAGCCGGTAAACATCGCGCAGACTGAGCTCCCCACTGACTTCAAGGTGTTTGCGAGCGAGAAGTGGAAAAGCGCGCCGCTGCTGGCGGGCAAACGCACCCAGCACGGAGCTGTGCTGTGGCTGGCGACAGCGCCGGGCGAGAGGGGAATCGAAAGGTTCCCTTATTTACTGCAAGCGCTGGCTGATGTGGGCTGGACCGCGCCGGCGCAAACGACAACGTTATGGGCCTTCTTCGATTCGTCGTACAGGATTCGTGCCGATCCAGAATATCTGGCACGCCGCTGGAGGCGCGCGGGGATTGGAGCGCTGCATGTCGCGGCCTGGCACAACATGGAATCGGATGCCACGCAAGATGCCTACCTCAAGCAATTGATCGAAGCTTGCCACCGCAATGCGATTTCGGTCTACGCCTGGCTAGAGCTGCCGCACGTGAGCGAGAAATTTTGGGCAGACCATCCAAGCTGGCGCGAGAAAACCGTCGTGGGGCAGGACGCGCAGCTCGATTGGCGCAAGCTGATGAATCTGCAAAATGCGGATTGCCGCAAGGAGATTGGCCGAGAGATCAACACGCTGCTTGGGCGCTTCGATTGGGACGGCGTCAATTTGGCTGAGCTCTATTTTGAATCTCTTGAAGGCGCGGCAAATCCTGCGCGGTTCACACCCATGAACGATGACGTACGGGCCGAGTTTAAGCGCACGAGCGGCTTCGATCCGAAGCTCTTGTTTGAGGCGGGTTCACCCTATGCCGGCGCAGCTCATCCCGAAGCATTGCGCAAGTTTTTGGAGTTCCGCGCCGAGCTTGCTTCACAAATGCAGCGGGACTGGTTGCGAACGGTGGATCAATCACGGGTCGGCAAGCCGTATCTGGATGTGGTGCTGACCCACATCGACGATCGCTTCGAGCCCGGCATCCGGGATGAGCTGGGAGCCGACGTAGCGCGCACGTTGCCTCTCATAGAGAAGAGAAAGAGCACATTGCTGGTGGAGGATCCTGCCACATTGTGGGCTTTGGGACCAGAGCGCTACGCACGTTTGGCTGACAAATACAAACAGATCGCTGCCGATCGGGAGCGGTTGGCCGTCGACATCAATGTCGTCGAGCGTTATCAGGATGTCTATCCGACAAAGAAGCAAACGGGGGTGGAACTGCTGGAGTTGGTTCATCAGGCGGCAGTTTCGTTTGGACGAGTGGCAGTCTACTTCGAGAACTCGCTCGAAAAGCAGGATCTTGCGCTCCTGCCCGCGGCGGCCACGAGCGCACAAGTGGAGGAAAGCAGTCCTGACGAAGTGGACGTCGATGCCCGAGAGCTGACACGGATTGCATGGCGGGGGCCAGTCGAAATGGACGGCAAGACTTGGCCGGTTCAGGATAGCGACTTTGTGCTCGCGCCCAGCGGCAAACACCGGCTTTCGGCGGCGGTCGAAAAGCCGGGCATCACGATTCGGGACTTTAACGGCGAAATCCGCTCGGCAGTGGTCACCGGGAAGCAGGTCGATGTGTCTTACGACAGTCGGACGAGGGCAATCGCAGTCCTGAACTCAGCGGTTTCGCGGATAGAAGTTGACGGCGCGCCTTACGAGGCCTCACGCAACGGAGCAGGCCCGGTTTTACTTCCTTCCGGGCAGCATGTTGTTTCGTTCGTGCGTTAAGGAGGCTCTGATCTGGCGCAAGTAAAATAATTCACTTGCGATGCAAGCTTCAACGGTCAGGTCTTTCAGGCTGCTCATCTCAATATGGGCAGTTGCGCCGATGAGCGCCCAAACGCAGGGTACGGGCGCATCGTCGTCCATCAGTTTCAACGATCCCGTTATTGCTCTGAATCACGTGCGCGTAATCGACTGAATGGGTACGGCTGCACGCGCTGATCAGACGGTGATTGTCGATCACGGGAGAATAGCTGCGGTCGATGAGGCGGCTAAGGTCCAGATCAGCGCTGGCGCTCGGAGCCTCGATCTACGCGGATATACCGTGTATCCCGGACTCATTGGCATGCACGAACATCTGTTTTACCCGTCGCCCGGGGTGACCCGGTCTACAACGAACTGGATGTTCAGTGCGCCAACCCTCTATCTGGCGTCTGGGGTAACGACGGCGCGCACCGTAGGCTCACTCGAACCATACACAGATTTAAACGTAAAGAAGCTGATCGACCGCGGGATGATGCCCGGTCCGGACTTGGATGTCACGGGCCTATATATTCAAGGGCCCGGTGGATTCTTCGTTCAGATACCGGTAGTGCACTCTCCTGAGGAGGCGCGGCGCTTTGTCGATTATTGGGCAGCAGAAGGCGTGACCTCGTTCAAGGCATATACAAACATTTCGCACGACACCTTGGCAGCCGCCATTCAGGCTGCACATGAGCACGGAATTAAGATTACCGGCCATCTCTGCTCGGTGGGTTTCACGGAAGCCGCTGAGCTGGGGATTGACAAGATGGAGCATGGCTTATTTGTCGACACCGAATTCACGCCCGGCAAGCAACGCGATGTCTGCCCGAATCAGCTTACGAGCCTGGAGTCATTTGGCAGCCTCGATTTGAAGAGTCCCGAAGCGCAGCGGGTAATTCACGCACTGGTCGATCACAAGGTGGCGATTACTTCCACCCTGGCGGTTTTGGAAGCATCGATTCCGGGCAAACCACCGCTCGAGCAGCGGATGCTCGACGCCATGTCGCCCGAGGCAGCGATCAGTTATCTGGAATTGAAGGAAAAAGCGGCGGCCAATCCGGAAATACGCGTATCGACTTGGCTGAAGATAGAGATGGATTTCGAGAGGGAGTTTGTGGCTGCAGGAGGGCTACTTATGGCCGGTTCTGATCCTACCGGCAACGGAGGAGCTTTACCTGGTTTCGGTGACCAGAGAAATCTAGAACTCCTGGTGGAGGCCGGATTTAAACCCGAAGAAACGGTTCGAATCTCCTCTTACAACGCTGCTGCCTACCTTGGCCGTGTTAACCAGATAGGGAGCGTTGCTATCGGGAAACAGGCGGACCTTGTAGCAGTGGAGGGGGATCCGTCAGCTCATATCAGCGATGTTGAAAAGGTAAAATACGTTTTCAAAAAAGGCGTAATCTACGACTCGCACCATCTAATCGATTCGGTACGGGGAATGGTCCGTATTCACTAGTGTCGGAGTGTGCTGGAGGCCATTGCTTTTTACTTAAACACCTCGTCAACGCGCAACTCGCCCGCGAATAATCGCAACGGAACGAGTTGTCCTTCCCCATAGGTAAGTGTCGGACCGTTTGCCTGCGCGATGCGGATCGTGTGTTTCTCAGGATCGACGACCCAAAATTCAAGGCCTCCATACGCCAGGCAGAGCTGCTCCTTCTCGTACATTTCCGCTTCAGTATTGGAGGGCGAAAGGATTTCTATAACCAACTCCGGAGCGCCCCGCAAATTGTCTTCCGGATCTGCTTGCGACCAACGCTCCGGCGATACGTACGCCACATCGGCGACACGTAGGTCGAATTCGGGGAAGATTCGAAAAGCAAACTCATATCCGACGAACCCTCCTGTCGGCATAACTTCATGAAGCAGATCCCGCAATCGCGTTTGCAACAAATAGTGCTTCAGCTTAGGGCGGGTCACCCGGAAGAGCTTTCCATCGCGGAGTTCATAATCAAAATCGCCAACGGGAGCTGGAAGCTGACGAAATTCTTCCACGGTCAGACGGTGAACGGGGTTTGCTGCCATGCAGAATGCTCCTGTTTCGCCCAGTATAAAGCACCTGCGAGTCTTCTACCCTCCCAGCTCTGAAACGATCTCGTTGACCTTCACCGAGCGCCCGCCTCGCCCTGTAAATTCCTCCAGCGTTGCGCGTTCTTCGGCGGCGCTCAGACTCCTGATCGCGTCGGTCACAAGGTCGACGCGTGCCTGGCGCTCGAGCAGGCCAAGAACTGTCGCACGAACGCAATATTCAGTTACTAATCCATAGACAACGAAGTGCTCCGCGTGAAGCTCATCGAGTAGACAGTGCAACTTTTCGTTTGCGAAGAAATCGATCGTATTCTTTGCGAAGACGATTTGCGCAGCGGAAGGGCGTTCCAATAAGGTTCGTACATATTTTTGCTGCCCTTGCGTGCCGTTAACGCAGTGCGGTTTCCACAGGCGAAACTCGGGGTCATTTTCTGTGTGGGTGTCGAGAGTCGAGACAATCCGAATGGCATTCTGGGCCGCGAATGAGGTGAGCGCGGCAAGTGCTGGCGCAATTTGCTCTGCTCCCGGAACATACAGCGCTCCCGCCGGGAAGAGGAAATCGAGCTGCGTATCCACATCGAAGAAAACGGTCTTCATGGCTGGTACTCGTGGCGCAGGCTGTCTGTCAGCTCGGCCAACCGGGCGCTCACTTGCACGCGGTACGGCACAGAGGCTCTAAGATCGAGTAGTTCCTTTGGTAACGCAGCAATGCCTTCCTGCGCATGAGAACGCATGGCGGCGATCGTCGGCTGCGCCTCCACCAGTTCCCCTTCGATGAGGATCGGCCGCACCAGCGGCGAACTGCCGAAATCCTTGCTGCACTCGTTTTGCAAGGCGATCGTATCGCGATCCGGCAAGCGATAGATCTGTTTCGCTCCAGGGCGCGTACTTTTTTCGTCGCTGAATTTTGCGGTGTATTGTACTGTCCCGTTTCTCCTGAGTTCGACTAGCTTATAGATCGCCGAGAGCGACGGCGCATCGCTGGAAGTCGCGAGTGCGGTGCCGACTCCGAAAGCGTCAATGGGTGCGCCCGCGTGCACCAGATCGGCGACGCGGTGCTCGTCGAGATCGTTGGTCGCGAAAATCCTGGCGGATTGAAGTCCGGCGGAATCGAGTATCGCTCGCACTTCGCGCGCTAGTAAATTCAGATCGCCGCTATCCAGGCGAACGCCCCAGACCGGCTTTCCAAGCTTTGCGATGAGATGTGCCGCTTCGATCGTGTCGTAGGTGTCAAGCAGGAAAACGGCGTTCTCTCCGAGCAGCTTCTGCAGAGCCACAAAGGAAGCTCTTTCGTCGCTAAAAGCCATGGTCCAGGAGTGAGCTGCAGTGCCGGAGACAGGAATTCCGAAACGCTTGCCGGCTTCGGTGTTGCTAGTTCCCGCGCAGCCGCCGATGTAAGCTGCCCTGGCGGCCAGAATTCCGGCTTCGGGTCCATGGGCGCGGCGGCTTCCAAACTCGACTATAGGTCGGTCCTGTGCCGCAATCGCGCAACGCGCTGCTTTCGACGCGATGCTTGTTTGGAACGCGAAAGTCGATAACAGATAGGTTTCCACCAGTTGCGCCTGCGCGAGAGGAGCCCGGACGATTGCAATCGGCTCACCGGCAAATATGGACGTTCCTTCGGGCACGGCGAACAGGCTGCCAGTAAAGCGCAACCGCATTAGAAAATCGAAGAACTCCGGGGGTGAGTTGCGAAATTGCGCAAGCGATTTGAGATAGGTGATTTCGTCCTGTTCAAACCGGAACTTCTGCAGGTATTCCAGAGATTGGGCTAGTCCCGCGGCAACCAGAAAATTTCTGGTCTCGGGCAAGCGCCGAATCGACAACTCAAACGTTGCAATTTCTTCGGCTTTTCCGGCGGCGAAGTAGCCCGCAGCCATGGTAAGTTCGTAGAGATCGGTGTTGAGCGCGGACATGAAGTCGACCAGTCCGGGCGCTTACTTCTTGGTCGAGGCAGCCGGTTTGATAGCGTTACTAGCGTCCAGGATATCGTTCACCGGCTTTGCTTCAAGCGAGTAGAGTGCGGGTTCGTTCTCCCGGCGAGCAATGTAGCTGTCCCCAGCCTTAGCGAATTCAACTCTTTCGGTTCGCTTACCGTCATTCGAAGTGATCGTGATCGTAATTGCGGGAGATGTGAATCCAGAAGGTACGAATTTCGCTGCGGACAGATCGCGTAATTTGTCAATGAAAGCTTGCACACTGCCGGGATCCATTGTCTTGCCATTCATTTTCCAATCAGTTCCGCTACGAAGGAGCGATTTGCTGGTCGAGGCGGACTGAATATCAATTTTGGTCGGATCGTTAAAGCCAAAATCGAAAATCTTCTTATTCCGGAAATCGTCAAGGGATTTGTCGAGGGACTTACCAAGATCTGCCGAAACTTTATAAACACCCGGCACGACGCTGCTTTTCGCATAGTAATCGTCTTTGTTCTTGCGGACGTCGAGGGTCTGTGTGCCGGAAGAATCGGAAACTTTGACGCTCCCGGCCGGAGAGCCAGCGCCATAAGCCGCGGCGGCTTTCTGGTCTGCTTCTGCCGTACCTGAGAGATCCATCTTGGCGTCGCTCAGCTTGCGCAGCAGCTCCTCAACCTGAAAACTGTCCGCGCGGTAAGGCTGGGGTTTCAGGATCTGCCACTCGTTCTGGTTATTTTTCCCGAACTCAAGATCGGACTTACCGGAAAGCAGGTCGACGCGTGTGAGCTTGTTGGTGTCAAAGGTAAGGAGCCGTTTATCGCGCAGATCATTCGCAGATTTATCCAGTGAACTCTTAACCGATGATGCCACGGCGTAGACTTTGGGACTCGCGTTCACGCGGGCGTAGACGAGCGAGCCTGCAGGTACGTCGTCCCCGAACAGAATGCTATCCGATTTGCCATTTGTCTCATGAACGGTGACGGCGAGGCTCGGTGAATTCAGCCCATATTTAGAAAGATCGGTCGCCTTATCTTCGACTACGCTATCGGCGGAGACGGGATTAAGCGAGGAGAACAGGCCGGTGGCTGCATCCTGGTCGGCTCTCCAAGTCTGGGGGGCGGTGATGGTCCACTTGCCGCCTTCGCGATCGAGAGTTACGATTGTCCCGTCTTTCTTTTTGAGATCTATGGAGCGGACATCCTTTTCGGGGATATCCACCAGCTTCGGGGTGGTGCTCGATGCGGTGCTTGTCGTGCTTGAGGGCGGATGCTGCTTCGAATACCAGACCAGACCGCTCAAAGCCGCCAGGATGACAGCTGCTATTAGTAGATTCCGCGGCTTCATGCTATCTCCGCTTCAAGAAGATTCCGACGCCGCCGGCGATAATCAGAAGAGGAATGGCAATTAAATCGATGTAAGCGAAAACGTTCATTTGACGCTGCGTTGCATTCAGTCTGCGGTCTTCCGCTTCTTTCGGACGAATCGAGATTAAGTCTTCGTCCGACGATAGCCAGTTGATCGCGTTCAGAGCCAGATCACGGTTCGACTGAAAGCCGATCATACCGTTATCGAGAAATCCGGAACTGCCGATAACTACGAGACGTCCGGGGTTGTTCGGTTTGCCGGTATTGTAAGTGCCGGCCACGCCCAGCACGAACGGTCCCTTCTTATTGCTTGGATCCGACGGATTTACTTCGTTGGTGGCCAGCTTAGTCGTTGCGATAGAACGGTCGGACGTCGAGAAGAGCTTTTGATTGGTGACCTTGTCGGTATTCTTGATTTCGAGAGAACGCGCGACCGGAAATCCCGTAAAGCTATTCTTCATGTCGTTTACGATCGGGTGCGAATCATAGCTGCTGATGAGGGGGATCTCGGGACCAAACCCGAAAAGTTGCCCCATGGGGTTCTGTTCGAGCACCAGATCCTTATCGGCGGTTACACCCCAGCTTTCGAGGAGATTAACCAGGCCGGAGTTCTCGGCGATGTGCTCGCGGCTGAAATCGAGCGGCGGATCCAGCAGGAACATCGCGCGGCCACCGTTTTCGATATAGTTCTTGATGGCGCTTACTTCGTTCGGCGTGTAATCCGAACCAGGACCTGCGACAACGAGCACATTGCAATCACCCGGGACCGCCGTTTTATCGAGCAGAGTTACAGATTGCGCCTGATAGTTATCGCGCTCGATCATGGTCTTGAACTGCGAAAGACCGGTGCTTTCGGTACCTTCCAGAGCGTGCTCCTGCGAGCCGCTCACGAAACAGACCCTCCGGACTCCCTTCAGATCTTTCAAGAACGCGCCGGTGATCCCTTCTTCGGTCAGGGCCTTCGCTTCTTCGCGACGCGGCCCTATTTCGACATAAGCTGTGCCGGCGTATCGTAGTCCGTAGGCGCGGGCCACTGTCGGCTGCTTTTGATAATCGATGTATTGAATGTGAACCTTAGGAGAAAGATTGGCATATCTGTCCAGGATTCCCTTTGCCTGGTTGAAGCCGCTCGCCTTATCGATGTAAGTGATAGTGGCATCCTGCTTTAATCCTTTGACAACCTTCTGCGTTTCCTGCGAGAGAGTGAAGCGTTTGTTACTAGTCGTGTCGTAGGTTTTGTTATAGCGATTGCCTAACCAGTTAATAAGTACGAGCGCCGCAATGATGACGATCGTATAAAGTGAAGCGGTTGCGCCATAGCGGGCTTGCCGAGCGGAAACCGTATTACCGCGGGCTGCCGAGCCAAAGGACTTAAGATTTGCCATTAAGCTCTCCACCTCAGCGATTCAAGTGAGCGGGCTGTCAGAAACAAACCGAGAAAAATCATCGAGCAGTAATAAATCAGATCCTTGGTGTCGATGACACCGCGAGAGAAGCTCTCCATATGACTCACGATCGAAAAATAATTCAGAACCTGCACGGTATCGGAGTTGCCAAAAGAGGTGGTCCAGTTGAGTATCCAGAGAACGAGAGCAAGCGCAAAGCCGATTGCTCCGGCCACAATCTGGTTGCGGGTCAGAGTCGAAATGAAAGTTCCGAAGGCCAGTAAACACGCGCCTTGCAGGAGGATCCCAAGAAAGCCGGTGGCAACGGGCTTCCAATCCGGGTTGCCGTACACGAAGAGGAATAGGTAATCAAGAAACAGCACCGCCAGAAGCGCGCCATACATGATGACGGCGGAGAGCCACTTACCGATCACGATCTCGAGGTCGTGGACCGGGGAAGTTATGAGCAGCTCTATGGTGCCCTGGCGCTTTTCTTCGGCGAATAGCCGCATGCTGATCAACGGGATCAAAAACAGTCCAACCACCGCGATATTGGAAAACAAAGGCGCAATAACTTGCTCATTGATGTTCATCGGGAATGATTGTCCCGTCATCTGGCTTTCGAGACCCGCGCGGACGAAGCTGGCGCTAATGATGTAAGTAAATACGCCGCTAAGCACCGCGAAAATGGTAAGCAGCACCCAGGCGATGGGCGAGACAAAGTAGGCGTAAAGCTCACGGCGGCAGATAGTCCAGATGTTTCTCATGCGATTTCTCCCGCTACGACTGGGGCCGGGGCATTTGGATGCGAGCCGGTAAGCTCCAGGAATACTTCTTCCAGCGTCAAGGTGGAGGACTTAAGTTCGAGCAGGTTCCAGCCGGCATGCACGACAGCACGAGCTATATCGGCACGAGGGCTGCGGCCCTGGAGGCTCTCTACTTCGAACACATAGCGTGGACCAGAAGTGATCCGGTCGAGGACCTTGCTTACGCCCGGTACCTGTTCGAGCCGCTGGCGCACGGCAAGCGGGTCGGTATCGCCCGCATTTTCGATCTGAATCTGTGTAGCGCCGCCCATACCGGCACGATTTTTTAGGTTTTCAACGGAGTCGGTCGCAACTACCCGGCCCTTATCGATGATGATGACCTTCTCGCAAACCGATTCCACTTCGGGCAGAATGTGCGTGCTGAGAATAATCGTATGTTCGCCTGCCAGACTCTTGATCAGTTCCCGAGTCTCATTAATCTGTTTGGGGTCGAGACCCGAAGTGGGCTCGTCGAGAATCAGGACGTCCGGGTTGTGAATAATCGCTTGCGCTAACCCTACGCGCTGGCGATAGCCTTTCGAAAGCTTGGAAATCAGCTTCGATTTGACATCGACCACCGCGCAGCGTTCCATGACCTGCTCTGTACGGCGCTTGATCTCCCCGGGCGGCATATTCTTCAAGCGCGCCACAAAGGCGAGATAATCTTCGACGTTCATCTCGGGATATAGCGGCGGTGCTTCCGGCAAGTAGCCGATATGCTTTTTGACTTCGAACGGTTGCTCGAAGACATCGAAGTTCGCGACGGTAGCTTTGCCCTCGGTCGGGGGCATAAAGCACGTCAGAATGCGCATGGTGGTGGTTTTGCCGGCGCCATTTGGCCCGAGAAAACCGACGATGTCACCTTTATCGACCGAAAACGAGATGTTGTTTACCGCGATGTGACGCGCGTATCTCTTCGAGAGACCTTCAACCTGAATCATATGGTTATACGAACAAGACCGTGCTCAGCACAGTGGCAAGCCGGTCGTTTGGCGCAGCAGCGCTTGGAAACACCAGCATATTACAAGCGGGATTTCATTGCTATAGAGTTGAGACGCGTCACCGTACGGAGCGTTAGGCCTGGAGCCCACCGCTACTCGCTGCTGCCGATCCCCATGATATGGAAGCCGGCGTCGACGTATAGTATGTTCCCGGTAACCCCGCGGCTTAAGTCGCTGGCAAGAAAGACGGCAGCGTCACCAACTTCGGCCGGGTCGGTCTGCCGCCGCAGCGGTGCGATTGACGCGGAGCCCTCAAGCATCTTTGAAAAGTCTTTCACTCCGCGCGCGGAGGCTGTTTTGATTGGACCAGCCGAGATTGCATTGACCCTGATACGGCTTGGGCCGAGATCGTTGGCGAGGTAACGCACCGAGGCCTCGAGAGCAGCCTTCGCTACGCCCATCACGTTATAGTTCGGCATCACGCGTGTCGAGCCGAGGTAAGTCAAGGTAGTGATCGAGCCGCCGTT
Source organism: Terriglobia bacterium (assembly GCA_963835255.1). Lineage (GTDB taxonomy): Bacteria > Acidobacteriota > Terriglobia > Bryobacterales > Bryobacteraceae > Bog-105. The sequence goes on along the minus strand of CAWIFY010000037.1, from coordinate 92,410 downwards.
AGTCATCAAGGGAGCCACCGCACGGGAAACGCTGACGAGCGAATAAGCACTTACCTCCTGTGCCAGTAGATAGCCGTCACGGCTGGTTTGGAGGTAGGGGCGGCTAAGGTCTTCTTTGTTGGCGAATGCGATGCTGTGCACGACCGAATCGAGTAAGGGTGCGCTACGCTGCAATTCGGCGACTAAGTGATCCAGTTCTTCCTGTTTCGTAACATCGCAAGGGATCACGCCCGCGGCTTTCAGCTCAGTCCCGAATTCCTCGAGAGTTTCCCGCTGCTTATCGTTTTGGTAGGTGAGGAAGAGCGTCGCTCCCTCGCGCGCGAGCGCTGAGGCGATCGAATAAGCGATACTCCACTTGTTCAAGACACCCAACACGAGCGCGGTTTTGCCAGCCAGGAGTTGAGACATGGAAGGGCCATTGTAGCGTGCGAACCACGCAAGTTGATCGAACTGGACCGACCGACGGACGATGCCCAGCGGAAGGATCACTTAATAGCCGTAAATCCCATTAACTCATGACCAGCCGAGCATGAGCACCACACGATAGTGGTGCTTTTGAGGTACAATCAGGGAAGAGACGGCTATGCACTCCCAAACACCCCCCTCTGACACGACCGTTTGGTTCCAAAACAAGTTTGTATGCTTGGGAGACGCGAACGTAAGTATCCTGACCCATGCGTTCAATTACGGAACAGGCGTTTTCGAAGGCATTCGCGGCTATTTCGAGCCCCACCGGCAGGAGCTGTTTTTGGTGCGGATCATCGAGCACTACGAGCGCTGGAAGCGGAACTGCAAGATTCTGCGCATTCAGGTAGGGCCTTCGCCTACGGAACTGGCGGAGATTACCGCCGAACTATGCCGACGGAATAACTACCGCTGCAATGTATATGTGCGGCCGCTCGCATACAAGGCGGCAGCGCGGCTCGGCGTGCCCCCCGACGACAACGATGCCTACTCGATCAGCGCGGTTCCTCTGGGCGAGTATCTGATCGGGAAAAAGGGCCTGAAGGCGGGAGTCTCCTCATGGAGGCGCATTGAAGATACGGCGATTCCGGGACGAGCGAAGATTTCCGGCGCTTATGTCAATAGCGTGCTGGCGGTGGACGAAGCACGCCGCAACGGACACGACGAAGCTATTTTTCTGAATGAAAGCGGTCACGTGGCGGAAGGCGCGACCTCAAATCTTTTCATGGTACGGGACGGTAAGCTCGTCACGCCGCCGGGAACAGACAACATCCTGGAGGGCATTACTCGCGCGAGCGTGATGGAACTGGCACGTCGGCAACTCGGACTTGAAACCGTGGAGCGCTCCATTGATCGAAGCGAACTGTATGTCTGCGACGAGCTTTTCTTCACCGGTACGGCCGTGGAAGTAACGCCGGTCTTAGAAGTGGATCACCGCGCGGTGGGAACGGGCGAAGTTGGAACAATCACACAAAAGCTGCGAACTGCCTTCATCGACGCAACTCGTGGGAGACTGCCCGGCTACCTCGATTGGCTTTGGCCTGTTTACTCAGCCGAGCTGGTCGAAAGAACAGCTTAAATATTCAGCCGAGAGGAGGGATCGGGCTGCATTAGTACTGCGGCCCGATCTCCGTTCGGCTGGCTACTTTTTCTCCTGAGACTTCTTGTGCGCAGCTTGAGACGATTCATGCGCTTTTGAAGAATGCTCGTGAGCAGTTGTGGAATGCTTCTTTCCCTGCTCGTGATCCCCTTTCTCGTGATGTTCCGCGGCGGTGCGATGCGACTTCGCGGCATTATCGTGATGCTCAGCGGCTTTTTTATGGTCTTCGTGGGCCATATGCTCTCCTTTGTATAGCAGACTTTGCTGTTCGAGTGAGGAAGCCCTGATGGCGTCCTCGTTATTCAGATGATCGCAATGTCGGAGCAATTTCAGGAAAAAACAAGCTGTTGCTGAGTGCTGATGGCGGGCTTACTAGACGTTTCTCGCTCTCTCGCATCTTGCGGCGTAAAATGCCGAGCAATCACTGACCGAGACTCGCAAACTTGTATATGCAGGATCTGGCTAGTGCCAGGGCACCCCAGAGAATACTGTCATCCCCCAAGCTCGCGGGCACAACAACCTCCACCTTGGCCCGCGACCATGGTGTAATCTGCCGTCCTAACTCCTCGCGCAGCGGCACAAAAAGCGCATCGCCTGCTTTGCTAATTCCGCCGCCAATTACTATGCACGCTGGGTTATAAAGCATGATACAGGTCTTCAGTCCCTGGGCCAGCGGTATTACGTACTGTTTGGTAAAACTGGGATCTCTTAGGAGTTCACTGGCAGGCCTGCCGTGATCTCGCTCCAGCCAAATTCCCGAGCATAGCCTTTCCAGGCATCCTCTCGATCCGCATAAGCACTCCGGACCGTCGGGTCGCACCGTGTGATGCCCAATTTCACAGGAGAAGGAGTCTGCGCCGTGGTAGAGGCCCGACTCGCTTAGCAACCCGCCTCCGATCCCGGTCGAAAGGGTCATATAGAACAGCGGTCGCGCGCCCTTGCCTGCTCCATACCAACCTTCCCCAAGCGCTCCCACCATGGTGTCCCGGTCGATTACCGCTGTGACTCCGAGCCGTTCTTTTACTACGCCCACTAGGTCGAAATCGGTCCATCCTTCTACATGGGTCGAGCAGATTACGCGTTGCGTGTAAAAGTCGACGGGTCCGCCGAAGCCAATCCCGCAGCCATCGATTGCGTAAGTCCTCAGCCAAGGCGCCGCCATCTTCTCGATCCGATCGACCATCCAGCCGGGACCGCCGCTCCGATCGGTTTCGGTGCTGTGCCGTTCGACCATTTTCTCGTCCCGAAAAACCGCGAGGGTCACCTTGGTGCCGCCGATATCTATTGCCAATGTATACATCTAGCTGATCCTGTATAGTAATCCGGCACGCTAAGGGCACGCATCTTCCGCTGCAGAACTACCACGTGAATTATCTGACGATACAGCTTTCGTTTGGCAGTATACTGACAAATTCGGTGGCGAATCCGTTCTATGGAAAGGTTCGCAGCAATTCGGTTATCCGAATATACTCCCGTGCTTCCCGGCCAAACCAGCGTGATCAGTTCGGCGGCGAACCATCCGCGGCTTATACATTTCGGAACGGAGTTCAGGTTCTGATAAGCTTTGATGAATCGTGATCGGTTGCGCAAAGCGGTGTTCGGGCTGATATGTGCCTGGACCGCGGCGCTCACGTGCCGGCTGGCTGGCTTTGCGCAAACCGCGCAACCCTGGCCTGCTAGAGCTGCTCAGTTTCGCGTTCACATGATCGGGAACAGCCACATCGACCCGGTGTGGCTTTGGCCGTGGTCCGAAGGTTTCTCGGTTGTGCTGAGCACGTTTCGCTACGCGATCGAGCGCATGCGGGAAACTGCTGGCTTTACTTTCACGGCTAGCTCCGCCCAGTTTTATGCATGGGTATCCGAGAACGATCCGGCGCTATTATCTGAGATCCGCCACCGCGTGGGCGAGGGCCGTTGGGATCCCGTTGGAGGCTGGTGGGTCGAGCCTGACGTCAATATACCGTCGGGCGAGGCTCTAATGCGGCAAGGCTTGTACGGTCAGCTCACGTTTCGACGCCTATTGGGCCGCACCGCAACAGTTGGATACAATCCCGATTCGTTCGGGCATACCGGAACCTTGCCCCAGATCCTGAAGCTGCAAGGGATGAACAGCTATGTTTTTATGCGACCGAAGCCGGAAGAGAAAAAGCTCCCCGCTGATCTCTTCTGGTGGGAAGGTCCCGACGGCACGCGTGCTCTCACCTATCGCATCCCTTTCGAGTATGGAGATGATAAATCCGTCCGTGAGCGCGTGTGGCGCATCGTCGCGGAACGAAAATGGCCGGTTGATGACGTGATGGCTTTCTATGGTGCTGGCGATCATGGCGGCGGAGCGACGAAAGCGAACATCGAATCGATTCGAGAGATTCGATCAGACGCGCAGTCACCGAAGGTTTTCTTCAGCACACCCGATCGCTACTTTGCCGAGATTCGTCAGCAACATTTAGAGAAGCTGCCCGTCGTGCACGACGACCTTCAGCATCACTCGGTCGGCTGCTATACCGCCGAATCCTGGATGAAGAAGGCGAATCGCTCCGCTGAGATTGCGCTCGTATCGGCGGAGAAATTGGCGACAATCGGATCGCTGGCGTGGAGCGCTCATTATCCTCGCGAAGAACTCGCCGAAGCTTGGAAGAAAGTGCTCTTCCTGCAGTTTCACGATAGTCTCGCGGGTACCGCTTTGCCGGAACACTACCAAATCACGGCTCCAGAAGGTTACGGCTTCGCTGGCTCGGTAGCTCATGCCGCTTTGTATGGGGCCGCAGAGAAGCTCGCCTGGCAAGTGCCCGCTGAAGATCCCGATTCGAAATACCTGGTCGCCTTCAATCTGGAGCCGTGGCCCGTGACGGCAAATCTCGAGTACGATTTTGAATGGCCGACCGCCGATGCTGCAATCGTCGAGGATGATACAGGCCGCGTCCTCCCACACCAGTGGGTTCGCGCCACGACCGAGGTTACCGAACGCAAGCGTCTGGTTGCGCAAGCCGAGTTGCCGGCGTTCGGTTACCGCCAGATTCGCATTCGCCGGAGTGGCAATCTTCAGAGTGCACTACGCACGGAAACCAGAACACGAAGCGTGGAGAATGAGCATCTGCGAGTCGCCATCGACCAAGATGGCGCTATTCATCTCTTTGATAAAGATGCCGCCCGCGAGGTCTTTCGGAGTCACGGCGGTGCTCGTGCAATTGTGTTGGATGATCCAAGCGATACCTGGAGCCATGGTGTCGTCGCTTACGACAAGCAGATCGGCGAGTTCGGGAACGCTCGCGTCAGCCTGCTCGAAAGCGGTCCTCTTCGGCAACGCGTGCGTGTCGAATCGACTTTCGGCAAATCCACGCTCGCAATAGATTGGCTTCTTTACGCCGGAAGTCGCGCTCTGGAAGCGCGTGTCTCGCTCGACTGGCATGAGCATCTGCGCATGCTGAAGTTTTCGTTTCCGGTTGCCGTGAACCAGCCACGCGCCACCTATGAGATCGCCTACGGCAATATTGAACGTGCCGCGAACGGGGACGAAAATCCCGGTCAGCGATGGATCGACGTGAGCGGCAATTCAGCAAGTAGCGGCAGTTACGGCTTCGCGGTTATCAACGATGCCAAATACGGCTACAGCGTGCTTGACAGCGATCTGCGTGTCTCCATCGTGCGCGGAGCCGCCTTCGCGAATCATCAACCGAAAAAGCTCGAGGCCAACATGGATCACCTGTGGCAGGATCAGGGTGTGCAGACGTTTCGCATGCTGCTTATTCCGCACAAAGGGGATTGGCGCGGGGCGGCACTGCCGCGCATGACGGAAGAGTTCACTTCGCCTCTCCCGCTGATCTATCAGGGCATTCATCCTGGCCCGCGCGCGCAATCGGACTCGTTCCTCTCGGTGGATGCGCCGGACATAGTTGTTTCCGCGATCAAAAAGGCCGAATCTGTCGATGACCTGATTGTGCGCTGCTATGAAACGGATGGCCACGTGACCAGCGCTACGCTCGATTTCCGGTACGCACGCCGGCATTGGTCTGGCCATTTCAGACCGTACGAGATCAAAACTCTTCGCGTCGGAATGCACGGGTCGATCAAAGAAGTCAACGGGCTCGAAGAATAATCGCTGGAAGCAGAATGAAGAATCCCAATGATCTATCGCGGCGCGGCTTCCTGCAATCGACGGCCGCTTCGGCGGCGGCCGCTCAAGTGGTGCAATCGCCCTCCCCCCATCTCCCGCTTTCGCGCCGAATGCTGAACCACGCAGAATTTCCGATAACTTGTTTGTTCTCGAAGATACCTGCAACGTCTATTTGATCAAGAGCGGCACGAGCGCGCTACTGATCGATTTCGGATCAGGCGCAATCCTCAATCATTTGGCCAGCCTTGACGTCATCTCGGTCGACTGGATTCTGCACACCCACCATCACCGCGATCAGGCGCAAGGCGATTCCCTGGCTGCCGGGCGTGGAATCCCCATTGCCGTGCCGGTGCATGAGCGTCAATACTTCGAAAACTCCGAGAACTTTTGGCGAAATCGCCGAATATTCGAGCTTTACTATGTCCGAAACGATTTTTTTTCCCTGACCTGCAATGTTCCCGTAGCTGCGGTGCTCAGCGATTACGAGACTTTCCGCTGGAAGCAACACGAGTTTTTTATTCAGCCAACGCCGGGGCACACACCGGGCTCGATCACGCTGATTGTTGAAGTCGATGGCCGCAAGATCGCATTTTCCGGAGACCTAATGCACTCTCCCGGAAAAGTACAAACGCTTTATGACATGCAGTATTACTACGAAGAGCACGAAGGTGCCGACCTCACGGCTTATTCGTTGTCCGAATTGATCAAGCTGAAACCGGATATGTTGTGTCCCTCGCACGGCCAGGAGATCGCGAATCCCGCCTCAGGAATGGAGGAGCTAATTGGGAAACTGCGCGATTGGTGGAACTACTGGAAATCGCGGGGTTTTACGCTGGATAACAAGCCCCGCCAGCTTACGCCGCATGTCATCGCGAATTACCAGACGATGTCATCCTTTTACGCCATCATAAGCGCGAGCGGCAAGGCGCTGTTCCTAGATTATGGCGGCCCTAGTTGGAATTCGTTCTACGCCTTTAAAGACGCCGTCGATGTCTATGACCGGTTCCGGTTTGTCGAACACACCATCGACTACCTTCGAGAGCATTATGCTTTGAAATCGATCGACGTCGCCATGCCAAGCCATATGCATGACGATCACATAAACGGCTTCCCTTACCTGGCGAGACGTTATGGCACGAAGATCTGGTGCTTTGAAAACTTTGCAAGCATCTTGGAGAACCCCTGCGGGCATAACCTTGGTTGCACGCTCGGTGAGGCCATGCATATTGATCGCATCATTCGCGATAGAGAGACCTTCCGTTGGGAAGAGTTTGAGTTCACGGCGCTTCATTCTCCGGGCCATACGAACTTCCAAATGGCGTTGTTCAGCACCATTGACGGCGTACGACTCGCTTTTACTGGAGATGCGTTTTTCCACGATGCCGACCGTCCCTTCCAGATTCGCCACAATCTGATTTATCGCAATCGCGTCAAAACCGGCGATCACGTGAAATCGATCCAGAACATCATCGACTTCGAGCCCCACATCATCTGCCCGGGACACGGCGAGCCGTTTCTGCTCGATCTCGACATGGCTCGTGAGTTTAAGGCAAAGGTCGAAAGACAGGATGCCTTCTGCCGGTCCTTAGTCGCCGATCCCGATACGGATCTCGGACTTGATCCTTCCTGGGTGGAAATCTATCCTTATCAATCGCTCGCCAAGCCAGGGGAGACGAAAGATTTTGAGCTTCGCGTGCGCAATCACCGGAAGCGTTCGATTGAGCTTCAAGTTTCGCTTGTCTTACCGGTAGGCTGGCGTGTCCAGCCAAAGATTTCTAGGGTAGCGGTCTATCCCGGCGACGAAATCAAAGTTCCCGTTAGGCTAACTATCCCAAGCGATTTTCGCGAACCTCGGTCCCGTCTCGCCATTGCAGCCGACGTGCTCGCCGATGGCAAGTATCTGGGCCAGATTGCCGAAGCCGTAATTGACGTACGCACTTCAGATATGCCGCCTGCGGCCCGTACCTCCGCGGGTTTCTAGACCTACTTTGCGAGCCGGTTGTATTTCCGCAAAACCTCGACCAGCTTCTCGTGAGGTAGCCCGATTACCGTATTTCCGTTGATGCCCACCATAGTCTTCGCCGCAACCATCGCGTTCACGATCGCTTCTTCGGTCGCCTCTACGGTGGCTTCGAACACTGGATCGAGTGAATCATTGCCCAGCATTCTCACATCGCTCAGTCCTTCGCTTTTGACTTCGTGATTCGCTACCGACAAGGCAAGAAAGAGATCGCCCGATCCGTTACCGGAAATCGAACCTGTGCGCCCCAACCCTAGAGTTGCTCTCCGCGCCAAGCGCTTCAACTGTGCCGAGACCAGCGGAGCATCGGTTGCGATGATGATGATGATCGAACCAACGTCCTGGCTGATGAGCGGCTCGTTCCGGGCGTAGGGCACCTTCTCCGTAATCTCCTGTCCCACAGGCACACCGGCTATTCGCAGCAGCGCGCGCCTGCCACAGTTGCATTGCACCAGAACACCTAATGTGTACCCGCCTGCTGTTTGATTGAGCCTTCTCGAAGCTGTCCCAATGCCGCCTTTGAATCCATAGCAGACCATTCCGGTGCCGCCGCCCACTGCGCCCTCTTCCACAGGTCCCGAGTGCGCGGTGTTTAAGGCGTGGAACGCATCTTGATCCGTCACATGAAAGCCGTTGATGTCGTTCAGATAGCCGTCCCACGTTTCGGCCACGATCGGCAATGACCACAGAGTGTTGAAGAGGTGTTTCTGAGCTTGTTTGGCGACTTGCCACTTGATCACAGCGTCGCGCACGGTACCGACGCTATGCGTGTTGGTAATCAGGACCGGGCCTTCCGCGAAACCGGATTCCTCGATCCAGGCCGTGCCCGTCATCTCGCCGTTTCCATTCTGCGCGAAATACCCAGCGAAAACCGGTGTCTCGTCACTCTTTCCGCGCGGCAAAATTGCCGTAACACCTGTCCTTATCGGTCCCACTCCCTGTTGCAGCTTTCCTTTGCCAGAGATCAGCGTTGTGTGGCCAACCTCTAAACCTGGAACATCCGTGATTGCGTTCAGCGGTCCTGTTTTGCCGTCGAACGGCACACCTAGATCACGCGCCCGCTGCCTTTGTTGGGCGTGCAAACCCGGCGCAAAACTTACGAGCACGACCAGCACACTCGCGGCAATGTATCGAGACGGGATCATGGAGAGCCATTGTATAGGAGCGTGACAGAATTGTGGGTTCAAGGGGAAAGTTCTTCTGTGATGACCGTACGGCGCGTAATTTATGAGTCCATGTCCTCGTGCCCGTATCCTACGGAGACCACGTTCATCATCAAGCCAGTCTCAACCTGCCGATGGAACTTCGCGCATCTAAGCGCGAACGCCGGCACTCTATGGGACTGATCAGGACACCGGAGTTCTGTACTCTGTAAAGAGCATACATGTGGAGCGATCGTAAACAGCACGAAGATGCGCCCAGAACACCTACGGCCCTGGGCAGACCGGAGGCGCCAACGTCTGAAGCCCCTGTTGGGAGCGCCGGACGTACTGCGGCCGCCGATTCGCGAGTCCTCGCGGTCATTGGCAAAGGCATGATTATCAAAGGCCAAATCAGGAGCGCTGAGCATATGTACATTGCCGGAGAGATTGATGGATCGCTGTACCTGGCCGGCTACGATCTCACAGTAACTGCCGATTCCAGAGTGCGTGCTGATGTGACCGCGCGAGAAGTTGAAATTTCAGGCAGCATCCAGGGGAATGTAGATGCAACACGCAAGATCACAGTGCGGAAGGGTGGGAAGTTAATCGGAGACCTGCGTACACCCGGTATCGTGATCGAAGATGGGGCCTACTTTAAAGGCAACATCGAAATTGTGACTCGCGAAGCGCGCGCAAATGGGGATGAGGTTACACGTACCGCCGACGCGAAGGCATGAGAGCTAACAAAACGGCTCTATTGCTAAACGGCACCAAACTGGGTCGAAAATAGTAGTCGTTAAGCGTTCAATGCCGTTGAGATGCGCTTTATTGCTTCGCCGACCTCGCTTGTGCTCCCGAATCCAATAGTCACGCAATCCACACCTGCTTTACGGAACGCGTAATTCAATGCGGCCTGGCGATCGTTCGGATTCTTGAACTCACCTTCACCGACTAGTTTCATGCTGATGATACCCGCGCCACCGGCTTTCGTCCGCTGCATGTGATCGACCACGAACGGGACGTCGCCCTTATCGTCAATGTCCTGCATGGACGGTGTGTCCATATGCGTGCCGTTGTGGTTCATACGGATCATTGCCACGTCCAGAAACGGATTGCCCGGAAACGCCGCAAGAGCCTGCTTGCCGTGCACCGACGCCCCATGCGCCATCATGAGCTTCTTTTCTTTCGCCTCCTGGAAGGCGTCCTGCAGATGCTTCGTTTCTTCCGGCCAATTTGGGCTGCGAACACAATGCAGAAGCATGATGTCTACGTAGTCTGTGCCCAATGCCGCGTTCAGTCGGTGGACGGCCGCCATCGGATCTTCCGAGTGATGCACATCGTACTTGGTCATCAGCCGGTAGGAATCGCGCGGGAGTCCCTTCAACGCTATCGCAAGCATCTCCGGCATGCCGTGATAAGCGTCCGCGGTCTCAAAAAAGCGGATGCCATTGTCGTAGGCGTAGCGCACCAGGCGCGTAAACTCCTCCTGGCCTAAATGACGCTGTTGCGCACCGGAGTGCGTTCCTGTTCCGAGGGCCAGGCGCGTCACCTGAACGTTTGACTTCCCGAGTGTGATCCAATCGGTCGCCGCGGCCTTCGTTGAAACGACGGCACCCGCGACAGCCGGCAGTGCAGTGGCGGCCACGCTAGCTTTCAGAAAATCGCGTCTCGATGATGGCATTGCGTCCCTCTGCGAATCACGCTAACACAGTCATTTGGAGACTGCCGGCTCCTCCGTTACCAAGCTTCCGAATAGCGGCGATTTCACGCGCGAGTCGGATGTTGGCCGAAGCGATGCCGGCTTCTAGAGTAGTAATCTGATCGGGGCAATGTATTGAGCCAATAATGGCACCTCCCGCCGGTCGCGCGAAGTGGACGATAATACTTCGCATGGTCCTTGCCATCTTTAAGTACGAAGTGAAGCCCGGTCGGATGGCGGACTTCATGGCGAAGCTTCAGGCGGCGGCTGATCCGAAATTCGACAGTCCGGTCATGCCGAGCGCCGTGCGATTGTTCCGGAGCACAGTGCCCGGTCCTGACACCGGTCCCGTGATCTTGATCATCGAATATCCGGACATGGCAGCTTACGGATCGAGAACTGCATTTGAAAACGTTAACAGCGAATGGAAGAACTTATTTTCCGCTCAGGCCGACTCGCCAGAAACGCTGATCTCGGTAGAATTGCTGACTCAAATTGAGTAAGAAAAGATAGCCCTCGACGGTTTCACAGTTTCATAATGGGTAGGGGCGTTCATGGAATCGTTACAGTCCGAATCGGAACAGCATCAACTCATTCAGCTGGCTGCATACTATTTGTGGCAGCGTCGCGGATCTCCATTGGGCACTTCAGGAATTGATTGGTTTGATGCCGAACAACAGCTTTATCGGCAAAGCGAATATGGCTTGAGAAAGCCGGCTCTTATCTCTGCGGCGGAAACTGTCGGTTCAGCGCTCGGCGCGGTTGCTGAATTCGTGTCCTCAATCGGCGGCTGATCGATCGTGAAATTCGGCAGATGCAAGCCGACTCGGCCTCTAAATTAGTTTGGTTTCCGGGCTGCCGATTGCACATTGATGGACCGCTGGCTATCTAAATGAGCTTCCGCAGGTACAATGCGCTCGATGCGGTCCGGCTGGTTGAGCACAACGTATAAGTCGCCGTCCGGCCCATTTACGAGATCCCGCACACGTCCAATGCCTTTGAAAAGAACCTCCTGGTGTACTACTTTGTCGGCATCAATCACTAAACGCAACAGCTCTTGGGCCGCCAGTGATCCGAGGAATAGATTGTTCTTCCATTGTGGAAACCGATTTCCCGTATAGAAAGTAAGTGGGCTGGTGGCGATGGAAGGAACCCAATAGGTGACCGGTTGATCCATGCCGTCGTGGGCCAAGTGGTCGGTGATCGGTGTGCCATCGTAATTCATGCCGTAAGTAATAGCCGGCCAACCGTAGTTATGGCCAGGATGGAGAATATTCAGTTCATCGCCCCCGCGCGGGCCATGCTCAGACTCCCACAAATCTCCCGTAACGGGGCTGAACGCGAGACCTTGAGCATTGCGATTACCGTAAGTCCAGATGCTCTGTATCGCTCCAGACCTGTCGACAAACGGATTGTCTTTGGGGAGGCTGCCATCGTCATTCACGCGATGCACTTTCCCATTCGGTTGCGAGAGATCCTGCTCGTCTCCAGGACAGGCACGGTCACCAATCGAGAAGAAAAGATGCCCTTTGCCGTCAAACAACAGGCGCGACCCGAAACGCTGTCCGCCGGCACGATACAGCGAGTCATCCGCCTTGAAGATTTGTTGCTGATCGACAAAAGCGCCATCACGTAAGCGGCCTCGAATCACGGCCGTCATCGCCAAGCCGCCCGGACTTTTGTCACCGTAAGAAAGATAAATCCAATCATTGCCCGGACGAGAGTAATCGGGATGCAGTACGACATCCAGTAGTCCGCCCTCGCCTCCATAAACCGCGGGAATGCCGTGCACAGGTTCCGGCAATAACTTCCCGTTCTCAATGATGCGCAAGCGGCCTGGCCGTTCGGTCACTAAGATACGACCATCGGGCAGGAATGCAATGGCCCAAGGCACCTCCAGTCCGGTTTCCATCACGGGTTCCAGCTTGAACGAAGCGTTCTCACTTTGCACGATCGCGCGGGGTTGACCTTTGAGCGTCGGAGCATTGTATTTTGTATGGGCCGTCTCGACGCTGGCGGCCCGCTCGCGGATATAGATGACAAGCCCGCGGATCTCCGGAGCGTCGAAGTCTTTCTCCATCGCTGGCATACCCGCCTCCGGATGACCATGGCGGATACTGGCGGCAATACTGGAGTCATCGCCGCCATAGCGCCAAATACCGTCTACCAGGCTGGAGGCCGAGCCGCCCGCCATATCTGTTCCGTGACAACTGGCACACTTCTCGGCATAAAGTTGAGTTACGTCGCGGCCTCGACTGGGAGGGTTTTGTTGCGCAGAAGAATCCAGGCCCGCAAGACTCAGGCAAATTGCGATCCGGATATTGGATCGTTTGATCGCGACCGACCCCCGCCGAAATTGAGCAGCACTCACAAATTTAGCTTTTACAGAAACAGGTCGCATCTGTCCTGTATTTTTGCACTTAGGGCCGCAACGCCTGATGACGACGGATCGGCAATTTTTCTCACGTAGTACATGTCGGTGCTAAAACCATTGATCGTGCGACGAAACGGGATCGTATCATTCTGTGCATTGTAGTGGATATAGTCGCCGCGCCCGCGATCTACGTTGCCCATACTTAGCGGCCTTTCTTGACGGAGGGCCGAGTGCTAGACTTCGGAATCCGAAAATGACCCGAATTGAAAGAAAGAAGTTTCTGCAAACGCACCCATGTCTGCCATAGTAGGCTCGGGCGAAGAAAATGCAGCGATTCTACGCCGCGAACTGCGGCTGAGAGATCTTGTCTTTTTCGATATCTGCGCCATCATCAGCCTGAGGTGGGTGGCCGCCGCCGCACACGCCGGGCCGGGTTCGTTTGTCTTATGGACTTTTGCTGCCGTCTTCTTTTTTCTACCCTCAGCCGTCGTGATCGCAAGCCTCTCACGGCGTTTCCCGGAAGAAGGCGGAATGTACATTTGGACCAAGCACGCCTTTGGCGACCAACACGCCTTCCTGTGCGGCTGGTTTTATTTCATCTCTACGGTTTTGTACTTCCCGTCCCTGCTGCTGGCGGGCATTGGGATGACAGCCTATGCGTTTGGGAATATCGGCGCGCGCTTCGCTGAGGACCGCGCGTTCGCACTGCCTATCACACTTGGCGTGTTATGGGCCGCTTTCGCCGCGAACTTCTTCGGCATGAAGGTAGCAAAATGGATTTCGACGCTTGGGGGAAGCTCTACCTTCATCATCGGCGCGGTGCTTGCGGTATTGGCAATTGCCGCGGGCTTACACTCTGGCAGCGCCACAAGATTCGTCCTGCTGCCAAAAGCGAATCTCGATACTCTGAATTTCTGGTCTCAGATTGCGTTCGCGTTTGTCGGACTCGAACTGGCGCCGATCGTTAGCGGCGAGATTCGCAACCCGCCCCGCGATCTGCCGCGAGCGGCTATGATTAGCGGGATCATTTCCGCAGTTTTCTATATAGGCGTGACCGGGGCGCTGCTGGTTTTGCTAAAGCCGGACGAGATCAGTCCCATGACAGGCTTGGCCCAAGCAGGAGCAAGCGGGGCGCGGAAGCTAGGCGTACCTGCGATCGCCATTCTGCTAGCGGTCCTGATCGGAATCGCCCTCGCGGGCCAACTTGACACGTGGATCGCCGGCAATACCCGTCTGCCCTATGCGATCGGGCTCGACCACTATCTTCCGGCCGCGTTTGGCCGCATCCATCCGCGCTGGGGCACTCCCTATATCTCCTTACTTGTGCAGGCGGTGGTTGCTACGCTCTTCCTGCTTATGGCTCAACTCGGCGAGACCGTCAGGGCAGCTTACCAAATCATGGTGGACATGATGGTAATCGTGACGTTCATTCCATTTGTGTATATTTTCGCGGCGGGATTCCGATTCGGGAGCCGGATTGGAGCGGTATCTGGACTCGCTGTGACGCTGGTGGCCATCGCATTATCGGCATTGCCCCCGCCCGAAGCGGCATCAGCCGTGACATTCGAGGCCAAAGTTATAGGCGGCAGTCTCTTTTTCGCGCTGCTCGGTTGGCTTCTGTTCAAGCGATTCGAAGCGCAACGATGGCGGGCCGCGGGTGCTCCTGCGTAACAACTTCGGGGGACACGCAAAGATAGCCGCATTGTCAGCGTCCTGCGTGGCGCGGGCAAAAGTGGCCGCGCCATCGCGACATTCGATGCTTTGCTTAGCGGGACGAAAAGCGGATTATTCTGGCCGTTTCGTCCAGGTGAACGAGGCGAAAACGGGACCGTTAGGGAGAGGGCTCGATTCCTGTTGCAGGAATACCATGCGCGTGGCGAGCAACTCGTTCCCCTCAATACGCGCCTCTGTAACAACGAAGTTGAAATGGTAGGGAACGTTAGAAGCGCCGCCCGCGACACTGACACTAATTGTGAAGAGCCCAGTGCCGTCTGGATTGATCGTGGCTTGCCCGGTACTAGATAGCTCAAGCGGTGCGGTGAGTTCTGGGTCAACAACCACGCCGATATCATCGGTAACCACTCCTTTGCTGTCGATGTGGGCCGTCCCCACATAGCCCCCTACGTGCGATCCAAAAACGCCGGTAAGCGCGTAATCGCCTGCCAGACTCGCGAGAGTGTAGTGATGCTTAGAACACTTCTTGTTGGGGTCGGTGGTCTCCTGTGCTGCCGCTAAACCGGTGAGCGCCAGAACGGCGATGATTCCAACTGCTTTGGTACTCAGAAAACTTGTGCTCGACATAATGTCTCCTTTTTCACTTCCTGCAGACATGAACAGCCTGAATCAAATCCGCCGCAATGCCAATAGTTCCGGTCTCATTTAGCTTTGTCGCTGTAGGCGCTTGAAAGAGCCCGAGATATCGGGAGATGTGTTCCTGTTCGTTGCATAAAGCGTATGGAGCGAGGCGGCGGGGTTATGATTCCAGAGTCAGCTTCACCACAGCATGCCGGGTACGGGGCCAAAGCGAGCCGGTCTTCAGTTTGGCGTCTTTGAGTTAGACCCGATCAATGGAGAACTGCGGAAACGCGGCTTGCGACTCAAACTCCAGGACCAGCCATTGCAGGTTCTCTCAGCCCTGCTGGAGCGTCCGGGGGAAATCCTAAGTAGAAATGAGATTCAACAGCGACTATGGCCGGCGGGCACCTATGTCGATTACGGTAACGCGATCAATAGTACAATCCGAAAATTGAGAGATGCACTGGGCGATAGCGCCGAATGTCCTCGCTTCATTGAGACTCTGGCGCGCCGCGGCTACCGTTTTATCGCTCCTGTTTCAATCAGCGGCAGCAGCGTGCCTATCGGGAAGAGTCCCGAACCTGAGAAGTACTCGACGCAGTCAATCTGCTTA
Source organism: Terriglobia bacterium (assembly GCA_963835255.1). Lineage (GTDB taxonomy): Bacteria > Acidobacteriota > Terriglobia > Bryobacterales > Bryobacteraceae > Bog-105. The sequence goes on along the minus strand of CAWIFY010000037.1, from coordinate 76,592 downwards.
ATAGGGCGCGAGCAGGAGCGGGCTCAGTTGCTTCGTCTCGTGAACGCTGCAATCGAAGGAAATGGTTCGATGGTGCTGATCGGCGGGGAACCGGGTATTGGCAAGACCCATCTAACACGCGCCATTCTGAGCGAGGCGGCGAAACGGGGATGCTTCGCCATGCTGGGGCACTGTTATGAAATGGAAGGCTCGCCGCCATATGGGCCCTTTATCGAAATGCTGGAATGCTCGGCGCGCGTAGCACCGCGGGATGCTTTCCGCGATGAGCTTGGAGATGCCGCTCCGGAAATCGCGAAGCTGATGCCGGAGTTACGGCGCATCTATTCGGATATTCCGGCTGCACTCGAGCTACCGCCGGAACAGCAGCGGCGATTCCTGTTCAATGCGTATCGCGAATTTGTCGAGCGTGCTGCGCACGCAGCTCCGATAGTGATGGCTTTTGAAGATTTGCAATGGGCGGACGAGTCGGCGCTGCTTCTAGTCGAACATTTGGCCCAGACCGTTTCCGAGATACCGATGCTGATCATCGGGACTTATCGCGACACAGAGGTGGACGTTACGCGCCCATTCGGGCGTGCGCTTACAGGCTGGATTCGGGAGAAAACGGCTACTCGAGTCTCGCTACCGCGGCTAAGCGCACCGGGCGTTGCGGCCATGTTGGCCAAGCTGTCGGGCAAAGCGCCTCCGCTATGGCTGGTCGATACGGTGTTCCAGGAGACGGACGGAAACCCGTTTTTTGTGGAAGAGGTGTTCCAATATCTTGCCGAGCAAGGCAAACTGCTGGGTGAACAGGGTGCGTGGCGTTTGGGGTTACGGGCCGATGAGCTAACGGTTCCGGAAGGGGTTCGGCTGGTAATTGGCCATCGCCTGACGAGGCTGCGCGAGGAAACGCAGCGCGTACTGACTACGGCGGCTGTGATCGGGCGCTGGTTCAACCTGCGCCTGCTGGAGCAACTGGAAGGTACACGGGCTGACTCGGTGTTATGCGCCCTGGAGGAGGCGGAGCGCGCTCACTTGGTGAGGGCTGAACGGGTAGGGCGCGAAGTGGGCTATCGCTTCGTACATGAACTGGTGCGGCAGACATTGGCCGAAAAGCTATCGCTGCCGCGACGCCAGCCGTTCCACGCACGCATTGCGGATGCAATCGAGCGCCTCTACAGTGTCAACCTTGAAGCCCACGCTTCCACACTGGCGCATCACCTTTACCACGCTGGCGCCTTAGCGGATCTGGATAAGACGGTCACGTATCTCGCGCTAGCGGCGCGACTCGCGTCTGCTGCCGCCGCCCATGAGCAAGCACTGACGCACATTGATAATGCCTTGTCTCTGGCAGGGGCGGAACAAGATCACCGCACTGCGGAACTCCATGCTACGCGCGCGGCCTCATTGCGCAGCCTCGCGCGCTTGACGGAGGCGATCGAGTCATACGAGTGTGCCATCAGAAGATTTCTTAAGATCGGAGACATTCAGGGCGCAGCCGAGGCGAGCTTCCACCTCGGGTACATTCATATTTGGAACGCTGATGCGGTACGAGCTTCGGCGGTGATTGATCGTGTTGTCGGGCTGTTGTGCCAGCCCTCGCCCTTGGGGTACCAGCTACTTCTGCTAAAGGTCTTGGCGTTCAGCGCGATGGGCGAAATGGAAGCGTCTTTTGCCGCGCTTTCGGATGCCAAGAAGGTTCAAGCACGGCTCCCGGAAATTACGGCTGACGGGTTCGCAAGCATGTGCGAGGCTCGTGTTCACTTCATGGCGGGTCAATTGAGCAAAGCCGGCGAATGTGGACGCGACGCCCTGAGCCGTTTTCGTGAGTTCGGCAATGTTTGGGGAGAAGCGGAAACGTTCGAGCCAGTGGCTGCAGCGCTTTGGATGGGCTCCCCGGGGAAAGTGCAAGCCCTGGTGGCTGATTTGCTTCCGCGTGCCCAACGAATCGGGCATCAGAACGCTGTTTGGGCCTACAAGAACTTTTCTGCCGAGTCGATGATGGCCCGGGGAGATTTGGAGGAAAGCGAGCGCATGATGCGTGAGGTCCACGAGTTCGCTTTGGCGAACTCCGCTGGCTGGAAGTTTCTGGACCACATCGTACTCGGGGCAATCGCCCATTATCGAGGGAATCTTGATGACGCTTTACTGTGGATACGTAGCGGAATGGAGATAGAACCGCTCAGCTATCAATCCGGGCACTTGAGCGGGATGCTTTTCTGGACGCTGGCCGCCAAGGGAGATGCGAACGCGGAAGCGGCGCTGGCTGCGGCTCGCCTTCATCTACCCGTTCCGGGGCGACCATTGTCGCTTGGCGCGTGTGGCTGCCTGGCCTTGGTTATGGAAGGGCTTGGCCTTATCGGACGCCTGGAGGAGGCTGCTGCCCTGCAATCGAGCGCTGAATATCTAGTGGCCAACGGTCCGCTGTGCGTCTATACCCAGCATCTGTTTCGGACATCGGCAGGCATTGCGGCTGCTTGTGCACACAATTGGACACGCGCCGAAGAACACCATCGCATCGCAATCCATCAAGCCGATTGTTCTCCCTATCGTGTTTCTCAACCGCGCGCACGCTACTGGTATGCGGAGATGCTGCTCTCGCGCGGCATGGCAGGCGACCAGCAGAGGGCGCGCCAGTTACTCTGCGAAGCATTGGCGCTTCACGAATCGATGAGCATCAAGTGGCAGGCACGCAAGGTAGCCAAACGAATCGCGGCACTATCGTAACCTTGCGGTTATGAGTCGAATCCGAACCCTTGCCAGCGGGATACATCGCAAGGTTTCGAGAGCGAGCAACCCGCACCTTCTATTCGGCGTTTTGGTGCTGCTTTTCCTGGCAGGAACGTTGCAGCAATATGCCTGGGCGCAATCTGGAATTGCCGCGGGCCCTCAGGGCGCTCCTCGAGCACAGGGCCAGAACCCCAACGGCATGCATATTTATATATGGGTGGGTCTCAAATCTCATCTTCCGGGCCAGCATGACTATCCGCAATTTCTTGCTGACTGGAGCAAGATTTTGACGGAACATGGGGCTGTTGTCGATGGCGCTTTACATCCTCCCAGCAGTGCCGACCTCGAACATACTGACGTTGTCGTGATTTACAAAGGGGATGCGGGCTACCTGATCGATAGCGAAAAACCTGTGATCGAGGCGTTTGTGAAGCGCGGCGGCGGCCTGGTGAATTTTCATGATTCTTTGTGCGGTCCGGAACCGGATTACCTGGCGACGCTCCTTGGGGGCGCTAAGAAGCATGGGGAGGTGAACTACACTTTGGACGCGCCCATCCATTACTCAGTTGTCGACCAATCGGATCCCATCATGAAAGACATGTCAGACATCACGATTCTGGATGAAGCCTTCTTCAATATGACGTGGGCGAAAAATCCTGGTATTCATGTGCTCGCAACCACCAGCATTCCCGCAACGCGCAGCGCGGGCGGCCATAAGGGAGAAGTCGTGCCGCAGATCTGGACTTACGAACACGCATTTCCCAGCGGTCAACCTGCTCGAGCGTTCGTCTGGATGCAAGGACATATCTACGCTAATTTCGCCAATTACCAGATACAGCGGACATTGCTCCGTGGAATCGCGTGGGCTGGAAAGAGGCCAGTCGATGAGCTCGTGGATTACGTGGCGCCGCCGCGACCTGCTGGCACGGGAATGCCGTTAGGGGGCAGAACGAGATAGTGACAAAGAAGCTTGGACAAGACGTTTGCTCGATGAAAAGAACTTGAATCCTGTCGATTTTGCCGACTCTCGATGTCTGCCAGCGCTTCACAAGGCGCAGCTAACCTGTGCGGAAGAATCGGATAGCTAGACGAGTCAGCGGGTATAACTTGAATCAGATGAGACGCTGCCTGACCCTGCTCGTGCTGCTGCCCACGATGGCGTACTCGGCGAGCAACTACACCGCCGAGAGGCTAGCGGATCACGGGGTTCCGGTAATTCGCTTGACGGATGCCTCCCATGGGGTTAGCGCATCGATTGCACCTTCGCTCGGCAATCGGGCTTTCGAATTGAAGGTGCATGGCAAGAACCTTCTCTACTTCCCAGCGCCGGATCTAGCGAGCTTCCGGAACAGCGGGGCTAAACAACTCAACGGGATTCCGTTCCTCGCGCCGTGGGCGAACCGGATGGCCGGAGGAGGCTTTTGGGCTAACGACAGGAAGTATCGATTCAATCCGGACCTTGGAACGGTGCATCTCGGCACGGACGGCATTGCCATACACGGCATGCTGAGCTCGTCGCCTCTTTGGGAAGTAATCGAAGTGGTAGCGAATGGGAGTTCCGCGCATGTAACGAGCCGCCTGCAATTTTGGAAGTATCCCGACCTCATGGCGAACTGGCCTTTCGCCCAGGAGTACGAGATGACGTATACCCTGGCGAACGGCGCCCTGGAAGTGAGCACTAAAGTGATAAATCGAAGCGCGCAACCGATGCCGGTTGTACTGGGATTTCACCCCTACTTCCAGCTCCCCGATGTGCCGCGTTCCGAGGCGAGTGTGCACATACCAGCTCACAAGCATGTGGAGACAGATGCGCACCTGGTGGCAACAGGTGAGCTGATGCCGGCTAACCTGCCGGATTGGGTATCGCTCAGAGATCGCACGTTTGACGATGGATACACGGATCTTGTACGAGGCAGCGACGGCCGCGCCATTTTTTCCGTTGAGGCAGGAGCTAAGAAAATCGAGGTGCTCTACGGGCCCCGGTACCAGGTCGCGGTGATCTTCGCGCCGCCCAATCAGTCGTTCATTTGCTTTGAGCCCATGACCGCCATCACCAATGGAGCTAATCTTGCCCACGAGGGCAAATATGAGGAGCTGCAAACTGTGGCGCCCGGCGGTACTTGGCGGGAAAGCTTCTGGGTGCGCTGGGATGGGTTTTGAATGGGCCGATCTGGTTAGCTTCAGCAGGGCAGCGAATTCGCCGTGACGGTGAGCGCAGCGTACGCTTGTTAAGTAGTGCCAGGTACGCAACGGGCATGAAGTTAACGCTGAAACATTTGCGGCAACACGCAATCTCTGCGTCCCTATTTCGACCGACGGCGCTACGGAAGGCTATCGAACGGCTTGGCTTCGTTCAAGCCGATCCGATCCGGTCTCCGGCGCGGGCCCAGGATCTCATCCTGCGCCATCGAGTGCGGGACTATCGATCAGGTGATCTCGAGGAACACTACTCGTTTCTCAATCTGGAAGAAGACTTCCTCTATGCCTATGGCTTCATGCCGCAGTCAACTTGGGTGCTTCTTCATCCGAGGCTCGAGGGCAAACTGAGTTCGGCCGAACAGCGGGTGCTCGAGATTGTGTCAACACCCAAGCGGATTCATCCGCGTGAGCTCGAAGCATATCTCGGCCGAAAACGGGAGATTAATGCCTGGGGCGGCTATTCCAAGGCAACCACTCGCACCCTGCAAGCCCTTCACTACCGAGGCCTCTTAAGGATTGGCGGACGTGAAAATGGCATCCGTCTGTATGAGCCGACAACCCGGCCCCAAGAGCAAATCGAACCGGCCGAGCGGCTCAGAAAGCTTGTATTGCTGATTGCTGAGATTCTCGCTCCTCTGCCTGATCGCAGCCTTCGCGCAGCGTTACAGCATTTGGCACATGCTGCACCGGCCTTGCAAGGAAGACAATCAGCCGTCACCAGACTTTTGGAATCCGGAGACTTAGCCAGCGCCGTCTTCGACCAAGTCCGCTATGTGTGGCCAAATGGACGGGTAATCCGAAATAGACCGGAAGAAACGGTGCGCTTTCTAGCTCCTTTCGATCCTCTCGTCTGGGACCGCCGGAGATTCGAGCACTTCTGGGGATGGTCGTACCGCTTTGAGGCATACACCCCCCCTGCCAAACGGAAACTCGGCTATTACGCGATGCCGCTGTTGTGGCGAGATGACGTGATCGGATGGGTAAACATCTCGAATCGAGAAGGAAAACTGGTCGTCGAGTCAGGTTTCTCGAAAGAGAAATCAAAAGAGATGTGCTTCCAAAGAGAATTCGACGCAGAGGTCGAACGTTTCCGCCGCTTTCTTCAGGGACGCGAGAGAGCGCATAAGTCTTGAGAACGCAATTTGAGTTGGGCCAAAATATTCCCGGAAAAACTGCGCGATTTCCCGCGGGGGAATGGATAGTCAAATACGAGATTCCCTAACGGAGTCGATCTGCGATGCGTGTGCGCCCAGACGCTCGCGAACCGCTTCTTTAACGCCCGAAGACGCGTTCGGGCCGCGGAGCAAACACGCGCCGAACATACTCATGACTAGGTCGAAGCTAGCGTCAGGGTAGGCCAGCCGCTCGGCGTCGCCTTCTTCGAAACTGATCTTCAGTCCTTCTGCCTCAGCTCTTCACCGTGCCGCAAGCGAGTCGAGCACTCGCATTCCAGGAAGGATGCTCAGCCGATCCACGAATTCTTCAGCGCCTTTAGCAGAATACTGCGCGATCTGACCAAAATCGCCAGTCATCCACGTGCTGCGCATTTTTTCTTCAAGTTGTTCAAAGTCCATTTGTCGAGTAGCTGGCACTTGAGTAGAGCGCTGGCGATTAAAACTTTGCAGTCCGCATTGCATTGTACTAAGAAGGGCCTTGCCAGGTCCTTCGCGGGCATGCCCTTCCAGTGGCTAAGCCGACATCTCGCTATTAATCGGTCGGATCACCTCTCCGACATGCCGACTAACCGTCAAAGTGACCCGCAGGTTGAGACCTGTTCTGTATTTGTTGGCTCGCTTCCGTGAATTATCGAAGGTAAACTGCAGGAGCCGCAATGTTGCATCCTTGACTAGGATATTGCAATATATGGCGATTTCCGGGATCTTGCCGAGTCAGGAGAACAGGCTAGCTGACACCCACTCAGCCGATCTTACGTCGATGTGGCCAGATACGTTGTTACAAGAAATGGTTTGCTTGTCGCGACTATACACCCAGAATCCAAACGCAAAGATTACAGCTCTCCCAGGAATGCGTTATCGGGCCTTCGGCGACTTTTCCAATTCTCATGGGCAGTACAGCTCGAAGCGAGGTATTCACCGAAAGTTATCCACCATCATGATGTCGCTCTCCTCCCGCTCTACAGTCACGTAAAGTATCGATCGGCCGTCGGGTGAAACGGAAAACGATGGCCCGTCTATATTAATGTGGGTGTTTTTCGGCAATCTGGAAACTGTCCTTATCCGGTTCGTGTCGAAATCCAGGCAGTCGATCGTGGGACCCGCCGCAGGCTCGACGTCCATCAGACAAACGCCATCATCTAAGAGGCCCCAATGGTAAGGTGATCCGCGATTGATGACTAACATCTCTGGACCACCGCCCTCTGTAGGTTTTCTCCATATGCCACCTTGCCCCCATTTGGTGTAGTACACAAACTTGCCATCGCGAGACTCGAACGCCTCGGCGCCCCCCTTGTCCGTCACCTGTACGATTGTTCCTTCCGCAAGCGACGCCTTCCATATTTGAAAGACTCCGCTACGATCCGATTCAAAATAGATCCATTTGCCGTCATGGGACCAGCTCGCCATGTCCTCCTCCGAGCTTTCGGGCGTAATTCGACGAACCGGCCCCCCTTTTGCTGGCACGACATAAACGTCGGCTGCCCCTCCGGTGGGTGAATCGAACGCGATATATCGGTTGTCGGGAGACCAACGAGGGGTTGCTGCATCGGATCCGAAGTTCGTTAGCTGCACCGGGTCCGAGCCGTGGCTGCCACAAACCCAGATCTGCACCGTTCCGCTCCGGGACGAGGCAAAAGCGATACGGCTACCATCCGGTGAGTATTGTGGATTGGTGTCCATCTGGGTCGAAGAAATAAATCGTGTTGGTGGAGCAGGTGCGCTGCCAGATCCGTCATGGACGAGTGCTGGGCCGTCAAGACGCCATATGTCGAGATCTGCTCCGGTAGACTCCGCGAACGCAAGCCGGTCACCTTTCGCCGATAGCGTCAGAAACTGAGGATTGTAGCCGGGCAGCGCGAGCGGTTCGAGGACCCTGTCTTTTAAGGCAAGACTCCACAGGCCTCGGCCTGAGGCGAATACGAGCCTACGACTGTCCGAAGTCCAGGCCAGGCCGGCGACGACATCATCGTTCTGCCTAGCCAAGCGTTGAGGTTCACCAGCGGGCGCCTTGACATTTGATAAAGGGACGACGTAAAGGCTGGCAGATGTAAAGTACTCGGAGAGGGTACGCGCAAAAGCCAGGCTATGTCCGTCTGGAGATACAGAAGGAAGGCCATCGCCCCAGCTTCGATCCGGCGGCGAAGTTAAGACTTTCATCTCTCCCGTACTAACCGAGAGGAGGAAGATTACGTTAGGTCCCTCCCAAGAGTTCCGCGCTACTATCGCAAGGGATTCTCCGTCGGGAAACCATGCCAACGGCCGATCATTATTAGGATCTCCGCAACGCTTCCAAGCTATTGGGTCTCCGGGGTGCTCAGGTTCTCCCCGTTTCTGAAGCTTGGCAATGACTCGTTCCGGGCCGCCTAGTGGTGAAATGAGAACGATCTCGCTACTGTCTTGCCCATCACGAAAGAATGCGATATGGCGTCCATCGGGGGACCAGGCTGGGCTGAATTCAGGCCGAGGATCACTCGTAAGCCGCAAAGCCCTGTTCTCGCCGACTACCTTGACGTAAATGTCTAAGTTGTCGCCCTTCTCACCATCCCAAGAGAAAGCGATCTGACCGCCATCCGGAGAAAAACCCGGCGTCGTTTCAGCACCACGGTAACTGGTTACGGGGGTGACGTGTAGCGCCGCACTGGTCGCCTGCTTCCTGAACCAAAGCAGCCAACTCGCGCAACCAACGGCAACTACAAGCGCCGCAGCGGCCCCAGTAATCAGCCAAAATCTCGAGCCGCGCCATCGCGCGCGAGCAACCGTCGGTTCGAACTGGGGCGCGGGGCCAACGTAGGGCTGGGAATTTTCTGGCACTGCGGATCGCTCCACCGGCGCTTTGAATCTGTATCCATACTTCGGCACCGCCTCAATCCAACTATTGCCTTCTTCACCCAGCGCCTTCCGAAGAGAGGACATTTGAAACGAGAGGTTGGCTTCCTCGACGAACGTGCCATTCCACAACGCCTCCATCAATTCGCTCTTACTCAGCAAACGGCCACCGCTCTCGGCCATAAAGACCAGGAGGTCGAATGTCTTTGGAGCAAGCGAGACCATCGCGCCGGAACGCGTCAGGACCCTCGATCCAGCATCTAGCCGGTATGAGCCAAACGTGTATAAACCGTTCGATAACTTGGACATACACACTCTAAGAATTTGCTTCGCGGATACTAGGCGAATTCTCGCCGTTCTCAAAGTACGCGGGGACCACCCCGGTCTCAGGCTTGCGCCATGGAACTCTCATGGCGAAGTCTCCACAGTGTAATACGATATGGTCCGCTCCGGGCTGTGGCCCTATTCACGTTGCTGGGGATTATACCTCTCAAGAGCGCGAACGGAAATTGCATTATCCGGGACGTGGACATGGCGCGAAAACTCGATTTGGATAGGTGCCGCCCGGCGCCCGTCAGCATTGAGGAGAAAGCCCGAGCGCTGCAGTCTTTGCCGGCCGAGGGCGCGGTCACTCAGCTCGGCGGGGATGAGCGGCGGAAACTTGAAGCTATGGAGCCCGTATTGCGGGCACACCAACGGATCGGCATTTACGAGGTCAGAGTGATTTCGGTTCCGCAGGCGTGGACGGGCCTGCACGAGAGAGCGGTTTTGTTAATCTCTCTGCCTGCCTTGAGATTGGTGACCTCCGACGAACTTGCGGCGCTTGTCGCTCACGAAATCGGACATGAGTACGTCTGGCAACAATTCGCGGATGCAAAGGCCCGCAGAGACACGGGACGACTTCGAGAATTGGAGCTGATATGTGACGCCATCGCTATGCGAACGCTGGTGCGTCTAGGTAGGCCGCCAACGCGGCTACAAGCAGCCATCGAGAAAACGTCTTGGTATAACCGTGAGCGGCTTGGCGTGGCTTTAAATGAAGGCGACTATCCTTCCCTCAAGGAGCGCAAGCGACTTCTCAAAGAGATGTCTTTTCTTGAGAAATGATGCCTTCCGGAGCTGCCATACCGAGGTCGCTCCGGGTTCATCTGCTGTTCCCGCGCCTCTTTGTGCTGCCCTACGCGTTAAATCGTATTTGTTATTACAATGAAAGCGCCGAATTCACTTGAATTCACCGCTGGCTTTCAACCCACAACGCCGGCTTATTAGGTCCCCCCAAGTTCGCCTGGTAACTGGAATGCGAACCTATCTTGCCCTTTGATGTGGCCTGGCGAATCCATTTGGACGTATAATGGGCTAACTGGTCAGGTGCTTCGGACCCCAGGTGAATATCATCAACACTGCGCCGCGCGGGGCGGATCTCTCTCTCCGCCAACCCGCCAAACATTTCCGAAGCGGATCAAAGCTTCTGAGCCGACCTCAATCGTTCTACACCCTCATATACGAGCTGTAGAGCTCGCTCCGGCCCACCTCGGCCCGTCGGCTTGAAGGTCTTTTCCTTGGTTTGGTTATACGAGATGAAGAAATGCTCGATCTCTTCGACCATCTTGGGGCGAAGATCTCTAAGGGTCTTTACATCCGCGTGAGTGTGAGCTCGAGTTGCAACCGCGAGCAATCGGTTATTCCGGGTAGTCTGGCCGTCTCGTTCTGTTTGATCCGCCTCGATCACGCCGATAAGTCGGGCCGAGATTAAACAACCTGTCGGGACCGACTCATCTAACAGGACCAACACGTCCAACGGATCTCCGTCTTCGCCCAATGTGGATGGAACAAAGCCAAAATCGTACGGGAAGACGGATCCTTCAGGCAGAACACCGGCCAACTCGAATACGCCCAAATCCGGCTCATAATCTAGTTTGTTTCGGCTTCCCTTCGGAGTCTCGATGATCACGTTCAAATCATTTTCGTTCTCCCGGAACGTACAAATTTGGGTGAGAGACGGAGGCGGATCTTTCGGCATTGAGTAATGATCTCAATGTTTCCTTGACACAGTAACAAAGGGTTTACTCTTCACCGCTGCTGGACTCGAGCCGAGTCCCCGAATTGGGGGGAAGATGAACCACATCCAGTGACTCGTTTTGCGGCCACGCTGAGGCAGGATCTAAGAAAATCGAGGTGTTTTTCGGGCGTGGGTACCAGCTCATCTAGGCACCACCCGATCAGCCGTTCATTTGCTCTAAGCCCATGACGACCATCACCAATGGAGCGAATCTTGCCCATGATGGGAAGTATGAGGAGCCGCAAACTGTGGCGACAAAAACATATTCTACTGTAAATGTTGGAACCTGTTTAAGCAGTGTTCCGGAAAAAACTTCAAGAGAAGCACGGAGGGAAGAAATGACCGCCAAAGAAAAGGTTGCTGTATTACTGGATCTTGCCGCAGAGCTTCGAAACCCTGGCAGTTGGGCTGGAGAGACGCATGTTCAGAAAGGCCACGTATATTCTCCAGGCACTCCTGGGCCTGCCAATGGGATTCGAATTCGTTCTTTACAAGCACGGACCTTTTTCCTTCGACCTGGGAGAATCCCTGAACCAAATGGAAGCTGATCACTTGATCGAACTCAAGGAGCAGCCGTATCCTTACCGTCCCAAAATCGCTGAGGGAAAGGCCGCGCCCGTTCTTCGTGCTTCGACCAAGCCTGCTCAGCCCTTCCAAAAACAATTGCGTTCGTCTCTCGAGAACTAGGCGATGCGCGAGTGGCGGAGCTGGAGCGAATCGCTACCGCCCTTTTTGTGACCCTAGATTCTGCGATTTCACCTGAAGACCGAGTCCGAAAACTTATGGAACTCAAGCCCCACGTACCGCTGCTTGAGGCAAAGGCGGCATTCACGAGACTCGAAGAGATTCGCGCGGCCGCCTTGCACGCAGAACTTTATCCGATTTTCGAGAATGCGGCTCCTTCACTCTAAGTGACAAACAGGCTTTGTCTAAACTCCTGCAAACTCTACAGGCTTGTATCGTAGCAGATGTGCTCAGGTCATTGCTTTAAAAAGCTACGGACGAGCTGCTACATTTACCAAGTTAGGGCACAGCGTGGCATGCGTCCTAATCTCTACATCGATATACGGGAGCGATGATCTCCTTGGCACCACAACGCTGTCGCAAAGAATAAAAACCTCTCGGCCCCTATAGACACGGCATGCATTATATTGTAGGTTGTAACAAAATTTTCGCCGTTTAGAGTAATACCCAAGGATCTCCCCTGCGCTGTCGTATGATACTATCCATCTTACTGGCAGATACTCTTGGATAACGTGCGCAATCCGGGCATGATCGCTTTTTTGATAGCGATCTAGATACAATCGACTGGATTTATCAAAGTAGGGAGGGTCGCAGTACACAAGCGTGCGGCTAGGAAGCTTTGTAATATATCTTTTAATATACTTCTCCGCGTCCCAATTCCGGAGGGAGATACACTTACCTCTTTCGGCAATGGCTTCTATCCGCCGGATGAGTTCGTTTCGAGGGAACCGAGCGTCCATCTTCCAGGTGCCCTTCTGCAACAGTCCGCCAATCAAGCCGCCCGACAACACTCCTGAACGGTTGCAGCGATTCAAGTAAAGCGTGCTGAACCCGACCTCGAGCTCATCGTGATCAGATGGATTTTGGACAATTGTTCTCCGCTTTTTCCACTCCTCGACCGTTACAGATGCGCGAGAGATACGACGGCAAAGCTCTGCAGTACGGGAGATCACTGAGTTCCAAAAAGCAAAGATTGGCAGAGATGAGTCGTTTAGGTGTATGTGGCTGACATGATTTCCGAGCAAAAGCTCCAAGGCGACGCCCGCCCCACCAGCGTAGGGCTCCACATAGTGGCCGCCAAGGAGATCATTCGCTTCTATCAATTCCAAAATGAACGGAGATAGTCGTTGTTTACCGCCAGGATAACGCAAGGGTGTTCGATGTTGACTCACCAGATTATTTCAGAGCTGGGCTAGTAATCTAAGGATAGGTGCCCAGATCATTGACTTATAGCGTCTAATAGGCTAAAGATATTCGCGAACAATATTGCAATGTCCCTCGGGGCAACGGAGAATGATGGGCTATGGACAAGTTGATTCATAGATGTCACAGACAAGATTCCATCGGATCTACCTAATTCCGCCATTGCGCCATGTAGGTTCTTCAACATTGCTTTATCAGTCTTATCTTGGGTTAGATGATTCGTAATTTCGTTCAAGATGACTGCCAAAGTCTTGTCCTCACCACTGGCTTTCTTGTAGACAGGTCCTCCAGCGCTCCTTTGGTCTTCGCAGTACGCCTTTGCAGATATTTCGAACATACTTCGGATAAGAAAGCAGAATGCAATTGGATTTCTTTCGAGCTTTAGATTCAGTGCCTCATCGCGCAAAGTCACCACTTTCTGGCGGTTATTGCCACGAGGTACTAGCTTTTTCAGCACGCGCCTAACGGACCGAGGGTCATTAATCGCAACAGATGCTGTCTTCCTCTTGGGTAAGAGGCTGGGTCGCACCTCACCCCGAACCTCCGCTTGATTGCTACTTGACGATACAAGGATCTCAGCCTCATTCTGGGAATGCTCGTCACTCAACTCCTGAGAAGTCGCGGCCGAAGTGGTCGCATCCGCGTTGGCGTATTGCGAGCGAGGTGCGCTGCCGGGAACCGGGGGCACGCCGTATTCAGCAGCAAAATCCTCTTTCCGCCTTATGGTTTCAAATCGGATAGTTTTCAGGCCAACATTCTTCACGATTGCCTCCAGTGCATCCCTGTAAGGGATCGAGGGGTATTCCTTGGCAAGATCTGACGCGTTACTGGCTTCAAATCTAATCGCTATCCTCTTCATCGCTTCGTCGAGCACGCTGATCGGATAATCGCCAGCCCAACGTTCAGCCTGCTGCTTTGTGAAATTCTTTGCGTTTTTGAGATACCTCTCGAGGAGAGTCAGGCCAGGCTCTGACGCATTATTCACATCTCGGTTATGGCGCGCTCTGGCGACTGCATTCCACTGATCCCTACCCGCTTTTTCGCCCTTTCCGTGGGCCATGGTGATAATTCGATCCACGATAGAAGACTCGTCTGCAGAGTAGATCGCACAAGGTACAAGCGTGTTAGCCTCCTTCCAATCTTCTGAAACGTTGCAGATTTTTTGTGAGATTGCGGGAGGTAGACCAATCTGATCCGCTGGGAGGTGTCCATAGATAAGTTTCAATGCGCCGACTCTGCGATTTCCCTCTTTCACTACCATTGCGCGCTGGAGGCCACTCACTTCTAGAACTAAAATATTTTCGGTAGGAAGATATCCGTCCTCAATCAGGCTGTCCATAAGTGCCCAAAAGTGATCTGGGCTGATAGAAATCATGGCCTGAACAGCCTGGATCTCATCCGCCTGTGCCACCGTCCGGAAATTCCGCAAATCCAGTTTCAACTCCTGTATTGAGACGGAAACAGTTCTTGCCATCACGACTCCAAGACGAAAGAATTCTCGGTCGAAGATTGATGATATAGCCTGTCTTTTGGGCAATTGTCCATAACGGCGTTCGCCCCCGGTTATCGCTCGTTATTATTCGGATTCTCCGACGACCTCCATCGAGTCCCCACATTTATGTCATTCATCCCGACATGTCGCTAGGATGGATCGAAGCAATGCGGCCACTAAGATCAGCGGAAGTCTCACTAGTCCTCACGCGCGTCGCCTTCCGCAGGAGTGGCTTCGTTCTAGTCGGTCTTGGTCCACTTGGCACAACCCTGTCGATTCCGGCATAAGCAGGCAATTGCTCATGTGCTCGTTCGCGTGCACAATAATTCGGAGGTACATGGGTCAAGATTGACATCCCAGTCCTCCCCCTCACAACAACATCCGCTCCTCCTTCCGCAACGGCCTGCAAGTGCTTCTCTTTACGAACGTCGCCGGCACCATCACTTCCTTGCTCTGCGCCTCCTGTGCTTCGATCTGCACAATCGCGAGCTTCGCCAGTTGCCGCCCAACTTCCACCATGTCCACGCAAACGCTTGTCAGGTTCGATCCCCGGGAACGCCCCGCCTGATTCTCAAACCCCACCAGGCTGACATCCTTCGGCACCTCTCGCCGGTGCTGCCGCAATCCCTCACGCGCGCCAAACGCCAGTTCGTCCGAAGCCGCTAAAATCGCCGTTACCGGCCATTGCTGTTCTAGTATGTAGGATACTGCTGAGTGTCCGTTCTCGAACTCGTCGTCCGAAAGCGCAATCGTGTGTACATGTGGCGGCAGATCGAGTTCGAGCATCGCTCTCGCATATCCTTTGTATCGATTCCTATGCCACGGCCGCGACTCATCGCCGATGAACCAGATATCCGTGTGCCCGAGTTGCGCCAAATACCGTATAGCGTCATAGCATCCGCCCTCATCGTCATATCGCACCTGACTACGCGCCATCTTGCCTTTGCCTGTTTCCTGGATATGATTGGCCAGCAGTACATAATTCAGGCCATGTTGATCGAAGGCGTTAAGCAGATGATCGCTCAGTGTGCCGGCCAGAATGACGCAATCCGCCAGCCCGGGCGTCTCGATCACGCTCGGCAATTGCAGCGCGTCACCCCGGCCTTCCTGTGAAAACTGATGACGCGCAAACAGCAGATAGTAACCCGCCTCCCCGCAATGCTCCTCCACACCCAACAGCAGCAGCGATTGGGCCGAGCTAAGCCCGAAATCATTGCACAGGATCAACCCGATCATCCGCGACTTCGTGTGTACCGCCGCGCGCGTGCGCTGGTTCAGCCGGTAACCCAACTTGCGAACCACCGATTCCACCCGCTGCCGCAGTTCCTGATCCACATCCGCGTGACGATTGAGCACCCGCGACACTGTTCCAATCGAGACCTGCGCCCTGGCCGCGACGTCTTTCATCGTCGGACCTGAAGATCGTCCGCGCATCGCTTAACTCTGCATCGCCGGTGAGGGCGCGAGGATTTCGTCAATCTTCACGCTGCGCCGTTGCTCCATCGACCGGTAGCCTGCCTCTACCGTCGCCATCGTCGCCAGGTTCTCCCGCCCGCTTGTGTCCGGTTCGCGGTTTCGCGCGATCGCATCCATCAGGCCCGCCATCGGTCCCTGAAACGCGTCGGGAAACCAGACTTCGCTCCAGCGCGGCGTGATCCAGGTGCCGCTTGCCGCGATGCTCGTAAAAGTAATCGTGCTCGGCGCCCGGTTCGGATATTCCGGCCACCCGATCGTGCCCTCCGCCATGCCCTCCGTTCCTTCTACCCGCCACTTGATGTAGGGCCGCATGTCATCCTGATCCGTTCGCGGGCCCACCCACACGTCATCCCACGCCGAGGCCCGCAGCCCGTCGGCGTATTCCAAAATGTAAAGGCAAATCCCGTCCTCATGCGCGAATTTCGTTCGCGGGTCTTTCCGCGCGCTCACGAAAATCGCTTCCGGCTTTCCAAACAAATACAAAAAGCTATCAATGTGATGAATGCTCATGTTCAAAAGCGTGAGCCTGCCGTAGGCTCGCAGCCACGCCTGCCAGTGTGGAACCGCGCGCATCTCGATCGTCGCCAGCACGGGCGTCCCGAGAACCTTTCGCTCGAGCAGCGTTTTCAAAGCCCTCATCGATTGGTCGTACCGCATGTTCTGGTTCACCGCGAGTGGAAGCCGGCGCTCTTCGCACATACGCACAATCTCCACGGCGTCCCGATAGTTCACCGCCAGCGGTTTCTGCGCCAGCACCCCTTTCAAATATCGACCGCGTTGAATGGCCCGTTCGATAATCCCGCGCTGCTGGTCGGGAGGAACGGCGATGTCCAAAATCTCCACTGCTGGATCGTCGAGCATTTCATCCACCGTGTCGTACACGCGCGAAATGCCGCGCAGGTCCGCCACCTCTCTCGCGATCTCCGGCGTCCTCGACGTAATCCCGGCCACGTGATAACCGGCGTCCAGGTAAGTCTTGAGCTGCACATCGCGCATGATGAAACCGGCTCCCACAGCGCCAATTCCGTAATCGTTGCGCAGTGGTTTCGCAACGCCCTGCTTCAAATCGAGCTCAAAATCCACAAATCCTCCGTTTATGAACTTTGCATGGATGTTTCACCGTGTCAAATGAATGTTTATGATAGTCTTTGTGGGACAGGCTTTAGCCTGTCGGAAGCTTAACAAGCTTTGAAACTCGGCCTCATCAGTTCCGCCTGGCTCGGCACCCCCATCACCACCGCCAGAGGCATTGAATTAACTCGCCAGATCGGCTTCGATTCCATCGACATCTTCGCCGACCCGCTCGAAATCGATGCCAAGGAACGCCGCCTGATCCGTCACTCCACGACCGCTAACGATCTGCCCGTTGTCGCCACCGTCTGCTGCGCTTTAGGCATTGCCGATTTCAATAAGCCGGTGCGCGATTTCCATGTTCACCGCGCCAAGAGCTATCTCGATTTCTGCTATGAGCTCGAAGGCAAGAATCTCTTGCTGGTGCTTGGCGAATACATCTGGCAGCAGGAAGTCATCGCGCCGCAAGATCAGTGGAAATGGGCCGTCGAGCACACCCGCGAGCTGGCCGAATACGCCGCCACACTCGGCCTCGAACTCGCTATCGAGCTCGAACCGTTTCATCTCTCGCTCATCAATAACATCGATCGCATGAGGAAGTTCTTAAGCGACGTCGATCACCCGGCCGCCCGCGCCAACGTCGATATTTCGCATCTCGCTCTCGCCAAAGACGCGCCGGACCAGTTGTCTAAGCTCAGGGGCCGTATCGCGCATGTCCATATGTCCGATTGTGACGGTCACAAACATGGCGATCTTCCTCCCGGCCGCGGTATTGTCGATTTCCCGCCATACTTGCAGGCGCTCGCCGATACCGGCTTCTCCGGAACCGTTAGCATCGAGCTCGAATATTCACCCGAGCCGGACAAAATCGTCGATTGGGTGCGTGAAGCCTACACCTCCACCGATCGCTTAATGTCCTCCCTCGGCATCCGCTCTTAAGTTGGACAATAGAAGTAGAAAGGAACTCTACATGGCAGCAGGCCCCATCAAGCAGGACAGACTCGAGGAGTACCACCGCAACGGATATATCGTCGAAAAGGCTTTATTCGACCGCGAAGAAATTGAACTGCTCCGCCGAGCCGCGAAGGAAGACCGCCAGCTCGATCAGCACTCTTTCGGCAAAGGCGATGGCGAAGGCGGCACCGTTCGGCTGTCTCTCTGGAACCACCCGGGCGACACCTTGTACGGCATGTTCGCCCGTTGTGAAAGCATCGTCAACTCTGCCGAGAACTTGCTCGAAGGCGAGGTCTATCATTACCACTCCAAGATGATCATGAAAGACGCCAGGGTCGGCGGCGCGTGGGCATGGCATCAGGACTACGGCTATTGGTATCAAAACGGCGTTCTGTTCCCGCTTCTCACCAGCGCGTTTATCGCTGTCGATAAGGCCACCAAAGAGAACGGCTGTATGCAGGTTCTCAAGGGATCTCATCTGATCGGCCGCATCGATCACATCCTCACCGGCGACCAGGCCGGCGCCGATATGGAACGCGTACGCGAGGCCGAAAAGAGGCTTGAACTCGTTTACGTGGAGATGGATCCAGGCGACGTCCTCTTCTTCGACGCCAACCTGCTCCATCGTTCCGATCAGAACCGCTCCGACAATCCACGCTGGTCCATGATCTGTTGTTACAACGCTGCTCGCAACGATCCTTATAAGGAAGCGCACCACCCCCGCTATACTCCGCTTCAAAAAGTCCCGGATTCCGCGATCCGCGAAGCTGGCATGCGCCGCTTCAGCGATAGCTCCTCCGATGTCGCCTGGTTGAAGACCGAAGAAGACAAGAGCGCCCGCAGTCTGGAGAACTCGCTCCGAGCCTAGCCCTTGCCGCCCGAACAGTTGAAGTCTTTTTTGAATTTGATGACCCTTGAAGGTCTGTCCCAACGCTCCTTCGAGGACATCAAAAACGTCGGCTATCACGGCGTCCAATTCGCATCGCCCGCAACTCAATCGGAAGTACAGCGGTGCCATCAGTTGAGCCTGGGAGTCGCAGCCAGCGGCCGCATCAACGAATCTGGAAAAACGAAGCCATTAGCCGAACGGTTGGCTGGCGAAGGCTTTGTCTGCGCCACCCTGCACGTCGGCTGGGGACTCGAAGACGCTGCTGAAGGCGCCAGGTTGATTGAAAGTGTCCTTACGGCTTCAAGTATTTACAAGCTTCCTCTATATATAGAGACCCACCGGGCAACTATCTTCCAGGACATGTGGCGCACGGTCGAGTTCGTTCGGCAATTTCCCGAGATTCGCTTCAACGGCGATTTCTCGCACTGGTATACCGGCCAGGAAATGGTCTACGGCGGCTTTGAAAATAAGCTCCAGTTCATCCAACCGGTCCTCGAAAGAGTTCGTTTCGTACACGGCCGTATCGGCAATCCCGGCTGCATGCAGGTGCGGGTCGATCCCAACCAAGACCCCGAGCCCGAATACGTTACCCACTTCCGCCAGCTCTGGACAGCCTGCTTCCGTTACGGCGCCCGCATCTTCGCGCCTGAGTTGCTCGCGCCTCGCATCTACTACGCCCGCAGCTTCCCCGGCCCGGACGGCAACCCGGTCGAAGAGAGCGACCGCTGGGAACAGTCGCTGATCTTGAAGCGCATCGCAGAGGAATGCTTTGAACACGCACTCGATTAGCCTCTCGCTCCTTCTCTGCTCGTCGCTTCTGGCCGGTCAAGATCTTGAGCATCTCCCACAGAAGGAGCAGTCACCTGCCGAGGTGGCCGCCGGTAAAGCGCAATTCGCGCAAAACTGCAGCTTCTGCCATGGCGCAAACGCCCGGGGCGCTAGCGGCCCCGATTTAATTCACTCCACCCTCGTCAGCCACGACGTAGATGGCAACCTGATCGGGCAAGTCGTCCGCAACGGCCGCCCGGATAAAGGCATGCCCGCATTCCAACTCTCGGATACTCAAATTCGCGCCATCGCTGCCTATCTGCACTCCGAAGCGCAGCTCGCCTTCACCACGTACCGCCGCGGTCCCGGCGAATATCCGCTAGAAAAACTGCTCGTCGGAAACGCCGCAGCCGGCAAGGCGTTCTTCGAGGGCAAATGCGCGCAATGCCATTCGCCAACCGGCGATCTCGCGCACATCGCAACCAAGTACAAACCAGTTGATCTGCAGTCGCGCATTGCCTTCCCCTCCGGCGCTGTCCCAACTCTCACTGTGACGGAACCCTCAGGTCAGGTCTTCACCGGCTCCCAGGTTTACGCTGACGAGTTCATCATTTCTTTACGCGACAAAAACAACTGGATCCACACCTGGAATCGGAAGCTTGTGAACGTCGAGATCAAAGATCCCCTGGCGGCGCACGAAAACCTGCTCTCCACTTACACCGACGAGAACCTGCACGATCTATTCGCTTACCTGGAGACGCTGAAATGAACCGCGTTCTTCTCTTCCTGATGTTGTGCATTAGCTGCGCCGCGCAAGGTCTCGATCCCGCCGCGATCTTGAAGCCGTCACTCGACAGCTGGCCCACTTACAACGGCGATTACTCGGGCCGCCGCTTTAGCGAACTGCATCAGATCAACCGCGAGAACGTCGGCACGCTCGCGCTGGCCTGGGTTTTTCAGACAGGCATTTCGGGCGGCCAGGGACTCAAATCAACCCCCCTGCTTGTCGACGGCACGCTTTACTTCACCGAGCCGGATGACATTTGGGCCGTCGACGCCCGCTCCGGGCGTCAAGATTGGCATTATCATTACCACGCGAACGAAGGCCAGCATATCGGCCAACGCGGCGTCGGCATGTGGCAAAACAAGCTTTACTTCGAAACTCCGGATGCGCACCTGCTCTGCCTCGATGCGCGCAGCGGCGAAGTCCAGTGGGATGTCGTGCTCGCCGATGTAAAGCTCGGCTACTGGGCCACCATGGCGCCGCTGATCATCCGTAACCACGTCATCGTCGGCGTCTCGGGCGACTTCACTGACCTGCATGGCTTTATCGATTCATTCGACCCCGAAACAGGCAAGCTGCAGTGGCGCTGGAACGTTCTGCCTACCCCCGGCGAACCCGGCGCCGAGACCTGGCCCAAGAACAGCGACGCCATCGAGCACGGCGGCGGCATGACCTGGATCACCGGCACCTATGATCCCAGCCTCAACCTGCTCTATTGGGGCACCGCTAATCCCAGCCCGGTGCTCTCGGGCGTAACCCGTCCCGGCGACAACCTCTACACCTGCACCATCGTCGCGCTCAACCCCGATACAGGCAAACTGGTCTGGCACTTTCAAGCTTCGCCGCACGACGTTCACGATTGGGATGCCGTGCAGACTCCGGTCATCGTCGATGCCGACTTCGGAGGCAAGCCGCGCAAGCTTCTCCTTCAGGCCTCGCGCAACGGCTACTTCTTCGTACTCGACCGCACCGACGGCAAGGCTTTGTTATCGGTTCCTTTCGCCGAGATCAACTGGAGCAAGGGTATCGACGTGAAAGGTCAACCGATCGGGAATCCCGCCAAATACCCAAGCACTTCAGGAACACTGGTCGCACCCGATGCCTTCGGCGCAACCAACTGGATGTCCCCCAGTTTTGATCCGCGGACGGGCTTCCTCTATGTCGACACGCACCGATCGTACAGCCTCTATTACGATCTATCGAACGGCAAGCCCGAAGGCTTTGCGGGAAGAGACTTGTCGGTGTGGTCCCGCTCTTATCTGAAAGCGATCGATTATCAAACCGGCAAGATCTGCTGGTCGCACGATCTCGGATATGGCGATAACTGGGCCGGCGTACTGAGCACCGCGGGCGGTCTCGTCTTCACCGCCGATAATCACGGCAACATTCTCGCGCTCGATGCCAAAGCCGGCCACACCCTGTGGCACACCTACGGCGGCGGCGTGGTACAAAGTGCGCCTATTACCTACGAACTCGATGGGCGCCAATACATCCTGATCGGTTCGCAAAGCGTTCTCTATTCGTTTGCTCTACCCCAAACTGGCGGATCCGATCAGCAACAGTCCGAGCACGTAGCCAATGAACATGAACACAACTAACGGCATCGTCCCTTTGGGCGCCGCGCGGAATTCTTTCCAGATCACCACGCCCCAAATGGCCGCAATTAGTGTCGCACCCTGCCCGAGCGCGTATGAAATCGCCGGCCCCGCTACGCCGGATGCAATCACGTTCAGACCGAACGCCAGCATCCAGATCGCGCCGCCCAGCACGCCGAGCGAGTGCAGCCGCAGAGTCCCCGCGAAATACTCCGCATATGTTCGTCCAGCTGCCTTCATGAAAATGGAATTCACAACGAAGTTGCTAACTAGCACGCCAATCGAAAAGAAGAACAGCGCCGTGTACGGAGTAAGTTTTCCCGCCAATATAGGCGCGGAATTGAATGCCGGTGAAAGCGAGCGAATCAGTTGAGGATAAAAGAATCCCATCAAGCAGCCGGCCACGATTGCAAAAATCATCCCCGTTGCCCAGCTTTTGGAGGTCGCACGCGGCAGCTTACGATATGCCAGGGCAGAGAAAATCATGGCGGCGAGCACAAACGCCACGCCCAGAAAGAGCGCAGTGGCGTTGCCCTTTGGCTGCTGGAGATAAGCCGTAACCGTGCCGATGATGAGAGCCAGGCCGATGCCAACCGGAAACGCGATCGACATGCCCGCCGCGTCAATCGCGACAACCAGCAGAATGTTCGCGATGTTGAACAGCACCCCACTCAGTCCAGCGGCCCACATCGAATCGGACGAAGTCTGCCTGATGTTCTCGAGCGCCGGCATGCCATTCGCGCCAGTGCTGCCGGCCGTAAACATGAAAACAATACTGAAAAGAAAAAGACCGATCGCGTAATCCCAATAGTAAAGTTCAAAGGGCCACTTAGTGCGGCCGGCCAGCTTCTGGGTGTTAGCCCATGAACCCCAGCCGATCATCGTGATTGCACAAAAAAGGATCGCCAGAGTATTCGAATGTACGGTAAGCATTAGGCGTTAAAGTAACATCTCTTCAAATGAAGACTAGATTTGCATTGCTCCTTCTGACCCTCGCCGCAAGCTGCTGGAGTAAAGCTACGCCTGTGATTCTCTCGACCGATGTGGGCAACGAGATCGACGATCAATGGGCCATTACCTACATGCTGCTCAGCCCGCAGTTCGACGTGCGCGCCATTGTTTCAGCGAACGCCCCAAGCTTACCTGCGCCGTCTGCGCATTCGAGTTACAAGATTCTGGTCGACGTGGTGGAAAGGCGCTTGGGGATGCTCACCCATCCGCCCTTGTTTGAGGGTTCGAGCGATCCTTTAGCGGACCGGCAGAAACCACGCGTGAACACAGGTGTCGATTTCATCATCCAGGCTTCGAAGAGCTTCTCGCCGGAAAATAGATTGGTGGTTCTAACCATCGGCGCTGCGACCGATGTCGCCTCCGCAATTTTGCAAGACCCGACCGTTACGAATCGCATCAGCGTGGTCGCCATGGGCTTCACCGGTCTGAACGGCGGAGATGAATTCAACGTCCAAAACGATCCAAAAGCCTGGCAGGTGATTCTCGATTCCGATGTGCCGGTCACGATCGGCGCGGCGGACGTTTGCCGAAAAGATTTGGCGATGAGTTTCGATCATGCCAGGAGCCTGGTCGGCCAACGCGGCCCTGTCGGAGCGTGGCTCTGGGACGAGTATCAAGACTGGTATTTTCGCAATGTAAAGCCTTTGCGCAAAAACGATTTCTCTAAACCCTGGGTGATTTGGGACACCGTGGTCATGGCTTACGAGCAAGGCTTGACTACCCAGAAAGAAATCCCGCGGCCTCGCCTCGCCGACAATCTCTCTTTCGAAAAGGCGAACACGGACAAGACTATAACCTGGATCACCAGCGTCGATTCCAACCGCATGTGGACTGACTTCGCGCGTAAGCTCGACTATTATCAAAGCACTCACGCAGTCGATCTTTCGCCATGTATACTGCTGCCGCGTCAATAAGGAGATGAGATGAATACTCGCCGCAATTTTCTGCAAAAGACGACCGCCGCCTCGGGCGCTCTGCTTGCCTCGAAAAGAATTCTGCTCGATCAGCCGCTCATGGCTGAAAACGCCAAAGCATTTGCGCCGAGCGACCGTTTACGCATAGGCATCATTGGCATCGGCATGCAAGGCTCGGGCCTCTTGCCGAATGCTATTTCGCTGCCCGGAGTCGAATGTGTCGCCGCAGCGGATCTCTATGACGGCCGCCACACTCTAGCGAAGCAGATCACCGGCAACCCGAATCTGCCTACTACGCGCAATTATCAGGAATTGCTCGATCGCAAAGATATCGATTGCCTGATCGCCGCCGTACCGGATTTCTGGCATATGCGAGTTGTGGTCGATGCCTGCAACGCGGGTAAGGACATCTACTGCGAAAAGCCCATGTCGCACAGCGCTGAGCAAGGCTTCAAAATGGTCGAAGCGGCCCACCGCAACAACCGTATCGTGCAGATCGGTTCGCAGCGCGTTAGTTCCGCGCTTTGCGCTAAAGCGCGCGACCTCTACAAGCAAGGCGCGATCGGCAATATCGAAATGGTCGAACTGACACTCGGGCGCAACAGCCCGAACGGCGCTTGGGTCTATCCGCCGCCACTCGATCTCTCTCTCGAGAATCTGGATTGGAACACCTGGCTTAACGACACGCCGAAGATTCCCTTCAATCCTGACCGTTTCGCTCGCTGGCGCTGCTGGAAGGAGTACGGCACGGGCGTCGGTGGAGACCTTATGGTCCATCTGCTGAGCGGGATGCTCTACACGCTCGACTGGAACGAGGCTCCACATTCAGCTTCGGCGCTAGGCGGCATCTTCCGGTTCAAAGATGGCCGTAACATGCCAGACCTGCACACCGTCCTTTTCGACTATCACGGAATTCCCGTTTACGTCCGCCTGAGCTTGGTGGCAGCAACCAAGGAAATGGCGCGCTTCATGGGACCTAAGGGCATTCTGGAAGCTTCCGGTACCAGCCTCCACTATCTCCCGCAAACCGGGCAAGATACGGAGCCAAGCTACTACGCCAACGGTTTTCCGCGGAAAATGCAACAGCAGTATGTTGCTGCATGGGAAAGCCAGCACGCGGTTCCGCCCGGCAAGGAACCGATC
This sequence comes from Terriglobia bacterium, assembly GCA_963835255.1. GTDB lineage: Bacteria > Acidobacteriota > Terriglobia > Bryobacterales > Bryobacteraceae > Bog-105. The sequence continues at coordinate 51,580 of CAWIFY010000037.1, read as the reverse complement.
TCCCAAGACACCTATTTCGAAGGAGCTGATTGGGATGACGTAAAGCCTCACCTATGGAATTTCTTCCAGGCAGTGAAGTCGAGAAGGCCAGTGGCGGAAGACGCCGTTTTTGGCAATCACGCAGCTATCGCTTGCCATATGGCAAACGAATCCTATTTTAGAAAGTGTCCGGTGAGATGGAACGAAGAAGGGAAGAAAATCGAGAATTAAAGGCGGACGCTGGGTAGGGACCCAGCGTCCGCCTTTCCCAGGAGAACGGGTTCGAATAGTGTTAAACCGCTCCCCGTCTTCCGGCAAGCAAGCTCACCAGGAATAGCACCAAGAAAACTACAAAGCAAATCTTAGCGATCGTACCCGCCGCAGCGGCAATCCCACCAAAGCCAAGGATTGCGGCGATAATCGCGATAACTAAGAACACCCAGGTGTACCACAGCATATGTTTTGTCTCCTCCATGTACCAGTAAGCACTTTCTGGGCCAGAGTATAAGAATCTACTAGGGCCTATTAAGTACCTCAAATTTAACGGCTTAGCTGGAGCAAGCATGTCCAGCGGCGAGTAGATTTCTGGCTCGCGACAGTGAAGTATTTTCGAGGTTAGGGAAGAAAAGGGAGTATATGACCGACCGTCCTCAGCCCTTGCCCCGAAACACAATCGCGATTTCAATCAGCAGAATGACCACCACCATCAGCTCGAGCAGAAACGTCCGGCTCTGGTGAAACTCGTTGACCATTGAATCGTAAAGTTCTCGAGCCGTAGTGAGCTTCTCTGTCACCAGCGCGCGATAGTCGTTCACGCCGATACGCGCTGCCGCTAGCCTGTACGTGCGGGCGTAGAACATGTCGCTCAGAAACTTGATTGCGTTCTCGGTTCTTTCCGCAAGCTCACGGTAGTCGAGGCGAATGGTATTCAGGTCCTCGGCCTCGTTCGCAAGTCTCCAGCGCCGCCACATTCCGCGGCGAGTATCGAGACGTTTGTAAACATCTGCCAGAACTCCGGTAAGAACTTCGTCGTAATAGCGAAATTCCAGGAGCTGACTGTTCGCGTATTCAAGCAGGTCGATAGTCGGCGAAGCGGAGAGGGGCGTGTCGTAAACGAAAGCTGCGACCCACCCAACAACGAGCAAATCGGTCGGGTAATACGACATGCTCGCCTGAAAGATCTCCTGTTCTTCTGAGACAGATAACGGTGACTCCTCGCCGCGAACTATTTGGGCAATCTGCCGCCGGTATTGCCGGACCAAGGTATCCGCCGGGACAACGTTTTCCTCGTCTTGAGTGAGAGGATCTACTTGAACGACGTAATAATCTTCCCAGATCCACTCCTTATAGGGTTTGTTCAGTCCGGGTTGCAGGCGCTCTAATCTCTCCTGGAGCATGGCCCTAGCACGCGTTTCCAATTCGGGGGAAGAAATCCAGCGGTTAGCCAAGAGGACCAGTTCGTGCCAGGACGCTCGGAAGGGAGTCTGCAACTCGACGCTGGCGACGCCGTAGTCGAAGTAGCGGATGCGGCCGAAGAGCGGGTTCCCACCGTAATCCGCACACGCGCCTAGATTCTCTGCAACAGGCGTGCGCTCGAATCGCACATACTGCGGCGCCGGGTGACGAAACGCAGGTTCGCGTCTTCCGGGATCTGTACCAAGCACGCGGTGAAGGCGTGAAAGATCGATTTCTTCAGCGATATCGAACAACAGTAAAGCGCGAAGACTACCATCGAGCGTAATGCTGTCTTGATCCAAGGCAGTCCTTTAGCTTGTGAGGAAGGCTTACGCCACTGCCTGCTTCCTGCCAGTCGATTTCGCTGGCTTCTTCGGGCTTTCACGGCGTTGCTCATGCTCAACTTCTTGCATACTCTCGGGCTGCTCCTGCCAAGGCTTCCAAAGCAGTGCGATACTCTCCACGAAACGCTTGGGCCTTTCCCCGTACACGCGCGCTCCCAACGAAATCGATTCTTCGCGCAGTTCTTTCTGATGAGAAACGGCGGCGGCCAAAAACAATTCGACGACCTTCTTGCCTCCGTACTCTTCCGGCTTGTCATTTAGCATTTCGGATAAGACGACCAGATTGTGATCGTCGCCCAACCAGGTTTCGAGCTCTTTCAGGCTCGCTTCATGCGCCTGCATGACTTCCGTCCAGACACTCTCGAGCAAGCGAACGTGATACCAGTGGTCTTTCACCCGTTTGCGGAAATCGTGAAAGACAACCGCATCCTGGCTCTTTCGGGCTGCGCGGAGCGCTTTGCGGCCGCGCCGGTACGTCTGCTGCAGGCCTGGTGCAAGCGCGTCGAAGCCCTCCTTCGTGAGCGGCCACTTGCCGGTTCGAGCCCGCGCCGCGTTTAGCGTCGCCGAAGCACGCTCAATCACCTTGGCGATATCGAGACGTTGCTCGATCTCGCGTTTGTGGCGCAGCAAGCCGGCCCGGACCTCTCTAAGACTGCCATGCTCGATGCTCCCCGAGAATTTTTCTGCGAGTTGATCGAACATTTCGAGTTGCGCCGCAGCGTCGCGCAGCTCCGAGAGCTGCCGGCCAACCTCGCGGAACCGGTTATTCTCTTCCCGATATGTTCGTCCCAGCTCCGGCCTGACTAGCCGGAGAACTCCGCGGATTTTTTTGATGCTCTTGCGCGCTTCGTGAACCGCTTCATCGCGCTTCGCCTTGGAGCTTCGGCCTAGAAGGCCAGTAGCAGAATCGATTTCCTCCAGCACCACGCGCCGGATACCCTCCGGGACGGATTCTTTAGCTTTCAAGCGATATGGCATAGACGTCTACGCTTGCTTACACAAGGCTTGGTTCATTAGGAGTGTCCTTCCTGCGGTGAGGTCGGAGCCACGTTGGTGGTGTCGCTGCCAGATTCTTTGTTCGCTTCTTCCTGCCGCCCAAGTAACGCTAGGGCCGCCGAGGTGACATGCTCGGCCGTGAAGCCGAAGTGTTTCATTACCTCGTCTCCAGGTGCCGATGCGCCATAGTGGTCGATACCAATCATTGTTCCTTCGTCGCCAGCCCAACGCTCCCACCCATACGTCGACGCGGCTTCCACGGTCACTCGCTTCTTCAACGCTTTCGGGAGTACACTCTCGCGATAGTTCTCGTCTTGCTTACTAAAGAGGAACCAGCTCGGCATGCTCACCACGCGCGCCTTTACCCCATAACCCTTGAGCTTTTCCTGTCCCTTCATGCACAGTGCGACTTCCGAACCTGTACCGATCAGAATCACTTCCGGCTGGCCGCCTTCCGCCTCCGACAAAATGTAGGCTCCCTTGCTCACATCGCCGTTCTTCACACCGGCACGACTCAAATGCGGAACGTTCTGACGGCTAAGCGCGAACAGAGTCGGCCCATTATGCTCGATCGCTACCGCCCAACATTCAGCGGTCTCGGTGGCATCCGCGGGGCGCATCACGTTTAAATTTGGAATGGCGCGCAAACCGGCTAGCTGCTCTACCGGCTCATGGGTGGGACCGTCCTCTCCAACGGCCACGCTGTCGTGAGTGAAGACATAATACGCCTTCAAATTGCTGAGCGCCCCCAGGCGTATGGACGGCTTCATGTAATCCGAGAACACCAGGAAGGTTGCACTAAACGGCAATAGACCGCCGTGCGCAGCCATGCCGTTCACGGCCGCGCCCATCGCATGTTCGCGAACTCCGAACGCAATGTTTCTGCCCGCATAGCCCCATACACCGCCCACCGCTCCTTGGGTAGCCGGACCGGAACTCTCAGGCGGCTGGAAATCGCCCTCGCCCTTTAGCGCCGTGTTGGTGGACGGATTGAGATCCGCCGAACCGCCCATGATATTCGGAATGTGCTTGGCGAGAGCGTTCAGCGTCTGTCCCCCGGCCGCGCGGGTCGCGATCGGCTTGTCTTCCGGCTTCCACTTCGGCAGGTCTGCGCGCCATTTCTCAGGTAATTTTCCGCTCAGTATTTGCTCGAGCTCAGCTGCCTCCTTTGAAAACGCTTTCTTATACGCGTCAAACTTCGATTGCCACTTTTGTTGCTCCTTGCCTCCCTTAGCACCGATCTCGCGGAAGAATTTGACGGCGTCTTCAGGCAAGTAAAACTTGTCCATGCTGCCCCAACCAAGCGCCTTTTTAGCCGCCTGCAATTCTTCTTCGCCTAACGGATTGCCGTGCGCTTCAAATGTGTCCTGCTTCTTCGGGCTGCCGTAGCCAATATGGGTGTGAACCAAAATAAGCGAAGGCTTGTGCGCTTCGGCCCGCGCTGCCTTGATCGCTTTCTCGATTTCTTCGGTATCGTTGCCGCGCTCTACGTGGTGCGTGTGCCAGCCATAAGCCTGGAACCGTCCCGCGACGTTTTCAGTGAAGCAAAGACTGGTGCCGCCCGCGAGCGATATGTGGTTCTGATCGTATAGGAAAATCAACTTGCTGAGTTGCAGATGCCCGGCGAGCGAGGCCGCCTCCTGGCTGATGCCTTCCATCAAATCGCCATCCCCACAGATGCCGTATGTATAGTGGTCCACTATCGTGTGACCTGGCCGGTTGAAACGCGCGCTGAACCAGGCTTCCGCAATGGCCAGCCCGACAGCATTTCCAAAACCTTGCCCTAGGGGTCCGGTGGCGACTTCAACGCCCACCGTGTGCCCGCGCTCGGGATGCCCAGGAGTTTTGCTGCCCCACTGCCGGAATCTCTTGAGTTCGTCAAGCGGAAGATCGTAGCCGGTGAGATAGAGAAGGCTGTAGAGCAGCATCGACCCATGGCCGGCCGACAGGACGAAACGGTCCCGGTCAAACCATAAAGGATCTTTGGGATTGAACTTCAGAAACTTCGTCCATAAGGTATACGCCATGGCCGCGGCGCCCATCGGCATGCCGGGGTGCCCTGAATTTGCCTGCTGCACGGCGTCGGCAGAAAGGAAACGAATGGTGTTGATCGAAAGTTCTTCTAGCGTCTGTGTCTCGGTGGTTGGCACGATTTTCTCTCCCTGGTTTAACTCGATTGGTTGGACTAGATTCCGGAAACCTTGTGACGCACGGCCGTATTCCCGCCCGATTTGTCGCTCTCCCAGATTAGTACGCGGGACAAACAGGAAAACCGGTCACTTGAGTGTCATAGCTGATAATGAAGAACTCGTATGCCAGCTGACGAGCTGCCGTTCCTCAACGAAGATCACGTACGAGCGCTGCTCTCCTACCATGACCTGATCCCTGCGATCAGGCAGGCGCTAATGGATTTTTCCGCCGGCCGGGTTCTTCAGCCTCTGCGCACGGTCATCCCCGTGACTTCTTATGCCGGTTGGTTCGCTGTCATGCCGGCTGTATACGGGAGAGTGATGGGCGCGAAGATGGTCACCTTCTACCCTCGCAACGCTGATCTCCCAAAACCTACTCATCTCGCGATGATTCAACTCTTCCGATCCGATACGGGAGAGCCCTTAGCCGTCATGGATGGACGCCTGATCACCGAGATGCGAACTGCAGCCGTGTCTGCGGTGGCAATCGACCTTCTCGCAAGCCCCCAATCGAAGGTGCTTGCTATTCTTGGCAGCGGCGTACAGGCCCGCTCCCACATCCGCGCCCTATCCGGCATCCGGTCATTCACCGATATCCGGGTCTGGAGCCGTTCGCCAGACCATGCGCAAAAATTCGCCACCGAAATAGGCGCTCGCGTGACCACCGCTGAACAAGCGGTATCTGCAGCGGATGTAGTTTTGACGCTCACCAGTTCACCCGAACCCGTCCTCTGTGGCAAATGGCTGAGGAAGGATGCGCTGGTGTGCGCCATCGGTGCAGTCACGCCGGATCGCCGTGAACTCGACGACGAGGCTATGCGCGGCGCCGTGGTAGTGGAATCCAGAGAAGCCGCCCGACGAGAACCGGGAGACATCCTCCTTTCGAACGCCCAGGTGGCCGCCGAAATCGGAGACCTGCTAAACGGTCTTCAGATTGACCGGAAGGATCGGCCTGTGGTCTTCAAATCGGTGGGTATCGCAGTCGAAGATATAGCGGCCGCGAAGCTCGTGTATGACAAGCTTGCCGAACATCAGGGTTTAGGTTCAGCAAAAATATCCAAGCTGCGCACCGGAATCGGGTAGTGTCCCTAAAGGTGTGTTGAGAATAACGTGGTGTCGACGGCTCTACCCCGATTCGGAGTTCGATTTGACCGGGGGCGATGGCCGAGATCGATAGTCAGATGTTTCGGGGGAAGCAAAGCAAGCCCGACAAGACATTCGAAAGCAAAAACGGCATCCGCAGGTATGTTGGCCGCTTCAGCCTCGTTTTTGTTGACAATCAGTTCGATGCCAATCGGATCTTTGCCCCAATTGGCCTGAGTAATTCCCGCCCCTTCAACTCCCGGCCATTTAGCGCTTCTGAAGAGTTCAACAAGCTCTTGGGCGTAATTTTTCGCTTCTGAGCTATCAATGGGAGCCCAGATATTTATCTTGTGGCCAGCGAAATGGCTGATTTCGGCTAGAATCGGCAGCCATGAACTCGCGCAGCTTCCACGGTTTGTCCTCGGGCTCGGAAACGATCTTCGCTTGCGCGGCCTTCCACTGTGCGAAGAGTTCGTCCACCTCAGCCTTGCGGTCGAGATTGAGCAGAAAAGGACAGGGCCCATGTTGCCGTGGGACTGTCGGAAGGTGCGAATGGTGATAAAGAGTCTGCAACTCCCCCTCGAAATGCCTGCAATGCCGCCCTGGTCGTCCCTCCAATCGAACGTGAAAGCCCAGCGTGTTGACATAGTAGGCTGCGGCTTTGTCCACGTTGGCCGCGGGGATTTCCGGGACAGGAGCGGGGACGTCATGGGTTCTTGGGTTCATCGTAGCGCGAGCTCGGGGCCTGGACGGCCCCGGAAAAAGAGGAGTCCAGGCCATAGTTTTCGTGGATCGCTCGTGACTAACATGTATAGATCTATACTTGGCGACTTTCGGTGAGTTATCCATTTCGGCTCGAAAAGCCGCGGCGGCTCCGCGAGGCGCGGGAGCGTAATCGCACAATGCGAAGTTGGCGAGGACGCAGGCGTCCAAGACTACGAGCGGCGTACCCGTCATTCCTGGCCGGGAATTCTGCGGAGAGTGTCAAGCCGCTGCTGCGAAGAGAAAGCCGAAGCGGGTCCTTGCACTGCCGGATCTCGGACAAGCCCAAATCCGCTGTCCTCAATATCCTTATGTCCCTGAGCGGTTAACCGACTTACAACAACGCCATTAACGACTTCGTGGAGTGGCACTGCTCCGAGGGGTCAATTGAGCCGCTGCGCTTGGCTTCAAACAATGATTCTAAAGTAATGGCCCATCAGCCTGGGCCAGTTCGCGGTAGAACGCCATCAGGTCCAGCGGCGCCGGCACTTTGCCCATGGCGCGCAGGAATCCGGAAACTTGGCCACGATGGTGCGTTCCATGATTAACCACGTGCAGAACAATCTGCCATTGCGGTGTCCTATCGGGATTGCCTTTAGGGTTGGTGTAATCGACTTTGTGGTGCACGGATTCGTCCGTAAGGGTGCCGGCCCAGGTTTCCCATTGCTTCAGCAGTGCGGGCCATGCGCGGCTCAAAACGACAAGATCGCGGTCTTCATCATTGACGTGCAACATTGGGTTCACGCCTTGAATGCGGCCCATCCACACGCGATCAGCGGCATAGATGTGCGCCAGCGTCCCGGCCACGCTCTTTTCAGAAGACCCAAAATCGCGGGCGAGCTCTTCGGGCGTCAATTTCGCAGCCGCGTCCAGCAGTCGATTCGTAGCCCACGTGGCGTAGGCGATATGCAAACGGAGAGTGTCAGCACTGATGCTCATGTGTTTGAAATTACCTCCATCCAGAGCGAAGCATGACTCGTTCACGACTCGCCAATCCAAAGCGAGATTTCAGGAGTAATCGTCGATGGTTCCATCTCAACGGCTCTCCTTCACGATGCGCCCATTGAGCGGCTGAACGGGTCGAGCGTCGTTCGCGTACAACTCGGCGAATGCGTTGATTTGCTGTCGCGAGATCTCCACGGGAGTTTTGAGGACAAACCACTCCACGTGCTCGGTACAGGGCGGAGCCGTTACCGAGCCCATGTAGGTGTAGTATTCTACCGCGGAGCGTGGCAACAGACCCGCGGGATCGATCTCAACTCCGGGGATCGCAAGCTCTTCATGCGAGAAATCAGCCCCCACCTTGCCCTCGGTCTTTGGCATGTGCTCCCAAATCCGCTGAATGGTGGCATTCGCCCTTCCCGCCGTCAGAAATACCGCCACGCCGGCAACCTTTCCGTCACTGGCGGTGTGCATCAGATGCACCACCATATCGTATGCCTCACCGGTAACGCGCTCTTCGCTAGGGCGATGAAAATGGAATTGCGTGAGCTGGTAGCGCTTGCCGCCCACTAGGAAGAAGTTCCCAGTGCTCGGGGTGTCGTGATAGTTCACCCGAATCGTGTGTCCGTTGTTGACCAGATACCGGAGTGGGCCGCTCTCGTATTCGAATCGCAGGGTGGGGAGTTCGGCTCTCACCGCATGTTGAATGTCTATCGGCGACTGCTCCTTCCCGGCGTTGCAGGCTGCGTAGTCCGGATCCAGTTCACTCCAATGTTCGGCCCCTCTTGCCCCTTCATACTCCCAGGGCGTCCTCCACTGCGCTTGTGAAACTAAAGGCACCAGCAGCGCTGGCGCGAACAGCAATACGAGCACCTTCCACCCCTTTCCTGAGTCGGTTTTGGGGCTCATGTACCGGAGTGTACCGCTTGCCGGACAGCTATAATTCGTTCAAGATCGAAGTATGGATGTTAGACCTATGCGCCGACGACGCGGTTTCGGTAGTTGCGGCCGCCCTCGGAGAACCGGCAAGAGCCCGCATCATCTTCTGCCTGAGGGACGGGCATGCCCGAACGAGTACTGAGCTTGCGATGGTGGCCGGCATCAGCCCGTCAACGGCGAGCGTGCACCTCAATCGCCTGACGACAGTGGGGCTGGTCAAAGTGCTTGCCCAGGGGAAGCATCGTTTCTACAGTCTGGGAGGCGCTGACGTGGCCAACGCGCTTGAGGGGCTAAGCGTGGATCGCTGGACGCTCCCCCGACAGGTTTGTGCCGCGCACGCCAAACCGACTGCGCGCCGCCCGGACTTGCTACGATCACCTGGCGGGCACACTTGGTGTACTGTTGCACGACCGCTTCAGGGCGCTGGGATGGATTTCGGCAGGACCAAAGGACAATCACACGGCGTACGATGTTAGTCAGGACGGAGCAAAGGGGTTGGAGCCCTTGGCATCGACATCTGTGCGGTTCGTACGCTACGCCGCCGATTCGCTCTCGCATGCCTCGATTGGAGCGAGCGGCGGCCGCACCTCGGCGGCGCCTTGGGTGCGACTTTTCTGAAAGTCGCACTGCGAAGGAGATGGGTGATCCAGGATCTCGACAGCAGAGCCTTAGGCGTTACCCGCCTTGGCCGGCGAGAAATGCTGGCTCGATTCGGCCTTGATCTTTGACGGTTTTCCCCTTCAAGGATTCCGGATTCTCCGCGGGCTCAGATCTCATGGATTGAAACATGCTGTTGTCGGTCATCAGAAAACGTAGTTTTCTGGACTTGGCCGAGGGTGAGGGGCCAGCAACATCATCCAGCGCCGCAGGTGAAATCATGCGTCAATCTACTTGGCGGACTTCGGGCCGACGCAAAAAGGTTTGATCCGCGGTTTAGCTGGTCGCAGAATTAAGAATGGTCCGTCGGCTCCTGCGAGCGCTGCTGTGGCTGCTGATTTTTGTGGTCGAGCTCGCCCTATGTCTCGCGCTGTTCATCGGTGGGAGGTCTTTCGTGGCCGCGAGCCGGCTCGATCGCGACGCGCGCCAGGTTCGTGTTACCGCGCCGTCCAGGCCCAGGCTGGGCTTTGCCTGCCAGCTGGAAACGCCCGCGCTCCGGTCTCTGTTCTCCCATCCGGACGTCATTCGCGATCTGCAGCGGCTCAATGCCGAAATCAGCCTCGCGCTGATCGATCTCAGCCCCGACCGCGCGCAGGTCGTCCGCCAGCTGAATGCCTCCGGCATTCCGGTCACGGCGGGGCTGGCGCTGTCTGGTGCGGAGGGCTTTTATCTCAACGCCTCGAATGCCGCCCAGGGCGAGGCGCGTTTCAGGGAATTTCAGAAGTGGACCGCCGATTCGGGACTGCGCTGGTCCGGCGTCGGTCTCGATATTGAACCGAACCTTCAGGAGTTCTCAAGCATCGGCCGCGCCGTTTCGTCTGCTCTCAAACGGCTGGTCGATCCCGATACCGTCACTCGCGCGCGCATCGCGTACGCGTCATTCATCGCCCAAATCCAGGCGGCCGGATACGGCGTGGAAACCTACCAGTTTCCCTTCCTCGCCGATGAGCGCGCCGTCCATTCCACGCTGCTCGAGAGGCTCTTCGGCATCGTCGATGTTCGCGGTAACCGCGAGGTTCTGATGCTCTACTCAAGCTACAACCGCCCCGCCGATTCCGCGGTCATCTGGCAGTACGGTCCGTCCGCGCAGCTCATCGCGACGGGTGTCACGGCCGGCGATCCGCAGCCAGGCGCGCGCATGAGTGCGTTGACCTTTGGGGAACTGTCGCACGACGTGATCGTCGCCAGTCATTTTTCGCCCGAAGTGGGAATCTTCGATCTCGAAGGCAGCGTTCGCCGTGGATTCCTGCCAAAGCTCATCGCGCTCGACTGGAGCCAGCCGGTGACGATATCCGCCGATCAAAACCGGCAGGTGATCCGCTTTCGGGCACGGGTGCAGGCGGCGTTGTGGACGCTGTCGCGCCTACCTTACTTCGCGCTGGCGATTTTGCTCGCCGACGCGTGCTTTCTCCTGCGCCGTCGCCGGCGGGGGGCTCTTGTCAGGATAGGTCCTCCCTAACCGCCAGGATAGATCTACGCATGGCGACCACAGCGGATCTATTCGACCGCAAGACGAGTTCTGTCAAGTGACCGACAATTCTTCAGTAGACAGACTTTCGACGCTGACGGACACGGATTACTGGCATTTCAAGGCGACCATGGGGTCGACTCGTAGGGCGCGGCGAGCCGGGATGTAACAGGCAGTCACTGAAACTCCAAGCAGAACGACAGCCACGGCGCCAAAGGTCAGCGGATCCGTCGCCGACACGCTGTAAAGCTGGCTCGCCATCAAACGCGTGAGCAGAAACGCGAAGACGATACCAATGCCCAGGCCGAGTAAGGCAAGCTTCGCTCCTTGCCCTAAAATCAGGCGCAAAACGTCGCGCGGCTGCGCCCCGAGCGCAATGCGAATTCCGATTTCCTGGGTGCGCTGCGAAGCCGAGTACGAAACGACGCCGAAAATTCCGACGGCGGCCAGCACTAGAGCCATCGCGCCGAACGAACTTAGAAGGAACGTGCGAAATCGTTCCCGTGAGATCGATTTCCCAACCGCATTCGGGAAGGATTCGATGTCCGTCACCGGTAGGTCCTTGTCGATGGAGTGAACTTCCTCGCGAATGGCGGCGGCCACGCTCGACGTGCTCAACGAACTTCTTACAACCACCTCCCCTCCGTATAGGGGCGCTTGCGCGAAAGGCACATACATGATGGGGCCTGGTTTTTGGCTAAGCGCCACATCCCGCACGTCACCGACGACGCCGACGATTTCGCGCGACACATTACTGTTGGGCGGAAATCCGAATCTCATTTGTCTTCCGATCGGGTTCTGATTGGGGAAATAATGCCGTGCCAGCGTTTCGCTAATGATCGCTACCTTGTGATTGGACGGAGAGTCTTGCTGGGAGAAGAAACGCCCTCGCCGCAGTGGAATTCTCATCACGCGGAAGTAATCGGGACTCACGGTCGCGTAGGCGGCGGTAGTGGATTTGCCGCGCGGAAGCGGAGCATTTCCTACAATGCTGAATTCGAAGGTGGCTTGGCCCTGTCGATCCATGGGCAGCGGAGCCGCTATAGCGGAATCCTGCAAACCGGGCTGCGCATGAACGCGCGCCAGCAATTCGTCGGAGAAAGCCGTCCACTGCTGCGGCTTGGAGTATTGAAATTGCGGAAGCGAAATCTCGGCTTCTGTAACATTCTGCGGATCGAACCCCGGATTTACGGACGTGACCAGAGCCAAGCTGCGGATAAGGAGGCCGCCCGCAACCAAGAGCACCATGGCCAGTGAGATTTCTCCGATGACGAGAAAACTCCGAACATGCTGTCCGCGGCGCTCGCCTGTGCGCTGTCCGCCCTCTCTCATGCTCATCTGCAAGTGGGATGGGGTCGCGAGGAGCGCGGGCGCCAGTCCGAACGCAAGCGCGGCAGCAAGAGACAACGACAGTGCAAACGCCAGCACCCGGCCTCCGACATGAATTGAACTGATCTGGGCCAGATCGGATGGCAAGAAGGGCTGCAGAGTCCAAACAGCGAGGCACGCAAGAAGCACACCGGCAAATCCGCCGAGCATGGCCAGTAGAACGCTCTCCACAAGCAATTGCCGGATAATGCGGGCGCGCGACGCCCCTAGTGCGATTCGCACAGCAATTTCTCCCGCCCGAGAGGTGGCCTTCGATAGAAGCAAGTTCGCAATGTTGGCGCACGCCATCAACAGCAGCAGTCCAACCGCGCTCAGCAAAATCAGCAGCGCGGATTTCACATTCCCGACCACCGCCTCCCGATAGGGCCGAATCCGGATCGTCAATTCGGAATCTTCTGCGGAAAACTCCTTCGCGAGCCGCGCGCTTAGAGTGTTCATCTCGGCCTGGGCTTTCGTCAGAGAAATGCCTGGCTTGAGCCGGCCAATCACACCCAGCAAACGCACGCGAGGCTGTGACGCCAATGGTCCGAACAGCGGGTCTTGTAGGACAGAAATCCACACGTCCTGCCGGGGAGCCCCATCCGGATAGCGAAAGGCTGCGGGTAGGATTCCGACAACCGTGAAGGAACGCATGTCCAGAACAATAGATTGGCCAACCAGAGCCGGATTGGAACCGAAGCGGCTCCGCCAAAGATTTTCGCTCACAACGGCCACGGCCGTCGCGCCTTGTTTGCCATCCTCGTGGAGCAACGTGCGGCCCGCCAGAGGTTTTGCGTTTAGGAGAGAGAATATCTCCGGCGTGACGTCCGCGGTGTTCACAACCGATGGCTCGCCGGCTCCAGTCAGCGTGAGATCGTGGAATGTATTTCCCGCAATCTCGCTAAATACGCGATTCTGACTTCGGTACTCGGTGAAGTCTCTGTACGAAATGCCGGAGAGCGCGTCTGGGCGTTTCAGCGGGACATTGAGCATCAGAACGAGTTCATTGGAATCCGGATAAGGAAGTGATCGCAAAAGCACCGCATCCACAATGCTGAATATCGCGGTGTTGGCGCCGATACCCAGCGCGAGAGTAAGTATGGCGGCAGCGCTGAAGCCGGGCGACTTTCGCAACATGCGAAACCCGTAGCGTAAGTCCTGGGCGAAATCTTGAAACCTGTTCACGCCGCGAGCATCCCGGCACTCCTCTTTGGTTCGCTCTACCGCTCCAAATTCCCGCAAAGCTCTGGCACGAGCTTCGGCCTCACTCATGCCCTCAGCTATGGCCCGCTGCGTGAGCGCCTCGATATGAATCTCAATTTCGCGTTGAAGTTCCGCGTCGGCACGGGAATGACGCAGCACGGAATAAAAGCGCCGTTGGATGATCCGAAGAGTCCGCATAAATTCACCGTCAGGCATTCTGTATAAGTAGCTGGACGGCGGAAGAGAGGCGGTTCCAACTTTTGAGTTCGCGTTCCAGTTGTTTCCGGCCCTCGCGAGTTACAGAGTAGACCTTCGCAGGCCGCCCAAGATCCGAATCCTCCCACGTCGCGCAGATCCAGCCTTGGTTTTCGAGCCGGTGGAGTGCCGGGTACAAAGACCCCTGTCCTACTGAGAGAGCGTCTCCGGAGAGCGCTTGTATTCGCTTCGCTATCCCCCAACCGTGAAGCGGTTTACGCGCGATGGTCTTGAGAATCAAAAGGTCGAGTGTTCCCTGCAACAAGTCTGACGGTTTGGGCATATTATCGAGGCTGCGACTATCGACAATATACCTCGATTATCGACAACGATCAAGCGGCAAAGCTTACTTGACGGTTCAACGGACCTTCCGAATTGCGGCTGCATGACGGGCAACCTGGAAGTTGAGCTGGCGTCAGGTCGGGATAGATCCGCCCTTACACGGCGCAGTGTTTTATGGACGTGCTCTGACCTCGACCCGATCGGTCATGGCTCCAATTTGGCAAACCGTAGGGCATGACTGGATGGCCGAGGCCATCCAGTCTGCTGAGAAAGGTGAGAAGTCCCTTGTGAATCCTCCTGGGGACAATCGCAAGTTTTGCTCTTGACAAGAGCCGCTTTCTCATTGAAGTCTCGACCGCCGGCGAGCGGTATACCGCAACTTTCGGATTTTACGTACCACACTGGCCGACCTGCTGCGCATGCTCAACCCCGCCAACCGAGGCACAATCTAAGCCCGCCCGATTTGACTCGGCCACGTGCTAAGCGCTACCGTACTTCTTAGCGCGAAGGGCGCATCCAGTCCGCGGAAAGGGCCGTGCCCACCTTTCAGTATCGAATCAGTTACGAACGTTCTTTCAGCCTGACTAGGGCGGACTCCAGGCACTGCGAATGAAAGGAAGTTCGTAAATGAACACTACGGATCTTACACCGCTACCGGCTCGCCCCAGCCTGGGACAATACAAGAAGCAGGCGAAGGACTTCGTCAAACGTGGCAATTCAGGTGATTCCGAAGCGCTACGGCGAGTGAAGAAATGGCATCCTCGCCCGGATCAACTGCTCAACTCCGGAACTCTAAGTGTCGACTTCGCTCTCGCCGACGCTCAATTGGTGATTGCTCGCGAGCACGGCTTCGAGAGTTGGCCGAAGTTTGTGAAACACATCGCAGGGCTGACTCGCGAGAGTTCCCCCATCTCAAAATTCGAATTGGCTGCGGACGCAATCGTCACGGGCGATGCCGGCACACTCGATTCATTGCTTCGAGAAAACCCGGAGCTGGTTCAAGCGCGATCGACGCGCCTGCACCGCGCCACTCTTCTGCATTACGTGGGCGCGAATGGCTTCGAGGATTACCGCCAAAAGTCTCCCAAGAATGCCGTTGAAATTGCAAAGATCCTACTAAGTGCTGGCGCTGAGGTCGACGCTGTAGCGGACGTATACGGCAAAAGCACGACCCTGGGCCTGGTGGCGACCAGCATACATCCGAAACAGGCCGGTGTGCAAATCGCACTGCTGCGGACCCTGCTGGACTACGGCGCCGCCATCAATGGAGATGGGAGAGCCGGCAATGCATTGGTCCCGGCGTTGCGCAACGGACGCCCAGAAGCCGCCGAGTTTCTCGCCCAGCGCGGCGCGCAACTGGACCTTGAGGGAGCGGCTGGAGTGGGACTGCTGGATGTGGTTGAAAGCTTCTTCAACGAAGACGGTAGTTTGAAAGCGAATGCGACGAAAGCGCAGATGGAGTTGGGCTTCCTGTGGGCTTGTGAGTATGGTCGAAACAGTGTTGTCGATTTCCTATTGCAGAAGGGCGTAGATCTGCGCACAAACGCGAACACCGGATTGACTGGCCTGCACTGGGCCGTCGTAGGCGGACAGTTGCCGACGGTCAAGTTGCTTCTAGAACGAGGCGCTCCTCTCGAGGTGACGAATGTATACGGCGGCACGGTTCTAGGCCAAGCCCTATGGTCTGCCATCAACGGCGACCCTGAGATCGACTATGTTCCCCTCATCGAGATGCTGATACGCGCCGGAGCCCAGATTGAAGATGACTCCCTGTCCTGGCTGGCTTCGCAGGCAGGCCGCTCTTCTTCGGAGAAAGCGCGGATTGCGGAAGTTCTCCGGAGTTATGGCTCGTCGCCGACATCCACGTAGACGGAGCCGGGAGTCAAGCCGGTAGCCGTCAGCCGGTAGACAGCGTTGGCGCCGATATCTGCCAGGTAAATCAACCCTCGTCGATAGACAGTGTCATCCGGACTGCCTCGCGGCTGGCTCGGCAAGATCAGCGCCGAGAAGACCGCGGTGGGAGCGTAGTTGCCGTATTGCGACACAATTAAGAGTTATGGCGAGCTTGTATAAGACCGATACCTACGCCTGGGCGATCGATCAAGCCCGACGGTTACGTACGGGGCAAGCGTTAGACACGGAGAATCTCGCGGAAGAGATTGAAGATTTGGCCAAACAAGAACGAGGAACGCTGGTAAACACGCTAGCTGTGCTCATTAATCAGATGCTTAAATGGCACTCCCAACCGGATAAGCGAACGAGGAGCTGGGAGTACACGATCCGGGAACACCGAAATCGAATTGCCGGAATCATGGAAGAAAGCCCAAGCTTACAGTCTGATCTCCCTGAACTTATCAACAAGGCTTACACGAGCGGGCGGCTGCAAGCGGCAGCCGAGACTGGTTTGGACTTGGAGGATTTCCCGGTTGATTGTCCCTACCTATGGGAACAGATCGTTGGCGAGTAGGGCGGTGTTCGAGAAGACTAAGTGGCATTGGGCTCAGTGAGTCATGGCATAGACGATGTAGTTGATGCCGATGCGTACGCCGAGCGCTGAGTACTTTTCCGGATACTCGGGCGAATCGGCCCATTCCCATGAATCGCCGATATCGGAGTTGAAGGAGGCCGCGACCATGATGCGGCCCTTGTCGTCGTATATGCCGCGCCAGCGCGCGACGTAACCGTCGAGCTTGTGGCCTTGTTGCAGGTGCTCGTAGCCGACAATCTGATAGCGGTCGTCGAGGTCATAGACGGTGTGAAAAATCGCATCGCTGTCTGGGATGTCGACGATCTGGCGATCGGGGAACACGCGCTTCATGCTCTCCTCGAAGACCCTCCATTCGGTGGTACCGTGAAAATCGTCGGCCATGAAAAAGCCGCCGCGGAGAAGATAATCGCGCAACTTTCTGGCTTGCGCATCGGTGATGCCCCACTCACCCACCTGGACGGCGTAGAGCCAGGGCCAGTTATAGATGTCGTCCCCGTCGTCAAGATTGACGGGCTGTTCGACGGACCGCACGTGGATCCGGGTTAAGCGGCGGACAGCTTCAGAGAAGTGGCGATCGGCGCGCGGGAAATCCTGGGTCCAGAGGCAATATCCTTCGCGCCAGTCGGGGTCTTCACGGCCGTAATAGCCGTCATTCTCGCCGCCCGGAAACATAAGCCGGGCGAAAGCCCACTCGGTCTTCTCCGCGAAATCGGGGGGCAGCGGAACGGAGCCTATACGATATTCGACGCCACCATATTCACGAAACGGGTGAGGCAGAGTGCGATCGAGGGCGTAGGCGGTACTAACGAAAATCGCCGCGCAGACTAGAAAAAACGCAAATGCCTGACGACTCATTCGATTGCCTCGATTGCGAGGATAGCATCGCGCGAACGAAGCTATGCCAAGGGGCAGATTGAGTCGGGACAATCCGTATTCAAGATTTCGGAAAAACAGTTTATAACTTGAATATCTAGTTCGCGCAGAAAACGAAGAAGAGCAGCAGGGCCGGTAGAGATCGGCCTGTTGTCAACCTGGCCGTTCGCCTCGGCGAATAGCGCCGTATAGAGCTAGTACATGTGGGAAGAACGAAGCGAGTCCCTGCCCGCCAGCAAGAACCCGCAATCTTAAGAAAGGAGAACGAACAAATGAAAATCAAGAGCAACGTCAAGGCTGGCCGCACCATGTGGGGTGCGTAATTTTCTCATCGGCAATTCCGAAACTAGTATTAAGAGTTTTTTGCCCGCCAGCAAGAAACTCCCATTCCCAGGAAAGGAGGATTCTACCAATGAAGATCAAGAGCAACGTCAAGGCCGGTCGCACGATGTGGGGTGCATAGTTTTCTTTTCGGCACTTTCAGGTTAGAACTTAATAAGAATAATAGGCCGCTTCGAAATATTTCACGGAGCGGCCATACTTTTTTTCAGCGCCGCCCACTTTACCTGAGGATGGCCAACGATTTTGGGCGAGTGAATCGAGCTCTGCGCGCGGATAGAGGGTTCAAGTCGGCTGCGGGCTTGTGCATTGCCTTCGCGTTACTCGGCGCCTGGACGGCTTGGGCGCTGACCGCCAAAGTCACACGCTACGAAGTTTCGGATTCAGCCCGGCTCGAAATCGAGGGCGCTGCCTGTCCGGTACAAGCTAATGCGGCTGGCCGGCTGGTTGCATCCGGGCTCACGCTCGGGAAAGAAGTCAAAGCGGGCGACGTGCTGGTCGAGCTAGACAGCGACCAAGAGCGGCTGAACCTGCAGGAGCAAAAAGCTCATCTCGCAAGCTTGCAGCCGCAGATGGCGGCCCTCCGGGCGCAGATGAGTTCAGAAGGGGAAGGGCGCTCGGGCGACCGGCAAGTGTTGGGATTTTCGGCGGAGGAGGCGCGCGCGCAATTTAAGGAAGCGGAAACGCAGTCGCAACTCGCCGCGCAGGAAGCAGATCGGGCAAGACGGCTGCATGCGGAGGGTATTCTCTCAGACGCCGATGCGGAGCATGCGCAGGCGGAGGCGCAGAGCAAGCGTGAAGCGGCGGAGAATCTACGAGTTGCGATGTCCCGGCTAGGGCCGGAGATGCAGGTGCATGAACAGGATCGCGACGTTCGAGTGAAGCAGATCCTGGTCGAGATCGCAAAGCTCGAAGGAGATGCGGCTACATCGAGCGCGAGCATTCATCGCCTGGAGAGTGACTTGGACCGAAGGCGAATTCTCGCTCCGATCTCGGGACGCCTAGGCGAGTGCGCGACGTTGCGGCCGGGCGCACATATCAGCGAAGGACAGCAATTAGGCGTAATCCTGCCCAGCGGCCGTTTACAAGTAGTTGCAGAATTCGAGCCTTCGGCGGCGCTGGGGAAAGTGCGCGCGGGCCAGCGCGCTGTGGTCCGGCTGCAAGGTTTTCCATGGGCGCAATACGGGACGGTGTCCGCAGAGGTGTCACAGGTGGCGGACGAGATACGCAACGGCAAAGTAAGGGTTGAGCTGGCGGTAGTCTCTGCAGCGAATGCGCGCATTCCTTACCAGCACGGATTGCCGGGGTCGGTCGAAATCGAAGTCGAGCGGCTGTCGCCGGCAGCGTTGGTTCTAAGGTCGGCTTGCCAGGCGTTAGGTGCACATTGAGGCGGTTCTTTGTTCCGGAGGTGGTACAGACCTCCAACATGGATTGCGGGCCGGCGGCGCTGAAGTGCCTGCTCGAAGGTTTCGGAGCTCCGGTCAGTTATGGGCGCTTGCGGGAGGCCTGCCAGACCGGAATCGACGGAACCTCGATCGACACAATGGAAACGGTGGCGAATCAGCTGGGTCTCCGTGCAGAGCAGGTCCTCTTGCCAGTTGATGATTTATTTATTCTGGAAGCCAAGGCGCTTCCGGCGCTGGTGGTGGTGCTCTTACCGAACGGCCTGACGCATTTCGTGGTGGTCTGGCGGCGGCACGGCAACCTGCTGCAAGTGATGGATCCGGCCGTGGGGCGGCGCTGGGTCAAGGTGCAGCGATTCACGAGCGAAATCTACCGGCACGCGATGCCGGCGACGGCAACAGAATGGCGGGAGTTTGCCGGGTCCGACGGTTTTCAAATTGTGCTGCAAGCGCGGCTGAGAAAGCTAGGCGCGGGAGAGAACGACAGTGCGAGACTGCTCGGCCGGTTGCTGGCGGACGAAAGCTGGCAACCGCTGGCTGCATTCGACGCCGCCGTTCGACTCGTGCAGTCGTTGACAGAAGGCGGTGTCGTGCGGGGCGGCCGTGAGGCCGTGTCCTTGCTCGAACGCCTTTGCGAGCACCCCGACATGATTCCGGACCGCTACTGGTCGGTACGGGCTGCGCCGCAAGACTCAGAAGGAAACGAGCAGGTGCTGATGCGCGGGGCGGTACTGGTGCGAGTGCTCGGAAAACAGGCGTGCGCAGTAGACAGCGAGTTAGGGCCTGAGCTTGCCGCGGCAATGGCGGAAAAGCCGGCGCGTCCCGGACGTGAGCTGGCTTCCGCCTTGTGGCACAGCGGACCAGCTTCTTCGGCGCTGCTGTTATCGGCGCTCATCCTGGCGGCAGGCGGAACGATTGCGGAAGCACTGCTGTTCCGCGGCTTATTCGACGTGACGCAGGAACTGGTACTGACGGGCCAGCGACTGGGCGCAATCACGAGCGTGATCCTGTTCAGCCTGTCGTTGCTGCTCTTGGAACTGCCCTCTTTTGTCATCGGCGGAAGGTTGGGACGGCAGATCGAGAATCGATTGCGCGTGCGGTTTCTCGAAAAGATTCCCAAGCTTGGGGATCGCTATTTCCAGAGCCGGTTGACTTCAGATATGGCAGAGCGCAGTCACGCGACGAAACGGCTGCGACATTTGCCGGACCAGGTGCGGCAAATGCTGCGGGCGGTTTTTGAACTCTGTTGTACAGCGGCCGCGATCACGTGGCTTGAACCTTCGGCGTCGGTTCTCGTATGGCTGATCGTGGCGGTTGTTTTGATTCCCGCGTTTACCACGCAATCCATGCTGGCCGAGTGCGACCTGCGCGTGCGGAGCCATGCGGCGGGCCTGACACGCTTTTATCTGGATGCAATGTTGGGGCTGTTTGCGATTCGGGCACACGGAGGAGAGCAAAACGTCCGGCGGGAACATCAGAAGCTGCTGGGCGAGTGGGCTCATGCGGCGCTTGGGTTGCAGCGGCTGGCTGTGAGCATCGAAGCCGTGCAGCTATTTTTGACCTTCGGACTGGTTGGGGCTTTGCTGTTATGGCATCCGATCACGGGATCGGGCATCGCGCGAGTTTTGCTGCTTGCGTACTGGGCGCTCAATCTGCCTGTGCTCGGCCAGGAGATCGGCAGCTTGATGCGGCAATACCCGTACTATCGAAATCTGACGCTGCGCTTGCTCGATCCGCTGGGCGCACCTGAAGAGCAAGAGCGCTCGAGAGAGGAAGAGGCGGTGAGGGGAGCTCCCGCGATCAAATTTTGCAATGTATCGGTGCGGGCCTCGGGGCACACGATTCTCGACGAGGTGACAACGCAGATGGAACCGGGCAGTCACGTGGCGATTGTGGGCCCTTCTGGCGCGGGCAAATCGAGCTTGGTTGGGCTATTACTCGGATGGTTGAAGCCGAGCGCGGGCCAAATTTTGATTGACGATCGGCCGCTCGATATTGAGCGACTGCGATGTTCAACTGCCTGGGTGGATCCGGCGGTGCAGCTATGGAACCGGTCGCTGCTGGCGAACGTAG
Source organism: Terriglobia bacterium (assembly GCA_963835255.1). Taxonomy (GTDB): domain Bacteria; phylum Acidobacteriota; class Terriglobia; order Bryobacterales; family Bryobacteraceae; genus Bog-105. The sequence goes on along the minus strand of CAWIFY010000037.1, from coordinate 30,482 downwards.
CCTATGGGTCGAGGTCGGGTGAGCGTGTCGGTGAAGCGATCGATGGAGCGCTATTGCGCGGAGTGCTCGAGAATCTGCCGGAGGGAATGCAGACCAAGCTGGGGGAAGGCGGCGCGCTGGTTTCTGGCGGCGAAGGCCAACGCGTTCGATTCGCACGGGCGTTGCTGAGAAGAGATGTCCGGCTGGTGATACTCGATGAACCATTTCGCGGATTGGATCGTGAGAAGCGGAGACAGTTGCTTCGAAGAGCGCGCGAATTTTGGCACGGCGCGACACTGCTGTGCGTCACGCACGACCTGAGCGAGACACAAGCTTTCGATCGGGTGGTGGTGGTTGAGCGCGGACGCATTGCGGAGGGCGGAACACCGAACGAACTAGCTGAGGATCCTGAGTCGCGTTACGCGCAGTTGCTACAGGCCGAAGAAGAGACCCGGTCGGGGCTGTGGGGTAGCAGACTTTGGCGGCGGGTACAGGTCCATGCAGGCCGCGTGGTGGAAGAAGCGTTCCCGGCTGAAGAGCCGGTTCAGCGCGCGGAAGTAGCGTGATGCTGAACACCGCTTTGCGCGAACTAGCATGGCCTGTTGAACGTCTCGACGATGCATTGCGTGAAGTGATTTGCAGAACGGGACTAGCGAATGAGGCAAGCGGAGTTTCACACGGGCCAAAGTATGGCGAAGACATAGGTGGATGGATTCAGAATGCGGCGAGGCGGGCGGGTTGCGAGGCGGAGCCGCTCGAGACGACGCTGGGCAATTTACCGAACGAACTCGCGGCAGCTTATCCGGCACTGATTCAGTTCGATGAAGACGCTTATTTGGTTGTGCTCGGCGCCAAGAGGAAGCGCCTTTACGTCTTAACGCCTGCTCTCAAACGCGAGCGAGTTGAAATAGCCGATCTGTGCGGCGTTTTGCGCGAGCCAGCGGAGGCAAGTCATCGAATCAGTCTCAAAGAGATGCTTGCGGGAAGCGGGATCTCCGGTGCCAGGAGCTCGAAAGCGATTCGGTTGATGCTCAACGAGCAACTTGCCAGGACGCGCTTCAACGCTTGCTGGATTCTGCGCAGCGAGCCGGGAGTGAATCCGCTCCGCCTGCTGCGGCAAGCGGGTGTGATCGGGAATGCGGGGGGCATGATCGTGGCGCACACCGTTCAATACCTACTGTGGCTGGCATCGTGGGCCATCCTGGCGAGTCTTTCGAGCAGCGGCAGGCTGGAGCCGGGATGGCTGCTCGGGTGGGCTCTGCTGCTGCTCACGTTGGTGCCGTGTCAGGTAATGACAACCTGGCTGCAAGGTCTGTTTGCGATCGGGCTAGGCGGATTCGTGAAGCGGCGGTTGTTATGCGGCGCGATGAAACTTTTTCCGGAAGAGATGCGGCACGGAGGCATCGGGAGTTTTCTCGGGCAGGCGCTGGAAGCCGAAGCGGTGGAAACGCTGGCGCTGAGCGGCGGCATCGCCGGCCTGCTGGCGACGGTCGAGATTGTGCTCGCGATGTTTGTCCTGGGTCGCTTCGCTCTTGTGCTGGCATTTTGGAGCGTGCTGACAGCGTTCGCGGCGTGGCGATTTATGCGCGCGTTCGGCCGCTGGACCGGTACGCGCATGGCCCTGACGGAAGACCTGGTGGAAGCGATGGTAGGACATCGGACCAGGGTGGCGCAATTGGAGCGGAGCGAGTGGCACGAAGCCGAAGATCAGGCGCTGCATGGGTATCTGGATGTTTCAAAATCGCTCGACAATACGGGAGCTTGGCTGATTGCGGCGATTCCACGAGGCTGGCTGGTAGCCGGGTTGGCTTGTTTGCTGCCAGCGATCATGGCCCGGCCCGGTGCAGGACCGGGCATCGGGCTCACTTTGGGAGGGGTGCTGCTGGCATACACTGCGTTGCGCAAGCTAACGGGATCGTTTGCGGACCTGGCGGCGGCGTGGGTTGCGTTCAAGAGAATCAAGCCGCTGTTCCAAGCGGCGGCAAGACAGGAAAGGCTGGGAGAAGCTTTGGTTGCGAAGGGTCGCCGCTCGCGCAAAGTGATTGAGGCGGACCGGCTGAGTTATCGTTATCGAGCAACAGGGAAGGCGGCTTTACAGGCGGGCAGCCTGACTGTGCAGGAAGGGGACCGGATTCTGCTTGAGGGACCGTCAGGCGGCGGGAAGACAACGTTCGCGTCGCTCCTCTCCGGAATGAGAGAACCGGAATCGGGACTGCTGCTCTCCAATGGAATGGATCGCGCTACGCTCGGCAGCTCAGAGTGGCGCAAGCGGATTGCGGCCGCTCCACAGTTTCACGAGAATCATGTCTTGACGGAAACGCTCGCGTTCAATCTGTTGTTAGGCAGGCAGTGGCCGCCTACGCACGCCGACATGGAAGAAGCGGAGACGGTCTGCCGCGAACTGGGATTGAGCGAGCTGCTCGATTCGATGCCAAGCGGACTGATGCAGATGGTCGGCGAAGGCGGATGGCAGCTTTCGCATGGCGAGAGAAGCCGGATGTTTATTGCGCGCGCGCTGCTACAATCGGCCGACCTGGTAATCCTGGATGAAAGCTTCGCGGCGCTCGATCCGGAGAATGCGAAACTGGCGCTCGAAGCAACCATCGAGCGGGCGAAGACGTTGATGGTGATTGCGCATCCTTAACAGGTCTTAGTAGACGATTCGCTAAACTAAAGATCCATGGCCGAACAACAGACCACCGGGCGTGTGGGGCACGCAGCCTCACCCAAGCTCAAGCAAAAAGAGAACCTTTATCAAGCCGAGTATTTGGGCAGCGGAACCTTTCGGATCGTCAAGCCAAAGCGGAAATCAGCCAAGCGGCGTCAATCGGCGCTGAAGGGCGCCACTCGCGGCTCGCGCAAGTAGAAGCAAGGGCGCCCGATTTGCAGCGTGCAGTCACAGATTTTGCGTCACCTTATTGAGCGATCTCGGCTGATCGGGGTCGAGATGCTTCACTTCAGCCAAACTCGCCGCGAATAACTGAGCCGGGATCACGTAAGGGATCGGTGTGTAGAGATCTTCCGGCAAACGCTCGTGCCGGTGGGCAAGCGGAGCCGGGATCATCAGCGGCGGTTGCAACAGTCCTTCGAGTTGGTGTACGCCCGCATTACTTACGTCTGTGATGATGAATGTCTCGGCCTGAATGGACTGCAATTTGGCGTAGAGCTCGAGCATCGGGTTCCAGGTAGCGCCCGGTGGGCAGAACAGAAATGCCGGGAACGACCGTTCGAGCATAGCGATAGGGCCGTGCAGCAAGTCGGCTGAAGAGAAACGCTCCGCAACTACGTAACAAGTTTCCATCAACTTCAAGGCGAATTCGAAGGAGTTCGAATAATTCAGCCCGCGCCCGACGCAGACGGCGTGGCGCATGAAGCAGTAACGCTCGGCGCGCTCCCGGATCTCGTCTTCAAGTTTCAGCGCGGCGGCGGTCCAGTCGGGAATCCGTTTGAGATCGTCGAGCTCGAGTGAGGCTCCGAGGGCGTGCGCGAGCAGATAGAAACAAGTCTGCTGGCCAGTGTAAGTTTTGGTCGCGGCCACGCTCTTTTCTTTGCCAGCGCGAACCAGGAAAGTTTCGTCGGCCAGTTTTGCAAGCGCGCTCTCCTTCTCATTTGTAACGCCGACTGTGAATGCGCCGACGGACTTAGCATGTTCCAGCACGAGATTGGTGTCGGTCGACTCACCGGATTGCGAGATACCGACCACTACGGCATCTTTCAGATTCACACCGGAACGATAAAGAGTAAAGACGGAGGGAGCGGCGAGTGAAACCGGGATGCCGGTGGCGATCTCGAGCAGATAGCGGCCAAACTGCGCGGCGTTGTCCGAAGTCCCGCGGGCCGCGAGGACGATCAGACGAACCGGCTTCCGTTCAAAGTGCGCGCGAAGTTTGCCGGCGCGGCTCCATTCCGTTTCGAGCGTGCGCTCGATAGAGGCAGGCTGCTGACGGATCTCGTCGCGCATGGTGGACATGCTGAGACGATAGCAAAGCTTTCGACCAGTTTGACAACGCACCCTAACTCAAGTAGGCTATCTGAGGAAGGCAGTCTATGGCAGAACCGCTTCGAGATGAGATCCCGCCGGGGACTCTTCATCTCCTGATTCTCAAAATTATTGCGCGTGGCCCAAACCACGGGTACGGCATCGCTCAGTTTGTGGAGAGTTCGTCGCGCGATGCCTTCCGCGTAGAAGAGGGGTCACTATACCCAGCTTTGCAACGCATGCTGTTGAAAGGCTGGCTCAGAGCCGAGTGGCAGGAAACCGAAAATAAGCGGCGCGCGCGCATCTATTCGCTTACGGCCTTAGGGCGCAAGCAACTGGAAGCCGAGTTGAGCAAATACCGGCGCGTTTCGCAAGCTATCGGACGCGTGATCGCGGCTTCATCCTAGGGGAAAAATGGGCCGCTTTTTCCTGGAGCTCGTCCGTCGAATTCAGTTCTTAATCGGAAGAGACCGCGCACACGCGGACCTCCGCGAGGAGATGGAAAGTCACCTCGCCATGCTCGCTAGCGAGACCAATCCGACTCTCGCGAGACAGCGACTTGGCAATTTGACACGTTGGCAGGAAATGAGCCGGGAGGTCTGGGGATGGAACTGGCTGGAGTCCCTGGCCCGCGATATCGGTTATGGCGCGCGCCTCTTGACCAAGAGCCCGGCTTTCACCGTTACCGCATGTCTTTCGCTGGCAATTGGGCTGGGCGCGACTATGGGCATCTTTTCTCTCATGAATGCGCTTCTTTTCAAAACGCTGCCGGTCCCGGGGCCGCGACAGTTGTGGGAATTGAGCCACAAGACACCCGAGGAGAAAGATGATAACTTCTCCTACCGAATGTTCAATGCTCTCGAAAGAGCAAACACAAATAGAGTTCCACTATTCGCGGTAGGCGGTGACTATGTTCAGGTAAATTATGGAAGCTCAATACGCAATACCCCGGCGCTTATTATCTCCGGAGATGCGTTCCGGTCTCTTAGACTCAGCGCACACGTAGGACGTTTGCTCGACAGAGACGATGACATTAGAGGTCTCCCGCATGGCGCAAACTGCGTCCTAAGCTATCGTTTGTGGCTATCTCAGTTCCACGGTGAGCCGGCCGCCATCGGAAGGCACGTCTCAATCGGTGCGCAATCCTTCACCATAGTAGGTGTCGCGCCTCCTGAGTTTTTCGGTTTTTTCGTTGGAGCTTATTCGGATCTTATCCTGCCTATCGCTGCTTACGCCGCAACAAATCCTGCCCAGCCGATTCTTGATAACGGCGGCTGGACATGGCTGAATATCCTGTTTCGGTTGCCTCCAGGCATGCCGGCTGATGAGCTCACGACCAGACTAAACACTCTCTATCCCTCGATTCGAAAAGAGCTCGAGCCATCTCCAGCCGAAGCCGCAAAGCCGGACCGGCTCTATGCGCAATCGGCGGCAACGGGACTCTCCGCTATTCGTGACCGGTTCTCTAGACCGCTCTACGTGTTGTTAACGATGAGCGGATTGATTCTTGTGATCGCCTGCGCCAACCTCGCGAATCTTCTGCTGGCGCGCTCCGTCGTCCGGTCTCGCGAGCTTGCTATCCGGCTTTCTATCGGCGCGAATCGGGGACGGATTCTGCGCCAATTGCTCACGGAAAGTACTCTTATTGCAGCTCTCGGAGCGTGTGCGAGCATCCCTGTTTACTTTGTGTGCACTCGGGGATTGGTTGCGTTTCTTCAATCCGGTTCGGATCCGAATGTCTTTCTCGATACCAGGCCCGATTGGCGGTTCGTTGCGGGGATGGTTGCCCTATTTACTTCCACCGTCCTCCTATTCGGTTTGGCTCCAGCAGTGAGAGCCATACGGACAGACTTAAATGCCGTCTTGAGCGAAACCAGTCAGCGCCTTACGGTCAAGGCCTTTTTCGGGAAAGCCGTCGTGGCTGTCCAAATTAGTCTTTCCGTAGTGCTCCTGCTTGGGGCGACACTTCTTTCGTGCAGTCTGTTTGATTTACGTACCTTCAATCCAGGGTTTCGGCGTGATCATCTTTTGATCGCCGAGGTAGATACAACTCAGGCCATACAAAAGAACGCCGACGTGGCCCGATTCTTCGATCGGTTGCTTGAAAAAGCGCGTGGTCTTCCAGGTGTTCGGTCGGCCGCAGCCTCAGTGGTGGTGCCCTTGAGCGGGGGAAGTTGGCAACAAGATTACGAGATCCTCGGGAACACGCATCGAGCTGGGCAGATCCGACATAGTTTTGAGAACTGGGTGACGCCGGGATACTTCGAGACTCTTGGAACGCCCTTGATTCTTGGAAGGTATTTCGGTCAACTGGACTCCGACAAAGCTGTCCATGTGGCGCTCGTGAACCAGGCGTTTGCAACACGGGCCTTCGGCTCCGCAGATCCGATCGGCCGTCTGGTCTACGAGAAGGAGAAAAAGGACACGATCACAATCGTGGGTATCGTTGGAGACGCGCGCTATCGCAGCCTGCGTGACCAGGCCCCACCCACGCTTTATCGCCCAATCGCGCAGCTCCCGCCCTCTTTCGATTTCCTCTTATCGCTGAACTTAGAGGTTTGGACCGAGATCCCGGCTATCGATCTTACAAGGCCAATCGAAGACCTGGTGAAACATCTCAACAATCGAGTTTCGGTGGATTTTCACACGTTCGACTCGTTGCTAGATTCCACGCTCTTGTACGAACGGCTGTTAACAGTGCTTTCGGTTGCCTTCGGTTTGATCGGACTTCTTTTATCGTGCATTGGCATTTACGGCTTATCCGCTTACTCTGTCACCCGCCGCACATCCGAGTTAGGCATTCGCATGGCGATGGGCGCAACACCCAGAAAGATCTTGCATCTCATACTCTCTGAATATGTAAGGGTATTGGCGGTTGGCCTTGCCAGCGGTTCCTTAGTTTCAATTGCACTGACCCGCTTTCTTCGGGCGTGGCTGTTTGGTGTATCCGCGACGGATCCTTATTTGTTTTCATTTGCACTGGTGCTCGTAAGCGCCTTTGCGCTATGTGCAATATTTGTGCCGGCCCGGCGCGCGGCTCGTCTGAACCCAATGGCGGCGCTTCGCTGCGAGTAGTGGATTCAATCGAGGCGGCCCAGTGGCAGATCTTATCGCATGGTGGACATGCTGAGACGATGCAAAGGAAGACTGCTCCTAACGCGCAGATGCATCACCAAAGGTAAGAACGAGAGATAGCACGGGCTTAATTGCAGGGCCGGCAAGAGATCCTGCCTTACTCCCTGCGGAGCGCCTGCATGGGTTCGACGGACGCGGCACGGCGGCCCGGCAGGTAGCAAGCCAACAGAGCCGCCACCAGAAGAAGCAAGCCCATAGCCGCGAAAGCCGGGTAATCCATCGCGCCGATACCATACAAAGTGCTCTGCATGGTGCGGCCTACAAAGCAGGCGCCAATTAAGCCGAGAAGCAATCCAACGCCTGCCAGCACCGCGCCCTCGCCGACCACTAACTTGAGCACGCGATGGCGCGTCGCGCCGAGCGCCATACGCAAGGCAATCTCATGCGAGCGCTGCGCGACCGAGAATGCCATTACGCCGTAAATGCCCACGGCAGCCAGAAGCAACGCGATAGCCGCAAAGGTAATAAACAGAATCAAGGTGAACCGGTCATCGGCCAGCACATCGTTCCGTACCTGCTGCATGGTGCGCGGGTCCGCGAGAGCAATCTGCGGGTCTACCGCGTGCACAGCAGCCGCAATGCTTCTCATCATGGATGCCGGATCGCCCGCAGTTCGGACGCCGATACCGGCAAGGGGCCATGGGATCTGCCAAAAAGGAACATCCATCTCCGGATTGTCTGCGCGCAATCCGCGGCTCCGTACATTGTGAAAAACACCCACGATTTGCCACTCGACGGGCGCCCCTCGTTGGATGATGCCCGATATCAACGGCCGCACGATTACGCGCTGCTTTAGCGGGTCCATACCTTTCAGAAAATGATCGACAAATTCCTGATTCACGACCGCAACCTTCACGCTGGACGCATTATCCCGGTCGGTAAAAGCTCGACCCTCTACCAACTTGATGCCAAAAGTCTGGAAGTAACCCGGCGTAATCATCTGGAAGCCCGTTCCGGGGCGCTGCGACGGATCGGTGTAGGCTGGTTGACCGGCCAGCGAGAAAAACTCGCTGAAGCCCGCTCCTTCGAGGGGTACGCCGGTTTCCGCCGAGACCTGGGAAACGCCCGGAACGCCCGCGACGCTGGCCAGAATCCGGCGATAATAAGCGACAATTCGCTCCGGGTTTATAGTGCGCGAATCGGGCACGGCAAGAACGAAGGTAAGAGTGTGATCGGTGCGGACGCCAAGGTCGACGCGGGTGAGATTCCAGAAGCTGTGAATCGCCAAACCCGCGCCGGCCAATAACGTGAGAGTCAGAGCGAATTCCAAGATCACGAGCGAGCGGCGCAGGCGATTACTACCGGGACCGCTACCCGAGCGGCCTCCCTCCTTGAGCGCTTCGGCGGGATCGACGTGCGAAGCGTACCAGGCTGGAGCGCAGCCAAACAGCACGCCTGCGATCGAAGTCGCGGCGAGGGCGAAAAGCAGGATGGGGAAATTGAGGCTCAGGTCCGCTTCGCTCGGCAAAGTGTTCGGCGGCGTTACGGCGATCAATCCCTGGAGCATGGCATAGCCGACGCCAATGCCTAGCGCGCCGCCGGCAATCGCCAGCAGCAAGCTTTCAGTGAAGAGCTGGGTGAAAATAGTTGCCGATTTCGCTCCCAATGCACTGCGAAGGGCCATTTCCTTTTGGCGGCTCATGCTCCGGGCCAGCAACAAGTTGGCTACATTGGCGCAAGCGATGAGCAGCACGAAGGCGACTGCGCCGAGAAGGAGCCAGAGCGTCATAATCCGGTCGCTAGGGATGAAGTCGTTTTTGAAGGGCTCGACAGAAGCGCCCCAGCCCTTGTTGCTCGCCGGGTAGGCGGCGGCAAGGCGGCGCGTGACCCCGTCCATATCGGCTTGCGCTTGCTTGATCGTGAAGCCGGCTTTGAGTCTGCCCATGGCAATCAGCCAATGAGTGTCATGGTTCAGTTGCTGCGGTTTAAAGGCCAGCGGAATGGCGAATTCCCCCTGGCCGCGGTCGGTCAGACCCGGTGCAAACACGCCCACGATGGTGTAACGCTCGCCGTTGATGTGCATGGCCGTGCCGAGAATATGAGGGTCGCTGCCAAGCCGCTGCCAAAGCTTATGCGTGAGGATGACCTCATGATCGTTGCCAGGCTGACCTTCTTCGGGCAAGAAATCGCGGCCAAGGAAAAAGGGATATCCGAGCATGCGATAGAGGCCCGGAGTGGTGATTCTGCCGTCCATGTTTTCCGGTTGTTCACGGGTGGCCACGTTGAAGACACCTTCGGTCTGCGCGTTCAGGTCCTGAAAGGCGTTGCTCTGCCGCTTCCACTCGAGGAAATCAGCAGCCGAAATCGAGTTGCGGTGATCTCGAATCTTTGACCATACGATCACCAACTGGCCGGCTTCCGGATAAGGCAGCGGCGCCAGCAGTGTTGCGTAATCCACTGTAAAGATCGCGGTGTTGGCCCCAATCCCCAGTGCCAGCGTCAGCAGCACGGTTACCGTCAGGCCAGGGTTCTTGCGGAATTGCCGCAGCCCGTACTGCACATTCTGAAGCAACCTTTCGAGAACTGGCAGGCCTTGCTGATCTCTATAGTCTTCCTTGATCGCCCCGACCGCCCCGAACTTCAGGACAGCTTGGCGGCGCGCCTCCGACGGCGATAAACCGGCTCGAAGATTTTCTGCTGTCTGCAGAGCCAGGTGTCCCTCGACCTCTTCCCTCAATCGTTCCTCATCTCGCCGCTCCGCTGTCCAGGCAACCAGCCGCGTGAAAAAACGCCTCAGGGCTCTCATTACAGATCCTCGGCTTTCACCGCGAAGAACCGGCCGATAATCGCTGCCGTTTGTTCCCAATCGCGGGCCTCCGCCCGCAGCTGTTTGCGTCCCTGGCGTGTCAGCCGGTAGAAGCGCGCCTTGCGATTATTCTCTGAGGCGCCCCATTCCGAAGCGATTGCGCCTTCCTGTTCCAGCTTCAGCAGCACCGGGTATAGCGTGCCTTGATTCACCGCCAGGAGATCTCCGCTGATCTGTTCGATGCGCCGCGCAATCCCATAGCCGTGCAATGTTCCCAGTACTTCTAGGGTCTTGAGGACCATGAGCGCCAATGTGCCCTGCTGAACGTCCGTCTTTTCTTTCATAAAGGCCCCATCTTGGTTGCCAACAGGTAGCATGGCAGCTTTTATGTGGGAAATCAACAGGGCGGATCGAAGCTGTGATCTAGTCGCAATACACGCCAATACCGGTAAGTCTCCAGCGGACGTCGGGATGCATCTCACTTATCGCTGGTTCACCGGGCTGGGCTTCGATCAAGAGGTTCCTCATCACTCAACATTCTCCAAAAATCGCCACGGCCGTTTTCAGGAGTCGCCGCTCCTTCTCGAATTTTTCGAGCGAATCGTCCAGCAGTGCATAAATGTCCGGCTCCTGAAGGGTGCCGGCCTATTCGTGGATAGCACGCAGATCCGCCCTGATGCCAGCCCTGACCGCACGATCGCCCCTAAGAACTCCCGGAGGTCGCGAAAGTGAATCGCACCGTGCGCGCATACGTCGATCAGATAGAGCGCGAGGACCTTATCGCGGAGCCGGCGCAGACTCTTGACCCGTCCGACGAGGCGTTAGACGATCCCAAACTACGCCGTACTTATCGGAACTCGCCACCGCTGAAGATCTCGACTACTGATCCGGAATCAGCTCTCTCGAGCAAGCGGGGAGCTTCAGAGTTTGCTTACTACGACAACTATCTGATCGATAGCCGCAGCTGTGTCATCGCAGGGCTTATGGCAACACCGGCACGACTCAGTCAGGAGGTCGTTGCTGCTTGCCAGATGTTAGAAAGAGCAAGGCAACGGTTTGGGCTGCAGCCGCCCAGCGTGACTGCCGACAAGAGCTATGGCACGGGCGAGTTTCTGTCCTGGCTCTCTGATCGCCAGATTGCACCATATATCCCAGTGCTGGATCGCAAACAACAAATCAAAGGCTTCTACACCCAAAATGAATTTACTCAAGTGCCGGAACAAAACGCCTACCGATGTCCAGCGGGCGAGCTGCTTCGCTATTCAGGAACGAGTAGAGGCTCGCAAGGCTTTTTCTTTAGCGCCAAACCATCGCAATGCAGGAACTGTTCACAAAAACCAGCGTGCACACCGTCGTCTCAACGCACGCTGAAGATCAACTGGTATGAGGATGTGCGCGAGATGTGAGGAAGCTCAGTCAAACGCCGGAGTTTGCCGCGATGCGGCGCGCTCGAAACAAGATAGAGGCTCTCCTCTCGGAACTGCGCAATCAAATTCGCCTTCGTACGCTGCGGTTGCGCGGAATACCAAGGGCCGGAGAGCAGTTCCTCCTTGCAACGGTCCAAAACATAAAACGTTTGGTACGGTTTATGAACCAAAGCGCCGGAAGCAGCGATGGCCTGAAGCGGCCATCGCTCTTTAACTCGGCGCAAGGACTTTTTCAACAGCATCAAAGGCTTGGGCAATCTGCGAAAAGTTCCTCATGAGCGAACTGTCGAAACGTTCGGATTGAGTTGTGCTTGTCAAGTTGTGCTTGTCAAGTTGGTCATGCCGCGTACACGGCACAACGGCGGATGAAAAGGGGGGAAGCCGGAGTAGCGTGGGATTAGCCCGCGCGTAGAACAAGGCCGGAGAACATTGGCGCCGACCGGAGCCCGTTGTCAAGTTTGGTCTGGACACTGCCGGGAACAGCGACTGGTTGCCTCCACTTCGGTGGATGAGCACGCGAGGGAGAATCTGAATATTCGGTGTCCTCAACGCTGCGGGCGGGAGGAACAGATGGAAGCATTATACGAGCGCTGCTGCGGTTTAGACGTGCACAAGAAGTCGATCACGGCATGTGTTTTGCTAGCGGAGGGAAAGAAGCGCGAGAAGGTTCTACGACGCTTTGGAACGGTGACGGCTGAGCTTGTGGAATTGGCTGCTTGGCTGAAAACATTTTCTGTGACACACGTAGCAATGGAAAGCACGGGTGTTTACTGGAAACCAATCTGGAACGTGCTTGAAGGACAGTTTGAGCTTCAGCTCGTAAACGCGGCGCATATCAAGAACGTACCCGGCCGGAAGACGGACATGAAGGATTGCGAATGGATTGGGCAACTACTTCAGCATGGATTAGTGCGAGGGAGTTTTGTTCCCGACCGTTCTATTCGCGAATTGCGAGATCTGAATCGGCAGCGCGTTGCCCTAATCGGTGAGCGAAACCGAGTGGCTAACAGGGTGCAGAAAATACTGGAAGACGCTAATTTAAAGCTCGCTTCTGTAGCTAGTGACACCCTTGGCCTGAGCGGGCGCAGCATGCTGGAAGCAATCATCAAGGGTGAGTGCGATCCAGAGACGCTTGCAGGTTTAGCGCGTGGGCTTCTGCGGCGGAAACTGGATGCATTGCGCCTTGCATTGGACGGTAAGGCAACAGAGCATCATCGATTCTGCTTGAGGCAACTGCTAGCTCAATACGATTTCGTCAATGGTCAGATCGACGAACTCGATCAAGAGATTGCACGACGTACCGCCGGCATGGAGGAAGCCGTACGCTTACTGGATACCATTCCGGGGATCGATGAGATCGCCGCACGCGCACTACTGGCCGAAATCGGAACTAAGATGGAGCAGTTTCCCACCGCACAGCACTGCGCATCGTGGGCAGGCTTGTGTCCAGAAAACAATGAGAGTGCGGGCAAGCGCCTCAACGGGAAGGCGAGGAAAGGCAGTCCTTGGCTGCGGCGCGTGCTGGTTCAAGCAGCTTGGGCGGCCTCCCATGCGAAGGATACCTACCTTCGATCGCAGTTCTTCCGCATCGCCACGAGACGCGGCAAAAAGAGAGCGCTGGTGGCCGTCGCACATACGATTCTTGTGATTGCCTGGCACGTCTTAAAATCCCAATCTTCTTACCATGAACTCGGAGGAGACTTCTTTGAGAAGCGTCAGACCGAAGCACTGCAGCGTTCCCTCGTGCGACGGTTAGAACGGCTTGGACATCACGTCACCCTCACGCAAGCTCCAGCGACTGCCTGAGACGATCGAGGGAGCTTTTCGAGGGAGTTCTGCAATTTGGTGTGGGTCAGGCTGAACCTTTGATGCCGGGATGGGGTCCAGGGCAAGGGCGGCTTGGGAGCGCGTTGCCCTGGTCAGCCCTGTAGAAACCGTCACGCCGCATCTCCCAGCTTCCGCAACGCTTCTTTTTTCTGTTCACGCAGCGGTTCCATGTTGAGGTACTGCATGGTCTCAATCCAATTTTCATGAGTTTCGACTGCCAGCGCTCGGACGAGCCGTAAGCAAGCGGACGCGTTCGGGAAGATTCGAACGACCAGCGTGCGCCGCTTGATCTCTTCCATCAACCGTTCGAGCATGTTGGTCGATTTGAGATTCTTGTGATGCTGTCGCGGGAGGCGATAGAAGCTCAATGTTTCCTCGATGTTCTCTTCCACCCAGGCACAGAGTTTGGCATAGCGTTTGCCCCACTTCAACAGCCAGGCCGCCAAGTCCCGGCGTGCCTCCTGCGCATCCCGCCGATCGTAGATCCAGCGCAGCTCCTGTAGGCAATCATCGTCAGCTTTACGCGGCAGATAATCGAGCGCATTCCGTAAGAAGTGAGCCTAGCAGCGTTGCCACACCGCCTCGGGCAGTGCTTCCTGAATCGCACGGCGCAGGCCGGCATGATCGTCACTGACGACGAATTCCACTCCGTGCAGCGATCGCTGCCGTAAGCCGGCCAGCAGCTCCTTCCAGCTAGACAGGCTTTCCCGACTAGCGAGCTCGACCGCGAGAATGTTCCGTCGTCCTTTCCAGTTGATCCCGATCGCGACCAGCACCGCCTGGCTACGCACCGCACCATCCTCGCGCACCTTCTCGTAGCGCGCATCCAGAATCAGATACGGATAGGGCTCTTTTAAACGTCTGCGCGCAAAACGCTCTAGCTCTTCGTCCAGCTTCTGCACGATTCGGCTGATCGTCGATGAACTAAACTCATGTCCACACAACTCTTCTGTGATGGTCTTTACCTTGCGTGTGGATACGCCTTGTACGTACATCTCCAGCATCGCCGCCACCAGCGCCTTTTCGCTGCGCTGATAGCGCTCGAAGACCTCCGTGCGAAACCGTCCCTGCCGATCTTGTGGCACTCGCAGTTCGATGTGGCCTACACGCGTCACCAGCATCCGATTGTAGTAACCGGCCCGACATCCTAGTCGGCCTGCTGTGCGCTCGCTCTTGCTCGCTTGCAGCGCCTCATCCATCTCCGCTTCCAGCACTTGCTGCAGCGTCTCTTCCACAATCGCCTTCAGCAGATCGTGATCTTCCGCCAGGAGCTTCTTCAGATCCTCTGCTGTGATTCTTCCTTTCGCGCTATCCTGCTTTCGGGTCACCTGTCACCTTTCCTTTCTTCAGCAGCTAACTGAATTCGAAAGGTCCAGTCTGACCCACTCCTTTTTGTAGAACTATTGAAGCTTAACCTCGGATTGTCGCCAGCGAGCTTTCAATGACCGCTGCGAGATTTCGGCAACATCTATTTGAGTTGAACCTGCTCATCTCCGAAATAGCGCGTCATGCTAGACCCGTGAGAACGGTTCGTAATGGCGCCTTATTTCTTGGCATCTCGGGAAGTTTTGCTCGGAGGGAAGCACTACCAAGAGTCACAACTGCTGTAACCTTTCCATCCTTTCTCGCAAAAAGTCCCGCGTAGCAGCATCCTCACATAAGCCTATCGCCCGACTATATGCCGCCATTGCTTCCGAGTGTCGTTGCATGCCCGTGAGTAGGTGCGCAGCGAGCGCCCAGTACGGCTGATAGCTCGCCACGTCGGCAGATGGAATACTTTGCAGAACCGTCCAACTACTCTCCCGCCCCTTACTTTCGGCGATCGCGGCCGCATAACCCACCCTCGAGCCAATCGCGGGAAACAGTCCAACCAGTCCCTCATACAGCAGTGCGATAGCTTCCCAATCGGTTTTGCCTGTGTGAGCACGCTGCGCATGTGCCGACTGGATTGCCGCCTCAAACTGGAAGCGCCCAAACCGCTTCGCCTGCGCTGCCTTACCAAGCCAGTGCTCCGCCTCTGCCATCATCTCCTTCGACCAGCGTGTAACATCCTGCGCCAGCAGCGGCACGTAAGATCCGTCGTTTGCCCGACGGGCGTTCCGACGCGACTCGCAGTGCAACATGAGCGCAAGCAGCCCCTTGGCTTCCGGTTCTGTGGGCATGAGTTGTACAAGAACTCGACCGAGACCAATTGCCTCGGTCGCGAGCCCCTTACGACGCGGGTCGGCTCCGGCAACATCGTCCCATCCACTTCCATAGGCCGCATAGATTCCCTCCAGAACGGAGTCCAGCCGCTCCGGCAGACATTTTTCGTCCGGCACCTCAAACCGGAGACCTGAGGCGCGAATCTTAACCTTTGCGCGAGTAAGCCGCTGACCCATGGCAGAGGGTTGCACGAGGAATGCCGAGGCGATCCGTGATGCGTCTAGTCCCAGAAGAGTCTGTAGCATCAGCGGGGTGCGCACGCCTTCATCAATCGCAGGATGGGCGCACACGAAAAGCAGTTTCAAGCGATCGTCGGGGAAGACTCCCGATCCTTCCACCATTTCGTGAGCCTTCTTAGTCGCGGCAATCAAGTTCGGCGCCGCTTGCCTCCGAACGCGAGCGTGCCGCTCGGCGTCAATCAGTTTACGGCGCGCCGTAACCAACAGCCAAGCTTCCGGTTTGTCTGGAACGCCTTCACGTGGCCAGGTCTCGAGCGCCGTCTTAAATGCATCGGCCAAGGCATCCTCCGCCCCGGCCAGGTCGCGCGAACGCGAGGCGAGAAACGAGAGCAGGCGTCCATAACAATCGCGTACCGCTTGCTCGATTGCCCGATGCGACGCCCAGGTCTGCTGATCCGAATGAATCGCGTTCTGCACGGAATTCCGAAATTAGCCTACATCAATCGCGAGCTGGCCCTGATAGATTCGGACGCACCTCCACTAACCCCTGTGGACCCGCCGGATAGCGCGCCGCCCAATCGAGCGCCGTATCCAGATCGGGCACTTCAATGATGCAAAAGCCTCCTAACTGCTCCTTCGTGTCTGCATAAGGGCCGTCCTGCACGGAACGCTTTCCATTCTGCACTCGCACGGTCGTGCGCTCTTGGGCGGTTCCAGCCCGGCACCTCCCTTTAGAATGCCTGCTTCCCGTACCGCCTGCATGTAAGGCATGAAAGCTCCCCAGAACGCGGCCTTCTTATCCGGATCCGTACGCGCGGCAAATTCCGCAGGGCTCATGTAAAACATCAATGTGTATTGCATATCTTTTCTCCTTCCGTGAGTCAGGAGCGATTTTCCTCCTGCTCACTAAAGAGACGATTCAGCAAAACGCACTTAGACAGCCGTCGCGAACTTTTTAGGCGGGGTCGAGCCAGCTTTCCATGGTAATGAGTCGCGCCCAACTGTCCATTCGCGATTCAGTCGTGCCTTGTCAGCAAGGATTATCCAATCATAGGCTTACACTTGCCTAAACCAGCCTCTTCGCAACAAATCCTCAAACTGGCCTTTTCGCGATTTCCCTGTTGCAGAACTCTATTGCACAACAAAATGGATAGGCAATAGGTTTGTGCAAATGCCCTTCGGCTATGCCCGCGTCTCCACAAATGAATTGGCACACCGGTGCGCAAGTCGCGGCACTCAGAAACCGGCCAAGCGATCCGATCTTCCGGGATAAAGCATCTGGCCGCCGTGGGGGTCGGTCTAAACTTCACCGCTTACTCGACAGTGTTTGGCAGTTCGACGCACTCGACCGAAACATACCTGAGTTCGGTCGGGCTTGGCCTTCAAAAATCGGTCACAGCCCTTCAAAATGTTTTCTTCCCCTTCATTCCACACGCTTTAACCCCATCTCGACCCCTCCCCAAAGTTCGTTTTCGCCCTTACATATGCTATGTTCCGGCAGGCTCACCCGGAACCGTCCAACCTGGTGAGCCATTTCATTCCAGGAGCCTTGCATGTCCACCGACGCCCAAATCGCCGCCAACCGCCTCACTCGCAACTGTCTACCGGTCCCACGTCCCCGACTGGAAAAGCCGTTTCTTCCTTAAACGCTTTGAAAACCGGTCTCACCGGCCGCACTGTCCTCTTGCCAGCCGAGGACGCCGCTGCCTACTCCGCCCACGTTGCCCGCTTCGAAGCCGAATGGAAGGCCGCCACCGATGCCGAGCGCGCCCTCGTTCAATCGCTTGCTGATACCGAATGGCGCCTCCTCCGCATTCCGTCTCTTGAAGCCGGCATCTACGCCCTCGGTCGCCTCGAATTCGCCGAGCTCTTCGCCGGGGAAACCGCTGCCGCTCGCGTCGCCCTTATCGAGGCCAAGATTTTCCTCACCTATCAGCGCCAGCTCTCCAATCTCAGCGTTCAGGAAACCCGTCTCCGCCGCCAGCGCGAAAAAGATGCCGTCACTTTGCGTGAAATGCAGGAAGAGCGCCGGAGAACGCAGCGCGTTCGTCTCAACTTAGCCGCCGCTCAATACATCGAGGCGGTACGCCGGGAACGCCACGGCGATTTCGATCCCGCTGCGCTTGGCTTCGAATTTTCGTTTGAGCAAATCGAGCTCAAAGCTAGAGAAATCAATCCCGCGCTCTTCGCCAAATACGACGGCCAGCTCGCCGCTGACCGGAAAAAAGCTGCTTGATACTGACGCCGGCGCTCTCAAACCCGCCCACGTCCTTTACTCGAGAGAGGAACTTGTTATTAAGGGTGCCCTGGGCGAGTCCGTTGTTCGCGACTCCCCAAACCACGCCGTGCCCAAAGCGCCCACGGCTGGTAAAATTCGGGAAATGCCAGGCCGCACTGTAATCACAGTTCTAGAGGAGACCGCTGGGCAATACGGGGATGCCATTGCGCTTTATCAGCCGACGGGGAGCAAAGCAGGCGGGGCCTATCGGACTTATTCCTGGAACGAATGGCTGCGGAACTCGCGAGAGATCGCGCTCGGATTGCAGGCGCTGGGGCTGAAAAAGGGCGAGATTGTTTGCATTCTCTCTGAGACGCGCGCGGAATTTTACCTGACGGACATCGGGATCATGGGCGCCGGCGGGGTCTCGGCCGCGCTGTATACGGCGTATCCGATGTCAGATCTGGCCAAGAATATAAAGTCAGCCAAACCGCGTTTTCTGTTTGTGGAAGACGCGAAGACTGGCGAAAAGCTGAAGGAAGCAGTCGACGAGGAGCATGCAACCTGGCCAGAACACGTGATCCTGATGACGGGAGATGCGCCCGGAGCCATGACAATCGAGGCGCTGCGCATGCGGGGACAGGAAAGTCTGCAGCGGGACCCAGAGGCCTTCACCCGCTTAAGCAGCGAGGTTTCGCCGCGCGACGGGGCAATCCTCTATCTGACTTCGGGAGCAACGGGTGAGCCGAAAATGGGGCTGACAAGCCACGCGGCTGTGATCGCGAACCTCGACATGGGCCCGGTGGTGCTGCCGATCAAGCCCGAGGATTCCACTGTGGTTTTTCTTCCCTCGGCGCACATCGCGCAACGGATTGTGCTGGAGCTGGTACCGATGCGGATGGGCACTCCGGTCTGGTTTTCGGAGAGCCTGGGCCGCTTGCCGGCAGAGTTGCGAACTATCAGGCCTACAGTTTTTCTCGCGCCCCCCAGAGTGTGGGAACGGATGTATGCGACGATCCTCACGGAGATCAAGAAGCGGCCGAGAGTGGCCCGCAAGATGTTTCATGGAGCACTCGGGCTGGGCCTGGAAGCGGCAAAATACAGGCAGGAGGGCAGGCCCCTACCGCTTTGGCTGTCACGCATGCTGAAGATAGCGGACCGGCTGGTTTTTACCAAAATTAGGGAACGGTTGGGAGGACGGATACGAATAGCGGCTTCGGGCGCGGCGCCTCTGGGTAAAGACCTGGCAGAATTTTTCGCGGCAATCGGAATGCCGTTGATCGAGGGCTACGGGCTGACGGAAGCGGGCGTAATCTGCTTTAATCCGATCGAACGGCCGAAGGCGGGGAGCATTGGAAAGCTATTACCAGGTGTCGAGGCGCGGCTGGGCGAAGACGGAGAACTGCAGGTGCGTACGCCCTGTCTCTTCGAGGGATATTACAAAGACGAAGCAGCTACCCGCTCAGTACTGAGCGAAGACGGCTGGTTTTCGACCGGCGATATCGGGGAAGTGGATAGCGACGGCTATTGGTACATTACCGGCCGCAAGAAGGAGTTGATTGTCTCGTCGAACGGTAAGAAGATCTATCCCGCTCGAATCGAAAATTTGTTCAAAGTAGAACCGCTGGTGAATCAGGTCCTATTGGTCGGCGATAAAAAGCCTTACGTAACGGCGATTCTCACGATCCATAGCGTGCAATTACCTCAGCTTGAGGTAAAGAACGGGGATTCGCCGGAGGCCGAAGAGTCATCCCCCGATGCGGTGACAAAGGCGGTGCAGGCTGCCGTTTCAAGGGTCAACAAGCAACTCGCGGATTTTGAGAAGATTCGCCGATTTAAAGTGCTGGAACGCGACTTTTCTATCGAGCAGGGCGAACTGACACCAACAATGAAGATTCGGCGAGCTCAGGTGCTCGAGAATCATCGGGAGCTCGTAAACCAACTTTACTTAGGGCGAGAAGACTCTCAGTGAAGAGGACGTCGGCGGGTTCCGCGGAAGCGATAGCCTCGGAGGAAGCGATAGCCATAGAGTGAGCAAATGGGCCCTCAGTGGAGGATAGATGATCCAGATCCGTCAAAAGGTCGTTAACGCTCACATGGCATTCGCTTAAGCGGACAACCGCGGCCGCCAAGACCGCTCCTATAATGACGGCAATAATAGCTAAGAACATAGACGCCTCCTATAGAAGTAAGCCGGCCTGGATAAATCCTTGCGCTGATAAAGTGTGGAGAAACCGCTTGCCATCTCTCAAAAAAACTCTATGCCTTTAGTCTTGGATCGTCCGATCCGGCTTATGCCCATCTTTCGCGAGCGGGTTTGGGGACGCAATAGCCTCGCGCCTTACTTCCGTAATCCGCCCGGAAAAGAACATATCGGCGAAGTTTGGTTCACCTTTAAAGAAAATGTGACGTCGCTGGGAATTTCGCTAGGCGAGTTGATCGAGAAGGAGCCGGGGGTGTTGGGGACGGCGGTCGATTCCGCGCATCCGGGTATCTGTCCGCTGTTGGTAAAGCTGCTTTTTACGACCGAGCGGCTATCGGTGCAGGTGCATCCCGATGACAACTATGCAGAGCGGCACCACGGCAGCCTGGGCAAGACGGAGGCCTGGTATGTGGTGGATGCGGAGCCGCCGGCGGAAGTAGCGGTCGGGTTTCGAGAGCCGATTTCGGCTGACAGGTTGAGCGAGTCCGCGCGCACCGGCGAAATTGAAGAGCTGCTCGATTGGAGAAAAGTCAAACCTGGCGATGTGATCTACACACCGGCCGGCACCGTACATGCAATCGGAGCGGGCCTGACAATCTGCGAGATTCAGGAGAACTCGGACATCACCTACCGGCTCTATGATTACGGACGGCCCCGGGAGTTGCATCTGGAGCACGGTACGGCGGTTTCGCATTTAGGTCCGCATGACTATGAGGCGAAAGCGATCGAGCTGGCGCCGGGTCGCGACCAGTTGGTCGAGAGCCCATATTTTCGGATTGAACGCCTGCGGCCAACCAGTAGGGTCCGGATCGATGCCGGCCAGCCGTTTTACTCTCTGCTGATTTGTCTGAAGGGCGCAGGTTCGATAGCGGGCGAGCAGTTCGAAGCCGGCGAGTGCTGGCTTGTTCCGGCCGGGAATGCCACGACAGAAATCGACGGGAAAGGATCGGAATGGATCCTGACCTATACGGCTGAGCGGCCGATGCAGGGACTCCTGGAATAAGCGTTTTAGCTTGTTGCGCCACCTATGACATAGAATATCTATGTCATGTCTTTCCCGACCACACGCGACGAGATTCCGCCCGGAACCCTAGACATGCTGATCCTGAAAACGCTCAGCTTGTCTGGCGAGATGCACGGCTTCGAAATTGCGAATGCGATTCAGCAACGCTCCGAAGACATTCTGCGGGTCGATGAAGGGTCGCTCTATCCCGCTCTACAGCGCATGCTTCTGAAAGGCTGGCTGAGCGGGGAGTGGGGTAAGACCGCGGAGAACCGGCGCGCGCGTTATTACCAACTCACACGAGCCGGGCGAAAGCAACTGAACCAAGAGCTTGCCCGTTATGGCCGCGTCAGCGCAGCCATTCATCGAATTATTCAGCCCGCTTAGGAGGTACCCATGAGCGTCAGTGAATTGCGGCGGCGAATCGCCTTTCTGCTCCACAGGAGCAAACGCATCGAAGAGGTCGACGAAGAAATGCGTCTTCATGCCGAGCTGCGAGCCCGCTCGCTGCGTGAGGCAGGTCTGGCTCCGCAATTTGCGGCGAATGCGGCGGAGCGCCAACTTGGAAACCGGACACATTTGAAAGAGGCTGCGTGGGATGTGTGGAGTTTTGCCACGGTCGAAAGCGTGTGGCTCGACGTCAAATTCAGCGCCCGAGTTTTGCGGAGCAGTCCGGGCTTTACAGCCTTGGCGGTGTTGACTCTGGCGCTCGGGATTGGCGCCACTACCGCCATGTTCAGCATCATCGACAACGTGCTGTTGGAGCCGTTCCCGTATGCCCACCAAAAACGCTTGGTCTCGCTCGTGATTCATGATGCGTCAAGCAGCGAAGCAGGCGGACGGAGCATGTTTCCGCCGGCGGAGTTTCTGGATATTCGGGAGCAGAACCATGTCTTCGAAGATGGCATGGGCGTCGGGATCAGCCGCGCGCTTTGGGAGACCGGAGGAGCGCTCGAATCGGTAAACGCACCGCTTGTGACGGCCAACGCCTTCCAGTTTCTCGGCGTCCCGCCGCTCCTGGGACGATTCGCTACGCCGGCAGATGTCAAAGCGGGCGCGGCGGCAGTTTGCGTCATGAGCTATAGTTTCTGGCAGAACCGGTTTGCAGGAGATCCGCGCGTTGTCGGAAAGATTTTGACGCTGGATGGAACGCCGAGAATAGTTATCGGCGTGATGCCGCGGCGCTTTGTCTTCTGGTCAGGGGACGTTTGGATACCCACCCAGCTCAGGCGTGACCAGTCTGGTTTTGCGCCGCCTTGGTTTTATCTCCTCGGGCGGCTAAAGCCAGGCTTCACAACCAAAACTGCCGCTCCGCACGTGCAAATTCTCGCGGAGCGCTTGGCGCGTGTTTATCGTCCGCTTTATCCGAGGAAATTCGCAGCAAGCCTCGAGACGTTCGCGGATGCATCGGTCGGGAAATTCCGGCGCACTCTATTCACCTTACTGGCTGCGGTTGGACTGTTACTGTTGATAGCCTGTCTAAACGTAGCGAATCTGCTGCTGGCGCGGGCCAGCGTGCGCGAAAGAGAGTTCGCAATACGCAGCAGTTTGGGCGCCGGCTGGTGGCGAGTGGCATGGCAGCTTTTTACGGAGAGCATGGCTCTCGCGTTCCTGGGTGCGGCGAGCGGATGTCTGTTTGCGTGGGGAGCGCTCAGAGCGCTTATTGCAGTGCTGCCCCAGGATACCTTCCCAGAGGAGGCGGTTATCGGTCTTAACACGCGTGTCTTGCTGGCGACTGTAGCGGTCACGGTAGGCACAGCCGTATTCTTCGGGCTGGTTCCGGTGATGAGCGGCTTGCGTCGGGATATAAATTCGGCGCTCAAAGCGGGAGGGCGCGAGCACAGTGGATTCAGGCGCGGCAGGCTACGCGATCTGTTGGTGGTTAGCGAAGTCGCTATCTCGCTTGTGCTGCTGGCGGCAGCGGGAGTGACTATGCGGAGTTTTCTCCGCGAGCGTGCCGTACCCCTGGGGATAAATCCGCAACACCTGCTCACCGCTCAAGTCTTCCTGACCAAAAATCGGCGAACCGTGGAACAGCAGGCGCGCTTCGAGCAGGACTTGATCCGCGCGCTTCGACGACTCCCCGGTGTTCTCGATGTAGCCACCACGACAGATTTCCTGCCATTCGGCGGGGCTCCTACGGAATTCGATATATCCGGCAAGCATCACTCGGAACAACGTAACGGTCAATTTGCCATAGTCGACCCCGATCTCTTCCGCACACTTCAGGTACCTGTTTTGCGCGGCCGCAATTTTAGCGAGACGGATGTATTCGAGAAGCACAAGGTCGCGGTTGTAAATCAGGCGTTTGTCGAGAAATTTTTTCGCGGTGAGAATCCGGTTGGACGGCGGGTTGAAGTGACCACACTCCAGCATTTGCCGGAGCCCGTCAAGGATCCGTCTTTCGAAATAATCGGCGTGACGGCCAACTTTAAGAATCGAGGCTTGCGTCAGCCCATTGTGCCCGAGGTATTTGTGCCCTCCACAATCTCTGCGCTGGGAGGTTTCTCGTTGATGATGCGCACTGCCGGCGACGCGCATGCTTTCGGGAAAATAATCGAAGGAACAGCGCTTACCATGGACGGCAGCACGGTGGTGCGGCATATTCGCACGATGGAGGACGGCCTCGAAAATGAAGAATATGCGAAGCCCCGGTTCGGGCTTGAAATTTTCTCGATTTTTGCGGTGATGGGCATGCTGCTCGTGAGTGTCGGACTTTACAGCGTGATCTCGTATACCGTTGCGCAGCGGAGGCGCGAGCTGGGCATTCGTCTGGCCTTGGGAGCGACAGCCGCAGAAGTGCAGGCAATGGTGATAGGAACCGGAATGCGCTTAGTTGCCGTCGGCATTGTGGCCGGTGTGCTGGTTTCCTTCCTGCTGCTGCGTTTTCTTCAGAGTCAGATCTGGGGCGTCACAGCGCACGATCCCGTGACGTTCGCAGCCGTTGCTGGAATCCTCGTGCTCACAGGAATTGCGGCGTGCTATTTCCCATCGCTGCTCGCTTCCCGTGTCGATCCGGCATTCACCTTGCGATCTGAATGAAAATAGGACCGAGAGAGGTGAACTGTGTCGAAGATTTTAGACGACGTGCTCAATGCAAATGAAGCGTATGCCCGCAACGTCTGGCTTCTCGGTACCAAAGAATGGTTCGTGGTTCATCACACTGACTGCGGCGCAAACTGAATAGCGGGTCATGAAGATCGCCACTTACAACGTAAACTCGCTTCGCAAGCGACTGCCTCAGGTGCTTGCCTGGCTAGAGCGAGAGCAGCCGGACATAATGTGCCTTCAGGAAACCAAAGTGCAGGATTCCGAGTTTCCTGTCGAAGCAATGCGAGATGCGGGTTACTATGCGGCTTTCCGGGGCATGAAGGCGTATGACGGGGTCGCAACTTTGACTCGGGAGAAGCCCGAGCGAATCGTCCACGGCTTCGGCGAGGGGCCCGATAACGAAGAATTCAGGATTCTTCAAACGATCGTCAGCGGCGTCCCGATCATCAACACTTACGTTCCGCAGGGTTACTCGATCAAGTCGGATAAGTATAAGTTCAAGCTGGAGTGGTTCAAGCGTCTCCGTCGATATTTTGAAGCTCATCTCAATCCCAGCCAACCCGCGGTCTGGCTGGGAGATTTGAACGTCGCGCCTGAGCCGATCGATGTTTACCATTCGGACCGTAGGGTGAACGACGTAGATTTTCATATCGACGCGCGGAACGCGTACAAAGACGTGACGAGCTGGGGCTTCCTCGACACCTTCCGGCAGCTCCATCCTGACCGCATTCAATACACGTATTGGGACTACTTCAGGAACGCGTTTGAGAACAACTGGGGCTGGCGCATCGATCACATTCTGGCAACGGCGCCCTTCGTTGCTATGTGTGTGAAAGCCGATGTAGATCTTGGGCCGCGGAGCGCGTCGGGCAGCTCGGATCACACAGTGGTCTGGGCCGAATTTAACAGATAGGCAATCGCACAATGTCCCGCTATCCTCAAAGAGGGCCCGGCAGCGACCGCGTCCCTCGTCATGGCGGAAGAAATACTCTATCTGTCGGAACTTTTGGGCGTCAAGGTCTATGACTTGAAAGGCCGCGATATCGGCATCTTGCGCGATGCCGCGCTCGTTCCGCTGATTCATCCGGTTCGCCTCGATCGCTACTTGGTAGGCGCTGGGCCGGCATGGCTCAGCATCCGCTACGACCAGATCCAATCGATAGAGACAACCGGTATTCACTTGAAAGACGAGCGCCTTACCCCCTATCACTCCGACGAATACATGCTGCGCATGGTGCGCGACCTGCTCGATCAGCAGATCATCGACGCGCAGGGGCGCAAAGTGGTGCGCGTGAACGATGTCACCTTTCTCAAAGAATGCGAGAAGGGCGGCGACGTCCTTCACATTCTGGAAGTCGACATCGGCCTTCGCTCGATTGTTCGCCGGCTGCTGCGCGGAATCGTGCCGGCTGACTCCATTCGCAAGGTCCAGAGGCGCATTCCGGCGCACTCGATCCGGTGGGAGTTCTGTAACATTCTGGAGGCCGATCCACAGCGCCGTGTCCGGCTGAATATTTCGAACAAGCTTCTCGAAGACATGCACCCAGCCGACCTCGCTGACATTGTGGAAGACCTCGGCCATGAGGATCGCGCCGCCATCTTCGACACTATGGATAGCGAAAGCGCGGCCGAGCTGCTCACCGAAGTGGAGCCCGAGCTTCAGACCCAGATCATCGAATCTTTAAATGCCGAGAAGGCGGCCGAGATCCTGGAGGAGATGGAGCCCTCGGACGCTGCCGACCTGCTCAACGAACTCGAGGAAGAGCGCTCCGAAGAAATCCTCGACGAAATGGAGCAGGAGGACAAGGAAGAAGTCAAGGAGCTGCTCGATTTTAGCGACGATACGGCTGGAGGGCTGATGGATACCGGCTATCTCGCGCTGCCTGTCGATGCAACTGTCGAACAGGCCATGCAGGAATTGCGTAAGGACGAAGAAGTGCTCGAAGACCTGCACACGATCTTCTTAACTGACGCCGAAAACCGCCTCCGCTACAGCGTGCCGCTCGCGAAACTTTTCTTTGCATCGGGCGATACTCCGCTCCAAGAGCTTGCGTCCGATCCGCTGCTATTCGTCGTCTCTAATGAACGGCTCGACCGCATCGCCGAAATGTTCGACAAGTACAATCTGCTTGCTTTGCCGGTGGTCGACGACGGCCAGGAACTGATCGGCGTGATTACCGTGGATGATGTGGTGGCACTACTGAGGCAGGAGTAGTCCACGCCGTATAAGGCAAACTCTTAGCGAGAATCGTTTAGTGCTGCTTGCGGTGGTTTTCGCCAGTGTTTCCAGAGGCCAAATGCTACGTGGGAAGCTGCTTCTCCGCTGGTGGGTCGCGCCGCGCCAGATTTTGAGTTGACGGACATGTCCGGCCGCCGCCTTTCGCTTCGCAGTCTGAAAGGTAAGACGGTGGTGCTCGATTTTTGGGCGACATGGTGTCCTCCCTGCCGCGACGAGCTTCCTGCGATCAGCCGGATTGCGTACAGCTTCTCCGAAAAGCAAGTCGCCGTACTCGGTATAGATGCGGCTGAGGCCCCAGATACGGTGCGATGGTTTCTAACTGCGCATCCAATTTCGTTTTTGATGCTTTTGATCTACGACAATGAGTCGCCGCTCGAGGAATATGGTGTCCGCGGTTACCCCTTCCTCGTGCTGGTTGATCGGAACGGAATCGTTGGGCCGCTGCCAGCTATGCGCCTGCCGAGGTGGAATCCATATTGCGCGGTAAGCTGCAGAAGCTGGTGGCGGCAGGTTATGTTTCGCCGCCCGGCAAGAGTGAAGAAGAAAGCATCCAGAAGCTAAGCGGTGTCGTTTACCCGGACAAGGCGCAGGCGAGAATGGCGAAGCCTGTACTGCAGCCGGCAGAGGAAAGGTATTTGCAAGCAGCGCTCGATTTCCGCATGCACCGGCTCGATGACGCGCTTAAGAATGTGAACACCTCGCTCGAGGGACGCCCTGATTGGGTACGGGGCTGCGCTTGCGAGAGCGCACTTTTGCCGAACAACCCGCACCCGCTCTGAAGGCTTTGGACCGAGCGATCGAGCTCTCGCCCTGTAGCGTAGCGGCTTACCAGTTGCGTGCACGGGTAGCAAAGGAGCGTGGTGACTGGCAAAGCGAGCTGCGAGATATTGATCGCATGCTGATGCTCGAGCCTAGCAACCAGTGGGCTAAGACATACAAACCCGACGTGCTGCTACGCCTTGCGCCAGATACGTCGCCAGTTCGCGGAGACGAAACTTACGCGGTCTACTCTGCAGTCTTGGCGCATCCGGTTTGGGACCATGCCGACGCCGATTCGCTCTTGCTGATCGCCGAACAAACGGGAGCAACGTATGGCGGTATGGACCCGGCAAATTGTGTTAAGCCGCCACCCGAATACCAGAAAATGTTAGACGAAGCGCCGGCCGAATACAAAGCTCGCAAAAGCAACAAAGCGCGCTTTCAAGCCAGATTTCACATCTTGCGGCCGTATCGGTTACTTAATGACGAGGAGTGTAGCGGGTTTACAGACTTTCGATTCCGGGGCAAGGAGCCGAGCGCGGAATTGGGAGCTATCTTTCGACAAACTCCCGATCGGATTCGTCTGAGCCAGTTCTTTTTCAGTCAGGTCTTTTGCAGTAAGGATCAGATGCTGGCGCTAGTTCTCGTCTCGAACTACTGCGGCGGCCTGTGTGGTGGCGAGAAGTGGCGCGTGCTCATCAAGCGCAGCGGCGCCTGGGTCGATGAAGATTGGATACGATGTTTTACGGTCTCCTGATCAAACGCTAATGAGCCCACTCGGCGATATCGGCGCTTTCGCCTGTCATGCCGGACCGCGCAACCTCGCCACGCCTCGGTGCGTCAAAAACCCACATGTTGCGGATTGCCGTCTCCGTGTGGTGCGCCGGTGCTGTCCTATGTTGCGGAAAGCAAGACGATTCACCGCCAAAGAAGGCCTCCGTTGAAGGGGTAGTAATCGATTCCCTGACAAAGGAACCACTGCGCAAAGCACACGTTTCGCTCTCTTCATCAAACAAAGCCGAGGAAGCGTCATCCTACGGAACGATCACAAGCGATGGGGGCGAATTCTCTTTCGATGGTTTGGATCCGGGTGAGTATGTTCTCTCCGCCGAGAAGATCGGCTATCTTGGCTACCCCACGCACGGCTACGGTGGCGATAGCGTCGGAAGAACTCTGCACCTTCAGCTATCGGCCGGCCAGGAACTGAAGCCGGTGGAGCTGAAACTCACCCCAGAAGGGGGCATCAGCGGCCGGATCGTCGATAGCGACGGCGATCTATGCGAACACTGTTCGATCGCAATCTTCACCTACATCTGGAAAAGCGGCAAGCGGCGGCCGGAAAACCTGGAAAGCGGCGATGACCTGGATAACCGCGCCGGGTTCCATTTCGCCGGACTGGCTCCCGGCAAGTACTACCTCTATGCCAAATCCGAGAACTTTTTCGAGAACGAACGGCGCGTCTCGTCCAAGCAGACCCGCTCACAAGGCCCGGTCCTCACGTTTTTCGGCGATACCACGGACCCGGACCGCGCCGCCCCGATCATCCTCGCCGCAGGTCAGCAGGTAACGGACCTCGAAATCCGGTTACAGGACGCAGCCGTTTATTCGATCAAGGGAACGGTTGCCGGATTGGAAACCGTAACTCTCAAGAGCGACGATCAGTGGCCCCCTGGACTGCTGCGGCAGACATATGCGTCGATCCGGCCTAAAGGCAGCTCCGATCAGGTGTTTGACTCAACGACCGCGACAGTCAGGAGGGACGGCTCTTTTGAAATCTCCGGCGTTCCGTCGGGAACCTACGAACTGACCGTCTCGCAAGCGGGCGCCTTTGCCACTATCGCCCGGACCGCGGTGGATGTCGGCGACCACGACGTGTCAGGTGTCTTGCTGCACGTAATGCCTCTTCAGTCGATATCCGGAAAGATCGAAGTTGAGGATAACAAAAGCATCGATCTCTCCGGCATGGTGGTGACTTGCGAGGATGATCAAGGCAACAGCGAGGCCAATGTAAGGATTAAGCCGGACCGCAGTTTCAGTTTCGTAAATCTCTCGCCGGAAAAGTACAGGCTCCATGTCTGGGGGGAACCTAAAGGAACGTACGTGAAGGCAGTTACTGTGCAGGGCGTTGAATTGCCCGGCGGGCTGGTCGATTTTACGTCAGGAAATCCACCTCCTATCGCGATCGTTCTTTCCACGCACGCGGCCCGCCTGCAAGGCCTTGTCCTAGCGGACAGTGCTTCCGGTGGGAATCATTCCTCCTGGAAGGTCGTGCTTATCCCTGACTCCTCCGATCCCGCGCCCCTCGGCCTCCGCAGCCGAACTGCTTCAGTCGACCAAAATGGTGGCTTCACCCTCGAAACAATCGCTCCAGGCTCATACAAACTTCATGCCTTTGAAAAGGTCGTGGAAGACGCGTGGGACAATCCAGACTTCCTGAAGCAACTACAGGCCGACGCCCAGGCGATCTCGTTGAAAGCCGATCAAGCGGCACAGGTGACGCTTCCGCTCATCTCCTCGCGGAAGACCGAACAGCTTCTCGCCAATCTTGGATTCCAGTAACTCGCCTAGTAGCGGCCCTTCGCGCATCCTGCAGCCACGCAAACCTAGTCCGAATAAAACAGATATTTTCGCCACTGGTCGTCGCTGCGCCCTAGCAGGCGCATCAGATGCCGGCTGGTGTGCAGGCTGAATGGCCGCGGCGGCCGGAGCAGCTTCATCCCAGCTTCTTCCGGAGTACGGCTGCCCTTGCGGTTATTGCAGGGATGGCAGCACGCCACCAGGTTCTCCCAGGTGGTCTCGCCGGCCCGCGACCGGGGAACTACATGGTCCAAGGTCATTTCGCCCGAAGGCAGCGTTTTGTGGCAATACTGACAGGTGTAGCGGTCGCGCATCAGGATGTTCTTGCGCGAGAGGGCCCGTGTCTGGTGCGGAATTCTCCGGTACTCGAGTAGCCGGATGACGGAGGGCACGTTGAGCGACCGCCTGGCCGAATGCACCTGTGCCGGCGCCAGTTCCTCCGCCGATGCCACGCCCTTCAGGATCAGAACCACTGCTCGCCGAGCCGCGCATATGTTGATCGGCTCATAGCTGGCGTTCAGAACGAGAACTGGCCTATGAAGCCGGTCAGGACTAGCCATCTCAGGTACCCTCCCTTGTCTTGCGAACTCCTGCGCTAACCCGTGCCCGTCAGCGCACCCGCTTCTCTCCGCTCGATTGAAGCGGAGAACTCCTAAAATTCCCGCGCCGGTCTACCCGTGCCAGCGTCAAAACCGAAACATGAGCCGCGCCGGCGCCCTTCAGCGCCTCGGCTGCCGCGCGCAACGTTGCGCCGGTAGTGAACACGTCGTCGACCAGCAGAATGCGTTTCCCGGCGATCTGCTCAGGCCGCCTGACCGAAAACGAGCCCTTCAGGTTCTCTTGCCGCTCCTGCTCGTCCAGCCCGGCTTGCGATTTCGTATAGCGCCTGCGCCGCAAATTGGCCGCTAGCTTTAATCCAAAGCGTTTAGCCACCGGAATCCCCAGCAGCTCAGCT
>CAWIFY010000036.1:0-62667 GCA_963835255.1 Terriglobia bacterium | reverse complement strand
CGAGTTCGGTCTGCGCGTTTCTGATCGCAGTGCTTTTTCTGGTCGGGTATAGCTATTACCGGATCTCGAGCTTTGGTGTTTGCATATTTCCGCTGGTCTTTTTCATGACGCTGATCGGCGTGACGGAGTTCCCGGTGGCGCCCTGGAGTCCGCAGGTGCGAAGCGCCTGGTTGGTAATTCACATATCGACGGTGTTGATCGGCTATGCGGCATTGACTTTTTCGGCAATTGCTTCGATCTATTACCTACTGCAGGAACGGCAATTGAAAAGGAAAGACGTGACGCCTTCGGCGAACCGCTTGCCGCCGCTGGCGACGCTCGACCGCATCATTACGCAATCGATGAACACGGGATTCATTTTCATCACGGTGGCGACGGCTACGGGCGTCGTTTGGGCCTTTCAGATTGAGCGCGCGGCCGATTGGATGGGGAATCCGAAGATAGCGTTTTTTCTGTTTACCTGGGCGTTTTATCTGGCGATGATCTTTTTGCGGATCTCAGCCGGTTGGCGGGGGCGCAGGATGGCGTGGCTGGCAGTCGGCGTGCTGGGTTGTTCGCTGATTACCTGGGCCACGCATATGACGCTCCGGAGCTTGTGGCTGCGATGAGGCTGGCACTCGCCGGAATTAATCATCGCACCGCTCCGGTTCAGTTGCGAGAGCAGTTCGCCTTTCGCGCCGAGGAGATACCGGGCGCGCTGCTCTTGTTGCAAGCCGGCGGAGCGAAGGAAGCGCTGATTCTCTCCACCTGCAACCGGGTGGAGGTGGCGGCGGTTCTGGAAGATACCCTCTCACCTCGCGCGTTGCTGGACACGATTGTTGCCGGCCGAGGCGAGATCGCGCTGGACTCTCTACGCGCGCATCTTTATATATATGAAGCGCAAGATGCAGTGCGGCACTTGTTCCGGGTAGCAGCAAGCCTCGATTCGATGATTGTAGGCGAGCCACAGATACTGGGGCAACTGAAGCAAGCCTATTTGCAAGCTCGGGATCTGGGCACGATTGGAACTTTTCTCGATACAGTGTTAACGCGCGCGTTTAGCGTGGCGAAACGTATTCGTACCGAGACCGAGATCGGGCAGAGCGCAGTTTCGGTGAGCTATGCGGCCGTGGAGCTGGCGCGTGAGATTTTTGGGTCCCTGGCGAAGAAGCGGGTGCTGATCATCGGGGCGGGAAAGATGTCAGAAGCTGCGGCCCGGCATCTGCTACGGGCGGGAGCGGATGAGATTTTCATCACGAACCGGACGCCGGGACGAGCGCGCGAACTGGGGGAGCTCTTTCGTGGCCAGGTGCTGCCGTACGAAACATTTCCGCAGTATCTGAGCGAGATGGACATCGTGATAACTTCTTCCGCGGCACCCGGGTATGTATTGAACGCGGATTCGATGCGGAGAGCTATAGAAGCGCGCAAGAACCAGCCGATGTTCTTGATCGATATTGCAGTACCGCGTAACATCGATCCGGCGGTCAACAGCGTCGAGCATGCATTTCTTTATGACATCGACGACCTGCAGCGGCTTGCTGAGCGGAATCTCCGGACGCGACAGGAGGTTGCGCAGCAAGCTGAGCGCATAATCGCGGAGGAAGTTGCGCGGCTCGAGGGCAAGCTGCGGGAGCGGGAAGTGGCGCCTACAATCGTTAGTCTGCAGGAGCAGTTAGAGGTGATCCGGCGCGACGTATTGGGGCGCTACCGGCCGAAGCTGGGGAGTTTGTCCGATGAGCAAGAAGAGGCGCTGGAAGCATTGACGCGCGGGATCGTGAATAAGATCGCGCACGGGCCTATCTCCGAGATGCGGCGCGAAGCGGGAGCGCAGATTGCCGAGCCGCAGCAGACACACGAGGCGGAGCTGGTATCGGCGGTGCGGAGAATGTTCCGGCTACGATAAGCGATGCAGGCGGGAGGCGCGGCAACGCTGACGATAGGCTCACGGGGATCGCCCCTGGCGCTCTGGCAGGCGCGGCACATTGTGGACTTGCTCGAGCAGGCGGGATTAGAGGCTCGCATCGAGATCATAAAGACTACGGGCGATCACCTTCAAACCGCGTCGCTGGTGCAGGCAGGCGGCAAAGGGCTGTTCACAAAAGAAATTGAAGATGCGTTGCTGGCGGGAACGATCGATCTAGCGGTCCACAGCCTAAAAGATCTGCCGACCGAAACGCCGCAAGGGCTGGTGATTGCGGCCATACCCAAGCGGGAAGATCCGCGGGATGCGCTGGTGGGAAAGCGTTTAAACGAGCTGCTGGAGGGTGCGCGGGTGGGCACGAGCTCAGGCCGGCGAGCGGCGCAGTTGCGGCTGCTGCGGCCGGATCTCGGAATAGAGCCAGTGCGCGGGAATGTGGATACGCGGTTACGCAAATTGAAAGAAGGCCAGTACGACGCGATCATGCTGGCAGCGGCAGGACTGCGGCGTTTAGGTTTGGAAGGCGAGATCGCGGAGATTCTTTCGCCGGACGCGATGTGTCCGGCCGCTGGGCAAGGAGCGCTGGCGATCGAGACACGAGCCGGTGATGAAGCATATAAGCTTTGCGCCGCTCTCAATCACGTGCAGAGTTTTCAGGCGGTGACTTGCGAGCGCGCGGCTTTGGCGGCATTGGGAGGTGGTTGTCAATTACCGGTGGGCGCTTTTGCCGAGGTAGCGGATGGGGGCCTGCGGTTAACGGCGGTGGTAGTTTCGCCGGAGGGGTCGCGGCACTTACGTGCGCAGGGCGAGGCGCCAGCTCAAGATGGAGCGCGGCTCGGCAGACGGGTAGCTGAAGAGCTGCTGGCGCGGGGCGCTGATTCCATTCTGGCGAGCGTTGGATAGCATGTGCGATCTCAGCGGTATGCGGATCGTGGTGACACGTGCGACGCATCAAGCCGAAGAGCTGGCGAACCCTTTGCGCGAGCTGGGCGCGGAAGTGATTCTGGCACCAGTGATAGGCATCACTGCACCCGCGGATGCGGCTCCTCTGCGTGAGGCCGCAGCGCAATGCGATGAATACGACTGGATCATCTTCACGAGCGCGAACGCGGTGACGGCATTTGCTGCGGAATTGCCGCAGCCGCGTTCTTCCTGCGGCGCAAGAGTTGCCGCGATCGGGACGGCGACGCGCGAAGCAGCGGAGAAAAACGGATTTTTGGTGGCGGTTGTGCCTGCCGAGTACGTGGCCGAGTCGCTGGTTGAGGCGCTCGGGAAAGAAGATTTGAGCGGCAAGCGGATCCTGATTCCGAGCGCGGCGGTGACGCGGGATGTAGCGCCGCAAGCGCTAGTTAAACTCGGCGCGCGAGTGCAAGTTGTTGAGGCGTACCGGAACGTTATTCCTTCCGGTGCAGCAGAAAAAATGGCAGAGGTGTTTCGCGAGCCGTATCCGAATTGGGTGACGTTCGCGAGTTCGTCGGCGGCGGAGAACACGTGGAAGCTGGCCGGCGAGGACGCTTTGCGGCGCGTGAAGATTGCGACGATCGGGCCGATTACGTCCGCGACCGTGCGTAGGTTTGAGTTGATGGTGGCCGCCGAAGCGCGCGTGCATAGCGCGGCGGGATTGGTGGAGGCGATCTGCCGGAGCACCTAGGCTCAGAAGCAACTAAAATCGCCGCTATGTTTGCGCAACTTCGACCCCACGTTCGGTACGATCCCGTGTGCTTTCGAGAGAAACAGGCAAACTGAAGAAGAAAGTAGAACCGACGCCTTCGTTCGATTGCGCCCACATTCTGCCACCGTGGCGCTCGACAATTTTGCGGGCGATGGAGAGGCCCATGCCCGTGCCGTCTTCGCGGTTGTGAAGACGTTGAAATAATCCGAAGATTCGTTCCGCGAACTGGGGATCGAAGCCGCGGCCGTTATCGCGGACGGAAAAAATCCAGTTGCTTGAATCTCTATCTGCGTCCACCTGAATCTGGGGAGGTTCTTCGCGCCGGTACTTGATGGCATTAGAAATCAGATTCTGGAACACTTGCGAGAATTGAACGGAATCGACGACCAGAGAAGGCAAAGAGCCGTGCTCGATGTGAGCCTGACTTTCACGGATGGCTGCCTGCAGGCTGATTTCGGCTTCCGATAGCAAATCCTCAAAGGAGACTACGCTGGTCGGCTGTCCAGCCTTGCGCAAACGTACCAGAGCAAGCAGCCCGTTGATGAGATCCGTCATCCTGCGGGAGGAGCTGACAATGTAGCCGATGAATTCATCGGCGTCGGCATCCAAGCGGCCCTTATAGCGAACAGCCAGCAACTGAGTGAAGCTGGTGATGGTGCGCAAAGGCTCCTGCAGATCGTGGCTGGCCACATAGGCAAACTGCTGCAATTCCTCATTAGCCTGCGTCAAGTCGCGGGTGCGCTCTTCGATGCGCGCTTCGAGATGAGTATTGGCAGCTTTCAAATTCTCTTCAGCAGCGTCACGCGCATAGAGATATGTCAGCAGCGCGTTATACAACCAGACGATGACGCCGACCATAATCAAGGAGCCGAGTGAGAAGAAAAGGAAGCTCCACCGCGAAAAGGCGCGTTGCGCGTCCAGGATGGCAAACTCTTCACTGTTGAGCTGGCGCAAGATGTCGCGCGCCTCTCCGCGAATTCCGTCCATCGTGTCCTGACCCTGGGTGAGACGCCCAGTCAATGCCTCACTTGTAAGCAGCCCTTTCTGCTTGTCGCCGATCCCCGCGGCGGCCTGCCGGAAGCGTTCGTGAAGGAGTTCGATCAGCTTATTTACTCGCGCACGATACTCCGGACGTTCTTGCGCGTAAGCTAGACTCTGCCTGATCCATTGAGGCAGGGAGTCCTGGGCCTGCTTGAAGGGCAAGAGATATCGATCCTCACCAGTGAGGTAGAAACCGCGCTCGCCGGCCTCGGCATCCCTTGCGTGGGCCCGCAGTTGGGTTATGCAACCGGAAAGACGCTGCACTTCGAGCAGATGCGTTTCGCGGCGCTCCGCTGCCTGATTCACGAAGAAGAAAACGAGGCTGAAGGCAAGGGGAACGCAGAACAGAGCTGCCAGACGACGCCGTGTCTTGGTCTGCGCCGCCAGAGTCATTGGATCACTGTCTCATATCCGGAATAGATATTCGAAGCGCTGCGAGGACCGGGCTTTTTGTTGGGAGCCGATGCAAGTCAACTTCCATTTTATTAGCCTGGCGGCAAGCGTCTTATTAGTCCAGCGGTAAGAGTATTCGCAGAGTGGCGATGAAAGCTCCAGGAGGGGAGTGCCTGCTAAACTGAAGCCAAAATCGCGCACTGGGGATCTTCTCTCCATCCTTAGATGTAACTAACTCATGGCTATTCAGACTTTATTCGGATCCGTTCCGACGGAGCCCAACCTGCTTGACAAGCTGAAGGCGGGAATTCAGAAAACGCGCTCGGGCCTGGTGGACCGGTTAGAGGACGTGCTGGCGGGAAAGAAAGAGATTGATGCCGATCTGTTGGATGAGCTGGAATACACGTTGATCACCGCCGACATAGGCGTCCGGACCGTAGGCGAGATTCTGGAGAGTATCCGGCAGCGTATGGACCGCAAGCAGCGCGCGGATGCAGCCGAAATTCGAGGTTTGATTCGTGAGCAGTTGCTCGAGGTGCTGCGCGCTTCGGAAACGCCGATTCATATTGTTCGCACGGCTCCCGCGGTGGTCATGCTGGTAGGCATCAACGGGTCGGGAAAAACGACGAGTATCGGCAAACTGGCGCATCGCTTTCTCGGCGAGGGCCGTAAGGTTTTGCTGTGCGCTGCCGATACCTTTCGGGCAGCCGCGATCGAGCAACTAGAGATCTGGGCGCAGCGGGCGGGCGTTGAGATGATTCGCCAGAAAACCGGAGCCGATCCGAGCGCGGTTGTTTTCGATGCACTGCACGCGGCGAAAGCGCGGGGCGTCGATTACGTCATCGTGGACACGGCGGGCCGCCTCCACACGAAAGAGAATCTGATGGCGGAGCTCGAAAAAATGCGCCGGACGTGCCAGCGGGTTGTGCCTGGCTCCCCGCACGAAGTCTGGCTGGTTTTGGATGCAACGACGGGACAGAACGGCCTAGAGCAGGCGCGCAAGTTCACAGAGTCGGCCGGGGTGAGTGGTATTGTGCTGACCAAACTCGATGGGACGGCAAAAGGGGGAGTGGTGGTGGCGATCGCACGCGAGTTGAACCTGCCGATTCGCTTCATTGGGGTTGGCGAGAAGATCGACGATCTGCTTCCGTTCGAGCCGGAGAGTTTTGTCGAATCGCTGTTCGATTAAAAGGCATAGGGCGTTTGGCTGCCCAGGGTTGCCTCGCAAGCCCCGGTGGGGCTGTTGTGCGCGAGTCTGATAGAGGTCGCAGCATGAGTTCTTACATGCAAGAAGCGCTTGCGCTGGCTGAGCAAGGGCGCGGCCAAACGAGCCCCAACCCCGCGGTGGGAGCCGTGGTGGTGCGCGACGGCAAAGTAGTAGGCGCGGGTTTTCACACGTGGGCTCAGGTTGAGCATGCCGAGGTCACCGCTCTGCGGGCGGCTGGCGAGATGGCGCGCGGCTCGACTCTTTACGTCACCCTCGAACCGTGCGCGCACCAGGGCCGCACGGGGGCATGCGTGGACGCGCTGATCGGCTCGGGTGTAAAGCGAGTGGTGGCTGCGATGCGGGATCCGAATCCTCGGGTGAACGGCAAAGGATTTGAACGGCTGCGGCAGGCCGGGATCGAAGTGGGAGTAGAAGACGGGTCGACCGAGGCTGCCGAGCGTATGAACGAAGCGTTCATTCATTTCATGAGGACGGGACGCCCGCTGGTGACAGTGAAGGCGGCGCTCACTCTCGATGGCAAGATCGCCGCTCCCCAGGATAATTTCGGCTGGATCACGAGTGAAGTAGCGCGCCGCGACGTGCAGCAGGTACGGCACTTCTCGGACGCCATACTCACGGGTTTAGGTACGGTGCTGGAAGATGACTGCCTGCTGACGGATCGCTCCGGTCTGCCGCGTAGCCGCCCGCTGCTGCGCATTGTGCTCGATTCGCAGCTTCGCATACCACTCGAATCGAAGATCGTCAGCAGCGCGGAAAAAGACGTGCTCGTGGTTGGCACTTCGGCGGCGAGTACGGAACGGCGCAAAGTTCTCGAGGCAGCTGGTATACGGGTGCTGATTGCCGACGGCGTTGCTGGGCGCACAGATCCGCGGAAGGTGCTCGAATATCTGGCGGGGGAACGATACTTGTCTTTGATGGTGGAAGCCGGCAGTCACGTGAACTGGACCATGCTCGACGGCCAGATTGCCGACAAGGTGCTTTTCTACTACGCGCCCAAAATTCTTGGCGGCCTTAAAAGCGTTCCCGTGGCTGGAGGGACGGGACGGATGCGGCGCGCGGATGCCATGCAGCTCGATCGACTAACGGTTCTCCCGATTTCGAAGAATGAATTTGTGGTTGAAGCCTACCTGGTCAAGGACAAAGATTAGGTGTTTACCGGGATTGTGGAAGAGCTGGGCGAAGTGACTGGCCTCGACGCCAAGGAAGCCGGCGCGCGATTGAGAATTCGCTGCTCCGCAATTCTCGAGGATGCAAGCGTGGGGTCGAGCATTGCGGTGAATGGAACGTGTCTTACCGCTACAGAGATCAACGGTAACGAGTGGGTTGCCGACGTTGCGCCGGAGACTCTCAAGCGGACAAATCTGGGCGCTCTTAAGCCCGGGTCATTGGTGAACCTGGAGCGCCCTCTCCGCGCAAGCAGCAGGCTGGACGGCCATTTCGTGCTGGGGCACGTCGATGCAACCGGCGACGTTGTGTCGCTCGAAACGCTTGGTAACGCGAACTGGTGGCTGCGCGTGCGTGTACCAAGGGAACTGACCCGTTACATCGTGAGCAAGGGATCGGTAGCCGTCGACGGGATCAGTTTGACGGTGGCTGAAATAGCGGATGACCTGGTCAGCTTCACAGTGATTCCTCACACTTACCGGCACACGGCGCTACATGATCGTCGCGCTGGCTCGCCGGTCAACGTGGAGGTGGATATCTTGGCAAAGCACCTGGAAAAACTTACCGGGTCGCGGTCATGGGACTGAAGCGTAGTACTCGGAAAATGATTTGGTCAGTACTGCTGGCGGCCGCAACGGGACCAACTTGATGCGAGATTTATTGCCGGGTTCGCACTTCCGTTACGCAAGTATGAATCAGCTATTCGACGACCAACTCACGCAGGCAGACATTCGGGTTTTGGCAGCTTCCATATACGAGCCGCAGCGTCGGCTTTGGACGGGAGACCGATGGCAGTGTCCGCAGTGTCTGAAGCAGAATTTGCGGAATGCCGTGCAGTGCGCGTGCGGGATCAGCCGGGACGGACTGCCTGAATTCTGCGAAAGATGAAATCCGGGAGTCGCCGCGAGGCTCAGGCGAGTCGGCCACGCCTGCGAAAGAAGGCGATGGTGAGAATGGTAGACACGATGCAGCTTGCCGAGAGCAGCAGGAGAGCGAAGGTGGTGCTGTGAGTCGCGTCGCGGATCTTGCCTACGAGAAACGGACTTAAATAGCCTCCCAGATTTCCCACGGAGTTGATCCAGGCAATCCCTGCTGAAGCCGCAGTTCCTGTCACGAAGGCAGTGGGAATCGCCCAGAACGTGGAGTAGGCCGCTGCGATGCCTGCGGTGGCTACGGTCAGAGCAATCAATCCCATCACGCCAGAAATGCCGGGAATAGCTGAAGCCGAAAACGCGATCGCGCCCATCAGTCCAGGTACTGCCACATGCCAGCAGCGCTCACCTGTAGCATCGGAGTGATGACCGACCAGCACCATCGCGATGGCGGCCACGCCCCAGGGTATCGCCGTAAGCAGCCCGATCCGGAACGGATCTTTGGTCAACGTTTCCTTTAAGATCTGAGGTAGCCAGAAACTGAGGCCATAATTGCCCATTACGAAGCCGAAGTAAATGAAACAGAGAGCCCAGACTTTGCCGCTGCGGAAAGCATCGGCGAGCGAATGTTTGCCGCTGCTATCGGAGCGCTTAAGGGCTTCTTCCTCTGCCAGGCGTTCCGATACGAGCGATTTCTCTTCAGCACTCAGCCATTTCGCTTTGCGCGGCCCGTCAGGTAATACGATGAGGCTTGCCACGCCAGCTAAAAGGGAGGGGATCGCTTCCACCAAATAGAGCCACTGCCAGCCGCGAAGGCCTCCAGCCGAAGACATCCGGTCGAGCAGCCAACCGGAAATCGGGCCCCCGATGACGCCCGACAGAGGAATGGCGGTCATGAAAAGAGCAACCATCTTGGCGCGGTAGCGGCTGGTGTACCAAAAAGTTAGATAAAGAATCACGCCTGGGAAAAATCCTGATTCCACCACGCCGAGACAAAAACGCGCCAGGTAAAAATTTCCCGGCGCTCTTCACCAGCATGGTGGAAGCGGAGACAAGCCCCCAAACGATCATGATGGGACCGAGCCAGTAGCGCGCTCCGATTTTCTGGAGCGCGAGATTGCACGGGATTTCAAAGAAGAAATAACCGACGAAGAAGATGCCGGCCCCGGCGCCATAGACCGCGTCGCTCATACGGAGATCCTGCTGCATTTGAAGCTTTGCGAAACCGACGTTCACGCGATCGATGTAAGCAAATATGTAGCAGAGGAAAAGAAAGGGAATGATGTGCCAGCTCACCTTGCGGTAGGTGCGATCTTCCAGCGCCTGCTGTTCGCTTGAGGGCACCGGCCGAGAATCGGGGCCGAGGTTGTTCAGCGCGCGCACCATCCACCGTCAATCAGGATGTCGGTTCCGGTTATAAACGCGGCGGCTTCCGAGCAAAGGTAAGAGGCTAGCGTCCCGATGTCTTCCGGCTTACCCCATTTTCCGAGCGGAATGCTGGCCAGGAACTGAGCGTTCGATTCCGGGTTCTCCATAACGGGCGCATTCATCTCCGTGGAGAAGGGACCGGGGCTGATGCCGTTCACGGTGATGCCGTCAGAAGCAAGCTCTAGAGCCAGTGCGCGGACCAATCCCAGCAGGGCGGCCTTGCTCGCCGAATATGCGCTGCGCTGCGGAAGCGAGACGTGGCTCATGATGGAAGTGACGCATAGGATGCGTCCATAACCGCTGGCCTGCATATGAGGCGCGAACGCGCGGCACATCAGAAAAGCGCTGGTGAGGTTTGTGTCGACTACGCTGCGCCACTCTTCGAGGCTGAAGTCGATCAGGTTCTTGCGAATATTGATGCCCGCGTTGTTGATGAGAATCTGGACTTTGCCGAGACTGCTGCCGATGTCGCTTTCGAGCTTCGCGACGCTTGTCTCATCGCGGACGTCCGCGGCGAAGACCTGAGAGGTTCCGCCGCTGCCGGCAATTTCGTGTTGAACGCGCTCCAGTTTCGCGCGATCACGAGAAACCAGCGCAATTTTCACGCCCGCGCCGCTCAAGGCCAGAGCCATCGCTCTCCCCAGGCCTTTACTGGCCCCGGTAATCAACGCGACTCTTTGCGTGAGGTCGGAGGTGTGCGGTAGGGCCATGGAGGTTGTGATCGGACCTCAATATACTATCGCGACCAGATAGAGCTGCTTATCCTTATAGGGCCCCGGGGAGTCGCCCAGATACTGAACCCTGGCATGCGAAGCGAGCAACGCCCGCAGCAACCAGTCTTCCGGATAATCCGGCGTACCCAGGACAAGAAACTTAGAATGCTCGCGCAGAAAGTCAGAATACGGAACAACGTGCGCGCGGAGTGGGAAATATCCCTTAACATCCGGCATGCCCTCGAAGATAGTTGCGTTCGCATAGCGAAGCGCGAGGTTTCGGTCAGTCAGGTAATAGAGGCGCGCCACTGTCTGCCGATCTCCATAATGGTCCATCTCTAAGAAGGTCAGTCCGCTGGCGGCAACGAGGGGCAAGTCCGGACGCATGGCGTCGAGAGTTCGGGCCGCGCCGGGGCTTACCCTGCGCGCCCAAACAGATTCTTTTAAGCCCGGCCCCAAGTTGAAAGCGCAGATGAAGAGCAGCAAGATCCCGGAAGCTAGCGCCGGCGCCGCCCGGCTGAAGTGTGTGTGGCTAGCCAGGAAAAACACGATAACCAGAGAGTAGCCAAACTCGAGGGGAAGGGCGTATCTGTCGAAGTAAGCGGCGTGTATCGGCATTAGAACGAGATTGACGATGGCCGGTATGGCAAGGAAGCCGGCGGTCAGGGCAATCCCCGACGCACTGAGCTGGTATCCTTCGCTGCGCTCGGATTGATTTCGTTGAGCACCGACGCCCAGAGCGAGCCACAGCGCAAGCAGTAGCGCCGGCGCTTCCAGCTTCAAGCTGCCGTAATACGATTCCGCGATTTTGCGCCACGAAGCTTGAAACGATCGGCGGGAAAATGGTCGCTTCGAAGCGTGACATGAGATGTACATAGAGGAACGGGATGACGCAGGGCAGCAGCAGCGCGGCCCAGATCCCGAAAGCGGACCTTACGAAAGCGGTACGCCCAAACCAGTTCCGCCAGGCAGAACGGAGCGACGTACAGAGGGGCCATGAGATGGCTTAGCATCATCGCGCAAACGGAAAGGCCGAGCAGCCAGACCCACATGGCCCTGCGATCCTGTTCGGCGGCTCGCTGCCACGCTAAGAGAGTCAGCCCGAGGGAAGCGACGACGAATGCGTAGGGGCGCGCCTCGGTGGCATAGTAGAAAAAAGGACTCCCCCAGAAGACGAGTATGGCCAGCAAGCCGTACCAGTCATCAAGCTTTCGAGCGACGAACCGGTAGAGACAAAGGCTGCCGAGAAGGAAGGCGAGGATGGACGGCAATCTCACTGCATAACTACCCATCCCGAACAGACTGGTAGAGGCGTGCACGGCCAAGTATTCGAGCGGAGGATGCAGATCGAGGGGGATCTCCTGCCACAAACGGGACAGACTAGGCGCAGTCGCTATATAAAAGGTGAAAAGTTCGTCATGCCAGAGAAGGCGGGAGGAGGCAAGCGCAGTAAGCGCGAGGTAGATCAGGATGGCGATAACGAGCGCGATTGAGCTCGCCTTTGGATATGAACTCAGCCGGTCTACGGCAAGTAGGAGTCGCTGCCAATAGGGCGGGAAAAGGGCCAAGCTCTCGCCGCGCGCGGGTTGGTGCGAAACGGACGGCCCGAGGGACAAGCCAAAATTGTAGCTGAAGTGAGCCCGAAATGCTGATGCGCTCAAACAGGGGCTTGCCCGGCTTAGGTTACGCGAGCAGCGCCAAATCGCGATTTCGGGACCGGGTCCGTTTCTATTTTCTTAGCGAAGCAAATTCAGACGCATATCAGAAGACGTTCAAGACCGTCTAGCACGCCACGCTGGCTAGAAAACAACCGAGTCTTTTCAAGTCAACCGAGGTTTGGTCGGGGCGGCAAGATTTGAACTCCGCGACCCCCTGCGCCCAAGGCAGGTGCGCTACCAGGCTGCGCTACGCCCCGACAAGTCTTGCTCCATTGATTCTAAAACAATGTGAGGAATGCACGATTCAGAGCTATTGCTCGATTGCGTTTTGAAAAAATGGCGGCTAGCTTCCATACAGTTCGCCTAACCATGAGATTGAACAGCTATCTCTCGAATCGCACTTACCTCCGCCCCGTG
The DNA here is from genome assembly GCA_963835255.1 of Terriglobia bacterium. GTDB lineage: Bacteria > Acidobacteriota > Terriglobia > Bryobacterales > Bryobacteraceae > Bog-105. The sequence goes on along the minus strand of CAWIFY010000036.1, from coordinate 50,181 downwards.
TTTCTGACTTCCTTTCTCGCGCTGGTCGCAATCACGGCCGCCGCTTACGTCTTAACGCGACCCCCTGAAATTCCTTTCGAGAAACACACTCTCGATCTTGGCTCCAGCGAATCTGCTGCCGTTGCGGATATTAACGGCGATGGCAAGCTCGACATTGTGTCGGGCGAGAATTGGTATGAGGCTCCGCGCTGGACGAAGCATCATTTTCGCGACATCTTCTACACGAACAATTACATCGATGATTTAAGCACTGTGCCGCTCGATATCAACGGCGATGGGCATGTAGATCTCGTCACGGTTGGCTGGTTTAGCAAGAAAATTGCGTGGTGGCAGAATCCCGGTTCGGTCGACAGTAAATGGCAAGAGCACGTCATCGATAGCGGTTACCCCATAGAGTTCGAACTCCTGGTCGATCTAGATAATGACGGTAAAGCCGACGAGATTCTGCCCGAGTTTGGCGATCCAAAAGCGCCCCTGGCCTGGTACGAACGCGATGGCCATGGCGGAGTTGCGAAGCACGTGGTCAGTGCCAGGAGTTACGGACACGGAATCGGCGCAGGCGACGTGAACGGCGACGGCCGTAACGATATTCTGACTCCGAACGGTTGGCTGGAGGCGCCGCACGATCCGCGTGCTGGCGATTGGGAGTTTCACGCCGATTGGAAGTTAGGCGATGTAGGGTTCATGTACACGGCGGATGTGAATAAGGACGGCCGTCCGGATATCATCTCCTCCATGGCGCACGGTTATGGCATATTCTGGCTGGAGCACAAGCCGGACAATACATGGGAGAAGCACATGATTGACGACAGTTGGTCACAGCCGCATGCGGTTACGCTGGTCGATTTCCGCGGGAACCGCAACATTGGGCTACTGACCGGGAAACGCTTTATGGCGCATAACGGAAAGGATCCGGGAGCGCGCGAGCCGCTGGGTGTTTACTGGTACGAGCGTCTGATAAATCCGGAGTCACACGATGTCGAGTGGGTGAAGCACGTGATCGATTATGGCGGCCGGACCGGTGGCGGGCTGCAAATCCCGGTCGCCGATCTGGATAACGACGGCGATCTCGATTTCGTGGTGGCGGGGAAGAGCGGCCTCTTCCTCTTCGAAAACAAAACCAAATAACTATGCAGAGCAAGTTGTATGACGTGGTGGTGATCGGCTCTGGCGCGGGTGGCGGCACCTTATCGGCGCGGCTAGCGGCGCTTGGGGCCGATGTATTGGTGCTCGAAGGCGGTCCCAAAATCAACACCCTTACGGACTTCAATACACACGCTCTCCCCTACGAGTTCACCTATCGTCACGTGCCGCTGATGCGTCCCGGCAAGCCGGGCTTCGATGGCGAGCGGAGCCGCGGACTGGGCGGCAAAACGCAGCTTTGGAACGCTGTATCGCTACGCTTTAGCCAGCGCGACCTCAAGGGACGCGACCACGATGGAGCCGGTGAAAACTGGCCGATCGATTACGCCGACATCGCTCCTTATTACGACCGGATTGAACGCGAGGTCGGTGTCTGCGGCAATTACGATCACCTGGAAGATCTTCCCGATGGCATTTTCATGCCGCCGGCGCCGCTCAAGTGTACCGATCTGGCGATCAAGGAAGGAGCCGCCAAGCTCGGCGTGCAAGTCATTCACGTCCGCAAAGCCACCTTGACGCGCAAGACTCAAACTCGACCGGCGTGTCACTTCTGCGGCAACTGCATGGCCGGCTGCGACGTGGCCGCCAAGTACAACTCCTACAACGTGCACATGCTGCCGGCACTTAAGACGGGCAAGCTCACGCTGCAGCAGAACAGCGTCGTCTACGATCTCCCGAGTATCGGATGAAGCACGAATAAGGGAAGTTCGCTATTTCGATCGTGAGACACGCGCGGAAGGCGCGGCAAGGGGCCGTACAGTAGTAGTAGCGTGCGCCTGCGCGCAAAGTATCGCGTTGCTTCTGATGTCGAAATCGAGTCAATTCCCCACAGGCCTCGGGAACTCTAGCGGAGAACTGGGCCGCAACTTTATTCCGCATATTACGACCGGCTTCGAGCTCTTTTTAGAGGACTTCATTGGCAAGCCTACCGTCGATGACCAGGGATTCTTAGACCATGCGTATATCCCTTCCTTCATGCACGAGCGAAAGCGTGACTATGCCCGCAGCTTTGGCATTCAGTTCAATTATCAGAATCACCGCACGGCCGGCTGGACACGCAGTATAAAAGGGATGGGCAGAGCTTATAAAGAGGCAATCAAAGCCAGGTATCCCGCTTACCTGACCTTCACGGGCTATCACGAGATGCTGCCCAACGCGGATAGCTACATCGACCTCGATACCGAAACGCTTGATGAATACGGGCTGCCGCGAGCTCGCCGCCACTGGAAGCTTACCGGTTCCGACTTGAAGCTGCACGAAGACATGAACAAATGGTGCCGCGCCATCCTGGAGGCCAGCAAGGCAGAGATTCACTCGGCCAGCCCGAAGCCGGAGACGAATCACGAAGTAGGCGGCTGCCGCATGGGCGTCGATCCGAGAACGTCGGTGTTAGACAAATTCTGCCGATCGCACGACGTTCCGAATCTATATGTTGTCGACGCCAGTGCCTTTCCCAGTTCTTCTGAAAAAAACCCGACGCTGACGATCATGGCTCTGGCGACACGCACGGCCGATCACATAGCGGATCGTCTCGGAAAGCGAGAACTTTGATGCCAAGTTATGCTACTGATCGGCGATCTTTGCTTAAGATCATCGGGACGATTGGCGCCACCTGTGCCTACCCGTTCGCTAGCGACGATCTGTACGGTCAAACCGCGCAACAGGCGGAACACGAGCAGCACCATCACACGCCGCCCGAGCAACAGGCCCAGCCTCAATTTTTCAATGCTCCCGATTTCCAGACCATCGCGCGCATTGCCGACCTGATCATTCCTCCGACTGATACGGCCGGAGCGATCGGCGCAGGCGTGCCGGCCTTCATCGATATCATCGTGGCCCGCAATACCGATCAACAGCTTGTCGTGGCGGACGGTCTGCGCTGGCTCGAAGCCGAGTCCAGGCGCATAGCGGATAAACGTTTTGTCGAACTCTCCGAAGAGCAGCAGTTATCTATTCTGGAGCCGCTCTGTGCGGCGCATGACGCCGATATGAATAACCGCGCACGCAACGTGCAGTTCTTCTCGCTTATCAAGAGTCTTACCGCCGATGGGTACTATACTTCGCGCATCGGTCTCATGGATGAGCTCCGATATCAAGGCGACAAAATTCTGGCGACTTATCCGGAGTGCTCCAGTCATAAGTGAAAAAGGTCATTTCAACTGGAATTGGTAAGTGCCGGACCCGATCTGAATCGTCCGGCCAGCAGCTTCCTTTTCGAAGCGGACGCGTTTCCCATCCCGGGTCAACTTGGCGTTCGCAATGTCGGGTAGTATCACCTTTGCCGTGGCATTCGGGGGGACGCTCACCTTTAATTCGAACGGACCAGAGGGATAACCATTCCAGTCGGTAACGATCTTGCCATACACGGAGTCGTACTCTCCGCGAGCCTGCGTGATTCGCGCATCCAAACGGGGATGAATGATGATCTCATGGAAACCGGCTCCGCTCGACGCGGTGTCAATGCCGGCAACGCATTGATAAATCCAAGCCACAACCGATCCGAATGCGTAGTGATTGTATGAGTTCATCGCGGGATCGCCGGTGTCGCCATTCCAGCGTTCCCACCAGGTGGTCGCTCCTTTGCTCAGCATGTAACCCCATGATGGGTACGTTTCGTTCAATAAGAGCTTGTACGCGACATCGGTGCGCCCGTGATTCGCCAGGCAAAATAGCAGAAAAGGGGTTCCGAGGAAGCCAGTTGTCAAGTGCCCGCCGTGCGCGTCGATATTCTTGACGAGATTCTCGACCGCGGCGGACTCAAGTTGCTCCGGTACCAACTTCATTTGCAGCGCTACGACGTATGAAGTCTGGCTACCCGTTGCGATCTCGCCGTTCTCTCTGACGTAAGCCTTCTGAAACGCCGCGCGGATGTTCTCGTAAAGCTGAGAATAGTTTTTGGCGTCCGCTTCTTTTCCGGTTGCGTGCGCCATCTCGGTCATCATGTTTGCGATCAGAGCCCAATACGCGGAATCGACCAGATCTTTGGGCGTGCTGGGGTCGGGCGCAAGCCAATCCGCGAAGTCCGGGCCGACTTTATTTTTGCGAATGAAATCAGGATTGGCGGTCTGGATGAAAGTCATCCAACGCTGCATCGCTTCCCAGTTCCGTTCAATTACAGTACGATCGCCGTATTGAAGCCAGGTAGTCCAAGGCACGATCACGCCGGCGTCGCCCCAACCGGGCGCGCCTTCTACGGTTCCGACGCCGATATTCGGCACGACGTTTGTGAAAGCCCCATTTGATAGCTGCGCATCGCGTATATCGCGCGTCCACTTGTTGGTAAAAGCGGCGATATTGAAGTTGTAACTGCCGGTGCGCCAGAAGACTGCCGCATCCGCCATCCAGCCCAAACGCTCATCCCTTTGCGGGCAGTCCGTCGGCACGCTCAGAAAATTGCCGCGTTGTCCCCAGATGCCGATCTGCCACATGCGATTGACCAGGTCGCTCGACGTCGTAACTCTTGCAGTGGGCTCTCCTTGCACGCTGCTGATCACTTGTCCACTAATCGAATCGAGGTCCGGCTTGCCCGGATAGCCGGACAGTTCCACATAGCGAAATCCGTGAAAGGTAAATCGCGGAGTGAAAGTCTCCTCGGCTCCGCCGCGCATTGTATAGGTGTCAGTCGCGTCGGCGTTGCGCAGGTTGGTCGTATAGATTGTGCCGTTGGGGTTCAGGATCTCAGCAAAACGCAAACGAACCGTCCTGCCGGGCTCGCCTCTCACCTTCAATGCCACCCATCCCACCATATTTTGCCCCATGTCGAAGACATAGGAACCGTCCGGCAGCGCATTCACACGCTCTGGCCGCATTGTTTTCACGATTCGGGGGGGAGCATCTATCTGGCTCGAGACAGCGCCCGCGTAGGGATCGCACAGAGTGGCCGGCTGCCAAGCCCCATCCTCGAAACCAGGCTTAGTCCAGCCCGGTTTCTCTAGGCGCGCGTCGTAGGTTTCGCCGGCGTAGATTTCGGAATGCAGGATGGGCGATTCCGCCGCTTTCCACGAGCCATCTGTTGCCAAGACTTGGCGCGTGCCATCCGTATACTCAATCTCAACCTGCGCGAAAAAGCGATTGGGAGGAAGAAGTTTGAAGTGTTCCGCTGTCCAAGAGAGTCCGCTGCCGAACCAGCCGTCTGCCAGGATCGCTCCTATTACGTTCTGCCCATTCGCGAGCAGGCTCGCGACATCGTAGGTCTGATACTGCACGCGTTTATCGAACTCAGTGAAACCGGGCGTGAGAAGGTCGTGCCCTACGCGCTGCCCATTGATCGAGAGCTCGTAAGCGCCCAGGGCGGTGGCATATACGCGCGCGCTCTCGACCTGCTTCTGCAAAGAGAAGTCCTTACGCAGCAGAGCGGCCGGTTGAGGAAGCGCGCCAGGATCTCCCCCGAGCTTCGGGTCATTGAGCTCGCCGACTATGTTCGCCGGGGCCCAAGTCGCATCGGGTTGAGAACGAGCTTGCCAACGCTCGCTCGAAGGGATTCGCTCGACCGTGCCGTCCTGCCTCCGAATCTTGAGCAACGCTGCGAGCGCGCCGGGTATTCCCGTACTTTGGGCCCCCGCCCGCGGTCCAAATTGTGGCGGCTTCGGAACTGTTACTGTGACATCGATTGAGTTCTGGCCTTTCATCAGGAAGCCATCGATCTCGCGCCGATCGAATTCGTTCCAGTGCGGCTTAGCGCCCGCATCATGCCCGTTTACAGTGACCTTCCAATCGCCGCGGGCAATCAAAAATAGCGCTGCCCGTTGCGGAAGTTGAGGCAGATCGAAATCCAAATGGAAGAATGCTTGGGCGCCGGGAGCTAGCTGCAGCGCATCCTGACCAGCAGCCCAAATCCAGCGAATTCCAGACCGGTCAGCAGTCTCTTCCGGGTTTTGCCAGCGGATCCACTTGGCTTTCCAATCGGATTCTTGGAGCAGACCCATTTCCCACCAGTCAGTCTCGGAGGCTTGCGTTAGGTGGTTCTTCGTATCCCACACGCGGACGCTCCAGAAATACCGTTTGCGCGATTCGAGTTTCGGACCGTTATAAAGAATGCTGGATGACTCCGCTGACGTTTGCTTTCCGCTATCCCACACGTCGGCCTTGCCGCTCTTGAGAAGATCGGCTGTCGAGGCGACCAGAATTTCGAACGCAGTCTGCCGCCAATCGCGTTCCTGGCTATCGCTCTGCCAGGACAAGCTGGGCTTCTCAGCGTCGATTCCGAGAGGATTCGGCAGATGTTCACAGAGCAGGTTTACCGGTTTGGCGTGCATCGAACCCGCCACCAAGAAGAACAACTCTGCTGTAAGTGTTCTCCCTAGCAAATTGAGTTTGGATCTATTCAGCATGACAGTTGGTCCAGTGATCTTATCGAATTCGTGTTTGGCGCCCAATAAATCGGCTGCTTTGCGGGCGAGCAAAAATGAACGGAATACGACTCCCTGCTAATCTTCACAGAAGAGATGATTGAGTTTGCCGATACCGCCTCCCAAGTTTCCAGTGACCAGGGCCAGCGACCTTCTGTGCTGACACGGCGCGTCTATGATGCCCTTGCACCGTTTTATAGCCTTCCCACGCTGCTGTTTCATTCTAAGGCGCACGCGGCCGCGCTTTCCGCGTCTTGCGTGGATAACGGAATGCGCGTACTCGAGGTGGCGATAGGGTCCGGGGAAATGCTGCGGCGGTTAGTAGAAGCGAATCTCGACGGCCATACGATCGGAGTGGATTTGTCTCCCAAGATGGCTGCCCGCTCGCAGGAAATCACGGCCCGCTTATTCCCTACTGCTTCCGTGCAGTGCCAGGCCGCGGACGTGCGATCTCTGCCCTTCCCTTCCGGGCACTTCGACGCGATCGTCTGCTGCTATCTCTTTGAACTGATCCCCGAGCAGGACGTAGCTGCGAGTCTGCTGGAGTTGCGGCGCGTGCTGCGGCCTCAAGGCCGCCTCACAGGAATACTCGTTGCCCAGAATAAACCGTTTTTCAACACACTCTACCGAATTTCTTCCAGTGTCGCGCCCGCGTTTTGGGGACGGCAACGCGATGGTTACGTGACCGAGTTGCTGGCCCGCCATGGATTCGAGATTGAAACTGATACACACGTGCAGCAGTTGTTCTACAGCTCGCGTGTTGTCTCGGCCATTAGTACAGTCGCGCCGAAACGCCTGGCGTATGCTGCGAGTTCCTAAAAAGCGCTTGAAGCAGACTGCGTCCTATATTCGCGAGGGCGACTCGCGAGAGCATGTTGAATGATCTGCCGGGCCTGATCGAGTTCTTGGCCTGTAATTTCCAGCCGTGGCGCACGAACGCGCGTATTTCCCTTCCCGACTTCGGCCTGAACGAGTTTGATGAGCTGAACGAATTTGATGACGGTATCCATTCGCAGGAGGGGCAGGAACCAGCGGTAAAGCTCGAAGGCCTTGTCACGTTCTCCGTTGGCGGCTAGGTTGAAGAGCTCGACCGATTCCCGAGGCAGAGCGTTGGCGAGACCGGCGATCCAGCCGTCGGCGCCCATGCCGATCGCTTCTACAATCGCGTCGTCCACACCGACGAGAATCTGCAGCCGGTCTGCAAGAAGCGCGCGAATACCAGACACGCGCCGGACATCGGTGCTGGACTCTTTGACGGAGTGAAAGTTCTCGTATTCCGCGGCAAGCTCGACGATCTGCTCGGGCGTGAAGTCCGTCCCGTATGCAACGGGGTTGTTGTAAAGCATGCAGGAGAGGGGAGTAGCGCGGAATACTGCAGCCACATGGGTTTTGATTTCGCGCCAATCGCCCTGATACACGTATGGCGGCAGCACCATGAGGCCATCACACTGGAGTTCGGAGGCAGCCTGCGCGAGCTTTACCGCTTCCTCAGTAGAGAGTGCGGAGATGGCGGCCACGAGCGGCGCTCGATTGCGAGTAGCACTCCGGCAGGTGCGCAACAGCTCAAGTTTCTCTTCGAAGGACAGGGTGGCTCCTTCACCCAATGAGCCAACAGCCACGATCCCTGTACAACCATTTTCGAGCAGCCACCGGCAGTGTTTTCCTAGGAAATCATGATCTACGCTGCCGTTTTTTTCGAAGCAGGTCGTGATAGCGGGCATCACGCCTTTCCAATCCATTTGTATTCTCGTGTTCATCTGGCTTCCGACCCGATTGGAGGGATCTGGTATCCGCCCTCGTCCGACCCTATCAAATGCAAGCACTGAGGCCACCTGGCCTCAACCAGAAAAGCGCAACCTCGCGTCAGTCCCCCAGATACACTCCGGGGAAGCTCACTTATCGGGGCTATACTAGAGCTTCAGCCCCCAAAAATATGAAGACGTATGTAAAATTTGGGACCCTGATGGCCTTAATTGTCGGATCGCTGGTCTGGCTGGCTGTCGGAGGCGTGAAAGATACCAAAGCATATTACACGACGATACCCGAGCTCGAACAGATGGGGAGCGCGGCGCGGCAGGAACGATTGCGAGTCGGCGGGGATGTTCAGCCTGGTTCCATCGTCAAGAGCGCGATGGGAGTGGCCTTTGTGCTGCATCAGGGCGCAAAGACTCTGAATGTGATGTACTCGGGAACCGATCCCTTACCAGACACGTTTAAGGACAACGCGCAAGCGTTAGCGGACGGACGGCTTGGACCGGACGGCGTCTTTCAAGCCAGTAAAATTCAGGCTAAGTGCGCGTCTAAGTACGAGGCGAAACCGAATCAGCGCGGAGTTTTGCATCAGACTTCATCGCCGGCGCCGTCCCGTATCGGTTAAAGCGATAACTACATGGAAAACATCGGCGCGCTGTCGATCCTGATTGCCTTCTGCCTGACGGTTTTCGCGGTTGTTGCGGCCGTCTTAGGAAAATATGGTCGCCGTCCCTTCCTGGTGGTGAGCGCCGAGCGTGCGGTCTATGCGATTTGGCTGTTGCTGACCCTCGCCTCGGCTGTTCTGGTTGCGTCGCTCCTCAATGGCGATTACCGCCTGGCTTATGTAGCCGCACATAGCAACAAGGCGATGTCGCCGGTCTATAAAGTCACGGCCTGGTGGGGCGGTCAGGAAGGTTCTCTCCTCTTTTGGAGTTGGATTCTCTCTTCCTATTCCGCTGTCGTCGTTTGGACCAACCGGCGCAAATTTCGCGACATGATGCCAATCGTGGTCGCGATCCTGATGACGACGCTTGCCTTCTTCGTCGGCATGATCTCGTTCGTGGCCAGCCCGTTCCAAGTGCTGATGGCCGGGCGCGGCGTGATCGACGTGGGCGACGGCAACGGCTTGAGCCCGCTGCTGCAGTGGTGGACGATGGCGATCCACCCGCCGATGCTTTATCTCGGCTACGTCGGTTTCACGGTGCCGTTCGCTTTCGCCATGGCCTCACTGATCACCAAGCAACCCGGCGAAGGCTGGATCCACACTACACGCCGCTGGGCCATCGTCACGTGGCTATTTCAAAGTACGGGCGTTTCGCTTGGCATGTATTGGGCTTATACGGTGCTCGGGTGGGGCGGATATTGGGTCTGGGATCCCGTGGAAAACGCCTCGTTGATGCCTTGGATCACGGCGACCGCTTTTCTTCATTCCGTGATGATGCAGGAAAAGAAGGGCATGATGAAGGTCTGGAACTTGGTGCTGGTTTCCGCTACCTTCCTGCTGAGTATTCTGGGCACCACGCTGACGCGCACCGGTTTGGTGGCTTCGGTGCACGCCTTCGCGCAGTCTCCTGTAAAGCCTTATTTCACGACCTTTGTGCTCACCGGTACGGCGTTGACGGCGATTGCGATCATCCGAAATCTGCCATATCTCAGGAGCGAGGTGAAGCTAGAGAGCGTCATTTCACGTGAATCGAGTTTTCTGTTCAACAACCTGATTCTCCTGGCGAGTTGCTTTGCCGTTCTTTGGGGAACTCTGTTTCCCGTGCTGATGGAAGCGCTCACCGGCGAGAAGGAGACCATCGATGCTCCTTATTACAACCGCGTCAACGTGCCGATCGGCCTTTTCCTATTGCTGCTGACCGGTGTCGGTCCGCTGATCGCGTGGCGAAAAAGTTCACTGAATAGTTTGCGGCGCGCCTTTCTGATTCCGAGTATCACCGGCTTGGTGGTAATCATGGCGCTGGTCGCCTCAGGTATTCGCAGCGTAGCTCCCTTGATCTCTTTCGGCCTGTGCGCCTTCGTGATCGCGACCATCGTCAGCGAATTTTGGAAAGGCTCGCGTGCGATTCAACTGAAAGAGCACATCCCTTTGCCGCGCGCCGCCTTCGAACTGACCTCCCGGAACACGCGCCGTTACGGCGGGTATCTGGTGCACATGGGGATTGTCATCATGTTCATCGGGTTTACGGGTCGAGCATTCGATTTGCACGAGACGCGGAGCGTGGGGCTGAATCAGAGTCTCCGCTTCGGGCACTACGATCTCAAGCTGCTCAGCGTGAACAACGGCGAGAATGCCAACTATGAATTCAGTCATGCGATGATCGACGTTTCGCAAAACGGACAAGTAATCGATCAGCTCGATCCCGAGATCCGCCTGTATAAATCGAGTCAGGAGCAAGCTTCTTTAGTCGGCATCCGCCGGCGGTTGAATGAAGATCTTTACGTGAACTTTTCCGGCATATCTCCGGATAACACAAAAGCAATTTTTCAGATGTATGTTTTCCCGTTGGTCTCGTGGATTTGGATCGGCTACTTTGTGGTGCTCGGCGGAACGATCGTTTGCCTGATTCCCGGGAAAGTGCGCCTGCAGTATGCACGCACAGAGGTGGTTGGTTTTGCGAGTGCGCCTGCAACGGTTCAACATTAGATTACTTATAGCCTTCTTTGCGGTGCTCGCTGCGCTCGTAGCGCAGGATGCGTCCTTCCTTAGCCCCGATGTAGTGCGCGTGGGAAGCAAGCTCGCTTGCCGCTGCGGCGGTTGTCGTAATACCGTGGGAGATTGCCCGATGCTGCGCTGCAGCTCCGCCGATCCGCTTCGCCGCCGCATTTACAACTCAAAAGCTAAGGGCATGAGCGACAGCGCGATTGTGAACGCAATTGTGAGCGAGGAGGGAATCGTTGCCCTCGCTTCGCCTCCCGGCGAGGGCCTCGGCCCTATCATCACCTGGGTGATGCCCGCGATCATCCTGGTTATCGGCTTCTTCATTTACTCGACATTTGTGCGCCGTCACCGCAAGGCGCCAGAGCCGCTTACCGCCGCGGACGAATCGCTGATCGAGCGATTTCGCGACCAGATCGACCGCGAAATCGAGGATGATACGCCAGGGCCCGATCTAAACCGTCCGGGACCCGCTGACGCCCGAAGATGATTATCGCTGTCTCGGTCGCCATTGTGCTGGCGACGCTCTACTTCACGCTAGGCGTAAGAGACAAGGACATCCCGGAGCCGATCCCCATTTCTCCGGTTCAGCATCTCGAAGACCGTAAACAGGCCATCTACGGGAATCTTCGCGATTTGCAGTTCGAATATCGTCTAGGCAAGTTATCGGACGAAGATTATCAGCAGAATAAGCAGGCACTGCAGAGAGAACTCGCGGTCGTTCTGGCCGAAATAGAAGAGACGGTGCGCCGCTTGGGGCTGACTCGAACTCGCGCGGCTGCCAGACCGGTGCCGCGAAAGAATGCCGCGGGCGCAACAATGTGCCCGCACTGCGGAGCGAAGTTCGCACAGGCGCTCAAATTCTGCGGCGACTGCGGGAAATCGATGGCCTAGGCCGGCCTTTAATACGCTTTGGCAACGACTGCGCGTTGCGCAACCGGTTCGCCAGTCACGAGGCATTTGCCGCCGCCGCCCCACTCGTCGACCAGTGGGATGCAGCGTATCGTGGCTTTAAACTCTTTGAGCCGAGCCTCCGAACGGGCATCGTCCTTCAAATAAGCGAGCACAAATTTGCCGCCGCCCTTCTCGGCTGTGACATCGCCTAGAATTTCTTCGATCTGCTCGATCGAATCGGCCAGCACGCAGTTGTCTTTAAGCCGGGATTTCGCAGCCTGGTAGAGACTCCGCTGCATTGCATCGAGCGTGGTCTCGAGCCGGGCCGCTATTTCAGTCTGCGGCACGATTTCTTTCGCGCCTGTGTCGCGGCGCTTTAAAACTATATTGCCGGAAACCAGATCGCGCGGCCCGAGTTCCATTACAACCGGAACGCCGCGCCGCTCCCAGTGAAAAAATTTCGATCCCGGCGTTTGCCCTTCCCGATCGTCGAGTTTAATCTTGAGTTCTTTCGCAATTCTGCTCGCGGTCTCGAGCACAGGACCGCGCTCGTCATCTTTGCGATAAATCGGCACCAGAACCGCGCGCGAAGGCGCAACTTTAGGCGGCAGCACCAAACCTTTGTCATCCGAGTGAGTCATGATGAGCCCGCCGATCAAGCGCGTACTCACACCCCAGCTCGTTTGCCACACGTAATCGAGCTTGCCTTCGCGGGTCTGAAATTTCACGTCGAAGGCGCGCCCGAAATTTTGTCCGAGATCGTGACTGGTGCCCGCTTGCAGCGCCAGACCATTCTGCATCATGGCCTCGATCGAATAGCTGCGCAGTGCTCCCGCGAACTTTTCGCCCGCTGTCTTCATTCCCTTGATAACAGGCATCGCCATAATGCTCTCAGCGACATCAGCGTAAATGTCCAGAATGCGCAGCACTTCTTCCTGCGCTTCTTCGTGAGAGCTGTGAGCCGTGTGGCCCTCCTGCCAGAGGAATTCACTGGTCCTCAGAAACATACGCGTCCGAAGTTCCCAGCGCACCACGTTTGCCCACTGGTTCAGCAGGAGCGGAAGATCGCGCCAGCTCTGAATCCAGCGGGCGAAGAAGTGCCCGATAATCGTCTCCGATGTCGGCCGGATGACGTAAGGCTCTTCCAGTTCCTTTCCGCCTGCAATCGTCACTACCGCGAGCTCGGGCGAAAACCCTTCGACGTGCTCCGCTTCTTTGTGCAAGAAGCTTTGTGGAATCAGCAGCGGAAAGTAGACGTTTTGGTGTCCCGTCTCTTTGAAGCGTGTGTCGAACTCGCGCTGCAGAGCTTCCCAGACCGCATAGCCGTTCGGCTTGATTACCATGCAGCCCTTCACGATTTCCGCCGGCTCCGCCATGTCGCCCTGCAGGACCACGTCTTGGTACCAGGCGGCAAAGTCCTGATTTCTTGTCGTAATTCTCGATTCAGCCATTAATGTGTCGGTAATTCGGCGCGCCCTGAAGGCGTTGCCGCTAGTCCATGGTATCCGGGAAGATTTTTCGAACTTTTGTCCGTGCGAGCGCGTTGACAAATCGGATGTGAAATCATCTCAGAGGGGAAATATGCAAATCACAAAGAAAGTTTGGTTCACGCTGGTTGCCGCAACGATCATTCCGGTCGCGGCCTTCGCGCAAGAAAACGCCAATCCGCTAATGGCCGGCGAGAAGGGCTTCTACTCGATGGTCAGCCATGCCGTCATCGGAGCTGCTGAGGAGATGCCGGAGGCCGACTACTCGTTCAAACCAACTCCGGACGTACGCAGTTTTGGCCAGCTCGTGGGCCATGTGGCGGATGCTCAGTATATGTTCTGCTCGGCGGCTCTCGGGGAATCGAACCAGGGGAAGGATATCGAGAAGAGCAAGACGTCGAAAGCAGATCTCGTGGCGGCACTAAAGGACGCGGTTACTTATTGCGGCAAGGCCTACGACATGACTGACGCGCAGGCGAGCGCCATGGTCAAGATGTTTGGCCACGAAATGGCGAAGCTCACGGCTTTAAGCGTAAACACAGCCCACACCGACGAGCACTACGGCAATATGGTCACTTACCTGCGCCTGAAAGGTCTCGTGCCGCCGACCAGCAAAGGAAAGATGTAAGTTCGCGGGATTATTCGTCGCGTAAGGCGCGCATCGGGTCTAGACGGGCTGCGCGCGCCGCCGGAATCACGGAAGCGGCCGAGGCAACGAGTAGCACGAGAAACGCCAGTAAAGATAGCTGGTCGCGTCCGCCCGAGATACGCCGTAGAGCATTCCTGCCAGCACGCGCGAGAACACGCCGGCTAGAGACATCCCAATCAGGCAACCGGTAAAAGCGACGGTTAAGCCCTGCCTGAGAAAGCGGTGCAGGATTTGCGATCGGAAACCAGCCCCGAGAGCGATGCGCAGACCGACTTCGCGATGCCGCCGCGACGAAATAGCTTACGTGCCATACAAACCCACCGAAGCCAGTAAAATAGCGTAAAGCGAATAGCGAAAGCTAGCAGGTGTGCTTAAGCGATTTTCGAATGGCGTCGTAAAGATGCTGTACCTAGGCTCGATTTCGCTGATCAGGACTGGTGGCGTCGCGTCACCACGCCAGGTTTCACGCTTTGTGCGCCCTGAAACTCATTGCGACTGGGCTCGGATTGTTTGCGGTCAATACAGGGGAGCTACGATTCCAGCATCGGTAGCAAGCCGCGGCCGCCGGGGGCGCAGGTTGGGTGCCCAGCGATGGAAGTCCTAGTTTGGCGGGGAATTGAACGGAACCGTTTTCACGGCGTATTACTTTGGTTGTGCAGCCCTCGGAAAGATGAGTCGCTGTTTCGAGCTCCGCACTAATTCGTGCTTATTCGGGTCTGTCGCAGTCCCCTTCCTCGACTTTCAATTCTTGTCGGGTTTGCTTCCGATAGGCGGGGTAGAATCCACCACCGCCTGTAGCCAGGTAAGCTGCGGATGGAGCTAACGCGCAAATTCGAATCCGTTGCTTAACGGTCCGTCGTAAACGTTGCCTCTGCCGTAACCCATCGCACCGCCTGGTATGCCCTGCCATTGCACCTCTGCGCTTTCGACTCTCAAGGGAGTAATTGGCTTGGGTTTCTTCGCCAGCACAGGAAAGCACAAAGTTCGCCGGCCAATCCAGCTAGTGTAATTTTTTTCTAATCGACATTTCCCTTCTCGATTCAGTAGGACCAATAAGCTCGTTGATGATTGGACAACTTTCCAACGTAAAATCAGGGGAACAAAGCCGAAGAGAAGATGGGGGTACTAGGTCTGATGGTCTCTCGGAGCTTCGGCAGCTCATCTACTGCAATAGCCGTTGCAGTGTGCACATCCAGATACCAATCCTCCAGACGAACCGGAGCTACGAAGTTCTCAGGAGATTTCTGCTTGGGATTGAGCTGATGCAAAACGACGAGCTGCTGGCTCTCTGGAAAAGGAAGCGATCGCAGCAGAACCGCGTCAATCGCCGAAAAGACAGCGCTGTTTGCGCCGATGCCAAGAGCCAGCGTCAGAATCAACTGTCGTTGGAAAAGCCGGGCGATTTTCTGATGAAGCGAAGCGCGGATTTCAAATTCGCGGTGATGTTTTCGATAGTGGCAATACGGTGCACGTCGCGGCATTCCTCCTTGACCTGTTCGTTTCCGCCAAATTCGAGCAGGGCTTGCCGGCGGGCTTCTTCGGGGCGGTAGACCTTCGGCAATCTTTCCGTCTATTAACTCCTGCAAGTGGAAGCCTAGTTCAGAATCCAATTCGCTTTCACGCCGGCGCGATTTCTGTCGAAACCAGGACATGTGAGCCTCACTGCTCGGCGGCCGTTTGCATGATGAGGGTTACGGCTTCGGCCAGGCGCTCCCAATTCAATTCTTCATTTTTCAACTGCTTGCGGCCTTTCGCAGATAGCCAGTAAAACTTCGCCTGACGACCCTTGTCGGATTCGCCCCATTCAGCCTCCAGCCAGCCGCGCTTCTCGAGCCGGTGAAGAGCTGGATAGAGCGATCCCTGCTGCACCTGCAGCACTTCTTTAGAGATCTGCCGGATCCGCTGTGAGATGCCATAGCCGTGAACCGGCCCCAGCGCCACGATTTTCAGGATCAGCATGTCGAGGGTCCCTTGCAGCAGGTCGGATTTATCGATCGGCAATCGGGTCTCCTTGTCTTTCTACATATTGGTACTATAATGGGTAGATTGTCAAGGAGAGAGCCTAAATCAGTGTCACGCGCGCGCAAGTCGTAAAACAAAGGAACTTCCGGTGTAGTAGGTTCGTATCACCGCTTAAGAAGAGGACACGCTCATGCGAACAAACTCTATGCTCCTAGCCGCAGCTGCCGCCGCGATGCTCTTCGGCTCCAGCGCGCAGGCCGAAGAATGGTCCAAACATTGGTCTGTGAACGGCAAGCCGGAGCTGCGCGTCTGGACGGGAGACGCCTCGGTCCAGATAGAGGCGGGTTCCGACAACGAAATCTCCGCGGTCGTGAGAACTCGGGGCATATCCATCGGTGGCTCGGGAATCAAAATCACCGAGCATCAGGACGGCAACCGCGTGGAGCTGGAAGTGAGGGAGCCTTCCAGACATTTCAATTTCGGCAATCGCTCGGTCGAAATCAGAGTTCAGGTGCCGAAAGAGTTAATGGCGGATATCCACACCGGTGATGGTTCGATCAAACTGCGCGGTCTGCACGGCTCGATGCGGGTGGATACCGGAGATGGCAGCATCGATGGCGAAGAGCTGGATGGCGGACTGGACGCGCATAGCGGTGACGGAAGCTTGCATATCCGAGGCCGGTTCGACGATCTGCGGATCAGAACGAGCGACGGTTCGGTCGACATTCAGGCGGCCACCGGCTCGCACCTGCGCTCGGATTGGCGCGTGGAAACCGGCGATGGGAGCGTCCAGTTAGGCGTACCTCGCGATCTGGCGGCGGACGTTCAGCTACAGACGGGCGACGGAAGCATTCACGTCGACCTTCCGCTTACCACTGAGGGCACGAAGGAAGAGCATGAGCTTCGTGGAAAATTGAACGGAGGTGGACCTTTGCTGGAGGTTCGCACCGGGGACGGCTCGATTAGCCTCGGCTCGCTATAAGCTCCTCGAGCCGAACCGCGTTGAACGCCGCGTAGCCCGAATCGTCGTTATCGAAGTACATGTAAATTGCCGCAAGCTGTTTGCGCCAAGCCGCAATCCGTTCCGCCCAGTGCCCGAGGGCCTGGTCACCATAGCTGCCCTGGTACTTTCCTCCCGGGCCATGCAGTCTCACATACGCGAAATCGGCGGTCAAGCGAATGGGCGATTGATAGCCAGCCAGATCGAAGGCACAATGGGCGCACTTGTATCGGCTAAGCAGATCGTAAATCTCCTGAACTTCCCAGCTCACATTGCGGAACTCGAACGCGTATCGGTGATAGTCCGGCAGGATATCGAGAAAGGAACGCAGGCGCTCGTAATCCACCTCCCAGTTCGGCGGCAGTTGAAACAGGATCGGGCCGAGTTTTTCGCCCAGAACTTCGACCGAGTTCAGAAACCTAGTCACTCCAGTTTGAGCGTCCTTAAGTTTCTTCATGTGTGTCAAAAAGCGGCTGCCTTTTACTGCGAAGCGGAAATTCGCGGGAGTAGACCCACGCCAGCGCTCGAGCGCCGACTCTTTAGGAAGGTGATAGAAGCTGTTGTTAAGTTCTACCGTGTCGAAGCGCTCTTGATAAAAAGTGAGCATCTGCGACGCCGGCGTGCGCGGCGGATAAAATCGTCCTATCCAATGTTTGTAGTGCCAGCCCGATGTTCCGATGCGGAGAGTTGCACCGGAGCCATCGTCCGCGCTCATCCGTGTTTTCCGCTCGGCAGCGTCACTACCGAACCCCAGAACTCATAGCAGATGCGTATGAATCGCAGAAACTCCTCGAGGTCGGATGGCTTCTTGATGTAGCAGCTCGCGTGCAACTCGTAGGCCCGGCGGATTTCAGCCGGATCCGACGAGCCTGAAACGACCACTACCGGCGTAGGCGCCCAGGCGGGATTGTTCTTGATCTCCTGCAGAACCTCGAGGCCCGAGAGCTTCGGCAGGTGCAGATCGAGAAAAATGATGTCGGGGTGCAAGTGCTCGCGATAATTCTCTTTATTCCGGAGATACGCCAGCGCCTCATCGCCGTTAGGCACCGAGGTGACTCCCTCGTGCAACCCCACCTCCTTAAAAGCCTCTCTTGTCAAAACGGCCGCCGCCGGATCATTCTCGATCAATAAAATATCCAGCCGGTCTTGCTGCTGAGTTTCAGTTGCCTTTGATGCCGCTGCCATATGCCCTTTCGAGAGTTTATCCCTATTGAAAACAGGAACCAGCCAGGATCCTGCCAGTTCAGGAATCTCGATTTAGCGCCGCCGCGATGCGCGCAGGAAGTTCCTGAGCCATTAAATCCTCGATCGGCACGGGTAGCGCAAGCGACCAGTTCGGATTCTGGTCCGACACAGTAGCTGGCATATTGGGGCGTTCTTCGACGGCTGCTGCATCTTCCAGAGCCGCCGTCAAGATTCGCGAAGGGGAACGCGCCAAAACTCCATAGGATCGCGCAATCACCTCCTCAATCGGACTCTCATCCGCCAGCGCTGCCACCTTCTTCAAGCGGTTGTGAATCTCGGTCGTGCTTTCCTCATTCGGCTTAAGCTTTAGCTCGTACTGCTTCTCCAGATCGGAACCGGTCCAAAGGCCCGCCACGGTAGGCAAATCGTGTGTAGTGATCGCGGCTAAAGCTTCGCGAGGGTAGCTCTTTGGATCTTTCTTCTCAAACCAGAGCAGCCGGTAAGACATCACTTGATATTTCGCCAGCTTCTTGCGCGCGTCCTGCTCCACCGTCCCCAGATCCTCGCCGACCACGTACGCGCCGGCCCGCTCGCTTTCGAGCGCCACGATCGACAGCATCTCGTCCGCGTTATAACGCACGTACGTGCCATGCCCGGCCGGCATGCCTTGCGGAATCCAGAAGAGCCGGAACAGCCCCATGACATGATCGATGCGCAAGCCGCCACCGTACCGGAAAGCAGCGCGGATGGTCTGGATAAAAGGCTGGTAACCAGCGGCTCGTAATTTGTGAGGAATGAAAGGAGGCAGCCCCCAGTTCTGGCCCTGCGTATTGAATTCGTCCGGCGGAGCCCCTACTGCCGCGGCGCTCGTGAGCACATCCTGCCAAGCCCAGGCGTCCGCACCGTCGGGATCGACACCGATCGGCAAATCCTGCATAAGGGCCAGATGTTCCGCGCAACGGGCGAGTTGCCGGTCCACTACCCATTGCAGCCACTTATGAAAATCTACTCGCTTGGCGTTTTCGCGCGCGAACCGGACGACTTCGGCGCCTTCTGGATGCTGATATTGCCGTGGCCACCCATGCCACCCCGAGTCATGCTTCTCCGCTAATGCGCAGAACGTGGCATAGCGCTCCAGGTCCGCACGCTGCTCCCGGCAGAAGCTTGTAAACGAATCGTCTCCGGCAAAATCGTCCCAAAGCCGCTCGCAGGCGCGCATTTTCAAACGGAAGACTTTCTCCCGATCAATCAGCCGAACCCTATTCAAGTCTCTTCCGGCTTTGGCCAAATCATCCAGGTCACCGGCCTCGCCGCTGCTCGCACCTGGCATCCATTCGACGTGAATCCAAAGGGGGTTGAAAAAACGCCGCGTAGCCGGGTAATAGGGGCTCGCTTGCTGGGAAGTCACTGGAATAGCCGCACTCAGCGGATTCAGCAGCATCATGCCCGCCCCGAGCTCGCCAGACCACTTAGCCAGCTTTTCCAAATCCCCGAAGTCGCCGATTCCCCAGCTCTCGCGTGACCGTGCCGCATACAACTGCACTGCCCAGCCCCAGGTCCTGAGATCCTCAGGAAGAAAGCATTTCCGCGGACTCACTATGAGACGCTTCGCTTTATGGTCGTTTTCGAATTGTAGAGTGTGATAGCCGCAGGGTAAATCCCTTGGCAGTTGCTGCCTTGCCTCTATCTTTTCTCCCTTTTCCAGAGTGAGCAGGGCGGGCTGGTCAAGCCGCTTTCGTTCGCCTCTTCGCACCATCATCAACGAATCATCTTCTGGCGGCTCTTCATCGCTCACGTTCATCGCTTTGAGTACGGCCCGGATCGTCTCCTCTCTCGCCTCGTGCCATTTGCCGAAAGCGTCCTCATAGTTCAGGTCCACCCCCCAAGCGTTTGCCCGTCTTACGCCCTCTGATTTGCTTTTGGGTTTCGACATCCTAAGAGCGCCTCTCCCCCTAACGCCGTCTACATGCATTCCGTTTTGTCCACCGCACAAGCTGCCCGCGACTTAGATCCGAAGCGCAGGCCTTTCGTTCCGCTTCTTCCCATCCGTACCGCCAGGCTCGCCTTTACCATTCCGCCGGAAAACACTGAGAGCTTTATCCCTTTCAGCCAACGTTTCATTTTTACGTGATCGCTTCCTTGGGCAAGTTGTCAGCCGAAAAGCGATTCACAAAAATCCAGATGGGAGATTTAGCTTTGAAAAAACAAGAACATAGCCCCGCTCGACTTCGTTGTTCGGGGGTACGAAAGAAAAGTGGCGAGCCAATTGCTCCACCATCCGTGCTTACGGAACAGGAGCTAAACGTGAATCTCTCATCAGTGCACCCCATTGATACCTTGCTGGTTCAACAATTGGAGAACATCCTCAATGCGGAGAAAGCTTTGCGCGCGAGGTACTCCTCAGTCGATCCCTCCGCGAATACCCCCGAAATGCGATTGGCTTTTTCCAGCGAGCTCGCCGAATTAAAAGATCGCGCCGACAGGCTCTATCGTCTCATCAACGCGATGGACTATTACGGGTCGTACGAGCCCCGGTACGCCGTCGCTGCCTCGTTTACTCCGGCGACAGCCTAATCTTCCGCGGAAACGGCTTGGAGTTTCGCCCGGAGCCTTGTAACCTAACAAATTGCCGGAGCGCCTAGCAAAGTAGGGCCTGACAGGTCCGGCAGATCTTGCCGGTATGCTTGTTGAGCCAGAGCTGATCGAGCGAGCGCGTGCTGCCGACGCGAAAGCTTTTAATGAACTCGTTCTGGCTTATCGCAAGCGTATTCTGGGGACGATCTCCCGTCTGATTGGGCGTCCGGAAGATGTAGAGGATGTTGCACAGGAGGTTTTCGTCCGGCTTTACTATTCCTTAGATCAACTGCGCTCGCCGGAGGTTTTCGAGCCGTGGCTCTACCGCCTTACCGTGAATGCAGCCTATGATTATCTCCGGCGACGGAAGCGCCGCCCGGAATCGCGTATGGCCGACCTCAGTGAGCAGCAAGTTACGAGGGCCGATTCCGTGGCGGGCGGACGGCGAGAGGAAACCGAACAGGAAAAAAGCCGCGTCACAGAGTTTATGGATGCTCTCTTCCAGCATGTTTCGGAAGAGGATCGGTTGCTTTTGACGCTCAAAGAGGTAGAGGGGCTTTCGTTGAAGGAATTGGAGAAGATCTACAAAGTGAACGAGAATGCATTGAAAGTGAGGCTCTTCCGGGCTCGCCAGCGAGTTCTCAAGGCGCACCAGGCAGCCGTCGAAGGCGGAAAGCTTTAAGCAGAGTTGGATAGCGCTCGGGGGTTGAAGAACGATGATGAACGACGATTCTGGGCTGGACCGGCTCTTTCGAGAGTATCGGGCTGCTTGTCCTGAGATTGAACCATCAGTTAATTTCTTGCCTGCGGTGTGGCAGAAGATCGAGGCTCGGCAGAGCTTCTGGTACGTGTTCCGACACCTCGGGAGACCTGTTACCGCAGCTTCCGCGGCATTGTGTCTTTTGCTGCTGGTTCTGAACTTGGTTTCCTCCCCCGCCAGCCATAATCTCGTCCCCAGCTACGCGGACGCTCTGATGGCCGACCATACCGCTGAAAAGACCTATTACGCCGAGGCGATCCGAAGTATTCCGTCCGATCAGCAGGCGTCGCCTCAGCCGGCGCACTGAACCGTGCCACGCCCGATCCGATATCTATGAAGCGCAATCAATGGACAGCCATTTTCTTTGCTCTATTGCTGTTCGGCTGCGGAGTCGTGGCCGGCGTGCTAGGCCAGCGCTATTTCTCAACCCGCATTGTCAACGCAAGAACCGCGGAGGATTTCCGTCAGCATTACGTCACCGAGATGAAGTCGCAGCTCAACCTGACTCCGCAGCAGGTTAGTCAGCTGGAAGTCATTCTCGACGATACAAAGGCAAAATACAGAGCTGTTCGGGACCAGTCCCGCCCCGCCATGCTGAAGGTGAAAGAAGAGCAGATCAATCGCGTCAAATCGATTTTGATGCCTCAGCAGATTCCGGTCTATGAGCAGTTAGTCGCCGAGCGCGAGCACCGTTACAGAGAGCAGGAAGAGCGAGACCGGCGCGAAGAAATGAAACGTGAAGCCGCGCACCGGGCGCAAGCCGGGCAGTAAGGGCCACCCACTAGCCCAAGACCGCAGCTGATCACAAGAGCAATAAAGAGTCCTCGCGGGTGGCTGGAACGCTATGGTCTTCCGCAGCGATAAGCCGGTCTAACGCGATGCTCCAGTTTCGGTGAGGCGTCACAGGGTTGGGATCGAGTTCCAGTATGACCCATTCCTTCGCTATTGGATGGGAGGCGGTGACGGTTCCAGTGAGTCCATCCAAAAGACGCGCGCTCCCAACTTGTTTGACTGCACGAATTCTTACTCTCTCTCCGATCAAGGTTTCACCCATGCAACAAAGGAGTGAGAGATGAGTGCACTTTTTTCTCAATGAGGACCGATCCTGGAATTGCCCGACCTAGCTAGCAATGCTTCGTATGAACTGTCGAAAAGACATGTGACAAATGCGAACGGGCGGTGCCGAAAGCTCCAAATTAGCTTGATATAACTCTTATCCTCCTCGGACATATATTTTGACGTTCTGACGCATATCTTGCTGTTTCAAGGATATATGGACGTTTTAAGTCATCAGGGGGCACATTGCACGTTCATTCTTCTAGAGTCCGGGGCCATGCGGCCTCAGGTTGCGTTCAGGTCAAACATGTGTGGCAGAGGAAGCGAGACTCTTATCCCAACTCTATAGCCAAGGTGTTGATGGCGGTCTTATCGGCTTTGCTCGCGGGCGTTCCCTCTCCGGCGATGGCGCAGTCAGGACCGGCGCTGCCACATGGTGGCGACCTTCGTCGCCGGTCTCGGTATGATCGGTCCGGTGTCGGGCGGCAGCTTGAGCGTCACCCAAAGCAGCGCGCGCGGCGTGATCGACTGGAGCAGCTTTTCCATCGGCGCGGATGGCCGCGTTTTTATCAATAACGGCACGGGCGCAACCCTCAGCCGCGTGACCGGCGGCGATCTTTCGCGAATCGACGGGCTGTTGAAGGCAACCGGTTCGCTCTATCTCATCAATTCGAATGGCGTGGTGATAGGCGCAAAGGGTTCTATCTTAACGGACGGAAGCTTTTTCGCTTCCACCCGCGACATCGCTACGGGCGCCTTCATGGCGGGCGGCGCGCTAACTGCCTCGGGAAAATCGGCTGGCGACGTGGCCAATCAGGGCGCGATCCTGGCCCGCGAGGGCGATGTGGTGTTGATCGGCCGCTCGGTCGAGAACTCCGGATCTATCACTGCGCCCAAAGGCACGGCGACGCTCGCAACGGGCGATAGCGTGCTCCTGACCACCGTTGGCGGCCCCGCAGGCGTTTATGTTGCGCCCGAAACCAACGATTCGGGAAGCCTGACCCAGACCGGTCGCATCGAGGCGGCGGCGGCGGCGCTGAAAGCGGGCGGTGGAGACATCTACACACTGGCCGGCAATCGCACGGGACTGATCTCCGCCACCGGCACCAAAACAGTTAATGGTGAGGTCTGGCTGTCGGCACCGAATGGAAAGCTGGTGGCCGGCGGCGACATCTCGGCGCGGAACGCTGATGGTACTGGCGGCCGGGTGGTCGCGAACGGGGCCGACGTGACGATCGCTAGCGGGACGTCGGATCTCCGCCCAGGGTTCATCCGGGGGCACGGTACTGGTCGGCGTCTCGGCGGCGGGCGGGAAGGACCTGGCAGGCTCGACGACGGTGCAGGACGGTGCTTCAATCCTTGCAGGTGGTTGGGCAGACGGTCCGGCGACCGGCGGCTTGGTCGAGACCTCGGGGCATACTGTCTCGATCGGCAAGGCGAGTATCAGCGCGGGCCAAGGCGGCCTTTGGCGGGTCGATCCCATCGACCTGACGATTGATGCAGCGGCCGCCTCGACCATTGCGTCCAGCCTGAACGGCGGCACCGATGTAACCGAGGAAACAACGGCCACGACTGCTTCCGGCGCTGGCACGCAGAGTACGGGCGCCGGCGACATCACCGTGGCCGCGCCGATCTCCTGGACCGGCACGGGCGCACTGACCGTGTCGGCGTATCACGACCTGAATTTGAACGCAGCGATCTCGGGCAGCGGCGCGTTCACCGGGGTGGCGGGCGGCGGGGTGTTAGTGAATGCCAACGTCTCAGCTTCAAACGTGCTGATGACTGCGGCGGGCGGAGACCTGACCTTGGGTTCGGGGGTTACGGTCGCGGGCGCGAACGGCGTCACGCTCCAGACCACAGGACGGTTCCTCAACAACGCCGGCGCGGGCGCACTTTCGGCTGGCACCGGCCACTGGCTGGTCTATTCGACCGACCCTAGCGCCGATACAACTGGTGGCCTGGCGCCCGATTTCCTGCAGTACGCCGCGACTACGGCGACTGCGCCTGCCGCGGGCGGAAACGGTCTTCTCTATAGTGTTACGCCGAGCCTGTCAGTCGCCCTGTCCGGGACGGTGGACAAGACTTACGACGGGACCACGGCCGCGACGTTCACAGGCGCTAATGCCGCTGTGACGGGCCTGATCAACGGCGATGCCGCAACGGTCACCGGCGCTTATGCCAGCAAGAACGCCGGGAGCGGGATCGCGGTCACTGCCTCCAACGTCGCCGTGACGCACAGTGGCGTTCCGGTCTACGGCTATTCGGGGACGACGCCGTCGGTCAGCGCCAACATTGGCCAGATCGATCCGGCGGCGCTAACCGCCTCGATCATCGGGGACCCGACCAAAACTTACAACGGCACTACCACTGCCACCCTGAGCGCGGCTAACTATCAACTGAACGGCTTTGTGGCTGGCGAGGGCGCAACGGTTAACCAGCCGAGCTCGGTCGCCTACGATTCCGCAGACGCCGGTGCGCGGACGATCTCAGCGACATTCAGCTCGACCAATTTCGTTGCCAATTCGGGGACGAATCTCTCGAACTACGTCCTGCCGGCGAGCGCGACGGGCGCCGGGCAGATCAATCAGGCACCGCTCCTGATCACTGGGGTCCTGGCGACTGACAAGGTTTATGACCGCACCACCGCCGACGCGCTGAACACCGGCTCCGCCGCGCTCTACGGCGTGATCGGCGCGGATAACGTCAGTTTGATTACGGGCGCCGCGACTGGGACGTTTTCGACCGCGAACGCCGGCTCGAGCCTTCCGGTTACCGCCTCGGGCTTCAGCTTGAGCGGCGCCAAGGCGGCGGATTACGCGCTCGTCCAGCCCGCTGGGCTGACCGCCAGCATTAACCCGGCATCTCTCACGGTTGGCGGGGTAACCGCGCTCGATAAGGTGTACGACGCGACCAACGCCGCGGCCTTGAATACGTCGGGCGCGACGCTCGGAGGCGTCATTCCGGGCGATGTCCTGACGCTCGGGACCGGCTCAGCGAGTGGGTCCTTCGCCACCTCGGACGTCGGGACCGAAATCGGCGTCACCGCTTCGGGCTTTACCTTCTCTGGAGTCGCGGCTTCGAACTACCGGATGGCGCAGCCGAGCGGGCTTTCGGCCGACATTACGGCGAAGCCCCTTACGGTCGCGATCGTCTCCACCCCGACGAAGACCTACAACGGTGAAGCCGGCGCGGTGGTTGAGTCTTCGGGCTTCAGCCTGACCGGCTTCGTCGGCGGTCAGAGCGCGACCCTCGGCCAGACCTCGCACGTCGCTTACGAAACGCCAAACGCAGGAACGCAGACGGTCACCGCGACGCTCGCGGTGTCGGACTATACAGCGGGATCGGGCACCAAGCTTTCTAACTACGCCTTGCCAACCTCGGCGACAGGTACGGGCGTCATCAATCCGGCGCCGATCACGATCTCGATTGACGGTGACCCGACCAAAACCTACGACGGAAACGCCTCGGCGACACTGAACTCGTCCAACTACCTTCTGAGCGGTTTTCTCACCGGGCAAAGCGCTACCGTTACCCAGACGGCTGGCGTGTACGACTCCGCAAACGTCGGCGTGCGTGGGGTCACAGCAACGCTCGGGGCCGGCGACTTCACGCCCGGCTCAGGCACGCTCCTCTCGAACTACGCCCTCCCGACTACCGTCAGCGGCTTCGGCGCCATCGTCCCCGCACCGCTGGCGGGCAGCATCTCCGCCGCGATCACCGGCAACCCGACCAAGACGTATGACGGGACCACTACCGCCAACCTGACCTCTTCAGACTTCACGCTTAGCGGCTTCGCTCAAGGGCAGGGCGCCACCGTAACTCAAACTGTTGGCGATTATGCCACCAAGAACGTGGGCGTGCAGGCGGTCACCGCGAACCTCGCCTCTTCGGACTTTACGCCCGATTCCGGCACCAGCCTGTCGAACTACACGTTGCCGACGGTTGCCTATGGCTCGGGCACAATCAATCCGGCAGTGCTGAGCGCCTCTATCGTTGGCACGCCGACGAAGGTTTACAACGGAACCACCGACGCGATGTTATCGAGCGCTAACTTCAGCATCTCGGGCCTTGTTTCAGGGGAGGGAGTAAACATCGGCAACGCGATCCAGGGCGCTTATGATGCGCGGCAAGCGGGTTCGCGGACCGTTGCGGCCAACATTGCCGTTACCGACATCACCGCCCAGCCCGGCACGCTGCTCTCCAACTACGTACTGCCAACCAGCGCGACAGGGGCAGGCCAGATCAACCAAGCGCCGCTATCGATTTTGGGTGTCTCGGCCCAGAACAAAACGTACGACACCACTACGGCTGCCGCGCTATCGACCGGCGGCTCACATCTGTTCGGCGTGGTCGGCTCAGACGATGTGACGTTATCCACGGCCGGCGCCTCCGGTGTCTTCGCGAGCGCCAGCGCGGGAAGCGGCATTCCGGTTACCGCCTCCGGCTTCAGTCTCTCCGGAGCGGATATTGCCAATTACCAGCTGTTCCAGCCGACTGGCCTTTCGGCGGCGATTTTTCGCGCGCCAGTATCGATAAGCGGCGTCAGTGCCCAAAACAAGAACTACGACAGCACGACCGTCGCGACGCTGAATTCCGGTTCCGCTGCTCTCGCAGGCGTACTCTCGCCTGATGCAGGTCAGGTCGGATTAGATGTGAGCGGCGCGACGGCGGCTTTTTCTTCGGTGAACGTGGGCAGCAATCTGGCCGTGACTGCCGGCGGCTTTTCGCTCATCGGCGCGCAGGCTTCAAACTATGCTCTGAGCCAGCCAGCGGGCCTGACGGCGGACATCATGCCAGCACCGCTGACGGCGCTCATCGTCGGGAATCCGACCAAGGTCTACGACGGCTCCGCCTCGACTACGCTCAGGGCTTCCAATTATCAATTGCTGGGTTTCGTGGCGGGACAGGGCGCGAGCGTGCCGCAGTCGGCGATGGCGCAATATCTCTCGCCAGATGCCGGGTCTCAGGGGATAGGATCGACTCTGGCGTCCTCGGATTTCGTCGCGAACGCCGGCACTAACCTCTCCAACTACATCTTGCCGACTACCGGCTCCGGCACGGGTACGATTACACAGGCGCCGTTGATCGCTGCCATCGTCGGCAATCCAACCAAGACCTACGATTCCACCACCGTTGCGACCCTCACGCCGAGCAACTATACGCTCAGCGGGTTCATCTCAGGCCAGAGCGCGACAGTAACTCAAAGCGCGGGCGTATATTCGGCGGCGGACGCGGGCACGCGCTCGGTAAGCGCCACCCTAGGTGCCGGCGACTTCACCGCGGGCGGCGCGACGAACCTCAACAATTACCTCCTACCAACCGCGGCCACAGGTGCGGGCACGATCAATAAGGCGCCGCTGCAAGTGGTGAACGCTCTCGGAACCAACCGCGCCTACAACGGCGGCTTCGCCGACCCATTGAACGTCTCATCGGCCGGGGTATCAGGCCTGTTTGGCTCTGACACGGTAAGCCTGAATACGGGCGCTGCCGTAGGAACCTTCGCCTCTAAAGACGTAGGAACCGGAATCGTAGTCACGGCCTCGGGCTTCACCATCTCGGGCGGGCAGTCGGCCGACTACACGCTCGCACAGCCAACGGGGCTCTCCGCAAACATCACCCAGGCGCTCCTCAACTTGACCAACGTGAACCGCGTATACGACAGCACAACTAGCCTCCCGACCGTAAGCAGCGCCTACACGCTTGGAGGCGTGTTCGGCCCGGATGACGTATCGGTCAACACCGGCGGGATCAGCGGAAATTACGCCGACAAGAACGTGGGCGTGGGCAAGGGAGTGAGTCTGAGCGGACTCGCGCTCACAGGTGCTCAGGCCGCAGACTACAGCATCGCACCAAGCCTGACGAACGCGAATATTGGGACGATCACCCAAGCGCCGCTCACAGTCGCGGGTGCTGTCGCCCTCGACAAGGTATACGACGCCACGACTAACGCCAGCCTCGATAACAGCTCGGCCACGCTCGGCGGACTATTCGCAGGCGACGCCGTCACGCTGGACACAGCGGTAGCCCAGGCCGCATTCATCAACAAGAATGTCGGAAACGGCAAAACGGTGATCGCCAGCGGCTACAGCGTCTCTGGCGCGGATACTGGCAACTATTACTTCACCCAGCCGGTTGGACTTTCGGCTGATATTACGCCTTACACCGGTCTTAGCTTGACCTCAGTCACTAAGACCTACGATGGCGGACTAACGCTACCGAGCTCGAGCGCGGCATATGGGCTCAGCGGTCTGCTTGGGTCAGACAGCGTGCAGGTGGCGACCGGCGGGTTATCGGGCGGCTACACCTCTGCGAACGTAGGTTCGAATCTCTCAATCAGCTTGTCCGGCCTTTCTCTCACCGGCACGGACGCAGCGAACTATTCGATCGGCTCTACCGTCTCGAATGCAAACATCGGCGTCATCAATCCGAAAGCACTGAGCGCCGCTATCGTCGGTACCCCGGCCAGGACCTACGATACGACGACCGCTGCCACGCTTGCCTCATCCAATTTCGCCCTCTCGGGCTTCGTGACAGGAGAAGGCGCGATTGTGACGCAGACTAGCGGGATATACGCCAGCGCAAACGCAGGCACGCCCAGCATCTCGACCAGCCTGGCCGTCGCCGACTTCACGCCCGGTTCCGGCACTTTGCTCTCAAACTATACGCTGCCGGTCTCGGCCTCCGGCGCAGGCAAGATCAACCGAGCGCCCCTGACCATCACCGGCGTCGTGGCCACGGACAAGACATACGATGGGGGTGTCACGGACCCGCTCAACATTGCTTCTGCGGCGCTGTCCGGTGTGATCGGCTCCGACGCTGGATTGGTCACGCTCAATACAGCCAGTTCGACGGGCTCCTTTGCTTCGCCGAACGTCGGGACCGGCATTCCGGTCACCGCTTCAGGCTTCGGGATCGGAGGCTCGAAGGCGGCAAACTACACGCTGGCCCAACCCGCCGGTCTTTCGGCCAGCATCGTCCAAGCGATCCTAAGCCTTACGTCAGTGACCAAGGTCTATGACGCGACCAGTTCGGCGGTCGGGGCGGGTGTCAGCTACACGTTGGGCGGGATCGTGGGTTCGGATTCCGTATCGCTGAATACAAGCGGTCTCGCCGGAACATACTCCACCAAGAACGTTGGAACGGGGCTCGGGGTCAGCCTGACCGGCCTGGCGCTCACGGGCTCCCAGGCGGCGGACTATTCGATTGGTTCCAGCGTGAACAACGCCCTTATCGGCACAATCACTAAAGCACCGCTCACGATTACGGGTGCTGTAGCTATCGGTAAGGTGTACAACGGAACGACTGCCGCGGCTCTCGACAACAGCCAAGCCGGCCTGGGTGGCGTACTCGGCTCCGACATTGTCAATCTCTCTTCGCCAGCCAGCGGGACCTTCGCGTCTGCTAATGCGGGGACCTGGACGGTAGTGCCCGGCGGTACCTACGCGGTCTCGGGGGTGGATGCCGGCAATTACAATCTGACCCAACCGACCGGGTTCTCCGCAACGATCACGCCTGCGCCTCTCACCGCTGCGATCACCGGAACACCAACGAAGACTTATGATGGCGGCACGGCCACGACGCTCGCTGTGGGTAATTACTCACTGAGCGGCTTCGTAACCGGCCAAGGAGCGACGGTAGGCCAGACTGCCGGAACGTATGACGCGGCCGATGCGGGAAGTCGCACCGTCAGCGCGTCACTGAGTGCCGCCAACTTTACTCCCAATTCGGGCACGTTGCTAGCGAACTATATTCTCCCGACTAGGGCCTCGGGAGCGGGAACTATTGATCAGAAGGCCCTGAGTGCCGCCGTCGTCGGGACACCGACGAAGACTTATGACGGCGGAACGGCTGCGATACTCGCCGCTAACAACTACACACTCACCGGCTTCGTCGCCGGACAGGGTGCAACCGTCACCCAGACGGCCGGAACGTATGATGCCTCCAATGCCGGCTCACGCACAGTGACGGCGGCGCTTAATGCCGGTGACTTCACGCAGAATAGCGGAACGAACCTGGCCAACTACGTCCTGCCGACTATGGCCTCCGGCGCAGGGATGATCGATCCCAAGGCCCTGACCGCGATCATCGTGGACGTTTCGAAGACGTACGACGGTTCCACTTCGGCGCTGTTGGGCGCCGGCAATTTCGCCCTGACTGGCTTCGCCGCGGGGGAGAGCGCGACGGTCACCCAGACGGTCGGGACATATGACGTGGCCGATGCCGGGTTGCGCACGGTCACAGCGACACTCAGTCCGGTCCAATTCTTGGAGAACGGTGGGACGAACCTCGCCAACTACATCCTGCCGGCCACGGCCTCAGGCGCGGGAACGATAAACCAGAAGACATTAACGGCAGGGATTACGGGCAACCCGAACAAGACATACGACGGCGGGACAGCCGCGATGCTGACCGCAGCCGACTATACGCTCACCGGTTTCGTCACCGGGCAAGGCGGAACGGTCACCCAGTCGGCAGGAACGTATGACGCCGCAGACGCAGGCTCGCGCACGGTGGCGGCGACACTCTCTTCAACCGATTTCTTGGCGAATGGCGGAACGAACCTCTCGAACTACATCCTGCCCACCACGGCTTCAGGCGCCGGGACCATCAATCCGAAGGCATTGACGGCGGTAATCACCGGAATGCCCACGAAGGCTTACGATGGCACGACCGCTGCCAGCCTCAGTGCGGGCGATTACACGCTCACCGGCTTCGTCGCTGGCCAGGGCGCAGACATCACTCAAACGGCAGGCACGTATGACGCCGCCGATGCCGGCTCGCGCACAGTGACGGCGGCGCTTAATGCCGGCGACTTCACGCAGAACAGCGGAACGAACCTGGCCAACTACATCCTCCCGACCACAGTCTCAGGCACCGGAACGATCAATCCGCAAGCCCTGACGGCAATCATCGTGGATGCTTCGAAGACCTACGACGGTTCGATATCGGCGGTGTTGGACGCCGCCAACTTCGCCTTGACTGGTTTCGCTGCAGGACAGGGCGCGACCGTTACCCAGACTACGGGGGCCTACGCGGTTGCCGACGCAGGCTCGCATGCGGTCACCGCGACTCTCTCTGCCAGTGACTTAACTCTGACGGTCGGGACTAATCCCTCGAACTACATCCTGCCGAGCTCCGCATCCGGGACGGGGCTGATCAATCCCAAGCTGCTGACTGCCGCGATCACCGGAGCGCCGGCCAAAACCTATGACGCAACCGCCGCCGCCGCGCTCGGCTCGGGCGATTACGCGCTCACCGGTTTCGTCGCCGGCCAGGGCGCAACTGTTACCCAGACTTCAGGAAGCTACGATTCTGCCGACGCGGGGCCGCGTGGGGTCAGCGCAACCTTGGGAGCCGGCGATTTCATCGCCACCTCCGGTACCAACCTCCGC
This sequence comes from Terriglobia bacterium, assembly GCA_963835255.1. Classification (GTDB taxonomy): domain Bacteria; phylum Acidobacteriota; class Terriglobia; order Bryobacterales; family Bryobacteraceae; genus Bog-105. Next base: position 18,317 of record CAWIFY010000036.1, on the reverse strand, counting down.
AACTACATCCTGCCGGCCACGGCCTCCGGAGTGGGCTCCATCACCCCCCGTTCGATCAGCGCGTTGATCGTGGGCGTTCCGGCCAAGATGAAGGACGGCACGATTGTGGCCACACTATCACCCGGAAACTTCGTTTTATCCGGCTTCGTGGCCGGCCAAGGGGCAACCGTCACGCAGACACTCGGCAGCTACGATTCGGCGGATGCCGGACAGCATAACGTCACCGCCGGCCTCAGCCCGCAGAATTTCGTCCCGAAGGTTGGCACTTTGCTTTCAAACTATTTCCTGCCGGTCTCGGCCATAGGTGACGGCACGATTACCCCGGCCGTTCGCACCAATGCGCCCACCCTGGCCGAGGCGATTATCTCGAACATGACGATCCGAAACATGGCTCCGGCGACGCAGATCGCTACAGCGGCGGCGCAAGCAGTGTTCGGGGCAGCAGTGCCGCGGACCTATATTCCCTATCCGGCACCGTCGATGCTTTCGACCTGGCAGAACAATGGCTTCGGCTCGCTGCCCGCGATTGTGGACGCCAACGGCGCATCTACCAGCGTGTCGGGGGCCGGCGGCCGGGCGATCACCAGCGGCCCTCCCGTCATCAACACCACTGAACAGATTCTTTTGCAGGGCGGAAAGAACAAGTCTTGGCGTATCGTGCTACCTCCGCCCGAGCCAATAGCTTCCGTAGGGTCGGGACGTTGACCGGGAGAGCCGCCATGATTTCAATCACCACCCGCTCTGGGCTGTTCGCATTCTCGGCTGCGCTGATGATCGGCGCCGCGCCGTTTACCGTTCACGCGCAAGACTATCCACGCATCGCGCCGAACCTGCCGCCGAAGACGGAAGCACCAGCGCTGGTTCCGCCTTCCGCGCGGCCGCCCGAGAGCAGCTCGCACGCCCCCCTGATGGGGGCGCTGAAGGGGCTGGTGTTCGTCGCCGACCCGGAGCGGATGACGGTTGCGGGCCTGCCCGTCTCGGCAGTCGGACCCTCCGGCATAGACGCTTCCCAGGTTCCGGAACTGAACGATGAGCGCTTCACCGCTCAACTGGTTCCCTTCATCGGCCAGCCCGTGACGCTGGCTGACCTCGATCGAATCAAGACGCAGACAACGGTCTGGCTGCGAGCACGCCAGCACCCGTTTGTTGATGTCTCGCTGCCGCCGCAAAACATCTCGAGCGGCGTGGTGCAAGTCCTAGTCACCCGATACAAGCTCGGCCAAGTTCATGTGAAGGGCGCACGCTACTTCTCGCCATCGCTGATCAAAGAGACAAGCGGGCTTATACCTGGCCAGACCCTGGGGCTTGATGATCTCCAGACCGATCTCGATCGGCTGAACCGAAACCCGTTCCTGAACGTCGACGCGGTGTTTCAGCCCGGCACCCAAACCGGCGAGACGGACGTGACCCTCGACGCCAAGGATCGGCTCCCGCTTCGCGTCTATAGCGGTTACGACAATCTCGGGGTCCGCAGCCTCGGCGTAAGCGAGTACAACACGGGCGTGAACTGGGGCAACGTCTTCGGCACGGGGCAGATCGTCTCCTATCAGTTCACGCGCACTTTGAGCGGACGCTCCACATCCCACTCGGTCTCCGATACAATCCCGCTGCCCTGGGGCGATCAACTCCTGATTTTCGGCTCTTATGGAGAGCAGCGGCCGCTGGTGGCCGAAGTCTTCAACGACCAGGGTCACTCGGGGCAGGCCAGTTTGCGCTATGTGCGCCCGCTGCCGCGGACCCGGAAATTCACTCAGGACGTGCAGTTCGGCTATGACTTCAAGACCACCGACAACAACCTCGAGTTCGCCGGCTTCCAGGTGTTCGCCGGACAGGCAGAGGTGGACCAGTTCCCGCTGGTTTATGATGCGAGCCTCGTCGAGCGCTTCGGGCAGACGGCGATCCAGAACACGTTGGTGTTCAGCCCCGGCCGTCTGACCGCCGGCAATACCACTGCCGCGCTTTCGACCCTGGTCCCAGGCGCCAAGGCTCACTACCTCTACGACCGATTCCTGGTCACCCAGACCACCCCACTATCCAAGGGTTTCAGCGCTATAACTCGAATCACGCTGCAGGCCAGCAATGGGAACCTGCCGTACAGCGAGCAGGTAGGCGGCGGCGGAGTGGGCAGCGTCCGCGGCTATTACACCGATACCGCGTTTGCCAGCCAAGGCGAAATGTTCAGCCAGGAGCTCCGCCTAGCCCCCTTTGGCTTGTCGCGCATGCTCGACCGCAGCTCGGAATTCGGCGACAAGGCCCAGGTCGGGGTCTTTTTCGATTATGCGAATCTGCGGGAGGTCAGCCCCATTCCGGACGTGCAAAGCCCGGTCGATCTGGCCAGCGCCGGTTTCCTTGCGCGCTACTCGATCTCGCGCTTCCTCGACGTCCAGTACGATATGGGCTGGCGGTTGCGGCGTGCGCCCACCGTGCCCGAACGCGGAGCCTATGGCCAAGTCTCCGTGACGGGGAGCTTCTAACTCGCATTCAGGCCAGCTTCAAAGCCGATTTAGAACCCTAGCTGAATTAGTCTTAACGCGCCAGCGTTCGCAAAACGAGCGCACCTCCCCGAATGCTAACTTGGAGCAATCGACCCACTGATGTCGCATTTGAGGTGTAGTGTTCCCAGTTGCGCGGCAACCCTCGATCTTCATGCGCGTGCCCTCGCCTGCCCACGCTGCGGAGATCTGTTAGAAGTCGTTGTCGATGCGGTTGACCTCGACCCGGTCTCCTTGAAACGGCTCTGGCTGGAGCGCCGTTCCTCCTACGACCCTCGCGATTCGAGCGGCGTCTGGCGCTTTCGCGAGTTTCTTCCCACAAATTACAACCAGACCGGAGTCGTTACTCTTGCCGAAGGCAATACGCCCGTGGTGCACGGCCAAAAAACCGCAGAATGGGCCGGCGTGAAACGGCTCCGGTTTAAGCATCTCGGCTGGAATCCGACCGGCTCGTTCAAAGATCTCGGCATGACGGCGGGCATGACAGAGGCGCTCTTTGCCGGCGCAAAAGTCGTCGCCTGCGCTTCCACCGGCAACACTGCGGCTTCGCTCGCTGCTTATGCCGCGCGAGCTGGAATCACCGGACGCGTTTACCTCCCCGCCGGCCAGGCCTCCAATAACAAGCTCGCGCAAGCTCTCGATTTTGGCGCGGAGATTGTCCAGATCCAGGGCAGCTTTGACGACGCCCTCAATTACCTGCTTGAGACCAGCGATGCCGATCTCTACTTCCTAAACTCGATCAATCCTTTTCGCGTCGAGGGCCAGAAAACGGCTATGTTCGAGCTTCTCGAACAGTTCGGCTGGCAGCCTCCTGACTATCTGTTTGTTCCCGGCGGCAATCTCGGTAACGCATCCGCTTTCGGGAAAGCATTTGAGGAGCTGCGCCGCTTCGGCCTAATCGATCGCGCGCCACGCTTGGTCATTGTGCAGGCCCGAGGCGCGAATCCGCTGGCTCGCATGTGGAGTTCTGGCCACCCTCATTTAACTCCCATGGCCCATCCTGAAACAGTCGCTACGGCCATCCGCATCGGTAATCCGCGCTCCTGGAAGAAAGCCTTGCAGGCTGTCGAAATGACGGGTGGCTTCGTCATGGACGTGACCGATGAAGAGATCGGCGAAGCGAAAGCTTTGATCGGCCGCGATGGGATCGGCTGTGAGCCCGCTTCGGCTACTACGCTCGCTGGCATCCGCAAGCTGATCGCTTCGGGGCAAATGGACCGCGATTCATCCATCGCTGCGATTCTGACCGGCCACGCACTCAAGGATACGGATTACATTATAAAAGCTCACGAGAAGCGCACAAGCCGCGAATCTGCGGTTGAGGCCGAATGCGATTATCTGCCCACAGGATGAAAGCGCCGCTGCTCGACCACTTCGAAATTCGCATTCCAGGTTCCATTGCCAATTTGGGCCCAGGTTTCGACACGCTGGCTGTCGCCGTCGAACTCTATTTGCATCTTGACGTGACGGTTCTGCCTGGCCGCAATCAACTCCAGTTCCGCTTCCTCGATTGCGCGATTGACGGAGAAAATTACATCCAACGCGCTTTTCGCCTGCTTGCCAGCCAGTCCGACGAATCACATTCCTCTCTGCGGGTCGATGTGCGAAGCGAGATCCCGATGAAGGCAGGTCTCGGTAGCAGTGCCGCCGCCACCGTGGCTGGCCTACGCCTCTGGGAAGCTGTTTCTGGGCCCCTTCCCGCGCAGGGGCTGCTCAATGCAGCATGTGCTCTCGAAGGCCATCCGGACAACGTCGCTGCCTCTCTCCTGGGTGGGCTCACCGTAAGCTGCCAGTTACCGGACCGTTCCGCCTTCGCCGTGCGGCTCCGGTGGCCCGAGTCGATTCGCTTTCTGGTGCTCACGCCGCAGTTCTCGCTTTCAACGGCTGCCTCTCGCGATGTCTTGCCCGAGCAAGTTCCGCACTCCGACGCCGTTTTCAACGTACAGCGCGTAGCGCTTTTTCTGCAGGCGGTGCAGGGCAACAACTATTCGCTGCTTCGGGAGGCTCTGCGCGACCGCCTTCACCAACCCTTCCGCCAGCCTCTCGTTCCTGGGCTAAGCGCGCTGCTCGCGCTCGAACATCCCGATCTGCTTGGCATCTGCTTAAGCGGGGCGGGACCGTCGATCGTGGCCCTTGCCGAGCGGAACCTAGACGCCGTCGAAAATGCTCTACACCGCGCCTTTTCCGCGCAACAGCTGCCGTTCGTCATCCGCCGCCTCGCCGCACATCAAATGGACTCGATGCCCTCCACTCAGATGGAAGAGACCGCAGCCAGCTTGCCTAGCTCGCATTCCTGATGCACCGCCCGCACGGCGCGATCGAGATGATCCAAACGAACGATAATTCCGATCGTCAACTCACTCGAACCTTGCGCGATAGCAATAATATTGATCTCCTCGCGTGAGATCGCCGTAAAGACTCTTCCGGCCAGTCCAGGCGTCCCACGCATCCCCTCGCCCACCACCGCCAGCAAGCCAACGTTCTCGTCCGCTTCGATCGGCTTCAAATAGCCATGCGCCAGCTCGAGCGAAAGACTCGATTCGAGTACTTCGATCGCCGCCTCTTCATCCTGCTTGCGTATCAGGAAACAGAAGCTCTGGCGATAGCTCGAGCTACTGAATACCAGGATCTCCACATTCGCCAGCGCCAGCGCGTCCAGAGCTCGCGCCATCAATCTGGTGCCACTGAGCACTGAATTCGCCGGTTCCATTGAGATCAGCACGACGTTTGACATGCTGGTCACTGCGCGCGCGCCCTTCGGTTCGTCGAAATGCGAGACGATTTTTGTGCCGGGCCGCTGCGGCGCGAAACTATTCTTGCTCCACACTGGAATGCGCTTTTCCACCAGCGGTGCGAGGGTGCGCGGATGCAGAACCTTCGCTCCGTTGTAGGCGAGCTCGGCGGCTTCCGCGTACGTAACCTCATGCAGCACCGCCGCGTCCGCCACCAGGCGTGGATCCGCCGTCATAATGCCGTCCACATCGGTCCAGATCCAGAGTTCTTGCGCGTCTAGCGCTGCCGCCATGATAGATGCCGAGAAATCAGAACCTCCGCGCCCCAGCGTCGTCGGGCGTCCATCGGCAGTTGCACCATTGAACCCGGTCACGACTGGAATCACGCCTTTCTCGGTCAAAGGCAAAAGCTGTCTGCGGCAGCGCTGGCGCGTCAGCTCCATCTGTGGCGATGCGTTCCCGAAAACCGCGTCTGTCACGATTATGTCGCCGCCATTCACCGCCCGGGCCGCGATCCCTTTCGCTTGCAGATAATGAGCCAGCAGTTCCGACGACAATCTCTCTCCCACCGCGATCGCCTCGTCCACCGAGCGGGGCGGACGCTCACCGAGCATCAGGACTCCGTTCGCAATACGATGAAATTCTGCGATCAGCGATTGCACCGCGCTCGTTGCTGCTTCGCGAAACTCCGTCTTCTCTGGCATCGCCGCGAATAAATGGTCAGCCACCTCCAAGTGCCTGGCCCGCAGCCTTGCGATCGCCTCATCCACCTCCGCCCGATCACCGAGTTCCGCCCGGCGTAGTGTCTCGAGCAGCAGATCGGTCACCCTCGACATCGCCGAAACCACCACCACCACAGGCCGCGCTTCAGCTGAAATCAGCTCGGCTGCCACGCGCATCCGTTCGGCGCTTCCCATGCTCGTACCGCCGAACTTCATGACCAACAGATCGCTCAATGCCTACGTCCTCGCTCGCCTAAACGTCATCTATGCGTGGGGCTTGTTCGATTGTGGCAGGTCCCACACCTTCGCGCTTTGCCAGCAGTTCCGAAAAATAGGCCGTCAGAACCCTGATCTTCTTCACAATCGCGAACGAAGAGCGCTACGGCGAGTTCGCGTTTCCGGCAAAACGAGCGAGAGATCGGTCCGACGAAAGTCGCGGTCTAGAGTCAACAGGGCCACTTGCTCATCCTTCGCTAGCGCGTAAGCGAAACAATCTCCTAAATTGAGGGGATACCGTAATCTGGCTTCGGCCGCGATCTCGGCTTGTCCCTGGCTCGGAGGGACCATCCGTATGGGCGAGCGGAGCAGGCGGGTCCGCAGCTCTTCGAACAAGTGCGGCTGACGATCTTGTATCAAGATGAGCGCTTCCGAATAATTCACTGTACTCATGCGCAAAGCCGTTTTGGATTCGGTCAGCCTGTCCGTCACCCAGGGCCCGTAAGCCTCGTTGAAAAAAACCGCTAATAGCGCCGAGGTGTCTATGACCACAGATCATCCTCATCCGCAAATTTCCGCTTTTGCCGGAGCGGTGCTTTAAGACCGAGCCCTAACCACTCCCGGAAGTCTTCATGGCTGAGCGCGGCGGATTCGTGCTCGACTGCCTTGTGCACGGCCAGCCGTATAGCCTCAGATTTTTGCTTCACTCCAGTGATGCGCATATAGGACCGCAGGTCCTGCTCAAATTCTGGAGTGATATTGATGTTGATCTGCAGCATACAGACCAGCATACAGGATTGGGCTGTATATTGGCGGAGCACCATGCAACTTTCGAAAGGCCTTCGGATACCCGCCAACGACCTTACAGGAAGAGTCCTTCCGATAAGCTCGTAAACAACGTGGGGAGAAAAGAATCTTCGGGAGCAATCCACTATAACTCTGCTTCGGGCCCGAAACGACGCAGAGGCATCTGGAAATGGATCGGCATCTCCTCGCTCATTCTCATACTCGTTCTGGTAGTCGTAGGCGAAGTCATGATCCATCGCGCCGGCCCCATTCTGAAGGGCCGTGTCACGGAAACCTTGAGCGCCCGATTCGATAGCCGAGTTGAGTTGGAGAGCCTGAATGTCTCCGTGCTGGGCGGGCTCGAAGTTTCCGGGGATCACCTGCGCATCTATCCGCCCGACACCGTAGTTGCTGCCGGTGCGAGCCAACCTCTCATCGCGCTCGAACACTTCTCGTTCCACTCCGGGGTACTCGGGCTTTTTATCAAGCCTATGCATGTCGGTAGGGTGCAAGTGACAGGTCTCCAAATCAACATCCCTCCCGGCGGAATGCGCCAGCAGTTCCCTGCAGCCAAGAAGCGCAAAGGCAAAATTAAAATCTTCGTCGACGAGATCATTTGCGATAACTCGCGCCTGATTATCGGCACGTCCAAACCCGATAAAGATCCAAAGGATTTTGAGCTGAAACAGATCGAGCTAAACGATCTCGGCCCAAACGCTCCCTGGAAATATCGCGCCACGTTGACCAATGCCGTCCCGCGTGGCGAGATCCACACTACCGGCACGTTCGGACCGTGGCAGACCGAAAGCCCGGGTGACTCTTCGGTGACCGGTCACTATACGTTCGACCATGCCGACCTGAATACGATCAAGGGCATCGGCGGCCTTCTCTCTTCCGTTGGCGACTTCAAAGGCCAGCTCGACAAAATCGTAATCGATGGAACAACCGAGACCTCCAACTTTTCGCTCGATACCGCAAACCACCCTATGCCGCTTCACACCGCATTCCATGCGATTGTCGACGGGACAACTGGCGATACGTATTTGCAACCTATCAAGGCAAAGTTGGGCAGTTCCAGCTTTACCACTAGCGGCGCCGTTGTCGATATCAAGGGCCGCGGCCGGCAGATCAACCTTGATCTCGATGTCGCGGACTGTCAACTGCAGGATTTCCTCGCGCTGGCTGTGAAAACGCGGCCTGTCGTTATGACAGGCCGCATTAGCACAAAAACGAAGCTGCAGATCCGGCCCGGCAAAGAGAGTGTCTCGCAGAAGCTCAGCTTACAGGGCACTTTCACGCTGCAAAGCATCCACTTCACCAATCCCAAAGTGCAGGACAAAGTGGACATGTTGAGCCTCCGCGCTCAAGGCGAACCGAAGAAAGCCAAGCCTGGAGCGCAGGACGTGAACTCGCAAATGAAAGGGACATTTCAGATGTCCGGTGGTATCCTCCGCTTTAGCGATCTCTCATACTCCCTGCCGGGCGCACGAGTCAATCTGGCGGGGGTCTATTCTCTAGATGGCCAGCAGTTCGACTTCTACGGCAAGGTGCTGACTCAGGCCTCGCTCTCGCACCTGGTCGACTCCCCCGTAGCCTCTCTGCTGCTAAAGGCGATTTCTCCTTTCTTCAAAAGAAAAGGCGGAGGAGCCGAGATTCCGGTGAGCATCAGCGGTACTAAATCGGAGCCGAAGTTCGGACTCGACGTGCTTGGCAATCACTCGAAAACGCGTACGCCATCAACTCAGCAGTTAGAGAAGTAACGGGCCCGGTTTGTCGTCCGGTCAGGACGCCGTCATACGGCCGGGATCATTTTTCACGACGCCCGGCAGGAGAGATTGCAAGTGCCAGCAGATTAGGCTAGAAGGATGTCCGGAGCCGAATCCGCTCACGATCTTTCTCGGCTCTTCGTCGAACTGGGCGCGGCCATTGTAGGTTTGGCCGTGTTGGCTCGGCTGGCCAACCGCTGGGGACTATCGGCTATTCCCTTATATCTACTGGCCGGCCTCGCCTTCGGCAATGGCGGTCTGCTTCCGCTAAGCCTAAGCCAACAGTTCATCCATATAGGAGCAGAAATCGGCGTACTCCTGCTGTTGTTCATGCTGGGCTTGGAGTACACGGGCGAGGAACTTCGAACCAATCTTCGCCGTGGACTACCCGCCGGCAGCGCGGATTTCCTGTTGAACTTCACGCCGGGTCTCGTTGCAGGTTTTCTGTTGGGCTGGTCGACACTGCCGGCCGTACTGCTGGGAGGCGTCACCTGGATTTCCTCATCCGGCATCATCGCTAACGTACTGGCTGAATTGCAGCGGCTGAACAACCCGGAAACTCCTTCCGTCCTCACAGTCCTGGTACTCGAGGATCTGGCGATGGCGATCTACCTGCCTCTCGTGGCCGCCCTGCTCCGCGGCGGTAACGCGACGGCCATGGCTAGCTCCGTGTCCATTGCGCTGGTAACCGTCGCGCTCATTCTCTATGTGGCGCTGCGCCATGGAGCAGCCATAAGTCGGTTGCTGACCCACACGGCCGACGACGTGGTCTTGCTCAGCACGTTCGGAATAGTTCTGCTGGTGGCTGGGCTTGCGCAGCGATTGCAGGTTTCCTCGGCCGTCGGGGCATTCTTGGTAGGCGTCACACTGTCAGGTCCGATCGCTCACCAGTCGCAACGGCTGCTCGCTCCGTTGCGAGACCTGTTCGCGGCAACTTTCTTCTTTTTTTTCGGACTTCAAATCGATCCCGCTACGCTGCCACCCGTTGCTCTACCAGCGATCGCACTCGGCACGACCACGGCGTTAACCAAAATTCTGACAGGCTACTGGGGCGCCAGACGGATCGGCACAAATAAAAAGGCACGTCTGCGGGCCGGGTTGTCCTTGGTTGCGCGAGGCGAGTTCGCCATCGTCATCGCAGGCTTAGGAACGTCGCTCGAACCCAGTCTTGGACCGCTCGCAGGAGCTTACGTACTCTTGCTGGCGGTGGTCGGGCCGCTGCTTCCGCGGCTGGTGAAATGAAACGAACTTTCCGCGTTATTCAAAGCGATTCGTTGAGAAGGCGGCTGAGGCGGAGTCCAGCTTTGGTGAGCTGTTCGCGAACGACGGGTTTCATGTCGTCGATATAGGACGACGGCAGGTGCAGGGTCAGGTTTGAGACGGCGAGCGGCGCTTCCTGGCAGCTTTTGGGAAAGATGACCGGCTCGGTCGGGAGCGAAAGCTTTTGATAGATGTCCTTGATGGCCAGCTTATGGGATTCCCAAGCCCAGTCGTCCTGGTTGCCGAGGGCTAGATCGGCCTGCAGTTGGGTAGAGAAAGAGTGGAGGTTGCGGTCGAGGTCAGCCGCAAGTTCGCGATCGCTCGGATTTACGGCATCCACGATGACGCCGTCCCACACGGCGTGAAGGTTCTTGGCGGTGCCGATGGGTGGGTCGATGTGCTCGCAGTTTCCGCCCAGGTCGGCGTCGGAAACAGCGTGCAGAGGCTGGTGGACATCGCCGACGAAGTGGACGAGATAGCGGAGGGCGTCCAAGTCACTGATCTGCCCGGCTGAACCGTGTCTGGAGAGCTGGGCGGCAAAGAGGCGGATACGGGCGGTGAGGCAGTTGTCGTCCTTACAGCGCTCGGGGATGTCCGATTTATCGTCCTGCAGGGCTAGATCGATGTAGTGCCAGGCACCGGTCTTGGTTTCGGCTTTGGTTTCGTCCGGCCAGGTCGAGGCAACGGTGAGCGCATCAGCAACGGCTTCCGGGGTATCGGGGACCTGTAAAATCTGAGCGATATGAGCGCGGGCGGCTGGCGTGAGGTGGGCGGCGGCCAAACGGGCCACCGTGCGGTGCCCGGTTTCCCACCAGCAATAGGCAGGGGTAGCGTAGAGCAGGCAATAAGTTACGAGCACTTTGCCGAACGAACTCAGGCTCATCTGCGCAGGCCCTGCCAGACGTTTGCTGTTTCGAGACCAAAACCTGAAACAGGACCTCCGCCTTCGACCATGACGGGCGCGTTCAGCATCTCCGGCTCGGGCGAGCCTTGCCGGTAAATCCAGACCCTTTTTTGGTCGGCATCAATCAACCAGGCAAGTTGGACGCCCTGGCGGATCCATTCTTGCATTTTGGACTGTAAACGGAGCAGCCGGTCGGATTTCGAGCGGAGCTCGATGACGAATTCAGGCACAACGGGAAGGAAGTCGTTCTCCTTCTCGGGAGGCACCCGCGCGAGGGTTTCGTTCGAAACCCATGCCGCGTCCGGGCCGCGTTTGGAGCGGTCCGGCAGAACAAACAAGACACTCGATTCGAAGACTTGGCCTCGACCGTCGAAGCTGGCAGTCAGCATAGAGCCATAATGGCATGTTTTGGTTGAGTGTTTCTCGCTCAGATTATTGCATTCTTGTCAACTCAGGTGTACAATTTAGTGGAGGCAATTGGAAGCATGGATTTTAACCGGCTGACCGAGAAATCGCAGGAGGCGATCCGGCAGGCACAATCGCTGGCTGTACAACACGGCAATCAGCAGGTAGACGTGGAGCACCTGCTCTTGGCAATGCTCGAGCAGCAGGGCGGGTTAGCACCTTCGATCCTGTTGCGGGCGGACGTGCCGCTCGAGCCGTTGCACAAGCGGCTTCTACAAGAAATCGAGAAGCTTCCGAAGGTATCGGGGAGCGCCGTACGGGCGGACCAGGTTTATATCACGACCCGGCTTTCGCAACTGTTTACGAGGGCCGAAGAGGAAGCGAAGCGGCTAAAAGACGAGTACGTTTCGATTGAGCATTTGTTGCTGGCTACCGCGGAAGATCAGGGCGCGGCGGGCAAGCTGCTGCGGGAATTCGGGCTCACGCGAGACCGGCTGATGAAGGCGCTAGTCGAAGTGCGCGGCAACCAGCGGGTGACTTCTCAGAATCCGGAAACGACCTATGAGTCGCTCCAGAAGTATGGCCGGGATCTGACCGAGGCTGCCGAAAAAAGCAAGCTCGATCCGGTGATCGGGCGGGATGAAGAGATCCGGCGGGTGATCCAGGTGCTTTCGCGGCGAACCAAGAACAATCCGGTGCTGATCGGCGAGCCGGGCGTGGGCAAGACAGCCATTGTCGAGGGTTTGGCGCAGCGGATTGTGCGTGGCGACGTGCCCGAGGGCCTGAAAGACAAGAAGGTAGTCGCGCTCGATATGGGCGCGCTGATCGCGGGCGCGAAGTTCCGCGGCGAATTCGAAGAGCGATTAAAAGCTGTACTGAAAGAGGTGCAGTCGTCGGAAGGCCGGATCATTCTGTTTATTGACGAACTGCATACGGTGGTCGGAGCCGGCAAGGCCGAAGGCGCCATGGATGCGGGAAATCTCCTGAAACCGATGCTGGCGCGCGGCGAGCTACACTGCATCGGGGCGACCACACTTGATGAATACCGGAAGTATATAGAGAAGGATGCGGCGCTCGAGCGGCGCTTCCAGACCGTATTCGTGGATCAGCCGACGGTGGAGGACACGATTTCGATCCTGCGCGGTTTGCGAGAGCGATATGAGCTGCATCACGGGGTGCGGATCAAAGATACGGCGCTTGGTGGCGGCCGCGGTGCTTTCGAATCGCTATATCACGGACCGGTTTTTGCCGGACAAAGCGATCGACCTGGTAGATGAATCGGCGGCGAAGTTGCGCACCGAGATCGACTCGATGCCGACGGAGCTCGATGAAATTCTGCGGCGCACGATGCAGCTCGAGATCGAGCGCGAGGCGCTGAAGAAGGAGTCGGATGCGGTCTCGAAGGATCGCCTGGCCCGAATTGAAAAAGAGCTGGCTGAGCTGAAGACGCAATCGGCAGCGCTGCAGGCACAGTGGCAGACGGAGAAAGAGGCGGTCGAGAGAGTTCGGGCTCTACGCGAGCAGGCGGAGCAGATCAAAGTTGAGATCGGCCAGGCCGAGCGGGCGTATGACCTGAATAAGGCAGCCGAGCTGAAGTACGGTCGGCTCACTCAAGTCGAGGCGCAACTTAAGGCGGAAGAAGCGCGGGTCGCCCAAAACCAGGGCGGAACGCGGCTGTTAAAAGAAGAGGTAGACGAAGAGGATATCGCCCAGGTAGTGAGCCGCTGGACAGGAGTGCCGGTTTCGAAGCTGCTCGAGGGCGAGATGAAGAAGCTACTGGCGCTTGAAGACGAGCTGCATAGGCGCGTAATTGGGCAGGATGAAGCCGTGCTGGCGGTAGCGGAAGCGGTCATGCGGGCGCGTTCCGGTTTGAAAGATCCGAAGCGGCCAATCGGGAGTTTTCTGTTCCTGGGCCCGACGGGTGTGGGCAAAACCGAGCTGGCACGAGCGCTGGCCGAGTTCCTGTTCGACGATGAACGCGCGATGATCCGCATCGACATGTCGGAGTATCAGGAGAAGCATACGGTCTCCCGGCTGATCGGAGCGCCGCCGGGCTACGTGGGGTACGACGAAGGCGGCCAGCTTACCGAAGCCGTACGGCGAAGGCCGTATTCTGTGGTGTTGTTCGACGAAATCGAGAAAGCACATCACGACGTGTTCAATACGTTGCTGCAGGTGCTCGATGACGGGCGTTTGACGGACGGCCAGGGCCGGACGGTCGATTTCAAGAACGTGATCGTGATTATGACTTCGAATATTGGGAGCCATAAGATTCTCGAGTACCGCGGCGCTTACGAGGGGGAAGAGTACCGGCGGATGAAGGAGGCCGTTCTCAACGAGCTGCGGCAGGCGTTCCGGCCGGAATTTCTGAACCGGCTTGACGAGATTATCGTGTTCCATGCGCTCAGCGAAGAGCATCTGAAAGATATCGTGGAAATCCAGCTCGCCGGGTTACGGACGCGGCTGGAAGAGCGCCATATCCAATTGGAACTAACCGATGCAGCACGCACGCGCCTAGTGCGGAGCGGGTACGACCCGGTGTATGGGGCGCGGCCGCTGAAAAGGGCGATCCAGCGCGAGATCGAAACGCCGCTGGCAAAACGGATCCTGGGTGGCGAGGTGCGGGACGGACAGATGATTCTGCTGGACGCCGACCCGAAGGGTTCGGGGCTGAAGTTTGAAGTCGGCGTCGGAAGTAGGGCGGAGGCGGCGGTGCGGTAGCAAGTGACAGGCGGGAGAGCCTGCCCCACCGTCGGCCCAGAATCGAAAATGAGTTTAGAACGTCATATGTTAGGAACGCGGCAGGTCTCCAGACGGGCCGCCAGATGAGAAAGGATTTTTAGGACATGTCTAACGTGGTCCAATTTCGCCGCTCCACAGCGATTCTGACGCTGGTGGCGGCGTCCATCGGCGGCGGCTTGATAGCCGCTTTCGCCGTATCTTCCCATACGAACAATCCCGTGTCGGTGGTGGCGCGGGCAGATACAAAAGAGAGCACGCAACGAGTTTCGCAGCTCTCGAATTCGTTTGCCGACATTATAGAAAAGGCTTCGCCGGCAGTCGTGACGATCAGCTCGACACGGGTGATCAAGGCTTCCGAGCAGCAACAGAATAATCCCTTTACGGCCGATCCATTTTTCCGCCAGTTCTTCGGCGGTCAGGGGAATGCACGACCCCGGGCGGAGCGGGAACGGGGCCTGGGTTCGGGTGTGCTTGTATCCTCATCGGGTTTTATCCTGACGAACAATCACGTGGTGGACAAGGCGACCACTTTGAAAGTGACTTTGTCGGACGGGCGCGATTTTACCGGCAAGACTGTAGGAACGGATCCGCAGACGGATCTGGCGGTGGTTAAAATTAGCGCGAGCGATCTTCCGGTGATGCCGTTCGCTAATTCGGACGGGGCGCGGGTGGGCGACCTGTGTTTTGCCATCGGCAATCCATTCGCACAGGACCATACGGTGACGATGGGCATCGTAAGCGCCAAGGGGCGTAAACTCGAAGGCGCGGCGCATCTGCAAGATTTCATTCAGACGGATGCCGCCATCAATCCGGGCAACTCGGGCGGAGCACTGATCAACGCGCAAGGGCAACTGATCGGGATCAACACGATGATTCTGACGGGTGGCGGAGGCAACGGGATGTTCGGCGGTGGCGAGGGTGGCAACATCGGCATCGGTTTCGCGGTTCCGTCGAACATGGCGAAGCAGGTGATGGATCAGATCGAGAAGAACGGCAAAGTCTCGCGCGGCTACATGGGTGCGCTGCTTGGTCCTCTCACGCCTGAGCTCGCGCCTCAGTTCGGCATGAAAGACGCTAAAGGAGCGCTCATCGACCAGGTAACGCCGGGCGGTCCAGCCGAGAAAGCCGGTCTCAAAATGGGAGACGTGGTCACCGCTATCGATGGAAAGCCAGTTACCAACGCCGACGATTTGACGATGGACGTCATCTCACATGCCCCGGGTAGCACAGTGAAGCTCGAATGTGATGCGCAACAGCAAACCGATGGAAGTTAGCGTAACACTTGGCCAGCGGCCCAATGGCATCGACTGGGACCAGAAGAAGCAGGGCGGCAACGATAACGGCAGTGATAACGGCGACAACGATTCGAGCGGCAACGCGACAGTACGTGGCATCTCGGTCGAGAATTTGACACCCGATCTGGCGCAGCAGGTCAACGTTCCGCCAAGCACCAAGGGCGTGGTGATAGACGATGTCGACGCGAGCAGCCCGGCAGCGGATGCGGTCGGCTTAGGCAAGGGTGTGGTGATTATCGCAGTCAACCGGCAGCCGGTCAGCAATGTCGGCGATTTCAAGAGGCTGATGAACGAAGCCAAAGGTAAATCGGTACTCCTGACCGTAAATGCCGGCGGTCAGACAGCGTTCACAGTTGTTCAGGCGCAGTAAGTTACCAAAAAAAACTTTGCGGTACTAGCCCGGAGCCGGCAATCCTGCTTCGGGCTTTTTTCATTGCTAGAAGAAGTTGAGTATAGGGCACGCAACAAATCGCAGCCTGCGGCATGCAGCGTGCATCTGACATGTAGAAGGAATTTCAATGGCGAACACTGAATATCAAATCTTGCCGGCACTTCCGCTGAAGAACACGATTCTTTTCCCGGGATTGCTGCTTCCGCTGTCAGTGGGGCGGGAAAGTTCGTTGCGCGCGGTGGAAGCCGCGCTGAAAACCGAAGAGAAGGAAATCATCCTCATCGCGCAACGGGAGGCGCAAGTGGAAGCGCCGCAACAAGACGATCTCTATACGATCGGCACGAAGGCGGTGATTCGCAAGTCTTCCCGGCCCACTGCCGAGTCGATGGAGATTCTAGTTCTCGGCATGGAACGCGTGGTGGTGGCAAAGCTCGAATCGACTGAGCCCTATCTGAGCGCGAAATACCGGGTACTCCCTTTGCCAGAGGACCGGGGTTCGGAAGTCGAAGCGCTTTCGGGCGCGCTTCTCGAGCTGGCCACTAAGGCGATCGCGCTGGCGCAACCACAATCGGCGGGGGAGCTGACACGCATGCTTGCCGGAGGCGACGACCCACTGCGGATGGCTTATCTTCTGGCCAGCATCTTCAGCCTTGACCTGGCGAAGGAACAGGAACTGCTCGAATCAGAAACACGCGTGGATGCGCTGCGTTTGACGCACACTTATCTAGCGCATGAGCTGCAAGTTTTGGAACTGCGGCAGAAGATTGCTTCGACGGCGCGCGACGAGATGTCGAAGGAGCAGCGCGAGTACATGCTGCGGCAGCAGTTGCGGGCCATTCAGCAGGAACTCGGCGACAAGGACGCGGATAAGGCCGAAGTCGAGATGCTGCGTGAGCGCTTCAAAGAGGCAAATCTGCCGGAAGAAGCCAAAAAAGAGTTCGAGCGAGAGTTGGGGCGGCTGGAAAGATTGCCGGCGGGCGCGCCCGATTATCATGTAACGCGCACCTATCTCGAGTTTGTGCTGGATCTGCCGTGGAACAAGAGGACAGAAGACAATCTGGATATTGCGCATGCGCGCATGGTGCTCGATGAAGATCACTTCGGCCTGAAAGAGATCAAGGAGCGTATCCTCGAACATTTGAGCGTGCTGAAGCGCAATCCGGATGCGAAGGCGCCGATCTTGTGCCTGGTGGGCGCGCCGGGGGTAGGTAAGACTTCGCTCGGCCAATCGGTAGCACGAGCGCTGGGACGCAAGTTCGAACGGTTCAGCTTGGGCGGCATGCACGACGAGGCGGAACTGCGCGGACACCGGCGGACGTACATCGGCGCGATGGCGGGACGTTTGCTGCAAGCGATGCGGCGCGCGGGTGCGTTGAATCCGGTGCTGTTACTCGATGAAGTGGACAAGCTCGGCAGAGATTTCCGCGGCGATCCGGCGGCGGCGCTGCTCGAAGTGCTCGATCCGGAGCAGAACAAGACGTTCCGCGATAACTATCTCGATCTGGCGTTCGATTTGTCGAAAGTGCTGTTCATCACGACGGCGAATTCGCTCGACACGATCCCGCAGCCGCTGCTCGACCGTATGGAAATTCTGCGGCTCTCGGGCTATAGCGAAGAAGAGAAGCAGCAGATTGCGCGGCGCTATCTGATTCCGAAGCAATTGAAAGCCACGGGGCTGACGGAAGAGCAGATTGAGTTCACGGACGACGGACTCAAGACGATCATCCACGGTTATACGCGCGAAGCCGGTCTGCGGCAATTGGAGCGCGCGATCGCGCGAGTGACGCGCAAAGTAACGCTGAAGATCGCAGAGGAGCAGACCGAGAAGGTTACGGTTACGCCTGAGTCGTTAGGCGATTTGTTGGGGCCGGAGATTTTCCTGCCTGAGCAGATGCGCAAGACGTTTCCGGCGGGCGTGGCGACCGGCCTCGCCTGGACCGAAGCGGGCGGCGATGTTCTCTATATCGAGAGCGCGCTGCTGCCGGAGGGCAAGGCGCTCACGATGACGGGACAGCTCGGCGAAGTGATGCAGGAATCGGCGAAGATTGCGCAGAGTTACATCTGGGCGCATGCGGGCGATCTTGGCGTGAATCCGGATACGATCAAGAACAACGGCGTTCACGTACACGTACCGGCGGGAGCGATTCCAAAAGATGGCCCTTCGGCGGGCGTGACGATGACTACGGCGATGGCCTCGCTTTACACGGGACTGCCGGCGCGTAGCGATATCGCGATGACTGGCGAGGTGACGCTGGCCGGGCTGGTGTTGCCGATCGGCGGCATGAAGGAGAAGGTGCTGGCCGCGAGGCGCTCCGGTATCCATCGCGTGATTCTGCCGATGGGCAACAAGAAAGACCTGCGCGATCTGCCGGCGCATGTGCGGCAGGAGATGCAGTTCCACTTCGTGGAGCGCGTGGAGGAAGTGCTGGCACTCGTGATCCCGAATATACAAGTGAAGGCGCTGGCGCTGGCAAGTTAAGAAAACAAGCAGCTTTGAGAGCGAAAAGGCCGCTGGCTGAGAAGCTGGCGGCCTTTTGCTTTGTGTTTGGGCGTGTTATCTTCTTTTATCGTTGATGCCCAATACGCAGTCAGTTCTCTTGAAGATT
>CAWIFY010000035.1:0-15797 GCA_963835255.1 Terriglobia bacterium | reverse complement strand
TCGAAGCGAAGCCCGTCCAAGCCTCGTCAACTCATCCACCTCAAATACCGGATCATAGAGAGAAGGCTAAGAACAGTTCCATGATGAGCCCGCTTTCCACTGGCGTCACAATCGAACAATATCTGTCGTACCAGGCTCCTCCCGAAATGAAGGATGAGCTGATCGAAGGAGAGATTCTCTTATCGCCCTCACCGAATCCCGAACACGCCGACGTCTGCGCTCGGCTCTATGACCTTTTGAAAACCGCCTTTGAGGGCAGTGACTTTCTAGTCCGCCAGGATACCAGCATGCGTCTACAAACAAGTGAGAGCATGCCTCGTCCCGATGTCTTTGTGATCGATCGGGCCAGGTGGATTGCCGCCGCTCGAAGCAAGACTTATCCCGCCGGAAGCCCTCAACTCGTAATCGAAGTGTTCTCACCATCGAATGACAGCGAGGCGTTTCGGAAGAAGCCGCGAATCTATCTCGACGCCGGCGCTTCCGCCGTCTGGGTGATTCGCTCGGAATCTCGATGCGTTGAGGTCTACGACCAGCACGGGACCCAGGAGTTTCAAGTGGGACAAGAGATCCCGCTGCCTCCCGTTCTTTCATCCGGAAAGCTCAGAGTAGACGATATTTTCGCGAAATAGCGCGAGAAAAGTCACAGCTGCAGAACTTATCGGGATCGCTTCAGACTGCCCCGAAGCGACTTACATCATCTTAAAAAGGGTCTTTTTGCGTTCGGAAACAGAATTGACGATATGCTGTTTCAAACAAATCATGCGGGGAGGACGCGAATTCCATGGAATGGGTGATTGGCATAGTCACAGGATTGATTGTTTCGGGACTCACTGCTGCTGTTGCGTGGTTCGCGCGAGGTGAAACGTACCGCAAGCGCATAGATGAGAAATCTACCGGTGCGATTGCTGCGATCCCGCCGCGAGATGCATCAAAAAATAAACTGCAAGCTCACCAGAAACCGAGAGCCCCGAACCCACAGCCCTCCGACCTACGGCCGCTCATTGACCATAAAAATGCACTATGTTAGCGTAAATCTTTAGGGACGTCCCCTGTCATCCGAAGTGTGTGCCCGAAGAGCAGGCATTCCGGTCGCTCTTTACCTAACCTCAGCCCTCGATGGAAGCAACGCTCAAGGCCCTCGCCGACCTGCTGCTTGAAGCAGTCCCGACCATCGTTTTTTTTCTTTTCCTGACCTGGTATTTGAACCGTGTCTTCTTTAGACCCGTGGCGGCGATCCTCGACGAGCGCAGGATGGCGACCGAAGGCGTCCGCGAACTCGCGCAGCGAGCCTTTGAGGAGGCGGGTAAGAAGCAATCCGAATTTGAGCATGCACTGCAGCTTGCACGAGGAGAAATTTATCTGGAACACGATAAGCTCCGGCGCCAGTGGTCGGACGAACAAGCTGAAGCGATCGCACAGGGACGCGAACAGGCAGATCAGCAAATCGCAGAGGCAAGAAAGCAGATTGCCGCTGAAGCTGAGCGGGCTCAAGCAGAGCTGGACAGCAAAGTAGAGAGCCTGAGCGAGGACATAGTGAACTCGCTTCTTTCGCGGAGAGCAGCTTGATGCGGTCTTTGATCCACCCTAGATTGGCATACGTTGCGCTTTACGCGGGATTGTGTTTGTTTGCCGCTAACGTTCCGGCGCTAGCGCAGGAATCGCAGGCGCAGGAGACGGCCGAACTGGATCGCATTGGCCCCTGGAAGGTGATCAATACCGGAATCTTCGTGGCCCTTTTGGCATGGTTTCTGACCAAGAAGGGTCCCAAATTCTTCAACGCACGTTCGGCTGACATCCAAAAGGCGATTAAAGACGCGACAGGGCTCAAAATTGAAGCAGATTTTCGTTATTCAGAGATAGACAAGAAGATGGCCAGCCTGGCCGTCGAGGTGAACAAAATTCGCGAACAGGCCAAGCTCGAAATGGAACGTGAGCACAACCGCGTTCGCCACCAAACTGCAGTCGAACTGGAGCATATCCACAGAAATGCGGCGAATGAAATCGAGGCGCTGAGAAAGGAAGCGTCGGATCGCGTTCAGTTGCACACGGCTCAAATCGCGCTTGGCCTGGCAGAGCGCCGTTTGCAGGATCGCTTCTCGCAGGGCGAGCCTGGCGATCTTCTGGGTGATTTCATTCGCCTGGTTGACCGCGGAAAAAATTAGATGACGGATGCACTCTCAAGTCACTACGCTGAAGCTTTGGCCAACGCGGTGTTTGCGCCCGGCTCCGATCTTTCACCGGAAGCGGCCAGCGAGCAACTCAAGGCGGCGGCTGGTCTCTTAGGGAAGTCGCAGGATTTATCGCTCGCAATGTTATCGCCTGCAGTAAATAAGGCTCGCAAGCAGGCCGTGATCGGCAAATTGGCCGACGAGCTAGGTCTTCACAGGTTGATCAAGAATTTCTTGCTCGTGATTGTCTCTCACCGGAGGACGCGTGAGCTGCCAGCCATGCAGCAGAGCTTCGATCTGATTGTCGACGAGCGAACCGGCTGGGTTCCGGCTGAGATCACTTCAGCCCGTGAGCTGAGCCCGGAACAGCGCCGGGATATTGAGCGGGCCCTAGGTACGAGATTGGGGAAATTTATCCGGGCGCGCTATCAGGTGGACCCCTCGTTGATCGGAGGCGTCCGGGCTCATGTTGCCGCCAAAGAGTACGACGCTACTGTGCGCGGCCAACTGGAAAGCATGCGCTCGCGCCTGGTTTCGCACCTTTAGTTAAAGGATTTAACAAGTATGGCTCAAATCAGAGCGGATGAAATCTCGCGTATACTCTCGTCGGAAATTCAGAATTTCGACGCGATCGCGAACGTATCGGAGACCGGCTCGGTCATCAGCGTAGGCGATGGCATTGCACGTGTTTTTGGCTTGGAAAACGTTATGGCGGGTGAGCTCGTCGAGTTCGGCCCGGAGACGGTTGGCATCGCGCTCAATCTCGAAGAAGATCAGGTGGGTACGGTTCTTCTCGGTGATTACAGCAACATCAAGGAAGGCGATCAGGTGCGCCGGACTGGCCGCATCATGTCGATTCCAGTAGGAGAAGCAATGGTCGGGCGCGTGGTAAATGCGCTGGGGCAGCCGATCGACGGAAAAGGCGCGATCTCCACCACGGAATTCAACCCGCTTGAGCGGTTGGCTCCGGGCGTAGTCGACCGGCAGTCGGTGAAGCAGCCTTTACAGACCGGAATCAAGGCCATCGATGCGATGGTGCCGATCGGGCGCGGCCAGCGCGAGCTGATCATTGGCGACCGCCAGACCGGCAAAACCACCATTGCGCTCGATACGATTATCAATCAAAAAGGTCAGGACATGATTTGCATCTATGTCGCGATCGGGCAAAAGCGCTCGACGGTGGCACAGGTGGTCCGAATCCTGGAAGAGCACGGCGCGATGCAGTACAGCGTCGTGGTAGCCGCAACCGCTTCCGATCCTGCACCGATGCAGTATATTGCCCCGTATGCGGGCTGCTCGATTGGCGAGTACTTCCGCGACTCGAAACGGCATGCACTCTGCGTGTACGACGACTTGTCGAAACATGCCGCGGCGTATCGGGAAATTTCATTGCTGCTGCGCCGTCCGCCGGGGCGCGAGGCGTTTCCGGGCGACGTTTTCTATCTGCACAGCAGGCTGCTTGAACGCGCGGCTAAGCTGAATGATGAGAAAGGCGGGGGTTCGCTGACTGCCCTGCCCTTCATCGAAACACAGGCTGGCGACGTTTCGGCCTATATTCCGACCAATGTCATTTCGATCACCGATGGCCAGATTTATCTCGAAACGGACTTGTTCAATTCGAACGTGCGTCCTGCCATCAACGTGGGGCTGTCGGTAAGCCGCGTCGGCGGCAGCGCGCAGATCAAGGCGATGCGTTCTGTGGCCGGCAGTTTGCGGCTGGAGCTCGCGCAGTATCGCAACCTGGAAGCGTTCGCGCAGTTCGGATCCGATCTCGACAAAGCGTCGCAGGATCAGCTCAATCGCGGCAAGCGCTGGGTGGAGGTCTTGAAGCAGGGGCAGTATTCGCCCATTCCGGTGGAAAAGCAGGTGGCGATTCTCTTCGCCGGAGGAAATGGTTACCTGGACGACGTCGCGGTGGAGGATGTGCGGCGTTTTGAAGCTGAACTCTATCAGTTTCTGGATAACAGCAAGCCTGAAGTGCTGCAGGCCATTCGCGAGAAAAAAGAACTTACTGATGAGATTAAGAAGCAGCTCAAGGACGCCCTGAAGGAATTTAAGGAGCAGCGCTTCCGGTCATCGAAAGACGAAAAGGCGGACAAGGAGAAAGCCACCACATCTGAATCGGGACAGCGCGGCGGCCGTCTGAGTGACAAGGCAGCCAGTAACGGCAATGAGGCAAAAGCAGCGGACGAGGAGCAGAAAGTTCCGGCGCAGGTTTAGGCGATGCCGAGCTTAATCGACCTCCGGCGCCGCATTCGCAGCGTCAAGAACATGCAGCAGATTACTAAGGCCATGAAGATGGTCTCGGCTGCTAAGCTGCGGCGAGCCCAGGAACATGCGCTAGGCTCGCGTCCGTACGCGGAGATGATGGGACGCGTGCTGGCGAATGTCGCGCGGGCAGCAGCCAGTCTGGAAGAGGTCACCGACTTGCCTTTGCTGCAAGTGCGAGAGGAAAAACGGCTCGAGTTGATCCTGGTCAGCAGCGATACTGGTTTGGCCGGAGCCTTCAATGCCAACCTGTTCCGTATGGTGCAACGATTTATCGATGAACATGGGAGCGCCGAGCTGCAAATCGAGGCAATCGGGCGAAAGGGACGCGATCATTTTCGGCGGCGCAATTACACGCTTTCGGGCGAGCACATCGGGATCGTAGAAAAGCCGAATTATGAGCGGGCTCGCGAGATTGCCGACAAGATGATCGACGTTTACAGCAAGGGCGAGGTGGACGCGGTTTACCTTGCTGTAAATGAGTATAAAAGCGCGATGGCGCCGAATTTGGTGCTGCGAAAAATACTGCCGGTAGAACTGCCCGAAGAGAAGCACGAAGGAAAGGAAGAAGAGGCGGTAGATTATATCTACGAGCAGCCGCCGCAGGAACTGCTGAAAGCGCTACTGCCGCGCTATGTCGAAATGGAAATCTATCGCGCCATGCTCGAGTCGATATCGGCTTATCACGCCGCGCGCATGACGGCGATGGATGCCGCCAGCCGCAACGCAGGGGATGTGATCCAGGATCTGACGCTCAATTTGAACCGCGTGCGCCAGGCGAGCATCACGCGCGAAATCATCGAGATTGTCAGCGGCGCCGCAGCGCTCGCTTAAGCATTGTGAATAGCCAGGCGAAAGCGCCTGTTCCATGAGTTCAGGAGATTTAATGCCAACAGAAGGTGTAGCCGAGGGTCATGTCATTCAGGTGGCGGGCCCCACCATTGAAATTCAGTTCCCCGAAGGACACATGCCGAAGCTCTTTAATGCCGTGGAGGTCACGAGCGAGGGTTTCGATGTACCGATGAAAATCGACATCACAGCGGAAGTAGCTCAGCACATCGGCGGAGGACGCGTTCGTACGATTGCGATGGAACCGACTGACGGACTGGTCCGCGGCATGAAAGCCATCGACACCGGAGGTCCGATCACAATTCCGGTCGGCAAGCAAACTCTCGGCCGGGTGCTGAATGTATTGGGGCAGCCGGTCGACAATATGGGACCAATCGAAACCGATCAAAGAGCGCCCATTCACCGCATGGCGCCTACGTTTGAAGAACAGAATACGGGACTTGAGATGTTCGAGACCGGGATTAAGGTCATCGATCTTCTAGAGCCTTATCTGCGAGGCGGAAAGATCGGACTGTTTGGAGGCGCGGGTGTAGGGAAGACGGTCATTATTCAGGAACTGATCAACAACATTGCCATGAAGCATGGCGGCGTTTCGGTGTTCGCCGGCGTCGGCGAACGCACGCGCGAAGGCAACGATCTGTGGCTTGAGATGCAGGAGGCGGGCATTGTGGACCCGCACGACTGGCACAAGTCGAAGGTGGCGCTGGTCTACGGCCAAATGACCGAACCGCCCGGGGCGCGTCTAAGAGTCGGCCTCACAGGAGTAACTGTGGCTGAGTATTTTCGGGACGAAGAGGGCCAGGATGTGCTGCTCTTCATTGACAATATTTTCCGCTTTACTCAGGCGGGCTCGGAAGTCTCGGCGCTGCTCGGGCGCATGCCGTCAGCTGTCGGATATCAGCCGAATCTCGCCACCGAGATGGGCGATCTGCAGGAGCGCATCACGTCAACTAAGCGCGGCTCGATTACTTCTGTCCAAGCCATCTATGTGCCGGCCGACGACTACACGGACCCGGCGCCGGCAACCACCTTCGCTCACCTCGACGCCACGACCAACCTGTCGCGAGCCATTTCGGAACTGGGCATTTATCCAGCGGTAGATCCCCTCGCTTCGACTTCGCGCATTCTCGATCCAAACATTTTGGGCGAGGAACATTACGATGTTGCGCAGAGAGTCAAGCAAACCTTGCAGCGCTATAAAGATCTGCAAGACATCATTTCCATTCTCGGCATCGACGAGCTGAGCGACGAAGACAAGCTTGCAGTAGCACGCGCGCGCCGTATCCAACGCTTCCTTTCGCAGCCATTCCATGTGGCCGAGCAGTTCACCGGCAGGCCCGGCAAGTACGTGAAGCTAGAAGACACGATCCGCAGTTTCAAAGAGATCGTCGACGGCAAGCATGACGCGCTACCGGAGCAGGCCTTCTACATGCAGGGCACCATCGAAGACGTGGTCGAAGCCGCTGACAAGATGAAGGGTCAGTAGTCGCAGCGCAGCATGGCCGATACGTTTCAGCTTAAGGTCGCCACGCCTGAGCGCCTGTTTGTCGACGAGCAGGCCGCTGAGGCAGAACTGCCCGGCAAAGAAGGGTATATGGGTGTCTTGCCGGGGCACGCTCCACTGCTGAGTGCTCTAGGCGCCGGGGTGCTGAGTTATAGCGGCGGCAGCAAAGGCACGCAGGTGTTAATGGTGGACGGCGGATTCGTCGAGGTGTTCGATAACAATGTGCGCGTGCTGGCCGATAGCGCCGAGTACGCGCAGGACATTGATGCGGACGCCGCACGCCGGGAGCTCGAACAAGCGAACGAAGCGTTGAAGAAGGCACATGAGGCCGCCGACTCAGAAACTGCGTTGCGAGCCATGCAAAGGGCGCAGGCGCGGCTGGATGCAGCGGAATTTGGAAAGCAACAAGCCTAGCCGAAGATCTGAGCCACTGTAATCGAGTCGCTTCCAAACCTGGTGAGCGGGACGCTTTCGTCGTGTTTGTAAAGCGTGCTAGAACCGTCTTGCTGCGTCACCGTTACTGCCCGGTTTTTAGCGTCTACGGTCCAGAATTGCAGTGCCCCGGTCGACAAATAGAGCGCGGATTTCTCTCGCATCTCCGATCTCGTGTTGGATGGCGAAAGAATTTCAATCACGATCTCGGGCGAGCCGCGGAGATTATCATCGTCGGGAGTCTCGTCCCACCTCTGCCGCGAAACGAACGCTACATCGGCGCCTCTCAAGTCATACTCCGAGAGAGCGCGAAAGGCGACTTCGGATTCAACCACGCCTAAGTGCTCAATCTTCGGCCGCAAGAGCCGCACCAGCCGTGACTGCAGCTTGGCATGCTTCATTTTGGGCCGAGTCAAATCGAAGACCTGTCCCCAGCGTAATTCTTGCAAAACATCTTCACGGCAGGGCAATTGCCGGTACTGCTCGACAGTCGTCAACAGCGGTTCAGGAACAGCGGCCATTACAGTAATCCGATACCTATTATCAAACTGTTACGTGACGCCCGCTGGAGCTTCCGTGTTGCTAGCGGGCGCCGGTTCTCCGGGACGCGCTAGATTTTTCACTACTACACGGGCGGGATTGCCCATGGCGACCGAGTAAGCTGGCACGTCAGTCAGCACGACACTGTTCACTCCTACTACCGCACCTTCCCCGACCGTAACGCCTTTCAGAATAAATGCGTTCTGACCGATCCACGCATTGCGGCAGATACGAACTGGCTTAATCTCTTCCGGTTTGGGCGGCAGGTCGGCAATGCGGTCGGCGGCATCTCTCGGATGCGCGTCGGAATCCATGAAGCGCACACCGGTTGCGACGTTCACGTCGTCCTCAATCACGATCTCTTTATTCACCAAAAAGGTTACGTTGTGGCCGATATCAACGCGATTGCCGATAACGAGACGAGGCTCATCGAAGATACGGCCGCTGAGGATATCGACTTTGCCGAAAAAATTTACATCGTCACCGATATAGACTTTGGCGTGGCTGATCACAAAAGGAAGGCGGGTCAGGCGGAAGCGTCTCCCGACCGACTCACAACGCCCACGAAAAAGAGGTTCTCGATAGAAGTAGCTTAGGGCTCCCCGGAACAAGTCTACGATCACACTCTGAAGATTGAAGGCCAGGCGAAGCAGAGGATGAAGAAATTTCGGGAGCGGAAGCGTGCTCACAATCGCGCCCTTCACAATCGTGCGCAGGAAGCGGAAGAAGGGCGTTTCGCCCCGTTTAATCTTCAAAATCAGCTTCTCAACCAAGATGCCGCTCCAACAACTCGATAATCATTTTTTCTGGTGTTACGAACCAAGCGATGCGCCGGCCCTCGAAGGCAACGGCAGGGCGTGGACGTTGTGCAATAACGGCTTTTCTCGATTTGAACACTGATAACGCATGCTCGATATCGTCCACTTCGTAACAGAGATGATGCTGCCCACCCCCCCGCGCAAGGAATTTCGCCACAGGCGAATCGCCGCCCACTGGCTCTACTAACTCGATTTGGGCGCAAACCGAGCCAGTCGCGAGGAAAGTAACCTTAACCTTCTGTTTTGGATCCCGGTAGATTGCTCCATCCCAGCGCATGCCGAGCGAATGAATGAATCCAGGCACTGAGGTTTCGATATCGGAAACTACAAAACCGACATGATGCAGGCGCATGGCGAAACCCAACGCTGCCGAATCCGGCAAATCAGGCATTGACCGCAGTTGTCTTTAGATATTCGTGAATTTTAGGAAAAGAATCCAGTTCTCCAGCCAACTCGAGATCCATCGTGATCCCGAATTCATCTTCGATGACGTTAAGCAGCGTAATGGCGGCAATAGAATCCCAAGCCGTAACGGAGCTCTGGGCAGCACCAGTAATTTCCGCAACTGACATCTCGGGAAAGACCGTTTCGAAACATTTGATCAAGCGGTTTTTTGTCTCATCCATTCAGGGTTACTCCCATGTTCTCTTCAACTCGATGGTAAAGCGCGGGACAGGATCTCTCAAACTCCTGCTGGGTGAACTCGAAAGGAGCTTCTGGCGTGCGCCCTAAGATCGCGCCGCAAAACTCCTGCAAAGGTCCATTTTTCGCAGTTGGAGCAAATTCGGCGGCAACCGAGGAAACCCTGAACCTCTCGAAGAGTTTTTTCAGAGTCTGATGTTCAATGCGCCTGCTGAAAGCACGACAGCTCATCACCCAGGTAGAGATAACTAGCTTCGTTGCCGTTTGGTAACCCTGCAAAACAGCGATGGTACCGAGCGCGCCAAACTTGTCTTCATATTTTACGATTGCGAGAAATGCGCCGGGCTGATCCATCTTCCTTTGCCATTCTGCTTGGGTAAGGCGCACACCGTTCAGGTTGAACTGGTTGGTCTTGTTGACCAACTCCAGAGTTCTTGGGTTCGATGGAGTTGAATCGAAATCGAAGATCAGGGCTGCCTTTACGCTGCTGAGGAATTCATCTCCTACTCCAGCCGCGCCTGCTTGCTCCTGGAATTCTGTGCTCTGGCGAATGCTCCGCAGCCTGAACGCATCTTCTTCACTCAGCCGGCTCTTGCCGCAGAGGTCGCGCAATTGCCTGATGAGCTGCCAGACTCCGTTGTAATCGCCAACAGGAAACTGCAAGCAGGTGATACCGGGATGGGCGGCCGCGACCTCCGCTAATTCAAGCGGCGTGTCGTCTACAAAAGCGACACTTTCAGCCGAGATGTTCCACCTCTTCAGAATGCGGGAGACCGACTCAGATTTCGGCGCCCAATGCACTTCGATTGGGAAGATTTGTTCCGGTCGCACCAGCAGATCTTCTCGCTTAAGAGCTTCTGATACGACTTTCGGATCGTTCTTGCTGGCAATTCCCACCAGGATTCCTTCGTCAGCAAGCGCGGCGAGAAGCTTTTGATAAAGGCCATGCAAATAATATCGGCTCGCCGGATCCCAACGCACCGATTCGGGTCCAACTTCTCCTACCAGACCGCTCCAGAAGGTGTTGTCGAGATCGGTAATGACGCCCTTAAGGGGTTGACTTGGCGCGAGAGCCAGCGCCAAAGCGTGAGCGAGCCGATCGGCATGAGGAACCGTGTACGGGAAACCGATCAACAAGTCAGACTTAAGATCGAAGCGCGTGACTGCCGGTGAGTTCTCAGCAAGCCACGCGTCGCTCACGATACATAGGTGTTGGCGATGGGAGATGCGGCTTGCGAAATCGGCCAGCTCCCGCCGCAGCAGGGTTTCTAACGTTCCAGCTTGCCAAGTGGGGGGACTGAAGACCGGCGCGAGCGGCAGTGTGGGAAAACTGACGGCAACACTTGTATGTTCCGGCAGCCGGGTGATGGCGCGCTCTATCCTGCCCAGCATCGCGCAGGCTGTAGCGAGGAGATCTCCCTGCAGTAAGCGTCCCCAAACGCCGCCTTCGCGGTACTGCAGCCGCGGATCGAGATCCTGCCATTCGATAACAACCGCGAGACCCGGAGAACCACACCGTTCAATGGTACCGGCCAAGTCTCCAAAAGTGCCCTCCTCTGCGATGACACGCCGTTCAGACAGGCGCTTTTGCAAGTGGGCGGAGAGCAGGGTTTTCAAATGGACGGGGCTAAAACTGCACGCAAGCAGTAGCTCGAATTTGTCGGGAATCGCCCGCGCGCTGCGCAGAATATCGAGAGCTTCTGTAATCGTCACGCTTATGTAAAATCACCGGGCCGAACCGGCGGAAATCTTCTCTCAATTCTCGCAGGTGAGGGCGTGGGCCCATAAGTACCGGGGCTGCCCAGTAAAGAGGTGGACCCCGGAAGGACCAATTCTCGCCGGAAACCCTCGATGCGGCGGGGCTTGCGAATACCCGCCGAATTTAGGCATGTGTTCAAATGTCTCCTTAGGTGCAATCTAATCGCGTTCTTCGGGTTATCAAAGCGGCATGGAGCATCGACAGCGTTCGCGCCGCAGTGGTTCTAATTTTTGTACAGCACGTTTGTTTTTTTCCCTGCATCTGGGGAAATAAGACGCTGCTTGAAAGTGCCCGCGAAGCTCCCAGTATTCTCTGGCAGGGAGCATGGGCAGGTTCTCTTCAGCCTCAATCAACCTTCAATAAGGTTTCCGATCCTGGAGCGCCCGCCTGGCAGAACGAGCCTTGGTTCGCCCTCATCAGATATCAATATTTCAGCGAGAACGTGTTGCCGCTTTGGAATCCTTACCAAGCTTACGGAGCTCCTTTGGCGGCCAATATGCAGTCGCAGCCGTTCTTTCCCTTGACGCTCTTGCTATCTCTCCACCTTTCTCCCCGAAGCTATAACTGGTACATCCTGTCCCGCCTCTTTATCGCGGGATTTTTCTGTTATCTCTATTTGCGATTGTTTCTGTCCTTCTTCCCTGCACTGGCTGGCGGAGTAACCTCGATGCTAGCTGGATATTACATATTATTCCTCACTATTCCGGAACTGAGTCTTGCAGTTCTGTTGCCGGCAGGTCTATTCGCAGGAGAGCTTTTATTACGGAAGACAAATTACGGATCCTTAGTCTGGTTCGCTGCGCTGATTCTACTGATCTTTCTTGGCGGTGGTCCCGAGACAGCACTGCTGTTGTTGTCCTTTCTGTATCTCTATCTCATTGTTCGCATTGCTTCGGACCCTGATTTGCGAGCTGCCTGGAAGCACGCCGCGAAATGGCTTGCGCTTGCTACGATCGCTGGAATCGGCCTCTCCCTGTTCGTTATTCTGCCGTTTCTGGCGTATCTGCCGCATTCTTGGAATAACCATGAACCGCGGCTTCTCGGAGGCGCCTTTCGGGGCTTACAGCACGACGTGCGAAATGTTTCCATATTCACTTATTTGTTTCCCCTGCTTCTAGGGCCTGTCAATAATCCGGTACTTCCAAACACACTTTCGGCGCTACGGAACTACTTCGGAGTCATCAGCCTGTATTACGTGTTCATCGCCGTGACCGTGGCATGCCGCCCGCCCTTCAGGCGAGATAGACGTTTGCTTGCCTGCACCCTCTTCTTTTTTGTCTCGATCCTTTTCGTAATCCTGAAGCGCTATGGAATCTTAATAAATTTCGCGGGCCGCTTCCCGATTTTTAGATTGCTCGATTTCGCGAAATATGACGAGCTTCTTCTCTCGATTTCAGTATCCATTCTCGCCGCATTCGGTGTCGAGCATTTGGTCAAGAGGAAAGCTTCTAGCTTCGTGCAGTGTCTTGCTCTCGCGCTGACATTTCTGTTTATCCCGCTGGCTGTGATCCGTTCGGGCAGAGTACTCAAAAAGGAACTGTTTATCGATCACCTAAACCCCGCAATGCCTCTGCTGTCGGTGGGGCTGCCGGTTATCCTTCTTATCGCGCTCGCGATTTCACTGATCTGGTTTAATCAGATCGGGGCTAACTCGCGATGCGTGCGAATGGGTATGATCTGTGTCGTCCTTCTGGCCATCGAGTTCTCCTTCAACTACTTAATCCCGGTCTACTATGCATTCAACAAGTTACCTGATCGGGCAAGTAGTCCCTATCAGGGGGCGCCCTTCATTGACTTTTTGAAGGCGCAGTGCGGAGTCAAGTATCGGATCATCGGCCAAGAAGGAGATCTTACCCCAAATTGGGCGGCAGCCTTTCAGTTACTGGATGTACGCTGTCTGGACGCTCTATACGTAGCGCGCTACTTTCCTTTTTTAGAGAACTTCTTTCCGGATTGGCAGAGTCATAGCCCGGAGTTATCTCAGTGTTTCAAAGGATTTGGTAATTTCGACTTTACGAATCCATTCACCCAGCGATTACTTCAGTTGTCATCGGTTAAGTATCTATTAGCAAATAGATTCTTTGTGCCTCCTGATAATACTATCCAGAAAATACTTCTCCAAAATAGGGGACATCTCGCGCCCGGTCACGAAAGCCAGATCAGCTCGCAGAGTTTCAACCTGGGCGGAACGGTTCGAGGAACGCTGGGAGAGCATCCGCCCTACAGCGATTTGTCTTATAGACTGACTGTCCCAAATGGAACGGGCGACTTTCATTTTGCATACGGAATAGACTCTGCTGCTTACGACAAAGGAGGGGACGGAGTCGATTTCGCCATTAAAGTGAAAGACAAAACGGGAGAAGTTCGACAGGTATTTTCCAATTACATCGACCCCAAGCACGACGTGAAGGAGCGGCACTGGATGGAGGGGAATATCGATTTGAAGGCGTACCAGGGGCAGGCGGTCGAACTGCTCTTGTCAACCGGCCCAGGGCCGAAAGGAGACACATCTTACGACTGGGCTGGCTGGTCCGATTTTCACTTCGGCTCGGAAGAACCTTCGCCCACCAGTCCATTTCGTCCCGTCTACGACCACGAAGTAAAGATTTCCGAGTACGATGACATTCTCCCTCGCGCAACGATTTACTATCATGCCGACTTAGAGCAAAACGATTCAGATGTTCTCCATAGGCTAGCGGACCCGTCTCTGGATGTGTTTCGATCGGTCGTGCTGAATAAGGCCAGTTTAGACGACGACGAGATTCGCGCGATAAGCGAAATAAATCGGAAGGCGGCGAAACTGGTCGGTGAAGCAAAGATCCTGTCCTATAGATCTCAGACCGTAGTGATCCAGGCATCGCCTACTACCCCCGCGATTCTAATGCTGAACGACACCGCCTTCCCCGGCTGGACCGTACTAGTGGATAATATGCCGGCACGGATACTCACGACGGATTATTTTTTTCGAGGTGTTCTGCTTAAACCAGGGAGCCACGTGATTCGATTTACCTACCGGCCGCTGCCGTTCTATTTAGGAAGTTCGATCAGCGGAGCCACGTTGCTCGTTCTAGCCGGCGCCGGTTTGCTTAATTCGAAAAGAGTTCGCATGCACTCGGGGAACGTTCGTTACCTACCGCCGCACTTACCCGCGGTTGACCTCGACTGATCTGGTTCCAAGCACTGACTCACATCCGTTTTTCAGTCTCGCACGCATCTCGATTATGTGAGCGCCACCGCGTTGTTCAGACAAATCCAGGGTCCCTTTCCATCCCTTGTTCTTGACTGGGCTGCCAGGATATTTCGTATCGACGTCGGGGCGCCCTAGACTTGGAACTATGGTCTGTTTTAACTGTCCATCGACGTAAACGGCTATACTCTGGACCGGCTCCGTAGCGTTCACCCAGCCGACCACGGGGACCGAATCAGCCGCGGTCGCACCATCTTTTGGCTGATCGATAAACCCTGTGGGCAGATCCCCACAACTCCGGCTACCCTTGACGAGTCGCATAGTCCAACCATCCGGATAAAGCGGAAACACCATTGTTTCGCCGCGCGGCATTTCCCCAAACTTCTTTGCGTACTGAGGAAAATCGTGGTTTGAGAACGCTGGATACTCCCAGTCTTTCGCTATTCCGATCAACATAAGAACGAGCATGGCGACTGCGAATCTACGAACCCATCTGTTTTGGCCGGGCTGAGCAGACCAAAGTAAAGACCATACAAAGGCCAGCATGGGAAAGAACCAATAACGTATTCCGTACGCTTGGTCGAGAACCTGCCACTGCGGATCACTCCTGCTAACGAGGGGTGATCTGAGAGAAGCCGCAAAGATCAAGAGGGCGAAGATTACGAAGAGTCTGGCCTCGAGTCTTGCCGCGAAAAGAATGTAGGCAAAGACCGCTGATCCTAGGATTGCCACCAAGGCCATCACGATGAAAGGATAACGAGTAGTATAGTTCTCGAAGCCCAGGATCGCTGCAAGAAACACGTGCCCTGAAAAGATGTCTACGAACAGCCTGGGGGAAGCCCCAAGCGGTGCGCTGGAACGAATCGCAGGATCCGCCCGATAGAGGACCACCAGTTGAGCGATAGCACAAGCCGCGATGAGCAAAGCCGTTACGATTCGCCAATTGGCACGCCGCACCCACCACATGATCACCGCAACCGGCAGAAGAAACACGCAGAAGGGACCCGTAAGACCACTGAGGAGAAGAACAGAAACGTCGAGCCCTCTCCACTTCCACGTCCCTGGAGAAGGCGCGAGGACCAGAATGCATGCCAGGAAAGCAAGGTGCCACTGCGCGTTTGTGATAACGATATCCAGTTCTCTGGAATTGGGCAAAGCTAGATACAGAAAACCCATCACTAGCCTGAGCGAAAGACTGCCCCAACTTGCAAATCGTGAAGAGGCCAGAATATTAACCGGCAAAACCTGGACCACGATCCCTATCACACTCATCAAGAGCGGCGCAAACAGCAAAGGAACTCGCGCCGCAAACGCCGCGACAATCCTCGGAAAGGTCTGCAAATAACCCGCATCGGGCATAAACAAAGAATGCAGACCGAGCCGGTAAGCGTCGGAGAACCAAATCGCTCCATCTTCCGCGAAAAACTGAGGATTAGTAATAGCATCAGGACGGCGCGAGATGACGGCTAGGGCAGCAATTGCGAATACGACCAACTGCATCTGCCAGCTGAGGCCGATCGAGGGCTCGGTTCGATTAACTGGGTTATTAAGACGGAAATACTCGGTACTCATCCGCTGTGCGCGAATCGAAATAGCAGCTTGCGACGGATTACGGCCGTGCGGCTGCCGC
>CAWIFY010000034.1:0-107135 GCA_963835255.1 Terriglobia bacterium | reverse complement strand
CAGGGATTCGCTTTCAGATCTTCCAGCTCAGGCGCTTGCCAAGCGTATTCCTTGTGCGCCTGAAGAAATTCTTTAGCATGGAACGCGACGCCGCAAGGGTGACCCGCACCGGCCACAAATGACATCTTCTCGGCCATCGCGCTGTCGGTCACCTTTGCTTCCACTGCGCCGGCGGGACCGTAAGGATTCTGCCAGCCCTTCATGCCGCGGCTGGATTTGTCAATGTGCCCGCACAGGGTACGCTCATTCGGATCGTACTCTTTGGTGATCATGTCGTAGTGGTCAGTCTCGAATCTCTTGCCGGCATCCACATCGATACGGCCCTTGTTCTCGGCCATCAACTGATCCCAGCGCCGCAGCCGCACCAAATCGGGCGCGTTGGGGTCATTCGCCGGAAAATCCGTCTCTTCCGCGATGAGTTTCGGATTGATCGGAAAGTTCGAGCCGACAAAATAGCCGTCGCTGGTGCGTTCGAGCGTCACGTACTTCAGGCCGAGCTCGAGGCGGCCGATCTCGTTGTTCTTGCGGTCACCAATCAGCCAGGTGTTGGCATAACCGCCGTTGTTGCCCTGCTCCATAATGCGGGCGAAGTCGTCGATGGACTCTGAGTACTGCATGGCCCTCCGAGCCCGCGCAAATTCGGGAACACCTTTCGAGTTGAAACCATGGAAATTGCCGATGGTAGTTTCCGTGATCATGATGCCGGCATCGTTGATTCCGAAATCGTCTCCGCTGTGGATGAGTCCAGGGACGCCATCCATGATCAAATGGTGCCCGTTTGAAGGCGCGATGTCGAAGATGATCTTCCAGCGGCTGCCACTCAGGTAATCGCTCCAGTTATTGTGTCCGATGACGATGCGGGCGTTCTTGGTGTAACTGCCCGTGGCGACAAAGGCGCTGCAATGCTCACCGACGCTCGCGGCAACACCCTTTGCCTGACGTCGCTCAGCGATGCCGTAATAGTAAGAAAACTCCATGAAGGCATTCATCGCCACCAGGTCTTTGACATCTAGCTTCGATCCGTGCGCTTGAATGCCTTCAGCTATCCCTTGCAATTCTTGCCGGTATTCGTCGGGAACGCTGGGCCAGAAGTATTTGTCCGTGAGATCCCGCAGTTCCGCCCAGTTGTGCTTCACCTCATGAGTGACACTCAGCTCGATGGCGCGCTTGGCGTCTTCGATTTCTGGAGTGAGCAAATAGCCGTGTTGGAAACCAACCGAGGCGGGCGTGCCTTCGAGGTGGACAAAGATCCAACCGGCATTGGCCGGATTCCGGAACGCACCCGCCAAACGGCTATCGGTTTCCTGTTTAGAAGGGGTGCGCGCAAGTACAAAACCTGCGAGCAAAAAGAACACAACGAGCCTGGGAACTGAACGGGACATAATTTCTAACTCTACAGCAGCCGGACAGACGAGGTGGGTGCTTGACCGGGAAGGGGCATGATAGTAAGTGAAGTGCAATCCGCAATTGAACCTGCCAACCGCCAGAGCGATTTGAACTCGTTATCAATTTTCACCGTAATCGTCGTACTGGCTACCGTTACGATGACATTCGGCGCGCTGATCGCTGTCTTTATCATCCGCTCGCAAAGTCAGCAGTTTTGGGGTCATATTCGAGTTCCGGGGATACTATGGGCAACGACCGCTATATTGCTTACGAGCAGCGCAACCTTTGAAGCGGGGCGCCGACGGCTGGGCCAAAACGATCAGCGAGGTTTCTTTCGTTTAAACGCGTTGACCGCTGGGCTTGGACTTTTGTTCTTAATAGGACAGATTGTGGCCTGGTTCCAGATTGTCCATGCTGGTGTGGTTCTGGCTCGCAATCCGCATTCCTGGTTCATTTTCCTGTTTACAGGGCTCCACGGACTGCATATCGTGGTGGGCCTGACCGGCCTTGCGTATCTTCTGGTGCGGACCAGAGATCCGGCCAGCGGCCCGAAATATCAGTCTCAGACTCGGGCCGTGGCGAGCGGAGTGGCCGTATTCTGGCACTATCTGGACTTCATGTGGGTCCTGCTATTCGCGTTGCTACTTTTCTGGAGACCTTAAGCTCCGGCCTGATTACCATCGGCGACACGCCGCGCAGCGGCCCATTTCTTTACCACGGCAACCAACTGTTCGGCCTGGAAGGGCTTTGAGAGATAGTCGTTCATGCCGGCTTCTAAACAGCGTTCGCGCTCTCCGAGCAAAGCATTGGCTGTCACGGCGATGATCACTGGCTGCTTGCGATTCAATTGCCTGATCTGCCGGCTGGCTTCAAACCCATCCATGCTGGGCATCTGGCAATCCATAAGAATGACGTCATATGGCTGTGCGCGGTGAGCGGCGAGGGCTTCGCTGCCATCTGATACCAGGTCGATATTGAAACCAGCGCGCTGCAGAATAAGTTTACCGACGCGTTGATTGATCGCGTTATCTTCTGCCATCAAGATCCTGATCGGTTGTTCGATGGATAATATCTCGCCCACAATAATCCTTAACTTCAGCGAGCCGATGAAGCAACCCCTAGAGCTGCCGGCAGAAAGGGCAAGGAGTTCGAGAACTGAAATATCGCGTTTGTTTGCGTATTCAGCCGAACTGTCTCGATCGAGGAGCTTGCCTTGAACTGGTTTCTAAGATAACATTCCCGCTCGAAACAGCGCAGGAATGGAGACAATTATCTTACATTTCAGTGGAATAGAATTCAGATCAGCGAAACGAAACCCTTTTCGAAGTAGGCGTGGCTTCGTCCCGTTCCACTTTGCCGTCACGGATGTGTATCACACGATGGGCATGAAGCGCGATGTCAGGCTCGTGGGTCACGAGGACAATCGTATTGCCATCCGTGTGTAATCGTTCGAACAGGCCCATGATCTCGTTGCCGGTGTTACTGTCCAGGGCCCCCGTGGGCTCATCGGCCAACAGAATCGAAGGACCATTAACCAGCGCCCGTGCGATCGCTACGCGCTGCCTCTGTCCTCCCGAGAGCTCATTCGGCTTGTGATACATCCGTTGTTCCAGGTCCACGGCTCGCATGGCTTCTTTGGCACGCTGCAAGCGCTCTTGAGAAGACATTCCTGCGTAGATCAGCGGCAACTCGACATTGTGGAGTGCTGAGGCGCGAGCCAGCAGGTTGAAAGTTTGGAACACGAAACCGATCTCTTTGTTTCGGATTCGCGCCAGTTCGTCGTCTTCCATGTCGCTGGCCAGTTTGCCATTTAAGTAGTAAAGACCCTTAGTGGGCGTGTCAAGGCAGCCGATCAGGTTCATCAAAGTTGATTTTCCCGAGCCGGACGGACCCATGATGGCGACGTACTCACCGCGCTTAATGACAATATCCACGCCCGATACGGCATGGATCTCCTGGTCGCCCATGATGTAGGTTTTCCAGAGATCGTACGTCCGTATGACGATCCCTTCGCGCCTCAGTTCTTCGCCGAGCTGCTCGCGTTGCTTCGAGCTTAGATCCTGGGTCGTTTCGAGCGTCGCCATTCTCTAAACTTGTCTCCACATCAAAGTCAAACCGCCACCGGACCGGGGGCCGGCTGCTTATTATCGACCTTTATTTTTGTGTCGTTGCGAATCGTACGAATCACCTGATAACTGCCTGTAATGATCTCATCCCCATCTTTAAGCCCACTGAGAACCTCGATATCGGTCGCTCCGGTAACACCTGTAGTTACTGGACGGAACAACGCTTTTCCGTTGCTCACCACGAAAACTCCCTGCAGTTCCTCCTTTGCGGCCTTCTGCGCAGCGGGATCCGTGGGCGCCGGCTTGCCTGGCTTGTGCTGCTCTATCTGGCCTTTCTCACGTACGGTGAGGGCTTGAATCGGGATAGCGAGGGCATGCCCGCGAGTAGCCGTTGTTATTTTTGCTGTACAGGAGAGGCCAGGACGCACCATGTTCTCCGGAATATCCAGAGCTATCACGACCTTGAAGTCTTTCGCTTCCTGACCTGAGGTCTGACTCTGCGAAGCGGCCACACCGCTTGAGCGTAAGAGAGCGGTGTCACCGATTTCGATTACGCGGCCTTTAAACGTTTTATTTGGGATCGCGTCGATCGAGACTTCCGCCGGCTGGTCCATCTTTACGCTGACAATGTCTGTCTCGTCTACGTGCACTTCGGCGGTGATGATGGACATGTCAGCGATGGTCATGATAGTGGAGGCCGAAGAGTTTTGCAGGCCCGGAACCACCGTTTCACCTGCACGGACTGGCAAGTTCGTCACTACTCCATCCAGCGGCGCGACCGCATCGTACTGGGAAAGGACATCGGAGGAACGCGCAACCATAGCCTGATTTTGCGCAATTTTCTTCTGCGCGGAAGCGAGCTGCGCGGCGGCCTGCGCCCGAGCTGCTTCGGCCTGATGGACCTTCTGCTCGGAAGACTGCAGCGTAGCCACGGCGAGATCGTAGGTCACCTTCTTGGCTTCAAAATCTTGTGAAGCGATCAGCTTCGCATTGAAGAGCTCCTGGCTGCGCTTCAGATCCATTTTTTTCTGCTCTAGATCGGCACGGTCATGATCGACTTGCGCTTTCGCGACCGCGATGTTGTCTTCCTGCGATTTAACGGACGCTTCGCTGGCGGAGGAGTCGGCGAACGCGGAATTAAGCGCCGCCTGCTGTGCATTCAAATCGGCGCGCTGCTGGACATCGGCCAGACGTGCCAGTACCTGACCCTTTTTTACGTGATCGCCCTCCTTCACATAAATGGCGGTAATGGGGGCCGCCCCCTGTGTATTTGCGCCAATATTGATGTAATTACGAGGCTTAACTTCGCCCGAGGCGGTTACTACGGAGACCAGATCCAGGCGGGCCACCTTACCCGTCTGAACGACTACGATACCTCTTTCACTGATCCTGATGCTCGCAACTACGGCGCCGGC
Organism: Terriglobia bacterium; assembly: GCA_963835255.1. Lineage (GTDB taxonomy): Bacteria > Acidobacteriota > Terriglobia > Bryobacterales > Bryobacteraceae > Bog-105. The sequence continues at coordinate 102,268 of CAWIFY010000034.1, read as the reverse complement.
AATCACGAGCAGCAAGGTGACCAGAATAGTTATTTTCCACTTCTTCTTCAAATTTATCTCCGCTCCAATGCCAGACGGAATAAGCCAATCGAATGTTCCAGCTTTGTGGGTCTCGAGCTACTCCTGGCAGTCCTGAATTCCTATGATCTCTTAAATATATAGACGCTTCACGCGGGCATGTATCCCACAGAGCACGCTATAAGAGATGGTTCCCGCCCAACGCGCGATTTGTTGGGCATCAATGCTCGCCACTCCATCCGTTCCCAGCAGCGTGACCGCGTCGCCGGGCTTAACCTCGGATTCTGTTACATCGATGGTGGTGAGATCCATGCTCACGGCCCCCACAATAGGAGCAAGTTTACCGCGAACAATAACGCTGCCCCGATTGCCCAACCGGTGTGGGATTCCATCTGCATAACCGGCCGCCAGAACAGCAAGACGCATGGGCCGGCTCGTACGATACATGCCACCGTAGCCGACCAGCGTTCCCGAAGGAACTTCCTTTACAGAGAGAATGGTGGCTCGCCAGCTAAGCGCCGGAGCGACATGCAGGATTTTCCCAGGGGCATGCCCGCGTGCCGGCGAGATGTAACCGTAAATCGCATGACCCGGCCGGACCATTTTTTGCCAGGCTTCCACTCGGCCGTACGCAACCGGAATACTGCTTGAAAGGTGCAGCAGCGTGGGGCGGACACCCACGCTCTCCAGGATTGCAGTCATGACCTCGAAAGCGCCGATCTGTTCCTCTGTTTGCTGAGTTTGATAATTACCCGCTGACGCGAAATGCGTCATGAGGCCTTCGACCTCTATACTTTGCGCGGCGAGAACGGCTTGGGCGACAGCTTGGGAATCCGTTCGGACACCTAGCCGCCCCATGCCCGTATCGATCTTCAAATGACAGCGATAGCGCTCAGAACGTGTTGCGGCAAGCCGGTTGAGCTCAGCCAAATCCTGAAGCGAATGAATCACTGGCGTGAGATCGTAAGCCAGCATCGCTTCCCGGGTGAAGGGCAGAAAATCGGCCATCACCAGAATGCGCGCTCTGATACCGGCGTCGCGTAAGGCGATTCCCTCGTCGGTATTGCTTACCGCGAGCCAGTTCGCCCCCCGCGCTTCAAGCACGCGGGACACCTCAACTGCACCGTGGCGATACGCGTCCGCTTTCACCACCGGCATGACTTCAACTGAAGGTCCAACTACGCGGCGGATGGCCTCAAAGTTCGCCGCGATCTGGCGGCGTGAAACCTCGACCCAGGAGCGATAAGGCAGCGCGGCGGGAGGCGTATATGCTTGTATTGGCGGCGGTTCGATCGCCAAAGACGACGGGTGTTTCATTTGCGTGCCGCGAGTTTCTCCAATATTGCTTCGTATTGATCGGTTACGACTTCCCAACTATAGCGGCTCTGGATACGTTGCATAGCGCGCTCGCTCCAGTGTGCACGCTCCTGCATGGATACGTCAACTGCCCACTGTAGCTTTCTGGTTAGCTCGGCACTGATTTCCATTAAATGGGATCGCTGCCTCACCGGCAACTTCCCGGTTTTCGGGAGTATCCAGGTAGAGCACCAAGGCCCCGCGGCCCATGGCCTCGATTAACGCGGGGTGAGTGCCCCCGACTTCAGTAGCTTGCACGTAGGCGGCGCAATGCGACTGAAGTTGTCGGTAGCCTTCTCCGTAGATCGCGCCAGGCATGACAATGCGTTCGTCCGTAGTGTTTTTCACCTCATTTATGTAGTTTTCGGCGTAGGGTGCGTCTCCAACCAACACGAGCTTGTAAGTAGTGTTGACGTGTTCGAAGGCTTGGCGTACCAAAAGCGCATTGTTCTCGGGCTCAAGACGGCTTACGTAAAGGATGTAGCGGCCCGGTTCGAGCGCGAGAGCCGAGACCTGATCGAAGCCTTCAATCTTACCGGCTTCGGCGCCATAGGGGATGAACGTCGAGCTCTTGCCGAAGCGCGCCTGGTAATACTCGCGAATCGTTTCCGCATCTGTAATGATGGCGGAAGGGCACCAGGTAGCCATCCACTCGGAAACCAGATACCATGCTCTGGCAAGCCGGTTCCACTTCCTGCGACGGCGCTCAATGCCGTCCACATTGAGCACCGTGGGCGTGCCGAGCAGAGGAGGGAAAAGGGTAAAGACCGCGTTAGCGGCGTTGCAATAAAGCACCGCATCGTAGCAGCGAAAGAGAAGATCGGCGGTTGAGAGCGCGGTATGCGCGATTGTATCGAGATACTTGTGCCGGACTGTCGGCAGATAGCGAAGTTTCACCCCGCGATAACTGGACGCCGAGTGCTGCTGACGGCAGTAGACGGTAACTGTGTGGCCGCGCGCGGCCAGACGGACGGAAATTTCCTCCGCGAACGTTTCAAATCCGCCGTAATTCGCGGGGATACCGCGGGTGCCTAGGAGGGCGATGCGCATGAGTAAGGATTAGCGCTTGGGTGTAACGGATTGAGTCGCCGGTTCGTTTGAAAACCAGCGGGCAATGTAACTGTCGTCAGCGCGCTTTCTATCCATGATCTCGCGGCGCTTTTTCCAGGTTCGCCGCCAAAGAGTTATAAGGAGCGGGAAAGCGGGCAGCGAACTCCACTCGTGCAACAAGCAGCCGCCCATGACGGTAATGTCGCGCAAAGTGATGGACAACCAGTAACGCCGGTAAAGATCCGGCGTCGTATTCTTGATTCGCAGAAGCCACCGGTTCTTCACCGAATGCATGTTGATAATGGCAGGAAGCTCGCGTCTGTTCTGGGGAACAACGGTGCGCACGTGATAGCCAAGCGCCGCGGGAGTGTAGACGCATTTCCATCCAAGCAATTGCGCGCGCCACGCCGCATCCGCATCCTCCCGGTAGGCAAAAAAATCTGCATCGAAGAATTCACCGGAAATCGAGACGTCGCGAATCATGTCCTTCCGGTAAAGGCAGGCCGCGCCGGTGCCACCGAATACGAATTGCGCAGTCTCGAACTGGCCCCTATCAGGCGTGCGATGGCCGCGGTCCAAATGCCGCAAGCTGGGCGTGAAGTAAATGCCGGTTGAATCGAGCAGTGGTGGAGAGGCAACTTCGAATGCAGGAGAACAGGAAAGCAGTTTGCCGCAGACGCTCCCAATCTCGGGCGCTAGTTCGCTAGCCGCGAGAAGCGCACTCACGAAATTTCGCGTGAGCCGGACGTCTGGGTTCAGGGTCAACACCCAGTCCGCGTCGCGAACCGCGGCCATCGCCTGATTCTGCCCGGCCGCAAAACCAACGTTTTGGCGATTGTAGGAAATGAGCATGTCCCGGGTTTCGAATCTATGGAGGATTTCGACCGTCGCGTCACTTGACGCATTATCTACGACGGAGATTTCTATCGGCTTGTGAGTCTGAGCTAGACACATGTTCGAGGCAGCCGGCGATGTAGCGGGCGCTATTAAACGTGACGATGGTTACGGCCACGCGGCTAGCGTTCATCCGGGATGGACCAGGCTAAAGTAGAGGCGCCAGTAAATATCGAAGCCGCTTGCCCGCTGAATACTCAGGATTTCGCGTTCGCTCGCCGTCACTGTAGCTTCGATCGCCGCACTGGATGAAACTTGATGGCGGAAACTTGACCATTGCCGTAGGGCCTGCCATTTGCCGCGCAACGCGGCGATCGGGTGACCTTGCCGGGTCGCCGCCAAAAGCGAGAGAGTCTGGCCCACCAGAATCGGCCAGGCGAATCGGCGCAGCGTTTGAGCCGGATAATGTTTGGCGAGTAGGAGCACCTGATTGCGCGCGCTAAGCAGGTAAACACGCGCCGCACGCTTTCCGTAAGTAGCTTTGCCCAGGTGGACTGCGATCGCTCCTGGCTCATAAACCCCGCCAGAAGCCCGCCAGGGCGCAGCGTATGCCGAAATCGACATCCTCATAATACGACTGGAAGCGAGTTTCGAGCAGGCCCACCTTTTCGAATACGTCGGCGATGAAACAAGGCCGCGGTCATCGGCGCGAGCGCGATGGAGCGGCGAATGGACCAGACAGGACCATCGACCCGCTCATACCCGCAGCGCCAGGCATAAGCGCCGCGCGAGACCAGATCCCAACTTCCATCTAGCCGGTTCTGCTGGTCAGATCGCAGAAGTTTACCGACCGCGAAAGAAGCCCCAGTTTCGGCGGCAGCAGATAGCAAACGAGCGAGCCAATCCGGCTCGAGCACCACGTCGTTGTTAAGGATCAGCACCCAATCGGTATTGGCTTGTTCGATACCTCGATTGACGGCAGCCGCGAAGCCAAGGTTTTTTTCAAGCGCTATACACTCGGCGCCAAGCTCCCGGACGACAGCCTGCGTGTCGTCCTCACTGCCGTTATCGACCACTATCATGCGGTCGGCAGGCCGCGTTTGAGAACTGAGATTCACGAGAACCGAGCGCACCAGACCGGCACGGTTCCAGCTAGGTATCACGGCCGTGACGGTGCACATTCGTTTCTTAACATACGACGGGAAGGTAGCGCTGTAACGTAAAACCGGCGTTTCCGCGCTACGATGACAGTGTTGTGAGACGCCGCTTTGTCTTTGCTGCCGCTGCGGTCATCTTCCTTATTCTGCTGATCCTCATGGTTTGGCAAGGATCGTTCAGCTTCTCGTTCAGACCTTCCGACGTACACGAGACAATCGTTCTTTCGGCTGTCTCGATCCTCATTTTCATTCTCGCTGTCACGCTGGCTTTCATGCTCTTCCGGGCAGGCATAAAGCTTTACATGGACCGGCAGAGAAACCGCGAGGGGTCGCGTATTCGTTCACGGCTGCTGCTCGGCGCTCTAGCATTGACCCTGGCCCCGACGCTCTTTTCCGCGTTCTTCAACTACTTCGTCCTGAACCGGACGCTGAACAAATGGTTCATGCAACCCGTGGGCGGCATTGAGATGAACCTCGGCGAATTTGACCGGTCGTACCGGACCGAGGCACAAGGGCGCATACAGGCTGAAGCGAACTGGATCGGCTTACTGCCGCAGACCCGAGAGGTGCTCGGCCCCGGCAAGGTGGATTCTGAGTTCTTCAAGAATTTATGTCAGAAGGCTGGCATACAGCAACTCGTACTGGTTCCGGAAACAGGACAACCGATACCGCTATACCAGTCTCTCGACCGCACCGGCGCTTCGCTTTTGCAGGCTAAGGCCGACGTTTTGGAAGGGGACCAGCGCGTCGGTCACGTAACTCTGGAATCGGCTCTCAGCTTGAACCCTTCTGAAAAAGAAACCGCCATCCAGCATTTTATCGATGAACAGAAGCACCTTGGCAGCCATAAGAAATTCTATGAAGATACTTACTTTTTGCTGATCTGCCTACTGACACTGTTCGTTCTTTTCTTCGCGGCCTGGTCGGCGCAGATTCTCTCACGTCAAATTAGCGTGCCGATATCCGCGCTCCTTGGAGCAGCACAAAAAGTAAGGCAAGGCGATCTCTCATATCGCGTAAAGGTCAGCGCGATTGACGAACTCGCGACACTGGTGCGGGCCTTCAACGCCATGACAAGCGAGCTGGAGGGAAACGCGCGAGAATTGGAAGCGCGCCGGCAGTTCACGGAAGCAATCCTGGAGAGCATTCCAACTGGCGTGATTTCTCTGTCGCTCGACGAACGCATCGAGCGCGTGAATCGCGCCTTACGAGGCATCTTTTCCAATGAAGTGGTCGCGACGGCACGCAAACTCGATGATCTGTTTTCGCTCGATGAGCTAGCTGAGATCCGGTACGTGCTGAACCGAGCGCGGCGTACCGGCACGGCTGCCTGCCAGGTGGATATCGAGCAAGCTTCTTCTGTTCTGCACCTGGCTGTAACTGTAGCTTCACTTGAAGAGCAGCGCGGATTTGTGATGGTGATTGAAGACACGAGCGATCTGCTGCGGGCTCAAAAGGCAGCAGCGTGGCAGGAAGTTGCCCGGCGCATTGCTCATGAGATCAAAAATCCGCTTACCCCTATCTCGCTTTCCGCGGACCGCATAGCTCGGCAGTTGCGCCGAGTCTCGCTTCCCTCGGAGACGCGGGCGATTCTCGAGGAGTGCGCCCTGACCATCCAGGGCGAAGTTCAGACGGTGAAGTCTTTGGTCGACGAGTTTTCGCGCTTCTCGCGTTTTCCTGCCGCGCAACCCGTGCCAGCCGATCTGAATGAAGTGGTGGAGAGCGCCTTAGCAGTCTTCGCAGGCAGGCTGGATGAAATCGATGTTTCGCGAGAGCTTGCAAAAGATATTCCACCGATCATGCTTGATCGGGAGCAAATTAAACGCGTGATCGTTAACCTGGTGGACAACGCCGCAGAGGCGATGAAAGATTCTCCCATGCGCCGTTTGAGAATCGCTACGAGTCACCCTTCGCCCGATCTGGTAGAACTCTCTGTCACCGACACCGGCTGTGGTGTCAGTGGCACGGACAAAGAGAAGTTGTTTCTGCCGTACTTCTCCACAAAAGGGCGCGGCACGGGATTAGGCCTGGCAATCGTGAGCCACATTGTCGCGGAACACCATGGGCGGGTGCGCCTGGAGGACAATCGGCCTGCCGGTACGCGCTTCGTTGTCGAGTTTAATACCTTCATGGCCGGCGAAAGCGGAGCCTCTCCACAACCGAATGAGGCGCTTCCAGCTACCCTGAAGGGATAGCTCAAAACAATGGAAGTGTGCGAAGCGAGAATCCTCATCGTTGACGATGAGGTCACGATACGGCAATCCCTGCGCGGCGTCTTAAGTGACGAAAATTATGACACAACTGCGGTCGGGACCGGCGAAGCTTGCCTGGAAGTGCTCGGCCGCGATGCTTATGACGCGGTGTTGCTCGACATTTGGCTGCCAGGTATAGACGGGTTGGCAACCCTGGCGAGAATTCAAGAGATTCCGGCGGAGGCGCGTCCGGCCGTGATCATGATTTCGGGACACGGCAATATCGAGACGGCTGTTAAGGCAACCAAGCTTGGCGCGTTCGATTTCGTGGAGAAGCCGCTCACGATTGAGAAGGTAAGTGTCGCTTTGAAGAACGCCGTGCAGCAGCGGCGCCTGGACCGCGAGCTGAATCGCCTCCGCGAGGCTGGCACTCCTCCCGAAATTATCGGTGAGAGCGTGCCCGTGAAGGCGCTACGGCAACAACTGAAACTCATGGCCGGGACCAATGGCCGGGTCCTCATTTTCGGTGAAAGCGGCACCGGTAAAGAACTGGTTGCGCGAGCTTTGCACAAGCTCAGCATGCGCGCGGATGGCCCTTTTGTGGAAGTAAATTGCGCTGCAATTCCCGAGGATTTGATTGAGAGTGAACTTTTCGGGTACCGCCGGACAAACCTGAACGGCACGGCGGATCATAAAATCGGTAAGCTCCAGAAGGCACATGGCGGAACTTTTTTCCTCGACGAAGTAGGCGATATGAGCCTGAAAACGCAATCGAAGCTGCTCCGGGCGCTGGACGAGCATCGTTTCGAGCCGGTCGGCGCTCCGCAATCGATTCAAGCCGACGCGCGCGTGGTGGCTGCGACTAACAAGAATCTCGAGAAGGAGATCGAACGCGGCAATTTCCGCGAGGATCTTTTCTACCGCCTCAACGTGATTCCGTTTACCGTTCCGCCACTGCGTGACCGGGCCGAAGATATCCCGCTGTTGGCAGAGCATTTCTTGCGCGAGTTTACGACAGCCTACGGCCGCAAACCGAAAGAGCTGAGCGAAGACGCAATCGAAGCTCTCGTCAGCTATCACTGGCCCGGCAACGTACGCGAGTTGCGAAACCTGATGGAGCGCATCGTCATTCTGCATGGACAGCGGCGAATCGAAGCGCGTCATCTGCCGCTCGATTCGACGCGCCGCGCGCAGCCAGCGAGAAACGAAGGCTTCGGAAGCCTGTATGAAGTAAGGGAAACGGCGGAGCGAGATTACATTCTGCGCAAGCTGGATGAGACGGGCGGCAACGTATCCCGCGCATCCGAGCTGTTGGGCCTCGAGCGCAGCAATCTCTATCGCAAGATGAAGGCGCTCGGCATCGCGCCCAAAGAATGAGCCTCAATTTCGCCAGCGGAACGGCGATGCATAGCATCTGAAAACATGCTATGCCGGTGGAATCTGAGCGAATCTCAAAACTAAACACGGCCGCTGATCGCCCGGCCGCTGAGTATGTACTCTACTGGTCGCAGATGAACCGGCGCGTAGACGCCAATCACGGGCTCTTGTTTGCTGCCGAGCTGGCCAACAAATACCGTCTGCCGGTACTCTTCTATGAAGGGCTAACCTGCACTTACGAATTTGCCAACGATCGCTTGCACAGCTTCATCCTGGAAGCGGTACCAGAAACCGCCCGCAGATTGACAAAAGCGGGAATCGGCTACATCTTCTATCTGCGGCGCACGCGAGAGTCGCGCAACGACGTCCTATACGAGCTAGCGCGAAAGGCGGCGGCACTAATTACAGACGATTACCCGACCTTTATCGCCCGTAAGCATAACAGCCGGGTCCCCGAAAAGCTCGCCGTGGCTTACTACGTGGTCGATTCCAGTTGCGTAGTGCCTATGTCGCAGATTTCGCAGCGGCAGTACGGGGCGTATACGCTTCGCCCGAGGATCAAGAGAGTTCTCGCAAACTATTTCGTCAAGCCCGATGAATTACGGGTGAAGCGAAAGTTTAGTGACGCCATCCCGGAATGGCACACCACAGTTACAGAGACGAACATATCCGATCTGGTTGCCTCCTGCCAAATCGACCACAGCGTGCGTCCTTCGCTTTCATTCAGCGGCGGCCGGTTGCAGGCAGACAAGCTTCTCGACTACTTCTTAGATCACAACCTTCGGCGCTATGCTCGGGGGCGAAACGAGCCTTCCAAGCATGCGACTTCCCACCTGAGTCCCTACTTGCATTTCGGACAGATTTCTTCGCTCGAGATTGCCCTCAGCAGTACGGGAGTACGCGCAAAAACACAAACTGATCGCCGACGAATACCTGGAAGAGCTGATCGTGCGCCGTGAATTGGCTTTCAACTATGCGAGATTCGTTGAGAATCCACGCAGCCTGAAAAATCTCCCGGATTGGTGCCGGCAGACCATGAGAAAGCATGAATCAGACCCGCGTAACCCCGCTTATTCCGCTAAAGAATTGACTGCGGGCGAGACGTATGATGATCTCTGGAACGCGACGCAGAAAGAAATGCTGCTGCGCGGAAAGATACATGGCTATTACCGCATGTACTGGGGCAAGAAGATCATCGAATGGACCCGCCATTATCAGGACGCAGCCGACATTATGATCGAAATTCACGACCGCTTTGCCTTGGACGGGCGCGATCCAAATACCTATACCAACATCCTGTGGTGTTTCGGCCTGCACGACCGCGCCTGGGGCGAGCGTCCCATCTTTGGTAAGTTGCGGTATATGTCATTGGAGGGATTGCAAAGGAAAACGGATACTCAGGCCTACATCGATGAGATTCGCGAAATGGAAAAAACGGGCAAAGACCCCGCCAGAGCTGTTTAACCCGAGATCCAAATGACCTACTTAGTAACTGGCGCGACTGGGTTTATCGGGAATAAGTTAATAGAACAGTTACTTGCACGTGGGGATGCCGTCTATTACTTTGCGAGGCGGCGTAGTGGGAAACTGCCGTCGCAAGCTTCTTTTCATCCCTGGGAAACGAGCAACCTACCGGAGCTGAACGCACTCTCGCGTATCGACGCCGTCCTTCATTTGGCGGGTGAGCCGATTGCGCAGCGCTGGACAACGGAAGTGAGAAAGCGAATCTACGACAGCCGTGTGGTGGGAACACGGAATCTTGTCACGGCAATTGCTGGGCTGCGTCACAAACCGTCTGTATTAGTCTCGGCTTCCGCGGTCGGCTATTACGGCCATCGGGGAAGCGAAGTCCTGACCGAATCGGAACCTCCCGGCAGCGACTTCCTGGCAAATGTATGCAGAGACTGGGAGCGCGAGGCGTTATGCGCTCGCGAGCTCGGTCTGCGAGTGGTGCCGGTTCGCATTAGCACCGTGCTTGGCCAAAACGGAGGAGCACTCAAAGCAATGCTTCCGCCTTTCCGCTTGGGCGTCGGCGGCAAATTCGGTAGCGGTCAGCAATGGATATCATGGATCCACTTAGAAGATCTAGTGCGCTTGTTTTTGATCGCGGCGTATAACTCAAACATCACGGGTCCGCTGAATGGCAGCAGCCCGCGACCAGTTACCAACGCTCAGTTCACCAAAGCGCTAGCCAATGCCCTACACAGGCCTGCATACCTGCAGGTTCCGAAGTTTGCGATGAAGCTGCTTTTAGGAGAAATGGCGGAATTCCTGTTTACAAGCTTGCGCGTGATTCCGGAAGCCGCGGAAAAGGCTGGATTTGGCTTCGAATATCCGGAGCTTGATAGCGCGCTGAAATCGATGCTGTAAAAACGTTACCGAACTGTGAGCTCGATTTTCCGCTTGCCAACCAGCAGGGCGCGACTGAGTAAGACTCTATCTGTTTCCACACTTCCCAGCGTGCTGCTGGTGAGTGGCTTACCGTCTGGACGATGAATGTGAACCGCCAGATCTCCGCGAAAATCTTTCTGAAGCGCAATAGCCACTGACCACGAGTTGCCGCCGCTGCTCTTAGTCGTCCAGGCAATCTCGCCAAAGCGCGTCGGGCAGCGCTTTACAGAAATGCGCTCGCCGGCCGCAAACCAGTGCTTCGGCGCGGCCTTTTGCAGATGGCAAAAATCACGATTGTTCTCTTCGTAGCAGAGCAGCCAGCGCAAACCTACCGTCGGCTGCAACGTGCTGTTGATCACGGCGGACCAGCCATACGGGCTGCCGTCGCCGGGGTAGCTGCCCGGAATGAAAGCATCTTCTGGTGAATACCGGTTGCCAGAATCAGCGGCGTAACACGACCAGTGAATACAATGTAAGCAGAAATCGCCGGTAGTCGTCTTGACGTATGTGCGCCGAGAGCGTGCCATGCTCCATGAAGTTCGAGACTCGATAACTCTCACCATCGGTTCCCATGCCCATGAGTTGGAGGCCGGCTATTTCACGGTGCTTCAGATGTCCCACGTCAAGTACGGGGTCGCCCCAGTCCGCGGTAAACCAGTCCATCATGAAGCGGTGATTCTCGTAACTGCTCAGTTGCGTGGGCTGACGGTGAACGTCGTCCGGCGTGAACGGCGTGATCCCGGAGCCTCGCATCGCCGGGTTCATAGCGTCGACGGTGGCGCGCAACGAGCGTTCGATATTTCCTCGCATTTCCGCCGCCAGCGAAGCTAATCTCTGCGACTCGACTACCAGCTCTGGCAGTCCGTGTTCCCCTCCCGCTTTTGCCAAACAGCGTGAGTACTCGGCCAGCCCGCGCCAGCTCCAAACCGAATTTTGATAATAGAGCGGGTGCGACTGCGGAAAATCATTTTGCGGATCGCCGAGATCCGCTTCAGGCGATCCCCAAATCAGGCCGTACTGGCGGTCCTGCGGCGACCATCTCCGCTTGCTGTACTCATATCGCTTGAGAACATAAGCGAGCATTCGGCGTAGAGCGGGTAACTTGTCCTGCAGCGCAACACTATCTCCGGTGTAATCATAAGCGCGTGCTGCGTTCACGAGAAAAATTCCCGCATTAAGAGGTGCCTCGACCTGATCCTGCGTATTGTAAAGAAAGTTGCCGTCCGGAAGAATGTATTTGTCGAGATAGAACTTGAAGTACGGCTCGGCTTCCGCGGTTAAATTCCAGAGTTGGTGCGCCCAGATGAACTCATAGGATGCCACCGGAAACAGCGCGTGACTGCGCTCGGGTATCTTCGTGTAAGCGCCTTCGCCGACCTGGTAGGTCGGCTCGAGCCCGCGGTAACTGCAGCGGGACAGCACGATTCCTGCGCGTGCTGAATTGAGAAGCCACGCGTCCGGAATCTCCACCGGCATCTGAGCTTCGATCAAGTTATACCAGCGATTCCAAATGCCAGCCAGCGCAGCGAAGAACGACCCCGCCGAAGCCCGCCAGTATCGTTCAACTTGTTGGCCGTCCGGCAGCATGGCCCGTACGCGCGCCATCGGTTCGGCATCCGCGCCGGGTGGCAGCAGCACCGTCACTTCATAACCTGCTTTGTACTGCGGGTTCCAAACGCCCGTATTCGCAATCGGCAGATAACCGCCGAGCAGGGTTCGCTTGCTATAACCGGGCACGTATTCGAAAATCTGCGGATTGTCATCTCCAAGCAGATTCCTCGGATTGAATAATGCACCTACCAGGTCAGGAGCCCATGTTCCCTGCCCTTCCGGACGATTCGAAAGCTGGCGTGAAGAGCCATCCTCAGCAATGTAGAGCGACTTCAAAGGTCCGGCTTCTTCATTCGCCACAAGAGACCAGCCAATGTATTCCCTGCCAAGCGCCGCAACGTTCTCGTAACACGGATCTTCATTTGAGTTCAGAATGTAATTGCCGCCCAGATCGGGCCCGGCGACATAATGAGGGCCACGTGTGAGCTTTACCCCCGGCGCGTTGACCGGACGCGGCCGAATCTTTGAAAGATCGCCAATTCCTTTCGGGATGCGAGCGATCACGCCTTCGGATTCAGTGACGTAAACGAGCGCGCCGTTATGCGTGACATGCTTTTCAAAAACCGCAGTCGCGGTTCCGTTCATCGAAACGATGGTGAGAAGCTTCCAGCCGCCGATCTCTTCTCCAGCCTGCAGTGTTTTGGCTTGCGAACCCAGTTGAGCCTCGAGCCGGTGGCCACTTATATTACCGGCGTGCACGCTTTCGGCAAGCGCTTCTTTTTCTCCAGGCAGAAAGAGATCGTACTCATTGGGGACGCGGCCCGGCGAGTAGCCCGCACGAGCCGGCTGTTGCGCGGCCGTAGGCTTGGGAGTTTCGGCGCTAACGGTCGCGACGCCGAGGGCAGCCGCTTGCATGAACCGGCGTCTACTTTCTCCGCATCAGGTAGTTTGTTATGAACGCTTGTTTGAGTCCGCTGCACGATTGAGAAGATCCGTCAACGTAATCGCCGCTGTCTCTCGCGTGCCTCTCGGAAACTGAGGCCCAACGGCGACGGCCTCGTCGTGATCCTCAAACCAGGCGATGAAGCATGATTGGTCAGCGCCAGTAAGCCGCTGAAGTCCGATCCAGGTGTACCAGGCCCCCATATCCGCATCCACCAGCGAACCGGCGGATCCGTCGTGGCCTGCGAAGCGCCACTTAACAGTTCGTTCATCGGAGCTTGTCGCTGGCGAGGAGTAAAGCGCGCAACCACCGTGAGCGGCTTAGCTCTTCTCAGAGCTTCGCGCGCCGTCCACTGAACGAAGGTCGTACTGTATATCTGTGTTCCGGAGCCTTCGGTAAACAAGCTGACTCTGAATCTGTCGAGCACCTCGTCATTCCCGCTGCTCTTCAGTCCGAGATCTTCCGGCGTGATTTCTGCCAGCATGGTGCGCAGCGCCTCGGGCGACATATGCGACTCGAAAGCATCAGTCATTCTTTTTGTAAGCTTGCTGCGCACTGCCGTCAGCCGTAAGTAAGAAATCAGCGCAATTTTAGGATTATCGAGACCGGTATCTCCCCCGTCGATAAACCAGTGCGCGTAAGGAACCGGTTGCGAAGACGCGCGCGATTCGAGTAAGTGGCGGACGCTTTCGAGACCACCCGCGCCATTTACTTGCCGGAAGTAGACTCCTTCCCGTCGGAGCTTGCGAAAGAGCGGATAACTGCTATTAGCAATGCCCTGCCCAATCAGCACAACAACCAATCGCGCAACGGGCGGCGGCAAGTCCGGCTGCGCATCCCTAAAATCTCTCATGTACCGTTCGGAGGCGGCCCGAAAAGTGTCCATCTGCGAAGTCGCCCAGAGAAGCGCTGAAAGGTGCTCCAGAAACTGCCCGGGTTCGTTCACCCAATCGAAGGACTCAAGCTCCGGTGACAATTGCAATTGCGCAAAAGCCGCCATTTCCTCGTTTCTCTTGCCGACCGGAAGAGACTTGAGATACGCCAACTGAGCAAAGAGTTCTTCCCGCTCCGCCGGAAACTTCCAATCAAGTGAAACCGCCTCTTTCAGGAGAAAAGGCACAAAAGAGGCCGGCAGTTCCTGCAGAAGAGATAGATTTTCGACGGCAGTTCTTCGAGCCAGCGGCCGGTACGCGTTAAACTGTTCCGCTTTCAGCTCGCCTGGGGTCATCGCTTAAACGACCTCCCGCAACACAGACCCCTTTGCGAAGCGCGGTTGAAAACCGAAGCGTGCTCCCAGAGTCGGCACCAGGTCGATCGAACTCACGGGCCGGTCGATTACGACGTTTTCTCGAATGCCCGGCCCCATCACAAGCATCCAGGTAGTCCGTGAAACTGCATCGCCTGTCCTATGATGCTGAAAGCCGTTGCCGCCAGGGCTAAGATCGGAATCGCGGCCGAAATCGGGAAGGATAAAGAGGGTAGTGTTGCCGGCGTATTCGGGATCGGCTTCAATCGTTCGCCAGATCTCCGCGCACAGAAAATCCGAGCGCCGGATCGCATCCACGTACAACGAAAAAGCTCCCGAGTGCGCGACGTCGATATCGTGCAGCGTAATCCACAGCAGGCTCGGCGAAAGCTTTCGCATTAACTGCTTCGCGATGTAAACCGACAGTTCATCCGGACTGGAAAGCGTTCGTGCGTGCGCCTGGAAGTCATTCACTGAAAACTTCAGCATCTCGGCAAGCGCGTGCAAGTCGATTCCATTTCCGCCCTCCGGTGGAGCGGAGAGTGGAGATTCGTAGTTGTCGCGCAACAGATGCTCGAAATCCGCATTGGTTCCGGCGAGTGCCGAACTCAGCAGGCGCTTCGGAAGGATGACACCGGCGCCCGTTCCTTTACCGTAGGCGCGATGCCCGCTCTCCCCGATGCGATTGAATCCGTTGCTAGGCGCCACCACCCAGGCATCTGTTACCGGCCTTTTCAAATCTTGCCGGAAGTACTCGAACACGGTAGGATAGTCGGGCGGCACAGCGGCGAAGTTGTTGAAAGTCTCATAAACGCCAGTGGCAAGACTCGCGGTGGCTACGTAGTGCCCGAGAATGCCGCGGTTCACCACGCGCGTGAAGAAAGTCGCGCGCGGAATCAGCTCAGTCAGGAGATGCGGAATGTTCTCCTGCCCGTCCTCGGCAAAAGTCTCGTCATCGCGCGAGCCGCCGCCGAACGTTACCACTACCGCCTTAGGCGAACGCGCTGCTGCCCGCCCTGCGATGGGAGCCCCCAAGCTGAACAGAGTCGTCCCAAGAGTCGCGCCGGTCGCCATGCGCAGAAAGTCACGGCGACTCCTCGCGATAGCCTGAGCGACATCAGCCTGACTACTGGCATTACTGAAAAAATCCAACGGTGTTACACTCCCGGCTGTGTACCAACCACTTTATCGCGGGAGGACCGGCCCCGGCTGATGGCAACCGGCAATAAAACGGATCTGGCGGCCAACCTCGACCTGGACGCCTATCGTTTCGAAACCGGCCAATTGCTGACGCCAGCGCTGGCGATTTATCCCGCGATCGTTCGCCACAATATTCATCGGATGATTACGCTTCTCGGCGGCGAGCCGGCTCGCTGGCGACCGCACCTGAAGACTGTCAAGCTCGGGACAATGATCCGGTTGCTGGCCGATGCCAAAGTCACTTGCGCCAAAGTAGCTACCACCCTCGAACTGCTGACAGCTTGCCAAAACGGAATGCAGGACGTACTCGTCGCCTATCCGCACGCCGGCAAGAACACTGAGCGGATTGCGGCAATTGCGGCGGCATTTCCGCAGGTGCGAGTGTCCGCCATCGTGGAATCGCGGGAACAGATCTCGAATTGGTTGAACACCGCTGTAGATCTGTTTCATCGATATCAACCCGGGCATGAACCGGACGGGCATGGAGCAAGGGCGCCCGAACTGAAATCGCTGCCTTAGCCCTTGAAATCCAAAGCGCGGGGCTGGTTTTTCGCGGGCTGCACTTTTACGACGGTCATGCGACTGAGACAGATCTAGAAGAGCGCTGCGAGCGCGCAAATAAAAGATACCAGGACCTGCTCGATCTGAATGCCACAATTGAAGCACTGGGCCCCCAAATCGATGAAGTGATCGTGTCCGGAACCCCTTCCGTCCCCTGTGCCATCTCCTGCGCTGGGCTTTGGAATGCCTCGTTTTCTTGCCAGGTTTCCCCTGGAACGGTCGTCTACAACGACGCGAGCAGCCTCGAACAATTGCCTCAGAATTACGGCTTCCAGCCAGGCGTATTGGTGATTAGCCGGGTCGTCAGCCATCCCAAACCGGGCATTGTGACGTGTGACGCCGGGCACAAGAGCGTATCCGTAGATGGCGGCGTACCGAACTGTGTTGCCCTAAATCATCCTCGGATTTCGCCCGCTCAAGCCGAGCGAAGAACATCTGCCTATCGAGATTGCCGCTGACTGCAAAGTTCCCGCCTTGGGCGACTTTCTCTATCTGCTTCCGAGACATGTCTGCCCAACCGTTAACAACTTCGATTTCGCAGCGATCGTGGAGCAAGGAAAGATTGTAGCGGTTGAACGCGTAACGGCGAGAGGCCACGAAGGTCCCTTGCTGAACTCATGCTCAGGCGAGTTTATGCGCGGCTAATACCCGGTCTAATTCGTGGTTGCTCGGCTCGCTCAGTACTTCGCCCTCAATGTTGAGGGTAGGCTTCTTTTCCCGGCCGCCATTCTGGTCGGCCACCCATTTGGCGGCTTCGCGATCCTTGTCAATGTCGATGTACTGATACTCGATTCCACGCTCTTTCAGATGTTCAAGCGTTCTGCGTGTCATACTGCACCAGTCGGCTCCGTATACTTTGATCTTGGCCATTTGTCCCCGCTGTTGGAGTCGTCCGGCCCGGCGCGAGTTTCGTCCGAGTGCAGCAAAACTACTGGAAGGCTTGCGTCCAAAAAGAAGAACTGTTTTTTCCCGTTTTTGCATCGTAACTTCACGTGACCCGGCTAAAGCACCGAGTACAGAAAGAGCCACCACGCATCCCAGGAGGAGAAAGATGAGCTACCACGATTCTATGAGCAAAGCAGAAGACGTTTATACGGAGCGGAACGCGCTTGATTTTTCGCCACCGCTCGGCGACGAACTGGATCAGCCAGAGGAACTGGACGACGAAGATCTCGACGACGAGGACGATGAGGACCTTGAGGACGAGGATGAGGATGAGGACGGCGAGGATGATGAAGATCTCGACGATGAGGACGATCTAGACGAAGAAGACGAGGATCTGGACGAAGAGGAAGAGTAGATACGGAGAAAGGTCGGAACCGGCGCGGGGAATTCGAGGACCAGCTAGCTTTCCGAGTTTCGGCGCTTCTGCCTGCCAGCTCCGACACGGGCACTCGCGCCAAGGACTCACGCTCCCGCGGAGACTCGTCCCGGCGCTCGGCTTGCAAAGACCGGAATTCCGATTCGCCACTCCCAGCAATAACTGACGACGACACCAATGCATTCATAGATGGCAAGCGTAGCAGTTGAAGGTGTTTTACTGCTCGACACGAACGGTCTCGCCGCCCAGCTATTCATTCCTCGTGCCCACCCCATAGAGTAGGCTGCGAATAGCGATTTATTGCGGAAAGTCACGTATTACTTGAACCGGACAAATCACATACTAGCGACACTCCGAGTTTCTACGCTTGACAGCCAGTCAGTTCAGATTTATACTCCTAAGCAGCTTAGGGTAGCGATGCCAAAACCCTTCCCGGCACGCTCAATCTTCTGATCCTCAGGGCCGTTTCTCTCGGGCCTCTGCATGGGGAGACTGGAATTGGCTTGCTGCGGCGATCGGCGCTGCCCTGAAGGCGGCCGGGGGAACTATGAAACTCTTATCGTCACTTCGTACATTACTGGCGTTCGTGTTCCGCCGTTCTGGCGTCGAGCGGGAAATGGAAGACGAGCTTCGATCGCACCTGCAAAGCCGCGCGGATGACTTGGAACGTCAGGGGCTTTCGCGTACGGAGGCGCGGCGCCAGGCGCGCGTCGAGTTTGGCGGCTATCAAAGGTACAAGGAAGAATGCCGCGAAGCGCTGGGAACGCGCTTGCTGGAAGAACTCATCGCAGACTTGCGCTACGGCCTGCGGGTGCTCAGGAAGAACCCCGGTTTCACAGCTACCGCTGTCCTCACTCTGGCTCTGGGGATCGGCGCAACAACAGCGATCTTTAGCGTAGTAGATACGGTCATGCTCAAGCCGCTGCCTTTTCCTACCGCTGACCGCTTGCTACGGATTCGGTCGGTGATTGCTGCCACTGGCCACGGCGATATTGCGTCCTATCCGGATTTCCTTGATTGGCGGGCACGGAATCACGTCTTCGATGGCATGGCTGTTTTCCGAACGAACGACTTTACTCTGATCGGCCCACGTGAGCCACTCCATCTGCAAGGGGCCGTAGTGTCCGCGCAACTGTTTTCTCTGCTCGGGGTAACTCCGGCACTCGGCCGCAGTTTCCTCCCGGAAGAGGACAACCCCGCTGCGACGAGCGGCACGGATCCAGTCGTCTTGAGCTACGGTCTGTGGCAACGGGAGTTCGGTTCTGACGCATCGGTGCTGGGCCGCGCCATTCAGCTCGGGGACCAACCATTCACCGTGGTCGGGGTCATGCCGCGGGCGTTCCAGTTCCCCATTCAGGCGGAGCCCATCGAACTGTGGACCACGATCGCCGTTGATGCCCGAGGCGGCGCGAACGCGATGACCACACAGCGGGGTGCGCACTACCTGGACGTTGTTGGCCTGCTGAAACCCGGGGTCAAGCTACAGCAGGCGCAAGCCGAGCTGGCTGCGATCACCAGCGCGTTGAACAAGGAACACCCCGAGAACAAGCCGCGCAGCTGTGCGGATTGTGCCGGAGATCCAGGGTCTCATCGGCCCTATCCGCACTCCGCTGCTCGTGCTGCTGGGCGGCGGTGGGCTGCGTTCTCCTGATCGTGTGCGTCAACCTGGCAAACCTGCTGTTGGCGCGGGCGACTGGGCGGCGCAAGGAGATGGCCGTCCGGGCTGCACTAGGTGCTAGCCGGTGGCGAGCGACTTGCCAGTTACTCACGGAAAGCGTGACGCTATCGCTGTTAGGTGGTGGCTTGGGGCTCGCGCTGGCGCTCTCGTCGCTTAGGTTGCTCTTACGGATCATGCCCGCCGAGGTTCCGCGTCTGAACGCCGTCGGCCTCGACGGTCGCCTGCTCAGCTTCGCTTTTGGGCTTTCGTTGCTGGCGGGAATCTTGTTTGGCCTGGCTCCGGCCTTGCAGGCCTCAAAGTTCGGTCTTGCCGAATCGCTGAACGAGAGTGGGCGGGGCTCCGGCAGCGAAGGGAAAGGGCACAGCCGTCTGCGCGGCGCGCTAATTGTGAGCGAAATCGCGTTAGCAGTTGTGTTGCTGCTCAGCGCCAGCCTGCTGATTCAGAGTTTTCTGCACCTCACGCGAGTTGATCCGGGATTTGACCCGCATCATGTTCTGACGTTTCAGCTCGATTCGCCGGCTGACAAGCCACGACTTCCAGCGCCGGCATTCTTTCGAGACGTTGTAGAGCGTATCAGTGCGCTCCCGGGCGTCAGGTCGGCAAGTGCGGCCGCTTCGCTACCTCTGACGGGCGATAACATCGGTTCGAGTCTTGAGATTGAAGGGCAACCGACTCCGACGGGATCGCGACCCTCCGCTGATTTCAATGCGGTCGAGCCAAATTATTTTCGGACCCTGGGGATAGCGCTCCTCGAGGGACGGGACTTCACGGCGTATGACGGTTCAAAATCTACCCCGGTTGTGATCGTAAACCGGACGCTGGCGCGGCGCTTCTTTCCCCGCCAGGACCCGATTGGGAAGCACATCCGTCCCGGCATCGGTAACGGCTATGGCCCAGGCGAGCCGCCCATGCGCGAAATCGTGGGCGTGATAGCGGACGTCAAGCAAAGTGGTCTTGGTTCCGAAGCTGCTCCCGAGGCTTATGCCCCTTTAGCCCAGAGCCCTTTCGGCACCATGTTCATCGCAGTACGCCTCGCAAATGATCCGAGAAGCATTGTCGAGGCTGCTAGCCGCCAGGTAGCCTCCTTGGATAAGAACGCGCCCATTTATCATGTGGAGACCCTCGGCCGATACTTCGCGAAATCGATGGCAATACCGGGTTTCATCACTCTACTGCTCAGTGGCTTTGCGGGTTTGGCGTTGCTGCTGGCCTGTCTGGGGGTGTATGGCGTGGTCTCTTACATCGCGATCCAACGCACACATGAGATCGGCATTCGCATGGCGCTCGGGTCGCAGAAAGGCGATGTTGTCAGGATGATCGTTGGGGACGGGCTCAGGCCCGCTCTTGCCGGCATCGCGATCGGAATTGTCGGCGCTGTGAGATTAACGGGAATCTTGTCGAGCTTGCTCTATGGCGTGAGGCCGACTGATCCGCTCACGTTTGCCGCAGTCTCGCTGATTCTGACAGGTGTGGCGCTGCTGGCATGTTACATCCCCGCGCGCAAGGCAACGAAGATAGATCCGATGGTAGCGCTCCGGCATGAGTAAGCGTCAGTCTCCGATCTCGTAGAAATCAACCTCATGTGGACGTCACCCACCCGAACCCATTCTCAGTCTTATTGAACAGCGACTCTCCTTGCCCCACCCGCTCCTCGCCGGGCGCGCAAACATCTGGCCCATTTGTTCGCTACCATTTTCTGCTTGACACCGTCGGACAGCTGGCGCATGCTTGCCTCAAGCATCTATGGAAAGACAAAAGCGACGCTCTGAAGGAGACTCTCGAGAACCGATTGGCTGAGAACCGTCTTGACGTGCGTCTACTCGGAGGCATGTTTGTGATCTTTGGGCTAATTGCCCTCGTACTTGCTTCCGTAGGTCTCTACGCAGTGATCTCCCACTCGGTGGGTCAACGGACACAGGAGAAATTGGAGTTCGTATGGCAATTGGTGGTACCGACGGTGACATTCTCCCGCTGGTGGTCGCGCAAGGAATGTTGCCACTTGCACTCGGGATCGCGATCGGGCTTCCAGCGGCATTCGCTATCACACATCTTTTACGGATGAGATTAATCGGAGTCTCTCGGAGCGATCCCATGACATTCTGCGCAGTAGTGTTGGTGCTTACTGCAGCAGGTTTGCTTGGGTGCGCTGTGCCGGCCTATCGCGCCATTCGTATTGATCCCGTGGTGGCATTGCGCTATGAATAGATCGCCAAATCACGGCCGTCCCGCCAAACGCCACGACCACATCAGAAACGAGGTGGAAGTCAAATCGATTGCCGGCTCGGTTGTGCTGTAGGACTGGACATTATCCTTGTAAACCGACACCTGAGACGGCCGGAACGCGCCGTCATTGCCATTGAAACGTTTGAACGAATCTATGCCGTTCGCGGGACAAGGAATCATGCCCGAAACCAGACCGGAAGTCGCCGCCGAAGCCGGACCTTCCGAAACAGCTCCCCACAGTACTGGTGTTCCGCCCGAAGTGCCGTTCAGTGCGCCGGCCAGGTTTGCCACTTGGTGCTGAATGCAATTCGGAAAAGTTGCCGAGCCATCGCCCACGATGAAGGAAGATCCCCACGGGTCGGCGCCCAGAATATTCGCCATCCATCTTTGCGCGTAAACGTCGTATTCGTGATTACCTGTGAGATAATAGGCTTCGCTCGCCATCACGGAAACGCCTGTGCCGTGTGAGACCGTATCGCCCGTCCAGGGCGCACCAAATCCCCAGGCGTCACTCTTCGCCTGTGAGACGGCGTCGCCGACCTGTTTCAAGAGCTGCTCTCGAATTCCCGCCTCGCTGATTGCCAGACCGCCCGGGTTGCCGGCCAGATGGAGCGCGCGATAAAGCTCAAAGTGCGCCAGTCCGCTTACGTCGTAAAGATTCAACGTATCCGCGTTGCCAGTCTCGTAAATGCGGGTGACGTAGTTGCGGGCAAACTGCGCTGCCTGCCCCAAATAGTGCATGGGATCCGGAGTGCAATAACCCTGGCGGAAGGGCATTACGCTCCCGCGCCGACCGCAGCGCAAGATAGAGCTCGCTTGCGCCTAGCTCCATATCGTCGTCCCAAACCGTCTCAGGGTAGCCGTCAAAGGGAATAATAGTGAGCAGGCAACCCGATTTGCACGTTCCCGAACCGACCGAATTAGCCGGATCCGCCAAGGCCGTATCAGCCAGTTCGAAAATGTCTTCGGCGCTCTTCAGACAGCGGTTCGCAAGTTCTGGTTTTGCCGAACGGTTCAGCACGTAGCAAACTGCGAAATCGGCGGCTAAGCGCCCGGCCAGATTCGGGCTGATCTTCGAGCCTGCCGGTCCAGCAACGAAAGCAGGCCGGTGGCAAATGAACTTCGCGGAGGCGCTGCACCCGTCCCAGTTATCGTCCGCTTGTGGCAAGCGCCAGATGTCGTAATCGCTCAGGTACGAAAAGCTGACCCAATCCTGACTGTTGCCGACCTGGTAATACAGAGTGCGGGTCTGATCGTCCCACATCTTGAGTAGGAAGCGGAGACCGAATTCAGCTTCGCCTGTGAAATCCGAGTTCGAGGGAGCTCCTGGCTCATGGCCGGCGAAAGAAATGGCGACGGGCGGAGCCGGCGGAGCCGTTGGGGCCTCGGGACCGATCTGGCCCGGGAAGTCGCGGATTCCAATCTCCTGCAGCGCAACCGTGTAGCTGATGGTCTCGACATATTTCATGTAGTCGCCTGCATCCCACCAGCCGCCCGTTGCGTCGATTACTGCTCCGGTCGGCTCCAGTGGCTTGCCGGTGGTTGCAATCAAATCGTTGTCGTCGAGCGGCGGCGTGAGATACACGGTCGCGTGCGCATCGTTCAAGTGCCCGGGAGCCGAGCGCAGCGCATTGGGCTTGTAATTGGGCCCGTCACGTTCGGTTTCGTAGAAGAATTTGGTGTTCAGAAGCAAACCGGAATAAAGCTGGCCAGGGCTATCAACCGCGAAACTGGGCGACGTAGCAGGTAGCGGACCGGAAACGGAAATTGAGTAGGTGTCAGATCCTGGTACATCGAAATCGAGTGCGTAGATTTGATAAGTCAGCTCGATCGATGTTGCTCCACGAGCCGAGAAACGAAGCCACGGCCGCCTGGAATGCGGTGTCCCCGTTTGCATTGATCACGCAAAAGGTTGTTCCATTTTGCGGCGCGGTAGTCATGAGATAAGCGCGGAAGGGGCCATGCCCCGCTTCGTACCCGATCTGGTTAACACGCACAAAAGCAGACCGGGCGTTTTGAGCCAGACCGGGCGCATAAGTCGTGAGGAGCGCGAGACCGGCTAAAGCGAAATTTCGGAATCTACAGAACCTATCTGCAAGCACGTGTTCTCTCCGGCGAGGAATGAAAAACAATGCGGGTTTGGAGTATATCCGAGTCAAATGGCGCTCCTAGGACAACAGCGAAACACACCGCCGCACTCGGAGTCTCATCAAAGGAGACTCGTTTGGCACAACAAAATTCGGATGTGAAGAAGCTTGCTGACTTGATGAAGGGCATCAGATTCGCCATGCTGACTACCATCGGGGAGGATGGCTCTCTGCATAGCCGTCCTATGACCACCCAGCAAGTTGAGTTCGATGGCGATCTGTGGTTTTTCACTAAGGCCCACGCGCCGAAGGTCTGGGAGGCCGGCCATCACAGGCAGGTCAACGTGAGCTTCGCGGATCCGGAGAAGAGCAAGTTCATTTCCGCTTCGGGCAGCGCCACTCTAGTCCGTGACCGGGCGAAAATGCAGGAACTGTGGAAAGCTCCCTACAAAGTGTTCTTTCCGGAGGGCCTTGAAGATCCTGAAATCGCCCTGTTGAAAGTCACAATTGAGAAAGCCGAGTACTGGGATTCCTCTCCAACCGCGCTCGGACGCGCATTCGACTTCGCCAAAGCCTACATGACCAAGGACGTCAGCAAACTGGGCGACCACCAAAAAGTGGACGTGCGCTGAAATTCCCGTTTTCGATCCCGACCAACTAGGGCTTGATCCCCACTGCGTTCATGCGAATTCGATACAGGCTGCTGCTCGCAGTGATGTAGAGCGATTTCCAATCCGCGTCGCCCCAGGCGATGTTGCCTGCCTTTTCGGGCATGTCGATCGTGCCAAGGTGCTGGCCCTCGGGCGAAAAGATCCAGATGCCGCCGGGGCCGGTGCTGTAAAGGTTGCCGTTCGTATCGACCTTCATCCCGTCCGGCGCGCCCGGCCGCGTATCTGAACTAGCATCGAAAAACACCGAGCCGTTCTTTACTGAGCCATCCGGCGCCACCTCATAGCGCATCCAGATCTTCTTCGGCTCTGAGTTATTGACATAGAGAACCTTCTCATCCGGCGAGAAAGCGATCCCGTTCGGCCGTGGCAGATCGCTGATCAGAAGTTGCAGTTGAGAATTGTCGGGCTGCGCTCCCGGTTTCACGCCAGCCGCGCCCGGAAGCCGGTACACTCCATTCACCCGCAATTGCTTTTCAGGATCGCTATCGCTCTGCGTGCGGAACCCGTAGGGCGGGTCGGTGAAGTACAGTGCGCCATCTTTCTTGTAGACCAGATCGTTCGGACTGTTGAGCCTCTTGCCTTGATAGCTGTCGGCCAGCACAGTAATTTGCCCCTGCGGATTCATTGATTCGAGACGCCAGACGTCCCGTTGCGCATGTCCCGCCACTGTCAAACGACCGCGCGGGTCGAGCGTCATCCCGTTAGAGCCCGGCTCCGGACCGCCATAGGCCGCGGACCCTTTGTATCCGCTTGGCTGGAGAAAAACGCTTACCCCCGTTTGGGGAGACCACTTCCGGATGCTGTTACTCGGGATTTCAGCGAAAAGAAGATACCCGTTGCTGATCCACACCGGACCTTCCGTCCATTTGAAGCCCGTTGCCAGCTTTTCCAGCTTCGCTTCCGGCGAGACGAGCGAATCCAGAGCACGATTGAGCTTCTCCAACTTCAAAGCCCCTACGGATTCCTGACTGCGGGCCGTCCCCATCAGCAAACCAAGCGAGCTCAGCCCAACAAAAGCCGCCACCGCACGATTATGTTTCACGGCTGCATTGTATTACGAGCCCGGCTGTTACTTCGAAGAGCCTTCGTTCTTCTTTAGTTCCTTGACCATGTTCAGGTGTTCTTGAAGGGTCGGCAATGTACTGGCTGCAAACTGCTTTACATTCGGGTCCGCCCCATTTTGAGCTTCATTCTGGAACTCGCTGACGTCCTGCTCGTGATCTTTGAGCTGGTCTTTGATATAAGCCTTATCGAACTGCGGGCCAGATAGCTTCGACAGCTTATCGATTCTCGACTGATGCTTCGAATCGAGTGACTGCGGTATTTCCAGCTTGTCTTTACTAGCTACTTCCTTCAACTGATCGTTGGCCTTCGTATGGTCGTCGACCATCTTCTGGCCAAACTGCTTCACCCCATCGCTGGCGCCCTTCTCAGTTGCCAATTTGCCGAGTTCGACTTCGGTCATGCCGCCTAGGGCCGCCTCTTTGGCGAACTTTTTGTCGTCGACTTTCATGGTCATCGTGTCGGGATTATTCTGCCCGGGCGTCTGATTGTTCATGTCGGGATTCGACGGACGCTGTTGAGGCTGAGGCGTCGATTGGCCGCCGCCAGGCGCTTGGGCCAGCGCAGCAACACCCAACCCGACAGCTAAGCACAGAAGAAAAAGATTTCGCATATGTTTGGTCCTACCTGTTGGAAGCCTGATCGATCAGCTAACGTTTCAACCTTCCACCAAAACAGAAAAGGCGCGATGCTGAAGCACCGCGCCCTGATGAGTCACTCGAAGTTGTTCTAGTTGTTCGCGATCTCGACGTTGATCGTCTTGGGTTTTGCGACTTCCTTTTTCGGCAGGGTGACAGTCAAAACGCCGTTTTTGTAGTCGGCTTTGACCTTCTCGCCATCTACCGTATCCGGCAGGCTAAACGCCCGGACAAATGTGCCGTAAGAACGCTCAATGCGGTGAAATCCCTTATGGCCGTTCTTCTGCTCTTCGAACTTCCGTTCGCCTTTTAGTGTAAGCGTTCCATTCTCGAGCTGAATCTCGACGTTCTGGGGGTCCACGTCCGGGACGTCCGCCTTCAGAATCAGTTCGTTCTCGGTTTCGCTGATATCTACCGCCGGCGACCACGGCCGCGAGGCCGGTTCGCTAAATAGGCGTGACAAAGAGTCCTGAAACAGACGCAGACCCGTCGGGAAGTCCTCGGTTTCACTTTGGAATGGGCTGTATTTGATCATCGGCATTGTGTTATCTCCTCCCCTAGTTGGGTACAACTCAATAATAAAATATGCGTCTACGTTTGTCAAGTTATATTAGTGGGAAAAACACTCGGGTTCCTGAGTTCGTTCGGCAAAATTGTAGCCCGGACCGGCCGAATCTCATCTTTGTTCCGTATGCCCAACCCGCAAGAAGGCAGTCCTGCACCGGAAATCTCGCTCCGCACCGATTCCGGCGAACCCTTTATCCTCAGCTCGCTCAAAGGCAAGAACGTGGTCCTGTACTTCTATCCCAAAGCCGATACACCCGGCTGCACCAAAGAAGCCTGTGATTTCAAATCCAGTTCCGAACGGTTCACAAAAGCCGATACCGTCATTGTGGGCGTGTCCCCTGACCCGTCGCAGGCCCAGGCCAAGTTCAAATCCAAGTTCGATCTGCCCTTCACCTTACTGGCCGACACCGATCATAAAGCGGCCGAAGACTACGGCGTCTGGAAGGAAAAGAGCATGTACGGCAAGAAGTACATGGGCGTGGACCGGACTACCTTCGTCATCGGCACGGACGGCGTAATCAAAAAGATTTTCCCAAAAGTAAAGGTCGATGGTCACGCCGAAGAAGTGCTGGCCGCGATTGGCTGACCGGCATTATCCGCTCCGACCGGTGCTCGGTGTTGGCGCGTTAATTTATGAGGACAACCGGATTTTGCTGGTTGAGCGCGGGAACGCTCCGCTCGCTGGTTACTGGTCACTGCCAGGAGGCGGCGTCGAAACGGGCGAACGCCTGGAAGATGCGATCGTTCGAGAAGTCCACGAAGAAACCGGCTTGCATGTAGTCGCAGATTCTCTGGCGACAGTTTTCGAGCGCATCATGCCGGATACGGCGAGCCGCTACGAATATCATTACGTGCTGATCGATTTCTACTGCACAATTACAGGAGGAGAACTCCGTGCCGGTGACGATTCGCGCGACGTGCGCTGGTTTTCGATTGACTCGCTCAGCGAGCTTTTGCTGACCGCGGGTACGCGCGAGGTAATCGAGAACTGCAACCGGAATCGCACGACGCAGCCGTTGATTACTCGTCCTTAAACAGATGTCCTTCAGCAGTACCGAACTTCTGCAATTTAACGAGCTGGTCGACTTACTCGCGACCTATGCCGGTAGCGCGGCCGGCCGAGAGCTGATATACAGCCTCGAACCGCATCGAGATCTGGCTGTGCTTCAATCCGGGCTGGCCGAAGCAGGTGAAGCGATCTCCTACCTGCGCGAAATGTCAGGCGCTCAACAGGCCTCGAGCAGCTCTCTCATTCGTTTGCGTTTTGACCAATTGCCGCCCATCGAAGCAGCGGTGCGCATCCTGAAAGTCGAAGGTGCGTCGCTCGAAGGGCACCAGATTCAGGATCTGTTCGCCACTTTGGCAGTAGCAGGTGAATACCGCGGCATTTTGCAAAAGACCGCCAGCCGTTTCCCGCTACTGGCTGCACATTCAAGCAAGCTGGCCGATCTGCGGGATCTTGCCCGGCGCTATGAGCGGGTATTTCTGCCCGATGGCAGTCTCTCTGATGAAGCGAGCGTGGCGCTCGGGCGCATTCGCCGGGACATTAAACGGCAGCAGAAGAGCATTGAGGAATCGTTGCAGCGATTTTTGGGAGCCCACCGCAGCGACGGCACCTTGCAGGAAGACTTCGTCACAATTCGCGAAGACCGTTTTGTGGTGCCGATCGTAGCGGGGCAGAAGGGCCGCGTCGATGGCGTAATTCACGGTTCCAGCAGTACCGGACGCACGCTCTACGTGGAACCGCTTGAAACCATCGGCCTCAACAATCAGCTCGTGCGTTTACGCGAAGACGAGTTGCGCGAGATCGAGCGGATTCTTGCCGATATCACCAACAGTCTGCGCGAACACGGCGCGGAAATTGCGGCAACCGCGGAAGCTTTGGCTGAATTCGACTGCATCTTCGCAAAAGCTGCTTTCGCCCGCGACTTCGATGCCGTCATTCCGACCTTCAGCAAAGCAGAACGCAAACTGGTGGTGCGCGAGGCCCGCCATCCGCTATTAGAATCCGTTCTCCGCAAACAGCGCAAGCCGATCATCCCGATTTCGTACGAGCTTGACGAGAACCGCCGTTGCCTGCTGATTAGCGGACCGAACACCGGCGGCAAAACCGTTGCATTGAAGACTACGGGCCTACTCGCGTTGATGGCGCATGCGGCCGTTCCAGTTCCGTGCGCTCAAGCAGAGTTTCCGCTGCTCGACGATGTGCTGGCCGATATCGGCGATACGCAGTCGATCGCCGAGAGCCTGAGCAGTTTCTCTGGTCATCTGCTTCACGTAAAACGGATGCTCGAGCGCGTCACCTCCGAAAGCCTGGTTCTGCTCGACGAGCTGGGCCGCGCAACCGATCCCGACGAAGGCGGCGCGCTTGGAGTCGCGATGCTCGACGAGTTTCGAAAATCCGGAGCGTTCTGCCTGGCCTCGACGCATTTGCTTCCACTCAAGCTTTATGGAGCGCAAACGCCAGGCGTGCTGAACGCCTCGATGGGATTCAACGAAACGACGCTGCACCCGACATATGAGCTGCGGCTGGGCGTACCCGGAAAATCGGCGGGGCTGGATATTGCATCGCGGCTCGAACTGCCGGCCGAAGTTCTTTCTCGTGCGCGTTCGGTTCTGCCGCGCATCCAGGCCGATTTCGAGAAATTGCTGAACGAGCTGCACCGGCAGGTGAACGAAAATGCGCGGCTCGCGAGCGAGATGGAAGCGGCAACGGCGCAGTTGAAGCAACGGCAAGTGAGTTTGGAATCGGAGGCAATCCGGCGCGAGCAGCAGCGGCAGCGGGAGTGGGAGAGGAAGTCGGAAGCGATTGTAGCGGACTTCGAGGCGCGGGCCCAAATGATAATGGAGCAGGTTTCGCAGTCTGCCGAGAGCCGCAAGGCGGCGGAGCAGGCGCAACGGTTGGTGGCGAAAACGCGGCGCGAGTTCCGCGAGGAAGCGGCCAGTGTAATGGCGCCCCCGCCGGGGATCGCGAAACAGGCTGCGCCGACCCGTCTGGCGATCGAAGAAGGGGCGCGCGTTCGGCTTAAGGACGTGCGGGAAGTGGCGACGGTCCGGCGCATTTTGCGAAACGGACTGCTGGAAGTGGAGGCCGGCTTTTTGAAGATGCAGGTGCCGCGCGAGGACGTGGTCGAGGTGGTTCCGGCCAATTCTGCCGAACGAACTGCCGAACGCGCTCGCCTGCCGAAAAACGTGCGGGTCGAGGCGGGTCCGCGCTTGGATACAAGTTACCGCGAGCTCAACATCATCGGTCAACGGGCGGAAGAGGCTGTCGAGCAAGTAGATAAATTTCTGGATTCGGCGGCACTGGCGTCCGTCGATCGGGTCCGGATCATTCACGGCCATGGGATGGGCGTGCTGAAACGGGCGGTCAACGAATATTTAGGAACGAACCCACACGTCAGCCGTTTTTATCCAGCGACTCCGTCGGAGGGCGGCGCTGGTGCAACGGTGGTCGAGCTTCGGGAGTAGAAGCCCTGGTAGAGTTAACGTATGTACCGGTTCTTGATAGGGATTATCGGAATGGTAGCTATCGCGGTGGGGTCGAACAGCTATACGGATTCGATCCGCCAATGGCAAGAGCATCGAGATGCCGGGTTGCGGGCGCCCGATAGCTGGCTGACACTCGTCGGTCTCTACTGGCTGAAGCCGGGCAAGAACATGGTCGGATCGGCAGCGAACGGGATTGTCACGCTTGCAGGAAGCAAGCTTGTTTACACCGGGCCCGACGGCTCATCGCGAACTCTGGGCTTTGACGAAAACAAGTCCGACCTGGTGCATATCGGCACGGTCTCGCTTTATGCGATTAAGCGGGGCGACAATTTCGCGATCCGAGTGAAAGATAGCGCCAGTCCCGTCTTGAAGAACTTTCAAGGGATGAAGTATTTCCCGATCAATCCTCGGTTCCACTTTCAGGCGAAGTTCGTTTCGCAGGCAAAGAAGATTCCGATTCTGAACGTTGTGGGGCAGAAGGGGTTGGAAGACAGTCCCGGGATCGTGGAATTCACTTATCAAGGGCAGACATATCATCTGCGTCCGATTTTTGAAGATAAAACGCTGTTTTTTCTCTTCAAGGACACGACCAATAGGACGCAGACTTATCAGGCAGGACGTATGCTGAACACGCCGCTTCCAAAGAACGGCAAAGTCGATCTTGATTTCAACCGTTCGTACAATCCGCCCTGCACTTTTACGCCGTATGCGACCTGCCCGTTGCCGCCGAAGGAAAACATCTTGCCTTTCGCGGTGGAGGCGGGCGAGCTGCGCTACGGCAATGGGCACGTGGAGTACACGGCTGAGCGATAAGGTGTAGGTCTTGATCATCACGGCCGGAGAGGGCGACACGGGCAAGCGGCTCGACGCTTTCCTGCATGAGCAGTTGCCGGAGTTTAGCCGCTCACGTCTGCAATCGTGGATCAAGGAACAGCGCGTGCGGATCGATGGGAAGCCGGCTCGAGCCTCACATCTGCTGAAATCCGGCGAAGCCGCCGAGGTCAGTCCCGCCAATCGTGAGCCATTGAAAGCGGAGGCCGAAGAGCTTCCGTTGGAAGTTCTTTACGAGGACCGGGACGTGATCGTGGTGAACAAAGCAGCCGGAATGGTGGTTCACGCGGGGGCGGGTCACAGCGGGGGTACGCTGGTGAACGCTCTGCTGCATCGTTTCGGACCGCTCTCCTCGATAAATGGAGAGCTACGGCCGGGCATTGTGCACCGGCTCGACCGTGACACGAGTGGCGTATTAGCGGTCGCGCGCACGGACAAAGCGCACCAGTCGCTGGCAAAACAATTTCAAGACCGGACGGTTGAGAAATCTTATCTTGCGGTGGTCCACGGCAGGATGAAAGGAACGCAGGGCCGCGATTGGGACTCCGATTGCGCGCGATCCGGTTCGGCGCACCCGCATGACAACGAAGCTTGGCTCCGGGCGCTCGGCGTTGACGGAGTACGAGGTTTTAGAGGAATTCGAGCGCATGACCTATCTGGCGGTGCGGATCGGAACCGGCCGCACGCATCAGATTCGGGTGCATCTGGCGAGCATCGGCCATCCGGTTTTTGGCGACAGACTGTATGGGGCGCCGCCATCGCATTTAGGACGTTTCTTTCTGCACGCACACCGGCTGCGATTCCGCTCGCCTTCGAAGGATGAGTGGATCACGGTCGAGAGCCCGTTACCCGAAGAGCTCGTGAGCTTCCTCGGAGAGTTGCGGGCTTGTAACAAAATCGCGCACAACGGACGTGCCGAACGCGGTCAAGTCCGCTGAGTTGCTCTTGTGTCCGGTGCCGCGCCCGGCAGCCGGTGGGCTTGAGGCAGCTAGAATAGTTCCATCTCGATGAAGTTTGCAGGCACAACACTGGCGCTGGCTGCCGCGTGTGGTCTGGTGTTTTTGAGCGGCCTTGGAGCCAGAGAGGATGCTGCCAGGCAGAATGCAGCCAAGCAGAGTGGGGCGGCACAGGCTCCGGCGCAGTCCGAGGCGCCTCCGATTCGGGCCGAAGTCACGCGCGTGAATATGCTGTTCACCGTGACGGACAAGCGGGGCCGGTTTATCACGGACCTGAATAGGGACGATTTCCAGGTTTTCGAGAACAAGAAGCCACAGCAGATACTCGAGTTCACGGCGGAGACCGACCTGCCGCTGCGGCTGGCGGTGCTGATCGACACGAGCAACAGTATTCGCGATCGTTTTCATTTCCAGCAAGAGGCGGCGACGAACTTCATCGACAGCGTGATGCGGTCGCAGGACAAGGCGATCGTGGTGAGTTTCGATACGTCGGCCGAACTGGTGGCCGACATGACGAATAACACGAACATACTCGAGAACGCAGTGCGTAATCTACGGGCGGGCGGCGGCACAGCGCTTTACGACGCAATTTACTATGCGTGCAAAGACAAGCTGATGCTCGACCAGCCGCTGTATAAGTTCCGGCGAGCGATGGTGATTTTGAGCGATGGCGACGACAACGATAGTCGATACAGCCGGGAGCAGGCGCTCGAGATGGCGCAACGCTCGGATACGGTGATTTACACGATCTCGACTAACATTACGCATATCGAGACGGAAGGCGACAAAGTGATGCGTTACTTCGCGGATCAAACCGGCGGGGCAGCATTCTTTCCGTTCGAAGCGAAGGATCTGAACCAGTCATTCGAGAATGTGGCAAATGAGCTGCGGCATCAGTACAACCTTTTTTACCGTCCCGAGCCGCTGAACAATGACGGCAAATTTCACCAGGTAGCGATTAAGGTGAAAGGCCGCAAGGACCTTCTAGTGCGGGCGCGCAAGGGGTATTACGCGCGGAGAGAGAGCGCGTAGTAGGGTGAGGCGACGCTCGGGAAATGCTCCGCGTAAGTGCAGCGTGGTTCAAAGCCAGTGGCCCGCCTTATCGGATTTGGTGAGGTGAAGGGAAAACGCCAGCCGGGTTCCATGAGGGGAAAGCTGCTAGTCACGCGAGAGTTTTTCGATCCTCTTCCGCTCGATGAACTGTCCCCCTGGGAGTAGTATCGTGCGAGCGCTTCTTGACACGCATGCTTTGCTCTGGTGGCTCTCCGACGATTCCGCATTGACGAATACTGCTCGCAAAGCCATTTCGCAAACTAAGAACACTATCCTCGTTAGCGCGGCTTCTGCCTGGGAGATCGCCACAAAGGTAAGGCTTGGGAAGTTGCCCACTGTCGTCGATCTTGCGGCTGATTTCACTAGCTACATGCAGCAGGAGGATTTCAGATACTTGCACGCTTTCGCAAGAGTCCCTTCGTCGATTACCTCAAGCGGTCCATGCAGAATGTTCAGGCGTGTCTCGTAGGAGAAGGTGGGACTTTTTGTCATCGCTTGAGTTCTCCTTGCACTGAGGTTAACGCTTCGGTGGCATTCCGAAAGGCGCACCGTTAATGCTGTTTACCGGTCCTGGTTCGAACGCTCCGGTAAGGCGTGCTCAACAGATCCGCACTCACCTATTTCAAGGCAATCAGGCCAGCGTTGGTCGGCTTGAAGCCGCAGCGTCCGAAGTAGTAGCCCCGAAGATGATCTTCAAAATCAACGTGTAGCCATTCACATCCAGCAGCACGAATTTCTCGGACCGAAATGTCGACCATTTTCTTGCCAATACCCCGTCCCCGAAGTCTCGTGGTCACCATTGTGTCGAGTAGAAATGCATGAACTCCACCATCCCAGAGGACATTGAGAAATCCAGCAAGATCTTCTCCCTCCTTCGCACATATCCAGCCGAGACTATATCGATTCACCTGTGTCCACCAATCATCATCGAAGGGACGGTGGTTGAAGGCTTCAGCATGAAGCTCATTTAAGGCGGCGTTAGTAAAATCACCCCGCCACGAGTACGAGACCGACATCGAACAAGAGTAGCTGAAGTGGACGTCGCTGCGCTCCACCCCGGACTCGTGCAGATAGCAGTATTGGTGAGTTGTCCTTGTGACGTTGCCGCATTTCGGCATCACATGGCGAAAGCCACAATTGAGTCCAGCATGGCTTCTTCCTGTGAAGGCGCTGCCTCCTCTTCACAACACTTGGTGAGATGAACTCGGCAACGACTATCGTCGCCATCTTTGGGTCGCAGGATACGATTGCATTGCCGACATACACGAGGGAATATATCGAAGGAGCAAAAGCTCGTAAGCTGAATGCCTCCATGATTTCGGTTGCGGGACAGGGGCATGAGATCCTCCTTCTTCCACAAGTCATCGGAGCCGTTGCTCGAGTCATTCAAAACGCCGACTGATGATTTCTATGAATCTGTTCCATGCCTCGGTCGACCTAGCTGAGAGTTGAATCAAAAGCGTCTCATGACCGGCGTCGCAAATCAATCATGCTTGACGGCGATTTCACTTCCTAAAGGCTCGCGCAAATTGCTCGCCGATAACTATCGAATTGAATTCACAATAAGAGGCACCTCAAGAAAGGGGGAATTTATGTACGCTAAGGGACGCTGAAGCATTTCTTGACTCCGCCATGTCTCTTTTAAAAAATACGAGTGCGCTATATCCGACGGGCTTCTGCTTAGACTCCTGCAACCTCATAAGCTCCGTCGGATCCCACCCGGGGAACTCGATGCCGGCTGCTTTACGGATCACACTGCATCCTCCGTCGCAGCCGACAAGATATTCCGCCCGCAGCGAGTTGCCGTCGGACAGTTCGACGTCGACGCCGGTGTCGTCCTGCGCGAAGCCCGTCACTTCACGTTCGCGATGGATCGGCACCGCCAGCTCGCCGACCCAGTCGGCCAGGATGCGCTCGATGTGGTTCTGCCACAGCCCGAGCACGTATTTGTGCCCGGTGGGAAAATCGCTGATGTCCAGAAGGACATGGAAGTGCACGACCTTATGCACCTGTCCCTGCGAGAGGAACCGGTCGGCGATTCCACGCTGGTCGAGGACCTCGATGGTGCGTGAGTGCAGGCCACCCCGCACGCGAGCCCGCGAGCTCCGGGCTCGCGCGCCGCTCGACGATGGCGACGTCGCCCCCCGCAAGCGCCAACTCGCCCGCCAACATCAGCCCTGTTGGACCTCCTCCGGCGATCACCGCCGCATGCTCGTTCATCGCCGCCCTCCGGTCGGCATCACGCCGGTCGCGACCGGCGCATCACAATTCGGCCCCCATCCGCCCCGCGAGTCCCACCATCGGCTCCACGTCCCGGCGCGACCCATAAGGCGACAACAACACAGGCATTTCGCGATTCCCCTTTCCGTGGGTTTTGGCTTCGACCGCCGATTATGCAGCACGACCCGGGTCTTGCCGCAAGCCCCCCGGTACGCGATACAGTGAAAGCGGCAAGTACTCTCCCTTTTCGCTTGTCCGCTGTGGATGGACAAGCCTTTCGCGAAGCGCGGCGTGACGAGCCACGGCAAGTCGAACAAAACTCCGATTTATGTTTGGCTTTTGGAGTCGTTGGGCGCCCAACTTCCGAGTCGCCCGTCACTCGCCCTCAATCGAACGGGTTGGCGTCAGGCCGTGCAGCGATCGCTGAGTGCAACGCCGATTTGCGTAAACCCACCCCGGCTACGTCACGAAGCTTCCTGGGTGCCAACATGCATAGATAAATTGGAAACTGCGGCCTGAATGAGTGCCTTGTCCGGTCAAGTCTCTCATCTTAGAGAGGCAGTTGGACTAACCTGAATGCGGCCAAATTGGCAAACGACAGGAGAGAAACTCGATGGGCGGGATGATCGGAGCGTGGCGCTCCTTCGGACAGGACTCGTCAGTAACTAAGCAAAAGGTCAAGCCAGGCACGGCCAAGCGGACACTGCTGTATGCCGTGCCGTACTCTGGACTTCTGGCGCTGTTCCTTCTTGTAGTTATCGTCGACGCGGCTATCGGCGTTGTGAATCCCCTCATTTATCGCCAGATCATCAATAAGGGCATTCTGCAAGGGAACTCGACGCTGATCATCCATCTTGCCATCATCGCGGCTTTATTGGGACTCTCTAGCGGCGCGCTGGGGATGGCTCAAACCTACCTGTCCTCAAGAATCAGCGCGGGGATTGTTCTCTCGCTTCGCACGCGATTATTCGATCATATCCAGCAGATGCCCCTGGCCTTCTTCACTCGCGCACAAACCGGAGCGCTAGTGAGCCGCTTGAATAATGACGTTACGGGTGCGCGCACCGCGTTTACCGATATTCTCTCGAACGTTGTGGGCAATCTAATCACGGTTGCCCTAATCCTGGGCGCGATGTTTGCGTTGTCGTGGCGCATTACGCTGGCGTCGCTGGTACTGCTCCCGTTGTTTGTGTTACCCGCGCGCTTTTGGGGCCGCAAGCTGCAACAGATCACACGGGAGAGCTACGACCTCACTTCATCGATGAATAACCTCATGGTTGAACGCTTCAACGTGGCGGGTGCGCTTCTGGCAAAACTCTTCGGGCGCAGCCACGAGGAGAGCAAGGCGTTCAAGGAGAAAGCGGTCCGAGTTTCAGATATCGGAGTCAAACAGGCCTTCTACGGCCGCCTGTTTTTCACCGCTCTGCTCGCTATGGCAACGTGCGCAAGCGCACTCGCGTATGGCTGGGGAGGCGTGCTGGCCGTAAGGCACCTGCTTGACGTGGGAACTGTGGTTGCATTGGTTTCCTACCTGTCTCGACTCTATGGCCCGTTGCTCGGCCTATCGAATGTGCAGGTCAGCGTTATGACTGCACTAGTCTCGTTCGAGCGGGTCTTCGAGGTGCTCGATCTTCCGGCGATGATCCGGGAGAAACCGCAAGCTGTTGCGATTCCTGCGGGTCCCGCCCGGATCTCATTCGATCAGGTTTCGTTCCGCTATCCGTCGGCATCGGAAGTATCGCTCGCTTCACTGGAGTCGATCGCCGTTCCTGACAAACGGACGAACAGCACAATACTCCAGAACATTACCTTCGCAGTCGAACCTGGGCGCCTCCTAGCACTGGTGGGGCCATCCGGTGCGGGAAAGACAACTATTACGCACTTAGTACCGCGTCTCTACGACGTTCAGAGCGGATCAATCCGAATCAACGGAATTGACGTTCGCGATGCCCGCCTCGATTCTTTGCGGGAGCGTATTGGCGTGGTCACCCAGGACGCTCATCTGCTCCATGACACCATTCGCGCGAACCTTCTCTACGCAATGCCCACTGCAACGGACGAGCAAATCATCAGCGCGTTGCGCGACGCACAGATCTTGGATCTTATCGAGTCTTTGCCCGACAAACTGGACACCCTCGTTGGAGAGCGGGGCTATCGGTTCTCCGGAGGAGAGAAGCAACGCATCGCTATCGCGCGCCTTCTTCTGAAAGCTCCCGACATTGTGATTCTCGATGAGGCCACCGCTCATCTGGATTCCGAATCGGAAGCAGCAGTTCAGCGGGCGCTGGAGACGGCTCTTGCCGGGCGAACATCAATCGTCATCGCCCACCGACTTTCGACGATCCTCAAGGCGGACGAGATTCTGGTCGTCCAGAGCGGATCGATCGTCCAGCGCGGCACGCATGCCGAGCTTGCAGCACAGCAGGGCATTTATGCAGAATTGTATCGACGACAACTCTCGAAGCCGTTCTCCACCGGGTGATAATCTGCAGAATACTGCAAAGGACGCGGGGTTCGCCCTGATCGAGCACACGGAGCACACGAACATGAAGCCAAAGAACACGATCTGCCTCTGGTTCGACAGAGACGCGCATGAGGCCGCGCGCTTTTACGCCGCCACCTTTGCGGACAGTGAAGTAACCGCTGTTTACGAAGCCCCCGCTGACTATCCGGGCGGCAAGAAGGGCGATGTGCTGACGGTGGAGTTCACCGTCCTGGGCATTCCGTGTCTCGGTCTCAACGGCGGCCCGGCATTCCGGCACAGCGAGGCCTTTTCCTTCCAGATCGCGACGGAGAATCAGGAAGAGACGGACCGATACTGGAACGCGATCGTCGGCAATGGCGGCACCGAAAGCCAGTGCGGTTGGTGCAAGGACCGCTGGGGCCTCTCCTGGCAGATCACCCCGCGCGCGCTAACCGATGCGCTTGCGGCTGGTAGCGGTGAGGCCAAGCGTGCCTTCGAGGCGATGATGACTATGAGGAAGATCGACATCGCCGGCATCGAGGCAGCGCGGCGAGGCTGACGTGAATGAGACCGAAGACCGTTTACCTGGTGCTCGCCGTAATCGGTGCCGTCCTTCCTTACTTTCACTTCTTGCCCTGGTTGTTCGAACATGGACTCGACCTGCCATTGTTCTTCAATCAATTGCATGCCAATCGAATCAGCGAATTTTTTGCGGCTGACGTAATCGTTTCCGCCGCTGTTGTTCTCGCCTTCCTGATCTTCGAACGTCGCCGCGTCGGTTGGAAGTGGTGGCTTCCTGTCCTCGGGCTCATGATCTTCGGCGTCTCGGTCGCCCTCCCATTACTCCTGTACCTACGGGAAGCTCCGCGTCAACAAGCCGCCGCCTGATAACCGGGTGCTTTTGTTGCCCTTCGCCGGAATCCGCAGCTTCTGCTTCGTATGCCAAATAGCGCTGAAAAAAACATGCCAATTGGTTCTGAGAGGGACACCGAAACGGGATCTCGCTGTCTATCTGCGCTACCAAAGCACCCTCAAGCGCGGCACCTTCCACAAATGCCTCCGCGAGTCGCAAAGCCCTCGACGAAACTCGCAAGCAAGCCGCCGAAATCCGCCAGCAACTGCACACCGCACGTATCACCGTATTCGAAATGAAAATCGCGGCTCAAAAACCCCGCCTTGATACTCGTTCCGCGACGCCCTCGCCCGATCTCGAGCTTCAGCAAGCCGCTTGAGTGGCTTGGTGGAATAGGTGTTTTCGCCTGTTTCTTTTCGTCAGGCGAGAACCCTCTGCTTCGTTACAATAAAGGTACGGAAGCATCATTCAGCACGGGGCCGAGGCTGTTCCCTCTTGCCCGTGCTCTCGCCTTAACCCTCCGTACTTACACTTATCGAAATGCCGCAAACCAAGGACCCCTCGTTGGGAATCAATAGTTGGTTAGAAGATGAGCTCTATCATCAGTACCAGTTCGATAGGAAGAGTGTCGACGAAAGTTGGACTCATCTGTTCGGGGATGCTGGACAAAATGGAGCCACTCTAAACAGCGAAGCGACCGCGACTGCCGTAGCGGAGCCTCCGGACGCGGAAACTCCCTTCGGTCCGAATGTGCCGCGGCAGGAGCCACCTACCACGATCCCGCCGGAACGTGAGCCTCCTACCCAGGTTCCGCCCGAGCGAGAGCCCCCCTCGCCCATGCCTCCCGAACGCGAGCCTGCTCCTCCTGAGCCGCCGCGTGTCGAGCCGCCCCAGCCTTCGCCAGCGCCCCAGGAAAAAGGCGCGCCTTCCACGGAACTTTCGAAGCACACTTCAACAGCTCCGGCTCAATCCCAGGAAAAGGCGGCCGCTGCCCCGCTCGGCGCCAACGACCAGTTGGTTCCTCTGCGTGGAGTCGCCGCGCGTATTGCCGAAAACATGGCCGCCAGCTTGTCGATTCCGGTCGCGACATCGCAGCGCCAAATTCCGGTGCGCGTCATCGAAGAGAATCGCAACATCATCAACAAGCGTCGCGCTCTCCAAGGCCGCGGTAAGCTCAGCTTTACGCATCTGATCGCCTGGGCCATTGTCAAATCCATCAAATCGAATCCAGCCCTGAATCACGCTTTCGCTGAAAACGGAGGCGAACTGTTTCGTGTCGTTCACAATCAGGTGAACATCGGCCTGGCGATTGATGTCGCCGGCAAAGATGGTTCCCGCTCGCTCAAAGTACCTAACGTGAAGAATGCGGACGGCATGAGTTTCGCTCAGTTCGTCGCGGCCTACGACGACATTGTCGCCCGCGCCCGTTCGAACAAGCTACAGGTCGGCGATTTCCAGGGAACAACCATCTCGCTCACCAATCCCGGCACCATCGGAACGGTCGGCTCCATTCCGCGGCTCATGCCCGGTCAGGGCGCCATCATCGCCACCGGCGCTATCGATTATCCGGCGGAATTCGCCGCCGCTAGCGAAGAGACCAAAGCCTTGCTCGGACTCAGCAAAGTCCTCACCGTCACCTGCACCTACGATCACCGCATCATTCAAGGTGCGGAGTCGGGCGCCTTCCTGGCCAACGTGCAGCAAGTGCTGGTCGGTGACGACGCGTTTTACGAAGGCATCTTCCGCGATCTCAAGATCCCTTACATGCCGGTGCGCTGGCAGTCGGACCAGCAGATCACGCCCGGCCGTTTCGGCGCTGGCGCCGCCAATGCCGATGTCGCCAAAGAAGCCGCTGTTATTCAGCTCATCAACTCGTATCGCATTCGCGGTCATCTCCTAGCCAACATCAACCCTCTCGGCAACGATCCGGCTTATCATCCCGAGCTCGATCCCGCTAGCTACGGTCTCTCTCTGTGGGATTTCGACCGCCCGTTCCTGTCGGGCGCCGTCAAGGCTCCGAGCGGCGCAATTGCCTCTTACATGCAGCCCTACGAAACGCTGCGCGAGATCCTGGACCGTCTGCGGTCCACCTACTGCGGTTCGATCGGGATCGAATACATGCACATCCAGAGCCCGCAGCAGAAGCAGTGGCTTCAGGACCGCATGGAAAGCACCATGAACGCCTGGACCCTTGACGATGCGGTGCGCCGCCGCATCCTGAACCGGTTGGTGCAGGCCGAAGAATTCGAGCATTTTCTGCAGACTCGCTTTGTCGGCCAGAAGCGCTACGGCCTCGAAGGCTTGGAGAGCACCATCGTCGTTCTCGATGAGATCCTGGAGCGCTCCGCCAACGAGAACGTGCACGAAGCAGTCATCGGCATGGCTCATCGGGGACGGCTGAACGTGCTCGCAAACGTGGTCGGCAAGTCGATGACGCAAGTCTTCTCGGAATTCGAAGGCGAGCCCGATCCCGATAGCGTGCAAGGTTCCGGTGACGTCAAGTACCACCTCGGCGCCAGCGGCATCCACCGTTCTACCCAAGGCAAAGAAATCCTGGTTTCCGTGGCTTTCAATCCAAGCCATCTTGAAGCCGTCGATCCCGTCGTCGAGGGTCTGGTCCGTCCGAAGCAGGACCGTATCGGCGACGACAAGCGCGAGCGAGTGCTGCCTGTTCTGGTCCACGGCGACGCTGCACTCATCGGACAAGGCGTCGTGGCCGAAGTGTTGCAGATGTCCCAGCTCGATGGTTTTACCACCGGTGGAACCATTCACGTCGTCACGAATAACCAG
This sequence comes from Terriglobia bacterium, assembly GCA_963835255.1. Classification (GTDB taxonomy): domain Bacteria; phylum Acidobacteriota; class Terriglobia; order Bryobacterales; family Bryobacteraceae; genus Bog-105. Next base: position 61,486 of record CAWIFY010000034.1, on the reverse strand, counting down.
ATCGGCTTTACTACCAATCCGCTCGACGGCCGCAGCAGCATCTATTGCACCGATATCGCGCTCTCGGTCCAGGCGCCTATCTTCCACGTAAATGCGGACGATCCCGAAGCATGCCTGCGCGTCGCGCAGCTAGCCTACGATTACCGCCAGCGCTTCAAGCACGATGTCGTGATCGACCTTATCGGTTACCGACGTCAAGGACACAACGAGGCCGACGACCCGAGCTATACCCAGCCGGTGATGTACCGCAAAATTAAGAACACGCCGACCGTTTCCACCCAGTATTCCGACCGGCTCGTGCGCGAAAAATTTGTCGATGCCGAACAGGTCGCGAGCTTGCGCGCGCAAGTGCGCAGCCGACTCAATCAGACCTACGACGAATCGAAGAAGCACCGCGAAGAGTTCACCATTGAAGAATTCGCGGAAGTGCCTGCCGAAGAGGTCATGCAGCCGAGCCCCTCAACGGCGGCCGATTACAACACGCTCGTCAAAGTCATCGAGAAATGCACCACGCTGCCCGACGACTTCAATCTGCATCCGAAGCTGAAGTCCTTGCTCGATCGGCGGCGTGAAGTTCTGCGTGGCGCGCCTATCGACTGGGGTTTTGCCGAGACGCTCGCGTTTGGCAGTCTAGTCCTCGAAGGCACGCCCGTTCGTCTCAGCGGCGAGGATGTCACGCGCGGCACCTTCACTCAGCGCCATCTCGAGTTCAACGATTATGAAACGGCCGAAGCCTACTGCCCGTTGAAACACCTCGATCCCCGGCAAGCCAAATTCGAGGCGGTGGATAGTCTGCTTAGCGAATACGCGGTGATGGGCTTTGAATTCGGTTACAGCGTTGCCGACCCGCTCACTCTCGTCATGTGGGAGGCGCAGTTCGGCGACTTCGTCAATGGGGCCCAGATCATCATAGATCAGTTCGTGGTCTCCGCCGAAGCAAAATGGAACCAGCCGAGCGGTCTCGTCCTTCTTCTGCCGCACGGGCTCGAAGGGCAAGGTCCGGAACACTCGAGCGCCCGCATCGAGCGCTTTCTGCAGCTCTGCGCCGAAAACAATATGCAGGTTGCCAATTGCACCACTCCGGCGCAATACTTTCATCTCCTTCGGCGTCAAATGCATTGTGGAGCGGACCGGCGCGGCTTGCGCAAACCGCTAATCGTCTTCACGCCGAAATCTCTCCTGCGCTATTCCAAAGCCGCTTCGCGCCTCGAAGAGTTGACCAGCGGAGCCTTTCAGGAAGTGATCGGCGACCCGCAATATGTCGGCAGCCAGGTACGCCGCATGCTGCTCTGCTCGGGCAAGGTCTATTACGATCTCGTCAACAAGCGCGAGGAACTCGGCCGGAGCGATATCGCCATCATCCGGCTCGAGCAGCTGTATCCGTTCCCGCTGCAACGCCTGACCGACATCCTGCGCCGTTATCCGGATGCAGCCGAACTTTTCTGGGTACAGGAAGAGCCGGAAAATATGGGCGCCTGGTACTTCGTGGAAGAGCAGATGCAATCGATCATCAACCCCGGCGGACATGGCCGCCAACTGCGCTACATCGGCCGGCCGACGGCTGCCAGCCCTGCTGCAGGCGCTCACAAAGTACACGCCGATCAGCAAGCCGGTTTGGTGAATGAGGCGTTCGCGGTAACGCCCGCCGTAATCAGGAAGGCCCGCCGCCTCGTGCGTAAGAAGCGCTAAGCATCCGCTCAATTTCATCGCACGCCGCCGCGAGCCCGTCCTCCCTCACGAGCCGGTCCCGCGCGGCCGACGCCGCCTGCGCATAACTGGGGTTGTTAACTAATTGCTCGATCTCGAGACAAGCCGCTGAAGCAGTGTAACGTGCCCGTTCGAGGGTACGTGAAACCCCCAGCTTGCGAGCGCGTTCCGCGTTGTCAGGCTGGTCGTGGGCCCAGGGGACGATCAGCATCGGTTTGCCAGCCCGCAGTGCCTGTGCCGTAGTGCCGATGCCGCCTTGGTGTACCGTGAGTGCAGCTTCGGACATCAGCTGCGAGTAGGGCGCGTAGCCGGCCACGAAAATCGATTTCGTCAGATCGCCGGGTAATTTCGGGGGCGGCTGATTGCCAGTGAGCAAGACAGCCCGAAGGCCTAGCTTTTGGGCCGCCTGCACGCTCTCTTCGAAGAATGAGCCGGGCTGCATCACGGCGGAAGAGCCGAGAGTGAAGAGAACCGGCGGAGGCCCGCTTCTCAGGAAGTCTTCCAGTTCCTTAACGACCGTCTCTTGCACGCCCGAGGTGTACTCAGTGAGGCCGGCCCCGAGCTGGTCATAAAAGACGAAGCCTGTCACGGTGACGTTCGGCGGCCAATCGCGTTGCGGTTGGACGAAGTGCTCCGAGAAAAGAGCGAGTGTCCCGTATGGTGAAAATTGGCCTTCAAATACCGGATTCGCGCCAGTCGATAAACCGAGGCGGGACCGCAGGCGGAGCACCGGTTTCATCCAGGTCCGCACTCGCGCTCTACCCAACGCGAACAAGCCGGCCACAGCATGTCTGCCGAGTGGATACAAGTGCCTGAGCCAGGTAGCGGGAAGGATCGGCGGATCGTAGACCGACAGGAAGATAGACGGCTGCAACACGACCGAGATCCAGGGCAGTCTCTGAGATTCAGCAACGATCGGACCAGCGTAACCCGCGACATGGGTCAGCAGAAGGTCCGCCCCGCCGGAGGCTTGCGCGAGATCCCCATAGCTCTGCTCGATGTTCGGCGCCAGATAGTCTCGAATCAGATACTCGCTTCCGCGGGTTGGATCCCAAAACCTCCTGAGCAGCTCAGGATTATTGAGCATTTCGCCGATGTCCGGCCGCACGGGCGAAAAGTCAATATTTTCGTCTTCGATTTTCTGGCGATACACCTCTGAGGTGGCGATCGTGGCACTGTGCCCGCGATTCCGCAGCTCCATCGCGACAGCGAGGAACGGATGCAGGTCACCGAGCGAACCAAACGTGTTTAGGACTATGCGCGCCACTGTTCACTTCTCTCATCCGAAACCCTATGGCGGTTCCCTTCGTGACCGCCTCTTCCGAGCCGCGACCTTCAGGAGCGGTAAACATAGTTGGTGCAATCCGTTTTTTGTACCATAAAGTCGCGCCCAACAGCATGCATCCGCATATCAACGGCACAGCTCAACAAGATCCCCTCTGGTACAAGGACGCGATTATTTACGAGGCCCACGTCCGCGCGTTTTACGATAGTAACGCCGACGGCATGGGCGATTTCCGCGGCTTAGCCGAGAAACTCGATTACCTCGAAGATCTCGGCGTTACCGCTATCTGGTTGCTCCCGTTCTTCCCTTCACCTTGGAAGGATGACGGCTACGACATCTCGGATTTCCGCAGCGTTCACCCCGCCTACGGCACGCTGCGCGACTTTCAGCATTTCATGCGCGAAGCGCACCGTCGCGGGCTGCGTGTCATAACCGAGCTGGTCATCAATCACACCTCCGACCAGCACGAGTGGTTTCAACGCTCCCGACATGCCGAACCCGGCTCACGCTGGCGAGACTTCTACGTCTGGAGCGACGATCCAAACAAATACGCCGGGACGCGCATCATCTTCAAGGATTTCGAGCCCTCCAATTGGAGTTGGGATCCCGTAGCGAAGGCCTACTTCTGGCACCGCTTTTATTCGCATCAGCCGGATCTGAACTTCGACAATCCGCTGGTGCGCCGCGCCGTTATGCACATGCTCGATTTCTGGGCCGGGATGGGAGTCGATGGATTTCGCCTGGATGCGATTCCCTACTTATACGAGCGCGAAGGCACGAGCTGCGAGAATCTGCCCGAGACCCACGCGTTTCTCAGGGAATTGCGCCAGCATCTCGACGCTACTCACCCGAACCGTATGCTGCTCTCGGAAGCCAACATGTGGCCCGAAGATGCGGTGGCTTACTTCGGCAAAGGCGATGAGTGTCAAATGAATTTTCACTTTCCGCTCATGCCCCGACTGTTCATGGCGCTGCGGCTGGAAGACCGTCTACCGATCGTCGAAATCCTGAAGCGCACGCCCGGCATTCCAGAGACTTGTCAGTGGGCCATGTTCCTTCGCAACCATGACGAGCTGACGCTCGAAATGGTCACCGACGAGGAGCGCGATTACATGTACCGCGTCTATGCCTCCGATCAGCGCGCGCGCATCAACCTTGGCATCCGCCGCCGCCTGGCTCCGCTGCTCGGCAACGATCGCGTCCGCATCGAGGTAATGAACGCTTTACTCTTCTCGATGCCGGGCACGCCCGTCATCTACTACGGCGACGAAATCGGCATGGGTGACAACGTCTATCTCGGCGACCGCAACGGCGTCCGTACTCCCATGCAGTGGAGCCCCGACCGGAACGCTGGATTCTCCAGTACGAATCCGCAAAAACTATATTTGCCCGTCAATATCGATCCTGCTTACCACTACGAGGCGCTTAACGTGGAATCGCAGGAAGACAATCCGAATTCTCTGTTGAACTGGACCAAGCGCCTGATCGCCCTTCGCAAGCAATATAAGGCTTTTGGCCGCGGCACGCTCGAGTTTCTCCTGCCCAGCAACCAGCGCGTGCTTGCGTACATAAGGCGGTATGAGGACGAAACTATCCTGGTAGTCGCGAATCTGTCGCGCTTCGCGCAAGCGGTTCAGTTGGATCTCCGCAAGTTCACTGGCTATACGCCGGTTGAACTGTTTGGCAGAACCGATTTCCCATCAGTGGGCGAAGACTATTATCCGCTCACCCTCGGCCCCAATTCGTTCTTCTGGTTTTCACTCGAAGTCCGGGAGGTACCGGCGACAATAGTCGCCCCTTCGGCCGAAATGCGCCGGCAGAGCATTCCTATCCTGACCATCCCCTCGTTGAAGGACATCTGGGATCCGGGGATTCGCTCCAGCATTGCCGCCGTCTTGCCACGTTTCCTGCAAGCACGCACGTGGTTCCGTTCGAAAGACCGGCGTTTCCGGTCGATTCAGATTACGGAATCAATCTCGATTGGCGATGGGAAATTCCGTCTTTCGTTCGTGCGCGTCGAGTACGCAACCGGGGATCCAGAGCTGTTCTTCGTGCCGATGGCGCTCGGGAACGAAAGTGAGCTTGCAAAGTTACGCGACGAGGATCCTGACACCATCATTGCCGAGATACGCACCCCGGGCGGAGAGCAAGCAGTCCTTTACACCGCCACGCGAAGCAACGAGTTTTCGACTTCCCTGATCGAAGCGTTCGCCCGCCGCAAAAAGTTTATCGGAGAGAGCGGCGAACTAACCGCGCAGCGCAATCGCGAGTTTCGCAAGCTCTGGGGTGCGACTCATCCGAATCTGGAGCCTTCGCTCCTCCTGTCTTCTGAAATCGACACCTCGATCAAGTTCGGTGACCGCTTTGTCCTGAAAGTGCTTCGAAAAGTCGAGCCGGGCCTCCATCCCGGCGTCGAATTGGGCCACCTGCTTACCGAGAAAGTAGATTTCACCCATGCCGCTCCATTTGCCGGATGTCTGCAATACCAGCGCAGAGAACGGCGAAACTACCATCGTCGGAATCCTGCACGGATTTGTACCGAACGAAGGCAATGCCTGGCAGCAAACACGCAAGTATCTGGACGAATTCTACCGGCGCGTTGTCGAGGGCGCTCGTTCTGAAACCGAGCTGCGCGCTGCGACTCCCGCGAAAATTTATGACTTGGATTTCGCCCTGCCTCCGCCTCCCGCAATCGCAACAGAACTGATAGAGCCGTGCCTTAGCTTTGCCGAAAAAATCGGGGCTCGCGTGGCGCAACTGCATCTGGTTCTCTCCACGCAATTCGACGATCCGGCATTCGCCGCCGAACCATTCAACGACTTCTACCGGCAGAGTCTTTATCACGGGTATATCGGCCTGGTCGGCCGCAGATTCGAATTCATCCGGCAGCGCTACTCCGAAATGAGCGAGGAGCTGCGAGTACTGGCGGCCAAAGTTCTCGAGCAGGAGAACGCGATCATTGCCAAGCTGCAGGCCGTGTTCGAACAGCGTATACAATCCGAACGCACCCGCTTCCATGGGCGCTTGCATCTCGGGCATTGCTGGTGACCGGGGACGATGTCGTGATGTATGACTTCGAAGGCGACCCGCAGACGCATATCAGCGAGCGGCGTATCAAACGTTGCCCGCTGCGCGATGTCACGAGCATGCTAGTTTCCTTCGGCTTATGCTGCTCAGACGGCGGTTCGGCAACCGGCTTTGGAGCGAACCGGACCAGGCGCTTCCTGACGCGGGCTCTTCGCAATGCAGCCCGCTTCTGGTTCGCGCACGTAAGCGCCGCATTTCTCCGCGGATATTGGCAGGTTGCCGGACGGGCAGCTTACATGCCAGCTTCGCGCGCCGATCAGCAAACCCTGCTTCAGACCTACCTGCTCGAACGTGCGTTGCTCGACGTGCGTGCCGATATAGAAGACAAGCCGGAGCTTGCGGGCATGCCGCTCCGGATCATACTGTACCTGATTGACGCCGAGGCCGACCGGAATGAGTGACGAGTGAGGCTGGAGGCTGTTCGCGGAGACATCAAGCACAAAAAGGATGCCCTTAGTGGGACATCCCTTTTGCTTTCGAACCCGCCTATGCTGCTAGCGAGCGGTAGCGGCTTTGACCTTGGGGGCCGCAGCCGGATGAGTCACTTTGGAAGCCCGAGCCGACTTGGCTTTATGACCGCTTGAGATGCCGTTGGTGTGAGACGAGCCCACTCCGTTGTGAGCAGTTCCGTTCGAATTGCCGTTGTGCGTTCCGCCGTTCTGCGTCACTTTCCCTAAGATGACCTGGCGTTTGGCGCCTGTCGCCACGGGAATGTTAGTGGGCCGCGCATGCGCGGTCTCATAAGCCATAACGGCAAACGCGATGGCCTCTTTCGAATCCACATCGACACCGACCTCGGTCGTGTCTTTGACGGGAATCTCACCCATGGCCTTGCGCAGCATACGCATGAGTGTCGGATTGTGAGTTCCGCCGCCGGAGACGAAGACTTCATCTACCCGCATCTCCGGCAGAACAAAGTTGCGTACCGCAAGCGCGATGCTTTCGGCGGTCAATGCGGTGGCTGTTGCGACCAAGTCCTCACTGCTGAGTTCGGTATCGAGCAATTTCGAAACAAATTCGGCTCCGTACTGCTCGCGGCCAGCCGCTTTCGGCGGCTTTGCGCGGAAATATTTGTCGCGCAGAAGTTTCGCCAGCAGCTTGGCATCGATCTCGCCCGTAGCCGCCATGGTGCCGTCGCGATCGTAAGTAAGTCCGCCACTGGTGATGCGGCTGACGAGCTGGTCGATCACCATGTTGCCCGGACCCGTATCGAAAGCAATCACGCGATCCGTGTTGGTGTTGGGAGGAATGGCTGTTAGGTTCGCAATCCCGCCGATGTTGATGGCAACGCGCCCGCGGCCGCGATGACGGATCAGCATATAGTCCAGGTAAGGAACTAAAGGAGCGCCTTTACCGCCTGCCGCCATGTCACGTTCACGGAAATTCGAGATCACATCGATTCCGGTGCGTTCGCTAATGACACTCGACTCGCCAATCTGAAAAGTGCTGGACACTTTCTTGCCGAGGTACTGCGCAGCCTGACCCTCGTGGAAGATTGTCTGGCCGTGGCAACCGATTAGCTTGATGCTGTCAAGAGGAATCTCGGCGCGTTCCGCGGTTTCTTCCAGTGCCTCAGCATACAACTCGCCGAGCAGAAAGTTCAGCCGCGAAATGTCACCTGTAAGCGCGCTTGCATTGGCCAGCGCCAATAGCGCCTCACGAATCTTCTTTGGATAAGGGACCGAGTGGCTTGTCAGGACATTTATCTTTGCCTTAAAGCCTGAACCGGCGATGTCGATGATCGCCACGTCAATCCCGTCGAGCGAAGTCCCGCTCATTATACCTGCTATTCTCATGTCTTTAGCAACTCTTGCTGTAATTCGTGCAGAATCTGCAAAGCTTCAACCGGCCGGAGTTCGTCTATGTTCAAAGCCCGTATCCGATCGGCGAGCCCCTGATTCACGGGCTCGAAAAGTCTAATCTGTAAGGGCGCGGAAGCGTCACTCGGGGCCAGCTTTTCGCTAACGGAGTGTTCCCTTACTTCATGATGCAATAAAACGGACCTCGCCCGCTCGATTACTTGCAAGGGTAAACCTGCCAAACGGGCCACTTCGATGCCATAACTACGGTCTGCCGCACCCGGTTCGACCTTTCTTATGAATAAGATCGCATCGTTCGACTCTTTTACTGTGACATGTAAATTTCTTATTGCAGAAAGTTGATCTGCGAGTTCTGTCAGCTCGTGATAATGCGTCGCAAAGAGAGTTTTCGCCCGAATGTGCTCGTGAATGTACTCAACTACGGCCCAAGCCAGTGCCAAGCCATCATACGTAGAAGTGCCGCGGCCAATTTCGTCTAATACTATAAAGCTATTAGACGGAAGCTGTATTGAGGATCGCGGCGGCCTCTGTCATCTCAACCATGAAAGTTGAGCGTCCTCGAGCGAGGTTGTCTGCTGCCCCGATGCGCGTGTAGACTCGATCTACGATGGGCAGTATGGCGGCATCGGCTGGGACAAAAGATCCAAGCTGGGCAAGGATCAAGAGCAGTGCTGCTTGCCTGAGATAAGTCGACTTGCCGCCCATATTAGGGCCGGTAATGACTCCGATGTATTGCTCCGATGAGTGCAGGTATAGATCGTTTGGAACAAATCTGGCAGCGTTGCGCTCAGCGAGCTTTTCTATTACGGGGTGGCGTCCCGCTTCGATGCGCATCTCACCGGAATCGGAGAACCGAGGACGGCGGTAGCGATTCTCCACACTGACATGTGCGAGAGCAGCCGCGACGTCCAGCTCAGCGAGGGTGGCTGCGACGGCTTTGATTCGGGCGGCCTGCGAAGCAGCGAATGATCGCACGTCCTGAAAGATCTCCCGCTCGAGCGCGAGGATTTTGTCCTCGGCGTCCAGTACTTTCGATTCGAGTTCTTTCAGTTCGGGTGTGGTAAAACGTTCGGCATTCGCCAGGGTTTGCTTGCGTTCGTAAGAGGCCGGAGCGGATGTCAGATTGGCTCTTCGAGATTTCGATGTAATAGCCGAAGACGTTATTAAACCGGACCTTAAGCGACTGAATTCCTGTCTGGCTGCGCTCGCGCGTTTCTATCGCGGCGATATATTGCCGGCTATTGCGGCTAATGTCACGCAATTGGTCGAGTTCGGAGTGGAAGCCATCGCGGATGGTTCCGCCATCGGAGAGCAAAGCCGGCGGCTCTTCTGCAATCGCGCTCAGAATTTTGTCGCGAGTTTCTTCTAGTGAATCGAATTCTTGTTTGTTAAGAAGCGGAGTTTCCAGGCGGCTTATGATTTCGCCGAGGCTCGGTAATTTCGCGAGTGATCTCCCGAGCGCAAGCAGATCGCGGGGGGTAGCGGTTCCGAGCGTGATTTTCGCCAGCAAGCGCTCGAGATCCTGCACGGAGCCGAGTATCTTTCGCAAGTCGCCCCGCAGAATCACTTTGCCGGCAAGTTCGGCGACGGCATCGAGACGCTGCTCAATCTCGGCTTGACTGCGTGACGGTTGCAGTAATCTTTGGCGCAGGAGCCTGCCCGCCCATTCCGGTACAGGTCTGATCGATGACGTGGAGGAGTGTTGATTCCCGGCTCTCGCCCGCAAACAGCGGATCCGTCAATTCGAGGTTCCGCACGGTGGTGCCGTCGAGCACCATGTGATCGCTGCGCTGATAGAAGACCGGGATATTCAGATGGTCGAGGGCGGATTTCTGGGTATCCCGCAGATAATGGAGCACCGCGCCCGCTGCGGCGGCAGCCAGCGGCTTGTCTCCCAAGCCGCATCCATCAAGCGACAGCAGCCGAAAACTCTCCAGTATTTGTCGGCCCGCGTAATCGCCGCCAAACACCCAGGTATCGAGAGACGTTTCGAGACACGTGCTCCCGAGCGGGAGTCCTTCCGGTCGAAGCAACTCGCGAACGTTCAGAGTTTCGAGATAGGAGATCAGCTCGTGCTCAGGAATTTCGGTGGCTCGAAAATCTCCGGTCGAGAGATCGGTGTAAGCCAAACCGCAACGGTTATTCTTCGGGAAGGCGGCGGCGAGAAAGTTGTTCTCATGCGAGCGGAGCAGGTTCGAATCGGTGGCAGTGCCCGGCGTAATGACGCGGGTGACCTCCCGGCGAACCAACTTTTTGCCCGGACCGGCTTCCTCCATCTGTTCGCAGATCGCCACCCGATGGCCGCGCTGGATGAGGCGAGCAATGTAGCCCTCTGCGGCATGGTAAGGAACCCCGCACATCGGGACTCGATCGCCGCGTTCTTTGTTCCGGGAGGTCAACGTGATCTCGAGTTCCCGGGCCGCGGTCACGGCATCCTCGAAAAACAGTTCGTAGAAATCACCCAGACGAAAGAGCAGAAGAGCGCCTGGAACCTGCCCTTTTGCGGCTAGGTATTGCCGCATGAGAGGGGTAGACGGCTCCCCGGTCATGTGCTTAGAATCGCCAACTTAAAGTTTACAGCGAAAAATGAAGCTGGTGGAGAGATGCGAAGTGATGCTATAGTATAAGCATCATGAGCATCAGAACCACGATTACCCTGGAAGACGATGTGCTTGCAGCGCGTAAAGCAGGAAAGCCGAGAACGGGGGCAATCCTTTAAACAAACTTTGAACGATTTGCTTCGCTTAGCCGTTTCGGTTGAAAAGCCATTCCCACCTCGGAAGCCTTTCAAAATTAGACCCTTTCACGATATGGGCACGATTCCGGGTTTGAACTACGATAAGACCAGCGAATTGCTGGACTACGCTTACGGCGAAGATCGTACGTGGTAATTCCTGACGCAAACCTGTTGATCTATAGCCAGAATCCAGGCGCTGTTCAACATCGAGCGGCTGCGGAATGGCTGAAAGGTCAGTTTGAAGGGGCCGATACCATCGGACTCACTTGGCCTACCCTTTGGGCGTTTGTGCGAATTGTCTCGAATCCACGGTTATGGTCCAACCCGGTTGGGATAGACGATATTTTCGACCGCATCGAAGAGTGGCGAAACCAGCCGAACGTCATCTTAGTACAGCCTGGCCCACGTCACCAGAGCATTCTTCAAGGACTGATGACCGAAAGCCAGAGCCTTGGAACGCTTGCCACGGATGCCGCCCTGGCTTCCATTGCCATTGAACATGCAGCAACTCTAGCTTCCACGGATCGTGATTTCAGGCGCTTTTCTGGTTTGAGCTGGGTAAATCCCTTGGAGTAGTCTCAGGCATAAAGGCCGCGCTTTTTGATCGCAACGGCTACGCGATCCAGGGCGAGCATGTAAGCTGCAGTACGGTTGTTGACCGCGTGCTTTTCGGCGTATCCGATCACGTCGTTGAAGCTGTTGACCATAATCTCTTCGAGGCGCTCGTTGACCAGTTTCTCGTTCCAAAAGTACCCCTGGCGATCTTGCACCCACTCGAAATAGGAAACAGTAACCCCGCCGGCATTAGCGAGAATGTCGGGAATCACGAAGACTTTCTTCTCGGCCAGAATGGAATCTGCGACGAAGGTAGTAGGCCCGTTCGCGCCCTCACAAAGAATTTTGGCCTTAATGCGCGGTGCATTATGAGAAGTAATGACGTTTTCGCGGGCAGCCGGGATGAGCACATCGCAATCCATGAGAAGCGCTTCATCCTTATCGACATCCTCCGCTTCAGCAAAACCCGTTATAGAGCCTGTTTCACTGCGGTGGAGCATGAGAGCCTCAACGTCTAATCCGCGCCGGTTGTAAACAGCGCCATCATATTCCACGATGCAGATGATCTTGAAACCGACGCGGCTCATGAGTCGCGCAGCCATGCCGCCCACGTTGCCGAATCCTTGAATGATCACGCGAGTGTCTTCGGGAGAGAGCCCGAAGCGCTTCAGCGCTTCCAAGGTTACAAACATGCAGCCCCGGCCGGTAGCTTCAGGGCGACCGAGCGAGCCGCCTAACTCGAGCGGCTTGCCCGTAACTACGGCGGTGACGGTATGCCGCTTGTGCATGGAATAGGTATCCATGATCCATGCCATGGTTTGTTCATTGGTGTTCACGTCGGGCGCAGGAACATCCCGTTCTGGCCCGATAAACTCGCATATTTCAGCGGTGTAGCGGCGCGTGATGCGTTCCAGTTCACCCTCACTTAAGATATGCGGCTCGCAAATCACGCCGCCCTTGCCGCCGCCAAACGGAATATTGACTACCGCGCATTTCCAGGTCATCCAGGCAGCGAGCGCCCGCACCTCATCGAGCGATACATCCGGGGCAAAGCGGATGCCGCCCTTCGCGGGCCCGCGCGCAATGGAGTGCTGCACGCGATAGCCGGTAAAAACTTCAATACGGCCGTCATCCAGCACGACAGGAATATTTACCGATAGCTCCATAGCCGGGGAGCGCAGCACTTTGCGCATCCCGTCATCGAGCCTGAGGAGTTCGGCCGCCTCATCGAACCGGTGAGCGGCGGATTGCCAGGGATTAATTTCTTGATCGACAAGCGGGGTCGAAGTTGCTTCTAACAACATGGCAGATATCTTTCTGATGGTTTCACTTAAGTTAGGTTCCTCACCAGCAGCTCGTTTCTCAGCGCGACAGGGCACAAGACAGGGCTGCCCGAACCGGGGAAGCGCATCACCATCCATCCCTACACTGTCATGATTTCAAGCTAAGTTGCAAGTCTCGATGGGTCTGCTCGTCCATAGAGTTCGCGGCGCGTGGCTTGAACCAATCGTCCAAAGTCTGCGTCTATCTCTTATCGGAGCAGACGCTAATCCATCAAAGGAAACTCGAATGACGCCAGACGAACGTAAGATGCTGAACGATCTCGCTGATAATATTTCGCAAGCTCCGGCGCCGCCGCGAGATCCTGAAGCGGAAGAGATTATCAGAACCAGGATTGGAAAGCGCCCGGACGCCTTATATTTGATGACACAAACCGCGCTTATTCAGAACTTGGCGCTGCAACGGGCACAGCAGCAAATTCAGGATCTGCAGAGCCGTTCGGCGCAGGGTCAGGTGAGCGGCGGTTCGAGCTGGCTGGGCCAGCAGCAGTCGCCCGGTTACGCGGGAAGTGGCCAGCAGCAATACGCATCGCCTGCCACCGCCACAGGCAACCGGATTTGGCGGCGGATCAAGCTTCCTGCGGAGTGCGGCCCAAACGGCGGCGGGCGTTGCGGCGGGCACCCTAGCGGCGGAAGCGATTGGGTCGATGTTCTCGCACGGAGGAGGCGGCTTTTTGGGAGGAAACGAATTCGTGGGAAGCGGCGGAGGCATGGCGCCGCGTGAAGAGATTGTAAACAATTATTATGATTCGTCCCCTGGTAGCGGCGATTACGCCAGCACTGATCGAGGTGACAACTTCGCCGATGTAAATTCGTCGGATGTAAACTCCTCCGATGATGCAGGGCAGTATGACGATAATTCGCAATTGGACGATTCGAGTCTGAGCGCCGACGATGGAGGCGGGTTCGACGACAACTCAGGAGATAGTTTTGTTTAAGGCGGCAGACGGGAGCGCCCATCCCTGGCCGAAAAGAGATTAGGGAAAGCCTAGCCTGTCTCCCGAGTCAGGAGTGAACAACGTCCTGGGCGGGCTCTGCGCTGCGGAGGCGCCGATCGAGGTAAGCTTCGCGGCTATCGTTAATCACCCTACGCGCTTCGCGAGGACCACTCCAGCCCTTCATCTCGGTCTTGCCGCCCTGCAATTCCTTATAGATCGAGAAGAAGTATTCGATTTCCCTTCGGATATGAGGAAACACCTGATCCATGGTGTGAACGCTATCAAAGCGTGGATTCCGATTGGGGACGGCGAGCACCTTCTGATCGTTTTCCCTGGCATCCACCATATGCAGCAGTCCGACTGGCCGCGCTTCCATCAAGCAGCCAGTGAAACTCGGCTCGTCTACCAGAACCATAATGTCGAGCGGGTCTCCATCTTCGGCAAGGGTTCCGGGAATGAAGCCATAGTCGCCGGGGTAGTGCATCGGCGAGTAGAGCGCTCGATCGAGCCGGAAGACTCCGAGGTTGCCATCGTACTCGTATTTATTGCTGGAGTTCTTCGGAATTTCGATGATTACCCGGACCAGCTCTGGACTATCCGGTCCCGGATCGATGTCGTACAGCTTCACGGGTTCAGGGTAACAAACGGAAGCCGTTTTATAAATATCCGCGTGAGAAACTCAGGGGCATGGCGCAACAATCGAGCAAGATCCGGTGGGGTGTGCTGGGGGCAGCCAACATCGCGGTCAAGAAGGTCATTCCTGGCATGCAAAGGTGCATTCGGGCCGAGGTGGCGGCCATTGCGTCACGCGATCTCGAGCGAGCCCGCCGGGCGGCAGACGGATTAAAGATCGGGAAAGCATATGGCTCCTATGAGGAACTACTCGCTGACGAGAATATCGACGCGATTTACAATCCGTTACCGAATCATCTTCATGTGCCATGGTCGATCAAAGCGGCGGAAGCGGGTAAACACGTGCTTTGCGAAAAGCCGCTTTCATTGACAGTCGGAGAGGCGCAAGAGCTCATTGCCGCGCGGGACCGGACGCGAGTTAAAATCGGCGAAGCATTCATGGTGCGGACTCACCCGCAGTGGCTGAGGGCAAGAGAAATCGTGGGGAGCGGGGAAATTGGCGAGCTGCGCTGCATCATGAGTGCGTTTAGCTACTTCAACCGGGATCCTGAAAATATTCGCAATGTTCCCGAGTTCGGGGGTGGCGCAGTGATGGACATTGGCTGCTATCCGATCACGATGTCGCGGTTTTTTTTCGGACGTGAGCCGGCGAGGGCGGTAGGACTGGTCGAGCACGATCCTGAAATGGGCACCGATCGCCTCACTTCCGCGCTGCTCGATTTTGAACCGGGAGAAGCGGTCTTCACGTGCGCCACTCAGTTAGTCCCGTTTCAACGGATGCAGGTTTTGGGAACCAAAGGCCGCATCGACCTGGAGATTCCATACAATATTCCGCCGGACCGGCCAAGCCGGATTTTTGTCGACGACGGCTCGCAGTTAGCGGGACAGAATGCCAGGATCGAGGAGTTTCCGGCAATGGATCAATACACGATTCAAGGCGACGCCTTCTCGCAGGCGATTCAAGAGAACAGCGAAGTCCCGGTGACGCTCGAGGACGCGCTAGCGAACATGCGGGTTATCGAAGCGGTGCTACGTTCGGGCCGAACGAGCCAGTGGGAGCGGGTTTGACCAGCGCTGCGGGTGGATTTGTGCAGGGCAGACTGCGATCGAATAAGCACAGATTTTCTGCTTTCCAGCGCATAGCCGCGTAGATGCGCGTGCGGCCGCCCGGATGATCGAAGAAGAGGAACTCTTCGAGCGGCGAAGGGTCGAGTTTTCGGTATTCGCCAAGGAGCAGATCTACTTCTGCTTCGCCATCCGGTTGACGCGCGGTGTTAAGACCGAAGATATCAGCCTCGTATTCCTGCGTTCGTGTGTATGTGTTTCCAAGCGGAGTGAGCACAAAGTTTATTGTCGAGAGGATAATCACCGCGACAGGCAATACGGCAACGTCACTTACGCCCTGGAGTTGCCAGCGCGCTGCCCAGAGCCCGAGTGAACAATTTAAGCACCAGCGCAACGTGCTGAAAATGGCGGTCAGCACGATAGCCATGAACATCACTCCATTGAGTATGTGGTGCAGCACGTAATGACCCATCTCATGACCCATGACGGCAAGCACGGCTTGCGGAGAGCAGCGAGCCAGCAGATTGTCATTGAGAGTGATGCGATCTGTACCGAAGAGTCCACTGACATTGGCACTGACACGTTTGCTCTGCTTCGAAGCATCGACTTCGTAAACATCATTCACGGGAATGCCGTTGGCATGCGCAAGGCTCAAGATCTGGTGTTTGAGCGGACTGTTCTTTAACGGCCTGTAGGTATTGAACAGAGGCATGATAAACACGGGTGTGATGGCAACGGCGAAAACACTGAAGGCGATCGCGACTATCGCTCCCCAGACATGCCAGGAGCGTGGAAGACGATGGATCAGCACGAAGATGGTTGCGACGGCGAGACCGCCCAGTAGAACGGATATGGCGAAATTTAGAGAAGCGTCGCGCAGCCAAGCGGCAAAAGTCTGGTTGGAGAGGCCATACCGGTGTTCGCGGAAGAAATCCTCATACACCGTGAGAGGGACCAGCAGAGCGGCCGTAACAATCGAGAACTGGAGCCAATAGATGTGCGCCTGCAGCCATCTATTTTTCGCAAGTCTTTCCGCCGCGTTACGCATGCGCGACGAAACTCTGGATTCAAGCAGAAGAACCATCACCCCGATCAAGTAGAGGAAGTCCCAGAGGAGCAGCCAGCACCCGCCGTCAAAATATGCGTCAGATCTAGTACGATCTGCTATCGAGACAGTCGCGAGCCAAGCGTCGGTTGCAGCCTGAGCGTCAAAATGCTCTGAAGCGAGAGCCGCAGAGGGCACAGGCGGCGCGGCTGGAGCGGATAGCCCAATACTCGACGCAATTAGCAGCAGGAATAAGAGCCATTTCATCTCGTGCTCTTTGCGTAATCGGAGTACCAGCGGGCGATCTCCTTCTTCGGCACATCCCCGGAATGGATGATTACCCGATAGCGGAAACGTGCCGACTTACCAGGGCCGAGATTGTAGCCGCCTTTGACCTGAGATGACGGATCAAAGTCTTTTACGCCGAACGGATTGACGGCAAACAAGCCGTAATCGCGGGCGTGCCAGCGGGGCGGATGATTTGGATTTTGCGGATAATCGAGGATCAGAATTCCGACTTTTTGTCCGGCGACAGGGCCCACGTAATCGACCCAGTCCGCGCGTTTGCCCCACACGTCTTTCTCGGTGTGACTGCCTTCCGAGTTCGTGAGAACGCCTCCGTTCCTGCCCGTCATGCTGTCGGCTACGCGAATGGCGAAGAAGCCCTCCTTAGTGTCGGCGAAGTGGGCGGGAGTTTTGGCGGTCAGGGTTGCGTCCACGTCGAAGCGACGGATTTTGTCGTCGGCATAGAACACCATGGTCCGGTTCTCCCTAAGGATTTGTTCGCCTGCGGCGCTCAGCCAGGCAAAGCTTGCCTCGATGCTGCCGGCCCTCTTGCCCGATTTAACCTCGTTCAGCTTTTCTAAGCGGATCGCTCCTTTCTCCTTGGGATTGGCATCGCTGGGCTTGGACTCGGGCTCAGTCTCCCAGAAGTTGATTCCGTTGACATCTCCATATCCGATCCAGAGCCCTTTGTGGTGCGGGTGATCGCGAGACTCGCCCTCGACATGCTCCATTGGAAATCTGCGAGTGACGATAAGTCCCGTAGCGGAACGCAGAGGCGCAAGAAAGGGTTTCGCGTAAGGGCTTTTTATATAGAAATCAGAGAACGGCTGGCCATTGATCAGAATCGAAACGCGGTCGTTGTCTACAGCGCTGAGCTCGACTTGCGCGCTTGACACGGCAGACATCCCTAGCCATAGGCAGACGAAAACGAGAGGTAGGCGCCGCGGAAGTTTCTGCTGTCGTCGCACCCATGTACTGTATCTTGTTCGAGCCCGAGAGCTTCGACACAGAACCAGGTAATTAGAATCCTGGGCTATCATAAAGGCGTCACGCATATAGGGAGAAGATTAGATGGGTCCGATTGGCGCGCAGGAAATGGTTATTATTGTTCTCCTTGCGCTCCTCCTTTTTGGTCCCAAGAAGCTGCCGGAGCTGGGAAGGCTGTTGGGGAAGGGGTTAACCGAGTTTCGCAGGGCCAAGAACGAGCTTAAGACAACGTTCGAGTCGCACATGCAGGAACTCGAGCGTGAAGCGAAATTGTCTGAAGCGCCGAAGAGCAGCAGCACAAACCAGTCGGGAAGTACCGCCTACTCATCCGCTCCTTACCCGTATCCGTATGACGAGTATGGCCGCCAAGATTCCGCGGAAGTTTCAGCTCCTCCTCAAGCCATCGAACCTCAGCCTGTGCAGCCGTCTGAGCAAGTGTCTGGAACTGTGCCGCGCTCGAAGCCTGTGGCTGCAACGGAGCCGGCAAGCGTGGCTGCCGAAGGGAATCATCCGGCTTAGTTTCCGGTAATCGATGCTCGAAGAACCGAAGGAGCGCGAGACTCCGCCCGCGGATACAGCGCTGCCGGAGCCCACGCCAGAAGAAAAGGCACCGGCTAGTGCGATAAGCGATGAAGAGCCGCAGAGCCAATGGGTAGGCGAAGCGGTTCTTACCCCGAGCAGTGAGGTTTACTCGAGTTCTTCAGATCCATACGGCCATATCGAGCCTGTTGTCATACCGGAGGCCGCTCAAACGCAAGAGATCACCGGGTACATGACGCCTGAGGCTGTGGCGCAAATCCCCCCGCGTCAGGTGCCCCCTCCGCCGCCACCCCCGCCGCCTTCCGATGAAGAAGACGAAGGAGATGACGAAGAGAAGGGCATGCTGCGCATGTCTTTTATGGAGCACCTGGAGGAGCTCCGCTCAAGGCTGCTGCGTGCGATTGGCGGCCTGATTGTTGCCTTCATCCTGAGCATTGGTTTTTGTAAGGATCTGTGGGAAATTGTTTCGGCCCCAGCCGTGACTGCTCTGAAGCATTTGGGGATCAATCCGCCAAACCTGGCTTCCATCACACCCATGGAGCAGTTCAACGTCATTTACCTCAAATTGCCTCTGCTGGTTTCGGTGTTCGTCGGCTCTCCGTGGATCTTTTATCAGGTTTGGGCCTTTATCTCACCTGGCCTATACAGGCGCGAAAAGAAATGGGCCGTTCCCTTTATCATTTTCACGGCTGGACTTTTTATCACCGGGGGCTGCTTTGCCTATTTCGTGGCATTCCGGTATGGTCTGGAATTTCTGTTAGGCATCGGGCGTGACGTTCACGTTACTCCCGTCATCTCGATCGACTACTACTTCGATTTGTTTGTTAACGTGACGCTCGGGGTCGGGCTCGTCTTCGAGATGCCGGTGATTATTTTTTTTCTGACCCTGTTGCGACTGGCTTCACCGCGCTTCCTGCTGCGGCATAGCCGGTACGCGATTCTGGCAATTACCGTGATAGCGGCAGTGGTGACGCCGACTCCCGACGCCTTCAACATGATGTTATTCGCGGTACCCATGGTGCTGCTGTTTTTTGTCGGGTTGTTCGCCGCCTACCTGCTCGTGCTGAAGCGGGAAGGCAAGCGGTTCCCTTGGGGCAAAATTCTATTGGGAGTGCTAGCCCTACTTATACTGATCGGCGGGGTGCTGGCTCTGTTGATTTACCACTACCATTTCCACGCGGTTCCGAGGTGGCCTTACTTATTGCCGCCGATCCGGCCCGGGAAGTAGAAGCGACAATATCGGGGGAGTCACGCCAGAGTGCGACGCCGCCGAGTAAGCCATCTTCGTTCGGCACGCGTGTAACTCGGCTGGGCAGCGAAAAGTCAATCTTAGTCGCGTTGCCTCCGCCAATGTACAGATGATCATAGTTGAATAGAGATTCGATTTGCACGATCGCCTTCTCAACTTGCTCGTTCCAACGCTTACGCCCGAGCCGCTCAAAACCTTGTTTGCCAAGGAATTCTTCGTAGGTAAGTTTCTTTTTCCAGGGGTGGTGGGCAAGTTCCAGCCCCGGAACGAGGTGACCACTCGTGAAAAGGGAAGAACCCAAACCCGTTCCCAATGTAATCACCAGCTCAACACCTTTGCCACGGATCGCTCCATAGCCCTGAATGGCCGCGTCATTTGCGACTCGTACCGGCCTCCGCCATTTCCTGGCAAGAACTTTTTCAAGATCCAATCCGACCCAACTTGGATCCAGGTTATGCGCTGTCAAAGTTGCGCCCCGCTTCACGACGCCGGGGAAGCCGACCGAAGCTCTATCGAACGCTCCAAGGGGCTGAATAATGCTGTCGATTACCGCCAGGACGGCGTCAGGAGTAGCCGGACGCGGTGTGTCGACTCGCTGACGGTTGCTAATCGGCCTCCCTCGCTCGTTTAGCAGCATCGCTTTGACTCCTGTACCCCCTACATCGATGGCCAGCGTCCTTAAACCGTCGGGCTTGTTCGGCATACCGACACTGTATCGAATCTATGTGAGCTTTGGTACTTGCCCGTGCGAGATAAAAGCAAGTAACTTTTTCCTGGATTTATTTGGATCCGCGTCCAACTTGTTGAGGGAAGCTCCTGAAAGCCATTGGTACGGCGCGTGCAACAGAACCGAGATAACTGTTAAGAATACAGCCAAAGACGCGAGCCGCAAATTAGCGACCGCCCATTGTTTAACTGTTGGAGGAAGAAAAGATGAGCAGTAGATTTAGAGCATTTTATATAGGAGCCCTGGCGGTAACGGGTGTAGGGCTCATTGGGACATCTTTTGTCCCCCGAGCTCACGCTGACACTTGGAACAAAATGACAATAGTCGCCGTTAATGAGCCCATCATTGCTGGTAACAAGGTGCTCGACCCTGGCACCTACGTCTGGAAGTTACTCGATTCGCAATCAGACCGGCACATCGTTCAGATTTTCGACAAAGATCAGAAGCATCTGGAAGAGACGGTGTTGGCGATTCCGAATTACCGCTTGAAGCCACAAGGCAAGACGCAGTTTACTTTCTGGGAGACTCCAGCGGGTGTTCCGAAGGCAGTGCGCGCGTGGTTCTATCCCGGCGACAACTTCGGACAGGAATTCGCATACCCGAAAAAGCTGGTTGCTCAGCTAGCTTCGGCAGTGCCTGTTCCAGTGCCCGCCAACTATCGTGAGCCAGAGCCGGAGCCCGTTCCCGCCGCCCCTCAGCCGGTCGCACAGCCGGCTCCTGTGGCAGAACCTCAACCGGCAGCAGAACCGGTTCCCCCACCTGCGCCTCCGGTCCCGCAGGAGCAGCCAGCTACTCCGGCAGCGCAACCAGCAGGGTTGCCGCATACAGCTAGTTCTAGTCCACTGATTGGGTTACTTGGACTTTGTGCGTTGAGCTTAGCCGGTATGCTTGCACTCGCGACGCGCATTTCCTAAGCGGAGCAATAGTATTTCAAAACAAGGCGGCTCCGGCGTATGTGCATGGAGCCGTTGATTTGTTATAAGTGATCTTCGGGCAGTTCAGATGTGCTCGGTATCGACCAGATCAAGCTTCCTCGTCCCTCTGTTTTTCACGATAGGAACCGTGGTAGCGGGGAGCGGGCAAGTGCCCGTAGAACCAGATGCTGGGTCGGACTTCAAAATCTTCGATAATGTCGACTTTGTGTTGCTTGATGTCAGCGTGAGAAATTCCGGGGGCGATTTCGTCGGAAATCTAACTGAGCGGAATTTCGAGGTCTTGGAAGATGGACATGCCAGAGAGATCAAGCACTTTGGTGCTTTTGATGTACCGGAGACGATCGGTTTGGTAGTCGATAACAGTGGCAGCATGGTCTATAAGCGTTCCGAGGTAGTAACAGCAGGACTTCTCTTCGCCAAGTCCAGTAACAAGCGAGATCAGTTTTTCGTAATTAATTTCAACGATTCAGTTACGCGAGGACTGCCGTCGGGAATCGCTTTTACAGATAACTTAGAGATGTTGCGTAACTCGCTCTATTTTGGGCTTCCGCAGGGGCAGACTGCCTTGTACGATGCGATAGATTATGCGCTAAAACATCTTCAACTGGGCGCCGAACAGAGACGTACTCTAATTGTCGTAAGCGATGGCAGGGATAACGTAAGCAAGATAGCGTTTCCAGATCTCCTGAGGACCATCGAGGAATCGAGGGCGACGGTGTATACGATCGGCCTTTACGATGCAAGCAATGGCGACTCAAGTCCACGTGTGCTTAGAAAGATTGCCGATGTAAGCGGCGGCGAGTTTTTTGAACCGAGAGGGCTGAGCGACATTGCTCCAACTTTCGAGAAAATTTCCCAGGATGTCCGGCATCGCTACACGATCGGTTTTGTTCCGGATGAGAGGAGCGACAGGAGAAAAAACCGTCAGGTGAGAGTAGTGGCCGCTGAGAACGGTCGGAGACTCAAAGTTCGTTGCCGCTCAACGTACCGGATCCCGCGCTTAGTACCGCTCGGGGCCGGTGTTTCTAGCCCAATCGGCCATTGAGGATGGCAGCGATGCGGGCAAAGCTTGGTCGCGATTCTCGGGCTGCCATAACGCGGCCGGGATCTCACAGTCATAATGCGATCCGGCTCGCTCAAAAGCATGCTGGAAAGAACGATGCGCCCTTTCGCAGACTTCGGATATCTCTGTTTATCGTCGGGCTGATGGCGGTAGGCTACTACGCTTACACGCTCAGCGATCAATATGTTTATCAGGCGTACGAAAATTGGGCCTTTAATCAACAAATTGCCGGCCACTCGAACGTTGCGTTCACCGTGTTTTTGAGCGAGAAGACACACTTGCGCTTGCTAGCTGGATCGGCCGCGAAGACGCGTGCAGTTTCGAAAACCGAGAGCCCGCGACCTACTCCAGCTCGATTTGTGGAGGGCGATCTGCTCGGGCGGGTTTCGATCGAGCGCTTGGGATTGTCGGCAATGGTGCGTGAAGGCGTGAGTGCGGCGACTTTGCAGACTGCGGTAGGCCACGTACCGACGACGGCTTTGCCCGGACAGCCCGGAAATTTTGCGATTGCGGCGCACAGGGACACTCTCTTCCGAGCACTGAAAGACTATTGAAGCGGGTGACCGAATCACATTCCAGTCTGCTTCAGGAACTTACACCTACCAAGTAGTCGGAACTAGGATCGTAAAACCATCGAACGTGAGCGTCTTGCGCTCCGATGGGGGAAGCCCGATTCAGTATGCGACCCTAGCAGTTGCGCAAAGACCGGCTAGTCTGTTGACCATGATTACCTGCTATCCCTTCTATTACGTCGGCTCGGCTCCGAAGCGCTTCATAGTGCAAGCTAAGTTGATTTCCGGTTAGGTCCCAACCATCGATCGCAAGGGATTGATCGGCACTTTGCCTGTTATACTGCCGTTGGACCCATTGGGAGGTCGTCTAATGGTAAGACTGCAGACTCTGGATCTGCGTATCGGGGTTCGAGTCCCTGCCTCCCAGCCAAGCCGTCCTGCTTCTTTTAGACTCAATTATTTAGGCCGAGTGAAGAGCGCTCTCTGCCTGCGAGGCGAGCGTCCAGGGTAGCTGCGATGCGCGTGAATTTTGTCACTGGAGCAGACGAATGCTCGCGCTCTCTGTCGGTCCCGTGGGGCCCTGCTACGCTGCAATGGGAGAATCGGACAGGATGTGGAAATTCCTTTTAGGCGTGCTGATCGGGATCATTGTCTCGGTCTTCGGTATCTTCATACTTTTATTCGCAGTGGGCCGCATCTTTGCCAATAAAGCTCCAGCAGTGGCCGGCAACTCCGCTCTCGTCCTGAGTCTCAGGGGAGATATTCCGGAATCCGCTCCGGTCGATGTCGCTCTTCCCTTTTTGCAGCAGCAGGCGGTGCCCACTGTCCGGGATCTCTGGACTTCGTTGCACGCAGCCGCTTCCGATAACCGTATCAAAGCCGTCGTCCTTGAACCGCATGGCGTGATTGCAGGCTGGGGGCGTCTCGAGGAACTACGGCAGGAAATCGCGGAGTTCAAGACTTCGGGCAAGCCCGTTTACGCTTTTCTCGAGTCGCCCGGCTCGCGCGAATACTATCTTGCTTCCGCGGCTGACAGAATTTATCTTTCGCCTGGCGACATGCTCGAAGTAAAAGGCTTCCTGCTTGAGGCGATGTACTTCAAGAACGGTCTGGACAAATTGGGCGTGCAGTTCGAGGTCGATCATATCGGCCGCTATAAGGACGCCGGAGATGTTCTGACACGGACCAATATGTCCCCCGAGACGCGCGAAGTGCTGGGCCAGGTGTTGGACCAGATCTATGGCGACTTTTGCTCGACGGTCGGGCAAGGGCGTCATAAATCCGGCGGAAGACATGAAGGCGCTGATCGACATGGGGCCGTTTACAGCAGAGCAAGCCAAGTCCAACGGACTGATCGATCAACTCGGCTATAACGACGAGCTCTATGCCGACCTGAAGAAGAAAACCGGTGAGTCTAAATTAAACCGAGATCGATATCCGCTCTTATTTCCGTGCCGAACCGGGAAAGGGAGACCGCATCGCTATGCTGGTTGGTGACGGCGATATCGTGCAGGGCGATCCCTCCAACACGTTTGGGGGAGGCACTGAAATCGCCGACCGCGCTTTGCTAGGCTGATCCGGCAGGTGAGGAATGACTCTGCAGTGAAGGGCGTGATTCTGCGGGTGAATTCGCCTGGCGGAGATTCGCTTGCTTCAGATGTCATTCTCCACGAGCTCAAGCTGCTCAGCGCCGCGAAGCCGACCGTCATCTCGATGTCGGACGTAGCTGCTTCGGGTGGCTATTACATCTCTATGACCGGCGATTCCGTAGTTGCGTATCCCGACACCATCACCGGTTCCATTGGCGTGCTCTACGCCCGGCCCGTGGTGCACGGCCTTTTCGATAAGCTCGGTATCCAAGCCGACCTGCTTTCCCGCGGCAAGCTGGCCGACATGGATGCGGTGACTCAGCCGCTATCCGATGCCGCCCGGCAAAAGCTGCATGAGTCGATTGCATCCACTTACAAACTGTTTGTTACAAAAGTCGCAAGCGCGCGCAAAAGAGCCTACGATCAAATCGACCAGATCGCACAAGGCAGAGTATGGATGGGTACGCAGGCCCGTCAGAACGGCTTAGTCGATCAGTTGGGAGGTCTCGACCAGGCGGTCGCAATGGTTCGCCAGAAGGCGCACCTTCCCCCCACCGGCAACACTAATCTGGTGATGTTTCCGCCGCGCCGCAGTTTACTCGAAGTACTTGCTAACTCAGCGCCGGACGCACTGCAGGATTCCGCTGCTGAAAGCAAGCTTCGCCGAATGCTGCCGGCTCTTCCTGGCCGCGCGCTGCTGAAGGGCGGCTGCTGCGCATTCTTCCGTATCAGTTCGATATTCACTGAGGCCCCCAAAGTGGCCTTTGCTTAAAAAGCCACTCAAGCGGATTCCCTAGGAGCCACTTTCAAGGTGTACGATTTGATTTAAATGAAGCGCTCTCTCGTCAGCGCCCATTACCAGTCGCTGAGCTCCCGGCCAACCGTTCGGAGCCGATGGATGAAGCGTCCCATTAGATTGTGATGCGTCTGCCTTAGCATCCGCCTCTTACGATCGAGACTGGTGCTAATCTAACGAACGCCCAGTGACAATCAGCTTATGAACATTGCCAACATTTTGCTTCTCGACTTCGATAACGGAGATAACCAATACACGCCGCACCCTCGAGCGTATCCCGGAGAATGACCCACAATGGAAGCCCGATCAAAAATCAATGCCGATCGGTCGCCTGGCACTTCACACCGCTCGCCTTCCGGAGTTCTGCACGCGCATTCTGACCACGCCTGAACTCAATATGGCCAAAGAAAAATTCCCGGATTTTATCTTTGAATCCACCGCGCATCTTCTCTCTGAGCTGGAGCGTACCGCAGCCGAAGCCAAGTCGCATCTTCTGCCGCCTCAGACGAGGAACTCGCGAAGGACTGGCAACTCTCTTTCGGAGACCGCATCGTGTTGAAAGCTCCGCGTATGCTCCTCTACCGGACGATGTTTCTCAATCATCTCGTCCATCACCGGGCGCAACTCGGCGTATACCTTCGCCTGCTCAAGATTCCGGTTCCTGGACTGTACGGTCCATCAGCCGATGAACCTTCAGTTAAGGCGGACAAGGCCCGCCCTTTGGAGATCCCGGTCACAGCAGCCTGAAATTGACCTCTATCGTTGCCGCTACTGTCACGGGCTGTCCGTCTTTGGTTCCTGACTTAAATCTCCACTGACTGACCGCTTCGATCGCTTTTTCGTCTAAGCCGAACGCAAGAGCGCGAAGAACTTTGATGTTGTGGGCTGAACCATCCGTGCCAACTTCTGCGGAGAGTAGAACGGTACCCTGATACTTCGCCAGACGCGCCTCTTCGGTATACACAGGTTCCACCTTCGACAGCAGCGAGGGTGGAGCTATGTCTTGGCCGACGCGGTACACATTCGAACTGGAAGGTCCTCCGATCGCCGTGGCTTGGGCGGCCTGTTCTTTTCTTGTGCTGGCGGCCTGATTCCGCATCGCGGCAGCCTCGTCTGTTCGGCCTTGCTGCTGCAATAGCTGGGCATGAAGCTCCATGATGGTGGCTGCGGCGGCTGAGTTGGGATTTTCCGCAGCGAGGGCGCTTTGATACAGCGCATCGGCGGCTTCGAGGTTGTTCTGACGTTCGCGAGTGATCGCCATCCACATTCTGGCCTCGGCGGCTTTTGTGGAATCGGCGGTCTGCGCCTGCTCGGAATCGCCGATCGCTTCCTCAAAATTCTTCATCGCCAGCTCGACTGTAGCCAGACGGATAAGCGCTGTGGCGCTTTCTGGGCCGTTAACCGCTGCATCCAGCGCCTTGCCGTAAATGGCTTTCGCCTGATCGTATTTCCTCTGCTCGCGCACTTCATCGCCCTGCTTAATCAATCCCGCAGCGGCGGAGCCAACGCTTGCCTGGTTGCCGGCTTTCGCTTGCGCCGTATCGCTCTTTGCTTGCAAAGCTGCAACGGGAGCCATGACGCCGATCGCCGCGAGTGAGACAGCGATTACGGATATGCGTCTGGGAGCTTTGCGATCGCGGCTGGAATCCAGAATCGCCGATAAGCGGCCTTCCAGCTGCGAGGGCCGCGCCATGGCCAAAGCGACCCATCCAAGGGCAGCAGGCGATTGCATCGAGCGGGCGATTTCAAGCAGATGACTGGCGTATTCCGACGCACACCCGCCCACGCCGAGCACCAGGTCGTCGGCGGCCCGCTCGCGCTCCTTCAAGAGTTCGCGCCAGGCAGCCCAGGCCAGCGGATTCCACCAATACAAGCCCAAAGCTGTCCGCGCGAGCAGATGCGTTGTGCCATCGCTACGACGCACGTGAGCCAGCTCGTGAAGTAGCACAATCCGGCGGCGTTCCGCACTCCACTCCCTCGCGTCTGAGGGCATAAAAATTGCGGGGCGTAATAGGCCGTACGTGATGGGCATGCTGCCCCGGGCGGTTTCGACAAGATCCACTTCGCCTTTGATGTTGAGCAGTTTGGTCATTGCCGCGAACCCCGGCATGGTGAACGGAGTAGCACCGCGCCGAAGGCGCTCGATCGCGGTCCAGCCAAAAAGCATTTGTGCGAAGCTGATTGCGGCGCCCGCCGCCCAGACGATCATCAGCAGCATGCGCCAATCCGGTAGCCACGGTGCGGATTTCAGCAGAGGCGCTGCCATTGCGTACTGTCCGGCCTGCCAAGCCGACGCGTGAGTCGACCCGTGAGCACTCGCTTGGAACACTAAGCCGGGAGCAAGATGTGAAACGGCTAGGGGCACACGCAATGCCGGTAGCGTCGCGGAAAGAAAAGGCAGCCCCAAAAGCGCGGCGAATGCTGCGCTCCAAACCAGATGGCGAGAGGCTGCGGATCTCCGCCGAATAAACAGCGCCGCTAACCAAGCCGCGCCGAGCATGGCCGTACTCTTGAGCGCAGTCTCTACGAAAAACGAATACGGTATGCTAAGCCTGGCATTTACCTTCCCTCCTTTTTTGCTTTATCGATCATTTCCGTCATGCGATCCAATTCTCCGCGGGTCAGCCGCTTCGAAGAGACATCCAAAAGCGCGGCGACAACCTGTTCCGGAGAATCACTGAAGAACGTGTCCAGGAGGTGCTTTATGGCCGACCGTTTAGCCTTATCCAGGTTCACAATAGGCACGTATACGTACTTCAATCCTTCGTTTTCGTGCTTTACGTGACCCTTCTCCTCTAGTACCCGCAGCATGGAGCGTACGGCCGAATAGCTGGGGGCATCGTTCATTGCCTCCCTCACCTCGGAGGCCGAGGCATTGCCCTCGCTGATAAAGAATTTCCATGATTTGCCGTTCACGCCGGCTCAACCCTGTAAGTGCCATCCCGAGCGGCCTTCCTGCTGAAAAATCAGCATATGCCAAAAATCTAGCACTTCGCCGCATCCGTGTCAAGAGAATTTCTTTGAGGAGGCGTATGGCAGCGCTTAGCAACCGATCAACCAGCGACGGCCCGCAGAACGAGACAGGTAATATCGTCATGCTGAGGAGCGGAGCCTACGAACCAGTCCGCAGATTTCATGAGGCCGTGGAGTACTTCAACAGCGGCTCTATCCGAGTAACCGTCAAGCATCGCTAACATGCGGTGCTCGCCGTACTCCTCCTCTCTGTCGTTTTCAGCCTCGACGAGACCGTCGGTGAAGATAAGCAAAAGATCTTCTGGCGACTAGCGTGACTTGTCCGCATTCATAACGCGTATTGCGCATGAGGCCAAGAGGCAGGCCGCCGGATTGCAGCCGCTCGATTTCGCCTGAGGCGCGCCGCAGTACGGGCCAATTGTGCCCCGCGTTGATGTACGTGAGTTGCCGGGTAACTGGATCCAATTCCGCGAGGAAAGCGGTCGTGAAACGCTGGCCACCTACATTTTGTTCGCAGGCGTATTGGTTTAAGCGTTCTATCAGATCCAGCGGTTCGAGCACACGGCGGCGAGAGTGTGAAGGCTTGCTTGCAAGGTCGCCATCAGCAAGGCTGCCGGAACGCTTTTCCCTGCTACGTCGGCTACCACCAGAAGCAGCGGCGATCCGGCCATCATAGAGTCCGCGGTAACAGGCCGCAAGAACGCGTCGTAGTAATCGCCTGCCACGGTGTTGGCCGGCCGGGTTGCGAACGCCATCTCAAACCCGGGCGTCTGCGGGGGCGACGCCGGCATAAGCCAGGTTTGAATTTCTTTTGCGATTTCGAGATCGCGCTTCATGGTCACGCGATCGGCGAGTTCGAGGGCAAGCAGGACAAGCAGCGCGATTGCCCCGAAGAACGAGAAGTTGGGCATTTGTGCTTCGACCTCTCGATAATGGAAATCGAACCCGGGGAACACAAGCAATATCAGCGCAATCACGAACAAAACACGCCGCGCCGGCGAAAGCTTCAAAACCATCGCCCAGAACAGACCGCTAATAACGCGTTTGAACCTTTGACCGCGCCTCTCTTCCTCGGCCGCGGGTCCAGTCAACTTCCTTGGAATAGAGGCGATAGCTGGCGCGGGCTTCGCTGTTGAACTGCGACCAGAGTTGCTGAATGGCGATGCCGTCGCTGATTTGCCTCCAGAAAGTCCTTACGCGAGTAGCCACCTTCTGAGTTTGCACTGTCTAAATGCAATCGCGCCATGAGGCGAAAAGAATGAATCTTAAAACGCGGCCACCGAGCAGATGCCAGCGGTTCCCAAAGCCACTTGCATGCGCTCGAGCGCGCCCTTGTGGATTTGTGACACCCGGCTCTCGTTCACTCCCAGACGGCTGCCGATCTCCTTCATGGTCAGATCCTTTTCGTAGTACATCGTGACGACTTGCTGATAGCGCTCCGGTAAGGTTTTCATAGCTGCGCTCAACTTGCCCCGCAGCTCCGAGCGCGCAAACAGGCGGTCCGGAGATTGTGCCGGTGTAGCGGGAATCTCCGGCGCTAACTGCTCTTCGCCCTCGTAGGCGTGAGACTGCGTGGCGGCGGCATTCAAGCTGCGGAAATCGACCATCAGCGCCTGCCAGCGGCGGCTGTTCAGCCCCATGGCTTCGGCAATCTCTTTCTCGGTTGGGGTGCGACCGAACTTGGTCGTCAGCTCAACCGTTGTGGCTTCCATCTGTTTGTAGCGCTTCCGCAAATCCCGCGAAGCCCAGTCCTGCTGCCGAAGGCTGTCCAAGATCGCTCCCCGAATCCTGTGTTTCGCGTAAGTCGGAAAGACTACTTCCTTGTCATCCCGGTACTTCGTCGCTGCGTCGAACAGGCCCATCGTGCCCGCGTGTACCAGATCGTCCAGCTCGATATGTACCGGAATCGAGTTCTGCACATGCGCCGCAATCGCGGTCACCAGATGCAGATGCTCAGTAATCAACTCATCGCGGCGGGCATTCTCATTAACTGGTTTGGAAAGGGCAAGTTTGGTGGCGGCGGTCATTGTGTATCTCCTGGCCTGATCGCGTCTTGCGATCGGCTTCGCCTTGGGTAAAGGCAAGGAGTCCACCAGGGGCTAACCGGAGGCCCATGAGACGAGCTAAGTCACTGTTTTGATAAAGAGTTACGATGCTTTCGCGCAAGAAGAAAGACCTCTCGGGCGTTTGCCAAATGCCTTGGCGCTCCGTTACGAAACGCCTCTGACGCCAGTCTCGTTCCGAATCGGGATTGCTGCTCCGCTTCGAAACAGAGAGGTCGAGGACGGGCCCGAAGGGAGCATGGGCTCAATAGGTAGGATTATTCCGGCGATAAGACACTTACGGTTCAGCGCGGGTGCGAACGATGGTTCCAGCGCCGATATATTTGCCGGGGGAATCTCCGGGCGGTCTTTCAATCTAACTGGACGCTCCAGGCCAGTGAGAGAAGCCACTCTTTACCAGGACCTGCGCTGCTTCGGAAAGGATCCGTTCTTCTCTGCCGAGGCCACATCGCAGCGGCGAATGCTTTGTCAACGAGCCTCTGGATCTCGGCTTACCTGGCGCCTGGCAGCGACGGCGATCTCGCGCGAGCGGAAGTCATCGGCAACGGACTCGTCGAAGCCCAAGCGACAAATTCCCATTCAACGACGGGCGTTTCGCGCAAGCGTACCACGTGAATATGCCCGATCAGAACGGCGCCTACGTCACGCCGGCGGCGTTCCATTTTATTTCTACAAGAGCGGTGGGGGATCAGGCGTGGGCCGGCATGGCGCTTGCGCAGTTGTATCGGCGCACGGGCAAAGCGAGTTGTGTCGCGGGGCCCTGAAAGTAGCCAATTGGATTGCCAACAACGACCTTTGTTCGACCGCGATCTCCTTCGGGCGGTCATCAATCTCTCCAATTATTCATTGCCTTCGCTGAACGGGAAATCGACCGAGCCAACTTCGGACACGTATTCGTTCTTCACCAGGCTGGAGACATTGACGAACAATGGAAATGCCGCGAGCGGATGATCCTGGAAATTCCTAGACCGCCACTGTCAGGGTATGTTCGATTAAGAGGCCTTGATGCCGAATCTCGTGAAGGCGTATTTCCACAACGGCGTGATTAAAGATTCGAAGAGCGTCGTTCACTTCTACAATACGCGCGACGTGCTGCCCCATTGTGCAAAGGGCGTCGATGACCCAGGATTTGGTCGAAGACTTGCTGGGCTCCTCCCGAGGTTCCCGAGAACGTAGACCAGCGAATAGGAAATCCTGGCTTGACCGATCAGGAAGAAGACCAGATCGTCGTTTTCATGAAAACACTTAGCGACGGCTTTACTCGAGCGAGCGACGATCACTAGCTTCTGAAATGGCGGGAAGGGTGTATCCGATCGCCTTTTCCAGGCTGGGAGTTTCTCTCGATCTGCTGGTGATATCGTGGTTAACTGCCGAGGGTGCCGCGCTCGCCATCTTTGGGCGGCCTACCTGAGAGTGAGAACACCATGCTCAATCTTATTCGAACCAGCGCTGCGAAATCTCTTGCAATCTTCCTTGTATTCAGCGCCGCTGCGCTGGCGCAGTTCAACGGGAGCATCGAAGGCATTGTGCAGGACCCGAGCAGCGCCGGGTGTCGCTAATGCAAAGATCACTCTTCTCAACACGGCCACAGGTGTTTCGCAAGAGACCAGTGCCGATAACTCAGGCAACTACCGCTTTGTGAGTCTGGCGCCCGGATCCTATAAGATCACTGCGGCGGGCGCCGGGTTCGGAAAGACCGATGTCACGGTCACTTTGACGACCGGCCAGAATCTGAACGTCCCCATGTCTCTGCAACTCGCTTCTGCGGCGACGACGGTCGAAGTGACTTCGTCGGCACCGATCATCGACACCGCTGAAACGAGAAACCAGCAGACCATTCAGAGCGAGGAGCTTTCCAATATTCCGTTAGCGGGCCGGAACATGGTCAATCTGATCACGCTCGCGCCGGGCGTAACCGGTAGAGGACTCTCCTCTCTAGGAAGCCCAGGTTCCGCAGCCGACAACTTTTCCACGGAACAGCAGGTGGATGCCAGCGCCAATGGCCGTAGCAGCAACGCTAATATGTATGTTGTCGATGGGCTGGACGTAACCAGCAATATTCGTCCTGGCGTGCTGAATCTCACGCCAAACCCGGATGCCATCCAGGAATCCACCACCGAAGTAAACACCTTCTCGGTCCAATACGGAAGGGGCAGTTCGCTTATTTTCAATATGACAACCAAGTCAGGAACCGACCAGTTCCACGGGCTGGCAAGCGACTACTTCACTTACGAAAACTTCTGGGCAGGCACAGAGTTTAATCACTCCTATCTTCCGTTTCACAGCAATAACATCTCGGCCAATATTGGCGGACCGATTATTCCCTCACCATCAGTTCTTTTTCTTTTTCGGGATCGAACCGTTACGTTCCTCACAGGCAGCGGTCAGCTCGACCACTTTCGAAGATCCTCAGTTCGTGGCATTCGCGCAGCAGAATTTCGCGAATACGCTCGGAACAAAGTTGCTGACCACCTACGGACCGACCGGAGCTGCAAGCACGGGCGTTTCGCAAACCGCCGCGCAGTATTTTGGGCCGACGTGTGGAACAGCGGCGACGGCCTTCATTCCATGCAGCCTGCCCGTAATCGATAATGGGGTTCAAAGTTCGACGAACTATCGCAATGGGCTTCAATACAACGTTCGCATCGATAAATATTTCTCGGCGGATCGCATTTACGGAAATTACTTTCAAACCACTTTGGATACTGGCGGGCCGAACGTTCGAGCCGCCTTCAATACCACAAGTCATTACATAACCAAGTCACTGCAGGTCAACGAAACCCACACTTTCAGTCCCAACACGTTGAACGAAGCTGGCTTTGCGTTTTTGCGAGTGGAAGGAATTTCGCCGCAAACCGGACTGTTCTCGGTTCCTTCGATCAGCGTCAATGGAGTTGCATCGTTCGGCGACGGTTTCGCGCTTGGCGACTTCGTTCAGCACAGCTATCATTGGCGCGACGTCTTGACGCACATTCGAGGTACCCACACTCTGCGTTTCGGCTATGAGGGCTGGCACGGAGATGACCTGGCCTATTTCGCCGGTACGCACGATCAGCCCAGCTTTCAATTCAATAATCTGCTTGACCTGGTCCAGGACACGCCTTATAGCGAGTCGAGTCTGGCATACAATCCCGTTACCGGCCAGCCGGCCCAGGGAAATTATGGATACCAGAGCACGGTCGGTGGCATCTTCGCGGAAGATTCTTGGAAGATCAAATCGAACCTGACTCTTATCTATGGCCTTCGCTGGGACGATTTCGGGAATCCCTACGTCGCGCTTAAGGGAACTATTCTGGCCAATTTCCATCTCGGCTCGGGAACCACTTTCAACGACCAGGTCGCAAGTGGAATCATGAAGCAGCAGAACAACGTGCTGAATCAGCCAATCTGGAATATCTGGTCTCCCCGCTTCGGTCTCGCGTGGGATCCGGCTAAGAATGGATCTTGGGTCGTCCGAGGCGGATTCGGTATGTATCACGACATGCCGACCCTCGGAAACATGGAGAACGGCCTCAACTCCAATCCCCCCGGTTTCATCGTTCCGACTTTCTTTTCGAATGGAACGTACCGCCGCGCCGATCTTCGCTCTTGGAACCAGCAACAAGGTGCCGTTTGGGTTTCCCTATCCCGCTTTCCAAGGGCATCCGCTGAACGCCCAGGGCGGCATCGTCGGATCGCAGGCCAGCGTTGGAGGTGTAGACCCCAATCTGACAGCGCCGACCACGTTTAATTACTCGGCAACTCTGGAACACAAGCTGGTCGGCAATCTGGTCGCCAGCGCCGGCTATAGCGGCTCGCGCAGCTACAACATCATCACCGGATACGGGCAGACGGGCAATACTTCATACGGCATCGACATCAACCGCTATCGCCGGCGATTTGATTCTCCACAACTCGCTTACTCCGACAAGGCTGAACCCGAGTTTCGGATCGATCAATTATGCCGAGAATGCAGCCGAGGCCAGGTACGATTCGTTTATCGCAGATCTGCGCGGAAGGTTCCGGAACAACTTCTCCTTCGATATTTCCTATACCCGGTCGAGGTCGCTCGATGACACGCAACTCTACCCGACCTTCGGCAATCTCTCGCAGTACTATGGCCCGTCGAGTTGGGATGCTTCGAACCGGGTGTCCGCTTATTGGAGTTATCAATTCCCAAACTTCAATGACAACCAGGGCTTCAGTGGGCGCCTGCTGAGCGGTTGGACCATCACTGGGACGTCCTCCGACCAAAGCGGTAACCCATTCACGGTTTATACCGGTGCGGCCTTCCAGCCGATTAAGAATGCGAGCGGAACCTTCATAGGGTATGCGCCTGGAAGCGGCGACTACAACGCGGATGGCGTGAATTACGATTACCCCGACGTTTCCACCTATCAACTTCACTATTCGCGGCAGGCCTATCTGGGAGGGCTGTTCCCGGCCGGAATCATCAGCCAGCCTGCTTTCGGGAGTGAAGGCAGCGAGAAGCCGAATCAGTATCGCAATCCTGGATTTTTCGAGACTGATGCGAGTCTGCTGAAGGACGTACGGATCGTCGAGCGTTTAAGTCTTCAACTTCGTTTCGAGTTTTACAACATCTTCAATCACCCGAACTTGAACGGCATAGATTCCAATCTGGCGGACGGAACTTTCGGCAAGTCGACTTCCGAGGCCAACCCGCGATGGATGCAGATCGGAGCGCGGCTGACTTTCTAGCATCAGCACAAATGCGTCTTGTGTTGTTTTTCATTGCCGCTGTTATGCTGTTCGGCGGCCAATCCAGCGATCTGACCGCGCCTGTAATCGCGGCTCTCCGCTCTGGAAACTACACTGAGGCCGCACAGCAAGCTGAAGCGGCGCTGAAGCAGACCCCGCAAGACCCGCGGCTCTGGACTCTGGACGGATTGGCTCGCGCCCGTTCCGGCGACAGCCAGGGAGGGGAGGCTTCCTACAAGCACGCCCTCCAGTTGGCTCCCGATTACCTGCCCGCGCTAGAGGGCGCGGCGGAAGTCGAATATAAATTGAACGCTGACGGTGCTCTACCGCTGCTGAAGAAGATAGTTGCACTGCATCCGGAGGACAAGACCAGCCACGCCATGCTCGGGGCTATCGCTTTCACGAAAGGTGACTGTAAATCGGCCGTCACCAACTTCGAGGCTAGTGAACCGCTCATTGACTCCCAACTCAGCGCGCTCGAAGAGTACGGGGCCTGTCTGATAAAGCTTGATCGCGCTAAGAATGCACTTGCAGTTTTCCGGCGCGCAAATGAGCTGCGCCCGCAAGATCTGAAAACAAAGTACAACCTCGCGTTGGTTGAATCTCTGGCCGGCAATTACGGCGAAGTAATCGAGACTCTTTCGCCGCTAGCTCGCGTGGAGAATCCCGACGTAGACGTTCTGGAGCTGCTGGCGGAAGCTTACGAAGCAACCGGGGATACGCCCAAAGCGGTCGAGATCCTGCGCCAGGCAATCATAGCCAATCCTGACGTGCCGCGCTTTTATCTCGAGTTCGCGAACATCTCTCTCGTGCATGCGTCCTATCGCGTTGGCATAGATATGCTGAATGTCGGACTTGGACGTCTACCGCGGAATGCCTCTCTTTTCCTGGCCCGCGGCATTCTTTACATCCAGCTCGGCCAATATGACAAGAGCGACGACGACTTCCTCCACGCGGAACAGTTCGACCCTCGGGTAGCAGCAGCTTCTGCGGCCCGCGGCATGGCAGCGCTGCAAGAGAACAAGCCAGGTGAAGCGGAAGTGACCATCCGCACTCAGATCGTGAAGCAACCCGATAACGCCTTTCTGAGGTACTTGCTTGCAGAAGCCATCCTCAGGAAGGGGGCGGCCGTTGGCTCTCCACTATTCAAGGAGGCGCTCGGCGCTGCTGAGAAAGCAGTCGAGCTTCAGCCGAATCTCGCGTTAGCACGCGACGTGCTTGGACGTCTCTACTTACAAGAGGGCAACAACCGCGAGGCGATAGAGCAGAGCCGCCTCGCCTTCCACTACGACCCAACTGATCAGACCGCGCTCTATCACCTGATCCTTGCGCTTAAGAAAGATGGCCAAGCCGCCCAGCTCCCGGAATTGACGAAAAAACTAACTGAGCTTCGTGAGCGCGCTCGAGAAAAGGAGAGCAGCGAGCACAAGTACGCCCTGATCGAGCAAAACGCAGCCAGTCCGTAGGAGGAACTTACAGTCAGCCTTGATCGGCGATGTTTGGGCCGATACGCTAATGCAAGTCGGCTGGATCACTCCGGTAGATTCGGTTTAAATTGTCGGGATGACGCTCTAAGTTCCTGATATAGTACTGTCGGCTACTCAACCTTCACGCCTTCAGCTTCAGACAAGAAATGAATATCGATACCACTCCGTACACCCTGCGTATTGGTCTCTTTAGCATCGGTCTCGAGGCGTACTGGCCACAATTCGAGGGTCTCAAAGATCGGCTTTTGAGTTATAACGCTCAGATCGCCCAATGCCTGAAGAGGAGCAGTGTGAGTGTGGTGAACTTGGGCATGATCGACTCGCCCGAGAAAGCGGTCGCCGCAGGGCATCGCTTCCGGCAATCCGATGTCGACCTGATTTTCCTGCATGTCGCTACATACGCTCTCTCATCAACAGTGTTGCCCGTTGTTCGACGCGCCAAGGTCCCGGTGATCATTCTCAACCTGGCACCCGGTCGAGCCATCGAGTACGCCGCCTTCAATCGAGCGCGAGATCGCGCAAGCATGACCGGCGAGTGGCTTGGGTGGTGCCAGGCCTGCTCGGTGCCGGAAATCGCGAACGTATTCCAGCGCTGCCGAATTCCGTTCTTTCAGGTGACCGGCATGATCGCTGACGATCCCCTGGTCTGGAGTGAAATTCAGGACTGGATAGCTGCCGCGAGGACCGCCCATATCATGGAGCACAACCGGCTCGGATTGATGGGGCACTACTATGGCGGCATGCTCGATATCTACTCCGATCTCACGCTCCAGAATGCCAGCTTTGGTGGCCATATAGAAATGATCGAAGTGGATGAACTGGCTGCTCTAAAAAGGCAGGTTGGAGACTCGGACGCCGAGGACCGGGTCAAGCATTTTCAGGAAGCATTCGATGTGCAAGCGGATTGCTCCTTAGACGAAGTTCGCAGGGCAGCTCGAACATCCGTGGCGCTTGACCGATTAGTAGAAAATCATACGTTGGGATCTCTTGCTTACTACTACAAAGGTATCGGCAACGCCGAAAACGAAGACACAATCAGCTCCATCATTCTTGGCACCAGCCTGCTCACCTCAAGGGGCATCCCGGTTGCCGGCGAGTACGAGATAAAGAACGCGCAGGCCATGAAGATCATGGATTCATTTGGGGCTGGCGGTTCGTTCACCGAGTACTACGCGACCGATTTCAACGAAGACGTGGTGTTGATGGGCCACGACGGTCCTGGGCACGTCGCGATTGCGGAAGGAAGGGTAAAGGTTCGCCCGCTCGGTGTGTACCACGGCAAGGTAGGGCTTGGACTCTCCGTCGAGATGTCAGTGAAGAACGGTCCGGTAACGCTGCTCTCAGTAGTCGAAACGGCAAACGGCACTGTGAAGCTGCTGACAGCACATGGCGAGTCGGTCCCCGGACCCATTCTGGAAATTGGCAATACAAACAGCCGCTATCGGTTCCCAATCGGGGCGCGCCACTTCGTCGAAAGGTGGAATGCAGAAGGTCCAGCCCATCACTGCGCGGTAGGTGTGGGCCATATCGGACCGAAGATCGAAAAACTAGGATCATTGCTCGGACTCGAAGTCAAACGCGTTTGTTAGGTATCAGAACCGATTCTGTGGAGATAAACGAGGATATGTTCTTGTCAATTCGAACCTTAGGCGCGGCTTTCATTCTGTTTAGCCTTGCCGTAGCAAGTAGCGTCGCGCAGGATATTAAGATTTCCTGGGATAGAGTGCAGCGAGTCTCAAACACCACTGCTACTCTGCAGGTCGTGGTTAACCCGCCCTTGCGTCGCGGTTCCCCCATTCACGACCAGGTGTTTTCGAGCTTAAAAGAGCTCGCGCGCCGATTACGTCCGATATGTGCCGTGGCTTCCCTATCCCAAGTTGGGCGTGGCAGAATTGGACCCTCCCGAAAACGGGAAGACCTCCTGGGACTTTTCGCTAATCGACCCGCTGACGATCGACTTCCTGAATGCGACGCAGGGACATTCGGTGATCCTCAACTTCAGCACCATCCCGGCCTGGCTATTCAAGACGCCCAAACCGGTCGAGTACCCGAAAGATCCCGATGCTGTCACTTGGGATTACACCCAAGGAACTGAGCTTCGCGATCCCAGCGGCAAAGAATTGGGTGACTACTATGGCCGTTTGGTCAGCTGGTATGTCAACGGTGGCTTCACGGACGAATACGGCAAAAAACATGAATCCGGGCACCACTTCAAAATTCCCTATTGGGAGGTCCTGAACGAAGTGGACTTCGAACACAAGATGACGGCTGAACAATACACCGCGCGTTACGATGCCATCATCTCCGGAATCCGAAAAGTAGACCCGGATATGAAGTTTGTCGGACTCGCTTTAGCCATGCCCTCCGACCGTCCGGAGATGTTCGAGTATTTCCTGAATCACAAAAACCATCAGCCGGGCATTCCGCTGGACATGATTTCCTATCACTTTTACGCAAGCCCGTCGGCTGACCAGACGCCAGAAATACAGCAGTATACATTCTTCTCGCAGGCAGACGGTTTTCTTAACAGTGTTCGATATATCGAAGCGATTCGGAAGCGCTTATCCCCAGAGACCGGAACGACAGTGGATGAGATCGGATGCATATCTGCCGATGATGGAGGGCAAAACGATCCCCATCACGTCACGCAGTCAATTCCAAACTCTTACTGGAATCTCTGCGGAGCAACTTACGCTTACGTCTTCGGCAACCTGGCATCCATGGGCATCAACGTTGCAGGCGAGTCTCAACTCGTCGGCTATCCGACCCAGTTCCCGAGCGTTTCAATGGTCGATTGGAACACCGGGCTACCGAATGCTCGCTTCCGAATTCTCGAGCTCATCAAGAACAACTTTGGTCCGGGCGACAAAATTGTAGAAACGACGAGCACCTCGCCCTACGTGTATTCGCTCGCTTTCGTTTGCCGCAATGGAGATCATCGAGTTCTGCTGGTGAACAAGCGGGATCGCGAGATCGATCTAAAGTTGCCGCAACAGGTGAAGGACATAGAATTCGTGGATCAGGACACAAAAGGGAATCCGCCAAAAAGTGAAAAGCCGATGGGCGAGAGCCTTCATCTAAAGGGTTTTGAAGTGGCAGCCGTAACGCTCAATTAATTTGTGCTGACCACTTCAGCCGACTTCCCGCTTGGCCCCACTGATCAGCGAGGATGCCGGCTGCTTGCGCAACAAGCGTAAGCGCCCGGTTTCCGAAAAGAGCCTGGCGCCCGAAACACCGCACTGCAAGGCGCGTTCTTCTTTGGTCAGCAGATCGAGCACGCAAATGCGAAACTCCGTCAGCAATGCGTCCGCCAGCTCAATGCGCAGCGTACGCGCGCCTTTCAGCACGTTGTGCAACTGAGGCTGCGAGACCCCCAGCTTTCGCGCCAGACTTCGCTCAGAGAACTCGCCATCGTGAATCCTGGCATTGACAAAAGCAAGCAGCCGGACGTGAATTGCCCTGAACGTGAGCTCTTCAGGCTTCGAATGTAATTCCAAACTGAAATAGGCTATTCTGATTTTCCGGTAAAAGGGCGATTTTTACAACCTTGTCACACACTATCTAGAAAAACAGCTAAGTGGCTGGCTGGCAAGGCATTGTGGGAAAATTCCTAGGACATCTCATCTCTGGGATA
Organism: Terriglobia bacterium; assembly: GCA_963835255.1. Classification (GTDB taxonomy): domain Bacteria; phylum Acidobacteriota; class Terriglobia; order Bryobacterales; family Bryobacteraceae; genus Bog-105. The sequence continues at coordinate 21,736 of CAWIFY010000034.1, read as the reverse complement.
GAAAAAAATTCCATATTTCTGGATGAGGATCGTAAAAAGTACTGTAAGTTTGATTCATAAACACGACGCAATCGAAACCGAATCAAGACGGGATCGGTTGCAGAAACGAAACAAATCAAACGATGCAGTGGACCCGCTCAGAAACTCTTGCTCTCGCCCAGCAATCTTGCACTTATTGCTTCGGTCTCGGTCTCCGTCCTGGACGCTCGGGGGTGTCGACCCCTTGCAATTGCGTTTTTCGCGCTATTTTCCGCGCCTGCTACGCGCGATTCCGGCAGTGCGCTTCTAAAGAGAAGTACATCAGCCGCGTTTCGTTGGAATCCAACCCGGGCCGGCAGCGGAAGTCTGTCTGGGGCTTGAAAAATGAGGAGTTTATCGCCGATTTTTGCCTCGTTAGCCGGCGCACCCTCTCTGATCGCGAGCACAAAATCTTTAGATACCACTTCCTCCTGGGCGCCGACTGGAAACTCTGCTGCCGCAAATTAAATATCGACCGTGGAACCTTTTTCCATGAGGTCTATCGCATCGAACAGAAACTGGGAAAAACCTTCCGGGAACTCGAACCACACGCACTCTTCCCGCTGGATGAATACTTCAATAGCACCGGACGCGAGAAGGTAGTCTCGATCACACCGTTCAAGGTGGAAACGCAAGCCGAACAGGCAAAACCAAAGACGATTCTTAAATTCCCACTCAAACGGGCCGCCTAAGGGAGAACGAAAAGCTTCGGGGTTGAGCGTCGCACTCAACCCTTGTTTGCGTTGCATCCCGGCCTACGCTGTTCGAAAAACCGCGCCAGCATCTCGCCCGCCTCCACCGTAAACAGCCCTTCCTCTACTCTGACCCGATGATTCAGCAGCTCGGAATCAACCAGCCGGAACTTGCTCCGGACCGCTCCGAATCGCAAGTCACGAGCCGCGAAAACCAGTCGCTCCACCCGGGCCTGCACGATCGCTCCGGCGCACATCACGCAAGGCTCGAGCGTCACATAAAGCGTCGAGCCCGGCAGCCGGTAATTTCCCAAATGGGCGCTCGCCCGTCTAAGTGCTTCTATTTCCGCGTGCGCAGTCGGATCCGCCGCCCCGACTGGCCGATTCCAGCCCTCGCCAGCGATTTCTCCTTCTCGCACTAGAACTGCTCCGACGGGTACCTCCGACATCTCTGCCCGGTGCGCCAACTCCAATGCTCGCCGCATGAAGGCCTGATCCGCTTCGGACCATTCCTCCTGCAATTTGGTCTGAACAGTAAGGGCCACTCCTGCGTATCCTTTTTTGGCCGCCTGACCGACAAGGGCAGCTCCGCGGCCTATGCGACTTCTAAGGTACGCTATCTGAAAAGAGGCAGGCATGTTCCGCTATTTTTCACTCGCCTTCAAAAACACTCTGCGAAACCGGCGCCGCAGCTTCTTGACTGTTTCCAGCATCGGCGTCTCACTCTGTTTATTGGGGGTGCTGATTGCCATCTATCACGCTCTGTTCCTTGGACAACAGACGCCCGGTCAGGCGTTGCGGCTGGTCGTGCGGAATCGCGTTTCGCTCGCGCAACCGATCTTGATCGCTTATGAAAACAAGATCCGCAATGTTCCTGGCGTGAAGGAGGTCTCGGTCTGGAACTGGTATGGAGGCACATATAAGGACAGCGACCAGCGCAACTTTTTCGCGCGTTTCGCGGTCGAGCCTAAACCGTTCCTCGCGATCCGTACCCAAATGGAAATGCCGGAAGATCAGCGGAAAGCCTTTTTGACGGATCGGACCGGGTGCGTCATCTCGCAGGACCTGGCCAGCAAGCTCGACATAAAACTCGGTCAGCGCATCACCCTCGTGGGCGATATCTACCCCGGTACGCTCGAGCTGAAGATTGTAGGCATCTTCAAAGACCCGGACGCAATCCAATCACTGTTCTTCAACTACGACTATCTCCGCGACTCTTTGCCGATGGCTCGGCGCAACTACATCGGCACCGTTGCCGTGCTCGCCGATTCGCCGGAAGATGTTCCGAAAATTGCGAAAACAATTGACGCGATGTTCGAGAACTCATCGCCGCAAACCAAAACCGAATCCGAGCAGCAGTTTGCCTTAAGCTTTGTTTCCTTTCTTGGAAATATCAAGCTGTTTCTGTTGAGCATTTGCGCCGCGGTCACCTTTACAATCCTGCTGGTCTCGGGTAACACCATGGCGATGTCGGTCCGCGAGCGGATCAAGGAAGTTGGCGTTTTAAAGACCTTAGGGTTTACCAATGGCGCGATCCTTGGAATGATCATCGGCGAGGCCCTCTGCATAGCTCTGGTCGGCGGAGTCATTGGCCTTGCGCTCGCAACCGTGGTCACGGCCGCCGCGACAAAGGTAGGCGCGACAGCCATGATCCAGAAAAGCTCCTTAACGATCACGCCCTTCACGATCCTGGTCTCATTGGGTGTAGCGCTTCTTGTCGGCTTCGTCAGTTCCTTCGTTCCGGCTTGGAATGCGGCGCGCACCAACATTCTTGATTCTCTTCGCTACACGGGATAACAGCACTCATGGCGATTCCTCTTTCTTACAATCTGCGTAATCTGGCGGTCCGCAAAACTACCACGATCATGACAGCGGCTGGGATAGGGCTGACAGTTGCTGTTTTGTTAGCAGTCTTGGGACTTGTATCCGGCTTACAAAAAGCTTTCGCCTCCACCGGCGATCCCCTTCACGTGCTGGTTATGCGTAAAGGCGGGAATGCGGAACTTACCAGCCTACTTACACAAGAACAGTTTCAGGTGGTCAAGAGCTTTCCCGGTATTGCAACTGGACCCAATGGCCAGCCAATGGCTTCGCTCGAGGTGGTAACCATCGCCAACATGCCGAGCCCTGACAAGCCTGACGGCACGAATATTACATTGCGCGGACTGTCGCCAGCCGGCCTTGCTATGCGCAAGCTGAGGATTATCTCGGGAAGATGGTTTCAACCCGGTCAGCGAGAGATCGTGGTCGGCAAGAATCTAGCCAAAGTATATGAGGCTGCTCAAGTGGGCAAGCAGTTAAAATTCGGCAAGGGTTCGTGGACCATCGTGGGCGTTATGGACGGAGGAGACAGTTCCGTCAACAGCGAAATCTTCGGCGATGGCAACCAGGTTGCATCGGACTTCAATCGCCCCGATACGTATAGTTCGGCTCTCTTGCAAGCCACTGATGAAGTCACGGCGGCTGCGCTGAAGAAGTCGCTCGAGAACGACCGGCGCTTGAACGTGACCGTCATGGATGAGCGTGAATACTACGATGCGCAGACTGTCTCCGCCCGGCCGATCCAGTTCCTCGGCTTCTTCGTGTGCGTCATCATGGCTGTCGGCAGTTGCTTCGCCTCCATGAACACGATGTACGCCGCTGTTGCGCGCAGGTCGAAAGAGGTGGGAACGCTGCGCATTCTGGGCTTTAGCAGAGGCAGTATTCTGGTTAGCTTTTTTCTTGAGTCGGTGATGCTCTCGCTCATTGGCGGCGTGCTCGCTTGCCTGATAGTGCTGCCGCTGAATCGGGTTACTACAACTCTAGGAAATTTCATAACTTTCAGCATGACCAGCTTCGATATCCATGTCGGCCCTGAGATCATGGCGGTTGGGATTGTGTTTTCGCTGGTACTGGGCGCCATTGGGGGACTGCTTCCTGCGCGCCAGGCGGCTAAGAAAGAGATTTTGACCGCACTTCGCGACGCGTAAGTGCGGTACTCATTTGGTTGTGCATGGAAACTGAACTCAAAGACTTGCGCATAGACCGCTCCGCCAAACGCTCGCAGGAACCGAAGGCGGTTGGCAAGCTAATCGTGATCGCGATTCTCGTGGCGCTGGCCGCAATCGGCTCCGTTCTTGCCTATAACAAATCAAATGCCGCCACGCCCGTGCACACAGTTCAGGTGCAATCTCCCATGTCGGCGTCTTCCGCCGGGCAGCAAGTTATTTTGACCGCGACCGGCTATATCATTGCGGCTCACAAAATCGAAGTTGCCTCCAAAGTCAATGGACGCGTGGCCTGGATCGGCGTAGACAAAGGCGACCATGTGAAAGCGGGTCAGATTTTGGTTCGGCTCGAAGATGATGAATATCGCGCGCAAGTGACGCAGCAGCAGGGCCAGCTCGCCAACCTCCAAGCCAAGCTGCAAGAGGACCTGAATGGATCGCGGCCGGAGGAGGTTGAAAAAGCTCGCGCCGACGTCAACGAAAGCAAGGCCGATCTGAATGACGCCAAAGCTTCGCTCGACCGGACCCGCCAGCTAGTAAGTGAAGGCGTGCTTGCGAAACAGTCGTTAGACGATGCGCAGGCGAAGTACGACAGCGATGTGTCTAAAGTCGCGAGCTTGCAACGGACGCTTGATCTGTCTGTGCTTGGCCCGCGAAAAGAGGAGATCCAGCAAATTAGAGGACAAATCGAGCAAGCCAAGGGAGCCTTGGATTATGCTCAGAACCAACTCGATAACACGATCATTAGAGCGCCTATCACCGGGACGATTCTCGACCGCAATGTCGAGAAAGGCGAGTTCATCACTACCGGCTTTGTCGGCGATAAGGGCGCAAAGGGCTACATTGTGACTATGGCTGACTTGAACGACTTACAGGTCGAACTCGATATCAGCCAGAACGATTTTCCGAAACTCGGGCCTCAGCAAAAAGGCGTATCACGACCGACGCCTACCCCGACCGCAAGTATCAGGGATTTGTCGAGCAGGTTTCACCCGAAGCCGATCGCGCCAAAGCCACTGTGCAGGTAAAGGTTAAAGTGGAAAAACCCGACGGCTATCTGCGTCCCGATATGAATGCTACCGTATCGTTTTACAACGATGCTGCCGCCGAACCGTCCTCGGTGAAACGGATCATCGTAATTCCCCAGGCAGCCGTTCAGGACGGCAAGGTCTTTGTCGTTGTAAATGGCCACGCCCGCAAGCGGAGCATCCAAAGTAGCGGCAGTTCGGCCACAGGCGTTCTGGTCGACGGCGGTTTGATTGGCGGCGAGGACCTGATTGTAAGCCCGCCGGCCGGTCTGAAAGATGAACAGAAAGTGGAAGTAAAGCAGTAACTAAGCGTCAGAGGGAAAATAGATGAGCGAGACAGTTGTCAAAGCAACCGATCTTAGTAAAGAGTATGTGCGAGACGAATTCCATGTTATGGCGCTGGAGTCCGCCACTATTGATATACAGCGCGGTGACTTCATCGCGCTTATGGGCCCGTCCGGCTCAGGCAAATCCACGCTGCTTCACCTGATTGCAGCCATGGATAAGCCGACCGAGGGCCAGATCGAAGTGCTCGGCGCTAATCTGCGCGAATTGAGCGACAAGCAGATCGCTCACTGGCGCAACGAGCATATCGGGTTCGTCTTTCAATCCTTCAATCTGATCCCGGTGCTCACTGCGTTTGAAAACGTCGAGCTGCCTTTGAAGCTCACTCGCCTGAACAAAAAGGAGCGGACCGAGCACGCTGAAACGGCGCTTAAACTTGTCGGCCTCGGCGACCGGCTGAAGCATTTGCCGAAGCAGTTATCCGGCGGCCAGGAGCAGCGAGTCGCCATAGCCCGCGCCATCGTCACTGATCCCGATCTCATCCTCGCCGATGAGCCCACCGGTAACCTCGATGCCGCTGCCGCTGAAGAAATCCTGACCATCCTGACCCGGCTTAATCGTGAATTTGGAAAGACCATCGTTCTGGTCACACACGACCCGCACGCCGCCAAGTTCGCTAACACGGTCCGTCATCTGGAGAAAGGCCAATTGTTGCCTGTCGGTTCGCTTCCAGCCGATTGGGCTGGCGCGATGGCTCTTCGAAATTAATGCCGGAAGTGCCGGACGCCGGTAAACACCATCGCCAGTTTCAGCCGGTCCGCCGCCGCGATGACGTCCTGATCCTTCACTGATCCACCGGGCTGAATTACCGCTGTTATACCGCGCTTTGCCGCTTCTTCCACGCCATCCGGGAAGGGGAAGAACGCGTCCGACGCGAGTACCGTTCCCTTGAGCGGCAACACAGCTTTCATAGCCCCTACCTTTCACGCTATCCACCCGGCTCATTTGCCCGGCACCAACGGAAATCGTCTGCCCCGCGCGCGCGTACACGATAGCGTTCGATTTCACATGCTTCGCCACTCTCCAGGCGAATAGCATGCTTTGAGCTCCTCCTCAGTAGGTCGACGTTTCGTCTTAATCTCAAGATCCGACGGCGCGATCTTTGCAATGTCCGGCGTTTGCGCGAGAAATCCGCCGGAAATCGACTTGATCACCAGCTCCGACTCCCTCCGCCGACTTCACCTTAATCAGGCGCAGATTTCTCTTCTTCGTCAAAACAGCCAGCGCATTTTCCGAAAAGCCCGGTGCCACGATTGCTTCGGCAAACAGCTTCGAAATCTCCGCCGCGGTCTCCTGATCCAGTTCGCGATTAAACGCGAGCACTCCGCCGAACGCTGAAACAGGATCAGCCTCTAACGCTTTGCGATAAGCTTCCGCCAGGCTCGCCTGTTCCGCGCATCCGCACGGATTGGTGTGCTTGATAATCGCCGACGCTGGAGCATCGAACTCTTGGACAAGCTGCCAAGCTGCATCCAGATCCACCAGGTTGTTGTATGAAAGCTCCTTTCCGTGCAGCTGCTCCGCCCCGGCGATGCCTGTCTCCCCATTCCGGTACAACGCAGCCTCCTGGTGCGGATTCTCTCCGTAACGAAGCATAGCCCCGCGTTCGACAGATATCTGCAGCTGTGCCGGCAATGCAGCTCCGACCGTCTTGCCGGTGGCATCGATCTGGGTCAGCCGGTTCGATACCGCCATGTCATACGCAGCCGTATGCAGAAAAGCTTGCTGCGCCAAATTCCAATGTGTTGCCGGACCCAGAGCGCCTCCGAACTCCGTCATCTCGCTCAGTATCGATTGGTATTGGTCAGGCGAGACGACTACCGCTACATCCTGAAAATTCTTGGCCGCGGCGCGAATCATCGTCGGACCCCCAATATCGATGTTCTCGATCAGCTCTTCGCGAGTAACACCCGGGCGGTTTGCGTATTTCTCGAACTGGTAAAGGTTCACCACCGCCATCTGAATCGGCGCGATCCCATGTTCGGCCAGCGAACGCATATGCGCCGGGTTCGAACGCACCGCCAGAATACCGCCCGCGATCCGTGGATGAATCGTTTTCACGCGTCCGTCCAGCATTTCCGGAAACTCTGTAATTTCCGACACTTCCCGCACCGCAAGGCCGCTCTCGCGCAGCAGCCTCGCCGTCCCGCCTGTTGAAATCAGCTCCACACCCATTTCCGTCAGCCGTTTTGCAAACTCTACAATCCCGGATTTTTCAGTAACGCTCAATAACGCGCGCTCGATTCGTGCCATTAACCCTCATTCTTGCAAAACGGGGTTGTTTCGAACACACCTCTAAAATCAGAACTGTGCCCCATATCTGTACCTTGATCCCTGGCGACGGAATCGGCCCTGAGGTTGCGCAGAAAACGATTCGCGCCGTCGAAGCCACCGGCGTCGACATCCGCTGGCAGCGCGTCGAATTGAACGAATCCATCATCCTCGAATCCGGCAAGACGCTGCCCCGCTACGTTCTCGACTCGCTCAACGAAACAAAGGTGGGCCTAAAAGGGCCAGTTACAACTCCTGTCGCAGGCGGCTTTCAAAGTGTCAACGTGGCCCTGCGCAAGACGCTCGACCTTTTCGCCAACGTGCGTCCGGTCCGCACGCTGCCCGGCATCAAAACACGTTTCACGGACGTACAGATCGACATGGTGATCTTCCGAGAAAATACAGAAGATCTGTACTCCGGCCTCGAGCACGAAATTGTCAAAGATGTCGTCACGAGCCTTAAGGTCATCACCCGCACCGCTTCCGAGCGCATCGCTCGCTATGCCTTCCATTACGCGCGCAGGAATAAGCGCAGGCAGGTTACGGCGATTCACAAAGCCAACATCATGAAGCTCGCCGACGGCCTGTTTCTGCGCTGCTGCCGTGAAACTGCCGCTCAGTTTCCGGAAATTCGATATAAGGAGCTGATCGTGGACAACGCCTCAATGCAGCTCGTAATGCGGCCGGAAACGTTCGATGTCCTGCTTCTGCCAAATCTCTATGGCGACATTGTCTCCGATCTCGCGGCAGGTCTAGTGGGCGGCCTTGGAATTGTACCTGGAGCCAACATGGGCGAAACGCACGCCGTATTTGAAGCCGTGCACGGCAGTGCTCCCGATATTGCTGGCCAGGGTAAAGCAAACCCCACGGCGCTGATGCTCTCTGCCGTCATGCTGCTCATCCATCTCGGCGAATCCGAAGCAGCGCACAAATTGCAAAGCACCCTCGAAAGCGTCTACGCGGAAGGCAAGTATCTCACGGGCGATGTCGGCGGAACAGCGTCCAGCGAAGAGTTCACCGAGGCAGTTCTGCGCAAGCTGAAAAACTAATTCACTTCTCCATCTCCTCCGCCATGGCGAGCATCTTCGTTACGCTGTTCCAGTTTCTGCTCGTACCCGAACACTTCAGCAGCTTTTCAATACCGGCAAGCTGCAGCTTCGATCGGCCCATCCCGTTCGGGAAATAGATGTATAGCTCACGGCCCTCGATCCGCAACTCCTCCGGGTCCGTTTTAATACGCAGCACACTCCTGCGCGCTTCCTTACCCGGGTCGCTCCCGAGAAAGGTGACGATAAGTTTGCGCGGATCGATCTCCGCCCGTTCCGCGAATGGGTTCCTGGCAATCACTCGTTTCAGTTCCGGAACTGTCCTTAGGATCACCGTCGCGCGAAACCCAAACTCCCGCTCGATCCCGTCTTCTATCCGTTTGGCGAGCGCAATTACATCGCGCTCTTCGGTCCTGAATAGTACATTCCCGCTCTGCACATAAGCTTGGGCATCGCGCAGCTCGAGCGATGCATATAGGGCCCGAAGCGCCTCCATTTTGATTCTGTTATGCGCGGCCAAATTGACGCCGCGCAGCATCGAGACGATCACGCCCATATCGCAAGTCAGAAAATGGAGCAGGCGTTTCCGCCTGGCCGACTCAGTTATAAGCCTTTCTTCCCGACAAACACGACCAGATCAACCACGCGATTCGAGTAGCCCCATTCGTTGTCGTACCAGGAAACAACCTTCGCCAAGTTTCCACCCAACACCTTAGTAAGATCCGAATCGACAATCGAGCTGTTCGGATTCCGCAGCATGTCGGTCGAAACAACCGGGTCTTCGGTGTACGCAAGTATGCCTTTCAGCGGTCCTTCCGCCGCTTGCTTGAGCGCCGAATTCACTGCCGCCGTCGTCGTATTCTTCTTCAGCACCGCAACGAAATCGACCAGCGAAACATCGGGTGTTGGAACACGCACTGAGTAACCGTCCAGCTTGCCATTGAGCTCCGGAACCACTAGGCCAATCGCCTTGGCAGCCCCCGTCGAAGTAGGAATCATGTTCAGAGCCGCCGCCCGTGCGCGCCGTAGATCCTTATGCGGAAAATCGAGCACGTTTTGATCGTTGGTATAGCTATGAATGGTCGTCATCGAGCCCTTCTCGATGCCAAAAGTGTCGTTTAACACCTTCACCACCGGCGCAAGGCAGTTGGTCGTACAGGAAGCGTTCGAAAGAATGTTATGCTTCGCCGCATCGTACATGTTCTCGTTCACGCCGAGCACAATCGTGACGTCCTCGCCCTTAGCTGGCGCTGAAATGATCACCTTTCTCACTGAACCGCGCAAATGCTTCGTGGCGTCGCTTGCATCCGTGAATCGCCCGGTCGATTCGACTACTACTTGCGCTCCGAGGCTGGACCAATCGATCTCGGCCGGATCTTTGGTCGCGAAAATCCTAATCTTTTTGCCGCTCACCAGCACGCTGTCGCCATCGGCCTTGATCTCTTCCTGGAGTTGGCCGAGGATCGAGTCGTATTTCAAAAGATGTGCCAGTGTCTGAGTGTCTGTCAGATCGTTCGCCGCCACAAACTCGATCTCCGGGTTATGCAGTCCGGCCCGGACGACGTTCCTCCCGATACGGCCGAAGCCGTTGATTCCTACCTTGATTGGCATAGTTTCTATTCTACGGAGGGCGGAAAACTGTTCAGATTTTCACCGGTCTCAGCAACCTCGGCATCTTCCAACCGAAAGAATTCGAGGACATCAGCGATCAGGAATGGCATGCTTTTTCGACGGCAATGTTTTGAGTGGCGTTCGACTCTCGCGCCAGTATCTTGCCGGAATGCGCAGCTCAACTTACCGTAGCCCGCGAGCTCGCCGAATCCGTGCGTAGCACTGCCATCACCATCAACAGCATCTTGGCTGGTCCCACACGCTCGGCGTTATCACAAAACTATCCGAGATAGAGAACGTGCACGTACGTGCCTGTTCGCGGATTGTACGCCAGATAGTAGCCGGGGTCGTCCGGATCGTCATACAGGATTATGTCATCGGAGTTCCACAACCAACCGTTCACGTAGGCTAAATCGGGGCCCGCGACAGAGAAATAAAATCCGTTGAAAAAGAATCTGGAAGGTCCGCCACCGCCAAGCCGGTACACATGAGAAGGCCCAAACGCCCCCGGAAAGTGACCGTGCTCCCATGGATGATCCAGGTGGAACTCACCCCTGCGCTCATCATGACCTACCCATTGGCCGTCGTTATGGACGTGCGGAGCGTCAGGATGACCTTTTGCATCTTGGAAATTATGCTGCGCCTGAGCATTGTTATGCGCCGCAGGCGCCGGACCCTTACCCTGTTCCGGCCCGTGCTGCGGAATATAGCCGCCACCCACCTGATTATGTGGCTCCTGACGTCCGCCCCGCTGACCGCCGCCATGCTCGTCACCGCGCTGTGAAAGCACAGGAAGACAAACAGCTAGAAATAACCCTGCGCACGACCACGCAATTCTTACTCTTTTAGCTCTAGGTGAACTCGACATCTCTTCTAGTAATATTAGCGCTGGAACAAACGCGCTTGTTTCGCAAAACTACCGGGCTCTTTTTTGCACAACTGTCAAAAGGAATTTAGGATAGCTTTGGGATATGCCGCTTACACGCACTTCCCTGGAATCGTACCTGCAGGATGCTTCAGGTTATCGCGGCGAGGCGGAACAAGTCTTCTTGCCTGCAAATATAGAAGAACTGCGCGCGATTGTTCGGACGGCGGTTGCTCAGACGATGCCGCTGACGCTCGCCGGAGCTGGAACGGGTTTGACAGGTGCCCGCGTCCCGCATGGCGGCTGTGTGGTGTCTCTCGAGCGCTTTCGCAACCTTGAAATCGAATCTGGCCGTGCCCGTTGTGGGGCCGGTGTCCTGTTGAATGAGGTTCATCAGGCGGCCGCGCGTACTCGCCAATTCTTCGGGCCGAACCCGACTGAAGGCTCTGCTTCGATCGGCGGCGTCTTCAGCACCAACGCCGGGGGCGCTCGCAGCTTTCGCTATGGGTCCGTTCGGTACCACGCGCTCGCTGTTGAAGTGACGTTCCTCGACGGGGAAACGAAGCGGTTTGTGAGGGGCGATGCAGTCGATTTTGCCTTCGATCCGGTTCGCATGCCCGCTACGAGCAAGAATTCAGCAGGTTATTATCTTCAGTCTGGTGTCGATTGGGTCAACCTCCTGGCGGGCAGCGAAGGCACGCTAGGCATTGTCACCGGAATGGAACTGAAGCTACTGCCGCAACCGCCTGCAATCTTGAGCGGCGTCGTCTTTTTTCTGTCTGATGAAGACGCTCTGGACGCGGTGGAAGCTTGGCGGTCGGTCCCAGAGCTCAGATTGCTCGAATTTATGGATGACTTTGCGCTGGAGCTTCTGCGGCCGCGCTACACGGAGATTCCGCGTGAAGCAGGCGCGGCTCTTCTCATCGAGCAGAATCTCGAGTCCCAGCAGGATCCTGCAGCTGGACCTCTGGACGCAGCGCCTGGCTGAGCAGCAAGCCCTAGAAGAGACCTCCTGGTTTGGATTCAGCCAATCCGACCAGGCGCGTTTCCGCGACTTACGCCACGCCTTACCGGCCATGGTGACCGATATTGTTCGCCGGAACGGGTTCTCGAAGTTCTCCACTGATTTCGCGGTGCCGCTCGACCGCTATCGGGAACTCCATGCCCGCTATAAGAAACGATGCGAAGAGGTGCTGCCCCGCGCGTTCACCATCTTTGGGCATGTGGGCGACGCCAATAATCACGTGAATTTGCTCCCGCAAACACCCGAGCAGGCAAGAAACGGAGAAGAGCTCATGCGTGAGTTTGCCGGCGTGGTAATCGCGATGGGCGGCACGGTGGCCGCCGAGCACGGTATAGGAAAAACGAAAACAGATTTGCTGAAGTTGATGTACTCTGCGCAAGAGATCGAATCCATGCGGGCCGTCAAGCGCCGACTGGACCCTGATTGGCTGCTCGGGCAAGGGACTCTGTTCGACATCGCTACAGACTCGAACCGCGGCAGCAACCTGGGGCAGAGATAGATTGCGTGCTTTGGTACAGCGAGTTTCTGAAGCGAGCGTAAGCGTCGCCGGAAGAATAACCGGGCAAATTGGCACGGGACTCTGCGTTTTCGTGGGAATCAAAGACGACGATACCCAGGCAGAAGCCGCCGCGCTGGCCGGAAAGGTGACCAGACTCCGGGTTTTCGTCGACGCCGAAGGCAAAATGAATTTGAGCTTATCGGATATACGGGGGAGAGTTGTTAATCGTCTCACAATTCACCTTGTATGGCGATACCCGGAAGGGCAATCGTCCTTCTTACTCCGGGGCGGCGAGACCCGAGCTGGCACAAAACTTGTACGAGACGTTTATAGAGGACTGTAAACGGCTGTGTCGCCGGGTAGAAACCGGCGTCTTCCAGGCGCACATGGAGGTGCGTTTGATAAATGACGGACCAGTAACACTGATGTGCTATTCCGGAGAATAAATGCGACCAATTTCACCGAGAAAGATTCCGGTGTGTTACTAAGTAGTATAACTATGGCTAAATCGACGGCAGCACCAAGTAGAGAGATCTTAGAAGCTGCGCTACAAGGGTTGGAATCACAGCGCGACAGGCTGGAAGAGCAGATCGCGCAGGTACGTTCTATGATTGGGGGCCGTGTTGGCCGCCCGGCTAACGCGAGCGTGGCGAATCCGCGCAAGGGACGAACCGGGCGCAAGAAGCGTGTTCTTACTGCGGAAGCCCGCAAGCGAATCGCGGCAGCGCAGAAGAAGCGCTGGGCAGCGTTTCGCAAAACTCAAAGCTAGATAACTTTCGGGCCTAGTATCTATGGCCGAAGTTCGCCTAAACCACTCCCCGACAGTCGTGGCTCAGAAGCCGTTACTGAGTCGCGCTTGGAAGTAAGCGGTGTGGCTTCTCAGCACGGGTAACTTGGGATGCTTCTTGGAATCGGAACGGATCTGGCGGAAGTTAGCCGAATCGAACGCAGTATATCGCAATATGGGGAGCGGTTCCTAGCCCGGGTCTACAGCCCCCGGGAACGCGAGTATGCGCTCTCAAGAGTGAACTCGGCGGAACGCTTTGCCGCCCGTTTCGCAGCGAAAGAGGCCGGAATGAAGGCAATCGGCACTGGTTGGAGCCAGGGCGTGACGTGGCACGACTTCGAAGTTATCAACGCGCGATCCGGACGTCCGTCGCTACGTCTGACCGGGAAAGCGGAGCGAATTGCAGAGGACATGGGTGTCAAGCAAGTTTCGCTCTCGCTTACCCATACCGCAAGTCTCGCCTTTGCAGTGGTAATACTGGAAGACGGCAGGTGATCGAGTGGACCTAGAGTGGGCCGCCCCGGCCGGACGCAGCAGCTACCGACCGTGTCCGGAGTTGAGCGTTCTCGAGATGCTTCGACTCCCGATAAGTGAACATCATACGATGGATCACGGTCAAGTTACCCAGCACGGCTATTACCCAAAGAACGGGAGCCATGCGGTCGAACAGCGCTCCGATAATGAACAATACAATTCTTTCCGGGCGCTCGAGGAACCCGACCTTGCATGCAGGTATGATGTTCTCCGCCCGGGTTCTCGTATAACTGATCATTACAGAAGCCGTCATCGCGATAGCGGTTAGCACCACATATGAGGGACGATTGATGGTTCCGTAATAAACGAGCAAACCCACCAACAAAGCCAGATCCGAATAACGGTCTAACACCGAATCGAAGAATCCGCCGAAGCGAGTAACTTGATTGGTGGCGCGTGCGACACGTCCATCGACCATATCGAACAAGCCGGCAAAGATGATCACCAGGCCAGCCGTGCGGAACTCGCCAAAGGCCAGGAATGTTGCGGCTACAATGTTAATCAGCAACCCCAAGAACGTGAGGACGTTCGGATTGATCTTTGAGAGCGCGAGGGCGCGCACGATCAGGCGGATGATTTTATTGGCGCCTAGGCCGATCGCTCGCGTGTAAGTCATAAATGTGTTTTTCTATGTAGCTGCGGTGTCGTGGATCGTGGTCAAACTCAGGATTTCCATTTCACGCACGCCGTCGGGTATCTGAATTTTAACTGTGTCGCCCACCCGCTTACCTAGTAAGCCGCGGCCGATAGGTGAGCTGGTTGATATCTTGCCCTTCGCCGCATCGGCTTCTTCACTGGTCACCAAATCGTAGGAGTGTTCCTCGTCTTTGCTTAACTCCAGCACCACGACATGCGAGCCCAGCCCGACCCGATCGCGCGGAATCTTCGAAAAATCAATCATGGAGAAGTCGCGTAACCGGCCTTGCAAGTGACCGAGGCGCGCGTTTACGTAAGCCTGGCGTTCTTTGGCAGCATGATATTCCGCATTCTCACTCAGATCGCCATGCGCCCGCGCTTTGAGAATCTCCTTCGGCAGCTCGTTTCGCAATTCATATTCGAGCGCGGCAATCTCGTCTTGTAACTTCTTCTTCAGATCCTCCATGGCATACTTTGTCCATTATAGGGAAACACGCGCAAAGTGTTCTCACAAACAAGAGTGAGCGTGCCAAGGCCAGCCAGCGAAGCCATAAGTCGAACTGTTACAATTACGTATGGAGGATGAACCGTTCGGATGGCCACAAAACCGGCATTTGCAACTGGAGCCCAGGTAGAGCACGGAAGGTTCGGCTTCGGGTCTGTGCTTTCCTGCAATGACGATTACGTCGTTATCAAGTTCGACGACCATGGCGAGAAGAAGTTTGTCACGTCCATCGTGCTGCCGTCTTTGAAGAAGAGCGACCGGCAACCGCCTGTAGAAAAGCGGCGCGCAACTCGCAAGAAAGCTGCTCCCGCAGCAAGCGGCGCCTGATTGGCTTTAGCGGCACTTACTCTCCGCCGATGAAGGTAGCCGTTATAGTTTTCCCCGGCAGTAACTGCGATCACGATGCGTGGTACGCGGTTTCTCAAAACTTGCATCAAAAAGCTGAGTTCGTTTGGCACGAATCAGCTTCTCTCGCTGGAGCCGACCTGGTCATCCTGCCGGGTGGGTTCTCGTATGGAGACTATCTGCGGTGCGGGGCGATTGCTAAGTTCTCGCCGGTGATGCAGGCTATTAAGCGGTTTGCAGCGGAAGGCGGACCGGTTCTCGGCATTTGCAATGGCTTTCAGGTGCTCACCGAAGCAGGACTGCTTCCTGGAGCGCTGGTTCGCAATGCCAGCTTGAAGTTTGTTTGCAAATCGGTTGCCCTGACGGTGGTAACGTCAGATTCTCCTTTCACCCATCGAACCGCGCGCGGACAGACCCTGCGACTGCCTATTGCTCACGGCGAAGGCTGCTACATAGCCGATGAAAGCACGCTCGACCAGCTCGAAGGGGAAGATCGCGTGCCGCTTCGCTATGAGGAGAATTGCAACGGCTCGATGCGCAACATCGCCGGAATCTTGAATAGCGGCCGCAATGTAATGGGCATGATGCCCCACCCCGAGCGCGCAGCCGACCCGTTGCTGGGCTGCACGGATGGACTATTCATCCTCAAGTCACTCACCGCAGCAGAGGTTCTTGCTTCGCGATCATGACTCATGCGGTCGGCGAGGCAAAGATCACGGCCGAAGTAGTTGCGGCCCACCAACTCTCCCCGGCCGAATACGAGAAGATCATTAGCCTTCTCGGCCGCGAGCCGACCATCACCGAACTCGGTATCTTCAGCGTGATGTGGAGCGAGCACTGCTCTTACAAGAGCTCTCGCGTTCACTTGAGGAAACTGCCGACCGAGAGCGCCCGCGTGCTGCAAGGCCCCGGTGAGAACGCAGGGATTATCGATATCGGCGATAACATCGCCATCGCTTTAAAATCGAGTCGCACAATCATCCGAGCTTTATCGAGCCGTTCCAGGGAGCGGCCACGGGCGTCGGCGGCATTCTGCGGGACATCTTTACCATGGGCGCCCGCCCTATCGCCGTTATGGACTCGATCCGGTTCGGCAAGCTCGACGATCCTCGTACGGGCGAACGCAACCGTCACATCGTTGAAGGCGTGGTCTCGGGCATCGCACACTACGGCAACTGTTTTGGTGTGCCAACCGTCGGTGGCGAGTGCGCTTTCGAGGAGAGCTATGACGGCAATCCGCTCGTCAATGTGTTTCGCTTTGGGTGTCTTTCGCCACGATGAAATTTTCTACGGAACAGCCAGCGGCATCGGAAATCCGGTGATTTACGCCGGCGCGAAAACTGGGCGCGACGGCATTCATGGCGCTTCGATGGCTTCGGCTGAGTTCACCGAGGAATCGAAGCAGAAGCGTCCGAACGTGCAAGTCGGCGATCCATTTATGGAGAAACTGCTGCTGGAAGCGTGTCTCGAAGCCATGAAGACCGGAGCCATCGTCGGCATTCAGGACATGGGCGCCGCCGGGCTGACTTCTTCCACCTGCGAGATGGGCAGCCGCGCCGGCACAGGTATTGAGATCGATTTGCAATACGTGCCCCAACGCGAAAAGGGAATGACGGCGTACGAGATGATGCTCTCCGAATCACAGGAGCGCATGTTGCTCGTCGCTGAGCGCGGCCGCGAAGATGAGGTATTCCGGGTCTTCAAAAAATGGGGCCTCGATGCCGTTACAATCGGCGTTGTGACGAGCGACGGTCTGCTGCGCGTGAAGCACCGCGGCGAAGTTTTGGCCGAGATACCTAATCGCGCTCTCGCCGATGAAGCGCCCAAGTATCACCGGCCCTACACGCATCCTCTTGCGTACCGCTCCTTTTGACGGTCCTGCCATTCGCAGCGGCGATCTCGCGGGTGATTTACGGCGGTTGCTTGCTTCGGCAGATCTTTGTTCCAAGCGATGGATTTGGGAGCAGTACGACTACCAGGTCCGGACGAACACGCTTGCTGGCCCGGGCGCGGAAGCGGCGATCGTCCGCATCAAAGGAACGAACACCTCAGTCGCGATGTCGCTCGACGGCAATGGCCGCTATTGCGCGCTCGATCCGTGTGAAGGAACCAAGTTGATCGTTGCCGAGTGCTGCCGCAATCTTTCCACTGCTGGCGCGCTGCCAATCGCAACCACCAACAATCTGAATTTCGGCAACCCGGAACGGCCTGAGATTATGGGCCAGATCGTCGAGTCCATCGAAGGCCTGGCGGAGGCCTGTAAGTTTTTCGACGTGCCCGTCACGGGCGGCAACGTAAGCCTTTATAACGAAACGCTCGGTACGCCCATCTTCCCAACGCCGGTGGTGGGCATCGTGGGCACGCTGGAAACTTCACCTCCCATCCCGATTCACTTCCAGAAGGCCGGATTAACCGTTATCTTGCTCGGCGGCCTGGGTGACTCCGACGGGGAGCATTTTGGCGGAACGCAATACGCGAAAATCGTCCTCGATGCACTTTGGGGCAAACCGCCTGCTCTTGACATGGATTACGAAAAGCGGGTACAGACCACGGTTCGTGAGCTTGTTCGGACACGCGCCGTAGAGTCGGCGCACGATCTCGGCGACGGAGGCTTAGCCGTCGCGTTGGCCGAATGCTCTTTCGGGCCCGCGAAAATCGGCGGTGAGATCAAACTCGAATCGGATCTGCCACCCGAACTGCTTCTCTTCCATGAAGGCCCCTCGCGCATTCTAGTCTCGACCGCCTCGCCGGATCGCGTGCTTGCTGCCGCCCAAAAAAATAATATCGAAGCAGTGAAGATCGGCGTTACACTCGAAGCGAGAGTTATCGTTCGCAATTACGAAGAAGTATTGATTCACAGCCGGGTCGACGAGCTGTTTCAAGATTGGGATCGAGCTCTCGAACACCTCCTCCAAACGCCCGTACTGGTGAACACAAATGTTTAAATCGGAAGAGGAATCAAGGCCTGAGAAACTTCAGCGGTTGGAGCAGGCTCACGGGCTCGAGGAATTAGATCTCGGGTTCGACAAGCTGCACGAAGAGTGCGGTGTCTTTGCGCTATACGGCCACCCTGAGGCATCGAACCTGGTTTACTTAGGCCTCTACGCCCTGCAGCATCGGGGCCAGGAAAGCGCGGGCATCGCGGTCAGCGACGGACGGAAGATCCATAGCGTTCGCAAGATGGGTCACGTAGCAGAGATCTTCACGCCGGACGTACTGAACCAATTGCCGGGCGAACTGGCGATTGGCCATACGCGCTACTCGACCGCCGGCGATACCAGCCTGCGTAACGCGCAACCTCTATCTGTCGCGTGCAGCAAAGGACAAGTGGCGGTTGCGCACAACGGCAACCTCACGAACGCCATTGAACTCCGCCGCGATCTCGAGGAAGACGGGTCGATCTTCCAATCCACCAGCGATACCGAAGTCGTGCTTCACCTGGTGGCACGCTCGCGCGAACGAACGTTGGCTGGCGCGCTGCGCGATGCCCTTCTCCAGATCGAAGGCGCCTTCTCGCTGGTTTTTCTTGCGCAGGACCACATCATCATCGCCCGAGATCCGCACGGGTTCCGTCCGCTCGCGATGGGCCAGTTGGATCTGCCCGACGGAAAATCCGCCGCTGTTTTCGCTTCGGAAACTTGCGCCTTCGATCTGATCGGAGCCACGTACACGGGCGACGTCGAACCCGGCGAGATGGTCATCGTGGGTCCGGACGGAACCACTCGCGAGTTTTACACCCGTCCCGAAACACCCGCCCACTGCTCGTTCGAGCACGTTTACTTCTCACGCCCGGATTCGATCGTATTCGGCAAACCGGTCGCCGAGTCTCGCGAGCGCATGGGAAGGCTGCTGGCCCTGGAGCATCCGGTGGACGCCGACGTCATCGTGCCGGTGCCCGATTCCGGTGTCGCCGCCGCGATTGGCTACGCCTCCGAGTCCGGCATCCCTTATCGCCAGGCGCTGATTCGCAATCACTATGTGGGCCGCACTTTCATCGAGCCTTCGCAGGCCATTCGCGATTTCGGCGTGAAGCTCAAACTCAATCCCGTGCGCCATTTGCTCGAAGGGAAACGCGTGGTGCTGGTCGACGATTCGATCGTGCGAGGAACTACCAGCCGCAAGATCGTACGCATGGTGCGCAGCGCCGGCGCGCGCGAAGTCCATGTCCGCATCTCTTGCCCGCCTACCATTTCGCCCTGCTACTACGGCGTCGATACGCCCTCAGAGGACGAATTGATCGCCGCCAATAACAATCTCGAGCAGATTCGCGAGTTCGTTGAAGCTGATTCAATTGCTTATCTGTCGCTTGAGAAGCTGCAGGACTCGATCCGCGACACCAAGCAGCACTTCTGCTACTCCTGCTACACGGGCCACTATCCGACCTTGGTGCAGATCAACGAAATCGTGCTGGCTAAGACGGGCTGCTGCTGACGCTTGCGCTTGGCTTCGCTTTCGCCTAATTCGGCAGCAATCAAGTCGCGTAACCTGTGCGTTAAGATTCCCCGATCCTTCAAGGTCATTCGCCGCGTCTCGATCGGCTCCAAAATGCGCAGCGTGGCGGGCCCAGACTCGACTACGCCGCTCCCGTACGGCAAAATCTTCCGCGTGCCGATCATGACGAGCGGGACCACCGGAACGCCCGCGCGAATCGCGATATAGGCACCGCCTTCCTTGAACGGCCGTAGCACACCATCATGCGACCTTCCGCCCTCGGGAAAGATAAGCAACGAGATTTTCTTCTGCTGAATCTTCTCTGCTGCTAATTGCATTGTCTTCACCGACGCACGGGGGTCGCCGCGCGGCACCGGAATGTGGCCCGCTCGGCTGAGATGAGTTCCGAGTAGCGGAATCTGGAACAAACCTCGCTTTGCCAGAAATCGGAATTGCACCGGAATGTGGGCCAGCGCGACCGGCGTATCCATATAGCTGAGGTGATTTGAAATGAAGACGTAACTTCCGCGCGGATCGATTTTTTCCAAACCCTCCACGCGAACCCGTACACCACTCACGCGCAGCAGAAGCCTTGCCCACGCCCTCGCTACTCGAATCTGGATGGCACCCGTCTGATCGAAGAAGGAAACGATCAGACTCACCGTGCCGAAGAAAATTGTCGACAGAACAATCGCAGGATCAGCGAATAGGATGCCGCGCAGTTTTCTCAATTCAGGCTTCATTCTACGAAACCCAAGCGCCCCGGCTCAGCAGCAGTTTTCGCGCTTCGCCTACCAGGTAAAGCGATCCCGTAAAGAAGACAATGGCCTCGTGGGGAGCTTCCTTCGCTATCGCGATTGCCTGCGCGACTGTGTTGGTAAGAGTCGCATTCGCATGGCTCGTCACCTCTAAAATCGCTTCCGCTCGCAGCGCCCTCGGAAAATCGGGCGAGGTCAGGATTAGCCGTTGCGCCAGCGGAAACAATTGCTCCGTTACTTCTTCAATTGCCTTATCGCGCATCGCGCCATAGACCAGCCAAACCGGACGGTCCGCGCAAAACTCTCGGGTATACCGCGCTAAAGCCGCCGCGCCGGCCGGGTTATGGGCTCCGTCCAGCACGAAATCGGGATCGCACGAGACTCGCTCCAGCCGGCCTGGCCAGCGAACCTCTTTTATTCCTCCCTGAATCGCCGCGAGTGGCACGTTCAATGCGCGGCAGGCCAGAATCGCTGCCGTCGCATTTTCAATTTGATGCCTTCCCGGCAGCGGACAATCATATATCACGTCATCCAGTCGAAAACTCGATCTTCTTGCACTTACTTCCGACACCTGAACATCGGCATCTTGCGTATGAATAACTGGACACGAAAGCTCTTTCGCGCGCCTGCTAATCACGGCGTCTGCAATACCCTCCTGCCGTGCGGCTACTGCAGGTATGCCAGGTTTCAAGATGCCTGCCTTTTCGCCGGCAATCGCCTCCAGGGTGTTGCCGAGATACGCTTCATGATCGTAAGAAACTGGCGTGATGACGCACAGCTCCGGCGAGATCACATTGGTCGCGTCGAGTCTTCCACCTAAACCCACTTCGATCACGCTGATCTGCGCACGCTCGCGAAAGATCAGGAACGCCATAGCCGTCACCGTTTCGAAATAGGAAGGATGCGCGTCGATACGTCCTTCTTGGGTCAGCTCTTCAGCCGCTTTGTGCACCACCTCGAATGATGCGGCAAATTCTTCGGCACTCACGTCCTCGCCATCGATCTGTATGCGCTCGGTTGGCTCAATCAGGTGCGGTGAAGTATACAGCCCCGTTCGCCACCCCGCATGGCGCAGAATGCTCGCCATCATCGCGCTCGTGGATCCCTTGCCATTCGTGCCGGCCACATGTACGAAACGCTGCCCATTCTGGGGATCGCCGAGCGCTGCGAGCATGGTCTCAATTCGCTCCAGGCCAAACTTCGCGCCAGCCTTCAGCTCGTTGCCAAGCGAGTAAAGATAGCGGACTGACTCGGGATAGCTCACGAATTATGAATGTAGCGAAGTGATGACTTGCGCTTCGTCCTGCACCTCGTGATTGGCCGGATGATCTACAGAAGATTAGCGACTGGGTGG
>CAWIFY010000033.1:0-22962 GCA_963835255.1 Terriglobia bacterium | reverse complement strand
CAGCGCGACATGATCGCCGTGCGCGTTACTGAAGAAATGGGGCTCGCTGTGGTCGGCTCGCCAGCATACCTTGGAGCGAACGGCACACCACGGCATCCACAGGAACTCAAGGACCACGCTTGCATCGGCTTTCGCTTCATGTAATAGGCTCGACTTGGTCTGACATTTCTGATAGACTGCGCGAAAGCGCGAAAAAGGAGATGTCAAGTGAACACCGATCAAAAGATCATCAAGAATAAAGTGGGTCTGCTGAACCTGGCCGACATGCTGGGCAGTGTTTCAGAGGCTTGCAAGGTAATGGGCTACTCGCGCGACAGCTTTTACCGTTTCAAGGAGCTGTATGAGAAGGGCGGCGAGTTGGCTTTGAAGGAGATCAGCCGGCGCAAGCCGTGTGTGAAGAACCGGGTGGAGGCGCACATCGAGCAGGCCGTAGTGGAGATGGCGATCGAGCAGCCCGCGTACGGACAGGTGCGGGTGGCGAATGAGCTGACCAAACGCGGGCTCTTTGTTTCACCCACCGGGGTGCGCAGCGTTTGGCTGCGGCACGATCTGCAGACCTTCGCCCGGCGGCTCAAGGCGCTCGAGGCGAAGCTGGCGCAGCAGCCCGGGCAAGTGCTCACCGAAGCACAGGTGCGTGCCATGGAGAAAGCGAAGCAGGAAAAGGAAGCGCACGGCGAGATCGAAACGGCACATCCCGGCTATCTGGGCGCACAGGATACCTATTATGTGGGTACGATCAAGAGCATCGGCCGGATCTATCAGCAAACCTTCATCGATACCTATACGAAAGTGGCATTCGCCAAACTGTATGATCGCAAGAACGCGTTAGTCGCGGCCGACATGCTGAATGATCGCGTTTTACCTTTCTTTGAAGAGCAGGACGTTCCTTTGCTGCGCATCCTGACGGACCGCGGAACGGAGTACTGCGGCCAGCGCGAACATCATGAATACCAGCTCTATCTGGCAGTGGAGAACATTGACCACAGCCGGACGAGAGCGAAATCACCGCAGACTAACGGTATCTGCGAGCGATTTCATCGCACCATGCAGGACGAATTTTATAGTGTGGCCTTTCGCAAGAAGCTGTATTCTTCGCTCGAGCAGCTGCAAGCCGATCTGGACTTGTGGCTGGAAGAGTACAATCGAAGTCGCCCGCATTCGGGTAAGTATTGTTTTGGGAAAACGCCGATGCAGACTTTCTCGGATTCCCGGCACTTGGCGGACGAGAAACAACTCGACCGTTTTGTGGTCCTGACTTCACCGGACCAGCTTTCTCCGCGCGCTGCCCGCGCGGCTACTGTGTCCTAGTGGCTTTGTCAGATCAGGTCTGAACTATTACAGTCTCAACAATTTCGAGATCATTCATCACAGATATTGCTGGGCAGCAAAGCCTCGATCCTTTTCAGCGAGGCTTGAGACGTTGGCCCCAGTTGTAGGCATAAGGTCCTTTGGTCTGGGGATGTTTCTCGCTCTAGGTCATGTGTAACGGCGCAGGGTAGAGTTTTCCGCTCACAGGCAATTTGAGGATTTGAGGCCCTCCCATTAGCCTGCAATATTGACCAAATTATGAGGTGCTCCTTCTCAGTTCAGCCCGAAATGGTCCCACGTACGTGCACTGTCGCTTGGTCCTTCGACACTGCTGCGCGAGGAGTAAACGCGGCTAGCTTGAAACAGCTTTAGCGCCTTCAGCGCAGTGTAAGAGACTTGCCGCTAACGCGTCTTCTCCTTACGCGGCCTTCCTGGCCTCCAAAATCTTCCTATTCCTCGAACACACCGGACAATCGCACCCGCCCCGCTCTTCCGGCCTCGGCAAGTTCCCGCCGCATGGCAGCAGATGTCCCGTCCCCAAGGCTTTCTCTTTCTCGATCACTTCCAGCCATGTATCGACCGTCATCCGCTGAATCCCCATCCCGCCCGCCGCGCGAATCCGCTCATCGCTCGTCGCCCACGCATACTCATCCGGCACGCCATTGACAAAATGCATCCGCCGGTACACCAGCTCCGGCGGTGGCCATTTCTTCTGCCCGTCCTGTATCAAAATCTCATTCGATGGATAGAGCGTCGTCACCGTCTTGCCCGCCGGCGAAACCTCAATCTCGACCCACTGATCGATCACCGGTGTCTTCTTCCGCTTCTTCGGCGACTTCTGCCCGCAGAACAGCTTCTTCGCCTCCGCCACCGGCGCTTCCGCCGGCTTCGGCGGCCGCTCGGCTAGTTGCTTCTTCAGACCTTCGATCTCTTTATTTTGTTGATCGAGCAGTCGCCTGTTTAAGATCTTTTCGCGCAAAATGTCCTTCCTTAATCCCTCAACCGCGCTCAACGACCGGTAAAAAGCCCGTTCCTGCGTAGTCTTATACCGCAGCACCAATTCGATTTTGTGTTCTTGTTCCGCCGTCCAAGTCGCCGGATGGCAGGTGTCTTCTTCGCCCACCAGCGCCGCTTCCGCCTGCAGCAGCCGCTTGTTCGCCCGCTTCAGCAGCCAGTCGTTCAGAATCAGCTGATCCACCAGCCGCCCCTCGTGATAATCCGCCGGCTCGTAATTTTCCAGCCACCCCAGGCGCGTCTCTTCGTACTCTTCCCGCGTCTCGTCCGCCAAAATCGTGTGGCGCTTCGACAGCATCCCATGCTTGGTACTGTTCCCGCTCGAACTCGCCTTCCCCGCCGGCGACTTCGGCCCGCCCCCTCGCTTCGAGCGCACGGGGCGTTTGCTGCCCGTTGTGCGCGATCCAATATCGATCGCCATGTGCCCGCAGTGTCCACCGCGCCCGTTCTCCCGAGCCTCAAAATTCTCCCCAACCCATTCAGCCCATTCCAAAAACAAAATTTCCCCAATCCGTCATCCCACGGTGGGGCGGCCTTTTGAAGCTGCCATGCCGGTTTTACAACCGGCATTCTTGGCCACTCTTCAACTCACACCAATCCCCCTCGAGTTCGTTTGGTAATTTTCGCCCGGCGGCTCACGCTCAGACTTCGTTCAGCCGCCGCAATCCGGGGAGCCGGCCCGCTACTGCTCGACTTCTTCTCCGATTTCCTGGTTAGCTTCCTCCAGCAGAGGAGGCGAAAGCTGCGTCAGCAACTTGTCAGCCTTCTCTTCTTCGGCCAGAGTTTGCGCCAGCAGCTTCGCCACTTTTTGGTTGCCTATCTGTTCGGCTATTGCGCGGAGCGTGCCGTAACCGGAAATCTCATAGTGCTCCACCTTCTGGGCGGCCGCCACCAAGGCTAAATCCGCTATTGCCTCCTCTTTCTGTTTGCCTTCCTGTATAGTTTCGCTACCTTCCGCTACCAACCCCTGCATAGCCTGGCAGGGCTTTGCTTTCGCACGTGCCCCCAGTAACTCGAAAGCCTGTTTCAGGCGCTCCACATGGCCTTTTGTCTCTTCGAGATGCTTCTGAAAAGCTTCCTTCAATTGAGGCTGGTGAGCCGCTTTTGCCATCTTGGGGAGTGCTTTCACCAATTGACCCTCGGCGTGCAACAGATCCTGCATTTCTTCAATTAACAGTTCTTCTAAAGCTGACATGTGTCTAGTTTGTCTCCTCAACGTAGACCAGCAACTTTGGTTTGCAGTTTCGCCAGACAAATTACTAAGCCGCGGCGAACTTACGTTTGCGCAGCTCATCAAAGCCGACCGCCGCGATAATCACCGCCCCGATCGTCACCTGCTGCCAGTACGGATTGATCCCCAGCAGATCGCTGCCGTTTGCCAGCAGCCCCATGATGAATGCGCCAATCAAAGTTCCGATCACGCTGCCTTCTCCGCCTTGCAGGCTCCCTCCGCCAATTACTACTGCCGCAATGGCCAGCAGTTCGTAGCCCAGCCCGGCGGTCGGCTGTCCGGTCATTAGACGCGACGCTTCCACCATCCCTGCCAGGCCCGAGAGCAGCCCGGCAATTGCGTACACCGCAATCAGCACTCGATTGATGGGGACGCCCGCGTAGAAAGCGGCATTGACGTTGCTTCCGATCGCAAAGGTATAGCGGCCGAGCTTCGTGTTCTCGAGCAGGAAGTGCATGCCAACCGCGCACGCCCCGAGCACCCACAACGAGAACGGAACCCCAAGCAGGTTGCCATCGCCCAGAAACGAGAAGCTCGCGGGAATTTCGTGGACCGGCAGTCCCTTCGACACCACCAGTGCGAAACCTCGATAGGCGCCGAGCGTGCCGAGCGTCACGATGAAAGGATTGATCTTGAGGCGAGCGATCATGAGCCCGTTCAGCAACCCGCACAAGAGTCCGGCGCCAATGCCGATCGCGATGGCAATGGGAATCGGTTGTCCCGCTTTGATTGCCCTCGTGCCGAACAAGCCCGCTACCGCCAGGATGGATCCCACAGAGAGATCGATGCCGCCACTGATGATGACGAGCGTCATGCCGAGCGCCATGATATTGATCACTGCCGTCTGGCGAACCACGCTGGCCAGGTTTATGGCGGTGAAGAAATGCGGCGTCGCGATAGTAAGCGCGATGCACAGCAGGATCAGCGTAAAGAACGGCAGCAGCTTTTGAACGCGCTTCACTGAACCATCTCCGCGCTCGTTGTGGCTCCGGACGGCGCGGCAAGGCGCATGATCTCCTCCTGCGAGGCGCCGCGCGGCAGTTCGCCGGTGAGCCGGCCTTCCCGCATCACTAAGATCCGGTCGGCCACCTGCACCAGTTCAGGCAGTTCTGAACTTACCATCAGCACGGCCGCACCCCCTCTCGCAAGCTGATCCATTTGCTCGAAGACGTCCTGCTTGGCCCCGATGTCGATGCCACGCGTGGGCTCGTCAAAAAGAAACACCCGCGCGCCCCGTGCCATCCACTTCGCAATCACCACCTTCTGCTGGTTGCCCCCGCTCATGCGCCCGGCGAGCTGTCGCGGTGAATCGCTCTTAATCCGCAGACGCTTGCCGTAATCCTCGGAAACGCTCAACTCCTGCCGTTTGCTCAATAGTCCCCAATGCGAATAGCGGCCGAGATCCGGCAGCGTGATGTTGTATGAGATCGGCAGTTTCAACGCCAGCCCGTTGCGCTGCCGGTCTTCCGGAATCAAGGCAACTCCCGCTTCGGCCGCCGCTTGCGGGGAAGCGAACGAAACGGCTTTTCCGGCCACCTCAATGGTTCCTCGCTCCGCACGATCGATGCCGAAAAGGATACGGCACAGCTCCGTGCGCCCAGCGCCCATCAGACCGGCCAAGCCGACGATTTCACCGGCCCGGATCTGGAAATTGATATCGTGCAGCCAGCCGCGCGAGACGTTTGCAACGGTCAGCAGTGTCTCTCCGGGAATCGCCGGCTCCCGGCTGTAGACCGCGTTTACAGCTCGGCCGACCATATGCTGAATCAATTGCTCACGCGTGAGTTCCGCCAGCGCGCCCGTGAAGACGGTTGCGCCATCTCGCAGAACAGTCACCCGGTCGCCCAGCGAACGCAGCTCCTCGAGCCGGTGGGTGATGTAAATCACCCCTACTCCGCGGTTGCGAAGCTGGCCCACGATGCGAAACACCTCGCGAGTTTCAGCATCGGAGAGCGAAGACGTGGGCTCGTCGAAAATTAACAGGCTCGATCCTTGAGCAATCGCCCGACAGATCTCTACCAGCTGTCTTCCTGCTGGACTTAAAGTCCGCACCTCGGCTTCAGGGTCAAGAGGAAAGCCGTTGCCCGTTATGAGCGATCGCGCTCGATCGATAATCACGCCACGCCGAACCCACCCTGCCTTAGTGGTGATTTCGCGGCCCAAATAAATGTTCTCCGCAACCGACAGGTGTGGCGCGAGCAGCGATTCCTGGTGCACCATCGCGATCCCCTCAGCCGCCGCATCCGAAGGATTCTTGAACCACACTGGCTTGCTTCGCCAGAGCATTTCGCCGCCGTCCCGCGCGTGCATGCCCGCCACCATGCGCATCAGCGTGGATTTACCCGCCCCGTTTTCGCCCATCAGCAGATGCACTTCACCTTCGCGAACTTCCAGGTTCGCGTCGCGCAGCGCGCGTATCCCGCCGAAGTTCTTCTGGATTCCGTGCAGTGAGAGCAGCAATCCAGAAGTTTATATCAGCGCGTCGTGAAATGCGGCGCAGGCGCTTCGCCTACTCGCAATCGTTGTGCAGCGGGCTAGGCGCAGGCCGTCCGGCAATGCATGGGATGGCCTTCAAGTACTCGTAAATGGCCTCGAGATCACGAGAATTTCTGAGAAATAGCTCCTGCCCGCTATTCCCTCCCTCACCACCCCTTATTTCTCCTCCTTATAGGCTTCAATTGCCTGCTGAAGGCGCTTGAGCGCCTTGCCCGGACCGTGTACGCCCGTTACCTTGAACTTTTTCCCCCGGCTCTTGTTGTAGGAAACAAAGAATTCTTCGACTTGACCCAGCAGAGACTTGTTCACCTCCGCGATAGATTGAACGTTTTCGTGGCTGTACGAGTGCAGCGCCACTCCGATCAGACGATCGTTTTCCGTCGTCTTGCCGTTCTCTGTCTGCTCTGCCTCGATGACACCTATCAATCGGACCGTCAAAACGCATCCGACGTGTGCAGGTTCGTCCATCAGGACCATCACGTCTATCGGGTCTCCGTCCTCGGCCACAGTCGAGGGTACGAAACCAAAGTCGAAAGGAAAGCTGAGCCCTTCGGGCAACAAGCCGCCCAGGATGAACGACTCTACCTGCGGGTCGTAGTCGAACTTATTCCGGCGCCCCTTCGGCGTTTCAATAACGACGCGGCACGCCCCATTTTTCTTGTCCAGTTCGTGAGATAAGCTCGCGAGATCCATGTTTGAGAATTGTACTCGAGCTTCCTTACCCCGTCAGAGAGAGAAAGACTAGAAGTCCTTACTCGCGTTGAGTTAGAGTAAGAGCGGTCGCAACCAACTCCTCGGCCCTAACTGCCGTTTACAATCGTTAGCAACTCACCCGGCTCGCTTATCAGAAAATCAGGCGGAAACGCCTTGAGTGTCTCAGGCTGGAATCCCCATTCGACCCCGCAACTCGGGACGCCTGCATTGCGCGCCGTCTCGACATCCACGCTGCTGTCGCCCACCATCAACGTCGCGTTCGCCGCCACGCCTGCTTCCTGCCTCATCTTGAGAATTCCGGCCGGATGAGGCTTCTTGTCAGCAAATGTGTTGCCCCCATATACCTGGAAGAAATGGTTCTGCAACCCCAAAGCGCCCAGGATATCGAGGCTGATTTTTTCGGGCTTATTGGTGAGCACTCCAAGCTGATGCCGGGCTCCCGATAGCGCCTCAATCAATTCACGGACACCTGGATACAGCCTTGTGTGCTCTAGAGCATGGCTCCGGTAATACTTCAGGAAAAACGCGAGCGCTTCCGCCACCTGCTCATCCCCCACTGCCGCTTCCATAGCTCGCCTAACCAGCGCAGCCGCTCCGTTACCCACGTAAGAGTTGACGACCTGCTGGTCAAGCGGCGGAAGATCGAAGCGAGCGCGCGTAGCGTTTGTCGAAATTGCCAGATCGCGGCTCGAGTCGATCAGAGTTCCATCAAGATCGAATATGATGAGCAATTCCTATTTTCGACTACGGCGTTTTGAAGAAACTTCGACCATATTGAAGCATGAAGGATTTTTGAATGACTGACTCACAAACGAACATGCTGCTGGACGAACTTGCCGTTGAACGCATTGAGCGGCAATCACAGTCGTGAGCGCAAAGCCCAGTTGGTGGAGAATCGTCGCTGCTCTCGTGCTGTTCGGCGCAGCTTTTGGCTACGTCGAGGCCGCAGTGGTCGCGTATCTGCGCAGCATCTACGCACCCTTACGCTCGCACTTCTATCCCGGTTTCGGGGCAGCCGAATTGTTTCCGCTCCTCTCGCTCGAACAGTTGCGCAGTCTAGGACCAGAGCACACACTCCGCCTCAAGATCGAGCTCGCCCGGGAATTCGCCACCTTGGTGATGTTGGCGGGCGTCGCCCTGGCAGTTGCGCGCAACCTGCGGGAGTGGACCGCCGCATTCCTCACCTGCTTCGGCGTTTGGGACCTTACCTTTTATTTCTGGCTCAAGCTGCTGCTCGCGTGGCCTGCCTCCATGCTCACCTGGGATATCCTGTTCCTTTTGCCCGTGCCTTGGGTCGGCCCGGTCCTTGCTCCGGCAATCGTCTCGATATCGATGATTTTCGCAGGATTTCTCGTGCTATGGCGCGAATATAACGGGCGGCCCGTTCAACTGACACCTCTCACTTGGTCCGGGATCCTACTCGGAGGAATATTGATTTTCCTCGCATTCATTGCAGACTTTCGCAATACAGCGGCAGGCGGCTATCCCCATGCGTTTCACTGGAGCCTGTTCCTGGCCGGTGAAGCGCTTGGACTCTTATCGTTCTCATACTCCCTGCATCGATCCAGACAAGCATTGCCACTGCCACAGGGCTGAGCCGTACCTCATCTGTGTCTTTCTTGATATACTTCCAGCGTTGCAGCGCTGAGGCTTGTCACTCTCATAAGCGGGCAAAGGAGTTTAGAATGCCCCGTTCGGTCTGCACACTTGCCTGTGTCTATGCCTTCCTGATCTCTTCGCATGCTGCTCTTGCCGGACCGAACATTAGCCTAGGGACCAGTTCGCTCGTGTTCGGTCACGGCTCAGGGACAGGCACTCTGGTTATCGGCGCAACTGGCTCCTGGACGGCTTCTACTGATACGCCTTGGATCAACTTCTCGGTGGCCAGCGGTACAGGAGGTGCGTTTTTCGAGTTCGTGTACGACGCGAACCCGGGAGCGACGCGCACCGGAAGCATCAGCTTCAACGGAGGGGCAGCGACGCTGACGGTGACGCAGGCCGGGGAAGGCTATTTACCAGCCAAGCAAGTCACGACGCCCGTGTACTCGATCGAGTATCTGTCGAGCCTGGCAGTGGATGGTGCCGGAAACGTCTATCTGGCGAGCGGCGAAACGATAAAGGAATGGATAGCGGAAACTGGGCAGGTCACCACCCTGCTATCGAATGTGCAGTCCGCACAAGGTGTGGCGGTGGACGGGATGGGCAACGTTTACATCGCCGACACTTACGCGCCGGCGGTCAAGAAATGGACAGCAGCTAGCGGGCAAGTCACGACGCTCGTGTCAGGCATGGAGGGCCTTTTTTATCCCGAATCCTTGGTGGTGGACGGGTTCGGTGATGTGTACTTTACCGATCTCCTCAAGAGTGGCATCCAAAAATGGACAGCGGCCACGGGGCACGTCGAGACCCTCGCGCCTGACGTGCGTGGCCCCACGGGCTTAGCGATAGACAACTTCGGCAACCTTTACTTCGGCGTGGCCGGAGCCGTCGAGAAATGGACCGCTGTCACGGGGCAGGTCACGACCCTGCTATCCGGCCTGGATGCTGCAACCGACGTGGCGGTGGACGGGGCCGGAAACGTCTACGTCGCTGATTTTTTCAACGGAGCGGTCGAGAAATGGACCGCTGCTACGGGGCAGGTCACGACCTTGATATCCAATGGACTGAGCTTCCCAGCTAGCCTGGCCGTGGACGCGGGCGGCAACCTTTATATTGCTGACGTTCTTGGTATTGATGGCACTGCTGACAATGTGGTTAAGAAATGGACGGCAGCAACCGAGCAGTTGACCACGCTAATAACCTCTGTGCAGGGTCCAATCCCGAGCGGTGGCGTGGCCGTGGACGCGGCCGGTAACCGATACATCCCCAGTGGAGCGGCCGTCTTGAAATTCACGCCTACTGGGCAATATTCGGGAGTGTTCGATGATTCGGGAGTGTTCGATGACCAGACTGTAGTCGGAGGGGTTGCTGTGGATGGAGCTGGGAACGTTTACGCGACTGAGAGCGATTACAGCCACATTAATCTGCTCAGGGAATGGACGGCGGCAACTGGACAGGTAACCACACTGCTGTCCCAGCAACTGGTGGAGCCGTATGCAGTCGCGGTTAGCAAAGACGGCAGCGTCTACGTCGCAGACAGCGGCAATCCGGTTTTAAGACTCGCGCGAGGTTTTATCGGTCCGGCAGCATTCGTCGAGCCACTCACTGCTGGTTCCGATCAACTCAGTATGTTGCCGGCGGATACGCAGTTGAATGCGGTGAGCGACCAACCCTGGCTTACTGTTTCTGCACCAACTGACGGCGTGATCAAGTTTTCTTTCACGGCGGCGACCATCGAGCGCACTGGCCACATCTTCGTGCCAGGGCAGACGATCGCTGTGACGCAAGTAAGCGACCAAATTCCGACTGCCCTCTCCTACCGGGTGCTCTGGGGATCGGATAGCTATTCCCTCACTGGTTCCACACGCAGCCGGTTACCCTGGCAGGTTAGCGGTGTCAGCGTGCTGTTTTCGAAGCCCATCGTCTCCGGCGATACTAGTAGCTTGGGCGGCCTTGCCGCCACTGCCCTCGACGGCCTCGGCACGAACACGCTCACCTGGACTGTTGATCCCATTTCAATCGGCGCCTTCACTCTTACGCTGGCTGAAACTGGGCCGAATGCGCTGCGAGACGCCTCCGGCAATCCACTAACGGGCAATACCAATCAGACTCTCAAGGTGCTGTGGGGCGATTTCAATGACGATGGCGTAGTGAACGCTGCCGACCTGACCGGCGTGAACTTGTCGCGCTCGCCAAACTACAACCTCTTCGCTGACATGAATGGCGACGGCGTTGTGAACGCCACTGACGTGCAAATCGTTCGCACCCGGCTCGGGACCGCGTTACCTTAAGTTCGTGAGGGAGGCTGTGACTGTGACACGAGATCTACCTTTCTTTTTTGCGTTCACAGCCTTGGCGGCGACTCTTAGTCTGGGGACTGCAAGGGCAGACATTATCGTTTCGGTTGAGAACTCAAAGGCGGCGCAAAGCCTCACTGGAAATTTCGACATCCTGCTGACGAATACCGGACCGAACGTAGTGAGCATCGGCGCCTTCTCCTTCGAGATTTCGACAGCCAGCCCGAACATCAATCTTACAGGCGCGAGCACATCCACTACACAAACCAGGGCGCCGTACATTTTTGAAGGTGATTCCTTTGCCGACAGCAACGGCCTGCCGCTCGCGACGAGTACGGGGCAGTCATTGAGCGCTTCGGATATTCCGAACGATGGCGTACCGGCCTTGATTCGAGGTTCCGGAGCGACAGTCTCGCTCGGCGAAGTGTCCTATTCGATTGCGCTTTCAGCCGCCCTGGGACCCGTCCGGGTCACCTTCTCTCCGGTACAAACTTCGCTATCCGATGGAGTTGGCAATCCTCTGGATTTCACTGCCGTCAACGGTGAGATCACCATCACCCCCATTCCGGAACCGACTCAAATCCCTCTGCTTGTTGCTGGTTTAGGAGCACTCTCGTTGCTGTACAAGCGCAGACGCTCACGTTGAGAACGCTTAGGAACGAGCTGCTTAGGGTCTTAGGTTTAGATGGCATGCGTTTCACCGGAGCCTGTTCCTGGCCGGTGAAGCGCTTGGACTGTTATCATTTTCATATTCCCTGCATCGATCCAGACATGCATTGCCACTGCCAAAGGGCTGAGCCGTCCCTCATCTGTGTGACTTCTCAAGCCTCAATTGAACGACGATTCTTCGGCTGCGCCCAAAACTGCTTCAGATTCTGCCATTGCTGAAGGAAAGAGTCTTTCAGATCTCGCGGCGCCATCTCCGCTAGCGCGGCAGCTAAGTGACTCGCATACGGCAAAACGCGCGAGTTGGTCAGGAAAGTAGGCGCTGGCGACGGAACGAAGGCTACCAGAATCGCGGCGAAGGCTGCGACCATCAGGACGCCTCGGATCAATCCCGCAACTCCGCCGAGGAAATGATCGAACCACGACAGTCCAATCCATCTGAAGAGTCTCGACAGCAACGCGGCGACCAGAGCGCCCAGAATCAATATGCCGAAAAAGATAATCAGAAAGCCGAAGATGTCAGCCAGCGCAGGCGTGCTGAGAAACGGCGTCAGCTTTGCCGCCACAATCCGATAAAACCAGAATCCGAGCAGCAGGCCCGCGATAGTGGCAATCAATCCGATCACAACCCGCGCAAAACCTGACCTCAGTCCCGCGATAGCAGACATCAGAATGACCAACGCCAAAACCACATCGAACCAATTGAAGGGCATCGCTTAGGATCTTACATCGCTCCAGCAGATAAGTTGCAGCCCGCGATCCGCGCATAAGCTTCCTGGTATTTCTCGCTTGTCTTGCTTACGATTTCAGCGGGCAAGAACGGTGCCGGAGGCCGTTTGTCCCAATCGAGTGTTTCCAGATAATCGCGAACAAATTGCTTGTCAAAGGAGAATTGCGGTCCACCGGGTTGATAAGTGTCGGCCGGCCAATAGCGCGAAGAATCGGGTGTCAATACTTCGTCTGCCAGCACAAGCTCGTCGCTCACAAAGCCGAATTCCAACTTCGTGTCCGCGAGTATAATGCCGCGCTCTAGCGCGTAGTTCGCAGCCTTTTGGTAAATCGTCAGCGTGAGATCCCGCAGGCGGCCCGCCAATCGCGCCCCTACCTCTTCCTCCACCGCGCCGAACGGAATGTTTTCGTCATGCCCGCTCTGCGCCTTTGCTGCCGGGGTGAAGATCGGCTCCGGCAAACGGCTGCCATTTTGCAGGCCTGCAGGAAGTGGTATGCCACAGACCGTTCCCGCGGCCTGATACTCTTTCCAACCGGAACCCGCCAGGTATCCGCGGGCCACGCACTCGACCGGGATCATCTTCGCTTTGGCGACCAGCATCGATCGCCCTCCCAGTACGTCGCTAAATCGCCTGAGCGATTCCGGATACTCATTTACGTCGGCAGTGAGCAAATGCGAACGCACCGAATCTCGCAGAAACTCGAACCAGAAGAGCGACATCTGGGTAAGCACTCTACCTTTGCACGGTATGCCGCTGCCAAGTATGCAGTCGAACGCCGAAATCCGGTCAGAGGCGATGAACAACAAGTCCTCGCCCGCATCGTAGATATCACGTACCTTGCCTCGAGCCATTAAGCGAAGCGGCAGGTCTGTTTTCAGCACGACCTCGTCAGAACACATGATCCACTCTTGAGTATGGCAACCCGGAATTGTTTGGAATTGTTCGGTCGAGTGCGCGCGAACGCATGTTACCCTTTGGAAGCAATCTGCGTTCTGCAGTATGCAAGTTGTGTCTTTTCCGACTCGACCGTTTTCATCGCAACCGGACCAAGCGCATATTTGCCCTTTGCCGCAAGCCAAGTATCGAGGCTGTGCTCGTACCACGCCATAGCCGCCTGAAGATGGACTTCCCGATCTGAACCCGTGGCGCTCTCGGCCGCCGTTCGCTCCAGGTCGCCTTGTAGCCCCTGGAGATCGGCGATCGTCACCCTCATGCCCATGGCGCCTGACTGTCTCTTAAGCGCATTCTCCATCATATTCAGAGTTTGGCCGGCCATGGACTCCGCTTCTTTCCTGTCGCCCTGAGCAAGAAGAAAGCGGGCGAACCAGGCGCGCAGATACCCAAACTTTTCTGGATCTGGCATTCTGCCCCGATTTGTTTCGCACACCTGAATAGCTTTTTCATAATGAGCTCTGGCGCCAGCCATGCCGTTCGCCTCTAGCACTTTGCCGGTTTGCGCCTCTATGCCCGCGATGGAGGAGGGACCGAAGAACCATTGGCGATAATTCGGCACCGCTTCGACCAGTGTGAGCGCCGCAGCGTAACGGCGGAGAGCACGCTGAGGGTCCCGTACAGACGCCATATTGCCTGCTCTTATCTGGGCCGCGATCAGCTCCTCCATAGCCTGGCGATCTTGCGGATCGGAATTTAGATGCGCTTCGGCCAGCGTTAAAGCCCGTTCCGAAAATTGCACCGCCCCCGCCCAGTCCCCAAGGCTAACCATCCAGGGATCGCCGGCGATATCTGCTCTAAACCCATATGTATGCAGTAACTCACGGCGAATCCTGCGGTTATTCGGTTCGCGTTTTGCAAGCTGCTCTAAAATAGCGAGCGCCGTGTTCGCGTTCGCGACAGCGCCGTCGAGATCCCCTAACCGGTAGAGCAAGAATCCCAGCCGGACATGTGTCACGGACAGCCCCAAATCTTCGCGGTCGCCCGGCGCTTTTCCTGGCAAGTGCTCCCGAATCGCGAGCGCTTTGCGATAGTTCGCAAGTGCGGCATCGCTACTTTCGCTTGCATCGCCCAACTCCTCAAATCCATGCGCCAGTTGGAGCTGCAAACTCACATCGTCCGGATGAGCCTTAGCTACTCGCTCGGCGTTGCGGGTGGCCTTCAGTAGCCAGTCGCCTCCGCTTGGGTCGAAATAGCCCACGATTTCCGCCATGCGGAACTGAGCCTCGGATAACTCACGCGTCAGAGATAGGTCGTCGGGATGCTTCTTCGAAAGTCCGTCTAGGAGTCCAAGCGCCTTCTTTGCACTCGATAGGGCAGCAGGCGCGTCTCCCAAATTGCCATTGAAAACGTTGCCTTGCACATCGCTCAGCTTCAGATACGAGTTGGCTAGCTCGCGCTGCAACTGCTCGTCGCCGCGTGCGTCCGCTGCCAGGCTGTCCAGGTAGTCGCGTGCAGTCTGCGCTACTAACTTTCGCGCCGGCGTCGCTCCCGGCAAATCCCGAATCGCGTCGTGAACTTGGAAAAGAAACGTATTTGCCAGTTTTCGAACCTGCGCAAAACGTTTATTCGCCATATGCGCTTCATAGCTCGTCGCAATCAGACCGCCGATCAGGCTCAGCAGCGCGAGTGCGGCCGCCGCGACACCCGATCGATTCCTTCTGGCGAATTTGCGAAGGCGGTAAATCCGGCTGTTCGCCCGCGCTTTAATCGGTCGTCCTTCGAGGTATAGCCTTAAATCGTCTCCGAAAGCTTCGACCGACCTGTATCGCCTCTCGGGCTCTCGCTCCAGCGCTTTCATAACGATGTTGTCGAGATCACCCCGCAATTGATTAGCAATCTTTTTCGGCCCCTCCACAGAAGAGGATTGATGCAGCGCGCCCGTGCTTGGCCGCTCAATGTCCGCCGCCAGGATGGCCGCCGAAAGATCCGCCGTAGCATTGCTCTTGACGCGGTAAGGCGATCGGCCCGTCAGGACTTGGTAGAGCACCACGCCCAGCGAATACACGTCCGAAGCCGTGTTGACTGGCGCTCCTCTTATTTGTTCGGGGCTGGCGTAAGCCGGGGTCATCGGATTGATACCGGCATGGGTCAGCACACTAGCCGTCCCGTCTTCGAAAAGTAATTTAGCAAGACCGAAATCCAGCAGCTTAACCGTTCCCTCTGCGGTGACAAGAATGTTGGAGGGCTTCAGGTCGCGATGAACGACCAGATTGCGATGCGCATAAGCCGTCGCGCCGCAGACATCCAGAAACAACCGGCAGCGCCCATTGACGTCAAGATGCCGGTCCTCGCAATAGGCATCCAAACGCTTTCCTTCGATGTACTCCATCACGAAGTAGGGCCGGCCGTCGCTGAGCGTTCCGCCATCTAGCAGTCTGGCGATGTTTGGATGGTCCAGGTTCGCCAGAATCTGACGCTCGCGCCAGAAACGCTGGATAATGGCATCCGTATCCATCCCGCGCTTGATTAGCTTGATGGCAACTCGCCTTTGATATTCGTCGTCCGCCCGTACTGCGACGTAGACTGCGCCCATGCCCCCGCGCCCCGTTTCGGCGACGATCCGGTAAGGCCCGATCATCTGCCCGATCAGTGAAAAATCTGACGCGGCGTACGAACCCTCAGAGGCGCTCGCGGTTTGCGTTGGCTGCTGTTGCGATTCGCTTGGTTCGGATGACATCTGCTAGCCCGCTGCAGGCGGGTGAAAAAGTCCGCCTTAAAGAAAGAAAAATTGCCAGGATGATACTGGTAACTGTTTCTAAACAAGCTTACTCGACATTGGTTGACCGATAGCCTCGAAGTTATACCGGACCGACTGTAAACCTTCCAAGAGAAAACCCGTCAAAAGGTCTAGATCGCTATGATGAGCGCAATGGCGGACCAACTGGAACGCGAAATCCACGTTGGAGTAGATCTTCGAGACTTCGGCAGCTGGATGTCCTCCGAGCAGAAGCGCGTTTTCTTGCTTTGCCGCCGCATGTTGCAGGATCCGGACGAGGCCGATTCCGCCACTCAGGACGTTTTTTTGAAGGCTTACAAGTCTCTCAGTGGAAAGGGAACTGGCGAGGAGCTTGATAACCCGGGTAAGTGGATCACCCGGATTGCGGTGAACACATGCCTGGATCGCTTGCGTTCGAAATCCTGGAAGTTATGGCAACGCAGGCCTGCGCCGCGAGATGAAGAACTCATTTTGCAACTGATTCCAGGCGGTTCGCCCGACCCGGAACGGCAGCTTTTCTCTAGGCAAATCCAGCAAAGGCTGGATAACGCCTTAGCGAAACTCTCGGGCCGGCAGCGAGCCGTTTTTTCCCTGCGTCATTATGATGCTATGGCGCTTGAGGAAATAGCGGAGGTCCTCAGGCTCGATACTGGAACCGTGAAGGCGCATCTGTTCCGGGCAGTAAACAAATTGCGCCAGGAGCTGAGGGATTTATATATAGCGGAAGCTTCCTAGCAGGTAAACCGCAAGAGGAATTATGAACATCGAGTCCAAACTGTCAGGGCATTGGACAGATGATCAGATCATCGCGCATCTGTACGGCGTGGGTCCGGACGACGGACATCTGTACCTCTGCCGAGAGTGCCAGTGGCGATTTTCGGTCATCGAAGGCCGGCAGAAGGCGCTTAGATCCTCCGAAGAGGTCAGCTTCGAGTTGTTGACGGCGCAGCGACGTCAAATTTACGCAAAGTTAACCAGGCTCGCGCGCTGGTGGTCGGGTTATCAATTACGGCGCTGGGCTTCGGCTGGAGCGGCGCTGTTTGTGCTCGGCGGTAGCGTGCTTTACTACGAAGAGCATCAACAGCAGCAGGTAGCGAACAACATGTTGTCCGACGTACAGCTTGCGCAGGATGTAAGCAACATGTCCGAAAATTCAGAAGCGCAGCCTACCGCGCCGCTACAGGCGTTGTTTGAAGAATGAGAAGGCTCCCTTTTTCCCTTCTGCTGTTGCTGATCGCAGGCGCAATGTTGAGCGCGCAGAACCGGGCTAATTTCCCCTGGTGGAACAGTCCCGTCGTGCGCGATATCGGCCTGACTCCCGATCAGAATCAAAAGATACGCGAGACGGTTCGCTCGTACCGCAACCGGCTGCTCGATTCACGCAACAATGTCCTGAAAGCCGAAGGCGATCTCGAGGACATCATGAACGGTTCGGAGATCGACCCGAACCAGGCGAAAGCAGTCATCGACCGGCTCGCCTCGGCCCGCGCGGCATCGAGCCGCGTCTTCCTCGAAATGAGCGTGCAATTGCGTAGCCTTCTCACGCTCGACCAGTGGCGCCAACTCGT
Organism: Terriglobia bacterium; assembly: GCA_963835255.1. Classification (GTDB taxonomy): domain Bacteria; phylum Acidobacteriota; class Terriglobia; order Bryobacterales; family Bryobacteraceae; genus Bog-105. The sequence continues at coordinate 5,668 of CAWIFY010000033.1, read as the reverse complement.
TCGCAGATGGGACGAGATGCAACGCAAAAAGCCGAGCGATACGCAAGTCCCGCCATAGCGCTTACAACGCGCGCAGGAAAGCCCCTAAGCAGTGGCTTCCAACTCCTCGGTCACTTCTTCCCACTGATTCATCGCCAGCTCTAGTCCTGCTCTCTGCGCTTCGAGCAGATTCGATATACGCAAGGCTTCCTCGGCGCCTACGAAATCCGATAGCGCCAGCTCGGATGCCTGTATCTCTGCTTCGAGCTCCGCAATTCTCCCCTCCAACTGCTTCGCTTGGTCCTGCATTTGTTTCAGCTTAATGGGATTGATGCGCTTCGCCGTTGGTGTACGCGCGGGCATGGCAATCGGCTCAGCCGGAGGCACGCCGATCAGAACGTCCTTGATCGTTGGAGTCTGCTCAGCTCCGCCGCTTTTTCGCCATAAGTAATCGGCATAGTTGCCCGGATAGACATGCAGCGTACCATCCGAAACTTCAAAGACGCGGTTCGCCAGATTTTCGATGAAATATCGGTCATGCGAGACAAACATCACCGTCCCGGTGAACTTCTCGAGCGCTTCGAGCAACACATCCTTGGCTCTCATATCCAAGTGATTGGTCGGTTCATCCAGCAGTAGAAAATTTGCCGGATGGAGAAGCATGCGGGCGAGCGCATAGCGATTACGCTCTCCCCCCGATAGAACGCCGATCCGCTTGAATACGTCGTCTTCGCTGAACAGAAAACAGCCGAGCAGATTGCGCAGCTCTGTATTTGTGCTTCGTGGCGCAGCCTCGCTCAAATCGTCAAGTACACGCGCCTCAGGAGGCAGCTCTCGGTACTGATCCTGCGCGAAATGATCGAGATCCACGTTGTGCCCTAGCGTGTATTCGCCTGAGGTGAGCGGCTCCGTTCCTGCCAATAGCTTGATCAAAGTCGACTTGCCCGCGCCATTCACACCGACTAATGCGATGCGGTCGCCACGCTCTATCGTGAAGTTTACATCGCGGAGAACTCTCTTCTCCCCATAACTTTTGGCAACGTTCTTAAATTGCGCTACCACTCGCCCGCTAGGCTTCGGTTGGGGAAAGGAGAAGTGAATTGTCTTTTCTTCCGGCGGCAGCTCGATGCGTTCTATTTTTTCTAGCTCTTTTATACGGCTCTGAACCTGCTTGGCCTTAGTTGCCTGGGCCCGGAACCGGTTGATGAACGCTTCCAACTGCTGAATCTTGTCCTGCTGGTTCTTGTAAGCCGCTTCCAATTGAGCGAGGCGCTCCGCCTTTTGCTGGCGGTATTTCTCGTATCCGCCGCTGTAGAAATGAACCTTCTTATTCCAGATCTCAACAACCTTCTTAACCGTTAGATCTAGGAAATAGCGGTCGTGCGATATCAGCAGGTATGCAAATTCGTAGTTAGTGAGATAATCCTCCAGCCAGTCGCGCGCTTCGAGATCCAGGTGATTCGTCGGCTCGTCGAGCAAGAGAAGATTCGGTTTCTCAAGCAGTAGCTTGGCCAAAGCGATACGCATCTGCCAGCCACCGGAGAACTCTTCAGTTTGGCGTGTCCAATCTTCTTTGCGAAAACCCAGTCCGGTGAGTACGGCGCCCACCTGTGCTTCGATTGTGTAGCCGTCGCGTGAGCGAAATTCGCTGTCGGCGCGCTCGAACCGGTCGGCCACCTGTCCGTACTCTTCGCCGCCAGGATCGAGTTCGCTCATGCGCGCGGTAAGTGACTCCAGTTCCCGCTCGAGATTCTGAATTCCCAGCAAAGACGCTGAGACATTCCGCGAAAACGGTCCGGCCGCTTACCCGCAAGCCGTCCTGTGGCAGGTAGCCAACTCTTATGCCCTTGGTTGCCGAAAGAGAGCCGTAATCGAGCTGCTCCAGCCCGGCCACAACTTTCAGCAGAGTGGATTTTCCGGTTCCGTTCCCGCCCACAAGCCCGCTGCGTTCTTTCGGCGTAATGAGCCAGTCGAGGCCGTCGAACAACAGCTTGTGCCCAAACCGCTTGCCGGCTTCGGTGAGTTGCAGCATCCCTTACTATTTTCGCTGAGCCGCCAACTTCGCTTTGAGTCGGCTTTGCATTTCCGAGTCGCGATCGTGAGGAAGGGGACTGCGGAATGTTCCTAAATTAGTTTTACGCCGCCAGCAGATCGAACGCGCTCGCTAGATAATTCTTCAGATCGGGGCGCTTCACTACGGCGTCCAGAAAACCGTGCTCAAGCAGAAATTCGCTGCGCTGGAACCCTTCCGGGAGCTTTTGTCGGATGGTCTGCTCAATTACCCGAGGACCGGCAAACCCGATGAGCGCGCCGGGTTCTCCGATATTCAGATCGCCCAACATTGCGAAGCTGGCCGTAACGCCGCCTGTAGTGGGATCAGTGAGGACACTGATGTACGGCAAAGCGGCCTGATCGAGCCGCATCAGCGCCGCCGAGAGCTTGGCCAGTTGCATCAGGCTGATCGCGCCTTCCTGCATTCGCGCCCCGCCCGAAGCCGAAACGATAACCAGCGGCGTCTTCTCCGCAAGGCAGCGCTCAATGGCCCGGGTGATCTTTTCTCCAACCACCGCGCCCATGCTTCCGCCGATAAACTTCAACTCAAGGGCGCAGATTTGAACCCTGCGCCCGTTCAGCAGACCGCTCGCGCAGATCACCGCATCCGGCAAACTAGTCGCGCTCTCCATCTCCCGAAGGCGCTGTTCGTATGGCTTCGAATCCACAAAGTCGAGCGGATTAGAAGAACGCAGCAGAGCATCGTGCGTGACGTATTCCCCGTCATCGAAAAGTTGCTGCAGGCGTTCTCTCGCGGTCACTCGAAAATGATGCCCGCATTTAGGGCAGACCTGCTTGTTTTCCTCCACCGCCTTGCGCCAAATTATTTGACCGCACGAATCGCACTTCTGCCATAATCCCTCGGTTTTCACGCTCTTTTCGCTATCTGGAGGGGGAGTTGTCTCGAGCGAAGGTTTCTGTCGATTGAACCAGGCCATGTAAACAGCCTCTACGGTATCACGCATGTAAATCAAAGCGAGACCGCAGGTAAGCGATCCAATGAAGGGCCCAGACGCGAGCCGGCTGTGAGTTCCCCAGCAGCGGAGTAGTTAAGGTGAATCTTACGCCGTCAGCGCCTTTGCAAGAAATCTGCCGCGCACTCCGAACAGGCTGAGCAGACCGCCCCCGATCAGGTACAGCGTTGCCCCTTCGGCGGCTACCGGACCACTCGGCGGGTTGGCAGGGCCGTCCTGAGCGAGTCGACTGCTGGCGAGAAAGAAATCGTCCACTATCGGTTCGCTCGATGCCGAAATTGTCAGCCAGTTAATGTCGTGCGAAATCGAGAGCCCAATAAACTCGTATGCATTAGGTGCCGCAGCTAGGTTGAACGATTCGCCGTCGGAAAGCGCGACCGTCATGCTTGTTGCAGAACCAGTTGTTCCGAGGCCAAGCAGCAAGGCATTTTCGCCGCCGCTTGGGAGAGTAACGGTAATATTGCCCGTGCTTGTATTTGGCCCGTAAAGACTTGGCGCGCTGTACTTGCCATACTCGCCGCCGGTCAACTGATAGCCGCCGGTGTAAGGACCGGTGAATAGGAACGGAAGAGCGGGGCCACTCACCGGATTCAGCGTTTTACCGCTTGCAGTGTTGTAGTTTCCCGACGTTACATTAATAGTATTGAAGTTCAGCTCAATCGGCCCGGTAACGTTCGCGCTCCACGCATTGTATGTGGACCAGGTCAGCGTAGTTGCGCCGCCATGGAACGCAGACAACACGATCGCCAAGGGCAATAAGAAATAACCGGGACGTTTCCCGAATCGCATCTCTCTCTATCCTCCGAATACCTTGCTTTGTAGAGGAGGTGCAGCCGCCCCGGAACGCTGCTCAGCCAGAAAAGCCTCTACGTGCAAAACCGAAATGGAACGTTACTTCCTGAGGCTGGAGAGAACCTGCTGCTTATACTGTTCGGCTTTTTCAAAAATTTCTTTCTGATCCAGCGTCAGAACGTGGCGCGCGCTCACGATCTCCCGGCCATTGATGAAGACGTCTTCGACATCTCCTGCATGGACAGCGTAGGCCAGGATCGAATAGATGTTGTAGAGCGGAACGGAATCGGGGTGAGCTAAGAGAGCGAGAACAGGTCGGCGCGTTTCCCTTTCTCGAGAGAGCCGATCTCCTTCTCCATGCCAAGCACGCGCGCGCCGCCCATGGTCGCCATCTCGAAGGCTTGCTCAGCGGGAATGACGGTCGGATCCATCAGGGTGACTTTTTGCAGTTTGGCTGCGATGTCCATTTCGCGCAGCAGATCCGCGCTGTCGTTGCTTCCCGCGAAGCCATCATCGCCAAGACCCACGTTGATGCCGAGTTTCAGCATCGCGGTCACATGCGCCACGCCATCGGCCAGTTTCATGTTGCTCGAAGGACAATGCGCGACACCGGTATTGTGGCGTTTGAGTATTTGCAGATCGTTATCGTCCTCCCAAATCGCATGAGCCGCGATTACCCGACCGTCCAGCACGCCAAGACTTTCGAGCACTTGCGTTGGAGTCAGCTTGCGTTTCGTGAGTGATTCATCGCGTTCCGTGCTGGTCTCGGCCAGATGAATCAGCAGAGGAGCATGATATTTGATCGCCAGTTTATGCGCCGCCATCAGCGCTTCATTCGGCGTCGTATAGATCGCATGAGGCGCCACGGCCGGCACGATCAAATCGTCATCCCGGTATCGTTGCATGAACCGCTCCGTGCCTTGGATCGATTCCTGCCATGTTTTGTAATCGGGGGCAGGGAAGCCGATCACGGATTGCCCTAGCACGCCGCGAACGCCAGCCTCTTTTGCTGCTTCGGCCTCGGCGTCCTCGAAGTAGTACATATCCGTATAGGTTGTAATGCCAGCTAGCACCATTTCCAGACACGCCAGGCGTGTCCCCCACCGCACGAACTCGGGCGTTACGTTACGCGCTTCCGCGGGAAAGATGAAGTTGTGCAGCCAGTCTTCGAGCCGACGGTCATCGGCAATAGCGCGCAGCAGAGACATGGGCGCATGGGTGTGAGTGTCGATCAGCCCCGGTGCAAGCAACGCATCAGGTTTATCGAGCGTATGTTGCGCGGTGAAATCGCGCCCGATAGCAGCCTGCGTGTCTACGCCAGCAATACGCGCGCCTTTGATCGCGATTGCGCCGTTTTCAATCACACGATGCGCCTCGTCCATGGTAACGACGTAGCGGGCGCGGATAATCCAATCCACATTTTCCGCCTTGCAGAAGAGCGCAGAGCACGACAGCAGTAAAGCAAAAATTCGCGCAGCTCTCACGATGCGAGCCGTTCCTGGGCGCGCCGAATCGCCTGCTCCAGCGAAGTGCGAGCGTTTTCCACTGCCCTTCCGTGTCCTGGAAGAATGCGGGTGAAATCTAAATCGAAGAAACGTCGCGCGCTCTCGAGTGCCGTTTCGTTGTGCCAAGTCGCCCATTTCGGAAGCGGAAAGTACCACGCTGGATCGAAAGGAAGACGCACTTCCTTTATGGTGGTAAGGGCGTCGCCGCGTACAGGCTGCCATCGCGTTCGTCGAGAAAAGAAGTGGCCAGGCGTATGTCCCGGCGATTTGATAACTCGCAGCGACCCTACTCTCTCGCCTTCGTGCAACAAAGTGTCGGGCAAGTTCTTCAGCTTCTTAAAACTGCCCTTAACCGGCGTCTGCGGT
>CAWIFY010000032.1:0-47444 GCA_963835255.1 Terriglobia bacterium | reverse complement strand
CGGGACCGACCCTTTCGCTCGAGGAGGCACAGGCGGAGCTAAACGCCGTCTACTTGCCGCCTGTATCACAGGGTGACGTTTATCGGGTTGGCCTTTTGCGGCCGGAGGCCATCGGAATCGTTGATGGCTACTTCGATCGGGTCCCTGCCGTCTGGCACAAGGAAATCCTGTGGGCAATGGCCCAGGGTATCCACGTCTACGGAAGCGCCAGCATGGGTGCCCTCCGGGCTGCCGAGTTAGCACCGTTTGGAATGGAGGGCGTCGGGGAGATTTTCGAGGCCTATCGCGACGGACTCGTGGAGGATGACGACGAAGTCGCCGTGATACACGGTTCGGCTGATACTGGTTATCGCTGCCTTTCCGTGGCAATGGTTAATGTGCGCAAAACTATCGCAAAGGCGGAGGCCGAGGGCGTTATCACCGTTGCGACGAGAGCAGCCCTGGTGCGCCTCGCCAAGAGCCTGTTCTATCCTGAGCGCTCCTATAAGTTGATCATGAAGCTAGCGGCCGCGGAGGGCTTGTCGGCGCGGGAACTGCACGACCTGAGCAACTGGCTGCCGCGCGGCCAGGTCGACCAGAAGCGCCAAGATGCGCTAGCCATGCTAAGCCAGATGAGAGAACAGCTCCCCTCCAAGCCGGATCCTAAATGTGTCACCTATAAGCTGGAGCATACCGTCTTCTGGGACGATCTCACGCTCCATGCAGGCGGTGCTGAGGCTCAGGTTACAAACGAGCTAACGATGCTCACAACTGATGCGATCTTAGACGAACTACGTTTGCGTGGCGCAGCCTATCTCCAGGCTTGCGAACGGGGCCGACTGCGCGAGTTGGCCCTGCGCGAGGCGGAACTCCAGGGTTACCGCGCCGAGCATGAGACAGTCGAGAAAAAAGCCGCAGAATTCCGGCAGATTCTCGGGTTGAATCGACCAGAAGAACTCGAACGTTGGCTGCAGGAGAACCACCTGAGTCAGAACGGCTTTGATGAGTTAATCCAGGAAGAAACACTGGTCGCCCGGGTGCTCGCGGACCAATATTCAGGGCATAGGCGGGTGCAGGATCACTTACGCGTTAGTGGCGAATTCAGGCAATTGCGAGCCACGGCGCTAGACAAGCAGCGCCGCTTAGAAACGGCTGGTCTACAGAACCCGACCTTCGAGGAGGCCGGAGTGACCAGGGAAGCCTTGCTGCAATGGTATTTTCGGCGACTGGGGCCGTTTTTCGCAGCTGACCCCCAGCACTATACGCGTGCCGTGGGTTTCCAACATGTAGAGGCCTTTCTGTTCGCCGTGCTGCGTGAGTATTGCTATGTCTCTCTCAAAGAGAGCGACGCTCAAAAGGAGAAGGGCCGGCCTTCGGAGGATATGGCGTGATTAAGAACATTCTGGTCCTCGGTGGCGGTAGCGCCGGGTTCCTCGCGGCCATCGCCCTCAAGACCCAGTTCCCCGAACTCGGTGTCGCTGTCCTCCGGTCCCCCGAGTTGGGGATAATCGGCGTTGGCGAAGGGACGACCGGTTTTTTCCCGAGTTATATCCACGGTCGGCTTCGCATCGACCCGGGCGAATTCCACCGTCTCGCCCAACCGACATGGAAGCTCGGCATCCGCTTTATCAAATGGGGGCCTAGACCTTTTTTCAATTACTCATTCCGGCCGCAGGTTACCTCCCGGTTTGTCAAGCTGCCCAAGCCCACTGGTTATTACTGTTACGACGACTTTGAGTACGGCGACATCGGCTCTGCCTTGATGTCTCACGACAGGGTTTTTCTACGCAATCCGGACAGCGGACCGGCAATTGGTTCCGATGCCGCGTACCATATTGAGAACACGCATTTCGTTGCGTTCCTCGAAGGGTTCGCACACCGGCTTGGCGTCGCGATCATCGACGACACGGTCCAGGAAATCAAACAAAACGATGCGGGGGTCAGCGGTCTGGTGGGCAGGACCGGCCGTACAGAAACTGCTGACCTCTACATCGATTGCTCTGGCTTTGCTTCGGTCCTGCTGGGCAAGGCCCTTCGGGAGCCTTTCATCAGCTTCAAAACCACACTGTTCTGCGACCGCGCTGTCGTGGGAGGGTGGGGTCGGACCAGTGAGCCGATTAAGCCGTACACGACTGCTGAAGGTATGAACTTCGGCTGGTGTTGGCAAATCGACCACGAGCACCGCATCGACCGCGGTTATGTTTACTCCAGTGACTTCATCTCCGATGAGGAGGCCGAAAGAGAATTCCGCGTCAAGAACCCGAAAGTCGACGCTACACGGATTGTCAAATTCATCATCGGCCGGTACGCTCGCGCGTGGGTCGGAAACGTGGTCGCTGTCGGCAATGCCTGCGGTTTCGTGGAGCCACTGGAGTCCACCTCCCTCGCCGCTATTTGTGACGAAGCCGATAGTCTGGTGAGCACGCTCGGTGAATGCGAGTTCCAGCCCACACCCACCGTACGGACCCAATTCAACCAGCGCATCGCGGCGCGCTGGGACGACGTTCGGCAGTTCCTCGGTATCCACTACAAATTCAACACAGCGTCCGATACCCCCTTTTGGCGAGACTGCCGGGAAAAGGTCGACCTGGGACGCGCTGCCGAGCTGGTGGAGTATTTCCAGGAAAACGGGCCAGGTCTGTCCCATCGAGAAACCCTTCTGAACCCGCTCTGCCAGTTTGGGCTCGAAGGGTACTGGACCCTGTTGATCGGGCAGCGGGCCCCCTGCCAACGGCCCTACCTCCCCAGTCTGCGGGAACGTTACTCGTGGCAGCAGATCCAGCAGGCGCTAAAGTCCAAGGCGTTGACTGCTTTGAGCACCGAGGAAGCACTCGCTGCGATCCGCTCGCCGGAATACAACTGGCCCCCGAACTTCTACGCGCAGCGGATGTTCGAGACGCCCGTCTGAGCGTCTAAAATAAGTGTTCGTTGAACTGCAGTCCCGGGAGAAACATCCTGACCACGGGGATGTTCAGGGGCGGTCGTGTCAGAACGCTGCGGAAGATGTTGCGGTAGCCCGCCCGGGCTAGATTCTTCAAAACCCAGTGATAATCCTCAAGGAGGTCAGTACCCGCCATATTTGTTAGGCTCTGCCATGGTGTCGAGCTTTCCAGACCCTCAAAAACAGCAAATAACCTGGGATGCCAGTCGCCCGCTTCGTACGCCCTTGGAGTCAGATCTTCGCGGGCTCCGTGGATAAACGTGAGACGTGACTGGGCAGCTTCGGTAATGGCCCTCGTCGCGGCCACCGACACACTCAAATGAGTACCGTAGCCGATATTCACAGTGGAACAATAACTGAAAGGGTTCTTGTCTAGGAGAACGGCCCAAAACGTGTGAACCGGAATGCAGCTCGCGATCCAGATCAGCACGAGCTTTATCCCTGCGCAGCGGATTCTTTCAATCAATTCACCGACCGGCCCATCGGTCGCCGTGTCCAGATCGATGCAGCGGCATTGTGGTTGCTCGATCCGAATCCTACCGCTGCCAGAGAGACGTGAGACTGCATCGCGTTCGATCAACTCGTATAGCCCGTGAAGGGTCGCCTCGATCAGGTGATTGCCGCTGGCCAGACCATTGTTTGAAAAGCGATACAGCATAGGGGTTCGGATGCGGATGGCACTCGCCGGTAGCCATGCCTCCCGCCCCGTCAGCAACTCCTCTGCCGGTTCCCAATCAATCACATAGTCGTGCGTGAAAAAACAATCCGCTCTGTACTCGGACAGACAATCAGGTTCAACGACCCAGTGCCCCTCGCGACGCAGGGTGGCGAGACTGGTGCGCCGCAAGCAAGCACCGGCATCCTCGTAGTGAAAATGCTCCACGGCCTCCATGATTGCGGAAACCCTGGCCGTCCTCGGATCCAGGCCTTTGCCGTTCGATACTTGCAGTAAGCGGCCTTGTGGTCGAATCGCACAGAAAACGGGGATGCCCAAGCGATCGAGCCCAGTTACGTCAGCGCATCGAGTGACACCGAGGGCTGGTAGATGCCGCTGGAGACCGTGTAGCGTCTGTTCCGGTGCGATGAGACGGTGCGTACCCCGCGTGTGTGCCTTGACCAGAGGGGTCGTCATGATCGCTGCCGATTTTCTAAAAGCTGGGCGGCTCGTCCACTAATTTGCAATTCCCTAAGTAACGCGTCGTCAAATGCCCACAAGAGACCGAAATGGTTTGGCCCTTGAGCGGTGATCCAATCTACCAAGGCTCTTTCGACCAGCAATTCGTTATATTCCACCACGCTCAAACCATCGCTCTGCTCCGTTGCGGCGCGATGGCTGACAGGATGTGTTCGCTCCCAGTGCTCCCGATAGGCCTGCAGCGGACCTGACGGACAGGAAACGCCGTTCTGTCTGGCCCACTCCAGAACGAAGCGGCGCTGGGATAGTTCAATCCACGCGTGGGCAGCGTCGTTTTGTTCTCGACCAAGCAACGGCGACTGGATAACGGGAGGGACCTGTACATTTAGGTCAGGCTCGGCCGTTCTCCCAAGCAGCCTAGATTCTTGACGGAAAGCCTGCTCGAAATCCCAAACGATGTCAAAATGAGCTGGCCCGTTAGCGGTTATCCAGTCAAGCAATGCCCGCTGCGCGAGCAGCTTCTTGTAGAAATTTCGGGTCAAACCATTCGCACGGAGCGCATTGCCGTTGTCGTCAATCCCTTGGTACGCCTCCCAGCGCTCGATGTATTCATTCAGGGACTTGTCTGGCAAACTGATGTTATTTTGGGTGGCCCATTCCAGAAGAAAGCATCTTTGAGATAGGGTTCTCCATATGGAGGCCACCAGTTCCGGATTCTTTCGCACCTCTTGCAAGACCGTTTCCCCGGTCAGAATATCTTCCGTGCCTACGAAACCGCCCATACGTGATCGGTCTACTTGCCACAAATCTTTTTGGGAACGGCCTGGATCAGTGCTGCGGCTAACGCAGCTTCGTTTCATCTGCGCGACCTGACGCAGCACGCCGATCGCATCCTCCATCTTGAGATTGACGCCTCTCGTCAGGAAGTAATCCCGGATCATCGCGCGATCATCTTCTGGCCAGCGGTTCACAACCGGACTGCTTAAGAGCTTCTGATAAGAACGCTCGGGATAGTAGAGTTGCTTTGCGTAGTCGAGCAGCTGATGGCATTCCTTTGCAGGTAGGCAGTGGTCTGCGATAGCTCTATCGAGGGTATGGCGGATGTTGACTAACGCTTCAGACATGGGGCGAAAGCCGAATTCCGCCGAAGCGTGGCTGACGGCCACTTCGTCGTCCCCTTCGATCACTCCGCTGCGGTACCACTCGAAGACGGTCCCATAGCCCACCATGCCGAACTGGTGTAATTCGGCAGCGCGCAAGGCGCCCATGCTCGCGGCTCCGATCACTTGAATGTCTTCCTCTAGGGCACTCAAAATTTCACGGGGCCATACCGACGGCGTATTGTGAAAAACGCCGTCCACCAGGACAATCGTTTTCACCCCGGTAGCCATGATGCGGTAAATGTCCCCTTTGCGGGCCGGGGGGAAATAGTCCGCGTCCAGCAACTCCAGCGCTTCTTTGGATCCTAGAGAGGGGCCCAGAAAGACCGCAATCGAATGGAGACGAGACCTCACGCTTTGCTCCCCAGCAGGAATTCACCTACTGAGGTTTCTTCACACCCATCCGTGCCGGCGGCCAGAGTAAACAGGTAAGCATCGCCGGAGCCGAGAGCGCACGGAGCCAAGCCCATCGCGGTGGCGGCCAGGTACATGGTTTGATAAACCACGCCCACATTCTTGAGAATCAGGGAATACGCCAATCCAGAGTACTTCCACCCGATCCTCGGGAAGCGCGCCGTGATGATCAGCAAAACCTGGAGGCGCTCACTGGGTACTTGAGCCGAGATGGCGGCATGCGCCAGCAACTTCTCTACCTCCGGTGTTCGGCCCGACAGCCTGCACAGGCGGTGATGCAGCGGATCGTAGTAGTGAAGACCAGGGGTGGCGCTTTCACAGTCGTGAATCGCGGCGTAAAGTTCGAGTTCGTAAAGGGCCCCACCGGAGGGATACGGACGCGACGCGATATTTAATGGCGCTGGGCCGTACGGTGTTGCGACCTCCACCTTCTTATACTCCTTTACCCGTGCGACGCGATACAGGAATTCGCCCAGTTGTTGGTTGGTGATTGGCTTCGTCGCATATTCGCGCAGCGAGCGCCGCGCCTCTTGAACCCAGGCAAATGGCGGATCTTCGACCTGTAACCTGTTTAGGTCGGGGTGGTAGAGTTCAAGGCATTCGCTCGGCTCGATCGCCTTCAGCGCCGGCAACGGGTCAAGCCGGCCTGCCAACCGGTAGGTACCCCCGACGGCGCTATCGTCTACTCCCGCCCGGCTGCGCGCATGAAACAGAAGGTCGTGGAATTCCCAGCATTGCAGAATCGCGTTCTCGTCCTCCTCAGTCCGCCCATCCGCGTTCAGTTCCAGTAGCATTCCGCAATTAAGGAAAAGCGTGGCCACCACGGCTGTGGCACGGGGTGAGATGTCACCAACTTCAAGCCCCAAGTCCTCCAGGGTCCGCGGTTTCGCTAGTGCGTGGACCAGTGCCGCAGCGCGCGAGTCGTGCAAGATGACCCGGGAGTGCGACAAAGGAGATTCCAGCACGATCTCATCATGCTCCCGGCGTAAATAAGCGAAGCGGGAAAGAATATAGCGCTGATCGGAGGCCGCTTCGCGACAGGCAAAGACGAAGTAGGGCGAAATCGGCACCACGGTGGCCAGACGATCGCCGTTCTCGTCTGCCGAGCGCAGCAGAAGACCCCGTTGACTAAGCCTGTGCAGGTAATGATAGAACTTCGCCAGAGCGCCGGCGCCATCGGTTTGGCGAACGCACTCGGCCAACTCCTTTTCGTGCGCTCCAGAGGAGGCAAGCCGCTGGAGCGCCATTACCATCCCGGGACCGAATTGCCTGAACGTAATCCGGGCGGAGCCGCCGTCTACGACGAATTCGCCTCCCGAGAATTCGGAAACGGAAACTCCGTCCCTCAAAGAAAGGAATAAGGACTGCGACAACGCTCTCCCTCCAAGGCGTCACAAGAACATCGGTTGCGGATTCAGGTGCTCTTCGGCAATTGGCTCCCGAAGCCATCCCAGCCGGACTGGAACGTCGTAGAGACGGCCTGGCGCGAATCGCGCAAAGAAGTGCCGCAGACCGGGGACGATCACCTTGACCACCGGCAAGCCGATATCGGGGCGGGTTTGATCCAGCACCAGCATTTCCATCCCGAGCCGCTCGACCGAGGTTTGGCAGGCCATTACATCTTCTTTCAAATCGTCAGTGGCGAGACTCCAGTAATCGGACGCCACTCGCCTCGCACTGTGTACGTCTGGCACGAGGTAAGGTTGGTTGGCCAGTGTCGCTGTCCGCAGCCAATTCAGCGCTAAGGGTTCTTGAATGCCGTCGAGTTCCTCGCTTTCTCCGGGAAAGAACGAGGCCAACACCTGCACGCACTCGGTCACCGCCCGCCGGAGCGCAATTCGCGAGTCTAGGTGGGCGCCAAATCCCAAAAGGATGCTGGCAGGCAGGCAGTCCGTACGCTCCGACACGGCGGCGAACACCGGAATCTTCAGATCCGCAGTTAAATCCAGAACCCAGATGTTGCGATTCCGCGCTGCTAGTGCGGCGCTGACCTGCTGCAAGTAGGGTTCGTCGAAGCTTGCCAGATCCACACCCGGCCTAGGGAGACGGTTATACCACCACAACGCTACGCTGTCCCGTTCCACTAATTCCAAAAATCCCTGCAGGATCGCTTCTTCCTGAACATTTCCGGCAGCACAGCCGTTGGAACAGCTCACGCAGTAACTTTGCCCGGGTGGGGACGAATACGAGAAGTAACAGAAACTCGTGGGAAGATAGCGAACCGTCTGTCGCGTCAGCGACCATACCGGCGTCCAATCGATTTCCGCCTCAACGTCAAAGGGAACCGGTACGTATGAGAAAAAGGACTGCTTGGCATTCCAGGCCTCGCGTTCTTCGTACTGCCTGTCGCTGAAGAGCATGCACTCATTGGGGTGGATGGCAACATCTCTCAGATCTTGGAGGCGGCCCCGGCGCCTCGGCTCGTCACCACGAAAAACGCCTGAGTAGCGTTCTAGAGCCTCGCACAGTCCGCTGGTCCGGGCTTCCAAGTCCGTCGTGCCTTTACCGGAGTTCAGGTTGCGCAAATCACTGCGGAGGTGCGCCAGGCTCTCGGCTGGCCCGGAGTAGTTCGGGCCCGTGAGATAGACGTGAAGCACCCCATCGTTTGTCGGGTCCAGTCTATCCAGACGCGTCACTGCACCAGTGATGGAGCTGATGTGGTGCCCATAGCGCTCGAGCGTCGCAGAGGGCCCCATGGTTCGAAAACCCCCTCCCATAAAGGTTTTGCGGCGACTTTCTAGGACAATAGGCTGAACTGAGTTGTGTAGAAACCTTTCAGGGTTGCCACACGCCGGGCACTGGGGCCGCCACACGAGGGTATGGCTTTGAGTTTTCCAGGAAAAAAGATCGAAGCTCTGGACTTTGCCTTCGAGAAGCGGCGATTCTCCTCGGACAATCCAAGATGCAATTTCCGAGGCTGCCAGATTCCAGGCAATTTGGAGCGTAGCAGCGGTACAGCTTTGAGACACCACAAACGGCTCGGTCCTGCCTTTCCGCATATGCACGTAGCATTCGACTTGGCGGTTGATCCGCAGCCGATCAGCCAAGCAGTCCCAGCATCCGGTTTTTCCAGGCCGAAAAAGCGGCCCAACCCAAAGCTGGCAGCCCACCGGTTTGACCAACAGCCACGGTCGTCCACTCTCCAGCGACTGCCGGTTGTAGGCGGCTAGGCCGGTCCGAAGGTAATCATCGCTCAGCACGACTCCTAAATGGCCCGGCTCGCCTAAGCGCACGCCAAGCGTCTGGAGGGCTGCCTGCAAAGGTTCGGTTGCTATGTCGCCGACCGCGGTGACGCTCACAAGGCTACTCGCCAAGCGAGTCGCCACTTCCTGAGCGTGAACATTTTGGATCGACCAAAAGGCCGCCTCGCCTTCTGTAAGGCAGTCGTCACTTTCGGTCAGGTAACCCTTTGCCTCAAGATCGGCTAAGACATGGTACACATAGACGGGGTGAAGCTGATCGTGACTTAGGTCCACAATGTCATTAACGGACCGGCGTCCATCAATCAGAGGCGCCACCAGCTGTTGCAGGCGGCCCGTCAACACTGTCAGGCCTACTTCGGAAAGGAGAAAAACGCCCTCGCCTGCCACATTTTCGACATGGAGATGAGGTTTAAAGCGTGGCCGCCGCAACATGGCAGCCCAGTGTTCTTACGTCCTCTATGGACACACCTGGAAATCTCGCGTGAGGAACTATCCCAGCGGGTCGTGAGCACCGACCCACTGGCGTGATCACCTCTCGCTCCCCCAGTACGAAGCGCTGCACGTGGAAGCTAAGGCTCCCGTGACTTGCCTCAAGTCATGTTCGGAGATTTCTGCATTGCTCGGCTTCGCGTAAAGCGGTAGGTGAACCACCTTGTCGCTGTTTTCCACCACTTTGATTTGCATGCCGGGAGGGGGATTCACGCCCATTTCTTTCAAGACTTCGTTGGGGTGGGTTAACAATCGCTTTTTAAAGTTCTCGTCCCCCCATGCCCTGACTACGATCTGACTCCACTGCTGCTCCCATGCCGCCTCTGGAGTTGGTGTACCTGGACTCGCCATACCTAAAATCCTCCTCAGAACAATGTTGTAAAAAGCACTGAGATCATATCACACGGGTCGATTGCCTGATCCGGCGGGTTCACATACAGCCCCTCGCTACCGCGAACCTTCGGTCAAACTCCGGCTCGTAGCTGAACTTGAATGACTCCATAAAAGAAGCGCAATGCCGCCACCTAGCTGACGACTGTCCCAACCCCGAGCTTCCTGTCTTCCAACAGGTGAACTTGATACCGCCGAATGTCGTCCGGCCCGAGATGGTCCAACCGCTCTAAACCTAGCGCCGAAAGTCCTCGACCGTTTGCAAGTAGGTTTCCCGTGCAATTGCCGCGTACAAGTTCTCCGCGCATCGGCTGGGTAAGTGTGATCGGAGAGAAGTCCTTTCTCTGGGACCGAACTTAGCCGATCATCACTTTCCTTCCATTGCGATCACGCCGCAGGCGTCCACGCTGCTAGCGGCCTCATTCTTGTCGCGAAGGATTTACGTATGTGAGGCTACCTGAGATTTCACGCATATCGCGTTGCCAGGTGGAAGTTATATCCACGCGACGCGCTCTGATAGCAATTCTTCAAGCGCGGGCCGGAATGTAACCGGCGAATTCAGGTTTGCGGACCTCTGCTTCCCACTCAGATCGTAGACGCCTTGATGTCGGCGCGCAAGACCGGCTGGCAGCCGCTGCAGTACGCGTTTAATGGGAATGATCCCCAGGTTGGCAACAATCGTATCCAGAGCAGTGCCAGCGCAGTGTGATTTCAGCAAGTTGATAGCGGGGATCAAATCAGAGCCATCGAGACGAGCGCACGATGGTCGAGGATCGTTGCTATTTCCGTCGATGCCGCAGCGATTTGAGAACGGAAAAACTACGCGGGAGTTAACGGGGGACTTGCCAAAGTCCTTGAGCACCCGTGGAAAAACAGTGTCATATGATCCGCGCAACCCCAAACGCCACAATCCCGGTTATAAGTGCCGTGCTGCCGATTCCTCGATTATCGAACTCTCTTTCATTCCCCTTATGCCAGATTAGGATTACTGGAATATTCTCGTCCCCTCCTGGTTCCCAAGTTCGTTCTCCTCCTCAGTAAATGACTGCATCTCTGAGTGCGTTGCAAACCTATTCCTTGCCGAGTGCAAACACTCTCACATATCGGCTCCCCTCTTATCTCCTGATTTTTAGATAATTTTGGTACGCCCGGTAGGATTCGAACCTACGACCTTTTGCTCCGGAGGCAAACGCTCTATCCAGGCTGAGCTACGGGCGCATATTGAAGTCATCGGCCTTTTTTGGCTGCCGACGCTTGGGACGATAGGTGCTCCGGCTTGCTCAAGGAAAGCAACTGCTCGATGTGCTGCCGGATGGCACCTTCCTTCATCAGCTTGTCCCACTTCTCGTCTTCGGTTTGCGGACTTTGATAGTGGATATAACCCTTGCGGTCAATCAACACTAACTGCGGCACCACGAACCGGTCCGAACTGAAATTCATGAACGAGACCATCTGCGGTTGAGTGATCCACCCAACCGGGAAACCCACCTCGTACTCCTTCGCGAAGTTTTCCACCAGCAAATCGGCGTTCTGATTGACTGCAATATCAAGCGCCTGGAAACCACGCGGGCCATATTCCTGCTGCAGCTTGGTCATCACGCGGGACGCTGCCTGACAATGCGGGCAAGTCGTCCAAATAAATTCGAGCGCCACAACCTTGCCGCGATATTGGCTGAGAGTCTTCTGGCCCTCGCTTGGAATAGTGAACGTCAGTTCCGGTGCTTTCCGTACCTGCTCCAGACTGTCAGCGACCAGCGAGCCGCCGAGTATAGCGATTGCGGCAACGAGGAGGGTGATCTTCTTCACGTCAGGCAACTCCAGGTATAAGTTTATCCCAGCTCGCCCTTTAATTCAGCCGAGCGCTCAACTTTCCTGCTCTGAAGCCGGCTTGCAAAGCCGCCCATCCTGCTGGGTCTTCTAGCCCCTCTACGCTGATCAGAGTATCGCCCCTTAGGTGAGTGACAAAAAATCCGTCGTCGCCCACGCCGGCAAATTCCGTACTGTTGTTGGTTGAAGCATCACACCGCTTCCACTTGCCTTCAAGGACTTTCTTATAAGCGGCGAAGTATTCTGCGGCGCTCTTCCCTGAAGCCCACTTTGAAATGTATTCGAGAACGGGCTTTCTACCTTTACCGGTCGAAGTCACGCGAAATTGCGCGCCTTTCAAATGTGAGGCGAGTTCGTATGCCCGAGCCTGACCGACATATTGCCAAAGCAGCAAGCGGTGATCGAACTCTCCAACCGAACCTTCCGTCACCTCCTTGTCGGATTGACCCAAGTCCAACCTCGGAAGGGTGGGGATAAGAGGCTTCTCGCGAGCGAAATACTGCTCCGGATGCAAAATCTGGGAAGATGCCGACGGCGCTTCACGAAACACCGCGCTGAAAGCGGACTTCCCAACTTTCCGGAAAACAGCGTCGAAGAATTTGGTTCCGTCAGTGTAGGGAAATAACAGCGATTGCTGAATGTAAAGCGGCGATGCCTTTAGTACCGGGAAATCGGACCCCGAAGCCTCGCTTGAATCTTCCACCGATTGAAGCATTTCAGGCGTGGGCACAGGCGGCTTGCCGGCTTCCGCCAGATTGTAGGCGATCATCAACCACGATGCCTGCCCCTCTACTACCGCCGTGTGAGCGAGATTCTCATCGTCATTGGCCGGGCTTTCATCCATGAAGCGTTCGAGATCGAAATGCTGGTCGGCAAGCGCATGCGATAACTCATGCGCGAGCGTCGTCGTCTCCTCGCCCAGCGGAGCTCCTTGCAGCAGAAATAATTTCTTCTCGTCGTAGTCATAGAATGCCGCCGCCTGCTCTGTCAGCAGATCGATCGTCGACTTCCGAAGGTCGAAATTCTGCGGAACCAACCCGAACATCTTCAAAGCTAGCTCGTCCGCCCGGATCTCCTCTGGCCGTAGCGTGTTCTTAATTCGCTTCTTCAAAAACCGGCGCAACTGCTTCTTAGAAATCTCGCCATATGGAACCGGGTGCTCTTCCGTCAAACCTGAGATGCTAGAAAGCGATGTCACAATCGCATTGATCTGTCCGAAAACCGGATCCTTGTCCCGCTTGTGAGCGGCGATCAGCAGGGAAATGGAGAGGCTGAGGCCAACGGCGGCGCAAATTCGACGGACCATTGTAAACCGAAATAGTTCTTTTAAGCCTACTTGATCGATGGATACTGCACGATCAGGTCATGAATACCGTGCGTGAAGATTTGCACTCCTATGCAGAGCAGGATGAAGGATGCAAGACGCACGATGACATTCATCGCGGTTTGGCCGAGCATTCTGGCAAGATGTTCGGCAAACCGGTAGCTAAAGTAGATGATTACGACCATCAGCGCCGGGCCTATGAGCGCGGCAATCAAACGAATCCAGCCGTTCTCATGAATTCCCTGGCTCGCCCCAATCGTGAGCGCAACCGACAGTGAGCCCGGCCCTACCGTGAGCGGCAAGGTAAGTGGATAGAACGCGCGATCGGAGATGTCTTGCCGGCTCACCTTTTTCTGCACGTGCGCCTGTTCCTGTTCCGCATCCTGCTGAAGCAAGGTCCAGCCTGTCCACATCACAACCAGCCCGCCGCCGATCTGGACAACCGGTATAGAGATGCCGAAGAACTTAAGAATGTGGCTGCCTATTAGCATGGAACCGATGAGCAGCCAGAGACTGTTAAGAGCTATTTTCCGCGAAAGGATCGTCCGATCCGAGGTCGAGTATCCAGCGGTCAAGCCGAGAAAGATCGGGATATTGCCGAGCGGATCGACAATCGGAAACAGAGCGGTAATTACCACCAGAGAGCTCTTCACAATCTCGATAATTGGATTCGCGGATAGCAAGATTCCAGGATAGAAGGTGGTTCGTAGACGTGCCCCCAGGTTTCCGTGCGGGGGTCCTCGTTATAGGTCAGCCAAGTATATACTTTCTCGAGCATTGTCTATACCAACCCACCAAAACACGATGCTATTCTGAAATCGCCTCCCGTCCGTTTTCATGGATTTCCTTGCAGGTCTAAATCCCCAGCAGCGCGATGCCGTTGCGCACGTCGAAGGCCCTCTCCTGTTGCTCGCAGGCGCCGGCAGCGGCAAAACTCGCGTCATCACCCACCGCATTGCGCAGCTGATCGAGGCGCAGAATATACCAGGACCTGCTGTCCTGGCGGTTACCTTCACCAATAAAGCTGCCGACGAAATGAGACAGCGGGTGAACAGCCTATTGAGCAATCCAACGACCTCAAAGACGCCTTTGGTTTCCACTTTTCACTCATTTTGCGTACGGCTTTTGCGGCGTGATGGCAGTTCGCTCACCGAAATTCGAAACGGCTTCACGCGCCAGTTCACGATTTACGACGACGACAACCAGGTCTCACTTTTAAAATCGATTTACAAGCAGCTTGGGCTGGACGAGAAATTCATGCCCTATCGTGGTGCGCTTTCGCGCATCAGCCACGCCAAGGGTAATCAGGAAACACCGCAGGACTGGTACAGAGCCGCCACGGATCCCAAGCTGACCCGTCTGGCAAAGATCTACGAAACATACCAGGAGCGCTTGTTGCAGGCCAACGCGCTCGATTTCGACGATTTGTTGCTCGAATCCGTGCGCCTCCTTCGTCACGACGAAGTGCTGCGGCAGTTATATAACGGACGCTTCGAATTCGTGATGATTGACGAGTATCAGGATACGAACCGCAGCCAATATGAGTTGATGCGGCTCCTGACCGAAGCCCGTCACAACGTTTGCGTGGTCGGCGACGAGGATCAGTCCATCTATGGCTGGCGCGGCGCGGACATTCGCAACATTCTCGATTTCGAGCGCGATTACCCTGATGCCGTAGTCATTCGCCTGGAGCAGAACTACCGCTCAACCAAGAATATCCTCGAAGCAGCCAGTGCTGTAGTAGCCAATAACAAAGAGCGCAAAGGCAAATGGCTCTGGACATCGTCCGATGCTGGGGCCAAGATCGGCTACTACGAAGCGCCAGATGGCGAGAACGAAGCGCTGTTCATCGCCGACACCGTAGAAAAGCTGTTGGCCAGGAACCCGCTCGAGCGCGTCGCCGTTCTCTATCGAACGAACTTTCAATCCCGCCAGATCGAAGAAGCTCTGCGGCGTTACGGGCGCAAATATCTGGTTGTCGGAGGCTTCAGCTTTTATCAGCGCGCCGAGGTCAGAGATCTGCTCTCTTATTTGAAGGTGCTGTTGAGCCGACATGATTCGGTCAACTTATTACGCGTCATCAACACGCCTGCTCGCGGGATCGGAAAGGGTACGGTCGAGCAGATCGAGCAGTACGCGTTCGGACGCGGTTTGAGCCTGTGGAACGCGATTTCCGCCATGCTCGAAACAAAGGTCTTTCCTGCTCGCGCCGAATCCGCGCTCAAATCGTTCCTCAAACTCTTGACCGATCTCGCCGAAGTAGCAGAGGCGAAGCCGGTGCACGAAGTTCTTCGCGAGGTCCTAGAAAAAACCGGCTACGAATCGATGCTGAAGGTCGACATGTCGCCAGAAGCAGAATCGCGGCTAGGAAATCTCGAAGAGCTGGTCAACGCCGCGGCGGAAGCCTCCGAGCGTGGTGAAACGACCGCCGACTTCCTTGATCATGCTGCTTTGGTTGCCGATTCGGACGCGCTCGATGAGCAGGCTGCCGTGTCGCTGCTCACGATGCACAACGCTAAGGGGCTCGAGTTCCCGAATGTTTTTCTCGCCGGACTTGAAGAAGGTATCTTCCCGCATAGTCGTTCGCTCATTTCCGAAGCCGCCATGGAAGAAGAGCGGCGGCTCTGTTATGTAGGCATGACGCGCGCCGAAAAGCGTCTCTATGTCACCTGGGCTCGCTATCGCCGGCGGTTCGGAGGAGGTCAACCGGAGGTCTGTCTGCCTTCCCGTTTCTTGAACGAAGTGCCGTCCAGCCTGCGCGAGAAACTTTCCCCCTACAGCGAACCGCATTCCGAAGAAGTCGATCTCTTCTCCGAGCAGCACGATGTTCGCGAATCGGTCAAACGAAATCTGTACACCGGACGAACGTACAATTCCGTCGAAAATATTGCACAATTCTTTGCTGAGCGCGGCATGCCGCCGCCTTCGGGATTAACCCGGCGACCCGACCCGGCGCCGCCTTTGCCCTCCCCCTCTACGCCCGGCGGCCGCACTGCAATGCCCCCGCAGGCTCCCTCCCAACTCGCTCCTTCGGCTCGTACGCCATCCAGCCCAGGACCGCTTCTCTCTGGTTCGCAACTGCCACCATCGCGCCCGCCATCCGTTCCCGCACCGCCCCGAATGCCGCCTCCCCCGGCATCCGCCAAATCCGCCCGCCTTCGTTCCGGCTCCATTATTCAGCACCCAAAATATGGCAGAGGTACGGTCCTCCGCCGGGAAGGCGACGGAGAGGATGCGAAACTAACTATAAGTTTCCCGGGTTACGGGTTGAAGAAGATCGTGGAAAAATACGCAGGTCTAACAGTTAACGAATGAACACCAAGCACGTTGAAGACAGAACAGAACGAAAAAAACTGAAGCGCACTGCGCGCAAGAAGGCGGCTCCAAAAGCGAAACGCGCCGCCGGTGTGGCCCGGGGATCCGCTAAGAAAAAAATTCGGCACATGGCCAAGGGTCAGCGTAAACGCTAAGACTTGCTCCAGCGGCCGATCAAAATCCCGAACTCGCTTACTCCCAACGCAGCGTTTGGCTCGGATCGATTTGCGATGCACGTCGCGCAGGTATATAGGTAGCCAACAGCGCGATGACCATCAGCAGAGCACAATCTGCCGCGTACACCATCGGGTCCCAGGCTTTCACTCCATACAGCAAGCTGGACATCAGAGGAGTGAGCGCTGCGGCGCCGCTAACATTGAGAACAAGGCCGGCGGTCGCCAGGCGCGCACCCTGGAACACGACCATTCTCCGCACTTCTCCGGGACGGGCGCCCAGCGCGATGCGATGCTGTTGGCTGCTGTTGGAGTCTATGCGCTGATTGCCTACTCCGTCACACAGAGATCAGCGGAAATCGGGATCCGGATTGAGCTCAGCTCCGGTACTGTTATCTGTCGTGACATTTGTCGCCCGTATGATTCCGAGTTACAGAGCTTCTGCTATCGACCCAATGAACGCATTTGCGCCATGAATGAGATACCAGAGTGCCGTAATCGTCCAGTGCAATTAGAGTTTTGGTCCTGTCCCCGGCAAAATCCAAGTGGCGTTATCGTAAACCGGCCGAAGCCGTCGTCTTCTCGGGACCGATCCAGTCGTAAGAGTGGAATCGGAGGAAGGTCCGGAGATGCCAGCCAGAGAAGGTTATTCTCGATTTAAGTGGCCCTGGTGCTACGGTGATCTCATGGCCGTCACCATCTCAGCCCCTGACCAACCTGCCGCAGACCGAAGGCATTCGTGCCGGATGTCTCGGTAACGCTTTTCTGGTGCTTCGACGACGGCAAAATCGTGTATGAGGGCTTCTTCTGTAGTCGGAGTGCATAGGGCTTGCTCGACTTAAGCGCAAGTCAGATGGCGGAGATGATCCGCACCCGGCGAGTCTCTTCGGTCGAGCTTGTCACGGCGCAACTGGAGCAGATCCAGAGAGTGAATCCGGCGATCAACGCGGCGATCGAAGTATTGACTGAACCGGCGTTGCAGGCGGCCGAAGCGGCGGATCGGAGACTCGCGGCCGGCGAGCCGTGTGGGCTCTTGCGCGGCGTCCCCTTTTCGGTAAAAGACTCGATCGATGTAAAAGGGACAAAAACCACGGCCGGCACAATCGGGCGGAGAAACGCAGTGCCTGCTGAACGGGACGCAATCCTGGTGGCACGGCTGCGTGCGGAGGGCGGTATTCCCGTTGCGAAAACGAATTTGCCGGATCTGCTGTTCTCCTTCGAGACAGACAACCTGATTTACGGTCGAACGAATAATCCGTACGATCGCCGGCGAACACCCGGAGGGAGCAGCGGAGGCGAAGCGGCGTTGCTGGCTGCTTGCGGATCGCCGCTAGGATTGGGGAGCGACGCTCTCGGAAGTGTCCGCTTACCGGCGGCCTTTTGTGGTATTGCGAGCATAAAGCCTACTAGCGGCCGTTTACCCAGAACGGGCCACGTTCCACCGGCGGCCGGCTGGATTGAAGCGCTCTGGCAGATTGGGCCGATGGCGCGCCGTGTCGAGGACCTGGTGCTTGCGATGGGGTTGCTGGCATACCCGGACGGAGAGGATTTCGCATCGCCCCCAGTAGCGCTCCATGCAGCGCCCGAAGTGCACAAATTGCGAGCCGCCTTCTTTACTTCGAATGGATTCGCCACCTGCACTCAGTCGGTGCGAGATGCGGTGAGGAGAAGCGCTGAATTTCTGTCAAGAATTGGCGTGAGAATCGAGGAGGAGCGGCCGCCGGGTATAGAGAGCGCGTACGAACTCGAACTCGCTTTGCTTGGAGCGGATGGAGCGGAGGGAATCGATAGCTACTTGCGAGATGCGGGAAGCGAGCAGGTGCATCCGTATCATACGGCTTTCGTTGACCATATGAGGCCGCATCGGGCCAGCGCGGCCGAGTTTGCGCGAAGGTGGTCGCAATGGGATGAGTATCGCAGGAACATGCAGAAGTTTTTCGCACGTTACGACGTAGTTCTATGCCCGGTTTACACCCAGTCGGCGCTGGAACACGGCCGTTCCCTAGAGGAGAATAACTTCGAGGGGTTCAGCTACACGATGGCCTGGAACCTGGCAGGAGCTCCCGCAGCAACGGTGCGCTGCGCGGAAGAAGGCGGGCTGCCAATCACTGTGCAGGTAGTTGCGCCGCCATGGCGGGATTTGACCGCGCTAGAGGTATGCGGGGCACTCGAACAGGAGTTTGGCGGATGGAGAATGCCGACAGGTCTTTAAGAAGCAGGGACGAAGAGCACATCTACTGGCGAGGGCACGTCGAACTTCTGACCGGTTGAGGTTAGTTTCCCGGTCTCGTTGTCGATTCTGAAGACGACCAGATTATTCGAATTCTGATTGCCGACAACGAGGAGACGACCGGTCGGATCGAGCGCAAAGCCGCGCGGATCTTTTCCCTCGGTTGAAATGTTCTGCACCTGCTTTAGCTTGCCGCTCGAAGGATCGACCGCAAACACCTGAAGGGTATCGTTTCCCCGGTTTGAGGTATAGAGGAACCTCCCGGAACGGTCGAGCCGAATTTCCGCGCCGGTTGTTTCTTTGGTGAAATCGGCCGGAAGCGTGGGAATGGTTTGAATGAGTTTGAGATTGCCATTTGAGGCGTCATGCGAGAAGACGCTAACCAGCGGCTTGAGTTCGTTGATCACGTAGGCGTGCTCTCCCTTGCTGTCGAAGATGATGTGCCGCGGACCGTGGCCGGCTTCTACCGACACAAAGGGAGGATCGTTTGGCGTGAGTTTGCCCGGTGTAGCATCCAGACGGTAGATGCGGATTTTGTCTAAGCCGAGATCGGGGACATAGACGCGCCTGTTATCGGCAGTTATCACGGCTTCGTGGGCATGCGGGCCTTCCTGTCGATCCTTGTTAATGCTCGACCCTTCGGCGGCCATGAGCGAGCCAAGGTGACCGAGAGCGCCATTCTGCTCGATGGGAAAAGCGGAAACCCCTCCGGTCATGTAATTCGCAACTACGAGAGTCTTGCCGGTAGCGTCGACGGCAGCGTAGCAAGGCGCCACACCTTCGGAGCCGACCTGATTGAGTGGATGAAGCTTGCCGGTATTATGGTCGATTTCGAAACTGGCGACACCGCCTTTGTCGTTGCCTTGCAGTTCACTGACGGCGTAGAGGTACTTGAAGCCACGGTCCGCCGTGATCCAGGAAGGATTGACGACCTCGCCCGCGAGGCCGAGAGGCTCAATCGTCACCGCGCGCGCATCATAGCGGAAAGACTGAACGCCTTTGCCGTAGGTTCCGATATAGATGAAGTACTTCGAATGGCTATTAGCTGCGGCAGATGCGGAAACGTTTTGAGTAGTTGACATGTTGATCGAGAAGAGCGCCGAAAGAGAGATGCAGGAGACGACGAACTTTCTACACAGCAAAATAGTCGTCACGACTTACTTTCTCTTCTTTTGGGCATCGAGCTCTTTCCGGTATTC
Source organism: Terriglobia bacterium (assembly GCA_963835255.1). Lineage (GTDB taxonomy): Bacteria > Acidobacteriota > Terriglobia > Bryobacterales > Bryobacteraceae > Bog-105. Next base: position 27,665 of record CAWIFY010000032.1, on the reverse strand, counting down.
TTTATAAAGTTGTAACTTAATTTTGATTTGGGGCATGTCCATGGTCATCAATTTATTTTGGCTATCGATGTCGATTGAGTAAGGGCCATCGCGAGTGCCGAATTCGTCGAAGAAAGCGAGCTCGTTGCCTGCGAGCTGATAGGTTCCAGTGCGCGACACACTTTGATGATGCACGTAACTTTTCTGAGCAAATCTGTTATCGGGCGTGAGGGTCAACGTTCCGCTGCACGTATCCGGATGAGGAGTACCGTCAAAACAGGTGTGCTGGGTAGGAAATCCATCTTGGCTGTCATTCATGCTGATGTACTCCCAGCCGCTGGAATCCTTCAGTAAAGCTAATTGATCGGGACGCAAGTCATCTCCCGCACCTAAGGGAATAGATGCCGCGAACAAGATGATCACCGCCAGAATGCGAATCGTTAACATCGTGCGGTTCCTTTCAGTGCGTCATTGAGTAGATGATGTAGTTTATACCCATTCGCATGCCGAGCGCCGAATACTCCTCCGGATACTCAGGGTCGTCGGCCCATTCCCACGAATCGCCCAGATCGGAATTGAAGCTGATTGCTACCATTACGCGGCCTTTATTGTCGTAGATGCCGCGCCAGTGTGCAACGTAACCATCGTTGCGAAACGGAACGCCGGTGCGAACGCCCCACTGGCCCGGTACCTGGTAACGGTTATCGAGATCGTAGACGGTGTGAAAAATGGCGTCGGTGTTTGGAATTTCGACTACCGGGCGGTCAGGGAAAATTCTACTCATGCTTTTTTGGAACACAGTCCAATCACCGGTGCCCCAGAAATCGTCGCACATCAGGAAGCCGCCGCGATCGAGGTATTCGCGCAACGTGGCGGCTTGGCGGTCAGTTAAGTTCCACTCACCGACAAATACGGCATAGAGCCAGGGATAGTTGAAGATGTCGCCGGGATCGTCGAGGTTGACGGGCTGTTCCACCGAGCGGACATGAAGCCGGGTTAAGCGCCGGACGGCTTGCAGGAAATGACGGTCAGCGCGGGGATAGTCATTCGTCCAGCTCGAGCGGCCTTTGGTCCAATCCCAGCCGGCGTGACGAAAGCGGGCATCGGGAATGGAGGGGTACATGAGCCGGGCGAAGACAAGCTCCGTTCTCTCATCGAAATCGAGCGGCAAGGGTATCTCACCGTTGTGATATTCGTCACCCGGATATTCGCGAAACGGTCTGGGCAGGGTGCGCTCGGCGGCGTAAAGGACGGAGAGCAGGGCAAGCCCACATCCTAAGCGCCGCAGGAACTTCGCGCGACCGGTACGCACACAGCCTCTCGCCCGTGAGAATAGCACTGTGGCTGGTTGGGCCTTTTCCACGCTTATAAGGCAGACTGCCTGGTTCAGCAATACTTGCGCGCATCTCTCTAGCTATCCGGAAGATGGTCAGACTTAGGACAGGGAACCTCTTCCGCGTATGTAGGCGGAATCTCCTGTTGCTAGTTGTCGTTGCTTTCGCGCTCAGGCCCGATGGCGGGCGAAGGTCAGAGCAGGGGCGTGTCAGTGAGCTGCGGCGAGGGTGCCGCGGCGCGAGGCCAGGAGGTCGTGGATGGCCCGGCACTCGGCCGTCATTTCGGCGAACTGCTTAGGATCGAGCGATTGGTAGCCGTCGGAGAGCGCTCGCTCGGGTGCGGGATGGACCTCCACGATCAGGCCGGACGCCCCGGCGGCAATGGCGGCTAAACTCATGGGCAGCACTTTATCACGTTTGCCGGTTCCATGGCTTGGGTCGACGATGATGGGCAGATGACTGAGGGTCTGGACAGCGGGAACGACGCTGAGGTCGAGAGTGTTGCGTGTGTGATCAGCGAAGGTTCGGACGCCGCGCTCGCATAGGATTACGTTGTAATTCCCTTCCGCGAGGATGTACTCGGCGGCCATTAGGAATTCTTCAAGGGTGGAGGACATCCCACGTTTAAGCAGCATGGGCTTGCGCGATTTGCCGGCCCGGCGCAGGAGCGAAAAGTTTTGCATGTTGCGGGCTCCGATCTGGACGCAATCGGCATAATGCTCGACGAGCTCGAACGTGTCGGTATCCACCGCTTCGGTGACAATGCCTAACCCGGTTTCCTCGCGAGCGTCGGCGAGATATTGCAGTCCTTCCTCGCCCAAACCCTGGAAGCTGTAGGGCGAAGTGCGGGGCTTGTAAGCGCCTCCGCGCAGCAAATGCCCGCCAGCAGCTTTGACAGCGCACGCGGATTCCAAAATCTGCTGACGGCTTTCGACCGAGCACGGACCGCCGCACAGAACCAAATCAGGACCGCCGACTGGCACGCCGCGGACGTGAACGACGGTGTTCTCGGGCTTGGTTTCGCGGCTGACGAGCTTATAGGCTTTCGATACGCGGATCGCTTCGGCGACTCCCGGTAGATCTTCGAACTCGGCGGAATCAACGGGCCCGCTATTGCCGGTGATGCCGATGGCGGTGCGCTGTTCGCCGGGGATAATGTGCGGCTTGAAGCCGAGCGACTCTATGCGTTCGCAGACTCGCGCGATCTCGGCTGCGCCGGCCTGCGCCTTCATGACTACCAGCACTCAGTGGTTCCTCTTGCCTTAGGGTAGCGAAGCGTGGCACGCCGACGCGGGATGTGGTGAGGCACGCATAGTTCACAATAGTGAGCTTGGAATCGTTTTCGGCGCATCGCGCTGCCATCATCTATAACCCCGTGGCCCGGGGTCTCTCGCGACATATGCCCCTGCTGGAACGCACGCCGGCTCTGCTGGCCGAGCAAGGAATCGAGGCTGAGTTGGTGGCGACAACCGCGCCGGGCTCGGCGGGAGAACAGACGCGGCGCGAAATAGCAGCGGGCTGCGACCTGATTGTGGCGGCAGGCGGCGATGGCACGATCAACGAGGTGATAGAGGGGATGGTGCACACGGCGGTTCCCCTGGCTATTCTGCCGGGAGGAACGGCGAATGTGCTGGCACGCGAGATCCGGGTGCCGATACAGATGGGAAAGGCCGCGGTCCAGATTTCCGCGCTCGAGCCTTGCCGCATTGCAGTGGGCTCTTTGCGGCTCAGTGGTTCGGCCAAACGTTCGTTCGTGTGCATGACAGGCGCGGGACTTGATGCGGAGATTGTTTACCGGCTGAATGTCGATCTAAAGGCAACAGCCGGCAAACTCGCATATTACGTGAGCGGCTTTGGGCAGGTGCTGCGGCCCTTGCGCGAATTTAGGGTGACAGTAGATGGCCGGGAATACGAGGCGAGCTTCGCGCTGGTGAGCCGGGTACGCAATTATGGCGGCGATCTGGAGATTGCGCGGAGCGCTTCGCTGCTGCGCGATGATTTTGAGATCGTGTTGTTTCGCGGCACCGTGAGCGCGCGTTATTTGGGTTATTTGGCTGGTGTAGCGACGCGGCAAGTTCATCGCATGAAGGGTTGCACGATTTTGCGCGGTCGATCGGTGACTTGCGTACCGGTGGATAGCGAAAGTGTTTACGTGCAGGTGGATGGTGAACTGGCAGGTAAGCTACCCGCCTTTATTGAGCTGATTCCGGATGCGCTCACTCTGCTAGCGCCGCCACACTATGTAAGGCGCGAGCGTTCGCTGCTGAGCATGCCTACGTACGCCTAAGCGCGCGAATGGACAACATCACGCATTCGCTAACCGGACTTGCTCTCGCGCGCGCGGGTCTGGACCGCTTCTGTCCCAGAGCAGTGTGGCTGCTGGTGCTTTCGGCCAACGCCCCCGATGCCGACATTGCGGTTGCGCCATTAGGTGCTTTTCGTTATTTGGAGGCGCATAGAGGATACACGCATTCGCTGTGTGGTTTGCCGGTGATGGCGGCACTCACAGTAGTAGTGATTGCGGCGATTTTCCGGCAGCGGCTGCCGTGGTTCAGAGTCTGGCTGATTTGCCTGGCGGGAGTGGCGAGTCATCTACTACTGGATGCAACGAACAGCTATGGCGTGCGGCTGCTGCTGCCCTTCTCCTCGCGCTGGTCGCATCTCGATTTGAATGGCCTCTACGACGTTTGGATTTTGGCGGTGCTCGTGTTTGCGGCGATCTGGCCCTTGTTCTCGGGGCTGGTGACTCGTGAAATCGGAGGCCGCGGATCTCCGGGGCGATCACTGGCGGTATTGGCGTTGAGCTTTTTCCTGCTTTTCGATTTTGGGCGATGGATTCTGCATGCGCGGGCGGTGATGCAACTCGAAGCGCGGCTGTATGACGGCGCGCCACCTCTGCAAGCCGCCGCTTTGCCCGATCCATTCAGCCCTCTGCGCTGGACGGGGGTAATCGAGACACAAAATGCGTATCGGCTTTCAGGGGTGAACCCGATAGGCTCGTTGAACCTTTCCTATCCGGCGATATTTTATAAGCCGCCTGTGAGTGCGAGACTCAAGGCGGCGCGCTCGACTGATCCGTTCCGGTACTTTCTCTACTTCGCGCGATTTCCGGTATGGTCGTTGGAGCCGGTTGTGGGGGAGCATTCTCAAGGCACACGTCTGGATTTGACAGATCTACGGTTCGGCAGACCGGGAGCAGGATCTTTTCACTGCATCGGGTACGAAAACGCGAAGAACCACCTGATAGCGAAGTCGTTTACTTACAGTTCGGGCGCGGATCTGGGATGGAACCAGGAGAAGACATCAAAGTAACTGCTGCGTTGTTTTTTTTTGCGGCTATTTGTCGATTTCGCTGTTCTTCGTTCGACATACCAGTAGATTACTGGTGACGCGAATGGAACGCCGGGAAGCAGCAACGAAGATGATAAGGTTACAGCCGCGATTTGTGCTGGGGCTGATGCTGACCGTTTTGTCCTTTGCAGCGCTCTTAAACCATGAGAGGGCACGAGCCGACGAGGTGACGCGCGTGAAGAAGCACGCCGTCGAATACTTCGATAATGTTCGATTTATCTATCGGGTTGTGCGCCGGTTGAATGATCTTCAAAAACAGGAGGCCTCAGAAGGTGGACGTGTCAGGGGGCGTCACGAGGCGATACGCTGTCCAAAAAATGAAGTGCAGCTGCGGTTCGAAACGTCTGAGCGTGGGCTGCCACTGTTTGCTCGATGGGATCCGAGTAGCCACCCCCGATCGTAACGACGAGCGGGACGCCGCGCCGGCGCGCCCCGCCCATTACTAACGAGTCGCGCTGGCGTAAGCCATCCAGAGTCAATGAGAGGCGGCCGAGGCGATCGCTTGCAAGCGCATCCACGCCGGCTTGGAAGAGCACCAGCTCAGGAGCGAATTGCCACACGCGCTCGAGCGCGGGCTGGAGGGCGGCTAAATAGGTTTCGTCACCGGTGCCATCCGGCAGTTCCACATCGAGCGTGCTGGCTTGTTTGTGAAAGGGAAAATTACGAGCACCATGCAGAGAAAGCGTGAAGACGCCGGGATCGCCCTTGAAGATGGCAGCCGTGCCATCGCCCTGATGAACGTCGAGGTCAACGACAGCTGCCCGCTTGATAGCGGCCTTGGCGCGCGCCCAGGCGATGGCAATGGCGAGATCGTTGAAGACGCAAAACCCGGAGCCCGCTCCACGGAAGCCATGATGGGTGCCACCGGCGAGGGTTCCGCCGAAACCTGTTCTGATCCCCGTTTGGGTGGCCAGCAGTGTGCCGCCGACGCTCGCGAGGGTGCGGCTTACGAGTTCCGGGGACCAGGGCAAACCAATTCGCCGCATTACGTTCCCTTCGAGTGTGCCGGCCAGCAAGCCGTTCACGTACTCGGGCTCGTGAACTCGCAAGACATCCGCACGGCTCGCCAGCTCCGAAGATTCGAGCCGGAAAGACGGGTCGCCCTGCAGCCGTTCGCGCAGCAGCCGGTACTTCGCGAGCGGAAATTTATGTCCATCGGGCAAGAAAAAATCGTGGTGATCGCAGTAACGAAGCACGAGTGGAGCGTGCCCACTATCATGGAATTGAGCCACCTTCAAGGATAATCATGTTTCATCTGCGTCTCTCATTCGCCGTTCTAGTTCTAGCTCCACTGGTCGGTTGGGGGCAAGCGCCGCGCACTCCCGGGGCGCTTCCGAAGCCGGATTTTTCAGGGCGCTGGCGAATGCTGAAAGAGCAGAGCGACTTTCACGGATTCCACGAGCCGGATATTGTGGTGCGTATTGTCGACGACCATGATCCGGCGATGAATGTACACACGATACAGACTACGGGCCAGAAGACCGCGACTTCCGACATCACGTACTTCACCGACGGTTCGATTACTAAGAACGTAGTGAACGGGCGAGAGGCGGAGAGTAAGTGCTACTGGGACGGCCCGGTGCTGGTGGTGCGAACGAGCATGAAGACGGCGAAGGGCGAAGACGAGTTGATATCGGACCGGTGGGATTTGTCGGAAGATAAGCAGAGATTGACGATCACGAGCCACGTGGCAACAGATCAGGGCGAAGTGGACATGAAGATGGTTTGCGGACGCGAGAAGTTGGGGGGTTAGGGCCGCTTCGCGAGATAGCGGAGAGCTCGTTTTGCGGCCCAATAGCCGCACATGCCATGCACGCTGCCGCCGGGCGGCGTAGAAGCGGAACAGAAATAGACACCTCGTAGCGGGGTTCCGTAGCGGCGCCAAGTGGGGCGAAAAGCGAACTGGTCGATGCCCATGGCTCCCCCGGTGATATCTCCGCCCACGAGATTTGCGTCCCAGCGCTCCATCGCGGCGGTGTTATGGACGGCTCGTTGCAGAATGCAATCGCGGAAGCCGGGCGCGAAACGCTCGATCTGATTTTCCATTTGCTCGAGTGCTGAGCCGTTCCAGGCGTTGGGGACGTGGCAATAGGCCCAGGCGGTATGACGTCCAGCGGGGGCGCGAGAAGGGTCGAACAGGCTGGGTTGCGCGAGCAGGACAAAAGGCTTCTCGGGGGGCTTGCCCTGCCACGGGTTGCGCTCAGAGCGGGCAATTTCATCGAGCGTGCCTCCGAGATGCACGGTGATGGCGCGCAGACATTCCTTGGCTTTCCAGGGGATGGGTTCGCGGAGCGCCCAATCGACTTTGTAGGCTCCGGGGCCGTATTTGAAATGCTGGAGAAGCTTCCGGAAAGAGGGACGGAGGCGATGGCCAGCGATCGAGAGAAACTGGCGAGGCGTGATGTCGCAGAGCGTCAGGTCGGGCGAGCCAAGCTCGTCAAGACTGGAGACGGGCGAATTGAGGAGGATATGGCCGCCGAGCGATTCGAGAACACGAGCCAGCGCGTTCGAAATACTTTGCGATCCGCCTTCGGAAATGGGCCAGCCTACGGCGTGGGCGGCTGCACCGAGTACCATGCCGAAAGCGGCGCTGATCGGCGCCTCGAGATTTAAGGCAGAGTGGGAAGACGAGCCGGCTATGAGGGCGCGCGCCTGATCGTGGCGGAACAGGGATCTAGTCAGAAAGGTGCAAGGTTGGATGGCGCGCATCCCGAATTGCGCCAGCAAAAACGGGCGGCGAGGGAAAACAAGCGGACGGAATACTTCTTTGAAAAGCGCCGGCCAATTTTCGACTAGAGGCTGGTAAAGCTGGCGGTAAGCAGCGCCGTCGATGCCAAGCTGAGATGCAGTGGCGGCGAGGTCGCGCTCGAGAGTTACGGCCGTGCCATCATCGAAGGGATGGGCGAGCTGCGCGGGCGAAAAAATCCAACGCAGGCCAAATTTATGCAGCGGAAGCGATGCAAAGAACGGCGAACTCAGGCCCATGGGATGAACGGCGGAGCCTAGATCGTGCGTGAACCCCGGGAGGGTCAATTCACCCGAGCGAGTCGTCCCGCCGAGAACGGGGGCTGCTTCGCGCACTTCGACGGAGAGGCCAGCCTGCGCGAGCAGGATTGCGGCGGCTAAACCGTTCGGTCCGCTTCCGACAACGACCGCGCTGCGCTGCATGCGTTTATTATCCGAACTCGGGCGAAGATAAGAGGGATATGCGTGGCGGGCGGGCCAAACTGGGAAGCGTTGCGGAGCTTAGTCCTTTTCCTTTTTGGGAGCTTGTTTCTCTTCGAGCTCCATGGCCTCGCGCTCTTCGTCATCGCGGATGTTGTTCATGGCGAAATAGCCTTCGAGGGTAGCGTTGGAATCGACCGCATCTTCGAGCGAACGCGCTTCGTGCTCGGCCTGATGAGGGCTATCAACTAGATTCTCTGGCTTGTCGTGTTCTTTCTGGCCTTGCATACTATGGTGGGACTCGCGCGCGAATGAGATGTTTCCCGCTCGTTTTAGGCTTCGGTGGGAGGGAGCACGAGGCTGAGTGGAATTTCAATGCCAAGGGGTTCGGCTCGCAGAAAGCCGTCGCTGCCGATCTCAACGGGCGGCTGATCCTGGTTGAAGATCCAGGCGGCGCGGCGATAGGGGTCGACGACCCAAACGCAGGGCACTTCCATACTTTGGTAATCACTGATGGAAGCCATAATGCGGCTCCAGCGATCGTCCGGCGAGAGCACTTCGACGCAGAGGAGCGGCGGGTCGCATATGACTTCCTCCAATTTCGCGACAACGGAAACGTCAGGAACGCGAACGCGGCCCGGTGAAATGCGGGTGCGCTGCTCGGGCAAAACAATCAGCCCCTTCTCTTCGAGTAGATCAGCTAAACGACGAAAAACTCTTCCTTGGGTAAACGAATGTTTTCCTTGACCCACGTTTCGCTCCACTATTAGGCCGTCAATATACTCGCAATCGGGCGAGTAGGAGGTGCGAAGGTATTCATCAAAGGAAAGAGGGCTGCGCGCGGTAGCCATAGGTTCTAGCCTATAGTGTCGCGCGGATTCGCATTTGCGGGGTAAGTCACGCGGACGCCGTCGACACGGGCCCAAGCGGTTAATTTATGCTCTTTCGCAGCGGTTGCGCTCAAAATATCGAGAACCGGGATACCGCAAACCAGTAGAGCATCAGCGACGAGTGAGCGATGACAACGCCAAGGGACGGCTTCGGCGCACATGAGGGCGGTTGTGCTCTGTGCAGCGAGCTCCATCAGAGTCGTGAGCGCCGCAGCGAACTCGGGTGTTTGCATGTAATCGGCGTAACCTCGGAAGGAGTCATTGCGCCAGGCGGTGTTAATGGAATCCTTCTTGGGATGACGCAATCCGCCGAGTGCCGGGAGATGAAGATATCCGATACCGTGTTGCTGCAGAGTGCCACGCAGCGCGGCGCTTTCAAACTGGGGGTTTTTTCGCGACCGCGGGATGGTGCGTATATCGGCGAGTTGCTCGATGTAGAAAATTTTCAACAGGGCGGTGAATTCTTCAGTTGTACGCGTGGAATGTCCGACTGTGTAAATGGCTTTCATGGTGCGGGCCTGACGCGCAGCACTTCTTTAGCATCAATATGATTGAACTCCATGGGGAAGCTCTTGCCGACGTAGTAGGCGGGCCACTGATCCTTGTAGTGCTTGGAAGCGACGTTTCCCGACTCTCCGGTGGTGAGATTCTGCACCGATTTGTCCCAGTCAGCGAGATCGGCCACCATGCGCTCAGAGGGCCCTAAAGTTGGGGTGGTCTGCTTGACCGTCGTGCCCGATCCGCTCATCTCGACAGGGCCGATATCGAAGTAGCGAGCGAACACCGGCAACGCTTTTCCGACCGGGTGCGCGAACGTCCATGCGAGCAAACGGCCCCATTTCCATTTCGAGACAGGCGTGCCCTGGCGCTGGCGGCCCTCGGCGAGAGCGGAGGCGAGATTTTGCAACAGCCAGTGATCCCAATCGTTGCCGGCGACCCATCCAGGAGGACGCGTTGCGAGCAGGTCCTGGATGACTTCGGGGCGCGGAAGAATACCGGGAGGGTGCGGCGCCTGAGCTGCGACAGGCTTATCTGCGATTGAGCGAAGCATGGGGGGATGCAACAGGCTCACGACCAAATCACTGCCTAGTTGAGAGCTGAGCAGTTCAGTAATCATCGGCGCGGCGAGACCTTGATCCATCTGTCCGTTCCAGTGCTGCAGAACCTCCATAGCTGCACGCACGAGGGCATCACGGGTGCCGAGTTTCTTGTATGTCGCAAGGATCTCCTGCGCGAGGAAACTGTCGTAAGCCGAGTAGACATCCTTCTGGATAGCCAGCATGTCGTCGACGCTCAGTTTCGGTTTGGCATGCAAGCGGGCGCGAATCTGCTCGATGCGGTAGCGGTCATGAAAATTTCCGTCTACGCGGTATGAATAGCCGGGGGGAAACGGATTCTGATTGGCCGTCGCCAGGATGCCCGAAGCCGGATTGTAAATGCTGGGCAACTGCTCGAAGGGGATGAAGCCGTCCCATTCGAAACCTCCGGAAGCGCCATCGAGCGGAACGTCGCCGTCGAAATTGTGGCGAATGGGAATTTTGCCAGTCGCCTGATAACCAATGTTGCCGGCGCGATCCGCGTAAACGAAATTCTGCGGTGGTCCCCAGAAGTCGCGGATGGCTGTGCGGAAATCGTTCCAGTTCGTTGCCCGATCCAGATCGAAGAAGGGAAAGGCGAAGCCTTCCGCAGCCGTCCATCGCATACTGTAAGCTTTGCCACCTGCTGTTGTGAGCACGGGTCCGTGGCGCGTCACCCAGGTATTGAGAGCCACGGCCTTTTGGCCTCTGACGCCGATCATCTGGCGATCGAGGTGGGCCTGCTCGACGGCTCCTTTGAACAGATAGCGGCCGGTTCGCTGGTCCAATTGTTCCGCGTAGACATCCATTACATCGGCCTGCACGTTGGTAACGCCCCAGGCGATTTGGCCGTTGTGGCCGGTGATAACGGAAGGAACGCCGGGTAGAGATGCGCCTGCAACGTTGAGTCCGGGAGCTTTCAGATGGACGAGATACCAGGTGGGCGGGATGCCAAACTCCAGATGCGGATCGTTGGCGACCATCGGTCTGCCATCCACGCTGTGGGCGCCCGAGACGGCCCACGCGTTGGATCCTGGGCTGACGTATTCGCCTTGGACGGCCGGAAACAGGGTGTGAACTTTCAAGGGATTGCCGCTATCGGCCAACAGAATTCCTTTGTCCAATTCGAACTTCGAGGAATTGGAGAGGTTGCGGAACATGACCAGGCCGACCAGCAGCGAGTCGGTGATGCTCCAGTCTCGGGGATCGTAGGCGTGACCTGGCAGCGAGAATTCGAGCGAGTAGCGATTCCTATGCGTATCGATGAAGAAGTTGACTCCCCGCGCAAAGGCGACAAAAACGGCGCGGTCAGAGGAGCGCAGAGTGGTAGCTTCGGCTTCCGCGATGGCGCGCATGCGCATGCGGCGAGACTCCTGATCGACGCTTAAGGGAGCGGGTCCAAAGACCTCGGCCAGTTGACCGGCGCCAAATCTGCGGAGAACGTCCATCTGCCACAATCGGTCTTGGGCTGTCACAAAGCCTTGCAGAAAAATCGCATCCTGCCAGGATGATGCTTCTATATGAGGAACTCCGCGGGCGTCTCGTTTCACCGTCGCCGGTCCGCCAATTGGGGCTTGCAACTCACCCGAGGTTTGAGGCAGCGGGCGAACAGCGTACCAATAAATGGCGATTGCAACCAGCAGCAGGAGAAGGGCCACGCTCACGTTGATAATGCGCAGCAGGCGGGATAGCACGGACCGATTTTACTCTGCCGGCGCGCTTGGTCGCCTTGTGGAGAACAACAGCGCCTAGCGCGATATGGCTCTCCGTTTCGCGATTCTGCTGCTGATCCTGGCAGCAAACGGCTTTTTTGCGGCGGCAGAAGTGGCGCTGGTGTCGGTGCGGCAATCGCGTTTGCGCGAGCTGGCCGAAGCGGGGAATGCGGGCGCGCAGAGTGCGCTGAGTCTACTGGCGAATCCTGGACGGCTGTTGTCTGTGACGCAAGTAGGCATAACCGCCGCGAGTCTGGGCGTGGGTTGGGCGGGCGAAGACACGCTCTACCGGCTGTTCCGCACTGCGCTCGATCCGCTGCACATGCATGCTCCGGCGGCTCTGATCCATGGGATAGCTTTCGCGCTGGCGTTTCTGCTGATCAGCTACTGTCACGTGATTATCGGCGAAGTCGTGCCGAAAAATCTCGCGATCGAGAAGGCGGACCGGCTGGCCATTCTGGTGGCCCCAGCGCTGCTGCTGTTTTACCGCCTCTCGCAGCCGTTTGTGTATGTGATCGAGCGAACATCGGCACTTGTTTTGCGAGCACTTGGGCTTTCCGGAGGGCACAGCCGAGGCGGCCATAGCCCGGAAGAGTTGAAGTACATCATTCAGACGATCCGCCGGGAAGGCGGTTTCGAGCAGTTCGAAGAAGACGCCATTCAGCGCCTGATTGAACTTTCCGACTACAACGCACGCGAGATCATGACACCACGGCACAATATAGTCTCGCTGCCGGTAGATGCGGATCTCGAAAAAGTGCTAGAGGTGATGACGGAGCATCAGTACACGCGTATGCCGGTCTTCGATAGACGGCCCGAGCACATTATCGGCATCATCCATTACAAGGATCTGATGCGGGTATGGGAAGAGCGGCGCTTTGGACACGACCGGCGGCCTACGCCCCCTTTTCGTCTACGACGATTCGTGCGCAAGCCGCTGGTGGTACCTGAAACCAAGCCGCTGAACCAGCTCATCAGCGAGTTCCGCGCGAGCCACACGCGGATGGCGCTAGTAGTGGACGAGTTCGGGACAGTGACAGGGTTAGTGACGCTCGACGACGTTCTGGAGCAGGTGTTTGGCGATATCAGCGACGAGCACGACGTGGTTACGCCCGCTTCGTCGTATCAGGAGCACGTGTTGCAACTGGAAGGCGGAACAACGATCAGGGATCTGACGATGCGCTACAACATCGTCCTTCCTTCCGAAGCCGGGTTCGAAACTCTGGCCGGCTTTCTGCTCTTTCAATTCGGCTATATTCCGAAGGTAAAAGATTCGATCGACTATGGCGGTCGACGCTTCACAGTCACGCACATGGAGCGCAACCGCATCGCGACTGTGCTGATCGAGAAGCTCGACCCAAATGAGAAGCCCGATCCATTGAATGAAGCGTAAGATAAGGTCGATCAAAGGAGCACGCGTCGAGACACAATCACAGCGGCGGCTGGCTTATTGGGCGCTCGCGGCTGTATGCGTGTTCTGGGGCACGACCTATCTGGGGATTCGGATCGCGCTCGAGAGCTTGCCTCCGCTTTACCTGATTGCGACCCGATATACCATTTCAGGAGGCATCCTGCTAGCCGCCGCAGCGTTGGGCGGGTTCCGGTTGCCGCGGGGACGCGAACTGTTCTATACGGCAGCTTGCGGTGTGATCTGCATAGGCATCGGCAATAGTTTTCTGGCTATCGCAGAACTGTTGATTCCGAGCGGACTGGCCGCTGTATTTTATACCGTCGCGCCGTTTTGGATGGTGGGCATCGACGCGTTTCTACCAGGAGGCAGACGGCCTTTGGTCTCGACGCTCGCGGGTCTCGGAATAGGTCTGGCGGGGGTGGTTTTCTTAGTGCTGCCCGCGGCGCGTCACGAAGGGATCAACGGCTATACAGTTAGCGGCTTCCTGCTGCTTCAATTGAGCGCTGCGGGGTGGGTTTTAGGGTCATTGCTGCAGAAGCGGGTAAAGGCGCGATCTCTGCCGTTTGTAAGCGGCGCGGTGCAGCAGTTTGCTGCCGGTCTAGCAGTGTTCCTGCCCGCTGTGGCCTTCGAGAAATTGCCACCGTCGGTCACGCATCGCTCAGAATGGGCGGTCGGCTATCTGATCGTTTTCGGATCGCTCGTCGGGTTCACGTCGTTCATTTACTCGATGACGCATCTTCCGGTTGCGATCGTGTCCATTTACACCTTTGTGAATCCGGTAGTTGCGATTCTGCTTGGCTGGCTATTTTTTCGTGAGCCGTTTGGGGCGCGCGAGCTGATCGCGATGCTCATTATCTTCGCCGGCATAGCGCTGGTGAGATGGAGCGAAACGAGGCGAGGCAATGCTCACTGCCAGATAGAAAGCGCCGCGGAGATCAGCTCTGATATTCCGGCGGTGTAATTCCTTTCGCGCGCAGATACATTTCGGCGCTGGCCCGGTGATGCGTAGAGTGGTCGAGCATGCCGAGGAGGAGGAGGTCCATGGCGGTGTTCGTTCCTTCTTCACTCTTGTAAGTTTTCGAGATTTCCACGGGCGTTGGTGAGGGCCGGCATCCGGCGGCTTTGAATATCTCCGATTGCGCGGCGTATGCTACTGCAACCCTTTCCGGTGAACCTCTCTTGTTTAAAAGGCCACGACTTCGCCAAAAACGGATGTGGCGCGCGTCGAGCGGAAATGAGCTTCACTCGGTCCGAAGCGCGACAGTCGGATCTATGCGCGTTGCGCGAAGCGCCGGTAGGTAGCAGGCCAGCGCCGAGATCGCCAGTAAGAAAAGAGGAATCACCACAAACGTGACAGGGTCGAATGGCGCAACGTGGAAAAGGAGGCTCTTCATAACCTGCGTCAACAAGAGAGCGCCGAGCAAGCCGGCTCCTAAACCGAAGGCGGCGGGTAGCATTCCTTGTTTTAGGATCAGGCCGCGGACGTCGGAGGCGCTAGCGCCGAGGGCTAGGCGGATACCGATCTCGCTTTTCCGCTGAGAGACGCCGTAAGAGAGGACGCCGTAGAGGCCGACGGCCGCGAGCAGCAGAGCCAGCAGAGCAAACGAGCCGAACAGCAGCATGTTGAATTGGTGGTCGGAAGCAGATCGGCCGAGAGCCTCTTCCATGGTTTGCACTTTGAAGAGCGGCAGATCGGGGTCGAAACGATGGATTGTCTCGCGAACGGCGCCCGCGACAGAGTGCGGCTCAGCGGCGGTGTGGAGGACAATGTAAATGTCGTTGTAGTTGCCGTCGAGCAGCGGAACGTAAAAGGTGGGCTGAATTTCGGCATCGATGTGCTTGAGGACGTCGCCGACGACTCCTACGACCTGATAGCGTGGAACCGGATTGCCGTTGAGCCTGTGCATCTCGTCATCGAAGCTCATGGTTATATAGCGGCCAACGGGATCCTCGGCATGAAAGAATTTCTTGGCTAGAGATTCGCTGATCACGACGGCTCCCAGCTTTGGATGCTTCTGGTCAAAACCGATGCCGTCTTGTCGGGTGAAAGTGCGCCCTTCGAGGAGCGGAATTCCTGCCGCCTTAAAGAAGCCAGGCCCTGCGCCGCGATTGAGCGCGTCCATCATCTGGCCGGGTCGCAGGGGATGGCCTTCGATGTAGAAGACATCATCGCTACAGTGACCAAGAACAGGTGGACACGAAACGAGGCCAGCGGAAATGAGACCAGGCACGTGCTGCATTGCTTGAGAGAGCTGGCTAATGATGGCTGACGTTTTGGCGTTCGCATGATTGGTCGGATCGGGTACTGAAAGGCCGACCATTAGAGTGTGATCGACTCGCACACCCGGGTTTACGTTGTAGAGACGAGAGAAACTACGACCCAGCAATGCCGCCGCGATCAGAAGAACCAGCGACAGGGCGACCTCGGCTGCCACCAGAATGTTACGGAAGCGGCCGTGAGCACGACTCGGCGTTGCACTGCGAGTGCTGTCTTTTAAGCTGTTTACCAGATCGATTCGCGAGGACTGGAGAGCGGGGAACATACCGGCAGCCATACCAGCCGCGAGGGCGATGCCGAACGCGAAGAGAAACACGATCGGATCGAGAGGAATAGATCCGGGCGGCAGAACGGCGTCGGCATTCGGGGCGTGGGAAACCAGTGCGTTCGTGATGGAGCTGGCAAGGAGAAGGCCGCCGGCCGCGCCCGCCAAAGCGAGCAGGACGCTTTCTGTAAGCAGTTGGCGGATGATTTGGCCCTGGCTGGCGCCAATGGCTCCTCGGATAGCAATCTCACGGGTGCGTCCGGCGGCGCGCGTGAGTAGAAGATTGGCAATATTGACGCAGGCGATAATGAGCACACACCCCACCGCCCCTAGCAGGACGAGCAGCGCGTTGCGCACATCGTGGACGAGATAGTCCTGCAGCAGAACCACGTTGCCGCCTTTGCCTGAAATCTCTTCCGGGTGCTCTCGCTTATAGCGCACGGCGAAGCCGTTGATCTCAGCCTTAGCCTGCGCGATGGAAACGCCCGGGAGGAGGCGGCCTATAAGTAAAAGGAAATGGTTGCTGTGGCTCTCCTGCTGTTCGGGCGTGATTTTCGCCAGCAGCGGCACCCACACATCGACAGTTCGATACGGAAAGGCGAAACCACGCGGCATCACACCGATGATCTCGTGATTTTCCCCGTCAAGACGAATTTGCTGATGAACAACACTGGGCGAGCCGCCGAATCGGCGCTGCCAGAGACTGTAGCTGATGACAGCGACCCGTGGAGCGCCGGTGCGGTCTTCGTCCGGCCGGAATGTGCGACCTAAAACTGGACTGATGCCAAGAGTTGAGAAGGTAGTGTGGGAACACAGGCAGGCGTCAACACGCTGCGGCTCGAACAGGTTTCTCGGGCTGGCAAGATTGAAGGCGCCGCTGGCGGCGGCAGCCATTTCGGAAAAACTGCGCGACTGTTTTTGCCAGTCGAGGAAATTGCCCGGGGCGACGTAGTTGAATGGGTCGCCTCCAGGAAAGTCGACAGGATCGCGTTCGAATAAGGCAGTGAGACTTCCGGGATCTTTGTACGGCAGTGGTCGCAGCAGGAAAGCGTTTACCAGGCTGAAGATCGCGGTATTAGCGCCGAGCCCGAGGGCCAGAACGATAACTGCGGTCAGAGTGAAGCCGGGTCGCTTCAATAGCTGGCGGATGGCAAAGCGGAGGTCTTGAGTGAAGGTCTGAAGCATCGCGCTGATAAAGGGATGCAAACGGTGGGCCAGTCTCAGGCAGGCATAGGCTGTTGTTTCTCTAGAGGTTGGCAAAACGCCTTCAGAGTACGGGCACACACTTGACCGATAGTGGCACGGTACTGTGCGGATACGGACAGGCAGAAGCCTGCTAAGCGCTCCGGCGCTCTTCCCAAATCTTGTCGGCGGCCCGGAGAGCGAGTGCGCCAATCGTTGAAGTTGGGTTAACGGCAGCGCTGGTCGCAAAGGAGCTGCCGTCGACTATATACAGATTCGGCACGTTGTGAGCGCGATGGTGAGCGTTAACGACCGATTTCTTTGGATCAGCTCCCATACGAGCGGTGCCCAGCAGATGAAACGCAGGCTGGATAATGCCGCTGTCGAGAATTTCCACTGCACCGGCAGCTTGCAAGGCCTGGCGCGCCATGGCTCCGGAGTGCTCGAGCATCTTCAAACTGTTGTCGCTGTACGCGTAGACGACGCGGGGAGCCGGGATGCCGCTCGAGTCCTTGATTTCGGGATCGAGCTCCACTCGATTTTCCGGCTCGGGTAAATCTTCGCCGAGTACGGAGATGCGGATGATGTGCGGGAAGCGCTGGCGCATGACTTCGTGATGAGTTGCGCCCCACGGCACGGGCTTGTTGACGAACCCGCCCCAGGCGTGGTGCAGCGGCCCGAATGAGCGTTCCAGCAAGAAAGAATAACCGCGAATGAACCCCCGGCTCACATCGGTTTCGTAGAACTGCTGGCTGAAAGCAGGAATGCCGAAGGGACCCTCCTGTCCGTTCATGCGCTCTTCGAACACACCTTCAAGAAAGCGGAACGGATGCAGCATGAAGTTCTTGCCCACGAGTCCAGATGAGTTAGCGAGCCCATTTGGGAATAGATTGGATTTGGAATTGAGCAGCAGCCGAGGAGTGCCGATGCCATTGCCGCAAATGACGACGATCTTCGCGAGCTGCTCGTGCAGATTGCCTTCGCGATCATAGTAAACGGCCCCGCGAGCGCGGCCGGATTTGTCGAGTGTGACTTCACGGACGCGCGACCAAGGTTTGACAACTGCGCCTTTATGGACGGCTTTGCGCCAATACGTAACGTCGACCGAAGCCTTCGCGCCGATAGGACAGCCAAACATGCACTTGCCGTGCAGCCCGCATGCCGGCCGGTTCTGATAATCCTGCGAGATGATGGCGTTGTCTGACGGCCACCAATACCAGCCGAGCTTATCGAAGCCTTTGCCTATGGTCTCTCCTAAAACGCCCAGCGGCAGACACAGAGTGGGACGCGGCGCGCGAGGGGGATTCGCAGGGTCGCCGTTGATACCGGAAACACCCATCTCGCGGTCGTTCATGTCGTAGTAGCGTTCGAGCTCCGCGTATGTGAGAGGCCAGTTCTCTGCCACCCCATCGAGATCGCGGACGCGAAAATCGGAAGGATGGAAGCGCGGAAAGTGGCCGGTCCAATGGTGGGTACTGCCGCCGACGGCGTTGAACATGAGAATGTCCGGCGGATTCGGTCCCTTCTCGACCACCGGATAATCTTCCCAGCGCTTGCGAATGTTGGGACTGAAATGAAATGCCCCGCGATGGAGTTGGATCTCCCAATCCGGGCGGGTGGATGGGTAATCGGAGGGTTTGATCCAGCCGCCTTGCTCGAGGCAGACGACTTTCGCGCCTAAGTCGGTCAGGCGTTTGGATAGGGCGGCCCCGGCAGCTCCAGCGCCGATCACGAGGACATCAGCAGTTTCCTGGGCCATCGCGCTATTACTCGCGATAATAACGCGGCTTCTGGCTAACCGTGGCGACAACGGACTTGTCGAACGGCTTCATGTGAGGGCCGGCGTGATCGGTCGGGTACAACTCGTATCCGATCAATTTCCAGACCTGCGGGTTTATGTAGTAGGACTCGTAGACGGAGTCGCGTAACAGCGCGAAATTTGCCACATCGTTCGTTTCGAGATCCTTTAGCTCGGCGACGCGTTCTGGTTGAGCCAAGTGCGCGAAACCTTTGTTACCCAGCTTCGTAATGCACTCCTTGAGAACGTGGCCCATGCCGGGCTCTTTCACGATCAGCTTTTCTATGTAGGTGACACCGCCTACTTGGGAAGCTGAGGGCATGCCGTTCCCGGCTGGGACGATTTCGTCCGTAATGGCTTTTAGAGTCGTGCGTTCCGGATCGCTGAGAGACTGAGTCGCAGGGGGCGCGGCAGCGATTGATGTGATCAGCGCCGGCGCCACGGCTGCCGCAAGGCTTGTATTCAGAAAATGGCGGCGGGTCCAGTCTGATGACAAATGTACGCTCCCGAATCGCATTAGGCGAAACCGTGTGAATCTATCACAACCGGGTTGAGCTTATCTTGTCATCCCGACTTGGCTCAGCAGCCAGGCGTACTCGAAAGCGGTGTCTTTGAGGCGGTCATAGCGGCCGGAAGCTCCGCCGTGACCGGCTGGATCCATCTTGATTTTCAGCAGGAGCGGGTTGTCGTCGGTCTTCAAACGGCGCAGTCGCGCCACATATTTGGCGGGCTCCCAATACATCACCTGACTATCGTTGAAGCTCGTGGTAATAAGCATGGCGGGATAGGCACGCTTTTCGAGATTGTCGTACGGGCTGTAGGTCTTCATGTAATCGTAAGCGGCCTGCTCATTTGGGTTACCCCATTCGAGGTACTCGCCGACGGTCAGCGGAAGCGAGGCGTCCATCATAGTGTTCATCACATCGACAAAGGGAACTGCAGCGTGCACCGCGCGAAACAGGTCGGGGCGCATATTTAGGACCGCGCCCATCAGCAGGCCGCCAGCGCTGCCGCCCTCGATCACGAGCTTATTGCTCGAGGTCCACTTCTGGTTGATTAGATACTCGGCTGAATCGATAAAGTCGTAGAAGGTATTGTTTTTCCTCATCAACATGCCGTCCTCGCGCCACTGTTCACCCATCTCATCGCCGCCGCGAATGTGGGCGATAGCGTACGCCATCCCGCGATCGAGCAAGCTCAGGCGAGAACTAGAGAACGTAACTGGCATGCCGATCCCGTAAGACCCGTATGCATAAAGAAAGAGAGGCGTTTTACCGTCGCGCGGAAACCCTTTCTTGTAAACGATAGAAATAGGAATTTTCGAGCCGTCGCGCGAAGTCGCCCAAAGCCGCTCGGATGCATACTCGCTTGGCTCATACCCTCCCGGAACTTCTTGCCGCTTCAACAACTGCGATTGACTACTTCGCGGACTGTAATCATAAACGCTCGGCGGGGTAGTAAAGCTTTG
This sequence comes from Terriglobia bacterium, assembly GCA_963835255.1. Taxonomy (GTDB): domain Bacteria; phylum Acidobacteriota; class Terriglobia; order Bryobacterales; family Bryobacteraceae; genus Bog-105. Next base: position 7,756 of record CAWIFY010000032.1, on the reverse strand, counting down.
GTAGGTATAGCGATAAGTCGGAGAGTCGTAATCGGGCGTGTTGCCGGGAAACGCGGAGTAAATGGGCTCGGCAAATTGAATAGGCGCCCAGGTCTTGGATTGGAAATCGTAAATACGAAGGTGATTCAGGGCTTCGGACTTTTCGACCGACACCGCGAAATCTTTAAATAGATCGATGTCTTCGATCAGCGTGCCGCTCCTGGCGGGGATGAACGGATTCCAATTGTTCTGGCTTCGGTCGCTTTCCGAAGCTATGACGATTTCGAAATCTTTCGCGTTCTTGTTTGTGCGGATGTAAAAGAGATTCTCGCGATGGTCGACGTAGTAACGATGCTTCGACTGGCGCGGCAGAAAGATCGCGAAGTCTTCGGCTGGGTCGTCGGCCCCTAGATAGCGGAACTCAGTTGTATCTTTGCTCGATATGCTCAGAAAGAGATATTTCTTATCACGGGACTTAGCGAGACCGATATCGTAGAGCTCATCCTTCTCTTCGTAGAGCAGCTCGAACTTATCGGAACCGAGCACATGGCGCAATAACTTGTCGGAGCGCTTAGTAACGGCATCTTCGGTGGTCAGAAAAATGGTCTTGTTATCAGCGGCCCATTCTACCGAGGTGACACGCTGGATCGTGTCGCTTAACGCTTGGCCGGTACGCAGATCCTTTACTTGCAGCGTGTATTGCCGAAACCCGGTGTAATCGAGCGTATACGCGAGCAAGTTTTGGTCGTCGCTGAGCGCGAACGTTTCTAAGCCTATAAACTTACGGCCCTGACCGAGTTCGTTGAGATCGAGGAGTACTTCTTCAGGCGCATCCATGCTGCCTTTTCGGCGGCAGTTGATCGGATACTGCCTGCCTTCTTCGGTGCGCGTGTAGTAGAAGTATTCGCCGCGTCGTACGGGCACGCTGAGATCGGTCTGCTTGATGTGGCTCAGCATCTCTTTGTAGAGAGAATCGGCAAACGGTTGCAGGTCCCTCGTCATCGCCTCGGTGTAGGCGTTTTCCGCTTCGAGATACTTGATTACTTCGGGATTGGTTTTTTCCCGCAACCAGTAATATTCGTCAACGACCGTCGAGCCGTGACGCATTTCGCGACGTTCGATGGCGACCGCAACGGGTGGTTGAGGCGCAGTTTCCGTTTTGGCCCGCAGGCCCGATGAGTAAGTCAGTGACATGAAGAACAGGACGGTTCTCAGTTTCATTATGCGATCACACGGCTTCGAGAACCTCGCGAATTACCGTCGCGGTTGCACTCCGAGCAAGAGAATAGGCTGTACGTTTATTGCCCTTCCACCCGTAATAGCGAAAAGTGGAAGGTCGCTCCTTCGTCAGTTCTGCCCTCAGCCCATATGCGCCCACCGTACCGCTCAACAATGCGCTTGCAGATTGCTAAGCCCAGCCCGGTTCCCGGGTACTCGCTCCTGTGCAGGCGCTTGAAGAGCCCAAAGATCCGTTCGGCATATTGCTGTTCGAAGCCAATGCCGTTGTCCCGCACAGAGACAACCCACCGATCGCGGTCCGGCTCGACCCCGATGTGTATCTCGGGCGGGGCCTCTTTTTTGCGGTACTTCAATGAGTTTGAGAGAAGATTCTGGAAGACATGCGCCATCTGCGACGTGTCTCCACGGACGGTCGGAAGGGGTTGAGCCGTAATAACCGCGCCGCTTTCCTCTATGCGGTTCTCAAGCACAGAGAGGGCCTCGCTCAATGATGCTGAAAGATCAGCGGCGCTGGCCGGCAGCGCTTCGGTATGCACGGTACGCGAGAACGTCAGGAGGTCGTGAATTAGCGCCCCGATGCGAGTGACGGCTTGCCGGACAAAGCTAGCGTACTGATTCAACGTTGGGCTCTTGCAGGTCGTGGCTCGCCACGTACGCGAATTCTTCCAGTTCGCGATTCATTCTGCGGAGCTCCTCTTCGGTCTTTCTCTGATCGGTTACGTCGGTATTGGTGCCAAACCAGCGCACAACGCGACCTTGGCCGTCCTTCACTGGCTCGACGCGCGTAAGGAACGACCGGAATGCACTGTCAGCGCGCTTCAAGGGGAAGATCATCTCGAACGGCTCTCCGCTCGCAATCGCGGCCGCCCACTGCGCAAGGACGGCCGGCAGCACCGCCGGGTCGTAAACCTTCTTCCAGCCCCAACCTTCCATCTCCTCAAAACTCGTACCTGTGTATTCGTACCAGCGCCGGTTGTACCAGAAGATGTGGCCGGTCTCATCCGCCATCCAAGCCAGATGCGGAATGGTCTCAGCAAGCGTGCGGAACTGCCGTTCACTCTCCTGCGATTCGCGCATCACACGGGCTCGCTCGATGGATTCCCAGCAGCGATTCGCGACGCACCAGATCCACTTCCTCCGGCAGCCACTTTCTCGGAGTCTGCTGATGCAAGCCGATTGCCGCCACGAGTCGTCCGGCCTTATGGAGCGGCACTGAAAGATGTGCGCGAATCCGGGTTTGGCGGTAAGCGGCCCGTACGTCGGCGGTAAGAGGGTCGCGCTCGATATCTTCCACCAATTGAGGCAGATTGGCCCCCAGCAGCCGCACGGCTTCCGCTCCGAACTGAGTGAGCGAATACCGTCCCGTCATGCTCGGAGCGTCGGGTCGGGTGTAGTGCGTTGCAATGTCGAAGGTCTCCTGGTCGGATTCGAAAGTGCAATAAGCGCAACGGTCGCCGCCGAGGTACTCACCAAGCAGATGGCCGGCCGTGCACACGATTTGTTCTGGGTCAACCAGCGCCCGCGTGGCGTCGTCGAGCAGGACCAGAAAGGCGTCTCGCTCGCTTTGCTTGCGTTCGGTTAGATCCAAGATGAAGGCCGCCACTTCCGTCCGGCCGCTCGCGGATTCCAGAAGTGATGCTCCGATCAGGATCGGCACACGTCTGCCATCCTTGGCGATGTACACCTTTTCGTAATGTACGCACTTACCGCTGGCGACGAGCTCCCGCCAGGCTTCGGCGTCTCTGGCTCTCAGGTCGGGTGGGGTGAGCTGGTCCAGCGCAAGAGCCCTGCCGCTACATCCTGCTCGGCGTAGCCCAGAAGCGTAAGCAGCGTGGAGTTCGCATGGGAGATGCTGCCTTCTAAATCCGCGATAACGAGCCCGAACCCGCTTGTTTCGGCGAGCTGGCGAAAACGCTTCTCGCTCGTTTCGAGTTGCCGCATTGCCACACGGGCTTTCTCCTCAACACGTACCTGTTCCGTGATCTCCTCTACCGACTGGAATATATACTCCACCAGGCCGTCCGCTCCTACCACAGGCGTATTGCGCGCACTCCAATAGCGTTCTTCAAACCCTCCGCCGTCGACCGCAGGCCGCTCAAGATCGCAACGAAATAGGGGCATTCTATCCGAGGCGCGCGTAGCAAGCACTCGCCGATAAGAGGCTAGTAATGCCTGGACCCCGTCAGAAGCGGGATCGGCGGGGTTGTCCGGGAAGACCTCGAATACACCTCGCCCGAGTAGGTCTTCCCGCCTGATTCCGCTCAATCGCACGTAGGCGTCATTGGCGGCGATGAAAGTGAACACCGGGTCATTCGGCAACACCATTAGGAAGGGGATTGGCGCGGATTCGAAGACCACGCTGAAGTCGGATACCGGCAACGCGGTACTCTGCTTGCCTTCAGCCAGCCAGGTAGGGTCCATCTTTTTGTCGAGCTTGAAACCCGCTCTCAGAGTTCGTGTCCGCGGGTGAATCATTCATGACCAGGTCGAGCGTCCTTCGCTCCATATTTGCACAGGCATGTGCCCTCAACTGGATCAGCAGCGCTCTGCTATCCCTGTTCTAAGCGACGCTGGCCGTGCGCTTGCGAGGAGCCTTTCCCCCAGATTGCTTGCCAGACTTCACGTTTTTGGCCAAACTCTGCTGGAGCGCTTGCATGAGGTCGACAACGGGAGTTGCCTCAGATTGCCGGATAGGAGTTACCTTGCGGCCCTTGCGCTTCGCTTCAATCAGCTTTTCGATGTTCTGCTTGTATTCGTCATGAAACTGCTCCGGTTTGAACGGCGCGGCTAGAGTTTCGATCAGCTTTTTGGCCAGATCGATCTCCTTCTTGTCGAACTTGGCCTGTTTGGGCGCTGTTACCTCCTTTTCCTTATGCAGTTCGTCCGAGAAGTACATGGTGTGAAGTACGATGCTGTTTTCCGCGGGACGCAGGATCACGATGTGTTCCCGGCCATGCATCGTGACCTTCGCTAAAGCATCATAGCCGGTATCTTTCATAGCCGAGAAGAGCAGCGTATAAGGGCGGCTCACCGATTCTTCCGGGGCGACATAGTAAGACGTCTCGAGATAGATCGGGTCGACTTCGCTCGTGCGGGTGAACTGAAGAATTTCCATGACGGTGGCCGTCGAGGGAGCGATTTTTTCCAGGTCTTCGGGCTCGACAACCACGTACTGATCTTTCTCGTATTCATAGCCTTTGACAATTTCCGCACGATCGAGCGGCTTATCTTCGCGCGCGCAGTACATCACTTCCTTGACGCGCGAAAGATCCTTCTTATGAAGCAGATGGAAGTGCACGGGCTCGGGCCGCGCGGCAGCATACAGGCGGATCGGAAAAGACACTAAGCCGAATGTTAGATAACCCTTCCAGACGGTAGCGGGCATATCGAAGCTGAGGCAAGTAGGCTGCCATATTGGTAGAGAGGAAGCATCGTTGCAGACTATACGTGAAGAGACTCGAAATATCCTGGAGGAACTTGGAGTAAATCGAGCGAATTATCAAGGCGGAACGCTTCCGGTACGGACGCCAATCAGCGGCGAGCAGATCGGAAGCTGCAAGATAGCGGTCGCGGCAGACGTGCAGGCTGCTATAGGGCAAGCGCACCAAGCTTTCTTCGAATGGCGCAGAGTGCCCGCGCCGCAGCGAGGGGAACTGGTCCGTCTCTTAGGGGAAGAGCTGCGTCAGTCAAAATCGGCCCTGGGACGTTTGGTCACGATCGAAGCTGGCAAGATAACTTCGGAAGGCTTGGGCGAAGTGCAAGAGATGATCGATATCTGCACATTTGCGGCGGGGCTTTCGCGGCAGCTATGCGGACTGACAATCACAACCGAGCGGCCGAAGCACAGAATGATGGAAACCTGGCATCCGCTAGGAGTGGTCGGCATCATTTCGGCCTTTAACTTCCCGGTTGCGGTGTGGTCCTGGAACGCGGCCCTGGCACTGGTGTGTGGAAATTCGACGATCTGGAAGCCGTCGGAAAAGACGCCGCTGACTGCATTGGCAACCCAGGCGCTATTCGAGCGGGCCGCTCAAAAATTCGGGAGCGTTCCGTCGGGCCTTTCATCTGTCGTGATCGGAAGGCAGGAAACGGGCGAAGCACTGGTGGATGATGAGCGGGTGGCGCTCGTCTCGGCAACAGGCTCGACCGCTATGGGACGAAAGGTCGGACCGCGGTTGGCCAGGCGCTTTGCCCGAACCATCCTAGAGTTGGGCGGCAATAACGCAGCCGTTGTCTGTCCTTCGGCTGATATCGAGTTGGCCTTGCGCGGCATCGCCTTCTCGGCTATGGGGACAGCAGGCCAGCGCTGCACAACGCTCAGAAGACTGATCGTTCACGAGAGCGTCGCCGAGCAACTCCTTCCACGGCTCAAACAGGTGTACAGATCGGCGTCCATCGGTGATCCCAGAGAGCCGGACACGCTAGTCGGACCCTTGATCGATGCGCATGCGCTCGAAGCAATGCAGAAGACACTGGCAGAGGCCACAGCTCAAGGCGGCCAAATAACAGGCGGTGAGCGCGTTCAGGTGAATGGCCTGGACGGTGGCTGTTATGCACGCCCCGCGCTGGTCGAAATGCCGGCCCAGACAGAACCAGTGAAGCGCGAAACCTTTGCTCCCATCCTCTACGTGCTCACGTATCGCGATCTGGACGAAGCTCTGCGACTGCATAACGACGTCCCGCAGGGCCTGGCGTCGTCCATCTTTACCAGCGATCTGCGGGAAGCGGAGAAGTTCCTTTCCACGGAGGGCTCCGATTGCGGTATTGCCAACGTAAACATCGGCCCATCCGGGGCTGAGATCGGCGGCGCATTCGGAGGCGAGAAGGAAACTGGGGGAGGACGCGAAGCGGGGTCTGATAGCTGGAAACTCTACATGCGGCGCGCCACAAACACGGTGAACTACGGTCACGAGCTGCCGCTCGCGCAGGGCGTAAAGTTCGAAGTGGAATAAGCATATTCGAAGCGGAGTACGTACATTCCGGGCACAGATAAAGGGTTAACTCTTCGCACCTCCTCTGTGAATCCCGCATGTCCGCTACTTACAGACGCATTTCGATTCTTGTCCCCTGCTTAGCAATCACTATTTTGCTGCTTTGCGCCGGTTTTCAAAGCCAAGCCGCAGTGCCGCAAGGCTTAACAGCCGTGAAGCTGGTCCTGGCGCAACAGGCAGATCTATCCGGCGCTTTTGGCTTAAGCACAAAAGCCCAGCGTGGACAATACGTCTACAACGCGCTTACTAGCCTCGCCCAGCAAACGCAGTCGCCTGTCTTGCAGGCCATCAGTAGCATGGGGCTGATTGGCAAGGGCTTTTACATCGCTAATTTCATTATGGTGGAGGCTCCAGAGGGCAGCACCATCACCCCTGCGCAACTGGAGCAACTCGAGGGGAGGCCCGATATCGCTTCAATCGAGAGCGTCGGATCGTTCAACGTAAATCTGCCTACAGCCAGCGCGCCGCCCGTTTCCTCTCTTCCGCCTGGACGCGGCATAGAGAAGAATGTGAGTTTTATCAATGCGCCTGCGCTTTGGTCGGAGGGCGCTCTCGGACAAGGCATCACAATCGGCATCGTCGATTCCGGAGTGCAATGGGATCATCCGCTCCTGAGAATGCACTACCGAGGCTTCGCCAATGCGGGACCCAAACACAACTACAACTGGTGGGATGCGGTGCATACAACTATGACGGCGGGGACCAATCCTTGTGGAGTGAACGCGCCAGCGCCATGCGATGATCTCGGCCATGGCACGCACATAACTGGAGCGGCCGTCGGAGGCAACGGAAAGGATTATCAGATAGGAGTAGCGCCAGAGGCAAGTTTCATGGCCTGCCGTGATATGGACCGCGGCTATGCTAGCACCGGTTCTACCTTCGAAGAATGCATGCAGTTCATGCTGGCGCCTTGGGACTTGACGGGCTCCAATGCAGACTCCACCAAGGCTCCCGACGTGGTTGTTCATCCCTACCATTGCTACGCGTCCGGCTCCGATTGCGTCGATGACCCGGTTATGCACATGGTTTATTGGAACCTCTACGCGGCCGGGATCACGAGCGTGGTCGCGGCTGAGGATAGCGGGGCAGTATGCGGCCCGATTACCGATTGGCCGCAGACGTATCCGGTCGCGATTCTTACCGGAGCCCTGGACTTCGATCCAAATAGTGGCTACCCAAGCACGGCAATTGCTACTTACAGCAACTCCGGCCCAGGTTCTCCACCGACCATGCTTTTCAAGCCGGATATCGCAAGCCCTGGTACCAACATCCTCTCGGCGGTTCCGGGGGGCAATGTGGCATCAATGAGCGGCACTTCTGTTGCGAGCTCCCAGCTTGCCGGCGCGCTTGCTCTTATCCTGAGCGTCCGGCCCGCGCTGCGCGGCCGCCCGGAACAGATGTGGCGCCTGATCGGAACAGTTCCGCCGCAAGTAGTCGAGATTGGCACGTGCGGTTCGCCAACAGGATCTCCCAACTACATCTATGGCTGGGGGAACCTGGACGTCAGCGCAATGTTTGCCATGGCCAATGCAAACTGAGTCGAATGC
>CAWIFY010000031.1:2500-67049 GCA_963835255.1 Terriglobia bacterium | reverse complement strand
CTCAAGCGAGACAGCACGTCTCGGGCTCGGCCGGATAAAATACGCGTTCCGAACTGGTCGGTAATGGCAAGGAGCAGTGTTGTGAGGGCAGCGGGATTGCGCGGGTCGACACGCAGAACATCTTCGCAAATACTTTCTGCTTGCCAGGGTTCATTCAGAAGACGGTAGAGGTGCGCTCTTTCGAGCGCTGCCGGAATGGCCGAATGGGAGAGCGGTTTCAGCTCGAATTGCATGGGTACTCCTATCTAATAAGGTCGCGCACAACGAAATCGCGACCGGGGCCTAAGTCCGCCGCAGATGTGCTCTTATTGGGCGGCGCGGGATCGGGGCCTGTGCGCTTCTATGTTCTGAAAACCCGAAACAGCTTTTTGAGCGGATCGAAGTATTCGTCCACTATGCGCTCTTTCAATGGGATGATGGCGTTATCTGTGATGGTGATGTCTTCGGGGCATACGTTCGTACAACATTTTGTGATGTTGCAGAAGCCGATGCCGCCGTCTTTTTTGAGATCGGTCACACGATTTTCGGCATCGAGTGGATGCATTTCGAGTGCCGCGACGTAAACCAGGAAGCGAGGGCCGATGAATTGGTTGTGAAGCGTGTGCTCACGCAACACATGGCAGACGTCCTGGCACAAATAGCATTCGATGCACTTGCGAAACTCCTGAACGCGATCGACGTCCGCCTGAGCCATGCGCCACGTTCCGTCCGGCGCGTCGGGAGGCCGGGGTTTAAACGGCTTGATCGATTTCTTCACGCGGTAGTTCCAGGAAACATCTGTCACCAAGTCCTTTACTTGCGGGAAACACTTCATGGGTTCCAGGACTACCGGTTCGTCGAGCGGCAATGAACTTAGCCGGGTCATGCACATTAATCGCGGATTGCCGTTGATCTCCGCCGAGCACGATCCGCACTTGCCTGCTTTGCAGTTCCAGCGCACGGCCAGATCATTGGCCTGCTCCGCCTGAATCAGATGAACTGCGTCGAGCACGACCATGCCGGGCGAGATTTCGATCGTGTAATCCTGAAACGCGCCATCTCCGTTCTGACCACGCCAGATGCGGAATGTCGCTGTGGGCATGAATATTCTCCTCGCCTACTTCATCTCTTCGATTATCTGCTTGAGTTCGGCAGGCAGTTCGGCGAGGGGCTCTCGTTTCACGCGCAACTCGCCCGAATCGCCACGCCGCAAAACGATATTGCAGCGTCCCGCGATCTCGTCCTTGTGCGGATAATCGTCGCGGAAGTGCGCGCCCCGGCTCTCTTTGCGCTCAATAGCAGCGCGGGTGATGAGTTCTGAGACGGTGAACAAATGGGGCAGATCCAAAGCGGTATGCCAGCCGCCATTGTATTCACGATTCCCTCGCACAGATACCTGGCGAGCCCGCTCATTCAGTTTCGCGAGTTCTTCGAGAGCATACTCCAGTTCATCGGCGCGCCGCACAATTCCGACATAATCCTGCATCACGTGCTGAAGGTCGTGCTGCACCTGGAATGAACCTTCGCCAGCCCGGTCGAAAGGTGCAAGCGCGTTTCGAGCCGTGTCGTCAACCTGATTCGAATCCAGTGCGACGGGCCCGTTCTCCTGGGCAAACTTGGCAGCGTATTCGCCGGCGCGCTTTCCGAATACGAGTAAGTCGGATAGCGAATTTCCACCGAGCCTATTGGCGCCATGCAGGCCGGCGGCACATTCGCCCGCTGCGAATAACCCCGGCACATCGGACATCTGCGTATCGGCATCGACGCGCACTCCGCCCATCATGTAGTGAGTGGTCGGCCCCACCTCCATCGGCTCCTGCGTAATGTCGATATCTGCAAGCTGTTTAAACTGGTGATACATGCTAGGCAGCTTTCGTTTGATGTAGTCAGCAGACTTCGGCATGCGCGCTTTAATCCAAGAAATATCAAGAAACACACCGCCATGGGGTGTGCCGCGCCCTTCGCGAACCTCTCTGACGATGCAGCGCGCTACGTGGTCGCGAGTGAGCAATTCAGGCGGCCGGCGGGCATTCCGGTCACCTTGCGTATAGCGCCACCCCTCCTCCTCGGAATCGGCGGTTTGAGCGCGGTAATTCTCCGGAATGTCGTCGAACATAAACCGGCGCCCCTCTTTGTTCTTGAGAACGCCGCCTTCGCCGCGCACGCCTTCCGTAACCAGAATGCCTCGCACGCTTGGAGGCCAGATCATGCCGGTCGGATGGAACTGAACAAATTCCATGTCCACGAGGGGCGCGCCTGCGTGATACGCCAGCGAATGACCGTCGCCAGTGTATTCCCAACTGTTACTGGTAATTTCAAAAGCCCTTCCGATCCCGCCAGTCGCCAGCACAATAGCGCGTGCCTGAAAGACAAGAAAGCGCCCCCGGTCCCGTTCATAGGCAAAGGCACCGGCAATGCGGTCGCCGTCTTTCAATAACGTGAGGACAGTACACTCCATGTGAACTTCCATTCCCATGTGGATGCCGTGATCCTGTAAGGTACGAATCATCTCGAGTCCGGTGCGGTCGCCCACGTGCGCCAGCCGGGGATAACGGTGGCCGCCGAAATTGCGCTGTAGGATACGGCCGTCTTTCGTACGGTCGAATAGCGCGCCCCAAGCCTCCAGCTCACGTACTCGCTCGGGCGCCTCCCGGGCGTGCACCTCAGCCATCCGCCAGTTGTTTAGATACTGCCCGCCTCGCATGGTATCCGAGAAGTGAACTTTCCAGTTGTCGCGCTCGTCGACGTTCGAGAGAGCCGCCGCAATGCCTCCTTCCGCCATCACAGTATGGGCTTTGCCGAGTAGACTCTTGGTCACAACTCCGACGCGAACTCCGGCGGTCGATGCTTCGATCGCCGCCCTTAATCCAGCTCCCCCTGCTCCAATTACCAGCACATCGTATTCGTGCGTCTGGTATGGCGTCATCCAACAATTCTCCAGTCTGTCCAGATTCCCATCGCGCAGAGCCGCACGTACAGATCGGCAAACATGACGGAGAACAAACTTGACCACGCGAACAGCATGTGGCGGCGATTCAGGCAACTTAGGCAAGCGTAACTGGTCTTGCGCACTGCGGCCTTGGATATTTCATCCGCACCACCGCCTGCCAAATGACGCAGAGAATGGCACCCAAAGGTATAGCATCCGAGCAAAACGACATTCACGGCGAGGACCAAAGTACCAACACCCATGCCAAACTGAACACGCCCGGTTTGGGGATTCAAAAACCAGCATGCTCGCCAGACGTCCAGTGCGAGTATCACGAGAAAGATGAGCGCGAGATAGAGAAAATAGCGGTGGACATTCTGCAGTATCAAGGGAAAGGAGCGCTCGCCGCGGTAAGTTTTGCGGGGCTCCCCAACTGTGCAGGACGGAGGATCAGCCCAGAAGGCTTTATAGTAGGCACCTCGATAGTAATAGCAGGTTAATCGAAAGCCCCCCGGAGCCCAGAGGATGAAGAGCGCCGCCGAGATCGGAGCCCAGGACGGCCACCAGCCGGGCAACGCTCCAAACCATGCATGAAGCGGGTCGCCGAAAATCTCAGGCGAGTAGAACGGTGATAAATACGGACCGAACCTGTAATAGCGTCCTTGAAACGCCGCCCATGTGGCGTAGACGATGAAGAGTGAGAGCCCGAGAAAGGTAAGCAGAGGCAGAAGCCACCAAAGATCGCGGCGGCCAGTATTGCCGAAGCGATTCCCTTGTAAGGGGACGTCGATCGAGGACATGCGTGATTCTTCTCGCGAGGAAAATTAATTAAGACCGAGCCAGAATATCACCCGGCTTTTGATCGCGCAGCGCGGACTCTATGGATTACTTGGTGCGGATGAGAGGACTTGAACCTCCACGCCCTTTCGGGCACATGAACCTGAATCATGCGCGTCTGCCAATTCCGCCACATCCGCATTGGTGGTGGGTTCGAACAGCCACCATTGTAAAGCACCAGCTATTGCCGGCCGGCATGGCCTCACGTTGGGGATAGCTAAAATGGAGTCAATGCCCGCTGCTACCGCGCCTGTCATTCAGGAAACACCTCTGCGCTCTCCATGGATTACCGTTCTTGCCGCATGGCTTATCCCGGGCTTGGGTCATTTTCTGCTGGGACGCAGGAGCCGGGCCGCTATTATCTTTTGCGCGGTCATCGTTTCGTTTGTTGTGGGAATGCTGATGCACGGTCCCATGTTCCAGCCGACATCGGTTGGCGACGTGCTCTCGCGACTCATTCAGTCCGCGGGCTTTATCGGCGATATGGCTGCCGGTTTGATCTATTTCATCGCGGTGGGAGTAGGCTACTGGCCGCCGGACCAGGCCACTCACAGTGCCGATTACGGCTCTAAGTTTCTGGTTGCCGCGGGCCTGCTGAATATCCTCGCTATGGTCGACGCTTACGAGATCGCCACGCGTCAGAAAGAATAAATTTCCGTGCCCAAGCTCAATTTAGATCATTTCGAAACTTCGCTCCTGTTCGCGCTCTTGGCCAGCGTCATTCTCGGCTTGACTACCAGGCGGACGGATCGCGACCGGTTCCGTTATGGGCTGCAGTGCTTCGGGTGGTTCATGCTGGCTCTTTTCGGCATTGGCTGGTTCATGCGGCTGCTGCACGGCTGAAAGCGGTTCAGGTTAAAGGTGTCCATGAAGACCTTCTACATCGAAACCTTCGGTTGCCAGATGAATGCGCACGACTCGGAAAAAGTCGTGGGCACGCTGCTCCAAACCGGTTACGCGCAGGTCTCGGAGCCGGCCGATGCGGAACTCATTCTCTATAACACCTGCAGCATTCGCGACAAGGCGGAGCAGAAGGTCTTTCATCGCCTGCAAAACTTCAAGCGTGAGGCGGGCAAGGGAAAAGTGTTCGCCGTGCTTGGCTGCGTAGCGCAGCAGGAAGGCGAGCGCATCTTCGAGCGGGCTCCCCACGTCAGCCTGGTTGCCGGGTCGGCCAGTTACACCAAACTCCCTGAAATGCTGGTGCAATTGGAAGCCGGAAACCGCCGCGTCACTGGTCTGAGTCTCGATACCAGCGAAACATTTGATACGCCATTTGCCCGCCGCGATAATCCGCACCGGGCTTACATAACCATCATCGAAGGGTGCGACAAAGCTTGCGCGTACTGTGTAGTGCCGTTTACCCGCGGTCCTGAGCGCAGCCGCACCAGCGATAGCGTCATGCGCGAAGCCCGCTCGCTGGTCGAGTTGGGTTACTCGGAAGTGCAATTGCTTGGACAAAACGTAAATAGCTATCGCGATCCATCGCCCGACGGTTTGGATTTTGCCAAGCTGCTGGCCGCCACTGGCCAAATACCGGGCATGCGCCGCGTCCGCTTTACCACCTCCCATCCGCGCGATTTCGTGAGAGAGATCATCGAGGCAATCGACGAAAATCCAGCCCTCTGTAACCATGTCCACCTGCCTGTGCAATCCGGCTCCACGAGTCTGCTCTCGCGCATGCAGCGCCTTTACTCGCGAGATGAATATATGCGCCGCATCGACTGGATGAAGAATGCCAGACGGCCCATTGCCATGACGACCGACATCATCGTCGGCTTTCCGGGCGAAACCGAAGCCGATTTTGAGCAGACTCTGAAGCTTGCCGAAGAAGTCGAATACGATTCGATGTTCATCTTCAAATACTCCAAACGGCCCAATACCTCGGCTTTACAGTATGAGGATCACATCCCGGAGGAGGAAAAGACGCGACGCCTGATGGTTCTGCAGGAGCGTCAGCGGGCGATTCAGTTGCGCCGCAACGCACAGTACGTCGGCACCAAAGAGGAGGTTCACGTCGAGGGTTACAACCTCGCTACCGGCCAGTGGATCGGCCGCACAGAGCAGAACAAAACTCTGAATTTTAATGACCCGAGCTTTCCCGCTCCCGATCGGAACGGGACTCTGGTTGGGCAGTATATGGATGTGCTGGTCACGCGAGCCGGACCGAACAGCTTGGCGGGAATGCGTGTTCAATAGAGGATCGTAATGCGGACACAACGGAGGATTATGGAAGTAGAAATGAAGATAAGAGGTCTCATGATGGACCCGATGACCAACATGCCCATCGTTGTTTTGAAGGACATCACCGGCGACTCGGTGCTCCCTATCTGGGTCGGAATCTACGAGGCCAACGCGATCGCTCTGGAAATCGAGAAAGTTACCACTCCCCGCCCCATGACACACGATCTCATTAAGGTGCTGCTCATGGGCCTCGAAACATCTGTCAAGAAAGTCGTCGTCAGCGAGCTAAAAGACGACACCTTTTACGCTCTGATTTGGCTGGAAAAAGAGGGCAAGTTGATGAGCGTGGATTCGCGCCCGAGCGACGCCCTGGCTCTAGCTTTACGCCATGATTGCCCGATTTATGTCGATGATCGTGTGCTGCAATCATCTCGTAATTCGACGACCGTCTCCGAAAAGGTCAACAACGAAGAACTCCGCAAGTGGCTTGAGAATTTGAACGATGAGGATATGGGACGCTACAAGATGTAGCCATTTCTGAAGTTTGGCTCGGAACTCAGTCAGAAAGGCCCCGGGAAGCTAAGCGCTCCTCGGGACCTTTATTACACAATATTGCTTTGTTACCGGTGCCGCCCTCTCCTGACTGGAGCAGTGGTCTGCACGCCCGGAACCGACGGATCCTTAAAGGTCAGCATGTAGGGATCCTTGGTATAGCTGTCGGCTACCCCGCTAAAATCCAGCTTCTGCCCCACCTTGATCTTGTCTAGCGCGGAAGCGGGCAGGGGTTGAGAGAACTCCAGAGTCGTATCCGGCTTGGTTGGATCGGTCACTCCCAGTACTACTTTTGTCGGCCGGTCCGGTGGGTCGATCGAAATCACCGTTCCGGTGAAGTCTTTTACGCCTTCCGCTCCGCCCGGAATCTCCCTGTCCTTTACGCTGCTGTCGAAGAATTGCTGGCCCTGGTCTCCCGTTAGACTCTGTTGAATGGCGTACCACATCTTAAAGCCAGGATCGGAAGCCATGCGCTGGTTCATAGCATCCGCCTCCTTATTCGCGGCTGTGGCCGCGCTCCCAACCGTAAACCCGTCGGGCGGAAGCGCGCTTGTTTTGGCCTGCGCTAGGAGTTGATCCTCACCGTCCGTGCCGCCGTGATACTGCGCGTAGATTTTCTTGAAATAATCCATAATCTGCGCCTGCGCAGTAGCCGGTACCTGCCCCGCTCCCGTGTATTCGCCGGCTCGCGCATATTCGAACAGCACCGTCGGGTACTTCTGGTCGTCCGGGATGCTCTTGTCTTCCTGTAGCATCTTGCCGTACTGATAGGAGACATTGCCCTGGTCGGGATTTGCCTGTAGGCTGGCCTTATACTCGGCTTCGGCGGTCTTGTTGTCCTTCTTCGAAACCGCTACCCAGGCCAAGGCGTTGTGGGCGATTCCGAGCGCTTGGTTTTTCGCTTTCGTGAAATCGGCCTCGCTTACGGCAGCGGGTTTCTTGGATGGATCGAAGGCAGTCGGGGAATTATCAACCACCGCCTGGGCCGCAGTCTGTACCTGCGTCTGGAGGTCGGGCGATGGATTCGCGCCTCCTACTGCGGGACCCCACAGCGCGATCAGAAAATTGGAGCGAAAATCCTTCGGGTCAGTCTTCAGCAACTCAGCGCATTTGTCCAACAGCTTCTGCCGGACTGTCGGGTCCGCAGGAGCCAGTTGCGCTAAAGTCTCCCTGAAATAGATGTTTCGGTCCTGGGCGAAATCCGTCTGCGGGTATTTGTCCTGCCACTGATTCAGCAGGTCCAGCCGCGCCTTCGGATCTTGCGTCTGGGTGATCTTCGAGTAGATGTCGTACTCACCGCGATCCTTGTAGTTCTTCGCGGGCGTTCCGCTAGGCTGCTGCCCAGCGCTCTGTTGCCCGTTGGGCGCTTGCGCGCGCGCCGGTGGGGTGAAACCCAGGCTGGCAATAAGAGCTATCGCGCCGGTCGTGATAATCGTTTTGCTCGGTCTCAAAAAGCTTGACTCCACTGTTACCCCCTCTAAGAGGAATTTAGTTCTAAATACTGTAAGCGAAAGCCGGAGTATAACGAAGATCGTCCAGTACCCGCAACATTCACTACTACTGTAAGATGCTACCTCTTCCCGACTTGTTCCGCAGCTTCCGTACTTACGGTAGCCGGGGCTAGTTTGCATGCTATCATCCACGTTTCCGATGCGCTATGCGGATCTTGCCGTTATCTCCGCTTACCTGGTTTTCATCACCTGGTTCGGAGCGCAATTCAAGGAGAAACAAGCCACTCTCAAAGACTATTTCTTAGGCGGACGAGGCGCGCCATGGTGGGCCATTTCCTTCTCGATCGTTTCCGCCGAAACCAGTACTCTAACGGTAATCGGCACGCCCGCTCTCTCCTTCGCCGGCAACTTCGGGTTTCTCCAGCTCATTCTCGGTTATCTGCTCGGGCGCATTGTCATTTCTATTCTTTTTCTGCCCCAGTATTTCCGTGGTGAAATGTTCACCGCCTACGAGCTGATGCAGCGCCGCTTCGGCCCTCACGTCCGCCGCTTCAGCGCCGGTACGTTTCTCGTGCTGCGGGCCCTCGCCGAAGGCGTACGCGTCTTTGCCATTTCCATCGTAATTTCGATCATTCTCGGGACGGGAGAAGTATCCTCTATTGCGGTCATAGTTGCTCTTACGCTTTTCTATACCTTCCAAGGCGGTATGACGGCGGTCATCTGGACCGATGTGGTGCAGATGTTCCTCTACATCTCGGGTGCCCTTCTCAGCTTCTTTGTTATTCTCCACCTCGTTCCCGGCGGTTGGCCACATGTCGCCTCGCTCGGCTTGGCTACAGGCAAATTTCAGGTCTTCGATTTCCGCTTCTCGTTCTCATCCGCGTTCTTCCACCGTACATACAGCTTCTGGGCCGGCCTTCTCGGCGGCTGTTTTCTTTCGACCGCGAGTCATGGTACCGAGCAACTCCTGGTGCAGCGTCTCTTATCCGCTAAGACGGAGCGCGAAAGCCGTCTCGCTCTCTTTTCCAGTTGGGCCGTCGTCTTCTTTCAATTCACTCTGTTCCTGCTCATTGGCGTGCTGCTGTTCGCTTATTACCAAAGCAGCGGGCGTGCCGTGCCCGCCATTCCCGAGCGAACGTATCCCGAGTTCATCTGGAATCATTTGCCGGTCGGGGTCGCGGGCCTGGTTATAGCGGCCATTCTCGCCGCGGCCATGTCCAACCTGAGCGCCGCGCTCAATGCGCTCGCCTCCACCACCATCATGGATTTTGTCAGGCCGCTTCGCCCGCATCACGCCGAGTCCAGGTATCTAAAGCTCGCGCGCTGGGCCACTATCGCTTGGGGCGCGATTCTCTTTGTGGTTGGCTTGGCCGCCCGCCACTGGGGCCGCGTTCTCGAGGCAGGGCTCTCCGTTGCCTCTGTGCTCTACGGCGCGCTGCTCGGAGTCTTTCTGCTGGGCGTTCTCACGCGTCGTCCGGGCGAGTGGGCCGCCATTGTAGGGATGTGCGCCGGTTTCCTCGCGACCTTGCTGCTCCGCTCGAGCGTCGCTTACACCTGGTACGTTCTCATCGGCTCTCTGGTCACCTTTACTGTCGGATACGTCACCAGTTTCCTACCCTTTGCGACCCGCGCTGGCACAATTGGGGACGTTCCGGCTTAGCGCCATGACAACCTCCACCTCCTCTCAACCCACTCTCGCGCGCGCGCTGGGCGTCTGGAGCGCCAGCTCTATCGTCGTGGGCACCGTTATCGGCAGCGGAGTCTTTCTGGTCCCCTCGAGCATGATCCGCTCGGTGGGCTCCGTAAAAACTCTCTTCCTAGTGTGGCTTGTTGCGGGTATCCTAAGTCTCTTCGGCGCCCTTACCTACGCCGAGCTTGCCGCTGCCATGCCCGAGGCGGGTGGCGAGTATGTCTACCTCAGCGCTGCCTATGGACCGTTCTGGGGCTTCCTTTATGGCTGGACGCAGTTCTGGGTCGCGAAAAGCGGTTCGATCGCTACCCTGGCGGCTGGCTTCTACACCTATCTGACCGTCTTTTACCCGCTACTCGCTACGCCGCTTCTCGTCCTGCCCTGGCACATCGGACCCGGTGGCGCGCGGCTCGAAATACATTATGGCCAGCTTGTCGCAATCGCCTTAATTCTCATACTCGGCGGCATCAACTATCTTGGCGTGCGCGCCGGCGGCAACGTGCAGGTCTTCGTCACGGCCCTGAAGCTCACTCTCCTGATTTTCGTCATTGCCGTGGGCCTTTTCGCGTCGCGGGGCAGCGTGACGCACTTCTCTGGCCACCTAGCTGCCTCCGCCGGCATCAGCGGCTTCTTCGCCGCTATGGTGAGCGCTCTTTGGGCCTACGACGGCTGGAATAACGTGAGCATGGTCTCTTCCGAGATTCGCAATCCGCAGCGCAATCTTCCGCGCGCGCTGATCTTCGGCACTATGACTGTCATCGGGATCTACGTCCTGATCAATATTGCCTACTTCTATGTGCTCACGCCCGCTCAAGTCGGCGCCAGCCACCGCGTCGCCGCTGACATGATGGATACTATCGGCGGTCGCGTCGCTGTCGCTGGCGTTACCTTCGCGGTGCTCATCTCCATTTTGGCCGCGCTCAACGGCTCGATTCTTTCCGGCACCCGCGTTCCTTACGCTATGGCTCGCGATGGCCTCTTTTTCCGCACCGCCGCTGTAGTGAATCCGCGTTTCCGCTCGCCGAGTCACGCTATGCTCCTGCTTTGCCTCTGGTCTTGCATCGTGGTGCTGAGCGGCTGGTTCGACGACCTATACAACTTCGTCATCTTCGGGTCCTGGATTCTCTATCTCATGACTGCTCTGTCCGTCATTGTCCTGCGCCGCAAGTGTCCTGAATTAAAGCGCCCGTACCACGTGATTGGCTATCCATTCGTGCCAGTACTATTTGTTGCTGTCGCTCTGCTGCTGCTCATCAGCACGCTGCAAACCCGCCCGCGCGAATCACTCATGGGTTTAGGAATGATGGCTTTAGGCGTGCCATTTTATTTTTATTGGAAATCTAAACAAGCTCAGAGGTTTTCAGATAAACCAAATCAGTTTTCTAAGTCAGTGGAAAATAGGCCTTAGTACTAGGACCAATAAACCCCGCACTTACGCACGGTCTGGTTGTTTTTCTCTCTAACTAACCATTAAACTTCCTGTAAATCTTGTAAGGGTGAACAACTTGGACGTAGATAAAATGCTCGCCGAGCTCAGGCTCGAGCGGGAGCAGATCGAAGAAGCGATACTGACATTGGAACGGCTCGCGCGGGGACGAGGACGGCGTCGTGGACGGCCCCCGTCCTGGTTGAAGGATGCCACCGCCGCAGCTTCTCTCGCCGATGGTAATGGCTCCGCATCGGGAAATGATGAAGAACCATCGCCCGAACCGAAACGGCGTGG
This sequence comes from Terriglobia bacterium, assembly GCA_963835255.1. GTDB lineage: Bacteria > Acidobacteriota > Terriglobia > Bryobacterales > Bryobacteraceae > Bog-105. The sequence goes on along the minus strand of CAWIFY010000031.1, from coordinate 55,707 downwards.
TCGGCCTCCTAAAGTCAAACAAATGGCCCACGCGGAGGGCTGATGCGGCTGCCCGGCGGGCCATTCATCCGTTTGTTTCTGCACATTGCATAGGCGGCTCAATACAACAAGAACCGCTTCCGGCGCTCGGCGAAATCCTTTGCCTCCTGCTGCGCCTTATACCAGATCTCGCCCGCATCGCTACTGTTTTTCAACCCGGTGGCGGTCTTCTCATTACCGATTAAGAACCGGCACTTCTCGATATCCAACTTGCCCGGGAACAGTTTCTGCAGCTCGACTGCGAGCTCGATTCCAAGCCGTGTGCTGTCGAATGCCTCCCGATCGGTAATCACAAAACGCACGCCTTCGATTTCTTTGCCCGCGAAATTCGAGTCGATTGGACGCAATCGCGTGGGATAGACCCGCACCCCCGGAATCAACCGCGCGTTTAATGCCTCAGCCAACAGCGGACCGCTGATCCAATCCGCGCCTACCTGCTCAAAGGGAGCGTCCGTCCCCCGGCCCACTGAATAATTCGTGTTTGCCTCCAGCATTGCAAGCCCGGGATACAGCAACGCCGCGTTTAAGCTCCGCATGTTCGGCGAAGGATTCACCCAAGTCAACTTCGTCGAGTCGAACCAGTCGCCGCGCTGCCAGTTGCTCATCTTCACCACGTGCAGATCCGCTCCCCAGTGCTGCTCGGCATTGGCCATCGTCGCGAGCTCTCCGAAGGTCATGCCATGCCGGAGCGGAATATCCAGGCATCCAACGAACGATGCGAGCTGGCTATCGAGCACCGGCCCTTCCACATGCGTCCCCGTAATCGGATTTGGCCGGTCGAGCACGTAAAAAGCCTTTTTGGCGAGCGCTGCCGCTTGGAGCGCGTATGTCATGGTGCACGAATACGTATAAAAACGTGCGCCTACGTCCTGGATGTCAAACACGATCGCGTCTGTGCCGGCCATTTGCTCGGGCGATATCTTGCGCCCGTTCGGCTGATACAGGCTGATCACGGGAAGCCCTGTTTTTTCGTCCTTGCCGTTGCTCACGTCGCTGTCTCTCGTTCCGTTGATCCCATGTTCGGGAGAGAATAATCGCACCACGTGTACGCCCGCCGCAATCATCTGGTCCACATTGCGGCTGCCCTGCCGGTCGAGACCGGTTTGATTCGTGATCAAACCGATACGCTTGCCTTTGAGCTCTGCAAATCCCTGCTGCTCGAACACATCGAGCCCGGTGAGCGTCTGCGCATTCCGCGCAATTACACGATGCACGCCAGCCATTGAAATTGTTTCTACATAGCCTGTCAGCGACACCGAGTTCGGCAAGTTCATGCCGTAGCGCGCCGCCACCACTGTGGCGATGCGCGATCTAAAAGAGCTAAGCGATTTGCCATGCTTCGGATGCACCACATTCGTCATGACGATCACGAACGAATCCGTCGTCGGATCCATCCACATCGATGTGCCGGTATAGCCCGTGTGTCCGAACGATCCGATCGGGTAGAGCTCGCCTCTGTTGCTCGAGAAGGTCGAATCGATATCCCAACCGAGCGCGCGCAAGATCGGTTGATCGGCCGGAGTCGCGGGCTCGGTGAACTTTTTCACCGTTGCTGGATCGAATATCCGCACGCCTCCGTACTCGCCCATGCCAAGCATCATGGAGGCATATTTCGCCAGATCGTCCGCCGTGGTGAAAAGTCCTGCATCGCCAGCGATACCGCCCATATAACGCGCAGTAGGATCGTCCACCACGCCCCGCATCGGCTCGCCGGTATCTGGATCGATCTCGGTCGGAGCAATGCGGGGTCGCAATGGAGCGGCCGGTTGGAATCCGCTCTCATTCATTTTCAACGGCACGTAGATCTGGTGCTGCGCGAACTCTGCAACGCTCTGCCCGGATAAGCGCCTGACGACCTCTGCCAACAGATTGAAATTGATGTCGCTGTAAATGAATCTTGCCCCAGGCGGCGCAATGGGCGTAATCGTCATCGCCTTCTCGAGGCCTGTTTGGTATCCGCTCCACCTCGGCACCAGCGGCAGATCTGGAGGCAGTCCGGAAAAATGCGTCATCAGCAGCCTGATCGTGATGTCGCTCTTTCCGCCTTGGAACTCCGGCAGATATTTTGTGACCGGATCGTCCAGCCGGATCTTTCCCTGCTCGAATAGCTTCATGATGGAAGGGGTCGTCGCCACTACTTTCGTCAGTGAAGCGGCATCGAAGATCGTGTCGAGCGTCATCGGTTCGCGCTGAGGGATCAAAGCGCGCGATCCGTAGGCTTTCCGGTACACTACTTTTCCGTTATGCCCAATCACCAGTACGGCTCCTGGAATCAGATTGGTTTGCACCGCATCGTTGATGATTGCGTCCACTTGCGGGAATTCTTCCTGCGCACGTGTAGTTGTTGCTATTTGCGTAAACGCCAGCGCGCTCGCGAGTGCGAAACCCATCAGTATCGATTTCATGTCGAAATACTTAGACTACCTTTTCGCTGCAGCAACGATCTTTGGACATACCACGTCGATAAGAGGTATGAACTGTCGCTTTTGGGGAGCAGTCTGCCTGCTGGCTGCGGGCGGCTCCGCCTCCGCTTTCGGGCAACTTCTATCGGTCGGTATAAAAGGCGGCTTGCCGCTAAACGACGGATTCGTAGATACAGGTGCGAACGGACCATATCTTTCGCCTTCGTCAACCACAAATCGCTACATTATCGGGCCTGAGGTGGAGATCAGGCTTCCGTTTCGTTTGGGCATAGAAGCAGATGCGCTGTATCGTCATTACAGACTAGCTGGCACCGGGGCCAGTCAGTGGGACTTTCCGATCCTCCTGAAGTATCATTTCAAAGGCGTCCCGCTACTGCACCCATTCGTAGATGCCGGGCCCATCTTTAACCACGTGACAAACATCAGCCTTGTCACTCCAAACCAGTCCACCGCTGGAGTAGCGATCGGAGCCGGGATCGATTTTCACGCCTTGCTTATTCACCTCGAGCCGGAGCTGCGGTATGTCCGTTGGGGAAGTGAAAACTACAATTTCTCGCAGGAAAACGCAAACTTGGCTTCGAATCAAAACCAATTCGAGTTTCTGGTTGGCTTGACCTTTTAGGTCAGGTAAAGGTAGCTCACTATGTAGTATCCTGCTTATGTGCTCGAAGTTCGCGCGCTTACCAAGTGTTACAGCTCTATTCCCGCTGTCGACAACGTCAATTTTACCGTCGCACCCGGTGAGGTGCTTGGCTACTTAGGCCCGAACGGATCCGGCAAAAGCACGACCGTGAAAATCATTACCGGTCTGCTCGAGCCAACTGCCGGAACGGTGCTGTTCAACGGTAGTCCTATCCGCGACGACCTAGCCGCCTACAAACGCGTGATCGGTTATGTGCCGGAAGAAGCGAATCTGTATCCGTTTCTATCCGGCCTAGAATATTTGCAACTGGTAAGCAGGTTGCGCGGTTTGCCGGAGTCGTTAAGCGGCCGCAGGGCCGGGGTGCTGCTCGAACTTTTCGACATGCGCCCCCACCGGCACACTGCCATTGCGGCGTATTCGAAAGGCATGCGGCAACGCATACTGCTGATAGCCGCCATACTTCACAACCCTCAGCTCATCATTTTCGATGAGCCGCTCTCTGGGCTTGACGTCACGTCCGCGCTGATTTTCCGAAAACTCATTTCAGGGCTCAGCCGCGAAGGGAAAATCATCTTCTACTGTTCGCACGTGCTTGAGGTGGTCGAGAAAGTCTGCTCTCGTGTGACAATTCTTCAGCGAGGCAAGCAGGTTGCCTATGGCGAAATCGACCAACTAAAGCGCTTTCAGTCAATGCCATCGCTCGAAGCCGCTTTCTCGAATCTGATCCAGGAGGTGGACGCCGAGCAATCGGCTGGCGCAATCGTAGATGCCGTGGTGAGCCGGTGAAGATCAGACGAATTGATTTCACCCGTGCGCGCAAGAGCCCTTTGGCCGCGCTCGTCGGGCATTTTGTCCGCCGCTTGTTTGCCAGCGAAGAAGAACAGGACTCGGGAGGCGTGGGTCTTGGGTTAGGAGCAGTATTGGCGATCCTCGCGTCGCCCGGCGCCTTCGCTTCAATTTTCCTGATGGGCAAGTACTCCACCCTGCTGCAATGGCTGCGCGGTGAGCACATCGATGCCATCCGGCGCTCGCCCTCCGATGAATACTTCTTCGTTGTGTTGTCCATGACGATCACGGGCCTGGTGATGGTCACCCGCTGGAACCGCCTCTTCCCCGACGCACGCGACTTCTCGAATCTGGCCGTCTTACCCATTCCCATCCGCCATATCTTTCTCGCCAACTTTGCCGCTCTGCTCGGCTTGGCTTTGCTCATCGGATTCGACGTGAATGTCGTTTCGGCTCTCCTCTTTCCCTTTTTTATCACCATCAGCATCGGAACCTTGAGTGCTTCCCTGCGAGTCGGCGTAAGCCACGCGGTTACTGTGTTTTCCGCCAGTTTGTTCAGCTTCTTTGCGGTCTTTGCGCTGGTCGGGGTCCTCATGCTTGTCGTGCCACGCAGAATCTCCCGACCTGTTTCGATTGCTCTGCGCATACTCCTGGTGATCGGTCTGCTCAGCGAGTTTTTCTCGAATATTCTGCTACGACTGTTTGCCGGACGATCGCCTGAATCGGCTGCGGGCTACATGCGGTGGGTCCCCTCGTTTTGGTTCCTCGGAATTTATGAGCGCCTGCTAGACATTGCCCGGCCGCGCATGCTGGCGATGGCTAATCACGCCTCGTTCGCGCTCGGCGCTGCGATTGTTGTCTCGGTCGTGGCTTATGCGCTCTGCTACCGCCGCATCTTCCTACGCCTTCCCGAATCGTTCGACAGCATGGGCGGCAGCCGTCCGCTCTTCACGATCAAGTGGCCGGAAGCGCTTCTGCGGCCTCTCTTCCGTTCGCAGTTCGAGCGCGCCTGCAGCAGCTTTGCGCTGAAGGTCCTAATGAGGAGCGAGCAACACCTGTTGTTTTTCGGCGCTTATCTCGGCGTCGGCTTGGTGCTTGTAGCGCAAACCGCAGTGGATAGCGACAGCGGGGGCGTGCACGCGTCATTACCTAGCCCAGAGTATCTGTCGATTCCTTTTCTGATCGCTTTCTTTCTCATTACAGGATTGCGGTTTGTATTCGATAAAGCTGCCGTCTTCCCGGCCAACTGGGTCTTCCGGATTACAGCGGATTCGCCATCGCCCAAACCTGCCAAAGTAGCCAGGCGGCTCATGTTGTGGACCACGATCCCATGGGAACTGTGCGTACTGCTGCCCATACCGGCCGGCCGCATGGGATGGCTGCTCGCTTTGCTCCACGTGGCGGCAGTGATCGCCTCGACTGTGCTGTTTGCCGATCTCATGTTACTCAGATTCTGCAAAATCCCCTTCACCTGCAGCGCACAGTTCGACGTCAAGCAACTGTTGGTGCAGATGCTCGGATTGCTGTTCTCCGCTCTGGCCTTCGTCCCTGCATTGGCAAGTCTGGAACGCTGGATGCTGGAACGGCCGGTCCGTTTTTGCGGGTTAGCAGTGTCTTACAGCCTCGCCTGGTACTCTGCCGCGCGCTATCGCCAAGAGCAGAGTGCTGCCGGCGAGCAACTACGATTCGAGGAAGGACCGGGCGCGCCTTTCGAGTTACTAAAGCTGAGCTGAGGGTTAGAAGCAGCACGGACAGCGAGAGGCGCTGGCAAAACACTCTCCCGGCCCGGCTTGGCAATCGTCCCCGATGAAATAAAAGCAGAATGGCTACATACCTGATTTCAGCAGCGCTTTGAGAGTCGTGCTGAAGCTGATATCCGACGTCAGACAGTCGAGGGGACCTCTATGAGTAAAAACAAGGTGACACAATATTGCCCCGGCCACAACGACAACCGCCGCATCCAGACGCGTGTAGAACTCGGTTGTTCTCCCTGGGGAAAGAACTCTCAATTTATGAACTGAGCACGGCTGGGCGCGCTTGCCGAAAAGATACGCAACGCCGGCGCCTATCAGCGACAGGGTGAACCCGATCACTTCGCCTTGCAACGTGCCATGTGTGAATACCATTGCTTTTACCTGGAATCAGGTACGCACCCGCAGTGCCAAACAGATAGCAGAAGCGATTCCCACAAAGTTTCTAGTTCTGAGCGCTTTAAGTGACAGAAATGCGATCGTTTGAGCTCGAAGCTCTCGCGTGAGACGTAGCGATCCAGGCCATAATTAAGCCTGATTAAGATCTAGATCCCTATTTCCGTAAGCGCTGGACGTTTACAACCACCACCAAAATTCGATACAGCCAAAAACTGGCCCTGAAAAATCATAGTGCCTATGGCTTCGTGAGCGTCTATAGCCCGTCGCCCGAGCGGGATCATAGTGAATTGGTTGACAGCTAAAAGATGAATTTGATCTCGTGAGAGAGAACGAGGCGCCCTTTGCGATCTGGAACCTGGAACTTAAGCTTCGCGTATCGGTAGAGGAGATGCGATTGGCCGTCCATGTCGAATCTCTGTGGCAGGAGATTGAGGTAAAATTTGAAGCCGCGAAACGAAAATTCTCCAGCAACAAGATTTCGCCCCTTAGATCTTGGTATTAGATTCACCCGGTCCATAGAATTAATCTGCTCTCCCGCCTTGCCAGAGATGTAAAGGCCAGCCCCCGGTTCGAACTGGCGTAGCCCGAAGGCTATCTCAACGAGATCTTTCGAGGGTATCCCTTCCGAGTGATCGCCCGGCCCTATGATCCACTTCCCTCGGAAACTCAGATTGATCAACGTCTTCAGAAACCACCTTTCAAGACGAGGGCCATTTATTTCCATGCGCTTGACAGTCCAAGATTTCGCCTTCAGACCCGTTCGAATGCCGCTTAGCTGCATCGCTTGCCGGAAGGCATCGAAAGCGTCGAACGCTGTCGCATCCAATTCGCTCAGTTCGTTATTGTGTTTCTGGCAGAGGATTTTTGCGACTAAGCTGGCTAAGCCGATCGACTTCGGCTCGTCGAGGCACCAAGGAAATCCGCGAACCATGATCACTTTGTCGTTGAATAGGCATTGAGAGACCAAGTGTTCGCGACTTATTATCCCGCTACATCTACCAAGGGATTCAGCCCAGCAGCCGACTGCCGCAGACATTCTCAATGTAGTAAGTATAAGTGACAACCGGGCGGAACGAGTAAGCCAACGCCTGCATCGGCGGCCACTCGGGTCAGCCTGCCTTTCGCCTATTTGTGTGGCGACACTCGCGGGAGTAGAATCCTATATAGCATGACTGAGGCAACCAGGCTTTCTCACACCGCGGCCCTGATTCTGCAAACCGTGGACCAGGGCTGCAGCTACGGATTCGACATTATGGACGCGACCGGCCTGCCGAGCGGCACTGTCTACCCGGCTCTGCGTCGCATGGAGACCGAGGGATTGATCTCCTCGCAATGGGAAGCTGAAAAGAAGGCACTCGCGGAACAACGGCCGGCGCGAAAGTATTATCGGATCACCCGCGCGGGTTCCGAAGTTCTGGAGCAATCGCAGAAACGCTACCCGCTGCTAAACCGGCTGCTGGCAAAGCCTCGCAGATAGGAGGAACGTTATGCCACCAGCGCCCAAGCGTCCTTTTTCGCTTTTGGTCTGCGCCGCGATGCTCAACGCCGCCTGCCGGCTAGTTCCCTCCGCTCAACGGCTCGAATGGAAACAGGAGTGGCAGGCGGAACTGTGGCACCGCTGGCAGTTCCTCGCCCACGCGCAGGGCTGGAATGCCCGGGAATCACTCCTGCTTATGCGAAGATGCACGGGCGTTTTCCCCGATGCTCTCTGGCACTTAACTGGTCAAGAGACCGTGCAACTGCGCCTGCGAGACGCAGTTCGCTCACCCTGGACCTGCCTGGGTGCCCTTGGCCTGCTGCTCGCGATCCTCGCCGCCCTGACGTCCGGTTTTCCCGCCACTCGCAACTTGCTCCAGACCGGTGCAGGCCGCGCGAATGCCGGGCTGGTATTCATCTGGTTTCATCCCGCTGCCGGCGGCGGCGACGAAGGCCTTCCGTCCGACGTCGCTCCAGCCTGGGCTGCCCGCAGCCGTTTGCTCGAAGGCGTCGCTCCATTTGTGATTGCGCATCAACGGGTCAGAGTGGCTGGCGGCCGGTTTGCGCAACCACTGGTTGTCCGGACACAGGCCAGTCTGTTCAGCGTGCTCCGAGCCAAACCGCTGCTTGGCAGACTTCCATCGAGCAAGGGCGTCGTGCTCACTTACGCCCTCTGGCGCTCGCTCTTTCGCAATGACCGCAGAGTTCTCGGCCAAGTAGTAAAGATTGGCCGCGGCTGGTACAACGTAGCCGCCGTACTGCCGCCCGATTTTCGTTTCCTTTCCCGCCAGTCCACCGCGTACCTTGTCCAGCCCGAGCTCCCCGACGCTCAACAGATGATAGTCGGACGCGTGAAGCCCGGAGTTTCCGAGAAGCAGCTCGATAACGAGCTGACCCGGATTGCCGAAACCTCGTGCTACTACTTTTTCCGTTCGGAGCTGCGCTATTCCTTCCTGAGGCAGGCGGCCTGGATTCCGTTCGAAGTGTTTGCAACTGCGTTCCTGGCCTCGGGGCTGCTGGTGTGGGCAGTCTCGCGTGTGCCCCTGCGCCGCCTTCTCGGGTTGTTGAAGTCTTCCGATAAAAGCGCGATGGCCAGAAGAGTCTCGTTCTTTTCTTCCAAAGTCGCGCTCGCGTTCCTCGTTATCTTCTGTGCGGCACTCGAATGGAGCCGCTCGGAATCCGCCATTCTCTACGCTTCGCGCGATCCCGCCGCCGGCCCGTTCCTTCTATGGCTCTACATTCTCGGAACCATGGGCGTGCTCTTCTGGGCGGTAGCCGATCAGCGCGCTCGCTGCCGCGTGTGTCTGCGGCTCCTATGCTTCCCGGTGCGCGTCGGCTGCCCTGGCTGCCTGTTGTTGAACTGGTCAGGCATGGAACTGCTGTGTACCGAAGGCCATGGGCTACTGCACGTTCCGCACCTGGCACCCAGCTGGGATGAAGAATCCGAGCGTTGGATTTCGCTCGACGACTCCTGGAAGGATTTGTTTGCGGAGACGAAATAGCTGCCCACGCCCGTTTCACTGACCCTCGAAGATCTTCACACCGAGTTGGCCGCGCTTGCCGATCCCGAACGCGCAAAGAATCTTGCCTGGTTCTTCAAGACCGGTGAAGGCGAGTACGGCGAAGGCGACCGCTTTATTGGAATCCGCGTCCCTGTTCAGAGAAAACTTGCGCACCGATACTCATCCTTGCGATTGAAAGATATCGCCCATCTGCTGAAATCTCCTATCCATGAGCATCGCTTCACCGCAGCGGAGATTTTGGTCGCACAGTACGAAAAAGCCGCTGGCGAGGCTTTAACGGAGAAGATTTTCAGATTTTATCTCCGTCACGCGAAACGCTTCAACAACTGGGATCTGGTGGATACATCCGCGCCTTACATCGTCGGCGCACATTTGCTCAATAGGTCCCGCGATGTACTCTTTGCACTTGCCAGCTCACGCGATTTGTGGGAACGGCGTATCGCGATTGTCGCCACCTTCGCGTTCTTGAGAGCTGGCGAGACCGACGACACTTTTCACATTGCTACCCTGCTACTTTCCGATTCACACGATCTCATCCACAAAGCTGTCGGATGGGCCTTGCGCGAAGCAGGCCGCGTTTCCCGGAAACAATTGGTCGCTTTTCTACGAAAGCATTACCCGTCGATTCCACGCACTACCTTGCGCTACGCGATCGAACACTTCCCCGACAAGCAGCGCCGCCAGGTCCTCGCCGGGAAGTTCGACTGAGCGCGCCACAATGACAACAGATGCGATCTGTGATGCCCCGGCAAATTTGTCTCACTCCGTCCGGGTGGTCGGGCTACGCCGTCCGTCTTCGGTCGTGACCCCAAAAGTAGCAAGAACGGATCTTTCAAACGGGGTTTACGTGATCTTCGGTTTACCGGATCCTCAAAGTGACCGCGCTCAGCAGGCCTTACGTTCCATGCCACGCGTGTATCGTTAGGTAATCAGGCCGAAGATGCAAGGCCTCGATCCCGTAGACGTCGGCTCGTTAATACGCGCTCGTTGGCTGGAGCCGATGGCGATGCTCTGGATCGATCTAGCGGTGAATCAAAAGCAGGGCCCGAATCACGCATTCAAGCTCCTGCGCCGCTAATTTTCTGCAGCGCTCCTGTTATGGTTGCTCGGCATGCTGGCAGGGGTTTTCTGTTACCCCACTTTCGTATCTCGTTTTCTGTCACCGCGCTGGCCGCCACTTCCTATCGGCAGTAAGAAGCCTCTCCGTGCGGCGGATTATCTTGGAGGAACTATTGTGCGCAAATCCAGACTGCATCCTTCGACACGGCTCTTCGAAGTCGAATGGTTAGCGCAAAGATTGCGTTCGTTCTCTAGCCACCGGGTGGCTTCGGTTGTGCCGGACGAGTTTCCTGCCTATATACGGATCCTGCATCCTGCGCGTGGTATGAACGGCGAGCCGGTCACTTGGGCCGACGTGGCGGTTCGATCGGGGCCGCACAATGCATCGACTTGCACAATTTCATGCCATAGCACGGTTCGTCTTCTTCCGCTTCGGGGAATGACTCTGTTCACAACATTAGCCCTCCTGAGAATGGCAATCTTTCCCCTGATCTGCTGAAAGCCCTCGGTGACGTTTTGGCCAAACACACCGGCACAAAGGACTCACACTGGTTTTGCCTATGGGGCGGTTACGGTTGGCTATACGACAGCCCGGCGGAATCTAATTTGGTTTTCACCGCCCCCGGAGATACCTTAAATGAGACAAGCTCCCCTTCCGTTCCACCGCCCCTGCCGCCGGAGGTGCTAGCAGGGCCCAAGCTAGAGCTACCATTCCGAAGCTACCTTTTGCTCCAAGGGCCGTTGAATGCGGCCCTCGACCTCGGCTGGAATCTACAGCGGTGAGCTGCGCCAGGAGTGGACGGCATGACGTGGCGAGAGTACGAAACCGGATTGGAAGATCGACTTGTCGATCTGCACAACCGGGTGCACTGGAGAGCGTACCGGGCACAGCCGTCAAGGCGAGTCTACATTCCGAAGGCTGACGGGCGGCAACGTCCGTTAGGCGTCGCAGCGCTGGAGGACAAGATTGTTCAACAAGCTGTGGTGACGATCCTCAATCAGATAAATGAGGTCGACTTCAAAGGCTTTTCTTACGGATTCCGTCCGGGACGGGACCCGCATCAGGCGCTGGACGCGCTGTATGTGGGACTGATCCGGAAGCGAGTGAATTGGGTGCTCGATCCGGACATTCGCGGGTTCTTTGACAACATGAGCCACGAGTGGACGATGAAGTTCATCGAGCATCGGGTGGCTGATCGACGAATCCTCCGCCTCATCCAGAAATGGTTGAAGGCGGGGGTTTCGGAAGATGGCCAATGGTCGGAAACGAATGTAGGCACGCCGCAGGGGGCGGTTGTTTCACCGCTGCTTGCCAATGTGTACCTGCATTACGTGTTCGATCTGTGGGTGAAGCTTGACGCAAGAAAGTGGCAAGGGGCGATGTCATAGTTGTCCGATATGCCGATGACGTTGTGCTGGGCTTTCAGTACCGGACTGATGCCGAACGATTCCTGCGTGATTTGCAGGCGCGGCTGGCGAAGTTCGGTCTGGAATTGCATCCGGACAAGACGCGGCTGATCGAGTTCGGGAGGTTTGCCTTCCGAGATCGAGAACGGCGTGGCGAGGGAAAACCAGAAACCTTCGTATTCTTAGGGTTCACGCATCATTGTGGGCATCTCAGGAGTAGTGAAGCCTTTACTGTCTGGCGAATCACGTACTGTCTGGCGAATCACGGCGACAAAGCGGATGGTTGCCAAGCTTAAAGCCATAAAGGCCGAGCTTCAACATCGGAAGCATCACCGTTCTAGGGAGGTCGGCGAATGGCTCCGGAAGGTTGTCGTCGGCTCTTACCAATACCATGCGGTACTCGGTAACTCGTCTCAGTTGCGGCTATTCAGGCGTCGTGTTTGCCGGCTCTGGAGAGGTATTCTGGTCCGTCGAAGCCAACGCGCGCAGGTTCGATGGGAGCGTCTCGCCCCGTTGATGGACCGGTGGATTCCTCCGCCCCGCAGCCTGCATCCACATTCCAGTGAGCGCTTCCACGCCACTCATCCTCAGTAAAAGCCGTATGCGTGAACGCGCACGTACGGATCTGAGCGGGGGAAGATCAGCGATGGTCGTCCCTACCGCGACAACAATTGTGCCGGATTCCGGTGGTTATGAGTGACGTTTCCCGAAAAAGTGCTGCTTCGAAGATCACGGGGCAATGCGACGATAGCCACTCGCGGACAACGCTTTACCTCGTGAGCTATTGCCTTTTCCGGCGGAGATGTTGGAAGGCATTATCAGCAGGATCGTCCGGTTGCCGCAAAGAGGCCCGCTGCCTATCGCATTCACTAAGCTTTTGCCAGGCTGTCACGGCGCTGCAATCCTTTCGCCTTAAAACAAAGTAGAGCCATTGAGAGGTGTGCCCGGTTTCGTAGACTACTTATGTGAGGGGTCCGCCCATGGCTGCCCACCAGAACATGCTTCAGTTCATTGCCACGCGCGATCACAAGCTGATGCGCAAGGTAAACAAGTGGCCGGCGCCACGCTGGATCCGCCTCTGGGCAATCGCTGCCACACGCGCTGGTGACGGCTGGATCTGGTATTGGACTGGTCTCTGTATTCTCGTTTTTGGCCGCGAGAACCGCCTCACGGCAGTCGCTTCCGCCGGATCGGCAGCCCTCGCTGGAATCGGCCTATTTAAGTTATTGAAAAAGCTTTCGGGCCGCCGCCGTCCCTGCGAAATCGAGCCGCACTGCTGGGCGACGCTGCTGCCTCCCGACCAGTTCTCTTTCCCGTCCGGACATACCATTACTGCCTTTGCAGTCTCTATCGCGCTCGCCGAATTCTATCCCGAACTCCTTCCAGCCCTGCTTTTTTGCGCCCTCAGTATTGCTATCTCGCGTATTCTCCTCGGTATGCATTTCTTAAGCGATGTTATCGTGGGCGCACTCCTTGGCAGCGGTCTGGCATTCACCAGTCATTCTCTTTTCACCTGATCCTTTTGTCTCATTCTGAACACCTATAGTGGTAATGGTCTGGTAACCGCCAGAGCCCAAAAAGTAACTACGGCTGTAAGTCAGGCAGATAACCAATCCGTGCTGCGCCATACTCTTCTCTACCTCTCCGAACAAAGCTGGCTTCGCCATTGGATGGAGAATTCTTCGTTATCTCAGAAGTTCACTTCCCGTTTTGTTGCTGGCCAAACGCTTAAAGAGGGCATTCGGGTTCTGCAGACGCTATCGCGCGAACGAACGGAAGGTACTCTCGACTTTCTCGGCGAGAACGTATCGTCCCTCGAAGACGCCGCGCATTCTCAAGCTTCGTACTTGGAGGCGCAGGCGGCAATCGAATCTGCCCGCTTGGCCGCGACTGTCTCGATCAAGCTTACCCAGTTTGGCCTCGATCTCTCTGAAGCGGCTTGCCGCAGTAACGTCGCTACCCTGGTCGATCGCGCCCGCGCCATCGAGAGCAGGGTCGAAATCGACATGGAATCGACCGCCTATACCGATCGGACTTTGCAAATCGTCAGCGATCTTCAGAAGAGCCATCCTGGCAACGTTCGCGCTGTGATTCAGGCCTATCTCTTTCGCAGTGAAGCCGATATTCGCATGCTGTCGGAGGCCAAAATTCCCGTCCGGCTCTGCAAGGGCGCTTATCGTGAACCGCCTAACCTGGCGTTCGCCCGCAAAGCAGACGTTGATGCGAACTATCTGAAGCTGATGAAACTGCTGCTCATGGAAGGGACGTATCCGGCCATCGGCAGCCACGACGAGAACATCCTCCGCCGCGCCGTCGAGTTTGTAAAGGAAAAGAAGATCGCTCACGATCGTTTCGAGTTCCAAATGCTTTACGGCATCCGGCGTGACCTCCAGCGCGAACTGGTCTCCCAGGGCTTTACCTTGCGCCTTTACGTTCCCTATGGCGACGCTTGGTACCCGTACTTCATGCGACGGCTCGCCGAACGTCCGGCGAATCTTATTTTCTTGGCTAAGAATCTGGTTCGGAGCTGATTATGAGATTGGAACTATGCGTGCCACGAATTCGTATCTGTCATCTCGAAATGATCCGAGCAGCTTGTCTCGGAACCGTCTGGATTCAAAAGGAGTCTAATAAGAGAAATGAAGTACTGGCTTTACTTCTTGGCCAAGCTTCTGCTGGGCGCTGGATTGGTGTTTGCTCTCCAGTCTGCTCTTATCAATGTTTATCTCTTACGACCGAAGCCGCTTGAAAAGTTCGGTCCTGCTCAGCCGCTCTTCTTTCACGACATAGTGTTCACTTTTGCGATACTCGGTATCTGGTTGATCGGGGCAGGCTTGCTCTTTATCACCATTTGGGATCAGCGCCGCCGTTGCCGAACCTGCCTGCGTCGCCTGATTATGCCGATCCAACGCGGCTCCTGGGGCAATATGGTTGTCTTCGGGCGCCCCCAAACTGAATGGATCTGTCCCTTCGGCCACGGCACTCTCAGCATTGAAGAGCTCCAGATTACCGGACGACAATCTCCTGACTGGCAACCGCATGACGACAACATTTGGAAAGAGCTAGAATCGTATCATCAGGCCCAGAAGTAACCTAGGTTAGAGCTGGGCGTCCAAGTCTTTGGACTTAGCTTCTAGGCCTTATATTGCCCGTACGCATCAAAGTCCCCGGAAAACTTAAACCTAGAGCCGCCCTCTCTCCCTCAGCACGGCGTCTCACCTTCATCATTATCGGCAGCGTTTTCGCTATCATGGCGATCGCGCTCATCTGGGTCTCTTTTGTCTACGCTAGATATGCCCGTCTCACGGACGAAAAGCTTACTCAAGGTCCTTTCCCGAACTCGTCGCTCTTATACGCAGCGCCTGAAACCGTCGGTGTTGGCGATCCAGGTACTCCACTCGCCTTTGCCGCTCGCCTGCGTGAGAGCGGCTACGGCGAAGACGTTCGCGCAAATCCGCTAGGCTGGTACCATCTCCGCCCTGACGCCATCGAAATTTTCCCAAGCGACAAATCATTCACCGGTTCCGAGCCCGCTGTCCTTCGGTTTAAGGAAGGTAAGATCTCATCTATCATCGCGCTCAGCGACAACACGCCGCGCACCGAGTACGAACTCGAGCCGCAGTTGCTCAGCAGCCTTTACGACAAAAACCGCGAGAAGCGGCGGCTTGTGCACTATGACGACATTCCGCCGGTTCTTGTCCAGGCCGTTCTTTCCATTGAAGACAAACGATTCTTTCAGCACTCCGGTTTCGATCCTGCCCGTATTGCCAAGGCCGTCTTCATCGATTTGAAAGAGCGCCGCAATGCGCAGGGTGCGTCCACTCTTACCCAGCAGCTCGCGCGTAATCTCTGGCTCGATCCGCGCAAAACTTTCGCCCGTAAGTTCGACGAGCTGCTCATCACGATTCACCTGGAGCGTAAGCTCACCAAGCAGAAGATTTTCGAATACTATGCCAACCAGGTCGATCTGGGGCGCCGTGGATCGTTCGCCATCAGGGGTTTTGGCGAAGCTTCGGAAGCCTATTTCGGAAAGAATATTCGTCAGCTCTCGCTGCCGGAGGCCGCCACTCTTGCCGGCCTGATCCAGCAGCCGAGTTTCAGAAATCCTGTCCGCTGGCCCGAACGTGCTAAGGCCCGCCGTAATATTGTCTTGGGGCAAATGCTCGAAAATGGCTACCTCGGGCAGAATCAGTACGAGGCTGCCGCCGAAGCGCCAATGGTCATCGCGAAACAGGGCATGGAATCCGCCGACGCGCCCTACTTCGTAGACCTAGTCAACGAGAGACTGAACACGGAGTTTCAAGACCGCGATTTTCAGGCCTCCGGCTCCAAGATCTATACGACTATCGATCCGCAACTACAACGGGATGCGGCGGAAGCCGTTACCGGCGGTTTGCACGAAATTGAAACGCTTATCGCCAAGCGCCGCAAGGAGGGTGTTGCGCTAGAGGAGCCGCAGGTCGCTCTCATCTGCCTCGATCCAAAAACCGGTGAAGTAAAGGCCCTGATCGGCGGCAAGAACTACGGTGTCAGCCAGTTGGATCACGTGATAGCGAAGCGTCCTTCGGGTAGTATCTTCAAGCCTTTTGTCTATGCGGCGGCTTTGAATACCGGCCTCTGGGATCATCCCAACCCGATTACGCCGTCTAGTGTCTTCCAGGATCAGCCGCAGACGTTTTATTACGCCGGCAAACCGTACGAGCCTGGCGATTATCATAAGGGCACATGGCTCGGAGACGTTACCTTGCGTACGGCCTTTGCCAAATCGCTTAACGTTCCTGCAGTAGAAGTTGCCGAACAAACCGGTTACGGCGCAGTGGCCGATTTGGCTCATAAAGCGGGTTTATCCGACATCCGGGCTACCCCGGCGATGGCTCTGGGCGCTTACGATGTCACGCCGCTCGAAATCGCCGGCGCGTATACCATTTTTGCAAACAAGGGCGTCGAGGTTACGCCTGAATTGATCTCGAAAATCGTCGATCAGAACGGCACAGATATCTGGTCTGCCGAGCCTCAAACTAAGAAGATCCTTGATCCGCGGGTGGCTTTCCTGACCCTCAGCCTTATGCAGGAAGTTCTTCGCAGCGGGACCGGCGCGGGCGTGCGTGCCCGTGGATTCAACCTTCCGGCAGCCGGCAAGACCGGCACTGAACACGACGCGTGGTTTGCCGGATTCACGACGAAACTGCTCTGCGTCGTTTGGGTGGGTCTCGACGATTACCAGGACATCAAAATGGAGGGCGCAAAAGCTGCTCTGCCGATCTGGACCGATTTCATGAAGCGCGCCCATCGCCACCGCGCCTACCGTGACGTCTCGCAGTTCGATGTTCCCGAGGGCGTAGTAAGCGCACAAATCGACGCCGATACCGGTCAACTGGCAACCAGCTTGTGTCCTCGCGTGATCACTGAGTACTACCTGCTTGGCACTCAACCCGTTCAGTTCTGCACACTCCACCCAGGAGGCACTACCGAGATTGCAGGTTGGGATTCGGTACCTACCCCCTCGCTACCGCCGGCCCCGGCCTACCCCAATTCGGGTGCGCCCGGCATGAACCCGGAGACTTCTCAGGTTGCCGGCCAGCCCAATGGTAAGAAGGACCAGGACAAGAAGCACGGCATCATCGATAAACTCAAAAGCATCTTCAAGTAGCAATTCAGTTTCGCTGAACTCGAAAAATAGGTATATAGTAAGAGCACGTAAGGAGGATCAGCATGATCTGTTCTCCAGCAGTCCGTCTTGCCTGTTGCTTATTCGCGCTTTGCGTTGCGCCGTTCGCTTACGCCGGGCCGCAGCAAAGTCCGCTATCTGGTCCTGACCTCAGGGCGTCGATTCCGCCCTCGGTCATACCGCATCCAAACATATCCCCCGAGTTGCGCGGCGACATCTATATGGCGCGAAAAATGTATCGCGAGGCGATCGACATGTATCGCCAGGCTCCGCCGAATTCGGCAGTGATCGCCAACAAAATCGGCATTGCTTTCCACCAGCTCCTGATACTCGATCTCGCCAAAAAGAATTATGAGCGCGCCATTAAGCTCGATCCCAAGTATCCGGAAGCGATCAACAATCTTGGGACCATTTACTACGCTCAGAAGAGCTATCGCCGTTCCATCACCTATTACAAACGGGCGCTTCGCTGCTCATCGAGTCCCACTGCATCAATCTATGCCAACTTAGGCGCAGCGTACTTCGCCCGCAAGAACTACAAGGTGGCTTCCGAGTATTACGAGCAGGCGCTAAAGCTGGATCCGGAGGTCTTTGAGCATCACGGCAATTTCGGAACCCTGATGCAAGAGCGCACCATTGAAGAGCGCGCCACGTTCCACCTCTATCTCGCTAAAATGTACGCCAAATCCGGCGCTAACGATCGTGCGCTAATCTATCTGCGTAAGGCGCTCGAAGAAGGCGTGAAGGATCGTAATAAGATTCCCGATATGCCGGAATTTTCTCTTCTGAAGACGAATGCGGATTTCAAGCAGTTGCTGGCCGAAAATCCCAAACCGCTCTAGAGGAAAAGCTGCGACTGAACGCTAGGGGCGCATCAGCGCACCTCCTTCCGCGCCTCGCTGCCTCTTGCGCCTGCCTGCTGCTGCTCTCAAATTGCTCACGAAACACCAGCGCTTCTGTACGACGTCTGGCAATTCTTCCGGCTAACGTTCTGGTTACGGATCCTGCTTCGGAGTGGATGCGCTTGGCAGTCCCGCTTGTCCTAAGTGCCGATTTATCGGCCTCTCCCAATGTGATCGCATTCGTCGCGACCGACGAATCAGAGGTCTATCAACTCGGAAGTGCCGCCACGCTCCACACTACGGTAGACGAAAGTTCCGGTAAACTCAACCTGCACGCCACCATCGCCGACGTCGCCACCCAGCAGAACGCGCAAGTGCTTTCCGTGCAAGGCGCTCCTTCCAATCTTGCCTCTGAACTGGATGAGATCGCCAAGCACGTCGACCCCCACGCCGCTCAATTCTCCACCCACAACGAACGGGCGCTCGAAAGCTTTGCTTTGAGCATCTCTTCATCAGGCCCTCAGAAAATCCAGCATCTCAAGGACGCGATTAGCGCCGATCCTTCCTTCGGCTTAGCCCATATAGCTTTGGCCGACTCGCTGACTGTAACAAACAATCCCGATGTCAACGACGTGCTAAAAAACGCGCTGACGCATCGCGCCGCATTTACCTCGCTCGATCAAGCTCGTTTCGATCTGCTTCTCAGCCGTATATCTCATGCGCCTCTTTCCGATCAGACCTCGGCCGCCGCTGCTCTGGTAAAGATGCTCCCCAACGATCCTGAAGCGCTTAGCGCGCTGGCATCCAGTCTGTTTCTTCAGGGCCGCCGAGCAGAGGCCGAACGCTTCATGGATCGCGCACTCCAGATCAGCCCTGAAAACGCAAACCTGCGTCAGCAATTAGCTGCCGGGCTGGTCGAAACCGGGCAGTTGGCGCAGGCAGAGAAGGTACTGCAAACCCTTGCTGCGAATCCCGGGGTGTTGCCTCAGCTCGCCTCCTGCATTCTGCTCGAAGGCGATTCTCAGCGCGCTAACACGACCTTCCAGAATTTTCTTGCATCCGTTCCGAATCCCGATGCGAAAACGCTGCTCGCCGCTTCATGGCAGGCGGTCAGTGGCCACCGTGAGACGGCGGTCAGCCAACTCATGAAGGCTCGGTTCAACGATCCGCGCATCAACGCTTTTGCAAGCAATCAACTCGTCTTGTGGCTGCTCATAGATAAGAACTACCAGGGCGCAAAACAGATGGCCGCGACCGCCGGCCCTATTGCCGCACTGCTAGCGTCATCGCCTCAGTCTGCCGAAGTCTGGCGATCCGAGGTCAAGAACTTTCCGGACGATAAAGCAAGAACGGTGTTGGAAGCCTACGGCCTGTTTCTTTATGGTTTTTACTCTCAGTCAGCCGAGGCTTGGCAAAAAATTGAGCAGCGCTCAGGAGGAACAGATCTGCCTGCCCGCGCCATGCTGGCCGCTTCGCTGAGGCTTGCCGGCAGAACGGAAGACGCGCGTAAAATACCCGTTCAGCCCTTCCTGCCTGAGCTCAACGACTTCTACGCGGCCGTCTCATTCAGCCAGTTGCGGTCGCTGCTTGGTCAAGCTGGATAGGTATCGCTCTTCGTGTCAGGTGGAACAACGCGGTTATCTTTCTTCAACCACGGCTTCGGCTGCTCTCCGATATCGCGTTTAAAGACGCGGTCGTACATGTGCTTGGGCGTGGTAGTGCCGAGCGAAGTATTGTAGAGATTCACGAGATCGAGCGCCTCTTTCACGTCGTCTTCGAATTCATGCAGCGCCTTGAGCTGCTCCGATTTCGCGGGAAAACGCTTGCCGCTGGGCGTCTCGAAAAACATCTGATATCCCCGATTCAGCAGTGTTGCAATTTCCGAACCGGCTAAAACACCCGCCTTCTCGATATCGGGTTGGTTCTTCCCTTCATCGCCGACTACCGCGCCTACGCCGTGTTTCATCACTCTTACCCGGCCGTCAGGCAGCTTTTCCGTGGCGAATTCGGCTTGCCTCAGAAGGTCTATACGTTCGGCAAACGTTGGAATTTTCGGGCGTTCCCGGCGGAAGAACATAACCTCAGTGTATAGGCTTCGGTCCGAATGTTACTTTCTGAATTTTTAGACAAAGTTTTTCTGCGCGCTCCCGCGCTAACAACCGCGATACCGAAGAAGTGGATTGGGGCCGCAGGGCAATGGATTCGACACAGTTCGGTGCGCCTCGCGAGATGGCCTCTCTCAGGCTCTCTCTACCCGCGGGAACAGAGCGCCATGATGATCGCCACCAGCATCGTCGGAGGCCGTATCGGTATCGATGAGAATCGGCCGCGCTTTTCCGGCTATCACGCCACGCTATTCAACCTGACTCGCTCGCGCATGCCGATGAGATAGACAATGGCCGCGACACCGAAGCCTACGAACCACGCGTAGTCATAGAGCCATCTCAGGCCAGGAACGACCACCCCGCAAAGCGCAACGAGCACACCCGCGGCAAGCGCCAACATGGCACACGGATTGATGCCGTTCCGATACTCGTAAAGACCGTTGCGTTGATAGAGACTCGGCACATCGAGCCTGGCTCTGCGCAGAAGGAAATAGTCGGCGATCATAATTCCGGCAATCGGCCCTAAGAAACCGGAATACCCAACCAGCCACCCGAAGATGTAGCTATTGAAATCGGTCAGCAGTTTCCAAGGCATCATGCATAATCCAGCCACGCCCGTAATCAGGCCGCCTGTACGAAACGAAATCAGCCGCGGATTGAGGTTTGAAAAATCATTCGAGGGTGAGACAACGTTCGCGGCTACGTTGGTGTTGAGTGTTGCGATGAGTAGCGCGATCAAAGCGACCGAAGCCACGACGGGCTGTTGAAATCTCCCCAACAACGTCACAGGATCCCAGATTGCCTGACCGAAGAGAATCACCGAGGCGGAAGTTACCGCCACGCCGATAAAGGCGTACAGTGTCATGGCCGGAGGCAGTCCGATTACCTGCCCGATCACCTGGGCTCTCTGCGACTTTGCATAACGGGTGAAATCGGGGATGTTCAGAGCCACCGTGGCCCAGAAACCAACCATCCCCGTTAGCGAGGGAATAAAGAAACGCATGACTTCGCCCGTGGTCTTGAATTTACTCGGGCTACTCAGTACCGGGCCCAAACCGCCAGCCTTTCGAGTGATCCACCAGAGCAATAAGAGCCCGATCCCCAGCATGAACGGCGCCCCAACTCCCTCCAGGAAGCGGATCATGTCTATGCCTTTCCAAATAACAAACAGATTTAGACACCAGAAGGCGAAAAAGCAGAACCAAGATACGGCTGAGCTGCCCGCTGCGGCCGGGGCAAGGATGCGCAGCATGGAGTAAATCGCCTGTCCGCCGATCCACGTCTGAATGCCGAACCAGCCGCACGCCACAACGGCCCTCAACACTGCAGGCACATTCGCGCCCCGTACCCCGAACGAGGCGCGGACAAAAACCGGGAACGGAATACCGTACTTCGCACCGGCATGGGCGTTGAGCAGCATCGGAATCAGAACAATGACGTTTCCCAGCAGAATTGTCCCGATCGCCTGTTTCCAACTCATCCCTCCGGCGATCAACCCGGAGGCGAGCATGTAGGTTGGGATGCAGACGCTCATCGCAACCCAAAGGGAAGCGTAGTTGTAAACGCCCCAAGTCCGCCTGGACTGCTCGATAGGGGCAAGATCTTTGTTGTACAGCCCGGGGTTGTACAGCCCGGGGTCAAATTGGTCGCCAGGTAAGGCGTTCGCCGCCGGTCTCTGACGCGCTTCTGTTCCTCGAACCATAGCTCAGAGTAGTTGTGCTCTTATGAGATTGCAACCGATTTTTGCTGGACTATAAGATAGAAGCTCCGAACTAAGCGCCTTCGCAGTTGGGAAGAGGAGACTGCTTGAACGCATGGGATGAAACAGCGGCATCTGAACCGGCTCTTTCTGAGCTGCTTGCTCCGCTAAGTGACCACGAAGCGCTCGTTGAAGCCAACCGATGCGTGTTCTGCTACGACGCACCGTGTACCCACGCCTGCCCGACTCACATCGACATTCCCAGATTTATTAAAAAAATTGCTTCGGGCAACAACCTGGGTTCAGCCCGAACGATCCTCGAAGCAAACCTTTTGGGCGCAACTTGCGCGCGAGTCTGCCCGGTTCAGGAATTGTGCGAAGGTGCGTGCGTCCTTGGGGCCGAGCACAAGCCGATCATGATCGGCCGGCTGCAGCGATTCGCCATGGACTACGTCTACGACAGGAACATCGATGTATTCCCCCGGGCATCATGGACAGGAAAGAGAGTCGCCGTCATTGGAGCAGGCGCCGCCGGTCTATCGTGCGCCGGTGAACTGGCAAGGCGCGGACACCGCGTGACCATCTTTGAAAAACGTGATTTTGGCGGTGGATTGTCCACGTACGGCATCATCGGTCTGAGGGAGCCAGTAGCGATAGCGCTTGCTGAAATTGAAATGATTAAGCGCTTGGGCGTTGAATTGCAAACCGGCGTCGAACTCTGCAGCGACCTCAAGCTAGCCGATCTTCGCTCTCAATTCGAGGCTGTGTTCTTGAGCACCGGATTGGGCGCCACTCCGTCGCTCAATATTCCTGGAGAAGAGTACATCATCGACGGCCTTTCCTACATTGAGCAAAGCAAAGTCGATCCGTCGCGGCTCGAGGTCGGGAGCCGGGTGGTGGTCATAGGCGCTGGAAATACTGCCATCGACTGCGCGACCATTGCTAAGCGGTTGGGAGCAGAGCAGGTCACAATCGTGTACCGGCGTTCCGAAAGCGAGGTGAGCGCCTACTGTCATGAGATCGAGTTCATCAGGAATGAAGGTGTCGAGTTTCGGTTTTTGACTCAGCCAGTGAGAGTCGGGCTTAACGAGGGACGAGTGATTGGACTCGAGTGTATCCGGGTGATCCTTGGCGAGTTGGACGCAAGCGGGCGTCCTTCTCCGGCGCCATTGGCTGGTTCGGAATTCTTCGTTCCGGCAGATCAGATCGTTAAAGCGATTGGCCAGGAGAAACCGCCCATTGCCAACGCTCTCGGACTAACGACGACACGCGGCTATATCGGCGTGAATGCTGACTTTGAAACCAACATTCCGGACGTTTTCGCTGGCGGCGATTGCATTCGGTCTTCGGGCAAATGCTCAACCGTTATGGCGGTCGAGGACGGGAAATTGGCTGCCATCGCAATGGACAGAAAGCTCAGGGCGCCTGCGCGAGCGGAGGCGCTCTAAGTGGCAGATCTTAATACCACCTTCGCCGGAATAAAGTCGCCGAATCCTTTCTGGCTTGCTTCGGCGCCCCCTACAAACTCAGGCGCCCAAATCCACAAAGCATTCGAAGCGGGCTGGGGCGGCGCGGTATGGAAGACGATTGGCGCGCCAGTATTGAACGTTTCAAACCGCTATGGCGCCTGGCAATATGGCGGACAGAAAATGCTCGCGATCAATAACGTGGAGCTGATTTCAGATCGTCCGATCGAAGTCAATTTGCGTGAAATCGCCGACGTGAAACGCCACTGGCCGGATCGCGCCGTTATCGTTTCGGCGATGGTCGAATCGTCTGCGGAAGCTTGGAGCGAGGTCGTGCGCCGGATAGAAGATACAGGGGCCGACGGGATCGAACTCAATTATGGATGTCCGCACGGCATGAGCGAGCGCGGGATGGGTAGCGCCGTCGGCCAGGTCCCGGAATACTGCCAGAAAATCACGCGCTGGGCCAAAGATGCGGCTCGTATTCCCATACTGGTGAAGCTCACGCCAAACATCACGAATATCGTTCATCCGGCGCGCGCGGCGGTTAACGCAAGCGCTGACGGGCTGTCGCTGATAAATACGATCAATTCGATAGTCGGTGTCGATCTGGACACGCTCGAGGTTACGCCGAGCATTGGAGGGAAGGGCGGCCATGGCGGATACGCTGGCCCTGCTGTGAAGCCCATCGCACTCGCTATGCTCTCCGCGCTTGGAACAGACGAAATTATCAGCTCCTCACGCCTTCCTATTTCCGGCATGGGCGGCATCTCGACGTGGAAGGATGCGGCCGAATTCCTTTTGCTCGGCGCAACCAGCTTGCAGGTGTGTACAGCCGTCATGCATTACGGATTCCGCATCATCGAAGATCTATGCGATGGCCTTTCGAACTGGATGGAGTCAAAGGGATTTACTTCGGTCGATGATTTTCGCGGAAACTCGCTCGCTTGCCTCTCGGATTTCAAGAACCTCGACCTGGCATTTCGTGCGGTCGCTCGCATCAATCCCGAAACCTGCATCAAGTGCAATCTTTGCTACGTCGCTTGCAATGATACTGCTCATCAGTGCATCGATCTGGTTGCGGCAGACAAATCAGTTGTCGAGCCGTTCGCGTATGACGTGCGTTCGAATGGCAAGGACGAAGCCGTGAGCTCTCGTCCTCAGCCGCAGGTGCGCGAAGAAGATTGTGTCGGGTGCCGGCTGTGCCACAACGTGTGTCCCGTGCACAACTGCATCGAGATGATCGAATTGCCGCCGTGCCGCCCGTCGGTAACGTGGGACGAACTCTCAAAGACTCAACCCGAGGTGACGGAAAATTGGGAAGCGATGGGGCGCTATCGAGTTGTCCAAGGCATTCACATCCATTAGGAGCTCCACTTTTTGCCGCTGCTAATCAGGAATGGCGAAATCGTAACCGCTGACTCGCGCTGTCGCGCCGACATTTACGTCGAGAATGAGACGATCACGCGCATAGGTCAAAATCTTGAGGCCCCGCCAGGCGCTGAGGTGATCGATGCCTCAGGCAAACTTGTGTTCCCGGGATTTATCGATCCTCATGTGCACATTTACCTGCCCTTTATGGCGACTTTCGCCAAGGACACGCACGAGACCGCCAGCGTCGCAGCATTAGTGGGCGGTACCACGACCTACATTGAAATGTGTTGTCCTTCCCGGATGGACGATGCGCTCGACGGCTACCACTTGTGGAAGTCGAAGGCCGAACGAAATAGCGCCTGCGATTACACCTTTCACATGGCGGTATCGAAGTACACGGGCGAAACCGAATCGCAGCTCCGGGAAATCGTTCGCGACGGCGTCAGTTCCTTCAAGATCTTTCTCGCTTACAAGAATTTCTTCGGCATCGAAGATTGCGAGATGTATCAGACCCTTGCATTGGCACGCAAACTCGGGGTCATCGTTACGGCGCACTGCGAAAATGCAGAACTGGTCGCACAGCTTCAACAAGAGCTGCTCAAAGCTGGCAAGACCGGCCCCGAATGGCACGAGCCGAGCCGGCCGGAATCGGTGGAGAGGGAAGGTACTCATCATTTCGCGACGTTCCTGGAAAATACCGGGGCAAGCGGCTACGTGGTTCACCTATCGTGCGAGGGTGCGCTGAAAGCGGCTCTTGCGGCAAAAGAACGCGGTGTCGAAATTTATATCGAATCTGTCGTTCCGCATTTGCTGCTAGACAAAACGCATGCTGAACAGCCGGGCCTCGAGGGCATGAAGCACGTCATGTCCCCTCCATTGCGTGACAAGCGCAATCAGCGCGTGCTTTGGAACGCCTTGCATGCGGGCCTTATCGACACCGTAGCCACGGACCATTGCCCTTTCGACGCCGATCAAAAGCTGATGGGCCGGAACGTATTTACGGACATCCCCAACGGGATTCCAGGTATCGAAGAGCGAGTAAACCTGCTTTTCACATACGGTGTCAAACAAGGTAAGCTCGACCTTCATCGGTTTGTCGATGCAGCCAGCACACGTGCCGCTAAGATCTTTGGGCTGTTTCCGCGAAAGGGAACCATAGCCGTTGGCAGCGATGCCGACCTCGTGGTATACGACTCGGCTTACAACGGGACCATCTCGGCCTCAAGTCAACACGTAAACAACGATTACAACGGCTTCGAAGGGATGCGCATTGAGGGGCGTCCAGTAGTGGTTACGGTTCGCGGCAAAGTTCAGGTGCTGGATGGCCAGTTCGTCGGGGAACGCGGGCGCGGGCGCTTTCTTAAACGTGAGCCGACGCCTTTCTATAACGCGCACGGCGGGCATCAAACGCCCTATGCGCTCGTCTGAGAATTCCTTCCAATGCCTCTAGATCCCAAACGAACCGTAAGCGAGCTCAAGG
Source organism: Terriglobia bacterium (assembly GCA_963835255.1). Taxonomy (GTDB): domain Bacteria; phylum Acidobacteriota; class Terriglobia; order Bryobacterales; family Bryobacteraceae; genus Bog-105. Next base: position 29,567 of record CAWIFY010000031.1, on the reverse strand, counting down.
AACTACACGAGCTTACAAGTGACAGTAACGGGGCGCAGCGGGTGGCATGGACAGATACTTGGCTTAAAGCACGCGAGTGGTTCCAAGCGAAGCTGGCAGGTTTGCCGGTCCAACAGCATTACGACGCGGCCGGCAACAACTGGGTCACCTTGTCGGGCGAGTCGCCCAAAGCGTTGCTGCTGGGCGGCCATCTCGATTCTGTTCCTAATGGCGGCTGGCTGGACGGAAGCCTCGGAGTGCTGTGCTCGCTCGAGGTGTTGCGCCGTTTCGCGCAGGAGTTCGAAGGACGGCCGCCGGTTACGATCAGGCTCGTCGATTGGGCGGATGAAGAGGGCGCGCGTTTCGGGCGTAGTCTGTTCGGCTCCTCCGCATTCGCGGGTACGCAAACCATCGATGCCGACCGCAGTCGAACTGACAAAGACGGTGTGAAGCTCGAAGATGCGCTACGGCGCTGCGGCGTAGAAGTCGAGCGCATTGCTGAAGCCGGCCGGGAACGGCAAAATGCAAGCGCCTACGTGGAGCTGCACATTGAGCAAGGTCCGGTGCTCGAACGCATGGGTCTTCCGCTGGCAGTTGTACTTGGGACGAAGGGCGTGGAGCGGCACGCCGTTACGTTCTTCGGACAGGAGGCCCACTCCGGCTCGACCCCGATGAACGTTCGCCGCGACGCGCTTGCCGCCGCCGCTAAGTTTGCACTCGAGATCCGTCCTATCGCAACCCGCCACAAAGACGCGGTGTGTACGATGGGCAGCGTCAAGACTTATCCTGGCATCGTTACTGCGGTCGTGGGCCGTTGTGAGACGACGCTCGATCAGCGCGACCTCGATCCAAATGTCCTAGCGGGGATGCATCGAGAAGCCATTGAAGCAAGCGAGCGCTTCGCACGCGAGGAAGGCTGTTCGGTTGAGTGGTCCCGTATCTGGAATATTGAACCTGTTCCGTTTCATCCCGAACTGATTCAACTTTGTCAAGATGTCATCCGAGAGCTCGCCGGTGAAGGTCCCTGCCTGCCCTCGGGTCCGTTGCATGATGCTGCAGAAGTGAGTAGAGCGGGTATCCCAACTGTAATGATATTTGTGCAGTCGCTCGGCGGAATCAGTCACAACAAAATCGAAAATACCAAAGAGGAGCACATCGAACTTTCCGTTACTGCGTTAGATCGGCTCGCAACGAAGGCGGTAACTTGGATTCGAAACGCGTGAAAGAGGTGAATTATGCCAGTTGCTGAAGCGCACATCGGGTTGAGGACGGTCAACCATTGGATTGGGGGCAAGCCGGTACAGTCGAACTGTGATCGCTCGGGCATCATATGGAATCCGGCCACGGGCGACCAGCAGGCTGCGGTTCCTTTCGCAAGCCCCGAAGAGGTGGACCAGGCGGTCGCAGCCGCAAAAGAAGCTTTTCCGGCCTGGCGCGCCACTCCGCTCTCGCGTCGTTCTGAGATCATGTTCCGGATGCGCGAGTTAGTGGATCACAATCGCCGTAAGATCGCCGAGTTCCTAACCTCCGAACACGGCAAAACGATTTCAGACGCGATGGGAGAAGTCGCGCGCGGGCTCGAGAACATCGAGTTTGCCTGTGGTGTCCCGAATCTTCTGAAAGGCGGATTCTCCGAGCAGGCGAGCCGCGGCGTGGATGTCTACCAGATTCGACAACCGCTCGGCGTCGTAGCAGGAATCACTCCGTTCAACTTTCCTGCCATGGTCCCCATGTGGATGTTCGCCAACGCTATCGCTTGCGGCAACACATTCATCCTGAAACCGTCCGAAAGGGATCCCTCCGTCAGCATTTTTCTGGCTGAACTGCTGCAAACGGCCGGTGTTCCGGACGGGGTCTTCAATGTCATCCAGGGCGATCACATGGCTGTAAATCATCTTTTGGAACATCCTGACATAAAGGCCATCAGCTTTGTCGGTTCAACTCCTGTCGCCCGATCGATCTACGAAACGGCAACACGAAATGGCAAACGCGTGCAAGCACTTGGCGGCGCAAAAAACCACATGCTTGTGTTACCCGATGCCGATATCAACATGGCGGCGGACGCGGCCGTCTCCGCCGGGTACGGGTCGGCCGGTGAGCGCTGCATGGCTATCTCCGTTGTAGTAGCGGTCGGCAGCATAGCCGATCCCCTGATTGACGCGATCCGCGAGCGCATGTCACGTATTAAGATCGGTAACGGCCTCGAGGAAGGCAACGAAATGGGTCCGCTCATCACGGGCGAACACCGCGATCGTGTTGCGTCTTATTTGGATCATGCGACTACTGAAGGTGCTCGCGTGGCGGTAGACGGACGCGAACAATCCATCAGCAAGAGACCAGGATTCTTCCTCGCACCGTCGTTGCTGGACAATGTTCGACCGTGCATGCGCTGCTATGACGACGAGATCTTCGGACCAGTTTTGAGTGTCGTTCGGGTGGATACGTACGGCGAGGCGCTCGCCATAATTCAGGAGAACCCATATGGAAACGGCACTGCCATTTTTACTCGCGATGGAGGAGCCGCCCGCCAGTTCCAGTTTGACGTTGAGGTAGGGATGGTTGGCATCAACGTGCCGGTGCCTGTTCCTGTGGCTTATTACAGCTTTGGAGGCTGGAAAACATCGCTATTCGGCGATTTACATATGTATGGCCCGGAGGGAATTCAGTTTTACACTAGAGCGAAATTAGTCACAAGCCGCTGGCCCGATCCGACGACAAGCAAAGTTGATCTTGGGTTTCCGCAGGTCCGGTAGAGCGACGGAGGTTTTTCAGTTCTTACGCTGGCTTCCCAAATGCCGAGCAATATTTGACCGAAACTTGGATGCCCTTTTCGCCTAGACAGTTCGCCTGCGAAGAAGATCTTACCTTTTAGTTTTCTGATTAATTCAGGGAGCTGAGCGCGGGCAGCAGATTCTTGAAGAGCTGCAGCATGCCGGGGCCGGCCACAATAAGAGTAAGCGAAGGCATGCAGAAGAAAAAGATCGGAAAGACGAGCTTCACCCCTACTTTGCCGGCGCGCTCTTCCGCCAATTGCCGTCTGCGAACGCGCATGAACTCGGATTGAGTGCGCAACGCCTCGGCCACACTGGTGCCAAAGCGATCTGTCTGAATCAGGATCGCGACCAGCTTCTTAAGTTCTTCTTCGCCGGTTCTGCTGGCGAAGTTTCGCAGCGCCTCGATGCGGCTGCCGCCGGCCAGCATCTCCATATTGACGAGACTTAGCTCTTCGCTGATCACGGGGTGGAAAGTCTTAAATTCACGGCTGACGTTTACCATCGCCTTATCGAGCGCGCAGCCCGCTTCCGTCGAGATCACGAGCATATCTAAAACGTCCGGCAGCGCCAGGCGGATCTTTTCGCGCCGTTTGTTGACAAGGCGCCCCAGGACAAAGCCCGGACCAAGAAATCCAGCCAGCCCGGCCGCGATCGGAAGAATGAGCCGGTTTAACGGATTCGCTGTCACCTGATCCCGCAGAAGAAGAGCAGGAATCAGCAGGCCGGCGCACGCAAGGAGTTTGATCCCGAGATAGCTATAGGCGGCATAGGCCGACCGGAAGCCTGCCGAACCCAGTTCCCGCTTCATGACCTCGATGTCGCGCGGCGAATACGGCATCAGGCGTCCGACCGATTCCAGCAATTTCGCCATGCCAGCCGCCGATTTTCCCTCCAAGGCCCCGTCCTGCGAAAAAGTGATTTCGGCGGCGGTGGACGTTACCAATTGGTCCAGCATATTCGCGGGCTTGGCGAACCGGACGTAACCGAAAGCCGTGATAGCCGAAGCAAGTACTACAAACAGCAGAATGAAAAGGATCAAGGGCACAATTTACACCTTTATGTTTACGATCTTGCGAATGCAGAAGAATCCCACGATCTGGCCGATACATGCCGCGATGACCAGCTTCTTGCCGGTGGAATCGCGGAAGAGCACCATCAGGTAATCGGAAGATATCAGCATCAGCAGACCAGCCACAATCACCGGCATTACGGCGAGGATCAGGCCGGTGATCCGGCCGTGTGCGCTGGCTGCTTTCACCTGGCCTTTCAGGCGGAATCTCTCGCGAATGATCTTCGCCATGCTGTCGAGAATTTCACTCAAATTCCCTCCGGAGCCCTGTTGCAGCAGGATGGCGGAAACGAAGAAGCGTACGTCGATGAGCGGTACGCTCGCCACCAGCTTCGCCATGGCAGCTTCGAGAGTCGCCCCGAGATGGAGATCGTTCAGCATCTGCCGGAAGGCCGGCCCGAGCGGCTCGGGCGCATCGGCCACCAGCATCTCCAGGCCAATCGAAAAAGCATGCCCAGCTCGCATGGAGCGGGCCAGGAAGTTCAACGCCTCCGGAAACTGCTCTTCGAACTGCGCGAGGCGCTTGGAGCGTTTGCGAAGAGTCAGCAGGAACGGCACGAGCGCTCCCAGCAGGGCCAGAGCGGGAGCGGCTAGCCTATTCAGAGAAAAGGGTGGCAGTACCAGGCCGATCAAGAACGCTGCCAACCCCGCCACACCGGTCATCACAACGAATTTGCCGGCGGTCCAGGTTGCGCCGGATTGCTCGATAAAGAGTGCGAGATGTTGAAAGATCCCGATCTGACTTAAGGCTTTCGAGAGCGCATCTTCTGCTACTTCCGCCTTTAGCAGATCAGGCCGGCGCTTGCCCGCTTCCGATTCAGCGCGCCGCAGCATGGTACGCACCTGCTGCTTCTGGCGGGAAACGAGAAAAGCCTGTCCAAAACCGACGCAAAGCGCGGCGGTCACGAACAGAAATACAAAGATGGCGGCGAAGAGGAGCATGGGAGTTAGCGCACGTCCAATGATGTCTGGAAAAGGCTGGCCGGTAGGTCGAGACCCGCTGCTTTCAGCCGCTCGCTAAACTTGGGGCGCACACCGGTGGCGTGGAAACGCCCCATCACGCGGCCGTCCTTAGAGATGCCGGAGCGTTCGAAGAGAAAGATATCCTGCGTGGTGACCTGTTCTCCTTCCATGCCAACGCATTCGGTGAGGTGCGTTACCCGCCGCGAGCCATCACTGAGGCGCGAAATCTGGACGAAAAGATCCACGGCGGAAGCAACCTGCTGGCGAATCGAGCGAACATTGATGTTCGCGTTGGACATGCTGACCATTACTTCCAGGCGGCTAATTGCATCGCGCGGACTGTTGGCGTGGACCGTCGTCAGGGAGCCATCGTGGCCTGTGTTCATAGCCTGCAGCATGTCGAGCGCTTCTTCGCCGCGGACCTCGCCGACCACGATCCGATCGGGCCGCATACGAAGTGCATTGACCAGCAACTGGCGCTGCATGATGGCGCCTTTGCCCTCGATATTCGCAGGACGGGTTTCAAGCCGCGCAACGTGGGGCTGACGGAGCTGCAGTTCGGCGGCGTCCTCGATCGTGACGATGCGCTCGTTGACCGAGATGAACCCCGAAAGCATGTTGAGAAAGGTTGTTTTACCCGCGCCGGTTCCGCCCGAGATGATGATGTTGAGACGAGCCTTCACGCAGCAACGCAGCAATTCGAGCATGGGGTCGGTGATCGACTGATTGCGAATCAGATCGACGGGCTGCAAGGGCGAGCTGCCGAAGCGCCGAATCGAGAGCAGCGGTCCATCGACAGCCAGCGGCGGGATTACCGCGTTGACGCGCGAGCCGTCCGGGAGGCGGGCGTCGACCATCGGAGAAGATTCGTCGACGCGGCGGCCAACGCGAGAGACAACGCGCTCGATGATCCGCGTCAAGTGTGCATCGTCTTTGAAAGTGATGCCGGTGCGCTCCAACTTGCCGGCGCGCTCTACATAAACAATCTTTGGCGTGGTGACCAAGATGTCCGAAATCGTGCGGTCGCGCAGCAGCGGTTCGAGCGGCCCGAGACCGAAAAGTTCGTCGAGCACCTCCTCGATCAGTTGTTCTTTCTCGGCCAGGCTCAGCGGCGTCTTTTCTTCGTTGAGAATCTTGCTGACAGAGGGCCTTATATCCTGACGGGCTTGTTCCACGGACCGGGCAGCGAGAGCCTCTAGGTTGATGCGGTCGAGAAGCTTTCGATGAATCGAAAACTTCATGTCCTGGTACTGCGAGGTCGCGATCTCACGCGAAGGCGGCACGGCGGCCGGTTCCGATGTGCGAGGCGGCAGGAGCGTGGTTTCCATGTAAGGTTCGGTTAACGAAAGAGGGAGAATTTCTTTTGCGGCTTGGCCGTTTCGATGCCCGCGAGCTTCGTCGTCAAACCAGCGAACTGTTGCGCCAGGCGGTTGTTCGGCGAAAGAAGTGTTCCTGTTGAGTAGGCCTGATACAGACTCGGATAGTCGTTCGGCAGCATGGCGTATAAGGGGCGTCCGAGAACTTTCTGAAGTTCTTCCTGCGTGATTTCCATCATTTTGGGCGTGCGGTTGAGTACGAGCTCCAGTTTGGCCAGATCCTCTCCCCGCTCGCGAAGCTTATGCGCGATGCTCTTGAGGCCGTGCAGCGCGGAAACCTCGAGTACCGAAATGAGGAGCAGTTCGTCGAGCTCTCCGTATAGAGCGGCAACCGATTCGTTCAGGCTGCGTCCGAGGTCGAGCACGATCCAGTCATGCTGGGTCCGCATGAAGCGGATGACTTGCCGCAGTTCGTCACGGCTAGGCGCATTTTCGTACGAGAAGTCCTCGGGATTGGGAATGACATCCAGACCGGGCTTCCACTCCGATAACAAAGCCTTCCAAAGGCTCTCGTCCAGACGTGCCAGGTTGGAAACAGCATCCAGAATGGAGTAAGTGCTGGCGACTTTCATGTGAAAGCCAACCATCCCCGAGGTGAAATCGAGGTCGGCCAGCAGCACGTGCTTGCCGGTTTGCCGTTTGAGGTCAGCGGCAATATGACAGGCGAGAGTAGTGGCGCCGCAACCGCCCTTGGCCGACAGAAAGCCGATCACTTTGCCGCGCCTCTCGGGCGTGTGCTCTTCGTTGCGCGATTCGATTACGCGTTCGAGAGCCGGTGCGAACGTTTCGGAATAGGGCGGATGAACGAACTCATTTGCGCCGGCTCGCAGCGCGGTCAAGATCGTCTGCGGATCATCGGTTGGGTGCAAAGCGATGATCTTGGTGTGCGCGGCAGTCTTTTTTACCGCCCGGAACGCGTGCGCGATGTCGGTTCGGATAGCGTTTAGCTCGACCAGCAGAATCTCGGGACGGTCCTGGTTAATGCGCGCGAGCACCGCCTTCCAGTCGCTTGGATCCTGTTCGGAAAACGAGGAAGATTCGGCATTCGAAAGCAGGTTGCCGATGTCTTCCCGTAGCCCTTGGTCCTCCAACGCCAGCAAAAGATTGGCATTTTTCATGAAAGTTCCTACTTGTTTGTTACGGGCGCAGGTGCAGGCGCGGGCGGCGCATCGGGCGGCGGCGTCGATTGAAGCAGCGGCTTAATCCCGGGACCGGTGTTCCCATAAGGCGCGTTCGCTGGCGTCGTATCTGAGGGCCCTGGTTCACTCCAACCCTTCAAAATCTCGATGGGAATGGTTTGTTCGGCGGGTATCTTCCCCGCTGGGTCTACGGGATTCTGTGGAGGGTTCTTATCCAGTCCTTTGATAAACGGTCTCGGCATCTTTAATTCCGGTGCTTTTGCGCCGGCGGGAATGGATCGGACCAGTTGCGGTGTCACCAGTACCAGCAATTCGCTGTTCGTCTTCTGCAAATTTCGCGACTGAAAAAGCTTGCCGAGGAGCGGGATGTCGCCTATGCCGGGTATCTTGCTAAGGTTTTCGGTCGTTCGGTTGTCGAGCAGGCCTGCGATCACGAAGCTCTGGCCGTTTTCAAGCTCCACCTCGGTTTGGACACGCCGCGTGGTCAGTCCCGGTACCGTATAGCCGCTCACGGTCAGACCGTTCGCATAGTCAAGTGCGCTGACTTCCGGGGTCACGGCAAGCCGAATGCTGCCGCGAGGCGTAATGATCGGTTCAAAATGAATGCGCACACCGAATTCTCTGAATTGGATGGTGATCTGGCCCACTCCAGCCGCGCCGCCTTGCAGAGTCGGATACGGGAACTCGCCGCCTGCGAGAAAGCTCGCCGGCCGGCCGCTAACCGTCAGCAAATTTGGTTCAGCCAAAATCTGGACGACCTGCTTCTGTTCTAAAGCCTCAATTTCGGCAGCTAAATTCAAATCTGGTCGGAAGAGGAAAACATTCAAGAGATCGTTAAACGTAGTGGTCCAAGGGGTCTGGGCGAAATTGAAGGTAGGCTGCTGGCCGAACTGCCCGGTTGTTATTCCTCCTATCGTGTTTGTTGCGCCCGTGCTAACAATATTCAATCCAAGCTGCTGCGCTGCGGACCGGTCCACTTCAGCGAAACGGACTTTGAGCAGAATCTGCGGTTCTGCCTCCGGCACCTTGACGTTGAGCAGGTTGACGACTTTGCCTAAGGTGGAAGCAATGGCGGCTGCGCGGCCGGCGGAAACTACATCGTTCACCGTACCCCGAAGGAAAACGGCCCCATTGCTGACATCGACACTCACGTCCTGCCCCGCGAGCTCGCGCTGGAGTTCGGCGCGAACCGCGTCCGGTTTCGAGTCGGTTAGAGTGACGTGGATATCGAACATGGTCCGCTGACCACTCAGGTCCCAGAGAATCAGGCTGGTATCGCCTGGCGCTTTGCCGTTGACCAGGACTTCTGTCTTGCTAACGGCGACGGCTTCGGCTACTTCGGCATTCGCGATCGAAATGCGTTTTACGCCTGCCGCGTTTTCGAGAATATTCGATTTGTTAATGCCGACAAAGAACTCTGACGGAGCTGGGTTGTTCTGGGCGCACAGTGTGCCGGCGCAGACTACGAGCAAGAGGAACGAGCTGATCTTCATTTGGAGTTTTCTAGCGCCCTTCGAGCGTTTGTTGGGTCTTCTTGGTGCCGCTGAACACCTCGATGGTGTCGGCCGGCGGGGCCGGGGCAGCGACTGGGCGTTGAATTCTGGGCTGCGTCGCATTCCTTACGACGACAGGAGCGATGTCCTGGCCGAATAAGGCGGCTACCGATGTGCCGCGTGTTTTTTCTTCCTTGACGTCGAGTGGGTTGCGCAGAACCAGTTGAACTTTGGTTTCACTGCTTGCCAGACTCAAAACCTCGGCCTGATCGGGCGTCACGATTAAATTCACCACTTGTGCGTCTTGAGGTTTGCCTTCCGCCGTTTTCTCGAATTTCTGACCGGCAGAGAGCACTTCGATGTTCTGCAAAACCGTCCGTGACAGGATGCCGTTCTTGCTGCTATCTGAATTGCCGCCCGCAATGATTACGTCGACGCGCATGCCCGGCACAACAAAACCGGCGAGACCGACGACTTGGTCAATTTTTAGCGCGACCGCTCGCTTGCCGATCGGAATCATGGAAGCGAGACCCGCGCCCGCGCCTTTCGGTGCCAGGCGTGCGGAGGAGATCGGTTCACCGTCGTAGATCGTCGCAATCACGCCTCGGCCAATCGCCTGTTGCCGGTCGTTGATCGCCTGCGCCAGTGGAACGGCTGAGGAGTTGATCCAGCGAAGATCGGCGTCGCCGATGAGAGCGCCTACTTCGAGGGTGTGCGCCGCAACGAGCACTTTCTGGGTGGGTACGGGTTTTCTCGATGCTGCCTCCACGCTCGTCGTGACGAAGTGATAGACCAGCAGGCTTGCAACTGCCGAGACAAGCAGTGCAAAGAGAAATACGGATGTGAAACGACGATTCATAATTTTTTTGGAGACATGCTGCGACGAAATTGAAGAAATGGGAGCCGCGAACGCAGCGACAGCTCCCGGCAAGCTTACGAGGCTTTAACAGCACTCGTTAACTGAGTGTTGACGTTCGTCCAGATTGAGCTGATCGATTTGCTCACACTGCTCAATACTGCGATGGCCGCCATCGCGATGAACGCCAGGAGCAGCGAGTATTCCACTAGGTCCTGTCCGTCCTCTTCCTTCAAAAATGAGTGAATCATGATTTTCTTCCTTTCGAGTTGAGTAGATCCCGCACTGCGACATCCGTCAGGACGGATTGACGTGGAGTTGAGGGTTCGCTAGGAGAGTGGGATAAGAGTGGTGAGTATTGCGGCGTTGAAATGGAAAATCGGCTTCAGAAAAGCCTGAAGATAGAATTCGCGAGAAATGCGCCTGAGCCCAGCGCGATCAGTACCCCGTGCGGCATGCGAAGTGAATCGGAATTCCTGAAATCGAGCGCTGGATTCGTGCGATGGGGCGCGCGCAATTGGACTAGATCTTTGAGGAGGAAGCAGACGTTACAGCAGGTTTCCGCAAAGCGCCTCTTAAGGCACGCAAAACCAGCCGCGGCAGCGCCCCCGACAAGTGCCGTGGCAAGGAAAATCACGAACCAGTTCGCCGGACCCGCCAGAGCGCCCACTGCGGCCATCAACTTCACGTCGCCCGCGCCCATTCCGCGCAAAAGGTAGAGCGGTAGATAAACCGCCGTGGCTAAGAGCAGTCCCTCGCCGGCAGCAAGCGCACCGTGCCCGCGAAAGAAGAAGGCATTCAGCCCGAAGCCGAGGATTAGGCCAGAAAGCGTCAGCCAGTTGGGTATGCGGCGGAAACGGAAATCGTAGATAGCAGCGGTTAGAACCAGTAAAGCCAGACTGCTCTTAATGAGGTCGGGAACGGGCACCTTACCTGTCCCTCCATTCCGGAGCGCTTCGCTTTCGGAACACAATGGCTAGGCCGTCATCAAAAATCGGTTTCCACTCGCGCGACTGCTTCAGAATAGATGGAAGCGCATCATCGGCTTTAAGCAGCACGGTGTCAATTGAGAATCGTGAGAGTTCAGTGTTCCAGTCGTATTTGCCCCGGAGTGCTCCAAGCCACTGTTTACTAAAATCTGCACCGTAAAAATCGCTGCGGCCGTCGACAAAAACTTTTTTCTTCGGGAAACACCTATAGATCAGATAATCTCCCCATTGGTCGAAGGTGAAGACTCGCGCATCAGGGTATTGGGCGATCACCGATGCGGCGTTTACGGGAAAGTCTCGTTTGTCGAAGTCGGAGAGGCGAGCCCGTCCGGCCGGGAGAACACCTAAAGCAGCCGCAAGGAAAGCCAACGCGGTCAACGGCACAATAGGGAGGCGCTCGATTCTCTCCAAACTTTGAAAATCCTGTCCGAAAGACATGGCAGTCTCCCCTAAACGACGCGCCCAGTCCGAAACTGCGCTTTGGCGTATGCTCTCCAATGACGCGCAGACGAACGCCGCAATGGAAGGCGTTGCAACAAAGAGAAAAATAGGTATGTTCCTGGCCGATTTCAATGCCAAGTGCGCCCAGATGAGGAGCATCGCGGCCTGAGCCCACTGCTTTGCGCTTAGACAACGATATACAGCGCAGACGCCAAGTACGAGGAACAATTCGAAGCGAAGCGCGAACGGCGAATGGAAGCTCAGGGATGCGTACTCATTAACCAAGTCGAGCTGTTTTGCATCCGACAAGTAGCCAACTACATGCTCGTGCAAGTGCCATGCATACGGATTGAACAAGCTGGCGGCCAGGCAGGCCAGGGCACACAAGAAATAAGTCCGCTGAAGGAGAATCTCGTTGAAACAGGAGCTGTTCTTGCCGGAGAAAGTCAACCCTTGCACGGTGTTCGCCACGCCATAGGTCAGCAAAAAGAAAATGCCGATGAAGAACGATCCGTGCAGATTGACCCAGAACAACGTCAGCAAGGGCGACCACCACAGCAGACGCCCATTCCCCTGCTCTGCTCGGTCAATCAGGTGCAGAAAAGCCAAAATGAAAACCCACGAGAGCAGATGGGGACGCGCCAGCCAATGAACGCTCGTTCCGCCCACCGCTAGCGCAGTGAGGAGCACGGCGATGACATCGTTGCCAGCCCGTCGACGCACCAACCGGTACATAAGAATGCCCACCACTCCGAGCACGAATACGTTCGCCAGCACGACTCCTGAAAGACTCCAGTGGCTGTGAATAATCGAGAACAGTACGTCCCAGCCCCACTCCCAAGCAAACCAGTCCCGATCCGGCATGGTGAACGAGAAAAGATCCTTGTGAGGAACCTGCCCGTGCTGCAGAATCCAGTCGCCGGTGCGGATGTGCCAGCCCGTGTCGCCGTCGCCCAGCATCGTTCTCGTACCGTCCAGAAGTGTGAAGAGCGCAATGATTGGCAGCAGGAACGCCAGGTCGGTGAGCGAAGGAAACAGCCGCAAAAGGAGAAACGGCGGTTTGACAACCGGAATAGCAGGGGGGTTCAGCTGGCTGTCAATGACGATTGCGCTTTCCATCAGCAGTCTAGTTAGCAAAAATCGGAGAATTTCCCGCGGCCGACGTATGTAGTAGCGACTTGGCGGATGCAGACTCAAGCTGGTCGCCCACTACGGTCCCCGAGCGCGCAATCACGCCGGCTGGCAGTTCTAACACCGAATGCGCTCTGAGCGAGAACGCAATACGGGACGGCCGCAAATGGCAGCGCAGGCTGCACACGCGCAGGTCTTTATCGAGGAACACAGCGTCGATCGGCAGCTTCATGCCAAATGTATGGATGGCCTCGCAAGGAACGATCCAGAGGCCGGCATCTTCATGTAGGCTGGTCGTCTTCAGCAGCCCTCGCCGTCGTTCGGCACTTGTCCCAGCGATTCGGACCCGCATAGCGATCACCGAACCGCGCGCCAGATTCACAAAACGAAAAAGCTGCATCTTCTTGCGATAAGAGTGCGGGCCTGCCCGGAAATTTCTTAGACAAATGCGGGGCAAGCAGACGCCCGCCCCAGCCGCGCTATCTCTACGGAAAAGTGAAATTAAGGTTATAGCCGCTGCCGTCATCCTGAAAAAGATCGGAAGGAGCGAGCGGCTCAGAGCCGATCGATACCTCTGGTATCTTTTGAGACTCAGCTTTCTGACGTTCGATTAAATCCTTCAGGAGCAGCTTCGTGACAGACTGCTCCTTTTGGCTTTGTTTGTGCTTCATGGCGGCACGGTAGCATCCGGGCGAACAGGATGCCAGGCGTCCGAAGCTTAAACAGGTATTTTTCATGCAGCTAAGTAACTGAGGTTGAACCAAATGCGCCTTCCTGTGTCACAATAAGCGCTTCTACTCGGGAGTTGTGACTGTGAGATTCACCAAGCTGTATTTGACTGGAGCGGTACTACTCGGGGCGGCTGCACTATATGGCGAAGTGCCATCCGCGATCGCGATCAAAGATGCACACCTGGTGACTGTCAGCGGAAACGACCTGCCGCGCGCCACCGTGCTGATACGTCACGGCCTGATACAGGAAGTCGGGGAAAATCTCACGATCCCGCCGGATGCCTGGGTAATTGAGGGCGCCGGGCTAACGGTTTACCCCGGCTTTATCGACGGCTTGAGCACGTGGGGCATTCCAGTCCTAGCGCCTGCGACGACTGCGGGCAGAGCCGCCGGCGCTGGCGGCACTCCGCCAGCAACCGCATCTCCTGAGCCGCCGGTACATGGCCCCGAGGACCGACCGCAGACTTACGCTTACGAGAGGGCGGCGGATCTGGTGAGTCCCTCGGATGCGCGGCTCGCAGCAGCGCGAGCCGTCGGCTTCACTACTTCCGCTACCTTTCCGAACCGCGGCATTATCGAAGGGCTAGGCGCCATGATCGACTTGGCCGGCGACCGTGGCCGCGACATGGTCGTAGCGCAGCCGGTAGGCCAGCAAGTTATCTTTCGAGTGGGCGGCGGTGGTTTCGGACGATCCTTTCCGGCATCGCTGATGGGAAATATAGCTTACGTACGGCAGCTCTACCTCGACCTCAACCAATACCAGCAGGCAAAGCAGATCTACGCAAATCACCCGACCGGAAACCGTCGTCCCGAATACGATCACGCGCTCGAAGGTCTCGCCGAATCGCCCCGCCTGCTCTTGCCGGCGGATGAATCGCAGCAAATCGACCGCATTTTGCGCTTCGGACGGGAGTTGAAAGCGCCCTTCGTCTTATATGGATTGCACGAAGGCTATCGTTCCATTGACACTTTGAAGCAGGCCAACGTCCCGGTGCTGGTCAGCTTGAAATGGCCCGTGAAGCCCAAGGATGCCGACCCCGCGGACATTCCCAACCTGCGCGAGCTCGAGATGCGCGACCAGGCGCCAGCCGTTCCGGGCATGCTGGTGAAGGCGGGCATCCGCTTTGGGTTTTACTCCGACGGCATCGACAGCGCGCCCGATCTCAAAAAGGCTCTGAAGAGGGCCATCGACGCTGGCTTACCGCGCGAAGATGCGATCAAAGCGCTCACTCTAAATGCCGCCGAAATCTACGGCGTGGCAGACCGGCTAGGAAGTATCCAAAAAGGGAAAATCGCAAACCTGGTGATTACTAAAGGCGAGGCCTTCGACGACTCGAGCACGGTGGAGTACGTGCTGATCGACGGCCAGCTGTTTGAACCTTCGAAAGACCTTCAAAAGACGCCACCCAAGAATGGAATGGAGAGCAGTAAGCCAACGCCGGCCGATGGAGGCCAAAACTGATGCTACGCGCCCTTTTAATTGCCCTGATTGCCCAGACGGCTTTTGGACAAGCCGTTTTGATCCGCAATGCAACCGTTCTCACCGTTACCAAAGGCACCATCGAGAACGGTAGCGTGCTGATCGAGAACGGCAAAGTCACGGCAGTCGGAAAAGACGTGAGCGCGCCCGCCCAGGCGACTGTGATCGACGGGACCGGCAAATATCTGATGCCTGGAATCATCGACTGCCACTCGCATACCGCGATTGAAGGCGGCGTAAATGAAGGAACGGTCTCTGATTCTTCGATGGTGAATATCAAGGACGTGATCGATCCGACCGATGTCAACATTTATCGCGGGCTGGCGGGCGGTCTGACGGTTTCGAACGTCCTGCATGGCAGCGCTAACGCGATCGGCGGCCAGACGGTGGTGATCAAGCTTCGCTGGGGTAAAACCGCTCAAGAGATGTTATTCGAAGGCGCGACGCCGGGCATCAAATTTGCTCTCGGAGAGAATCCGAAGCGGCAAGGATATCCGCAGAGCCTGTTTTCGCAAGGACCGGCGCCCGAACGCCGGTACCCTGGCACACGCATGGGCGTGGAAGAAGTGATCCGCGAGAGTTTTGCCGATGCCAAGAATTACCAGGCGGAGTGGAAGGAGTACGAAGCTAGCGTGGCCAAAGGCGAACATCCGATTCCGCCGCGCAAGGATCTGCGCTTAGAGCCGCTGGTCGAAGTCCTCGAAGGCAAGCGTTACGTACATGCGCACTGCTACCGTTCGGACGAGATTCTGATGCTGCTGCGCGTGGCGGATGATATGGGCTTCAAAATCCGCACGCTGCAACACGTGCTCGAAGGCTACAAGGTCGCGGACGAAATTGCTAAGCATGGCGCCGGCGCCTCAACTTTTAGCGACTGGTGGGCATACAAGATCGAGGCCTACGATGCCACTCCCTACAATGCGGCGATTATGACGCGCAAAGGCGTGGTGGTTTCGCTGAACTCCGACTCCGATGAGCTGCAGCGGCACCTGAATCTGGAAGCCGCGAAGACCATGCGTTACGGTGGCCTGAGCGAGACAGAAGCGCTCGCCATGGTGACAATCAATCCGGCGAAGCAGTTGGGCATCGACGACAAAGTGGGCTCGATCGAGGTGGGCAAGTCGGGAGATCTGGTGCTGCTCGACAAACATCCGCTCGATAACTATTCGAAGGTTCTGAAGGTCTGGATCGACGGCCACGAGTACTTCGATAGAGACAAGGATCTGGCGATGCGGCCTGAGTTGCAGCAGAAGAAAAAAGCCCTCGAAGATAGAGAGAAAGCAGCGCAGAAAACGAATAAAGAGAACGCGCCGGAAAAGGTGGTGACCCCGTGAGCACGCGCTTCAGTATGCTCTCCGGATTCTTTTTGCTGGCGACTTTCGCGCTTTGGGGCGCGGAGGACAACACGGTTTTGATTCGCGACGTAACGGTTCATCCCGTTACAGCCGCAGTGATCGAACACGGTTCGGTGCTGGTAGTCGCCGGTAAGATCACCGAGATCGGAACGAACGTGCAAGCGCCCGCCGCTGCGCGCGTGGTGGACGGTCACGGACTGCAACTCTATCCGGGGCTGATCAATGCCGCGACGAACGTCGGGCTTTCCGAAATTTCCTCGCTGCGCGATTCGGTCGACCTCGATGAAATCGGGATGTTCAACCCGGAACTCCGCGCTGAGGTGGCCTTCAATCCGTCAAGCGAGCACGTCGATGTGACGCGCGCTTCCGGCATCACAACGGTGATCAGTTTGCCCGGCACCGGAGGCGGCGGGTTCGGGCGCAATGCATCGCCCAACGTGATTACGGGCCAGGGCGCTTTGATGCATCTCGAGGGTTGGACCTGGGAAGAAATGGCAGTCAAACCGAGTGCCGTAATGGACATGGATTTTCCGCAGATTCAAATGATCCCGGCCCGCTACGCTTCATTCTTTCCAGGGCCGCCGCGCACCTATCAGGACGAAGAAAAGCAATATCGGGAGCGGCTGAAAGACGTGAGCCGGTTTTTCGAGGACGCTCGCCGTTACCAGAAAGCGAAAGCTGCCGGCGCGCCTGACTTCCGCCGCGACGTAAGGCTGGAAGCGATGCTTCCGGTGCTCGACGGCAAGCAGCCTCTGTTCGTGCATGCGCAAAAGGAGAAGGCCATCAAGGACGCCGTGGCATTCGCAGACAAGGAGAAAGTGAAGATCATCATTGCCGACCCGCTCGAAATCGGCAGCACGGGGGCGCTGCTCAAATCGCACAACATACCGGTTGTGCTCGGAAAAACATTCGAGTTGCCGCTGCGCGACGACGATCCCTACGATGCGCCGTACACACTGCCGAACGATTTCTACAAAGCGGGCGTGAAGATCTGCTTTGGAACATTCGACGTCGAGTTCGCTCGCAACGTGCCCTTCGAAGCAGCGCAGGCGGCGGCTTTCGGCTTGCCCGAAGACGAGGCGCTGAAAGCGCTGACGATCAATAGCGCAGAAATTCTGGGCGCGGGCGATCGGCTTGGCTCGATCGAGAAGGGCAAAATCGCGGATCTAATCCTGACTGACGGCGATCCCTTGCAGGCCAGGACCAACATCAAGCAGATGTTCATCGCCGGCAGGGAAGTGAGCCTCGAATCCCGCCACACGCGCGAATACGAGAAGTGGATCAAGCGGCCCTAGTAGCGCACAGGGCGCAAGCGTCGCCGCAAACGAGGGAAGTAACTCCATGGTTCCGCGGTGCTGCTGCGCTCCGTTCGGCGCGAGTTCCCTAAAAGCCACGTACACTGAATAAGAGCTCCGATGTGAAGCGCGCTTTTGTCCAGAGTTTCGGCTGCCGTGCCTCGCAAGCAGATGGTGCGGCCATCGAAGCATCATTAGAAAACGAAGGATTTGCCGCCGTCCGGGAGGCCGGAGTAGCGGATCTGATTGTTCTGAATACCTGCACCGTTACGCACAGCGCCGATGTAGACACTCGTCGCATTCTGCGCGGTCTCGAGCGGGATCATCCGCGGGCGCAAATCCTCGTCACTGGGTGCTACGCGCAGCGTGCGCCTGAAGAACTGACTCAGTTTAAGAACGTCCGCTGGGTGGTAGGGAATAGTCACAAAACGCAGATCGCCGCGCTCGTAACGCAGGCCAATGAGCAATATCACAGTCAGATATTCTCTGGCGATATCGCAAAGGAAAGCGCGTTCGAAGCGACGCCGGTGCGCGGCATCCGGGCTGACCGCACGCGTCCCAATCTGAAAGTACAGGATGGGTGCAGCAATCGCTGCTCGTTCTGCATAATTCCCAGTGTCCGTGGCCGCAGCCGTAGCGCCACGCTCGCGAGCGTGGTCGAACAGGTGCGAAATCTCGCCCAGAATTACTGCGAGATCGTCTTGAGCGGAATCAATCTGGGCCGCTGGGGACGCGATCTGCCGGGCGCTATGCGCCTGCTGCACCTACTTCGCACGCTGTTGAGCGAAACGGCCGTGCGCCGCTTGCGCATCAGTTCCGTGGAACCCATGGACTGGTCGGCGGAACTGCTGGAATTGATCGCAGGCGAGGAGCGTATCGCCAAGCATGTCCACTTGCCCCTGCAATCGGGCTCAGACGCTGTGTTGAAACGCATGTATCGCAAGTACCGTACCCGGCATTACGCGACTCGGTTGGCGCTGGCGCACTCGCTTATGCCTGATGCCGCGATCGGGGCCGACGTGATGACTGGCTTCCCCGGAGAAACTGAGGAAGAATTCAACGAGACTGCCCGCTTCATCCAAGAACAGCCCTTCACTTATCTGCACGTTTTTACTTACTCCGAGCGGCCCGGCACATTGGCCGCCGAGCAGAGCGGCGCTGTTCCGATGCATGTCCGGCACGAGCGCACGCGGGCCCTGCGTGAGTTATCGGCTCAAAAGGATCTCGCTTTTCGTCGCTGCATGGTTGGAAAAAGCTTGTCCGCCGTTACTTTGGAGCGGCGGGGCAGCGCCCTCACTACGAATTTTCTGAAAGTAGACTTGGCGCGGAATCGGGAGCCGAATCAGATGCTGGATCTGGAGATCGGCGGACTCACTGAAACAGGGCTGCGCGAGCGCACCTTGCTAACGGTTTTGGAACAATAGTTCCATGCGGCGCGTTTATCTTCTTTCTCTAGCTGTTCTCGGAACAATTGCCCTATGGAGCTTGGCCAATGCCGCTCCCGATGAATCGAATGTAAAGGACGTCATTACCGGCGAGGCTGCTTTCCACGGTTATCAAGGCGAAAAGCCAGGCATCATCCGCAAGATAACGGTAGCGGATCTCCCGAAGCCTTACGCCACGGAAGGAGTTTCGAATAACGCCCACGTTATTCCACGCCCCTCAAATGCCTGGCCGCAAGCGCCCATGGGATTCAAGGTCGAGCTGTACGCCGATCAACTGGAAAATCCTCGCGAGATCCGCACC
Source organism: Terriglobia bacterium (assembly GCA_963835255.1). Lineage (GTDB taxonomy): Bacteria > Acidobacteriota > Terriglobia > Bryobacterales > Bryobacteraceae > Bog-105. The sequence goes on along the minus strand of CAWIFY010000031.1, from coordinate 10,750 downwards.
GCCCCGAATGGAGATATGTTTGTCGCGGAAACCGACGCAGGCAAGCTCGAGGTGTATCGCGGCATTACGAATGATGGAAAACCTGAGCAGCGATCGACCTTCGCCACCGGTCTGGTAGACAATTTCGGCATTGCTTTTTATCCTCCGGGCAACAATCCGCAATGGATCTATGTCGGAAACACGAACTCAGTCGTCCGTTTTCCTTATCACAACGGCGATCTCAAGGCGACCGGCCCTTCGCAGACCATCATTCCGCAGCTTCCGAGAGGCGGTCACACCACACGCGACCTGGCCTTCTCGCCCGATGGCAGCAAAATGTTCGTTTCGGTTGGGTCCGGCTCCAACGTGGACGATCCCGATACGCATCCGAAAGAGTTCCATCGCGCCAATATCATCGAGTACACGCCTGAAGGCAAGTTCGTCAAAGTCTACGCGGCGGGCATTCGCAATCCGGTAGGTATCGCCATAAATCCGCTAACCGGGCAGCTCTGGTGTTCCGTAAACGAGCGGGACATGCTGGGCGACAACCTGGTTCCTGATTACATCACCTCTGTAAAGGAAGACGGTTTCTATGGCTGGCCCTGGTATTACATGGGCGATCACCAGGATCCTCGTTTGCAAGGGAAGCATCCTGAGCTGGCGAATAAAGTGATCGTTCCCGATGTGCTGTTGCAGCCCCACAATGCTTCTCTGGAGATGACCTTCTATGAGGGCAAGCAATTTCCCAAAGCCTATTCGGGCGACATCTTTGCCTCCGAGCACGGGTCATGGAACAGGGCGGACCGCGCTGGTTATGAAGTCATCCGGGTACCGCTCGTAAACGGTCACGCCAACGGCGAGTACGAAGATTTTCTGACTGGCTTCGTGACACCAGACGGCCAGGTCTGGGGACGTCCGGTGGGCGTGGCGGTTGCGCCTGACGGTTCGCTGATGGTGACCGATGACGGTTCGAAATCTATCTGGCGCGTGACCTATACCGGCGCGAGTCAAACCGCCGCGAGCCAAACCGCCGCGAATGTCCAGTGACGGCCCTCGCATACCGGCTCTGACGGATCCTGCCGCCCTGGCTTACGGGAAAATTACGCAATTCGCGCTGTTCGGTCTGCTGTGCGCCTTCACCTTGACCACGTGGGATGGAGGCGACATCGCTCCGCGTATTCTCTCCGGCCTCGTTCTGTTGCTTGCCGCCGCCTTTTTTGGCTCGCCCATACACCGCAGTTTGACTCTGAGCCTGCCGGCAATTTGCCTCCTCGCGATGACCGCTTACGGGTTGCTGCAGACCTTATTCTTTCCGCTAAAGATTCTTGCCTACGGCTGGCCAGGCGTCCTGTTCTGGTTCACGGCCGCTGCCATCACGTGCATGGCGACGCAAGTGTTTCGCTTACCGCGTCAAGCCAGTGACTTCCGTTGGCTCTTCATTCTTTTTGGAACCAGTGTGTGCCTGCTCGATCTGCTCGAGCAAGCTTCGCAGACTGACAAGTATTTCTGGCTGGTCCCGAGCCGCTATCATTCGATCTTCGGGCCGTTCGCCTATTGGAATAACTTCGCCCAGTTCGTCGAACTGCTGCTTCCTGTAACGCTCTGGCGAGGGCTTGCCGGCCGTAAACCTGAGGCGGCTTACCTGCTCTGCGCGGCCCTGCAGATTGGGGCCGTAGTGGCTTCGGGTTCGCGCGCCGGAACCGTTCTCGTGTTGCTCGAGTTGCTCGCGGTGATTGCTCTTGCTTACGGGCGCAACCGCAATAAAACGCTTCTGCTTGGCGCAGCGTTGGCGATTGGCCTGAGCGTCACCTTTATCTATGCGGCCGGCTTTGAGATCCTGATCTCCAAACTGCAACAGAACGATCAGCTCGCTCTCCGCCGCAATATCGACAGGTCTTCGATAGCCATGATTCGAGCGCACCCGTTGGCGGGCTGGGGTCTGGATACGTACGTGCCCGTTTATCGCATGTTCGCCCGCTATGATGACGGCACCTTTGTCAATCGTGCCCACAACGACTGGCTCCAGTGGGCGGCTGAAGGCGGAATCTTCTTCTCCGGTGCCATGCTCGTGATTCTGATCTGGAGCATCAGGCCGGCCATACGCTCGGGCTGGGGAATCGGACTCATCGCGCTCTGCCTCCACGCGCTGGTTGATTATCCATTCGCTCGTTTCGGCGTGTGCGGCTGGTATTTCTGCCTTCTCGGAATGCTCGCCGCCGCACGGCTGAATCAGGAAGCCCAGGAACGTCAGGACCTCCAAAGCGTTAAGACGCCGTTCGACCTGCGGGCCGCCTCCACTCAACTGTGAAGACGCTGGCGCTGGCGGATTCGAAGCTGAACCCGTTGCTGTTGTGACCTCGAACATCGATCAGATCTCGAAAAGATCGTTGCGGGATTGACGGCTCATCCCGCCCGCCCGGGCCTTCTGAAGGAAGTCGACTGGAACACCGCCTCCACAGGCAAAAAAACGTCGCAGCGGAACTCGCGCGTCGGCTTGCCCTGAACGTGGCGCGCAGGTCGCATCTTCTGCCCACAGGGATCACTCGGTTTCGGATCATGAACCGTTGAGATGAAGTCGAGCTTCAGCCATGGGCAAACGGGCATATACTAATTGCTGGAACTCGGCAGCGCGCCTGAAAGGACTAATTCGTATGAGGCTTTTTCTCGCCGCCCTGATTGCATTCTGCGCAGCCTACGCAGCAGACACCTCCAAAGCCCAGCAGGGAACCTGGAAAATGGACGTAAGCAAGAGCGATTGGTCCAATAACCCGAGCGGGTCGCCGCGTGAAGCAACCTTGACGGTTACCGAGAACGGCTGGACTTACATGTCCACCGATCAATCGGGCAAGAAAACGGATCTCCGCTTTGACAGGCAGGCCAACAGCCTTTCCGGCGATGACAAAATCAGCATCAAATACGAGCCGACGCGAAATCCCGACCTCACCGATATGCGTGTATGTGAAAAAGATACAGGCAAGGAAATAGAGCGGATTGTGAGCGCTGCTGTGCCGGGCGGCGATGCGCTCGTGATCTACGGCTCTGGTGTGACGGCGGACGGAAAGCAATGGTGGGACTCTAGTTACTTCAAGAAAGTACGTTAGCCGCCCACGCGCTTTACTTTTCAACGAATCCTGAAAGCCGCCCTTTCTGAAACGGATCGAAGCGTGGGAGGTCTAACTCTTCCCTGGCGGGTAGGTCGCAAAGTAAATGCTTTCGGCTGTAAAATCAGATCAACCTGCCAGGAGCACAAGATGACGATTACGACGGAACTCGAATTGGGAGACGTGCAAACCATCACGCCGAACGATTCCGCGGATACCGATGCGCTGTTTAACCAGATCTGGCGGTTAAATCCGGACGCGCGGATCGAGCAGACGGCTCAAGGAGAAATCATCATCATGCCGCCTGCAGATGGTGAAAGTGGAAATCAGAGCGGCGAAGCCTACGCGCAGTTACGTAACTGGGCTCGGCAAGACGGAACGGGCAAGACCTTAGATTCCAGCACAACCTTCCGGCTTCCGAACGGCGCCAAGCGGTCACCCGATGCTTCCTGGGCCAAAGTCGAGCGCATCAAAACCTTATCCAAGCGCGAGCGCAAAGAATTTCTGCCATTTGCGCCGGATTTCACCATTGAAGTAAAGTCGCAGAGCGATCGCTGGAAACAGCAGAATGAAAAGTGCTTGGAATATCTCGCTAACGGTACCTCCGAAGCATGGTTGATTGACCCAGCAAAACGAACCGTTCATCTCTACACCGCCGGCGGCCAAGTAACAGAGTTCAAGGACTGCGATTCCGTGCAAAGCAATTACGTGCCATCATTCACTATGGATCTGCGGCCGATTTGGGAAGGCCTCGACATTTAAGACCGGCGTACGTCTTGACCTTCTACATATTATGGGGTATATGTAGAAGCTGCAGACGTTCTCCATGCCGTCACCGAAATCCGATATCCCGCAAGGCACTCTCGACCTCCTCATTCTCCAAGTGGCCGCGCTTGGTCCGATTCATCGATATGCCATCGCGCAACGTTTGCAGCAGGTTTCACGTGATGTTCTGCAAGTCCAGCAAGGATCGCTCTATCCAGCCCTCCATCGCCTCGAAAACAAACGTTTCCTGAAAGCCGAATGGAAAGAGTCCGAAACCGGCCGCGAAGCCAAGTTTTACGCCCTCACACGTAAAGGCAGAACGCAGCTCGAAGCGGAGACGGCGAACTGGACGCGGCTGGCGGAGACTGTCGCGCTGGTGCTTAAGCTGCAAAGAAGCGCATTATGAACTGGTGGGGGCGGCTCGTCAAAAAGGATCGCGCGGAAGCAGAGCTCGAGAAGGAATTGCGGTTCCATCTTGACCGCCAGATCGCCGATTACCGCAGCGCTGGCCTGAGCGAAGAGGAAGCGCAGCGCAAGGCGCGGCTTGATTTCGGCGGCGTCGAGCAGATCAGCGAAGACTGCCGGGAGGCCCGCGGCACGCGCTGGATCGAATCTGCTTTGCAGGATGCGCGGCTTGCCTTGCGAACCCTGCGCAAGAGCCTGGGTTTCACAATCACCGCGGTTGGCATACTCGCGCTCGGCATTGGCGCGATTACGGCGATTTTCACTCTGCTCGATGCGCTCCGTCTGCGCAGTCTGCCCGTCCCCGATCCGCAAAAGCTCGCTTTAATCCAGATCGAAGGGGGCAATCGGGGATTCGGGATTAGCGGCTCTTCGCGAGAGCTGTCTTACACCGTCTGGGAGCAGATCCGCGATCACCAGCGCGGATTCTCGGGCGTTTTTGCCTGGGCACGGAATAGCGCGGAGCTCGGCACGGCCGCCAATCACCGATCTCTGAAAAGCTTATGGGTCAGCGGCGGAATCTTTTCTACCCTGGGTCTCGTTCCTACTGCTGGACGTCTCTTTAGACCGCAGGATGATCAACGGGGATGCGGGATACCGGGCGCTGTCATCAGCTACGGATTCTGGCAAAGTGAATTTGACGGAAGTGACTCAGCTGTCGGAACCAAGCTGTTGATTAAAGATCACCCCACTGAAGTCATCGGAGTCACCCCGCCCGGTTTCTCCGGGCTGGAGCCAGGCGAAAACTTCGATATCGCTTTGCCCATTTGTTCGATCGAAGGCTACTCTTCCAGCGCGCAAGCTCTGCGCCGAACCGATTTTTCGTTTCTGACGGTAATGGGCCGCCTACGACCTGGCTGGACTCTCGCGCGGGCTGCCGGTCAACTCGCTTCGATCAGCCCCGCGATTTTTCAGGCCACCGTGCCTACCGGCTACGAAGCTTCGTCGCGCATCTCCTACCGCAAGTTCCGCCTGTCGGCCTATCCGGCCGCGCACGGCGTCAACGACACCGACACCACCTCCCTTTGGCTGTTGCTTGGCATCACCGGACTCGTGCTGCTGATTGCCTGTGCCAATCTCGCCAACCTTATGCTGGTGCGCGCCGCTACTAGGGAGCGCGAAACAGCCGTGCGGCTCGCGCTCGGTGCTTCGCGCCGCCGCATCATCCAACAACTGCTAACGGAAAGTTTGCTGCTCTGTATCGCGGGTGCGGTCCTAGGAGCGGGCTTAACGCACGTGCTAAGCCGGCTCATCCTCGTGCTTCTCACTACTCAAGACTATACGCCTTACCTGGACTTGCATCCCGATTGGAGGATTCTCATTTTCACCGCCTCCATGGCCATCCTGACGTGCCTCCTCTTCGGCCTCATGCCCGCCTTCCGCGGATCTCGAGCCAATCCGGGAGAAGTCGTCAAAATTGGTAGCCGCGGTATCAGCGGCGGGCGACAGCGCAGCTCGTTTCAAAACGCTTTGGTTGTCTGTCAGATCGCCATCTCGCTGGTGTTGCTCGTCGGCGCCCTCCTCTTTGTCCGTAGCTTCTGGAACCTCATGACACTCAATCCCGGTTTCCGTGAAAACGGTATTGTGATCGCATCCCTCGATCTGTCGCATCTCCCCCTGCCCCCAGGAGAACGGAGCGAACAAGCTCTTCGCAACCTGCTCGAGCAAGTGCGTTCCTTGCCGCAAGTGCAGTCTGCCGCAACCTCCACCCACGTTCCGCTCGATGGGAGCAGTTGGACGCTCGGCTTCGACTTGCCCGGCCTCGAAGGCTCCTCAAAGTTCACTTGGGTTAGTCCAGGATTCTTCAATACCCTCGGTATCCCTCTACTCGCCGGGCGCGATTTCAACGACCGCGATAGCGCCACTTCGCAGCATGTCGCAGTGGTCAACCAGACTTTTGTGCGCCGTTTTCTAGGCAGCGCGGATCCCCTCGGCCGCATTCTGCGAACCCGCGCTGAGCCGAATTACCCCGCAACCGTCTATGAAATAGTCGGCATCGTCAAAGATGCCAAATACGCCCGCTTACGGGAGGAGATTCCGCCTGAGGTGTTCGGTCCCGCGCGACAGTTCTCCGACGTGCGCCGAAGCGGGGCTATCTTCATCCATTCTTCTTTTCCCCCGGCCAGCGTCATAGCTGCCGTGCGGCAAAAACTCAACGCGATTTCGCCCGCCATCCTCGCCGACTTCTCCGTCTTCACAACCCAGATCGCGGACAGCCTGGTCCTCGAGCGTCTCATGGCTTTGCTCTCCGGCTTCTTCGGCGGGCTGGCTGCGCTTCTGTCTGCAGTCGGGCTTTATGGTGTTATCTCGTACATCGTGACTGCTCGCCGCGATGAAATCGGCATTCGCCTGGCGCTCGGCGCGAAAGCTCGAGACATCACGGGGGCCATTCTCAAACGTACTTTAGTGCTGCTCTTCATCGGGACTGCAGCTGGGTTAGCGCTCGCTGCGACTGCTGCGATAACCGCTCGTTCGCTCTTGTTTGGGATTCGCCCTACGGACCCGGTGACCTTCCTGGCCGCAAGCGCCTTTCTGCTCGCCATCACCCTCGTCGCCAGCTTTTTCCCTGCCCGTCGCGCCGCCCGGCTCGATCCCATGACTGCTCTTAGAAACGAGTAGCAAGCTCTGATTCCCCTTCCGTATATCCTGACGTTGTGACTCGCCGCGCAGTGCTCATCGGCAGCGCGTGGGCCGCGCTTTCGGGCGCACGGTCCGGTTCTGTGCGATTCGGCGTCCGAACACCGCTCCCGCAAACCGGTCTTCGCGAACGCGCGGAGCTCGTGCACTCGCTCGGATATGACGGCATCGAACTCGGTCCGGAGTGGCTGAACCAGCCCGTAGAAGACCTTCACCGGGCGCTCGATGGTACTGGCGCGATTGTCAGCGCGATAGTCGGATCGCTAGGATTGCTCGACCCGGACGCAGGAAAGCGAACCCAAGCCGTCGAACTCGACCGTAAGCGGCTCGAGATGGCTCGCGATCTCGGCGCGGCCTTCGTCATCGAAGTGCCTGTGTTCGGCCCCAATCGCTTTGCGCAATTGGGTGTTCCCAATGCGCGTCAATTCGAACAGAAGCTGCTCGTGGCTGCTCTCCGTCAGCTTGCGCCGGCGGTTCGGCAAACCGGGATCACCCTGTTGCTTGAACCGTGCAATTACAAAGAAACGCACTTCATGAACAGGCAGAGCCAGGCGGCCGCGGTGATCGGAGCAGTCGACGCGCCCGGGTTCAAAATTCTCAGTGACTTTTACCATATGCAGATTGAGGAGCCAAACATAGCCCAGACCCTCACGCAATATGGACGCGAGACCGGTTACGTGCACCTCGCCGACGGCTCCGAGCGCACCGAACCTGGCTCACTGCCGTTCGACTATCGTCCCGGCTTCCGCGCTCTGAAGAGGTCCGGATTCCATGGTTGGTTGACAGTCGAATCCAAAGCGACCGACTCGCCGGCCGGGGCGCTCGCCCGGGCTCTGCCATACGTGAAAGAGCAGTGGGCTGAGGCTTAGCCTAAAACGCTCCTCAAGCAAGCTGCCGATTCATCTACTCGGTTCGAAGCTTTAGACTCCAGACACTGCAATTCAGCCTCGGCCGGATGTGCAAATCCTGTGAATAAGGAATGCGGAAATCTCTTCAACGCCCGTTATCGCTTCGAAAGAAGACTCCTTTGAATTTCCACAGAAACCGCCGCTGAAAGGGCTTGCAAGCCGAGACAGTCCCTGATATTCTGAACGAGTCGCCGCCAGCGAGAGTGAAACGGCGAACCGATCACGAGCAAATGGAGTTTTTTGTTGCAATGATCGCGGCAGTTTGATAAGTTAGTAGGTGCGCGACGGAGAAGTCGCGGCGGCCAGTAAGAAGGTGATCGAGCTCGGCGTTTGTTTAACAGCTCGATACGGACTCCATAGCGGTTATCAAGCAGTCCTGAAGTAAATCACTACCGTAT